>NZ_CP187232.1:1233333-2466666 GCF_049674955.1 Sphaerisporangium viridialbum | reverse complement strand
GCGGTGTGCGGTCTGGTGTGTCGTCATGTGGGCGAGTACTTCCAGGGGGCTGGTCAGTAGTTTGGAGAAGGCGAGTTCGGCGGCGCCGATCAGGGTGGCGTCGTCGCCGAGGGCCGAGGTACGGAGCTGGACCTTCTCCCGTGAGATCACCAGCACGTTGGCCTCCACCCGGCTGTGGACCTGGGCCGCCGAGCCCGGGTAGACCTCACGGAGCATCCCACCGAAGATCACCATGCCCGGGTTGAAGAGGTTGATGAGGTTCGCCACCCCGATGCCGAGCCAGTCGCCGATGCGGCGCAGCGCATCCCTGGCCACCGCGTCGCCGCGGTCGGCGGCGGCCACGACGGCCCGTACGCCCTCGCGACCGGCCGGCTCGACGGAGGACCGGCCCGCGGCGTCGAGCAGGGCCTGCTCGCCGACCTCGGCCTCCAGGCAGCCTCGCGAGCCGCACCCGCACGGCCGCCCGTTGTACGGGTTCACCATCATGTGCCCGACCTCGCAGCCGTACCCGCCGTCGCCGTCCAGCAGCTTGCCGCCGACGATGATCCCGCCGCCCACGCCGACATCCCCGTGCAGGTAGATGAGGTTCTGAAAGCCGATGCCGACCCCGCGTTCATGCTCGGCGAGCGCGCCCAGGTGGGCCTCGTTCCCTACCAGGACCGGCAGCCCGAGCCCCAGCCTGACGCCGAGCTCGGCACCGAAGGCCTGGTCCACCCAGCCCATGTTCGGCCCGAAACGCACCATGCCGTCACCGGGCCTGATCATGCCGCAGTACGCCGCGCCGACTCCGGCGCACACCGAGTCCGTACGCGCATTGCGGTGCATCTCGCGGGCGAACCCGGCGAGCACCCCCACCACGTCGTCGAGGTCGACCCCGGCGCGCGGGCGGACCGCCTCCCTGCGGTCCAAGATCACTCCGCCCAGACCGACCCTGGCGGCGACCAGCCGGTCCACGCGGATGTCGAAGGCCAGTACGTACACCCGGTCGGTCTCCGGCCGGACCACCAGCGACGGCCGGCCCGCCTTGCCGGTCTCCTTGGGGAGCTCCTCGCGGACCAGGCCCGCGGAGGTGAGCTCAGCGGTGAGCGCTCTGATCGTGCTGCGGTTCAGACCCATCCGGTCGGCCAGCGCCGCACGGGAGACCGCGCCGCCCAGGTGCACGTGCCGGAGCAGAGTGCCGAGATTGTGCTGGCGAATCTCTTCCTGGGACGGACCGGCTTTCAGCATCGTGGGGATCCTGACGACTCGGGGTTGTCATCGTTGCCCGCCACAACGGCACGCCAGAGCGTCCACGCCGACCGCGACAACACGACAGATCCTGTCACAACGCGACAATACCAACCGGTAGCTGCGGCAGTATCTCGTCAAAGACGCCATAGTCCCGAACAATTGTGAACATCAACGAGCCGTCGAAATCGGTAGGCGGCCTCCAGCCCGTCCAGCATTCCCGTGGAAGCCGGTAGGTACTCACCCGACCTCACGGCCCTTGGTCAGGTGGTGAACCCGGCGTCACTTGCCGGCCGTGCCGTCCGAGCCCTCGACCGCGTCCAGCCTGCGCCGCAGGTGCGCCCTTTCCGGTTCCGTGCCGACCAGGTCGAGCGCCTCCCGGTAGGCCGCCGCGGCCTCCGGGAGCCGTCCGAGCCGGCGCAGCAGTTCCGCCCGGGCCGCCGGGTAGGGGTGGTGACCGCGGAGCCGCGGCTCGCCGGCCAGTTCGTCGAGCAGCGCCAGGCCCGCCTCCGGCCCGTCCCGCATCGCCATCGCCGCCGCCCGGTTCAGCGCGACGACCGGGGATGGCGCGATGGCGAGCAGCACGTCGTAGAGCGCGACGATCTGCGGCCAGTCGGTGGACGCGACGTCCGCGGCCTCGTCGTGCAGAGCGGCGATCGCGGCCTGAACCCCGTACAGGCCGGGCGGGCCGCCGGTCAGCGCGACGAGCACCAGGTCGCCCCCCTCCTCGATCATCGTGCGGTCCCAGCGGCCGCGGTCCTGGTCATCGAGCAGCACGAGCTCGCCATCCGCACCGGTACGGGCGTCGCGTCGCGCGTGGGTCAGCAGCATCAGCGCGAGCAGCCCGGCGACCTCCCGCTCGGCGGGCAGCAACCGGCGCAGGATCCGTGCCAGCCGGATGGCCTCCTCGGCGAGGTCGAGGCGCTGCAGGTCCGGGCCCGAGCTGGCCGCGTACCCCTCGGTGAAGATTGAATAGATGACCTGGAGCACTCCCGGCAGGCGCTCCGGCAGCTCGTCGGCACCCGGTACGCGGAACGGGATGCGAGCCTCGCGGATCTTCTTCTTCGCCCGTACGATGCGCTGGGCCATCGTCGCGGACGGGACGAGGAACGCCCGCGCCACCTCCGGCGTCGTCAGGCCGGCAAGGCAACGCAGGGTCAGTGCCGTGCGATCGTCGGCGGGAAGAGCCGGGTGGGCGCACGTGAAGAACAGTTGCAGCCGCTCGTCGGGCAGATCGCTGTTCGCGTCCGCGGGTGGGGCCGGGGCGGCCCGGTCCGCCTCCACCTGCAGGATGGCGAGCCGGGCGGCGTACGCCTGGTCCCGCCGCAGCCGGTCGACGGCCTTGCGCCGCGCCGTCGTCAGCAGCCAGGCCCCCGGCCTGGCCGGAACGCCCTCGACCGGCCAGTGCACCAGCGCCGCCTCGATGGCCTCGGAGGCGACCTCCTCGGCCAGGTCGAGGTCGCCGAAGCGGCGGACGAGGGAGGCGAGCAGCCGGCCACGCTCCTCACGGAACATCGACTCCACGGACGAGTCCACGGAGGACCCGGCGTGCGTCCCCGCACCGGCGGCCCGCTCGTCCATCGCCTCAGACCTCGAACTGGGCGGCCCAGTCGTTCATCGCTCTCAGACGTCGAACTCGGCGATCGGCCGCACCACGACCGAGCCGCCGCCGCGCGCTCCGGGGCAACGGGCTGCCCAGTCGAGCGCGACGTCGAGGTCCGGCACGTCGATGACGTAGAAGCCGCCGAGGATCTCGCGGGTCTCGGCGAACGGCCCGTCCGTGACGGTCCGATCACCCGCCGGGCCGACCCGGACCGTCGTGGCGGTGGTGAGGTCCGCCAGCGAGTCTCCGGCGACCCAGATGCCCGCTTCCTTCACCGACTTGTCGTAGGTCACCCAGTCCTCGAAGCTGCCCGCGGCTGCCGCGTCGTTCGTCGCGGCACTGTAGATCAGCATCATGTATTTCATGGTCAGACTCCTGTGTGTTCTGTTGTCTTCGGGCGACGGGTCGCCGTACAAGATGACGACGAATGGGACCCGGCCGTATCGACACGCCCCCGAAGATTTCTCCACGACGCCGCCGGCGACCCGTCGAACCATCGCCGACTCCGCGTAGCCCCCGGGCGACCGCTTGCCGATCGGTCCCGCCCGGCACACACCGTGGCACCCGCTGGTCAGACGCGATGGGTCCGAGCATATGCGCCGCCCGCCACCAGGTCTTCCGCCGCCGGATCACGAGGCCGATGGCGGCGGTACCGGACTGTCCCCCGGCCCGCAGCCGCGCCGATCGAGCCCGACGGGTGACGACTGACGGCGACCCGCTAAGCGCCGGACGGCTCAGTCCAGCGCATAGGCGATCTCCGTGAGGTGCCGGCCGTAGTCGGACTGCCGCATTCCGGCGCCGAGCCGATAGCAGGCCTCGGCGTCGATGAAGCCCATCCGCAGGGCTATCTCCTCCAGGCAGGCCACCCGCTCGCCCTGGCGTTTCTCGATGGCCTGCACGTACTGGCTGGCGGCCAGCAGGGAATCGTGGGTGCCGCAGTCGAGCCAGGTGTAGCCACGACTCAGCCGGGTCAGTCCCGCGCGGCCCTGCTTGAGGTATTCGAGGTTGACGTCGGTGATCTCCAGTTCGCCGCGGGGCGAGGGGGCGAGATCTCGGGCGATGTCGACAACTTCATTGTCGTAGAAGTACAGGCCCGTGATGGCGTTGTTGGAGCGCGGGCGCAGCGGCTTCTCCTCGATGGAGACCAGGTTGCCCTTGGAGTCGACCTCGCCGATTCCGTAGCGCTCCGGGTCGGACACGGGGTAGCCGAACATGATGCAGCCGTCGAGCGACTCCCGGGAGCGGCGCAGCAACTCCGGGAACCCGGCACCGTGGAAGAGGTTGTCGCCGAGGATCAGCGCCGAGCTGTCGCCGCCGATGTGGTCGGCGCCGATCAGGAAGGCCTCGGCGATGCCGCGCGGCTCGTTCTGCACCGCGTAGGACAGGTCCAGGCCGAGCTTGGAGCCGTCGCCGAGCAGGCTCTGCATGACCGGGATGGCGGAGGGAGTGGAAATGATCAATATCTCCCGGATCCCGGCCAGCATCAGCACGGAGAGCGGGTAGTAGACCATCGGCTTGTTGTAGATGGCAAGCAGTTGCTTGGACGTCGCCAAAGTCAGCGGGAACAGCCGTGTACCGTTGCCGCCAGCGAGAACGATTCCCTTCATCATCCGGTCCGTTCTTCGATTCGTAGGTCAGTGGTCGGTTCGTCCGGACGAACCTTCGGCACGGGACGGCCCGACCGGTGATCGACCCGGCGGCAGGCGCAAGACACGCACGGCCCGGCGCAAGGCGCACGCGGCCCGGCGCAAGGTGCACGCGGCCCGGCGCAAGATGCACGCGGCCCGGCGCAAGGCGTGCGCGGCCCGGCGCAAGGCGTGCGCGGCCCGGACGGTCGTGGGTGACGCCCGCCGGCGGCTCGGCGGCGGTCACGGACGACTCGGCCACTTCGGCTGGACCGCGGCATCGGGATCACGAGTGCCGGCGGCCGCGTTCCGGCGTACCGAACAGGCGGCAACGAGCCGAGCCCCTGTCCGGGCACGGCTCCACTCACCCGCATGGCGCGCCCGTCGAGGCCTCGGCCTCGCCCGGTGCCGGCAAGACCGCCTTGCGCGCCTACCAACACGACCGCTTCATATGCTTTGGTCCGGCTATCGCCGATCAGAGCGACTCCTCGCCTAGAGTACGTCGAAGTATTCGCCGATCCACAGACCGAGACCGGCGTCGACGGACTTCAGCGTGGAGGCGGTGTAGTTCTTCAGCGGAATGCACCGGAAATCGAAGCTGACCCTGGTGTGGCCCGTCTCGTTGACGACATTCCCGTGGCTCCAGTTGACCGCGTCGAAGACCAGGGCCTGCCCGGGGTTCAACGTCACCGGCTCGTACTTCGCGGAACCCAGTTCGTCCTCGATCCAGACCGAGTTAGAACCCCAGGCCGGGGTGAAGGGGACCCAGAAGTTGATCTCGCCGTCGCCGTGGTTGTAGTCGCCGTCGGTGTGGAACTCGCCGACCGCGACGTTTCCCGGGAGGTGGATCCGGAAGGTCGGAACGCGCTGGAAGCAGAACTCGTCGGTCTTCAGGACATCGGGAACAATGGATGCGATGAATTCCCGGTAAAGGGTTCGGATGCTCGGCTCAAACGCGTCATAGAACTTGGCGTGAAAGTCGGTGGCCTGGTCGGTCTCCACCGTCAGCACGTCGATGGGCACGTCGGCACGGAGCTTTGCCAGGTCGTCGACGTCGTAGATCCCACTCAAGATCGAAACGAAGTCAAATTTCGTCGAGTCATAGTCATGAACAGCGGGGTGCATTGCGAGGCCCTTCCTCTCAGACTCAATGTTGCGTACGCACCGGGGCAGCCTGTGCCATTAGCGGAACCTGTCGAGTTGTTCGTTGATCTGCTGAATCAATCGGGTCTGTCGATCCACACGGTGGTGCGTAGGTCTGGTGCGGGGAGTTCGGCGCCGTAGGCCGGCTGCCGAGATCAAGGACGCGACGTGCGGTACTCGGCCGTCAGCCTCTCCAGGGCCGGCACGAGATCGCTCGGGCTCGGCATCGCTCTCACCTCGGTGCGCACCTGAGCGGCGTTCGCCGCGAACGACGGGTCCTCCAGGACCAGCTTGAGGCTGTCCCGCAGCCCGTCGGCGGTCAGCCTGTCGGCATTGGCCGCGTACACCCCGGCGCCGCGGCCCTCCAGGCCGTTCGCCATGGCCACCGGACCCCACCAGTTCTCGACCTTGTAGCCGTTGGGCACGATGATCTGCGGGACGCCGTGTTCGAGCGCCGACGCGAAGCTCCCGGCCCCGCCGCTGTGGACGATCGCCGAACACGTGGGCAGCAGCGCGTTCAGCGGGACGAAGTCGACGGCACGGACATTGTCCGGCAGGGCCGTCACCGACTCGAGCTGCTGGGCATTGAGGGTGGCGATCACCTCGACGTCGAGGTCGGCCATCGCGTCGAGAAGATCACGGGCCGAGGCCGCGACACCGACGACGTTGGCGTCTCGGTGCGAGAGGCCCATCGTCACGCAGATGCGCCTGCGGGTCGGCTGCTCGTACACCCACCTCGGTGTCGGGGAGGGACCGTTGAACGGCACATTGCGCATCGGGAGGTAGTGCACGCCCTCCGGCCGCCAGATCCACGGCGGCATGGGAGAGATGGTCCAGTCCCCCGAGACCGTCGACTCGTCGAACTCGAAGCCGAACCGCTCCATGGTCGGCTGCAGCCAGTCCCGCAGCGGGTCACCGGCGGAGTCCGGCTGGGCCAGGCAGGCCGAACGCAGTTGCACCGCCCTGTCGACGCCGAACAGCATCCGGGCGTGCGCCGCGCCGACGGCCTTGGCCGCCACCGCGCCGGGGAAGGCGGTCGGGTCCGTGATCACCAGGTCGGGACGCCAGCTACGAGCGAAGTCGACCAGGTCGTCGACCGTGGAGTCCGGGAAGAACACCGCGTGCACGCCCCCGGCGAAATCCGCGAGTTCGACGTACGGATCGCCCCACCCGAAATCGGTCTGTACCGACTTTCCGGTGGCCTGGCCCCTGCTGTCGACGGGCTCCGCCGACTCCTCGACCGGCCCCGCCTGCGCCATCTTCTCTTCGAGCAGAAGCATCTCGCCGACCGATACGCCGGGCAGTCCGGTGTTCGCGATGTCGTCGGCCATGTCCGGCGGGCCGGCGACGCACACCTCATGCCCTGCGGCACGGAGCGCCCACGCCAGCGGCACCTGCACGAACAGGTGTGACTTGAAGGGGTTGGTTACGAAGAGAATCCGCATCGGAGTCCTTCCACCTAGATGATGAGCGGTAGAGGCTGTGCCCGGTGACGCGCCCTGACGGCGGCCGGCCGGCGGGGCCCCTGGACGAACTCCCGAGACGCGGGGCGCACTGCGGACGGTCGTCGCGTCGGTGGGTGGTTTCCGGCCGGCTTTCGTACCGTCTGGGTGCCGTTTAATCGAGTCGACGCTCGGCACCCAGTATGGCGTCGGGCGCCGTCGCGGCGCGTCTTCTGGATTGCGGTGCCCGGCCATCGCGGGAATGCCGCGCGTCCAGCGGAAATGAATCGCCGGGAATACGGAGGTACGGCCGGCGTCATCGCGCCGAGGGCCGGTGGCTGAACAGGCATAGGCGTTAAGTCAGCACACCAGAAGATGCATGGCGATACCCGATCTCAAAGACTTCTGAGATGAGCTCGGAAAGTCGTCGTACGTTTCTGCAACTCGGTCTCGGTATCGGAGCAGCGGTCATGTCCAATACATTCACCTCTGGATCCGTCGGCCACGCGGACGGCACCGGCACCCGCGGCCGCGCGGTCGACTGGGATTCGCTGCGCCGCCATCTGCGCGGTGACCTGATCCTGCCGTCGGATCCTCGTTACGCGCACGCACGGGAGCTGGCGATCGGCCAGTTCGACGCGATCAATCCGCGGGCCGTCGCCTACTGCACGACCGAGCAGGACGTGCAGGCCGTCATCGCCTTCGCGCAGGACAAGTCGCTGCACACCGTCCCTCGCAGTGGCGGGCACAGTTTCGGCGGGTACTCGACCACGGAGGGCGTGGTCCTGGACGTCTCCCGGCTGAACCACGTACGGATCAAGGGGCCGAACGTCGTCGTCGGCGCGGGCGCCCAGCAGGTCGACGTCCTCAACACGCTGACACCGCACGGGCTGGTGCTGGCGGGCGGCACCTGCCCCACCGTGTGCGTCGGTGGCTTCGTCCAGGGCGGTGGCGTCGGGTGGCAGACCCGCAAGTTCGGGCTGGCGAGCGATCGGATGGTCGGGGCCACCGTCGTACTGGCGAACGGGCACGTCGTGCGCGCCTCGGCCGAGGAGCACCCTGACCTGTTCTGGGCGCTGCGCGGCAACGGCGGCGGCAACTACGGTGTCGTCACCAGTTACGAGCTCAAGCCGGTGCACGTCAGCACCATGGTGAACTACATGGTGGCCTGGCCGTGGGAGGCCGCCAAGCAGCTCATCGAGCAGTGGCAGCCGTGGGCGATCGGGTCGCCCGACGACCTCGCCGCTTACCTGATCGCGATGAACCCGGACGCGGGGACGGGCCCGCCGCAGCTGTTCATCTACGGCGCCTGGTACCGCGGCGTGGAGGAGCTCGACCGTCACCTCGACACGCTGGTGGGAATGGTGGGCGTGAGCCCCGTCCACCGGATGGTCGCGGAGAAGCCGGTGTACGACGCCATCATGGAGTTCTACGGCTGCGGGGAGCTGTCGACCGACCAGTGCCACCGCGTCGGGTACTCCCCCGAGGCGCAGATGCCCCGTGACAACTTCTACCGCACCCGCAACCGCATGTTCGGCGGGCCGGTGCCCACGCCGAACGTCGACCGGCTGCTGGAGACGTTCACCGAGTCTGGACGCACCGGGCAGTTCCGCATGCTCTACTTCGAGACCTTGGGCGGCGCGGCCAACGGGCCGGCCAGGACGGACACCGCGTACGTCCACAGGACCACCAAGATGCTCACCGGTTACACCGTGTCGCTGACCAACCCGGACTACACCGCCGAGGACGCGGCGGCCTGCGAGGAATGGCTCGCCGACGGCTTCCGGGTGCTCGACCGTGATTCGCTGCGCGAGAGCTACCAGAACTACATGGACCCGGCGCTGCCGGACTGGCGCCAGGCCTACTACGCGGAGAACTATCCCCGGCTGGTCCAGATCAAGCGCAAGTACGACCCGCACCGGTTCTTCCACTTCGCCCAGAGCATCGGCTGATCGGCGGTCCTGCGGACCGTCGCCCCGGTCGTTGAACGAATCAGCGGTGACCTCGAACTCCGAGGTCACCGCTGAGTCAACTAGAAGGGGCCTGCCGTACGCGCCCCGGTACAGGCGGATACGGCAACGCCGCCGCCGGCTCGATGACCGGACGGCGGCGCACTGCCTCGACTGCGCGGATCAGAGCGCGACCGCCCGGGTGGTGATGGCGGCGAGCAGCGTGCGGGCCTGGACGTTGACGTAGTGGCCGTGCCGCACCAGGGAGGTGAGCTGCGGCGTGGTGACCCACCGGAAGCCACGCGGCGGCGTGGTCGGCGCGGTGTGCTCGCCGGCCTCCACGACGAGGTACCGGTTGACGGCGTTGAGGAACCGGCCGCCCTCTTCGGCGTGCACGGCGTCATAGAGGATGTCCGCGGGCCCGGCCCGCATCACGAGGTCCAGGTACGCGGGGCGCCGCTCGGGTGGCAGATCCGTGTAGTACTCGGGAGTGCACTGGACCGTCGGCCCGAGCTCGACCGTGTCGAGGAAGCCGCCCTCGATACGGGCATGGGCCAGCAGGTGCGGCACCCCGCCGAAGCGGCGCATCACGAACGCCGTCAGGCCCGGGCGCACCGGTTCGAACAGGGGCTGCGTCCAGCCGGCGACCTCGCGGTTCGACGCGCCGACCGCCATGGCGACCACCTTGAAGTAGCGCCCATGGACATGGTGGATCGAGTACTCGTCGCGTCCCCAGTCGGAGACCTGGGCGAGCGGCATGCGGCGGGAGGTGAGCCGATACCGGGACCGCTGCGCGTTGAACCAGGACAGCAGGTCCGTGTCCGAGTGCCAGGCGCCGCTCTCCGCGTCGGCGGCCGGGATGCAGGCGATGACCGTGCGCGAGTCCATGTTGACCACGTTGTCGCGCTTGAGCAGCTCGCCGATCTGGCCGAGCGTGAGCCAGCAGAAGTCCTCGGCGAGAGGGACGTCCTCGTCCACCTCGATGACCATGTTGCGGTTCCGCTTTTGCAGGAACCACGAGCCGTGCTCGGACTGCAGGACGTCGGCGAGCACCCGCCCGCGTCCGGGCTCGAGGAAGTACTCCAGGTAGCGGACGGCGGCGCCCTTGTGCACGCGGGAGTAGTTGCTGTGCGTCGCCTGGACGGTCGGTGACAGCTGGAGCAGGCCGGGATTGCCCGGCTCCATCTTCGCCTGCATCAGCAGGTGCAGGACGCCGTCGATCTCCCGGCACAGGATGCCGAGGATGCCAACCTCGGGCTGGACGATGATGGGTTGCTGCCAGGAGGCGATCGGCGGAGCGCCGGGTTCGCCGACCGTCACATCCAGTCCGTCGACGCTGAAGAACCGCCCGCTGTGGTGCCGGAGATCGCCGGTGTGCGGGTCGAATGACCAGCCTTCCAGGTCCGCGAGGGGGATTCGCTCCACTATGAAGGGATGTGCCCGGGCGCGGTCCCTGAGCCAGGCGTCGAAGTCCGCGGTCCGCATCTGGGCGCCGGCGTCACGGACCGCGATCGAACGCGCCAACCGGCCGGGAAGGGCCAGGTCCTCGCGCGCTGCCAGCAGCGTCTGTACCGTCATCTACGGCACCACCTCTCGGTGAAGACGGGTGTCCAAGGGCACCCGGAGCGGGGTCCCGAGGCGCGCGTCGTCCGGGTCGGCGGCACCCGGACGTAGAGGGGGGACCGGAAGGGCGCCGTCACGAACGGGACACGCATACGTTCCTCCGGATCGATCGCTTGGGTCGATCGTGACCCCCCTGCCGACGGCGGCGCACCTTCCGGCTTGCGTTCATCGGTCCGCCTCGTGGCCACGTTTCTTCGGCGTTGCGCACTCTCCACCTGCACCCGTCCAACAGCGCTTCTGCGGTGTTACGGTCGATTTCGAGCCGCCATCCCGGCGGTTCGCTGACCTCGAAGGTCGTCATCGCCCGCCAGACCTCCCGGAGTGTCCATGTCGACTCGGAGCGCCACTCGTGTGCCTGCCGGACGGTTCGGTACGCCCGTCACGTCGAACGGCCGAGCCTTGCTGGCCCTGGTAGAGCAGGATGTCGCCCGGATCCGGGACGGCGCCGCCGCCCTCGACCGTTCCGGCGAGTTCCCGGTGGAGACCTTTGAGCGGTTCCTCGACAACGGCGTCATGGCGGGGACCGTCCCCGAGGAGCTCGGCGGCATGGGCGTCTCGTGCCTGTCCGACGTCGCCACGGTGCTGGCCGCCGTCGCCGAGGCCGACGCCTCCACCGCGCTCGCCCTGCACGTGCAGTTCAGCCGCGGCCTGACCCTCGCCTACGACTGGCAGCACGGCTCGGCGCCGGTGCGCGCGCTGGCGGAGCGGCTGCTGCGGGGCATGGCGTCCGAACGGTTCGTGATCTGCGGCGCCGTGAAGGACCACCACACGGCGGTGACCCGGGTGACGCCCGACGGGCGCGGCGGCTGGCTGCTGTCCGGCCGCAAGACGCTCGTGAGCCTCGCGCCGCTCGCCACCCACTTCGTGGTGCACACCCAGAAGGTCGTCGACGGCGAGCCGGTCACACTGGCCGCCGCGGTGCTCGACCGCTCCGCACCCGGGCTGACGGTCCTGCCCGAGTGGGACGGCCTCGGCATGCGGGCGTCGGGCACGTACGGCATCGTCCTGGACGGCTGCCGGGTCCCCGCGGAGGACGTGCTTCACCGGGGAGTGGTCGGCGCGCACAGCGACCGTGCGCTGGCCGGGCAGACCGTCAGCTCCATCACCATGCTCGGCATCTACGCCGGCGTCGCCCGCGCCGCCCGTGACATCGCGATCGGTGCGGCCGCGCGCCGGCCAGCCGCGCCGCCCGCGGCCGTGCGGGGCCTGGTCTCCGACATCGAGTCCAACCTCTACACGCTTCAGGCCTCGGCCGCGGCGGCGCTCGCCAATGCCGACGAGCTCAACGACGACCTCACCGGTGACCTGGACGAGCGCGGCAGGCGGATGATGGTGCCGTTCCAGTGCGCGAAGCTGGCGGTGAACCGGCTGGCGCTGTCGGTGGTCAACGACTGCCTGACCGTCGTCGGCGGCGCGGGCTACGGGGCGGCGCACCCGCTGTCGCGCCTCTACCGCGACGTGCGCGCCGGGTGGTTCATGCAGCCGTACACCTACGTCGACGCGGTGGACTTCCTCAGCGGCCAGGCGCTCGGCATCGACCGTGACAACGACTACATGAGCTACCGCGTGAGCGCGCCCGCCGCACGCTGAGCGGCCGGCCCGGCATACCGCACCGCCCGGCAGCGCATCGGCGCGGCCCGGGCGGTGTGTCGTTCACAGGCGCCGGGCGGCGAGCAGGCGCACCACGGCCGAGCCCATGAACGCCAAGATGCCCCGAGCACGGTCACCAGTGGCGCGACCGGCCCGGGGCTGGGTCGACTTCGGCTACACCGCCGCGGAATCCGCCCGGTAGAGCGCCTGCCAGTAGTAGCTCCACGGCACGGCGGGACCGTCGGCCACACAGCTCCATGCCGGTCCCGGCCGGTACGCGTCCAGGAACTTCGGCACCTCGGCGGCCACGGCGCGGTTGTCGTGGATGTCGATGACGTCGCGGAGCAGGCCGGTGCGCAGCGCCAGCGCCACCACCTCGTCGCCCTGCACGTGGTCGTCCAGCGTCTTGTCGAGATACTTGCCGACCGGGTTGTTGACGTAGAGGTGGTCGCAGTTGCCGGCGATCAGCCGGAGGTAGTCGACCACCGTGTCCGGCTCCATCTCCGCGAACGAGTCGATGTTCAGGCCGAGGTCGAAGTGCCGGCCCGCGACGGTGTCGTCCACGTCCGACACCGGTGTGAACGTGACCTTCTCGAACTGCTCCGGGGTGAGGACCTCCGCCAGGTACGCCGAGGACAGCTCAAGGGTGTTCTCGAGATCGACGATGTGGTACGAGGCGACGTCGTGGTTGGACAGCATCGCGTGGCAGGTGCGCCCGTAGCCGGCGCCGATCTCCAGCACCGAGCGGCCGTCGAGGTCCAGCGTCCGCGTGATGAACCCCAGCTCGTACACCGCCTGAATGTAGTCGAGGCACACCGTCTCACCGTCGTAGGTGACGGAGAACGGGTCGCCCACGTCGCGGTGGGCGATGTTGCGCAGCCGCTGCCGGTTCTCGGCGTCCAGTCCGCCGGCGAGCGTGTAGACCAATGCCTTGAGGTACCGCACGCCGTTGGTACTGGGGTTCCACAGTGCCAACTTGAAGTTCACATCGTTGGACTTGAAGTCACGAAGATCCCGTACCGCCTCCCGCGTGACGTTCGCGGTGGTGTTGTACGTCCACAGCCCGCTCGCGCCGTACTTCTGAGACAAGGTCCTCCCCTTTCCGGCCCGTACCTCCGGGACGGGTAAGCCCACGACGACCGGCGGGCCGTCATCATTCACCGTGCCGCATGGCGCACGAGGCCCGCATCTCACGGGTTGCGCAGGGCGTTCGGCCCGCGGCCGTCCGCCCGGCCGGAAGCGCAAGCCGGGAGATGCCCGGGCACCGGCCGGGTGCGAGCCTGAGACGGTGAGTGGCCCCGCTCTTCTTCGAGGAGGAACGTCGTGACCGTACGGGTGTGGGACTACCTGCCGGAGTACGAGAAGGAGCACGCTGATCTACTCGACGCGGTGGAGACCGTCTTCCGCTCAGGTCAACTGGTTCTCGGCGAGAGCCTGCGCGCCTTCGAGCGCGACTTCGCCGCCTACCACGGTCAGGGTCACTGCGTCGGCGTCGACAACGGGACGAACGCGATCACCCTCGCGCTGCAGGCGCTCGGCGTCGGCCCCGGCGACGAGGTGATCACGGTGTCCAACACCGCCGCCCCGACCGTGGTCGCCATCGACAACGCCGGCGCCCGCCCGGTCTTCGCCGACGTCCGCGAGGACGACTTCCTCATGGACACCGACCAGGTGGCCGGCCTCATCACCGAGCGCACCCGCGCCCTGCTTCCCGTGCACCTGTACGGCCAGTGCGTCGACATGGCGCCGCTCGAACGGCTGGCGGCCGACCGGGGGCTGGTGATCGTCGAGGACTGCGCGCAGGCACACGGCGCGCGGCACGGCGGACGGCTCGCCGGCACCATGGGGAACGCCGCGGCGTACTCCTTCTATCCCACCAAGGTCCTCGGCGCGTACGGGGACGGCGGCGCCGTCATCACGGGCGACCCGGAGGTCGACGGCCGGTTGCGGCGGCTGCGCTACTACGGGATGGAGGAGGTCTACTACGTCGTCGAGACGCCGGGGCACAACAGCCGGCTCGACGAGGTGCAGGCGGAGATCCTGCGCCGCAAGCTGACCCGCCTCGACCAGTACGTCGCCGGCCGGCGCGCCATCGCCGAGCGGTACGTCGACGGGCTCGGCGACCTGTGCGGCGAGGGCGGCCTCGTGCTGCCGCGCACGGCCCCCGGCAACGAGCACGTGTACTACGTCTACGTGGTGCGCCATCCCGCGCGGGACGAGATCCTGCGCCGGCTGGGAGAGCGCGACATCCAGCTGAACATCAGCTATCCGTGGCCGGTGCACACCATGACCGGCTTCACGCACCTGGGCTACCAGCGCGGGTCACTGCCGGTGACCGAGAAGCTCGCCGGCGAGATCTTCTCGTTGCCGATGTACCCCTCGCTCCCGCTCGCGGTTCAGGACCGGGTCATCGACGCGCTCCGCGAGATCATCACCGCGCTTTGACAAGGAAGGAGCTCGCCAATGCCTGAAGGGAACACCATGACCGTATCCGGCTGCCAGGTCTGTGGGGCCCGGTTGGAGGAATTCCTCGACCTGGGCCGCCAGCCGCTGTCCGATCGCTTCCTGCTCCCCGCGGACATCCCGGGCGAGTTCTTCTTCCGCCTGCGCGTCGGCCAGTGCGTCTCCTGCCGGATGGTGCAGCTGGTCGAGCAGGTGCCCCGGGAGGCGATGTTCCACGAGGACTATCCCTACCATTCGTCCGGTTCGTCGAGGATGCGCGAGCACTTCAGTGCCACGGCCGAGCGGTTCCTGCGCACCGAGCTGCGGCAGGCCGACCCGTTCGTGGTGGAGATCGGCTGCAACGACGGCGTCATGCTGAAGACGGTCAGCGACGCCGGCGTGCGGCAGCTTGGCTTCGAGCCCTCCGGCGGCGTGGCGGAGATCGCGCGTGCCGGTGGCGTGGAGGTGCTGAACGACTTCTTCGAGGAGTCGACGGCCGCAGGGGTGCGCGAGTCGCACGGGGCGGCCGACGTCATCTTCGCGGCCAACACGCTGTGCCACATCCCGTACATCGCCTCGATCTTCAAGGGCGTCGACGCGCTGCTCCACGCGGACGGGGTGTTCGTCTTCGAGGACCCGTACCTGGGCGACATCGTGCGGAAGAACTCCTTCGACCAGATCTACGACGAGCACTTCTTCTTCTTCGCCGCGGGGTCCGTCCAGGCGATGGCGCGGGAGTTCGGGTTCGAGCTGGTGGACGTGGAGCGCCTCACGGTGCACGGCGGGGAGGTGCGCTACACGCTGGCCCGCAGCGGGGTCCGCACACCGTCACCGGCCGTCGCCGAGCTCATCGCCGAGGAGGAGGCGAGCGGCCTCACCGACCTGTCGACGCTGCAGCGGTTCGGGGACCGGGTCGCGGCGATCCGCCAGGACCTCGCCGCCACTCTGACCGGCCTGCGCGCGGAGGGAAAGCGGGTGGTCGCCTACGGCGCCACCGCCAAGAGCGCGACCGTGACGAACTACTGCGGCATCGGCAGCGACCTGGTCTCCTTCGTGTGCGACACGACACCGGCCAAGCAGGACCGGCTGACCCCCGGAACGCACATCCCGGTGCTGCCGGCCGAGGCGTTCGCCAACCCGTACCCGGACTACGCCCTGCTGTTCGCGTGGAACCACGCGGAGGAGATCATGGCCAAGGAGCAGGCCTTCCGGGAAGCGGGCGGGCGATGGATCCTCTACGTGCCCGACGTCCACATCGTCTGACCGGCTCATCCAGGAGAGGGCGGACACCATGACCCCGCACAATCTGGTCGGCGGCGCCGTCGCGTTCACCCCGCGCCAGTACCCGGACCATCGCGGTCTGTTCGTCTCGCTGATGGAGGAGTCGGCGTTCGTCGCCGCGGTGGGGCACCGGCCACCGTCGGTGTCCCAGATCAGCTGCAGTGTCTCGCGGCCCGGCGTGGTGCGTGGCCTGCACTACTGCCGCACGCCACCGGGCTGCGCGAAGTTCGTGTACTGCCCGCGCGGACGTGTCCTCGACATCGTGGCGGACATCCGCGTCGGCTCGCCGACCTTCGGCCGGTGGGACTCGGTGATCCTGGACGACCGCGACTTCCGTTCGGTCTACATTCCGGTCGGCATGGCGCACATGTTCGTGTCGCTGGAGCCCAACAGCATGATGTCGTACGCGCTGTCGGTGGAGTACGTGGCCGAGAACGAGCTGGCGGTGTCGCCGTTCGATCACGAGCTCGCCATTCCGCTGCCCGCCGGGCTGGAACCGATCGTGTCGGACCGGGACCGCGAGGCCCCGACCCTGGCCGAGGCGCTGGCCGCCGGCGCGCTGCCGGACTACGACACCTGCCTGCGGCAGGAGGCGGAGCTGAGCCAGCGGCTCCCCGTGTGACCCGATCGGCATGAGAGCGTCCCGTCAGAAGATCTCTGGCGGGGCGCTCCGGCTTTCGGCGAGTCCGGCGAGTCCGGCGAGTCCGGCGAGAGGAAATTCATTACAGGTGAGCGGGGGAAGACTGGTTCGATAGGCGGATGGACTTCTCCCGGCTTCTCAGCTGTCTCGATGACGACTTCGCTCTACTGCGTGCCGCCGTCGCCGGCACCGATCCGTCAGCACGCGTGCCATCTTGCCCCGACTGGTCCGTCGGAGAGCTCGCGCGGCATGTCGCCGAGGTCTACCTGCACAAGGCCGAGTGCATCCGGCTCGGGGCCTTCCCCGAAGAGTGGCCGCCCGGCGTGCTCGACCCCGATCCCGTGACCTCGCTCGACAGGACCCACGCCGTGCTGACCGGGCAGTTCTCGGCGCACTCCCCCGCCGACCACGCGGCCACATGGCACGAACCCGATCAGACCGTCGGCTTCTGGATCCGCCGCATGGCCCAGGAGACGGTGATCCACCGCATCGACGCCGAGCTCGCGGCGGGGCGTCCGGTGTCCCCCGTCCCGGACGATCTCGCCTTCGACGGCATCGACGAGGTCCTGAAGCTGTTCGTCGGCTACGGCAGCACCAGCTGGCTGGACGACTTCGGCACCCTTCTCGACGCGCCGGACGAGCGCCCGCTCTCGATCTCCACGAGCCACCACGCCTGGACGCTGACGGCCGTCGCCGGCAAGGGCGCCCAGCCCGGCCATGTGGACGTGAAGGACGCGGCCACCGGGTTCGAGGGGGACGCGCTGGTGAGCGGGAACGCGGTCCCGCTCCTGCTCTGGCTCTGGAACCGCGGCGACGACGCCTCCGTGCGCGTCTCCGGCGACGAGGCCCTGCTGAAGCAGTTCCACGCCCTGCGAACCGCCGCGACGCAGTGACCCCTCGCCGAGTCGGCGCCGGGCTCGTGGCGCATTCGAATCGACGTTGAGGCCGGGCGCCTGACGCCGCTCGGCCAGGTGGTCACCGCATGTCGGATGGCCGCGTCGCCCGGTTCTCCGTCTCGCGCGGTGTCTCGAAGCACGCGAGCCAGGTGGTGAGAAGCGATTCCAGTTGCGCCGCCTCTTCCGGCGTCAGGTGGTCGAGGAGCCGGCGTTCATTGCGCATGTGCTCGCCGAACGCCTGGTCGATCAGCTCCCTGCCGGCATCGGTGAGTGCGACGACACGTGCGCGGCGATCGCTCGTGCTGGGACGGCGCGTGACCAGCCCGTCGCGTTCGAGCCGGTCGATGCGTTTGGTCATGGCCCCCGTGGTGACCATGGTGAACGCGGCGAGCTCTCCGGGTGCACGTTCGAAGGGCTCACCGGCGCGTCGGAGGGTGGCGAGCACATCGAACTCCCCCTCCCCGAGCCCATAGCGCCGGTAGACGACACAAAGCTGTTCGGTGAGGTGGTCGGCGACGCGGTGCAGCCGTCCGATCACACCTTGGGGCCGCACATCCACGTCGGGTCGTTCACGGGCCCAGGCCTGCTGGATGCGGGCGACATGGTCGAGGCGCTCACTCACCTCTCCAATATAGCTTCCATGGAAGCTATATTAGCTTCCATGGAAGCTAATCTCCGGTGGGTGCCTGTCACCGCGATCGCACCCGTGGCGTGGGGCACTACCTATTTCGTCACCCATCGGTTCCTGCCGGCCGAATACCCGCTGTACGGGGCGGCGATCCGGGCGCTGCCGGCGGGTCTGCTGCTCCTCCTTGTGCACAGGAGGCTTCCCCAGGGGTCATGGTGGTGGAAATCGCTGGTCCTCGGCACCATGAACATGAGCGCGTTCTTCGCACTGGTCTATCTGGCGGCGCAGACGCTTCCGACGAGCATCGCGTCGACGGTCATGGCGACCTCGCCGATCGTGATGATGCTGTTCGCCTGGGCGGCGCTTTCCGAGCGCCCGCGGACGACGCACATGACCGGAGCCGCTGTCGGCATCGGGGGCGTCTGTCTCATGCTGCTGGACGGCGCGAGCACCGTGAACGCCTCCGGTGTATTCGCTTCCATCATGGCCATGGCGATGTCGTCCCTCGGCTACGTGCTCGCCAAGAAGTGGAGCGCGGACGTCGATGTCTTCTCGCTGACTTCCTGGCAGCTCATCGCCGGCGGACTGGTCCTGTTGCCGGTCGCGGTCGCGGTGGAGGGATCACCGCCCGCCCTGGACGGACCCGCGTTGATCGGCTTCGGCTATGTCACGGTCGTCGCGACCGCTCTCGCCTTCGCCGCCTGGTTCACGGGACTGCGGCACCTGAGCGCTGGGACGGTGGGGCTCATCGGGCTACTCAACCCGATGACCGGTGTCCTGCTCGGCACCGTGGCCGCCGGTGAGACGCTCGCCGCTCAACAGATCTGCGGACTCGCACTGGTCTTCCTCGGGATCCTTTTCGGCCAGCCTTTCACGGCTCGCCTCATCACGCTCGTCAGAGCCCGGCGTCCCGATCGTGGCAGAGTGGCAGGCGGGGGAGCATCGTGCGATCTTTCGCCGCCCCATGTGGTGAAATGATGTACGGAGTCCAGAAAGGTCACTCGATGCGTGTTACGACGGATGCCGACGTGCGCCAGGTGTTCGACCGGATCGCGGATCGGTATGACGACCAGATGCGGGCCTGGGAGCGGCGCCTGTTTCCGGGTAGCCGGGAGTGGGCCGTCGGGCAGGCGCGCGGCCATATCGTGGAGATCGCGGTCGGCACCGGGCTCAACCTGCCGCTGTACGACGCCGGCGTCACGGTGGTCGGGATCGAACTGTCCGAGCGCATGCTGGAACTGGCGCGGCGGCGGGTGGCGCGGGCCGGGCTCGGCGAGCGGGTGGAGTTGCGGCAGGGCGATGTGCAGCGCCTGGAGTTGCCCGACGGCATCGCGGACACCGTACTGTCCACGTTCACGATGTGCACCATCCCGGACCCAGCGGCCGCGGCGCGCGAGGCCTACCGCGTGCTCAAGCCGGGCGGGCGGTTCGTGCTTGCCGAGCATGGGCCGTCAAGCAACCCGATCATCCGGGCTGGGATGCGGTTGGTGGAACCGGTGTTCGTGCGGTTCGAAGCCGACTACCTCACCCGCGATCCCCGGCCGTACCTGGAGCAGGCCGGTTTCCAGATCGAGTCGGTGTCCCGGATGACACGCGGCATCAGCTTCCGGGTGCTGGCCGTCCGGCCATGACCTGCCAGGTCGCACGGGAATGATTTTTCGGTACATGTACGGATGCCACTACGTATGTACTGCGCCTTTCGGTGGCCATACCGTCACGCACAAGTCGATTCGCCCATCACGACGAGGTCAGGAGCGTCATACCATGTCGTACCCGTCCTGACGGTGAACCTTACGACGGCGTCCGGGCTGCCGAGCGGCACCACGGCGAACTTCAACCCGGCCTCGGTGACCTCGGGCGGCTCCTCGGCGCTCACGCTCTCCACCTCGGCGTCGACGCCGAACGGCACCTACACCGTCACCATCACGGGCACGGTGAGACCGCGACCCGCACCACGACATGGACGCTGACGGTCAGCGGCGTGGGCGGAAACCGGACGTTCGCCAACGACAGCGAACGAGAAGCCGGCAGCAGTGTGGCGCGGCGGCCGTGGGCCGTCGCGCCACAGGTGCGGTGTTTCGGGTGTTAGGGGTCAGCTCGCGCTGCAGGAGACCGTCGGCCAGGTCCAGTTGCCGTTGGTCTGGATGGTCACGCCGAAGTTGTTGCCGTTGCCGTTCGGCTTGGCGGTCAGCACCTGGGCGCTGGGGTAGCTGGCGCTGATGTTCCAGGTCGCGATGATCTTGGCCGGGGACGGCACGTTCATCGTCACGGTCCAGTTGCTCGAACCGCTGACCGAGACGTTGAGGTTGTACCGGTCACTCCACTGCTGACCCGCGGACAGCGACGCGGTGCAGCTGCCGCCGCCACCGCCGCCGCCACCGCCGCCGCCACCACCGCCACCGCCGGAGCTGTCCACCGTTATGTTGGAGTTCCCGCTGCTTTGATATCCCTCTGTTGCGAGGATCATGTAGTCATGACTGCCCAGATTCATTCCATTACGGGCCCATGCGTCGAAGTGGTTGCCAGTGGTTATGGTTCCGCCCGTCTTCTTCGACTGCCGGACGCTCCAGTACTGATTGAAGGTTCTAGTGCCTTCGATGGAGGGGGCGTTGGTTCGCGTCGTCTGGTAGATGTCGTACGTGCCGCCATCGCTGGTGACCGTGCCCTTGTACGTTCCCGTGGGCCGATAAGTGCCCCAGTTGTCGACGATGTAATATTCCACGAGTGGGTTTCTCGTCCACCCATAGAGAGCCAGATATGCATTGCCGGACGGATTGAAGCTGCCTGAGTAGTTCACGGTCCTACGTCCGCCGGTGCTCCAGCCCTTGCCGGCGACGAAATTCCCGACGTTGCTCCATGAGGTGCTGTAATTGCCGCCGGATCCCAGGGTCATGGAGGACGACCCGCCGCCATCGGTCCAGAATGAATAGAAGTAGCCGTTGTTGGTGCCGGTTTGACTGGTGGTTATGGCCGCGTTGGCGATGCCGGGCAGCATCGTTATGGCCGCGGCCAGCGCTACGGCGCAGGCACGGCCGATGAGCAGCCTGGTGCGGCCGCGTCTGCGGCTCTGCGGGTGGGCGAGGGCGTCGTTCATGTGCGTGCTTCCTCCTTGTGAAGGCCGGCCGGGAGATCAGGCAGCGTGATACGACCCGGCGGGGGGGTTGGCCGGTGCGGCGTGGCGAGCCCCAGGAGATCGCCACGCCACGTTCTGGGCCGGGCGGCATGCCAGTCCGCCGGGCGGTGTGTCGGGTAGGCCGGGTAGGGATCAGCCGACCCGGCAGGAGACCGTCGGCCAGGTCCAGTTGCCGTTGGTCTGGATGGTCACACCCCAGTTGTTGCCGTTGCCGTTGGGCTTGGCGGTCAGCACCTGGGCGCTGGGGTAGCTGGCGCTGATGTTCCAGGTCGCGATGATCTTGGCCGGGGACGGCACGTTCATCGTCACGGTCCAGTTGCTCGATCCGCTGACCGAGACGTTGAGGTTGTACCGGTCACTCCACTGCTGGCCCGCGGACAGCGACGCGGTGCAGCTGCCGCCGCCACCGGGCGGAGGGCTGGACGGAGGCGGGGTACCGCCGCCGTCGGTGGGCGCGACGGCCCTGCCGGTGGCGGGGGAGATCATGCCGGCGCACAGGTTGCGGCTGCGCAGGTTCGCGGTGATCTGCGGGATCGCCTGGACCGTCGTCGCGTACTGGTCGTGCATGAGGATGACCTGACCGTTCTGCAGCCGGCCCGCCGCCTGCACGATCTGGGCGGTGCTGGCGCCGTTCCAGTCCTGGGAGTCGACGTCCCAGATGATCTCGGTGAGGCCGAGCTGCTGCTCGACCGACTTGAGAGTGCCGTTGGTCTCCCCGTACGGCGGGCGGAACAGCTTCGGCGCGGTCCCGGTGGCCTGCTGGATGGCCTGCTGGGTCCGCTGGAGCTCCGACTGGATCTGCGAGCTGCTCAGCTGGGTCAGGTGCGGGTGGGTGTAGCTGTGGTTGCCGATCCACATGCCGGCGTCCTGCTGGGCCCTGACCAGTGCCTGGTTGTTCTGCGCGTTCTGCCCGATGTTGAAGAACGTTGCCCGCAGCCCGTTCGACTTGAGGGTGTTCAGCAGGTTGTTGGTGTTGCTCGGGTTCGGGCCGTCGTCGTAGGTGAGGCCGACGTAGCCGGCGCTACAGTCCGCGGCGCTGGCAGAGGACGACAGGCCCACGAAGAAGGTCGCGCCCAGGATGCCGGTCACGCCGGCGATGAGAGCCTTGCGAACGCCGGACAGGCGGTCGCGGGTCCTGCCGTGCGGGATGGCGCTGTCGATCATGTCTGTACCTCCACTGGAACACTGATCGTCGAGGTGGCATGTGTGCGGAGGCCGGCCTGTGCGCAATTCTGCGTACTTCGCCGAAACATGTCAATCAGATGACGAAATATTTCAGACGGATTAACCGTTTAAGCACGGCTTGACCTCGTGAAATTCAGATGAATTCCCCGAAATATTTCGAGACTGGCGTTAGGGCCAAGCGACCCAGGGTCGGGCGGTGAGGTGGGCCACATGGCCTTGTGGATGCACTTGCCGGAGATCGGGCACGGGACGCCGAGAGTCTGAACTGCGGCTCCTCCAGCATCCAGCGGATGTCGACCGCCTGAGCGGAAGGGAGATGGTCGCCACCATGGTGGACACCGACCGGCCACAGGATCGACCGTTGCGGAGCTAAAAGTTTCTTCACTTCTCAGAAAGTTTCAGCGCAGCCGGCTCCTGCCGAAGGCTACGTGAGCTCCGGTTTTGTCCGGTCCAGTGGAGATCATGCACCCGCGCATTGGGCACAGGCGTTGACCGCCGTCCTGCAACTGTCTTACGTTCCACCTCGGACGAAGGCCGGCGATGGAGGCAGCGATGGCTTCGATCATGGGTGGGCTCGCCGTTGATGAAAGCATGAGAACGACCTAGACCGTTAATTCTGGCGTCTCGTAGTGTCGCCGCATGACGACTGTGCTCTGCGTACCACAATGGCAAGGTTCGGCGTCGAGCAAGGCGCCGCGGCTGATGGCCGGTGCTCGCCGCGCCGCCGAGCTCGTTCCGGCCGACGCCGTGGTGACCGTGCCGGTGCTTGATACCGGTGGGGAAAAGGTCGCCGGGATCCGCGCGTTCGACGCGCTCGTGGAGAACCAGCGGCTGACGCGGAAGGCACTGGCCGGCATCGACGACCGGGTGATCACCATCGGCGGCGACTGCGCGGTCGACATCCCGACTATCGCCGCTGCCCACGCTCGCTATGGGGACGCTTTGACGGTGCTGTGGATCGACGCACACCCGGACGTCTACAGCCCGCAGTCCCTGCCATCGGGTGCCTTCCACGCGATGGTGGTACGCGCACTGCTCGGAGACGGGCCGGCAGGCCTCACGCCGGAGCAGCCGCTGGCACCACAGCAAGTGATCATCGCCGGAGAGCGGGCGGGCGACGTGTCCGAGCACGAGTACCTCGCGAAGAATGGCCTGCGCAGGTACGGCGTCGACGACCTGGAGCGCGTGCTGGACGGTCTACGCGGCCCCGTGTACGTACACATCGACCTGGACGTCCTGGAGCCCACCGCTTTCGGCGCGACCTGCTACCCGGAGCCGAACGGCGTGCAGCCGCAGCGACTGATCGACCTCGTCTCCCAGGTGAACGACATCATCGGGGCAGCCATCACCGAACACGCGCCATCCAGCGACGACGTCAACCCCGGCGAGGCCGAGGTGATCCGCCGGCTGGGGGCCGTGCTGACGCGCTGACGGTCGCGACAGAGCCGATTCGCCTCAGGGGGTCCATCTGACGTTCGGGTTGAGATGGCCGGTCCAGTCGAAGACGGCCATGTTGTCCCAGCCGTCCCCGCTGCCGTTGATGTTCGCGGGGTCCCAGCCGTTGCCGGGCACCGCGTACCAGGTGGGCTCCCAGTAGAAGACGCCGATGGCTCCCGCGCCGCGGGCGGTGTTCTGCACCGCGGCGAACTCCGCACCTTGCCCTTGCCAGGTGAGGGCGTATCCCGAGCACCCGGACGTGACCGAGTTGCCGGTGGAGTCCGCGTTGGCGGAGGTGAACGGGTACGCCGTTTCGGCAACGATGACCGGCTTGCCGTAGCGGGACCGCATGTCCGAGATGACGCTGGACAGGTTGGACAGCGTGCCGTGCCACATGCAGTAGTACGACAGGCCGGTGATATCCCAGGACACGCCCTTGGCTCTGATGCCGTCGTAGAACCAGCGGGCGTTGGCGTCGCTGTCCGCGTCGGCGGTATGGATGATCACCTGTGTGCCGCTGTTGCACGCCTTGGTCGCGTTGTACCCGGCCTTGAGCAGAAGGCTCAGGTTGGTGAAGTCATTGTTGATGACCTTGCCGTCGTTCCACAGCATGCCGACGTTGATCTCGTTGCCGATCTGCACGCTGTCGGGGGTGGTGCCCTGCGCCTTGAGGCTGGAGCATACGTCGTAGGTGTAGTTGTAGACGTCGGTCTGCAACTGGCCGATGCCGTGGCTGGACCAGGCGGCCGGCTTGGTCTGTTTGCCGGGGTCTGCCCAGGTGTCGGAGTAGTGGAAGTCGATCAGCAGCTTCAGGCCCTTGGCCTTGACCGTCTTGGCGTACGCCAGCACCTTGGCCCGGTTGTTGTACCCACTGGCCGGATTGTTCCAGACGCGCAGGCGGACGTAGTTGACGCCGATGCTCTGGAGGATGTCCAGCGGGTCCCTCTGGTTGCCGCTCGCGTCGTAGTACTTGGCGCCCAGGTCCAGAGCACGCTGCGCCGTGGAGACGTCGGCGCCCAGCATGCTCAGGGAGCCGGCGGACGCGGCGTGCGCCGTCTGTCCGGTGGGCAGAGCCGCGGCGGCGCACAAGAGCAGCGCCGCCAAGATCTTCTTCATGGTTCCTCCGGTCAGGAGAGGAGTTGTGGACGGCCCCCGGTTTCCCTCGGCACCGCGCGTGGTCAGGGTTCGCGCGGGGCGAGGGCGCCTATGTGCGGATGATGGTGACCCCTCCGGCGGGCACCGTCGCCGACCCGGCGTAGTGGGCGCCGTCGAGCACTCCCGTGCCGGTCACCCCGTCGACCGTCGCCGGCTCGTCCGCATGGTTGATGAGGAAGATGTGGTCGCCCCGCCGTACGATCTCCAGGGTGTCGGGGAGGTCGCGTGGCCGGGACACGCCCGCGTGGTCGAGAGCCAGGGCGACGAGCCCGCGTAGACCGGGGGCGTGCTCGGCGCCGTCGCCGCGCGGGTCGAGGGCGGTGGCGACGTACCATGCGGCGCCCGCGCCCAGGTCGTGCCGGGTGACCGCGGGGTGTCCCGCGTCGGGCCCGTCGGCGAAATCGTGCAGGGCCCGCGCTCCTGTCAGGCGCACGCGCTCGGACCAGATACGGCCGGTGGGTCGCGGCCGGGCATCCGGATCGGGCGAGGGTGTCCCCGCCGACGGGCGGAAGGTGACCGTCTCGTGCTCGCGCAGCGGGTGGAACTCCTCGACCGACACGCCGAGCACCTCGCGCAGCGCTCCGGGATATGGGCCGGCGTGGACGGTGTCGTTCTCGTCCACGATGCCGGAGAAGTACGACACGAGCAGATGGCCGCCGGCCTCGACGTAGCAGTGCAGGCTCTTGGCCGACGCCTCGCCGAGCAGATAGGAGCTGGGCAGTAGGACCAGCTTGTACGGGGACAGGTCGGCCGAGGGATGGACGAAGTCGACGGTCACATGCTCGCGCCACAACGCCTCGTAGAAGGCCTCCATCCGCTCCCGGAACCGCAGATCGGTCGAGGGGCGCCACTCCAGCTCGAGCGCCCAGTAGGACTCCCAGTCCCATGCGATGGCCACGTCGGCCTCCACCCGCGAGCCGCGGGAGGACGCCAGCTTGCGCAGGTCGGCGCCCAGCTCCACCACGTCCCGCCAGATCCGGGAGTCGGTGCCGGCGTGGGGGAGCATGGCCGAGTGGAACTTCTCGGCGCCGTAGCGCGAGGCGCGCCACTGGAAGAACAGCACCGAATCGGACCCGCGTGCCACATGGGCGAGGCTGTTGCGGCGCATCTCTCCCGGCCGCTTGGCGAGGTTGCGCGGCTGCCAGTTGACCGCGCCGGTGGAGTGCTCGATCAGCATCCAGGGCCGGCCTCCGGCGACCGAGCGGGTCAGGTCGGCGGCCATCGCCAGCCCGATGTGCGGGTCGTCCCGCTCGGCGTCGAGGTAGTGGTCGTTGGCGACCACGTCGACCTCCGCCGCCCAGCGCCAGTAGTCCATCGGCTTGCAGTTCGGGATCATGAAGTTCGTGGTGACGGGCAGGTCGCTGTACCGCCGGATCACCTCGCGCTCTCTGCGGAAGCAGGTGATGTGCGCGTCGACGGAGAAGCGCATGAAGTCGAGCTGGAGACCGTTGAGGAGGCCGGCGGGCGCCATCGCGGGCGGCTCGACCTCGTCGAACGAGCCGTAGGTCAGCCCCCAGAAGGTGGTGCCCCAGGCGGCGTTGAGCGCGCCTATCTCGCCGTACTTGTGCCTCAGCCAGGCGCGGAACGCCGTGGCCGAGGTCGGGCAGTAGCAGTGCGCGTTGGCCCAGCCGTACTCGTTGTGCACGTGCCACATGGCCAGGGCGGGGTGCGGGCCGTACCGGGCGGCAAGGGCCGTGACGACCCGCTCCGACGCCACGGCGTAGTCGGGCGAACTCGGGCAGAAGCTGTGCCGCGAGCCCCCGCCGAGCACACGGCCCTCCCGGTCCACCAACCGGCTGCCCGGGTAGCGGCTCCGGAACCACGCGGGCGGTGAGGATGTGGGGGTGGCCAGGTCGACGTGGACTCCCGCCGAGTGGAGCAGATCGAGAATCCGGTCCAGCCGGGCGAAGTCGTACTCGCCCTCCTCTGGCTCGATCAGTCCCCAGTTGAAGACGCCCACCGTGACCAGGTTCACCCCGGCCTCGCGCATCAGGCGGACATCCTCCCGCCACACCTCCTCCGGCCACTGCTCGGGGTTGTAGTCCCCGCCGTACGCGAGGCCCTCGGGCAGGACGGGGTATCCGGGCACATCTCCCCCTCAAACAATTCTTCTGTGAACGTGCACAGTAGCGCACAACCGATCGCCCGAGAAGGTGCCGAATATCTTCCCTGATGGATGCCACACGTTAACAACAACGTAACGGTCATTGACGTCATTGGGCGCATCTCCCACTCTGTGAACGTTCCCAGATATCCGCAGCCTCTGGCATCCCCTCGCCATCCGCCTGGAGGAATACATGCGCACGAACCGGCTAGCAGCGACGGCGGTGGCGATCCTCGCCACCGCGCTCCTCACGGCGTGCTCGGGCAACTCCGACGAGCCGTCCTCGCCGGCCACCGGCAGAAGCGTGGCACCCGCCGGCCCGGTCAGGCTGACCTACTGGAGTTGGGTGCCGGGCATGGACAAGATCGCCGCGGTGTGGAACCGGACCCATCCCGACATTCAGGTGACGGTGAGCAAGCAGGCGGGGGGCGACGACGCGGCGGCCAAGTTCCTGACCGCCGCCAAGGCGGGCAACCCACCGGACCTGGTCCAGGCCGAGTACCAGATGCTGCCCTCCTTCGTCGCCGCCGACGCCGTGGCCGACATCAAGGCGGAGACCGCACAGGTCAAGGGCGAATTCGGCGACGGGATCTGGGGCCTGGTCACCCTCGGCACCGACGCCGTCTACGCGGTCCCCCAGGACAGCGGGCCCATGATGCTCTACTACCGGCGGGACCTGTTCGAGAAGTACGGCATCGAGGTCCCGAAGACCTGGGACGAGTACGCCCAGGCGGCCCGTACCGTGCGCAAGAAGGACCCCAAGGCGTTCCTCGGCACGTTCTCCAGCAAGGACCCGGGCTGGTTCACCGGGCTCGCCCAGCAGGCGGGGGCCCAGTGGTGGTCGATCAGCGGCGACGCCTGGAAGGTCGCCATCGACGACGCGGCCACCGAGAAGGTCGCCGGCTACTGGGGTGGCCTGGTGAAGGAGGGCGTCATCGACACGATGCCGTACTTCACCCCGGAGTGGAACAAGGCGCTCAACGACGGCACGCTGCTCACCTGGCCGTCGGCCGTGTGGGGGCCGGGCGTGCTGTCCAGCAACGCGCCGAAGGGCAAGGGCAAGTGGGCCATCGCCCCGCTGCCGCAGTGGAACGCCGGTGAGGATCACAGCGGGTTCTGGGGCGGCTCCTCCACCGCCGTCGCCGCGAAGTCGCCCAACAAGGCCGCCGCCGCCGAGTTCGCCGCCTGGCTGAACACCGACTCTGAGGCCCTCACGGCGCTCATCAAGGAAGGCACGATCTATCCCGCCTCCACCAAGGGCGGCTCGCTGCTCACCACCACGCCCGACTACTTCTCCAACCAGCCCGACTTCTGGCAGCAGGCGGCCGCGAT
This sequence comes from Sphaerisporangium viridialbum, assembly GCF_049674955.1. Classification (GTDB taxonomy): domain Bacteria; phylum Actinomycetota; class Actinomycetes; order Streptosporangiales; family Streptosporangiaceae; genus Sphaerisporangium; species Sphaerisporangium viridialbum. The sequence continues at coordinate 2,438,231 of NZ_CP187232.1, read as the reverse complement.
CGGCGCCACCGCCCGCGGCTTCACCTTCGGCCCGGACGTCAACGTGACGTACAACGCCTACAAGGACGCGTTCGACAAGGCCGTCGCCGCCAAGTCCGGCTTCCCGGCCGCCGTCCAGACGATGCAGGACGTCACGGTCGCGGACATGCGCAAGTCCGGCTTCACCCTGGCCCAGTGACCATGGCCGAGCGCAGCGACGGCGCCCGCCCCAGCGCCGTGCCCTACCTGTTCCTCGCCCCGGCCATGGCACTGTTCCTGCTGTTCATGGCCGTGCCGATCGGCTACACCGGCTACCTGAGCCTGCGGCGGACCAAAGTCTCCGGCCTCGGGCTCGGCAAGGGGGCCCGCAAGGAGATCTTCGCCGGGCTCGGCAACTACGCCGCCGCCGTCGGTGACGGCGAACTGTGGGCGGGCTGGCTGCGGGTCATCGGCTACGGCGCGCTCGTGCTCGCGCTCATGCTGGGACTCGCCCTGCTGTTCGCTCTGATGCTCGACGCGAAGCACGTTCGATTCGCCCGGCTCACCCGGATCTCCATCTTCCTTCCGTACGCCGTACCGGGCGTCGCGGCGACGCTGATGTGGGGCTTCCTCTACCTGCCCAGCCTCAGCCCGTTCGGTGACCGGCCCTTCCTGAGCGCGGGCGCGGTGACATTCTCGATGGCCAACGTGGCGGTCTGGGGCGGCACCGGCTTCAACATGCTCGTGCTCTACACGACGCTGCGCGCCGTGCCCCGCGACTACTACGAGGCGGCCAGGATCGACGGTGCGAGCGAACTGCAGATCGCGCTGAGGATCAAGATTCCGATGCTGACTCCGGCGATCATCCTGACCGCCGTATTCTCCGTCATCGCGACCATTCAGGTGTTCACCGAGCCGACCACGCTGCGGCCGCTGACGAACACGATCAGCTCGACCTGGAGCCCGCTGATGAAGGTCTACCGCGACGCGTTCGTCACCGGCGACCTGTATTCCGCCGCGGCGACATCCATGGTCATCGCCGCGATATCCCTCGTCCTGTCATTCGGTTTCCTGCGCGTGGTGAGAAGCCGCGCCTTCGGGGAGACGTGACGGCCGTGACCACCCTGACCAGGCCCGCCCGCCACACCCGCCCTGCGACGCGCCGGCCGTTCGGGATCGTGCCGACCACTGTGCTCGTCCTCGGCGCGATCTACACCCTGTTCCCGGTCGCCTGGGTGGTCGTCGCGGCCACCAAGTCGAAGGCCGAGCTGTTCTCCACCTCGACCTTCGCACCCGGCACCGGCCTGCTGTCCAACCTCACCGACCTGTTCGCCTACCGTGACGGCGTCTTCTGGCTCTGGCTGCTCAACACGGTCCTGTACGCCGGAGGCGGCGCCGTGCTGTCGACCGCGGTGTCCACGATCTCGGGGTACACCCTGGCCAAGTACGACTTCCCCGGCCGGAATCTCATCTTCAACCTGCTCATCGGCGGCATCCTGGTGCCGTCCGTCGTACTGGCGATCCCGCAGTACCTTCTGTTCTCCAAGATCGGCCTGGCCGACACCTACTGGTCGGTGCTGCTGCCGCAGATCCTTAATCCGTACGGCATCTACCTGGCCAGGATCTACGCACAGGCCGCGATCCCCGGCTCGCTGCTGGAGGCGGGCCGACTGGACGGCGCGGGCGAGTGGCGCCTCTTCCGCCAGGTGGCCCTGCCGATGCTGACCCCGGGAATGGTGACGATCTTCCTGTTCCAGTTCGTCGCGATCTGGAACAATTTCCTGCTGCCGTTCATCATGCTGGGCGACGATCAGAAGTTCCCCCTGACGATCGGCCTCTACACGCTTCTGGCAGCGGGAGCCAACCAGCCCTCGCTGTACAACCTGATCATCACGGGCACAATGTTGTCGCTCATCCCGCTGATCACGTTGTTCCTGACCATGCAGCGCTACTGGCGTACCGATCTGTCCAGCGGGGCCGTGAAAAGCTAGACCAGGGCCTGGATCATGGCAGGGCCACGACGCGAATGGAGGCACGTGAACCAACAGTCCGGCGACCGGCGTTCACAGGACACCACTGCCGGGTCGGCCCATCCACCCGCGGCCCTGGCGCGGCCACGCCGAGGGAACAATAGGGGCATGGCGAAGCGTCCGACCATCCACGATGTCGCGGCGGCGGCAGGCGTGTCCCGGGGGACGGTCTCCCGGGTGCTCAACGGCGACCGGTACGTCAGCACGGCAGCCCACGCCGCTGTGCGCCGCGCGATCGCCGAGACCGGATACATCGTCAACCGCAACGCCCGCAGCCTGGTGACGCAGCGGACCGGGTCGGTGGTGATGGTGCTGTCGGAACCACACGAGAAACTGTTCGAGGACCCCAACTACAGCGTGACCATCCGCACGGCGGTCCGGCGTCTCGCGGACCGGGACATCTCACTGGTCATGATGGTGGCCGGGGACGACGGCGACCGCGACCGGGTGGTCCGCTACGTGCGCGGCGGCCACGCCGACGGCGTGTTCCTGCTGTCCACGCACGCCGGCGACCGCATGATCGATGCCCTGGTGGCCCTCGCGGTCCCCACCGTCGCACTGGGCGCGGTCATCGGCAGGGAGCAGGTGATCCCCTACGCCGCGGCCGATGACCGTGAAGGGGCCAGGCAGATGACCCGCTACCTGATCGAACGCGGTCGCAGGAAGATCGCCACCATCACCGGCCCGATGGACACCCCCGGCGGCATCCAGCGCCTGGAAGGATTCGCCGATGTGCTAGGCCGCAAGGCGTCCAAGAAGCTCGTCGAGCACGGCGACTGGACCCAGGCCAGCGGGGAGAGCGCCATGGCCCGGCTGCTCCAGCGTGTCCCCGATCTCGACGCCGTTTTCGTGGCCTCCGACCTGATGGCCGCGGGCGCCCTGGCCGCACTACGTGCCGCCGGACGACGGGTGCCCGACGACGTCGCGGTGGGCGGATTCGACGATTCCTCGGTAGCCGTCTCCACCCATCCCCCGCTGACCACCGTCCGCCAGCCGCTCGCCCAGGTGGCCGAGGAGACCGTGCGGCTGCTGCTCGCGCTCATCGACGGGACCGAGCACGTCGGCCCGGTGGTCCTGCCCACCCGCCTGATCACCCGAGAATCCGCCTGACCTCGCCGGCCGCCGCGGAGCTCATGCTGAATGTTTCAGTAGACCGAGCGTCGTTGACCGAGGGGCCGATTCCTCCAGATGACGGCTATCGGGCTCATCGTGGTCCTGGCCACCGCGACCTTGATCATCTTGCGCCTGTGGCACTGGTAGTCCCCAGCGGATTTCGCATGGTCACCACGCGGCCAGAACGTGGGTTCCCTGGCCGCGCCGCCCTCGGTGTGACCGAACGTCAGGGCCCCGGCGGTCTGCAGCCTCCTGACACCCGAGTCTCCAATCAGCCGGCGGCCACCACTTCGATCTCCACCAGCCAGTCGCTGACAAGCGTCTGCGCGACGATCGCCGTAGTGGGAACGGTACGGCCGACCAACGCCTTCACCCGGGCTGCCGCATTCGCTTCGGCATAGGAAGCATCACGCAGGTAGCTGGTAAGCCGGACAATGTTGTCCACCGTCATGCCGGCCGACGCCAAGATCACACGCAGGTTGGCCCAGATGAGGTCGAGTTGTTCGTCGAGCGTAGCCCCGGCTGCGCCCGTAGAGTCCAGTCCCATCGTTCCGGAGACGAACAGCAGCCGCTGCACGTTGCGGACTTCCACCGCGTGCACATAGTCGCTGGTGCTGGCGTATATCCCGTCCGTCGGGTCGTGCGTGACAATCTCCATCTGTGGATTCATGGCCATAAAGGAAGATCATGCCAGCCTTCGCTGCCAATGGGTGACGATCGCCCCCATTCATCCTCGCCGATGACCACCGCACCCTTCCCGTGTTCTGAAAGCCCAGTTCCTGTGCTTTGTTCGTGGCCTCGCCGACGGTGAGGTGTGGACTTTGCCCTTGGGTGAAGCCGCAGCATCATGGTGCCGGTCGTCCTGACCGGCGCGAGGAGGGTTGGGTGTGGGGCTGCTGACGATCGGGGCGTTCGCTCGGGCTGCGCGGTTGTCGCCGAAGGCGTTACGGCTGTATGACGAGCTCGGGTTGCTCCGGCCGGCTGCCGTGGACGGGGAGTCGGGGTACCGCTTCTACGATCCGACGCAGTTGGAGCGGGCCCGGTTGATCGCGTGGTTGCGGCGGTTGGGCATGCCGCTGGCCCGCATCCGCCAGGTGTGCGACCTGGAGCCGGAGGCGGCGGCCGAGCAGGTCGCCGACTACTGGGCGCAGGTCATGGCCGACACCGCCGTACGCGAACGACTCGCCACCTTCCTCGTCGACTACCTGTCAGGAAGGGGTAGCGCTGTGGAAGACGCAGATACCATGATCGGAATTCGGTACGCGGCACGGTCGGAGTCGGGGCTGGTTCGCACCAGCAACGAGGACGTCGCCTACGCCGGCGCCCGGTTGCTGGCGGTGGCCGACGGAGTACGCGGGCCGGGCGGGAGCTTCGCAAGCGTGGCGGCCATCGACGCGCTCAAGCCGTTGGAGATGAAGGCCGTACCTGCGGGCGACCTTCTCGGTGCACTGGCCGATGCGGTCACTCAAGCAGACCGGGCGATTCAGGGCATCGCCGAATCGGCACCGTCCGGTGAGGCGGTCACGACACTGACCGCGATGCTGTGGTCGGGCTCCCAGCTGGCGCTGGTGCACATCGGTGACACGCGGGCGTATTTGCTGCGCGACGGCGAGATCTTTCAGATCACCCACGACCACACCTACGTGCAGTCACTGGTCGACGAAGGCCGCCTGAGCCCGGAGGAGGCGGCCTCGCATCCGCAACGCTCATTGCTGGTCCGTGCGCTCACGGGCATGGGCGGGTCCCGGCCTGACCTGTCGCTGCATACGGCCGTGGCCGGCGACCGCTACCTGTTGTGCTCCGACGGACTGTCCACCGTCATTGCGGCAGAGTCCCTGCGCGGCGTCCTGAGCGCCGCGGGGGACCCTGAGCAGGTCCTCGATGAGCTGGTGCGGCTGGCATACGACGCGGGCGCCCCGGACAACATCGCCTGTGTGGTGGCTGATGTGGTGACGCTGTGACCGGGCTCTTCTCAGGCGGCCGAGGGCGCCCCTGCAACGGTGGTCGTGGAAGGTGAGCGCTTCGGCTGTACGTTCTTTGGGCGCGTACACGTTCGACCGGCGCCCCTTGGCGATTCCCGCCTATCGGCGGTTGTGGGTCGCCTCGGCTACCTGCGCGGTCGGTGGGTCGTTCAGCGTGGTTGCGGTGCCGGCGCAGCTGTTCACGTTGACCGGGTCGTCCGCGGCCGTCGGCGCCGCGGCCGCAGTGTCATTCGGTGCGTTGGTCGTCGCGTCGCTGTGGGTCGGAACCCTCGCTGACCTCATGGACCGGCGACGGCTGCTGCTGGCCGCTCACTGTGGCCTTGCGCTGACCTACGCGGCGCTGTGGGCTCAGGCGGCCCTGGGAGGCCGTTCTGTCGCCGTCCTGCTGGCGTTGGTGGCATGCCAAGGGCTGACCTTCGGGGCGATCATGGTGACGATGGGTGCGGCGGTGCCCCGTCTCGTACCTGCTGACCTGCTGCCCGCGGCGAACGGTCTCAGCGCGCTCGTCCGCTACACCGGGTCGATCATGGGTCCGTTACTGGCGGGCGTGCTGATTCCGCCGTTCGGGCTCGGCACGCTCTACCTGTTCGACGCCGTCGCGCTGCTGGCCGTCGTGTGGGCGGTCGCCAAGTTGCCGCCGATCCTGCCCACTCGGTGCCACGTGTCGGATCGCTGGACGGATTCTCAAAAGCACCATCGGAGCGATGCGTCGGCGCAGCGTGACCGGCGTCGGTCCGCGCTTGGACAGCTGCTCGCCGGGTTCCGTTACCTGCTTACCAATCGGATTCTCGTCGCTGTGCTGGCAGTGGACCTCGCTGCGATGGTCTTCGGGATGCCGGTAGCGCTTCTTCCGGAACTGGCACAACGCGCCTACGGCGGGCCTGCTGGAGGAGGCCTGGAGCTGGGCCTGCTTTACGCCGCCTACCCGGCCGGTGTCCTCGCGGCCGGGCTGATGTCTGGAACGTTCACACGCACACGCCGACACGGTGCCCTGATGGCATCGGCTGCCATCACCTGGGGAGGAACCGTCATGATCCTCGGGTTGGCTTCACAACTCTGGTTCGCCCTGGCGGCGCTCGTGCTCGGTGGCGCGGTGAACTTCGTGCTCAGTACCTTCCGCAACGCCATCTCACAGGCGTATACCGACGACGCCATGCGAGGCCGGATCCAAGGATCACTCACCGTCGTCCTGTTCGGGGGCCCACAGGTCGCCGCCCTGTTGCACGGGATGGCCGCGGCGGTATACGGCCCTCAAGTGACGATCTGCGTCGGCGGACTGCTCACCGTGGCAACCGTCGCCATGATCGTGCGGATGGCACCACGGCTTTGGCACTACGCCGCCCCAAGAACCGATCGATGATGAGATCCGGCCCGGATTCTGCCAGCAGGTGAGCACCGGGCCTCGTCGACGTAAAGGAGTTCGAAGCCCCCCTGGCTCAGGAAAGATCGAAGACGAGACCGGAAGTGGCTATTCCGACCTCGCCGTCGTATCCGGCCCTAGCGGCGGCTTGTGCGGCTGTGGCGTCGGTGCCCGGCTGCAGGTGAGTCAGTAACAGGTGTCGGGCGCCGGCGTCCATGGCTTGCCGGCCTGCCTGGCGGGCGCTGGTCAGGTGGCGCCGCGAATCCTCCGGGACTCGGTCCACATAGGTGGCCTCGGCCAGTAGCAGGTCGGCACCGCGTGCCAGGTCCACCACGTCGGGGCTCGGGCCGGTGTCACCGGTGTACGCGAGCACCCGCTCGCCCGCTGTCAGCCGTATGCCGGCATTGGGCACCGAGTGCGGCAGCAGACGAGTCTGGGCGCGGAACGGGCCGATGTCGAGCCTGCTGCCGGCAGTGAACTCGTGCAGGACGTAGGCGTCGCTCAGCATCCCTGGGCGGTCCAGAGCGAGTACCGCATCCAGTGCGCCGGGCAGCGAGTACACCGGCAACGGCGCCGGCGGGTCATCACGCAATGTACGCGCCCGCAGAAGCGGGCTCAGGTCGGCGCAGTGATCGGGATGTCCGTGGCTGATGAACACCGCGTCGACCTGATCGGCGGTGATCCGCTCCAGCAGCCGCGGCACCGTCGCGTATCCAAGGTCGACGAGCAGCCTGAACCCATCGTGCTCCACCAGGTAACCACTGCAGGCCTGGCCGGCCTCCGGCCACGCACCGCATCCGCCAAGGATCGTCAGCAGCATCCATGAACTCTAACGGCGGCTCGCGAACCGGCAGGTCACGCCTGATCAGCAAGCTCTTACGCGCGCCCCGCCACACCCTTCCAGCGCGGAGGATGGGAACCATCGGTAGTGGTGAGCTTTCGGATCCGATGATTGTCTCGCGGGCCGGTGAAACAGCGTCAGCTCAGGCCGAAATGTGGCAGGCAGGGCTCCAGACCATGGAGCCCGATGGGGATCGGGCTCGTGAACGTGTCCTGGTTCAAGCGCAGACGTTGGGCGATGGTGCGCTGGCCGCGTACATTGTGGACCGCCAGGCCATCGGGCTGGTAACCGAGTTTGCGGGAGACGGCCAGCGAGGCGCTGTTGTGCTCGAAGGCGGCAGAGATTGCTGAGAGAGCGCCAAGACCGGTGAAGGCCAGGTGGAGAACGGCGGCGCGCATCTCGGTGCCAAGGCCATGTCCTTGGTAAGAACGACCGAGCCAGGAGCCGGTATGCACCTCGCGGGTGACGGCGAAGTCGGTAGCGGACAAGTCCTGGACGCCGATGGCCTGCCCGTCGCAGATGACGGCGAAATTGCAGCACCAGCGTTCGGGCCGCCACCGGGCGATCTCGCCGAGGTTGGACAGGACGACGTTTCTGGGGAGTTCGTCGCTCGGGACGTCGGTCCACGGTGGGACGAAGGGCATCACTTCGGGGTCGTGGATGCCCTCAGCCGCTTGATCGGCCAGCTGATTGAGGTCCTCCAGTGTGGGCAAGCGCAGTTCCAGTCGGGGCGTGGTCAAGTGCAGCTTGAATAGAGGCCAGTGATCGGGCATGGAAACAGAGTGTCCAAGACGCTGCAGGGGCGGCAAGGAGCTTCCTGAGAATCACGCGATGACGTCGTGCGATCGCGGCCCGAGCGGCGGGCGCGCGCGAGAACGGCCCCAAGGCAGGTACGGCTGAACCACGCACGTCATTTGGTCCGCGATGAGAATGTTGTCCCGGACCGTCTCGCCGTAAACCGCGAGCTCAAACCGCTTGGCAACCTCAGGGACAATTCGGTGGCTTGGTCGAAGAGAGCCGGCGGCGGGTAGGCCGAGGCGAATTCGGCCCTACTGCTAAAGATCGCCGATACGTCGGCAAGCTGGTTTCCTATGATTTCGACAGGGGCGGCCTTGGTGCGGGGATCGTCGGTATGGGCGGTGAATGACCGATGCCGTTGGCGAGGGCTTCCGCCCCTTGAACGGAAGTGGGCCTGGTCTTCACCGTGCCCCGACAGATGCCGACGTGCGTGTCCGCGGGCGCTGAAGGGTGAGGCGTCGCTCAGATCCAGCCCTGTTTGGCGGCGATGCGCACGGCCTCGTGCCGGTTCGCAGCGCCGAGCTTCGCGATGGCGGCTGCGAGGTAGTTCCGCACGGTCCCACGGGAGAGCGAAACGCGTTGCGCGATCTCGTCAACGGGCGCGCCGTCGCGCGCAAAGGCGAGAACATCGGTCTCGCGCGGAGTGAGCGGAGAGTCGCCCGCGCCGATCGCCTCGGCCGCGAGCTCGGGGTCGACGTGCCGGCCGCCACTCGCGACCTTTCGCACGACGTGTGCGAGGGTGCGAGAGGAAACGGTCTTCGGCAGGAAGCCGCGTACGCCCGCAGCGAGCGCTGACTTCAGATAGCCGGGACGACCGTGCGAAGTCACGATGACACAGCGGCAGTCCGGCAGCTCGGTCGTGAGCCGCCGGGCCACCTCGATGCCGTCGGGCTCGGGCATCTGCAGGTCGAGCAGGGCCACGTCGGGACGGAGTTTGAGTGCCGTCGCGATCGCCTCATCACCTGACGCCGCCTGCCCGACTACCTCGAAGTCGTCTTCGAGGTCGAGCAGCCCGGCGATGGCGTCGCGGATGAGATGTTCGTCGTCGGCGACGATGATGCGGATCATGCGCGGTCTCCCTCGGGAAGCGGGATCGTGGCCTCAAGCAGGAACCAGTCTCCGTCGCGGCGCGTTGCGATGTGCCCTCCGATCGCTCGGATCCTCTCGGACATCGCACGCAGTCCCGTGCCGGCGTCGGGGCTTGCCGCAGCGGGTCCGCCGGCCGCGTCGACGAGGTCGGCCCCATCATTCGCGATCGTGAGGAGGACCTCCCCGTCCTCGTTCGTCGTCACGAGCGTGACCTGTGTCGCCGCCGAGTGGCGCAGCACGTTCGTGACACCCTCGCGGACGACCCACGCGAGTGCCTCGGCGCACTCCTCGGGCACGGGGTCACCAGTCACCGTGCAGCGGATGCCGGCAGAGTCGAGCAGCGAACGCGCGCCCGATACCTCGCCATCCCAGGTCGCACGAAGCTCGCCGCGCACCACGCGACGGACCTCGCTTCCCGCCTCCTGCGCGAGCCGCCGGACGCCGGTGATCTCATCGGCCGCCTGTTCGTCGTTGCCGCGGCGCACGAGTTCCGACGCGAGTTCGCTCTTGACCGCGATCGTCGCGAGGGTGCGGCCGAACACGTCGTGGAGGTCGCGCGAGATGCGCAAGCGTTCGTTCGCGAGCGCGAGGGCGGCGCGATCCTCGTGCGCTCTCTGCAACTCGCGCAGGACCCGCAGCGTCCACGTGCTCGACCAGCAGGCCCACAGGATGACGCTGATCACCGCCACCTCGACAATGAGGAGCGGTATGTCCGCGACGGCCGCGAGCGGGACGGCCAGAACGAGAATCGCCGCGTTGAGGTGAAACGTTCGTCGCGCGTCGAGCACAGGCACGAAGCTCGCGGCGACCGACCCGATGGCCGCCGCGGCTGTCACGCCCATCGCGGGGACCGGAATCGTGAGGGTCGCGGCGACAAGCGCCACGAGGGTGAGCCCCCACGCGATGACACCGCCGGCCGCGAGCCGCCGGGGGCGGCCGCCGAGGACGTCGAAGCTCCACTGGCTGACGAGGATGTTCCCGGTGACGAGGGCGAGCGCGAGGACGACGGCCAGGATGACCACGACGAGGTGCGTCCCGATGAGTCGGTCGGCGCTTATCAGTCCGGCGAGGAGGGTGCCGATCGGGGTCGAAACGGCGCCGTATGTGGACCAGCGCGCGTAGGTCTCGAACCGACGTGCGCTGGCCGCCGACCAGTCCCCCATGAACCTCAGTCTGCCATCAATGACCTGGACCTCCATCCCAGAGGGCCGGCCCCGTCCCTCGCCCCTTGTGCCGCCGATCACCGGGCGGACGGACTGTTCTACGGCGTCAGGGACGGACCGGTCCGTCGCGTGCGCGCCCAGATGACGGCGGTGATCGCAACGAGCAGGACGCAGGGAATGAGCATCACGATCGACCCGGCCCCCGCCGAGCGATCGGAGCCCGCGAGGGGGTCGGCGTGCGTGACGATCATCATTAGGTACGCGAGCATATTGTTGGCCGCGTGGATGACGACTGACGTCTCCAGACCGCCCGTCCGCCACGTGATCAGGCCGAAGGTGACGCCGAGGGTGAGGTAGTAGACGTTCAACCATGGGTCGGTGGACAGGTGGATGGCCGCGAATAGGACGCTCGACACGGCCAGGCCGAGGACCAGCGCCGTCCGGGGCCCGCGGCCCCAGCTCGCAGCCACCCGGAACGCCAGACCACGGTAGCCGTACTCCTCGCCCGCCGACTGCAGAGGCGTCAGCAGGAGCGTGATGACGAACACGCCGACCAGGTCGGAGAATTGCCACGATCCTTCCGTGTACGGCGAGAGGAGGAAGAAGACGGTCATGTAGAGCACCCAGATCGGCACGAGCGTCAGCACTGCACGACCGAACACGGCGGGCCGGAACGCGGACAGCACGGAATGCAGCGACGATCCCTTCACCCCGTACAGCCAGCGCTGGATGAACATGCTCCACGGGATCATCAGCGCGATCGAGATGAGGTTCGCGGCTTGGAAGATCGGCGTGAACTCCGTACCACCCGCGATCGGGTTGACCCTGCCCAGTGCCTCGTCGATGGCGGAGCCGAGGGCGCTGAGGACACCGCCGAAGCCGAACAGCCCGACAAGGAGCAGCACGAGCGCCAGAATGCCGCGTCCGATGCGGCGCTTCTCACCAGCCAGCACGCGGTGGTAGGGAGCACCTGACGGGATCGGTCGCGGACCGTTGCGGTGCTGTGACGCGTCGTGGAGGACGGTCGGCGCATTGTCGGGCAGAAGGGCGTCCGGGTCGAATACCGGGGAGTTGGAGTCGTTTCGGTACATGCTTCCACCCTCTTCCGAGACTCGTTACGGCAGCAGTGGCGTTGCTCATGAGTTCGTATGCGATCCGCGCGGCATGGGCATGACATTTGCCATACGAGCAGGGGTGCCCATGGAGGCGCTGAAGGCGCTCAAGGAAGACCAGGGCGAGACGCATGAACTGGTGTTCTCGACGCAGAGCGGCTCACCTGTGGCTGCCCACAACACGCGCCGCGACTTCCGGAAGTACTCGACGACGCAGGGCTCACGGGGAAGGAGTGGGCTCCCCAAGAGCTACGGCATGGCTCTCTGACCATGACCTCCCGATCGAGGAGATCTCGCGCCTGGTGGGTCACTCCAACACGGTGGTCACCGAGACCGTCTACCGCCACCAGATCCGACCCATGATCCAGGAGGGTGCCACGGCGATGGACGGCATCTTCCGCCGCCCTGAAACGATAGCCACCCACCCCCCGTTTCCGATCTTGGAAGCGGGGCGTTCTGGCTGGTGGGCGCTACTGGGTTCAAACCAGTGGCCCCTCGCTTGCAAGGAGCGCTCAGGCACGCGGATGGCACGTAGATCGCTCTGGCCTCGACGCACGTACCCAATCCGCATTAGCAGCTCGGATCCTGCCCGTCCCGATCAGTTCCACGTGGACCGATCGGGCTCGCAGGCCTACATGGAACGGGCCTGCACGGAGCTGTATTGCAACTAGAACTGCAACTAGGGCAGGGCCGCTGACCTCCTGTGATCCGTAGGTCCCCAAACGATCTCCGTCAGTGTTCATAGGCGTCCGCCACCTCGTCCATCGGCATCCTTCCCGTCCATCTCCGTTCGCCGCAGTCCAAGATCGTCCGTTCGGGTGGCTCCCAAGGTGGCTCCCAGAAGCCTGACGGCTCGCCTGATTGCCGCCCGGTGCGGCATGCTTGATCACAGACTCCTCGTGTGCCACGGCAACGGACAGCCTTCCGATGTCAGCCCCTACACGACCCTGCTACGGTTCCAAGGCAATCTGATCACGGTCCACGGCAACGATGTCGGCTTCGCTTAACGTGCGCATATGCGGCGCTTATGCGGGATCGTGCTGGTAATCGTCGGGCTCATGAGCGTTACGAGTTGCTCGCCTCCCATAGCGGGGGCTGCCGGAGTCAGCGTCGACGCAGAGGGGCATCCGATCATCGTCCTGGCATGGTGCGGGGGAGCAACTCCTGAGGGTGTAGACATCTCTCACTACGAGGACACCTCGGGCCCGTGGGATACCATGCCCAGCCCTTCGTCAGCAGCAACGGTCGTGGACGACGTGGACTTCATCGCACCGTCTCTGGACGGGCAGAGCGCGTCCGTCCGGCTGGACGCTCCGGATGATGGTTGGACGGTAGAGCCGAAACCGTTCGTGCTGCGCCCGGGTGTGCTCTATCACTCGTTCGGCTACCAGGGGCGAGGCTACAACCAAGTCACCACCGACCATGTCAGCTTCTCCGCCGACAGCGTGGCAAAGCTCAATCCGGGGTCGGTGCTGGTCCAGCGGTACGACGAGAGACGGTCACCGCCCGATCGGGGCGACGTCACGATCACGCGGGAAGAGTTCGACCGCCAAGGCCAGGATCCGGCCAACTGTCAATGATCACTCGTCCACCTGGAGTCACCGCTTCGGAGCCCATGAATACGTCCATATAGGACGAGGTGCATCGAAAGCCTATGACCTCAAAAGCGGCATATCCAGACTAAGCATAGATAAAATGCCCTCTGAGGCGTGGACGCCGGTCCGCCGCCGACTGGCTTCGCCGTTCACGACGTAGGTGCATCGGCCCGCGGGTGTGGTCAGGATTCGTGCCGGAACAGCGAGGCGCGGAACCGGTAGGAGTCCCCCCGATACACCTGCCAGCCGACATCGACCCGGCTCTCGCTCTGGTCGAAGGTCGTCTGGTAGCCGACGAGAACCGGTGCGCCCTCGGGCATTTCGAGAAGGCCGGCGATGCGGCTTGTGGCCAGCTCCGCCTGGAGTTGGTAGTCGCACCGCATCGGAATGATGCCGTAGCGCTCCATGAGGAGCCCGTACAGCGAGGTATCGGTCAGGTCGGCGAGTTCAAGTCCGGGCACGCGATGTGCCGGGAGGCATGAACTGTCGACGCTGATCACCCCATTGTCGAGGCTCCGTACCCGCTCAAGGTGGACGACGTCGTCCCCGTCGGCGAGCGACAGCGCCTCTGCTTCGTCGACCGTCGCCGGCCGCCGGGCGAGCCTGATCATCTTGGACGAAGCCTTCATGCCCTGCTCGGCGGCCGCCTCGGAGAAGCTGCGCAGACGGTTCGGCTCGTGGATGAACTTCCGCTCGGCCACGAACCAGCCACGTTGCGGCGAAGGGTCTATGCGCCCGGTGTCGGCCAGCGCCTTGAGGACCAGCCGGAGAGTCGCGCGACTGACGCCGAGCTGGGCGGCCAGCGCGCGTTCGCCGGGAAGCCTGGAGCCGGGCACGTAGTGAGCGGAGTCCAATGCCTTGAGCAGGTTTTTGTACGCTTCGACGGCGGTATGCCGTCCCTCCACGCTGGCTGGGCCGATGCTGAGTGGGATCGGCTTCATCTCTGTACGTTCTTCCTTCACTTGTGGCCGCACCACCACCTGAGGGTAGTCCGAGCCTGTCATTTCGACCAGGCGTCCGGGCTCGTCTGGCGAAGTGGTCGGCAAGGCAACGAGATTATCGCGTTTCGGTCGCCACCGGACCGGGTGGATCTGGACCATGACCACGGTCACTTCCGACCCGTTCAGGCGCCCTAGCTGCGGACGGGCGCTGTAACACGAAGCGGTAACGAAAGTGGGCGTGATTGCGGACGACTCTTGACAGCAAGATCCGGGGGCCGCAATCTGGTCCTCCGAACAGACCAGTTATCTGCTGGCGATCCCCGGAGATGACCTGCGGCCGGTTCAGACCCGAAGACTCTGCGCGCCGTTGACATCCACCACCTGATGGATGCGGTCTCCATCCTAGACCTACTAGTCCCCCGCGACCCCGGCCCCCTGCGTCAACGGAGAACCTGCGAGCGTGCCATCTTGGCTGCGCAGAGTAGCCGAAGGAACTCAAAATGCCAAAGAATCAGTTGAAAAGACCCCCCGCCAGGCTGTCGACCGCCGTAATAGCCGCAACTGTGGCACTCGCCCTCGCAGCTTCGGCGTGTTCGTCATCGTCACCGTCGTCGTCGGCTGAAGGGTCCGGTGGTAGCAGCACCTTGGTCGTGCAGAGCGGCCTCGGTGGCTCACCCGGCATTCTGGCGGCATACCAGAAGCTGAATAAGCAGTTCGAGAGCGAGAACCCCGGCGTCAAGGTCGACTTCGTCAGCAAGAGTTTCGACGAACTCGCGTCCACGGCCACGCTCCAGCTGTCCGGTAGTAACCCCCCGGACCTGACCCAGGTCAACCGGGGCTACCAGGCCATCAGCGCCTTCGTGAAGGGTGGTCTGCTGACCAGCCTCGACGACTACGCCCAGAAGTACGGCTGGGACAAGCGACAGTCGACCCAACAGTTGGCGCTCAATCGGTTCAGCAAAGACGGAAAGGTCATGGGGGAGGGTCCGCTGTGGGGCATGTCGGCCACCAGCGCGTGGATCGGCCTCCTGATGAACACCGAGATCGCCGAGAAGCTGGGCATCGACTCCGAGCCCAAGACCATCAAAGAGCTCGAAAGCCAGATGGAGACCGCGAAGGCGGGCGGGGACATCCCGTTCCAGCTCGGCTCGGCCAGCGGCGAGCTGGCGGCGTGGCTCCTCAGCGAGCTGCTGATCGCGCAGGGGGGACCGAAGGTGGTGGAGAACCTGGTGTTCCACCAAGGCAACGAGAGCTTCAAGTCCCAAACGGCGGTCTGGGCCGCCGAGACCATGAAGTCGTGGGGTAAGAAGGGCTACTTCACACCGGGCTGGACGGCGTACAAGACCGACCAGGTGATCGCCAACTTCACGGCAGGTAAGGGTCTGTTCTCCCTGACCAGCTCTCGCTTCATGCCGCTCAAGGGGACGCCGGAGCAGATCGGGAAGTTCCGGATGGTCTTCTTCCCGTCGGTGTCCGGCGAGGGGCTCTCTGCCGTGGGCGCGGGTGACATTCCATGGGCCATCCCGACCAAGTCAAAGAACAAGGAACTGGCGGCCAAGTACATCGACTTCGTCACCGGTGACAAGGCGGCGGAACTGTTCCTGGCCAACGGCGTCATCTCCTCGAAGGCCCCTGCCGATCCCGAGAAGGCGATCGCGTCCGCCAATCTGCCCGTCCCGTCCCAGGACGCCCTGCGCAATGGCCTGGCCCTCGTCGGCGAGGGTACGCCGGTGCCCTACGTCGACTGGGGTGCGCCGGAGCTCTACCCGACGATCTCGAGCAGCTTCGACCTGCTCATGTCCGGCTCCATGTCCGTTGACGCCTTCCTGCAAGAGCTCCAGAACGCCTACGGCCCGTTCGTGGACTCGCTCAAATAAGGACTGATTCACCATGTGCTACCCGCTCGTGAAGACGGCACGTTCTTGACTTCGAGCTTGATGGTCCGGTCTCGTCCCGTTCGGCGGAACGGGGCGGGGCCGACCCTGCGCAGCCGGCAGAGGCGGGCCGCCCTGGTCGGTTTCGGGTACCTGGCACCCGCACTGATCTTCTACGTCTTGTTTCTGTTGCTCCCGTTCCTGCACAGCGTCTATCTGTCGTTCTGCTCATGGGACGGCATCAACGCGGCGCGCTGGGTCGGTCTCGACAATTACCGCACCGTCCTGGGGAGCCCGCAGAACCGGGACGCGTTCCTGCACGCGTTCATCCTGATCGGTTTCTATGCCTTCTTGACCACAGGGCTGGCGCTGGTGCTCGTGGGCATCCTGCGCAGCACGAAGGTCCGGGGGATGGTCATCCTCAGAACCCTCCTGTTCCTGCCGTACGTGATAGCCCCGGTGGTGACCGGTGTGGCCTGGCGCTGGCTGCTGGCCCCGGACGGTCCGGTCAACACGCTGTTGAGGGCGGTCGGACTCGACAGCTGGGCGCGTGCGTGGCTGGGCGACTTCGCGTGGTCCCTGCCCTCGGTTGGGCTGATCGGCACCTGGATGCTCCTCGGACTGGTCCTGGTGCTGCTGCTCGCCGGTGTGCAACGCATCCCGGCGGAACTGTACGAGGCGGTCCGGCTCGACGGCGCGGGCGGCATCCGCGAGTTCTTCACGGTGACTCTGCCCGGGGTGCGGAACGAGATCACGGTGATCATGGTGCTCTCGGTCACCGCGGCTCTGAAGAACTTCGACCTGATCTACGTGACCACCCAGGGAGGGCCTGGCAGGTCGACCGAGGTGCCGTCCTTCCTCGTCTACCAGAAGGCGTTCTTCGTCGGAGAACTCGGCACGGCCTCGGCGATGGGCGTGCTCCTCACGGTGCTGATCCTCCTGCTGACGGTGCTCATCCTGCGTCCCTGGAGGAAGGCGTGAAATCGACTCGAACACACGCGATCACCGGCCAGGTAGTCGTCACTTGTGCGGCGGCGCTCGCCGTGGTGCCGCTCATCGGAGTGGTGATCATGGCGCTCGGGGAGCCCGACACGCAGAACAGCTCGATCAGGCTGAGTGACTCCTTCCATTTCGGCAATTTCGCGGATGTCTGGGAACTCGCAGAGCTGGGAACGGCCCTGGCGACGAGCTTCAAGATCAGCATTTCGGCCACGTTGCTGACGGTGCTCTTGTCAGTGCCGGCCGGCTATGCACTCGCCCAGTTCAAGTTCCCCTTTCGGGGCCTGCTGTTCCTGATCCTTCTCGGCGGCCTCATGCTCCCCAACGAGTCGTTGATAATTCCACTCTTCTTCGATTTCCGTGAAATCGGGTTGGCTGATAACCTTTTGGGTGTCATCCTGGTTGAGACGGCATTGGGTCTCGCTTTCGGAACCTTCTGGATGCGCACGTTCTTTACGAACGCGCCATCCGAGATCATCGACGCGGGAAAGGTGGACGGAGCCAACAGCTTCGTCATTCTGACCCGTCTGCTGGTTCCGATGGCCGGCCCCCAGCTCCTGGCGCTGATCGCCCTGTCATTCGTGTGGACCTGGAACGATCTCCTGGTGCCACTGGTCATGTTGTCCGGCGGCCGTCAATTGACGGCGCCCATGACGCTGGCCATCTTTCAGGGCCAGTACACGACCGACTTCACCTATCTCTCCGCCGCTGCGATTCTGACCGCGTTGCCGGTCGTCGTTGTTTACATCGTGCTGCAGCGGTCGTTCGCGTTCGGAATCACCTCGGGTTCGATCAAGGGATAGGCCACGCAAACCCCCCATCATTCAGGACCGCCGCGGACGACCGCGGTCGAAGAAAGGTAAACATGCAATCCGAGACCCCTGCCCAGCCGGTGCTCCTGCGCTACGCCGATATCGGACGCCGGACCTGGGGCGATGAGCAGACGGGCCGGCTGGCCGACTGGTTCTACGCCGACGACGCGGAACTGAACCTGAACATCGTCGGCATGTCCCCCCAGGGTGCCGCGGTGAACTCGCCGGCCAACCCCACCGTCTTCGGTGCCGACGAGCTGTTCTATGTTCTTGAGGGTGTGCTGGTCCAGACCAACCCGGTGACCGGCGAGGTGTTCGTC
The DNA here is from genome assembly GCF_049674955.1 of Sphaerisporangium viridialbum. Lineage (GTDB taxonomy): Bacteria > Actinomycetota > Actinomycetes > Streptosporangiales > Streptosporangiaceae > Sphaerisporangium > Sphaerisporangium viridialbum. The sequence goes on along the minus strand of NZ_CP187232.1, from coordinate 2,420,244 downwards.
GTCAATCCGGGTGAGGCGATCTTCTTCCGCAAGGACACCTGGCACTATCACTACAACTACAGCAATTCTCAGTTGCGCATGCTCGAGTTCTTCCAGCCGGCTCCCAAGGCCGGAACCGGCGGCGCGTACGCGCGGTCGCAGCCGCCGCTCGAGAACGCCCCGAAGCAGGGGCAGGACGAGCTGATGGGCTCGTGGCCGATGGTGCGCGACGAGCCGCGCGAGAAGACCGCTTGGATGATCCGTGAGTCCGACCTTCTTTGGCGCCTGGAAGGCACCGTCCGTGGCCGCGAGGTCCTGGTCGGCATTCTGGCCAGCACCGAGCACCTGACCGCCGGCAAGATGCGCTTTCTCGGGGGACAGCGGAGCTGCGACTACCAGCACGAGGGTGAGAAAGTGGTGTTCGTCGAGTCCGGCGAGTTGCACGTCGAGTTCCCCGAGACCAGGAAGTGGGTCGAGCTCGGCCCCTGGGACGGGGTGCGGATTCCGAAGGGAACCCGGCACTCGTTCTTCAACATGAGCCAGAATCCGGCGACCTGCCTGTTCAGCGTCGCCGACGAGTACAAGCCGGGTTGCATCGACTGAGTCGGCGCGGCTGATCAAAGGAAAGCAGGGCGAGACCGTGTCGCAGTTGGTGGGCGCCGTCGATTGGGGCGGCACCTGGATCAGGGTCGCTCTCCTCGACGGTGACGGCATCGTTCACCGCGAGCGCCGCCCGCGACCCGACACCCTTCCCGCGCAGTACGCCACCGCCGCCGCGCTGCTCCGGCAGAGCGCGGCGGCGGTGGGCGCGGACCCCGTCGCCGTCGGTGTCGGGATCGCCGGCATCGTGCAGGGCGACACCGTGGTGAGTGCCATCAACCTCGGGATCCGGGGCCCGACCCCGGTCGCGCGTGAGCTTCGCGAGCGACTGCCCTGTGACGAGGTGTTCCTTGTCAACGACTCCCAGGCGGCGGCCGTGTCACTCGGCCGCCGGTGGCCGGAAGGCCTGACGGCCGTGATCAGCATGGGCACCGGGTTGGGTGGCGCGGTTCTGGAGGATGGCAGGCTTGTCGCCGGGCGGGGCGCCGCCGGTGACTTCGGGCACTCGGTCGTCGTGGTGGACGGCTTGGAGTGTCCGTGCGGCGGTCATGGATGCCTTGAGATGTACGTGTCGGGGCGGGCTCTAGCCGCGGAGGCGGAAGGGCTGGCCGAGTCGGGGCGTAGCGCGTTGTTGCACAGCCGGCGCCGATCGGCCGGAGCGGTGCATGCCGGAGACCTCCAGGAGGCCGTCCGCGCCGGTGAAGCCGAGGCGAGGAAGGTGCTCGATCGTGCGGCCCGGCATCTCGCCGTCGGCATCCGCAACGTCGTGGCCACCCTCGATCCGGTGCGTGTCGCGCTCGCCGGTGCCATCCTCGGGCCCGGCACGGTGTTCGGGACGGCCTTACGCGAGCGGTGGGAGTCGTCGCGGCCGTGGTGGTGCGGCCTCGTCCTGGAACACGTGGTGGAGGACAGCGACGCCACGCTGATCGGCGCCGCCCTGGTCGCCGACCAGAGACGTCACGGCGTCCACGACCCCGGAATCTGACGACGTACAGAGGCGAGAGACATCGACCACCAGGATGGGGCGACGGACGACATCTTCCCGATACCCGAAAACCCGTAGTCACCCAGTTAGTCCCTGATATCCCTGCGGGGATGCCCGTTCCGGGCTGAAAATCGGGGTGGTTGCCCGCCGACGTCGAGTGTCTTTGGTCCGTTGAGGCCGTCAGTTAGTCGGACGCCGGGAGCCGCGCCATGGGCCCTTCACTGTGCTTCGAGCACGCGGATTAGCTTCGCATTCTCCCTTGCGGCTCTTGCGGGCAGCACGTGCAGGGTGCCCGCAACAGGCGGCAGGGAGGTTCGCATGCTGGAGGAGACCAGGGACACCGAGGAGATCATCGAACGGATCGCGGCGCTGGACATCGGTAAGGCCGAACTAGTCTGCTGCACCCGCGTCCCGAGCGAAGACCGGCCCGGTAAGCGGCTGCAGGAGGTGAGCACCCACTCGACGATGACCCGTTCGGTTTTGTCGATGGCCGATCATCTGCGCTGCCTGGGCGTCACCAGGGTGGTGATGGAAGCGACCAGTGATTACTGGAAGCCGATCTTCTACATTCTCGAAGGAGCCGGGTTCGAAACCTGGCTGGTCAACGCGCGTGACGTCAAACACCTGCCGGGCCGCCCCAAGACCGACCGGCTGGACGCGGTCTGGCTGTGCAAGGTCGCCGAACGGCAGATGATCCGCCCCAGCTTCGTCCCTCCGCCACAGATCCGGCATCTACGAGATCTCACCCGCTACCGCTGCGATCTGATCGGCGCGCGGACAGCCGAAAAGCAGCGCGTGGAAAAGCTACTGGAAGACGCCCAGATCAAGCTGTCCGTGGTGGCCTCCGACATCTTCGGCACATCCGGCCGCGACATGCTGGCCGCGTTGCTGGCCGGGGAACGCAATCCCAAAGTGCTCGCCCAGCTGGCCCGTACCAGAATGCGAACCAAGATCAGCATGTTGGAGGAGGCGTTCACCGGCCACTTCACCGACCATCACGCCTTCCTCCTCGCAAAGATGGTGGCCCGCGTAGACGCCATCAGCGCCGACATCGCCGAGGTCGACGCCAGAATCGACGGCCTCGCCGCCCCCTTCGCCACAGCGGTGGACCGCCTGGATGAGATCCCTGGCATCGGCCGCATCGCCGCCCACGTGATCATTGCCGAGATCGGACTGGACATGAGCCGCTTCCCCACCGCCGGCCATCTGGCCTCCTGGGCGCGTCTGGCCCCCAAGGTCAAGGAATCAGCCGGTAAGAAGAAGGGCTCAAGCTCCACCGGTCACGGCAACCGCTACCTGGCCAGGATTCTGGGCGAGGCGGCCGTTGGCGCCAGCAAGACCCCGACCTTCCTCGGGGAACGCTACCGACGCATCGCTCGACGCCGCGGCAAGCAACGAGCCGTCGTCGCGGTCGGCCGTTCCATCCTCACCATCGTCTGGCATCTTCTCTGCGATCCCAACGCCCACTTCATCGACCTGGGTCCCGACTTCTACGACAACCGCATCGGCCCCGAACGCAAGAAACGCAACCACGTCCGCCAACTCGAAGCCCTCGGCTACCGCGTAACACTCCAGCCCGCGGCTTGATCAACCAATCTCACGACCCAGACGGGCCACTCCGTCCGAGGTCCGCTGCCGCCTGCCCAACTACTGTCCGATTTTCGGATTAGCGGGGCGTTTTGGCTGGTGGGCGCTACTGGGTTCGAACCAGTGACCCCTCGCTTGTAAGGAGCCATGATCGCCTCAACGGCCCTCCGACCTGCGGCGTACCACGTCTGGCCGGCCACGATCGACCGTCCCCGACACGAGCTAATGGCACGCTAATGGCACGCTGATCATGGCCATGACCTGCTCTTTGATCAAGCTGGATGGCACGTAGTGGCACGCGCTCAGGCACGCGGATGGCACGTAGATCGCTCTGACCTCGACGCACGTACCCAATCCGCATTAGCAGCTCGGCTCATGGCCGTCCAGATCAGTCCCACGTGGACCAACAGAGCTCCGTGATCCATTTGGAACGGCAGAGGACGGCGCGGGACTGCAACTAGGAAGCGGTGGCCTGCGGGTGGCATGATCTCGGTGATCGCGCCGTTCCGGCAGGTGGTCACCACTCGTACACAACGATCGCAGCCGAACGGCTCTACCACGTCCTGGACCTGGACGACCCGCCGTACGCACCCGCTGTGCCGGGAGGCGTACTGCCGTTGTCGACTCCCGCGCCTCCGCCTTCACCGCGCTGGCGACCTGGCGCAGCAGGAGCTCGGCACGTACGCGGTGTGGTTTCTGCGCCGTAAGCCGTTCGCCGAATGCTTCCGACGTTGAGGTACCTCCGAGTGTCGCCCGGGCTCCACTGGATGGCGACCAGGTCGGAGCCGTACTCCTGGGCCAGCCGAAGACGCAGCCGCAAGTCGACGTCGTTCACCTCTATTACGGCCCGGTTCCGCTCGGCGTCGATGCCGCCTCCCAGGATCCTCGGATCGCCGGCCGGTGATACTACGGCATCCAACACGGCCTCGAGCTCCGCCTGGCTGTGCCGCACCTGGCGTACGACCGGAATGATCGTGAAGGGGGTCCGCACATTGTCGGGCCACGCGACACCGCTGAGCGGTGCGGCGGCCAGCGCCCGCCCACGCTCGGTGATGTACGGAGCGACCAGCCGGTATGGTCGCTTCAGCAGGTACGGCGGGGCGAGGTCCTTGGGGTGGGCCTCCACGCGTTGCATGGCTGCGTCCAGCGCATGGTTGAACGGCTCGATTCGCGAGTTGTAGGGCTCGTTGAGGAAGTCGGACCAGTCCATGGTGAACACCTCGACGGTCTCCGACGTCGCGGGTTCCACGACCAACCGGCCCGACACGGGGGACGCGGGGCCCAGAGTGAGCGCATAGAGGACTAACAGCGTGACGATCACCCTGAGCGTATGCACGGGCCGCAGTCTAGAACGAACTTGATCTACAGCTGCGGGAATCCCCCTGCGGAGGACGCGGCAACACGCTCGCGGCCGGCTCGGGGGCTAGCCTTCGGGATCTCATGGAGCGTATGGGGCACGACAGCGTGCGCGCGGCGATGATCTATCAGCACAGTACGGCGCAGGCTGACCGGAAGATCGCTGACGCGATGAACAGCATGATCGAAGAAGCCAGTACGAGCGGGTGACCGTGGCGCAGATCACCGCCGAGACGGTCATGATCCGTTTGCTAATGGCACGCTAATGGCACGAGACCCCCGTCAGAAGATCTCTGGCGGGGGTGTTTTTGCTGGTGGGCGCTACTGGGTTCGAACCAGTGACCCCTCGCTTGTAAGGCGAGTGCTCTACCGCTGAGCTAAGCGCCCCGGACGCCCCTCGCGGAGCGCAACGGGCTACACCTTACGGTACAGAAGGCGACCTGAGCACATCCAGCGCCCAAGTGGCTCCCGCGTCGGGGATGCCGGCGGCCTGCCAGCCGAGGAGGGCGGCGCCGAGCATGCCCGCGCTCATCCCGAGGGCCGCGCGTCGAAGTGGAGGGGCAGGCCGGAATGTGAGCCTGGCTTCGAGCCGTTCGGCCAGCGGCTCGAACAGCGCCGGGCCGGCTTCGGCGAGGCCTCCGCCGATGACGATCGACGACGGGTCCAGTAGGAGCGTGTAGGAGGCGAGGGCGAGGGACAGCGCCTCCAGGGCCTCGTCCCAGACGGCTGAGGCGTCAGGGTCGCCGCGCATGGCGAGGGCCACGACGTCCTCGGCGGACGCCGCGAACGGAGCGGAGGGGGCCGATGGGGCCGACGCGGCGTACGCGGCGGAGGGAGCGGACGGAGCGGACGCGGACGCGATGCCGGCGGACGCGGAGTCGATCGTCACGCCGGATTGGGCGTTCAGGTCGCGTACGGAGGCGGCGCGGCTGCGGCGTTCGCCGTAGCGGCGGGCCACCGAGGCGGCCGAGGCGTAGGTCTCCAGGCAGCCGATCTGGCCGCAGGCGCAGCGTTCCCCCTCGGGGAAGACCGGGATGTGCCCGATCTCACCTCCCCAGCCCGCGGACCCCCCGTACGGCTCGCCGGCGATGATCATGGCCCCGGCGATCCCCGTGCCGATCGGGAGGAACAGGAAGTCGGGCTCGGCGCGACCGGCGCCGAGCACGCGCTCGGCCAGCCCCCCGGTGCGTACGTCGTGGCCCAAGCGGACCGGCACCTCCAGCGAGGTGAAGTCGGCGGCGGGCACGTCCTTCCAGCCGATGTTGGCCGAGTAGACGGCCGTGTCGGAGGTGACCAGCCCCGGGACGGCCAGGCCGACGCCGGACGGGGTGCCCTGGCCGGCCTTGGCGAGGTCGTCGATGAAGGTGCGGATCGCCTCGACCACGCGCAGGGGGCCCTCGTCACGCGGCGTAGCACGCTTGTCGGTCAGCAGCACCTCGCCTGAGGAACCGACCAGGCCGCCCTTCATGGCGGTGCCGCCGACGTCGAGAGCGACGACATAGGCGCCTCCGCGAGAGGCCTTCGGCGGACCCTGGCTGTAAGCGTTCACGCGCGGGCCTTCCTGTAAGCGTTCACACGAGAGCCCTCGCCATAGGCGTTAACGCATGTGCCCCGGCTGTAAGCGTTCACGAGCGGACCCCGGCCATAAGCGTTCACGAGCGGACCCCGGCCATAAGCGTTCACGAGCGGACCCCGGCCGTATGCGTTCAGGCGCAAGCCCTCGCTGTAGGCGTTCACGGGCGGGTGCCCGATTTGGTGGGGGAACCCAAGTGGCTGGACTCGTGCACCGAGTTCTCCCCCTCTTTCACGATCTTCGAGGTCTGCCTACACAGCGCATTCCCGCGCAGTTTTGCCCATAAGCGCGCATGAGTCAAAACCGAAGAAACGCGACAAACAGCCCCCAACGAGGCTCAGGACGCCGGATGCCTGCCGAGGACGCGGCTCAGCGCGGCCTCGACCTCCTCCGACAGACCCGGCGCCCCTGCCTTCACCAGTGAAGCCTCAGAGGAGGAGTGCGCGAGCCGTACGGACCCGCACGACCGGCACTCCACCTCCCCCAGCCTGCAGATCAGCATGGTGGAGCCGCATGATCGGCAGTGGTCGAGGTCGAGATCGTGCTCGCGCTGGCAAGCCGGGCAGATGAGCACCTGTGCCTCATGGCGGACCCCTCGCCGCCACGGGCTCGCGCCACGCACCGGGTCCGTCTGCCGGACCCCGCACCGATAGCAGGGCATCGTCGCCACCGCCTTCTTCTTCGCCAGGTCATCGCCCGGCGCACATCGCTAGGGGATTTCCTCGAGCACCTTGTGGTACTCGGAGATGTCGCGCGCCGAGGGGATGGGGTTCACTGCCTTCCACCGAACCACGCCCTCGGCGTCGATGACGAAGGTGCCGCGTAGCGCGAGACCCCTTTCCTCATCGAAGACACCGTACGTTTGCGCCACTTCGCCATGCGGCCAGAAATCGGAGAGCAGCGGGAAGGTGAAGCCCTCCTGGTCGGCCCAGGCCCGATGGGTGAACACCGAGTCGACCGACACGGTCAGCACCTGGACGTCCTTGGGAGCCGAGGCGGCGAACTCGTCACGGATCGCGCAAAGCTCGCCGTGGCAGATGCCGCTGAAGGCGAGCGGGTAGAAGATGAGCACCACTCGCCTTCCCCGGAGGTCGGCCATCCTCACCGGCGTGCCGTGCTGGTCCTTCAGCTCGAAGTCCGGGGCCTTGTCGCCCACCTCGACTGCCATGCCAGTCCTTTCCCCGCGGAAAGTGCCCAGAAGATGAACGAATGACCGCGAGCGCACATCATCCTGCCGTACGGCCTGTGTCAGCCGTACGGCAGGGGAAGCGAATCGAAGAGCTCTACCTAGCGGCGACCCTTGGGAGCGACCAGCCGCGTACCCGACCAATCGCGGGCCGCGCTGACGCTGCTGGTCTGGGAGAGGCCGGCCGTGGTGGCGTCCTCCCCGATGTCACTGGGCTCGACGTGACCTTCCCGTCCCACCTTGGGAGTCAGCAGCCAGATCTGACCGCCGTCGGCCAGTCCGGCCATCGCATCACTCAAGGCGTCGAACAGGTCTCCATCCCCGTCGCGCCACCACAGCAGCACGACGTCGATGACCTCTTCGGAGTCCTCATCGACCAGTTCGTTGCCGGTCAGCTCCTCGATCGACTGGCGAAGCTCCTCATCGGAGTCCTCATCCCAGCCGATCTCCTGCACCACCTGACCCGGCTTCAGACCGAGTCGCTCGGCCAGGCCGCGCTCGCCCTGCGCCTGACCCGCGGTCGCGCTCACGTTTATCCCTCCTGCTTGGATGGCCCCGCCCTATGCGGTTTACCGGCCCCTGCGAGGCCGCTTCGGCACAGTCCACACGCTGTGACCCATCGTCGTCAACGGTCGCCACGACCGGTGACCCGCACCGTTATCTGCTAGTCCGACAAAAACGACAAACGGACACGCCGTTCCGAGTTGTCGACGTTGAGGTCGACGATAGCGACTGACTGCCATGTACCCAGCGCCAGCCGACCGTCGAGCACCGGAACCGTCGCGTACGGCGGGATGAGCGCCGGCATCACATGCGACCTGCCATGACCGCGCGAGCCGTGGGCGTGCCGCCACCTCTCGTCGGCCGGCAGCAGGTCACTCAGCAGACTGAGAAGATCTTCGTCACTGCCGGAGCCAAGCTCCATCAGAGCCACCCCCGCCGTCGCGTGGGGGACGAAGACGTGAAGCAACCCGTCTCCCCCGCACGACCGCGCGAACTCCTCGCACTGCCGGGTGATGTCGTGCACCCGTTCCCTGTTTCCCGTGCTCACCTCGAACGTCTGAGATTTCACCTAACGGATCTTATGATCCCCGCTGAACTGGGACGACAATCGCATCCGGCCCGGGAAACACCAATCCGGTGTGCCCGTCGTCGAAGCGAACGACGTACGGCGGGCATCCGTCGGGTCCCCGTACCTCGATGATCAAGCCGGGCCGATCCCTGTCTCCCACCGTCGTTCCGTGGACGAGGAGCCGGTCGCCTATGGTCGCGTACACCTCGATGCCTCCTTCTTCAGGGTCCCCTACCAGGTTCGTACGGCTCGGGCCCGGCGAAAAGAGGAGGAGGGCCTCCCCCTGCGGAGGGAGGGGAAAACAACACCGAAACGTTACTCCGCGAAGACTCCGGGCCACGGACGCGGACGGCGACCGGCGGCCGCGCCCACCGCCCGGCTCTCCCCGGCCGGCCCGATACGGCGGCCGACGCAGCGGCCGACGCCGGCCCGATGCAGCGCTCGATACAGCGCCCGATACGCCGCCGATGCGGCGGCCGGATACATAGGTATGCGCGAGAGCCCGGAACCAGGGGTCCGCGGTCCGAAGCAGGGGGGTTGGGGGCCCCTCCGGCTGGGGAGGCAGTGGTGGAAGGTACCCTGACAACCCCCCAGTTCGGGGCAGGGACGAACCCCCGGTTTTGTGCCAATTGTTGCTTGCTGGGAGAATCGTCCTACCATCGGTGGTCTAGGCCACAGCTGTGCCCCTGCCAGCAGGGACATCTTGGTTACCGGACGGTAGAGATGCACTTTCCGGTGTAAGCGGCCAGGATGGAAGACGACCTAGACATTCGAAGAAGAGGCTTACCAGTCCATCCTCGGAAGGCGAGACCCAGTGGCTTCCGGACGCCAGCGTTTCTCGATCATCAGCGACGGCCTACCCAGCCAGCTGCCTGATGTCGACCCCAGCGAGACCCAGGAGTGGCTCGAGTCGCTTGACACCGTCGTGAAGACGGAGGGTCGTAGCCGAGCCCGTTATCTGATGCTGCGCCTGCTAGAGCGGGCGAGAGAGCATCAGGTGGGGGTGCCCGGGCTGCGGAGCACCGACTACATCAACACCATCCCGCCGGAGCGCGAGCCGTGGTTCCCGGGCGACGAGTACGTCGAACGGCGCATCAGGGCGTACACCCGGTGGAACGCCGCGGTGATGGTGACCCGGGCCAACGCCCGCACCAACGTCGGTGGCCACATCGCCACCTACGCCTCCGCCGCGTCGCTGTACGAAGTGGGCTTCAACCACTTCTTCCGCGGCAAGGACCACGGCGAGTCGGGCGACCAGGTCTTCATCCAGGGCCATGCCGCCCCCGGCATCTACGCCCGGGCGTTCCTGGAAGGCCGCCTGAACGAGTCGCAGCTCGACGCCTTCCGCCAGGAGCTGTCCCACGGCTTCAAGGGCCTGCCCTCTTACCCGCACCCGCGCCTGATGCCCGACTTCTGGGAGTTCCCCACGGTCTCCATGGGCCTCGGGGCGATCGGCGCGATCTACCAGGCGCGGTTCAACCGCTACCTGCTCAACCGCAAGGTCAAGGACACCAGCCGCAGCCACGTCTGGTGCTTCCTCGGCGACGGTGAGATGGACGAGCCCGAGTCGCTGGGCGCGATCGGCCTCGCCTCCCGCGAGGAGCTCGACAACCTCACCTTCGTGATCAACTGCAACCTGCAGCGGCTCGACGGGCCGGTGCGCGGCAACGGCAAGATCATCCAGGAGCTGGAGTCGTACTTCCGCGGCGCCGGCTGGAACGTCATCAAGGTGGTCTGGGGCCGCGAGTGGGACCAGCTCCTCGCCGCCGACGTCGACGGCGTGCTCGTCAACAAGATGAACACCACCCCCGACGGGCAGTTCCAGACCTACTCCGTCGAGTCCGGTGAGTACATCCGGGAGCACTTCTTCGGAGACGACCCGCGGCTGCGCAAGATGGTCGAGCACCTGTCCGACGACGACATCCGCAAGCTGTCGCGCGGCGGCCACGACTACCGCAAGGTGTACGCGGCGTTCAAGGCGGCACGCGAGCACGTCGGCCAGCCCACGGTCATCCTCGCCCAGACCATCAAGGGATGGACCCTCGGCAAGGACTTCGAGGCGCGCAACGCCACGCACCAGATGAAGAAGATGAGCAAGGCCGAGCTCAAGGAGTTCCGCGACCGGCTCTACCTCCCGATCCCCGACAAGGACCTCGAGGGCGACCTGCCCCCGTACTTCCACCCGGGCGAGAACGACGAGGAGATCGCGTACATGCGCGAGCGTCGCGCGGCGCTCGGCGGCTTCCTGCCGAAGCGCGTCACGCGTGCCAAGCCGCTGAAGCTCCCCGGCGACAAGGTCTACGCCGACCTGAAGAAGGGCTCGGGCAAGCAGAACGTCGCCACGACCATGGCGTTCGTCCGCCTGCTCAAGGACCTCATGCGCGACAAGGAGATCGGCGCCAGGTTCGTGCCGGTCATCCCGGACGAGGCCCGCACCTTCGGCGTCGACGCGATGTTCCCGACCGCCAAGATCTACTCCCCGCACGGGCAGACGTACGACGCGGTCGACCGCAACCTGCTGCTGTCCTACAAGGAGTCGGTCGAGGGCCAGATCCTGCACGAGGGGATCAGCGAGTCCGGCTCCATGGGCTCGGTGATCGCCGCGGGGTCGGCGTACGCCACGCACGGCCAGCACATGATCCCGGTCTACATCTTCTACTCGATGTTCGGGTTCCAGCGCACCGCCGACCAGATGTGGCAGCTCGGCGACCAGATGGGCCGCGGCTTCCTGCTGGGGGCGACGGCCGGGCGCACCACGCTCAACGGCGAGGGCCTCCAGCACGAGGACGGCCACACGCCGCTGATCGCCTCGACGAACCCCGCGGCCGTGTCGTACGACCCGGCGTGGGCCTTCGAGATCGCGCACATCGTCAAGGACGGCCTGCGCCGCATGTACGGCGAGCAGCCCGAGGACATCTTCTACTACCTCACCGTCTACAACGAGCCCTACCCGCAGCCGGCCGAGCCCGAGAACCTCGACGTCGAAGGGGTGCTCAAGGGTCTCTACCGGTTCGCGGAGGCCCCCGACATCGAGGGTCCCCGGGCGAACATCCTCGCCTCCGGCGTGGCCGGTCGCTGGGCCCTCGAGGCACAGCGCCTGCTCGCCGAGGAGTGGGGCGTGGCGGCCGAGGTGTGGTCGGCGCCCTCGTGGACCGAGCTGCGCAGGGACGCGCTCGACTGCGAGGAGCACAACCTGCTCAACCCCGAGTCCGAGCAGCGCGTGCCCTACGTCACCCAGGTGCTGACCGACGTCCCCGGTCCCTTCGTGGGCGTCAGCGACTACATGCGGGCCGTGCCCGACCAGATCGCGCGGTGGGTGCCCGGCGACTGGGCGTCCCTCGGCACCGACGGCTTCGGCCTGTCGGACACCCGCTCGGCGCTGCGCCGCCACTTCCACGTGGACGCCGCGTCGATCACCCTGGCCGTGCTCACCGAGCTGGCCAAGCGCGGCGAGGTCAAGCAGGAGACCCTGCGCGAGGCCATCTCGCGCTACCACCTGAAGAACGGCGTCACCGAGGTCGTCGCGCAGCCGACCCCGGAGAGCAACGAGACGCAGTCCATGGGAGTCTGACCTCCCCTGGCCGACGGCAGGCCCTCGCGCGAGCATCGCGCGGGGGCCTGTTTCGCGCCCAAGCCCACTGGAGCCGCTCGCCAAGTCAGTCACAAGCCATGGACAAGCCGCGTGTCCCACGATGGCCAGCGTGAACGGAAATATCAGGAAAAAGCTCACGATGGTCGCCGCCTCGGCGTCGATCGCCATGAGCATGACGGCCGTGGCCGCGCCCGCCACGGCCGATGGCGAACCCAACGTGCCCGTGGGCACCCGGCTGGCCGCCCAGGCCAACCCCGCGGTCCAGCTGACCAGCCTGACCTACAGCGGTCAGGTGGTCGTCCCCACTCCCGAGGTCAAGCAGTCGGCCCTTCAGGCGCTGGCCCAGCAGGCCGGCGACGCCGCGCTCTCCGGCAAGATCGCTCAGGACGAGCGCAGCATCTGGAAGTACGTCCTCCAGCACATGGCCGCGAACCCCAACGCCTACCTTCGCGCCGCGGGCCCCAACCGGTCCGTGGACGCCGAGGTCGGCGGGCTGTGCACCGGCTGGTGGGTGACGCCGGACGGGTACATGGTGACCGGCGCCCACTGCGTCGAGACCGGCGACGAGGAGCTCAGCCAGCTCTTCGCCCAGCAGGCGCTCGGGAAGTTCAACAAAGCGGACGCCGAATCGGTGGTACGCGATCTGGGCGATCTCCAGACCGACGAGGAGATCGTGAAGCTGGCGACGCAGATCTTCGTCACCTTCAACGGCACCCACCTGAGTATCGAGGGGCTGCAGAAGAACCTCGCGGTCCTGCAGAGCCTGCCCGGCGGCGGCGTCGACAAGACGGCCAAGCCCGTGCCCGCCGAGCTGGTGTCGGTCGGCGAGAGCTACCCCGGCAAGGACTTCGCCCTGCTCAAGGTCAACGGCCAGCAGAACCTGCCGACCGTGCCGCTGGGCGACGACGCGGACGTGCAGACCGGTGACACGCTCTACATCAGCGGCTTCCCCGGCCTGGTGACCAACACCCCGTTCTTCAGCCTGGAGTCCAAGCTGGACCCGGCCCTGACCGAGGGCCCGTACAACGCCAAGCGCGCCACGCAGACCGGCGTGCCGTACATCCAGACCCAGGCCCCGGCCTACCACGGCAACTCCGGCGGCCCGGTCTTCAGCAAGGCCGGCAAGGTCATCGGCATGCTGATCGCCGGCTCGGTCACCGACGGCGGCGAGAACACCGAGACCCAGACGTTCGTCCTGCCGGTGAGCATCATCAAGGAGAAGCTCAACGAGAAGAACGTCAAGCCGTCGCAGGCGCTCACCTCCACCCGGTACAACGAGGCGCTCGACGACTACTTCAGGCACTACTACTCGCAGGCGCTGCCGAAGTTCCGCGAGGTGCAGGCGCTCTTCCCCAACCACCCCTACGTCGCCAAGTACATCAGCGACACCCAGCAGGCGATCTCCTCGGGCAAGGACGAGACCCCGTCGTCGATCCTGCCGTGGCTCCTGATCGGCGGAGGCGTGGTCATCGGCCTCGTCATCGTCGTGGTGCTGGTGACCTCGCTCGGCCGCCGCCGCAGGCAGGCGGCGCCCGCGTCGTCCTTCCCGGCCCAGCAGGGGTACGGGGGCGCCGTCCCCCCGCCGCCGTGGGCCCAGCAGCAGGCCGCGCTCCCGTACGGCCAGCCCGGTGGCGCGCCGCAGGGCTACCAGCCGCCGCAGCCCAACGGGGGCTACCCGCCCCAGCACGCCCCGCAGGAGCAGCACGGCCCGCAGCCGCAGATCGCCGATCTGGAGCGTGAGCTGGCCCAGCTCCGCCGCCAGCTCGGGAACCGGCCGCCCGGCCAGTGACCACCGTCCAGGGCCCGCCACACGACCACGTGGCGGGCCTTCTACCTGTCCTGGCAGGCTTCGGGGTGCCCGAGTGCCCGAACCCGCGCAGGAGCGGTCTGGAGCGTCAGCCGAGGGCGGAGTCGCGGGCGATCAGGTCGGGGATGTCCGGGGCGTACTCCTCCAGCCTGCGCCTGGCCCTGGCCGGCTCGCCGGTGAGCGCGGCGGCTGCCACGCGGTCGAGCCGGAACACCCGGACGTCCTCCCTGAGCCGGCACCACGCCACCAGGTACCAGAAGCCGCCGCGCCCGCCGATGAACACGCCGGGCTCGACATCGCGCTCGGTGGTGGCGCCCGAGCGGTCTTCGTAAACGATGCGCAGCACCCGCCGGTCTCGCAGGGCCTCCTCGATCACCCGGGCGACCGCGGCCCGCGCGTCCAGGGCCGCCTCGGTGCCGGTCTCGGCGGGGATGAGGTCGAGTGGGGGAATCGGGCCGGAGGCGTCGATGGCATAGCCCCCGCGCTCGCCCGCCTCGGCGCGGATGGGCACGCCCGCCTGCTGGAGGGCCGAGATGTCGCGCTCGACGGTGCGGACGCTCACCCCTAACCGCGCGCTCAGCTCGCGTGCGGACCGGCACCGGGGGGAGATCGCGCGCAGCTCCTGGACCAGAGCGTTGAGCCGATCGGTACGGTTCACATCCCGAACCTACGCCGGGGCACCGACATTCGGCTCGCCTCGCACGGCGATCCGTCCTCGACGCGGCTATGCGGTGGTCCAGGCCAGCAGGTCGCCGAGGGGCCAGGTGTCGACCACTCGCTCGGCCTCGACGCCGCACTGCGCGGCCCGCGCGCATCCGAAGTGCTGCCATTCGAGCTGGCCGGGAGCGTGCGCGTCGGAGTCGATCGAGAACAGGCACCCCATCTCGTACGCCAGCCGCAGCAGCCGCTTGGGCGGGTCGAGCCGGTCGGGACGGGAGTTGATCTCGACCGCGACCCCGAACCGCCTGCACGCCTCGAAGACGAGCTCGGCGTCGAACGCCGACTCGGGCCTGAGCCCGCCTCGCCGGCCGCCGGCCCGGACGATGCGGCCCGTGCAGTGGCCGAGCACGTCCACCCGCGGGTCGGCGACGGCCGTGACCATCCTGCGGGTCATGTCGCCGGCGTCCATCCTCAGCTTGGAGTGCACGCTGGCGACCACCACGTCCAGCCGGTCGAGGAGCTCGGGCTCCTGGTCGAGCGAGCCGTCCTGCAGGATGTCCACCTCGATGCCGGTCAGGATCCGGAACGGCGCCAGCTTCTCGTTCAGCCCGGCGATGACGTCGAGCTGCTCGCGCAGCCGGGCCGGGGACAGGCCGCGGGCCACGGCCAGGCGCGGCGAGTGGTCGGTCATGGCGAGGTAGTCGTGGCCGAGGTCGCGAGCCGCCGCGGCCGTCTCCTCGATGGGCGAACCGCCGTCCGACCAGTCGGAATGGCTGTGCAGGTCGCCCTTGAGCGCGGCGCGCAGGGCGGCGGTCTCCTCGTCGAGGTCGAGGCCCGCGGTGTCCTCCAGGCGGCGCAGGTAGGTGGGGGTCGCGCCGTCCAGCGCCTCGGTGATCGCCAGGGCGGTGACCTTGCCGATGCCCTTCAGGTCGGACAGGCCCCCCGACCGCGCGAGCCGTACGAGCTCGTCGCGCGAGATGCCCTCGACGGTGGACGCGGCGCCGCGGAAGGCGCGCACCCGGTAGGTCGGCTCGCCCGCCCGCTCAAGGAGAAAGGCGATCCTCTTCAGCGCTTCGACCGGTTCCACAACCGCGAATCTACCCGGCGGGGGTGGCACTCTCCCGTGCACCGATCTCGCCGCCCGGCCGGACGGCCGCTCCCACCTGCCAGGATGCCGACTCACTGTTGCCAAGATTATTTACGACATTGGATATCCCGCTTTTTGGAACCTTTGATGCCGATGTTCCCGTTGATCGGTCCAAACGGTACGCTGTGCTGACTTTTCGAGAGATGGAATTCGATGGAAAACCCCGAGCCAGAGCGTGTACTGCCACCCCACCCTCTGGCACAGGGGACGCCGCAGCAGGGCAGGCCGCCGGGCAAGGGCAAGGGATGGTCGTCCAGCGCGATAACGCTCGGGACCATGGGATTGCTCTCCACCCTGGTCGTCGGATTCTGCGCCGCGCAGGACACCTTCGCCGAGCGGGTCACCGCCGACTGCGTGGACCTCAACAGCCGCCAGGCCGACGGGTCGTACCAGGTCGTGGGCGACGACAGGTGCGACGACGGCTACCGAGGCTCGCACGGCGCCTACGGCTGGTACTACGGGGGCGCCCGCACGGCCGGCCGGGTGCTTCGCGGAACGACCATCCGGCCGTCGAACGCGCACATCAGCGCCCGTTCGGGCACGGTCATCCAGCGGGGCGGCTTCGGCGGCAGAGGGTCGGGCGGCAGTTGAGCCCCCGGCGGCGGCACGGCCGGGGAAGGGGCTGACGTGCGGCGGGAGGCGTCCACGCCCCGGGACGGCTGGGAAGAGATCATCGAGTCGCAGGGGCTCGCCTACCACCGCTCCGCGCACCCGGTGCACCTGGCCCGCCCCTACTGGGACGAGAGCGTGCACTACACCTTCACCATGCGGGAGGTGCTCGACCTGGAGAGCCAGGTCGAGGAGCTGCACGGCATGTGCCTGGAAGCGGTCGGGCACGTGATCGCCCACGGCCGCTTCCGCGACTTCGCCATCCCCGAGTGGGCCGTGCCGGACGTGGAGGCGTCATGGCGGCGCCGCGACCCGCACGTGTACGGCCGCTTCGACCTGCGCTACGACGGGACCGGGCCCGCCAAGCTGCTCGAGTACAACGCCGACACCCCGACCAGCCTCGTCGAGAGCTCGCTGGTCCAGTGGTTCTGGCTCAAGGACGTCCACCCGGACGGCGACCAGTGGAACTCCCTTCACGAACGCCTGGTCGACCGGTGGAAGGAGCTTCCGCTCCAGACCGGCCCGGCGCACTTCGCCTGGACGAACATGGACGAGACCGGCGAAGAGGTGATGACGCTCGGGTACCTGCAGGAGACCGCCGAGCAGGCGGGCCTGCACACCGTCGCCGTCGCCATGGAGGACATCGGGTGGGACCCCCGCGGCCTGCGGTTCGTCGACATGGAACAGCGGGTCATCCGCACGCTCTGCAAGCTCTACCCCTGGGAGTGGGCGGTCGCCGACCCGTTCGGGCCGCGGGCGGTGAGTCAGCAGATCTCCATGACCTGGATCGAGCCGCTGTGGAAGATGCTGCTCTCCAACAAGGCGCTGCTCGCGGTGCTGTGGGAGATGTACCCCGGCCACCCGAACCTGCTCCCCGCCTACCTCGACGGCCCCCGCGACCTGCCCGCCCACATCGAGAAGCCGCTGCTCGGCAGGGAGGGCGCGAGCATGCGCATCGTGACGCCCGAGGCCACCCAGAGCACCGAGGGCGGCTACGGCGCCGAGGGCTACGTCTACCAGGAGTTCCGCGCGCTTCCTGACTTCGACGGCTGGCGCCCGGTGCTCGGCGCGTGGATCGTCGGGGACGAGGCCGCGGGGCTCGGCATCCGGGAGACCTCTGGCCTGATCACCGATGACTCCTCCTCCTTCGTCCCCCATCGCATCATCCCCTGAGCCGGTGCCCACCCCCCGTACGTGCTAGGAGAAACACATGACCATCGCGCTCGCCGGCCCGCTGGGAGAGGCGCTCGGACGAGGGGCTCTCGCCATCCTCGCGTACGCGGTGCTGGGCGTTCTGCTGCTCATCGCCGGCTTCTATGTGATCGACATGGCCACCCCCGGCCGGCTCGGCAAGCTCATCCAGACCGACCGCAACCCCAACGCCACGCTGCTCACCGCCTCGGGGCTCGCGGCCGTCGGGCTCATCGTCGCGGCCTCCATCTGGTCCTCCGGCGGGGTGCTTCAGGAGGGCCTGCTCGCCACGCTGGTGTTCGGGGTGGTGGGCATCGCCGTGCAGACCCTCGGGATGCTGCTCTTCGACCGCGTCGCGGGCATCTCCGTACGCCGGCTCGTGGGCGAGCCCACACTCCAGCCGGGCGCCGTCCTGCTCGCCGTGACCCACCTCGCGATCGGGCTGATCACCGCAGTCGCGGTGATGCCTTGACGACTGGCGGTCCGGGGCCAGGTGCACGTACGCCCGAGCGTGGATCGACGTCAAAACCACTACCCGCACGGCGCTCCGCGAGGCGCACGGCCGGTCCCATGGCGAGCCCGGCGAGCAGGAACAGCCCACCCAGCGTCAGCCAGCCCGGCATGCCCCAGCCGATCAGCAGGCTGGTCAGCAGCATCGGACCGAGCATCCGGGCGATCTGCGGTGCCATGCCGTAGAAGCCCTGGTACTGGCCCTGCTTGTCGGCCGGGGCCAGCGCGAAGCTGAGCTCCCAGCCGCCCGCGCCCTGCATCATCTCGCCGAACACCTGGATCGCCGCGGCGGCGAGCAGGATCGCGACCGCTGGCCAAGCCCCAATGCGGGCCCCGGACAGTGCGTACACGGCGCACGCGGCGAGCATCAGCCAGCCGGCGCGGCCGGTCACCCGGGCGGCGGTACGCAGGTCGGTCACCCGCCGGGCGACCCGTACCTGGAACACCACCACGCTCAGCATGTTGACCACCAGCAGCGCCGCGGCCATCGGCTTCGGGGCGTCGGTACGCTGCACGATCCACAGCGGCAGGCCCAGGCTGAGCAGCGGCATGTTCAGGTACATGATCGCGTTCAGGAACGTGATCACGGCGTACGGCCGGTCGCGGAGCACGGCCAGCCGGGGCTCGCCGGCGGCCGCCACCGGCGCGGGCGGGACCTCGGGCAACCGGCGCAGCACCAGCGCGGCGGCGAGGAAACTCGCCGCGTCCACGGCGAAGACCGACAGGTACGCAGGGCGGGCATCGAAGTAGAGGGCCAGCCCGCCCAGCCCGGCACCGATCGCCAGTCCCCCGTTGAGCGTCGACTGCAGGTGCGCCCGTACGGTCGTACGCTGGTCCGCCTCCACCAGCCCGGCGAGCAGCGCCTGCCGGCCCGAGGTCAGGCCGCCCTGGCAGCATGCGTACACGCAGACGACGAGAAGGAAGAGCGGGAACGACCGCACTACCAGGAAGGTGCTCAGGGTGGCGGCGGTCGCCACGGACAGCAGGACCGTGGTGCGGCGCGGTCCCCAGCGGTCGGCGAGGTGGCCGAGCGGCACCCCGGCCAGCATGCCGGTCGCCCAGCCGAGCGTCAGCGCGAGCCCGACCCGGGTGGCGGAGAGCCCGACGATCCGGGTGAAGAACAGCGCCGAGCAGGCGTAGAACGCCCCGTCGCCGAGCGAGTTCGCCAACTGGGCCAGAGCCAGGACGCGAGGCGGCCCGGCGGGCGGGACGATCCGTGACATGGGTTATTCCGGTCAGTCGACACGGGGGGATTCGGTGCGGGAACGCTTGAGCTCGAAGAACCCGGGCGTGGCCGAGACCAGCAGGACGCCGTCCCAGAGCCGGCCCGCCACCTCGCCGCGTGGCACGGGGCTCACCACCGGGCCGAAGAACGCGTTGGGCCGCCCGTCCGCGCCGGGTACGTGGATGGCCGGGGTACCGAGATCGTCGCCGACCGGGTCGAGGCCCGCATGGTGGCTCAGGCGCAGAGCGTCGTCGTAGTCGGTGACGTCGGCCGCGTCGGCCAATTCGGTGTCCAGGCCGTGCTCGGCCAGCGCGCCGACATACAGGTCCCGGCCGATCGGCGCCTTCTCGTGGTGGATACGGTTGCCGAACGCGGTGTAAAGGTCCCGCAGGATCGGCGTGCCGTACTTCTGCTCGGCGGCGATGAGGACGCGGACCGGGCCGAGCGTGTCGGCGAGCCATCGCGCGTACCACTCCTCCAGCCCTTCGCGGCCGTCGTTGAGCAGCCACAGGCTGAGCACGTGGAAGCGCACCTGTACGTCGCGTACGCGCTCGACCTCGAGCAGCCAGCGGGAGGTGTTCCAGGCCCAGGGGCATTTCGGGTCAAACCACATGTCGACGGCGGTCACCGTTGCTCCTCGTCGGTCCGATGTCTCCTTTACGAGATCAAGCTATTGGCGATGATTGGCTGATGGAAGCGCCAATTCTGTACATCTTGAATGGGCCAATATAGGGTCTGGCCGTGGACCTGCACGTGAGCCTGGCGGGCCCCGGCGACCGCGCCTCCCGCATCTACCGGGAGCTGCTCGAGGCGATCCTGGACGGCCGGCTGCGACCTGGTGAGCGCTTGCCGCCCACCAGGGAGCTCGCCCGCCGTCTCCAGGTGGCCCGCAACACGGTGGCCGTCGCGTACGAACGCCTGACGGCCGAGGGCTTCCTGGTCGCCCGCGTCGGCGCCGGGACCTTCGTGGGCACCGAGCCGCTCACCCGCGCCCGGCCCCGGGCCGCGCCGACGGGCAGCGGCGTGCGACCCCGGCCGTTCTGGGACTCCGTCCCTCCCCCGGCCCCCACCGTCCCGGCGCCGGTCCACGACTTCCGGGTCGGTACGCCCGACGGCGCGTTGTTCCCGCTCGCCACCTGGCGCCGCCTCATCGCCGGCGAACTCCGCGACTCGGCGATCAGGGCGGCCGGTTACGACCAGCCCGGCGGGCACCCCGGCCTGCGCGAGGCCATCGCCCGGTACGTCGGCGTCTCCCGCTCCGTCCGCGCGGGACCCGACGACGTGCTGGTCACGCAGGGCGCCCAGCAGGCCCTCGACCTCGTCGGGCGGGTCCTGATCGAACCGGGCGAGTGCGTGGCCGTTGAGGAACCCGGATACCCGCCGGCGCGGCTGCTGTTCCGCTCCCTCGGCGCCCGCGTCGTGCCGGTGCCCGTCGACGACGAGGGCTTGGACGTGAGCGCGCTCCCGGCCGCCGCGCGGCTGGTGTACGTCACGCCGTCACACCAGTTCCCGCTAGGTACGCCGATGTCGCTGGCCCGGCGCGCCGCGCTGCTCGAATGGGCCTCGCGCCGCGGCGCCGTCATCGTCGAAGACGACTACGACAGCGAGTTCCGCTTCTCCGACCGACCCCTCGCGCCCCTGCAGAGCCTCGACCGCACCGGCCGAGTGGTCTACGTGGGCACGTTCTCCAAGACGCTGCTGCCGAGGCTGCGGCTCGGCTTCCTGGTCGCCCCGGCCTCGCTGCAGCCCGCGTTGCGCGCAGCGCAGCAGCTCACCAGCTGGCATGGCGAGTACACGGTCCAGGCGGCGCTCACCCGCTTCATCGACACCGGCGAGCTGCCGCGGCACATCCGCCGGGCGACCCGGGTGTATGCCGCCCGGCACGAACGCATCGTCACCGCGCTTCGCAGCGACTTCGCCGACTGGCTCGACCCCGTGCCATCCGCCGCAGGCCTGCACCTGTGCGCCCGCCTCAAGCCCGGCGCGTCCATCGACCTGGCCCGCGTCCTGAACAGAGCGCGCAACCTGGGCGTCGCCATCGACAGCCTGGCAGGCTACTGCGTCGGCGACCGGCCGCAGGCCGGCCTGGTGCTCGGCTACGGCGCCATCCGCACCGAGAACATCGCCGCAGGCCTCCGCCTCCTGGCCCGCTCCTTCCAGGAGACGCACAACGCCCGTTCCCCCGGCCCTGGTCAGGGCACCGGCTGAGTTCACTCGCCATGGCGCCCCGACCGCTCTGCGCGTCGCAGAAATCCGAGCCGTCCGCGCTCGCGCGGTGATATAGAGCACCACCACGCACCGTACGGCTGTCGCACTCGCGTTGACCTGGCACCCTAGGGGGGTGAACGACCGGGTACGTGAGGACACCGCACGGCGCCTCGAACGCGCGATGGGAAGTCTCGGCACCGCGGCGATGACCCGGATGGACGACCGCCTGCCGTGGTACCGCGCGCTGTCGGCCGAAGACCGCTCCTGGGTCGGGCTCGTGGCCCAGGCCGGCATCGCCGCGTTCGTCGAGTGGTTCCAGCACGCCGACGAGGGCAGGCCGACCCCCAGCATCGAGATCTTCGGCACCGCGCCCCGCGAGCTGAAGCGCTCGGTGTCCCTGCAGCAGACGGTGGACCTCGTGCGCGTCGTCGTCGAGGTCGTGGAGGCCGAGGTCCAGGAGCTCGCGGCGCCCGGCGGCGAGGAACTGCTCCGCCAGGCGATGCTGCGCTACACCCGTGACGTGGCGTTCGCCGCCGCGCACGTCTACGCCCGCGAGGCCGAGGTGCGCGGCGCCTGGGACGCGCGCCTGGAGGCGCTCATCGTGGACGCGCTGGTCCGCGGCGAGGTGGACGACGGGCTGCACTCCTGGGCCGCGGCGCTCGGCTGGACGTCCTCCCCCGTGGTCGTGCTGGCCGGGCACGCCCCGGACGCCGACCCCCAGACGGTCATCGACGGCATGCGCGACAAGGGCCGGCGCCTCGGGCAAGATCTGCTGGCCGGGGTGCAGGGCGACCGCCTCATCGTCATCGTGGGCGGCGCCGACAGCATCAAGGACGCCGCCAGGCACGTGGTGCCGCGCTTCGGGCCAGGCCCGATCGTCATCGGCCCGGAGGTCCCCGACCTGCACGCGGCGGCCAGCTCGGCGAGGGCCGCCACGGCGGGCCTGCGCGCGGCGACGGGGTGGCCCGACGCGCCCCGGCCGGTGCTCGCCGAGGACCTGCTCGCCGAGCGGGCGATCGACGGCGACGACGACGCGCGGGCCCAGCTGATCGAGAACGTCTACAAGCCCCTGGAGGGCACGCCCCTGCTCGATACACTGGCGACCTACCTGGAGCAGGGCACATCTTTGGAAGCCACGGCGCGTCTGTTGTTCGTGCATCCGAACACCGTGCGTTACCGTTTGAAGAAGATCACAGAGCTGACCGGTTACCTGCCGACCGAGGGCAGGTCGGCCTTCACGTTGCAGGTCGGTCTGATCCTCGGCAGGTTGTCGCGGGCAACCGTAACGTAACCGGGGTTCGGTAACGGGCCGGAAATCTCCACTGGAGGTTTCCTACAAAAACCCCCCGACAAAGTTCGTACGGATCATTAGCAGTGTGGTGAACTCCTACAGGGCATGGTGGATTTTGTGCTCGTCATCGTCGCTCCCGGCCAAGGTGCCCAGGCTCCAGGCTTCCTGTCCCCGTGGCTCGAGATCCCCGGTCTGCGTGACCGGCTGTCAGCGTGGTCGGATGTCGCCGGCCTCGATCTGATCTCCTACGGGACCACGGCCGAGGCCGATGAGATCAAGGACACCGCGGTCGCGCAGCCACTCCTCGTAGCCGCCGGCCTCGCCGTCGCCGAGGTCCTGCTCGGCGGCGAGGGCTCCGGCGCTCCCGGCGTGGTCGCGGGTCACAGCGTCGGCGAGTTCACCGCGGGGGCGCTCGCCGGAGTGCTCACCCCTGAGCAGGCCATCGCGCTGGTGCGCGAGCGCGGCCAGGCGATGGCCAAGGCCGCCTCGGTCACCGAGACCGGCATGACCGCCGTGCTCGGCGGCGCCGAGGAGGAGGTGCTCGGGGCGATCGAGCGTCACGGCCTCACTCCCGCCAACATCAACGGAGCCGGGCAGATCGTCGCCGCCGGCACGGCCGCCCAGCTTTCGGCCTTCAAGGCCGACCCCCCGGCCCGCGCCCGGCTGATCCCGCTCTCGGTCGCGGGAGCGTTCCATACCCACCACATGGCCTCCGCGGTCGAGCACCTGCGCGCCGAGGCCGCCGCCCTCACCCCGGGCGACCCGGGCGTGACCCTGCTGTCCAACGCGGACGGGACGGCCGTCGCCACCGGCGCCGAGTTCGTCCGGCGGCTGATCGACCAGGTCGGCCGCCCGGTCAGGTGGGACCTTTGCATGGCCACGATGGCCGATCTCGGCGTGACCGCCATGATCGAGCTATTGCCCGGTGGCACGCTCACCGGCCTCGCCAAGCGGGCGCTCCGCGGCGTCGAGACGGTTCCCCTGAAGACCCCCGACGACCTCGCGGCAGCCCGCGCCGTGATCAGCAAGGAGACCGTCCAGTGAGGATCATGCGGGGCGCCCCGGGCGCCAAGGTGCTCGCGTTCGGCGGTTACCAGCCGGCCGGGGTCGTCACCAACGACGACCTGGCCAAGACCATCGACACCAACGACGCGTGGATTCAGAGCCGTGTCGGCATCAAGGAGCGCCGGGTCGCGGGGCCCGAGGAGTCCGACGTCGACCTCGCCGTGCAGGCGGGCGGCAAGGCCCTGGCCGCGAGCGGGCTGTCGGCGAGCGAGATCGACCTGGTCGTCGTCGCCACCTGCACCCTGGAGGCGCAGATCCCGAACGCCGCCGCCCGCGTCGCGCACCGTCTCGGCATCGAGTCCCCCGGCGCCTTCGACGTCAACGCCGCCTGCGCCGGCTTCTGCTACGCCCTGGCCGCCGCGGGCGACGCCGTGCGGGCCGGGTCCGCGACCAACGTGCTGGTCGTCGGCACCGAGAAGCTCTCCCAGTGGGTCGACTGGACCGACAGGGCCACCTGCGTGATCTTCGCGGACGGCGCGGGGGCCGCCGTGGTCGGGCCGTCGGACACCCCGGGCATCGGCCCCGTCGTCTGGGGCAGCGCGGGCGACAAGTCCGACGCGATCATCGTCAAGGACCGCGACTCCTTCCTGCACCAGGAAGGCCAGACCGTGTTCCGCTGGGCAACGACGGCTCTTCACCCGGTGGCCAAGGAGGCCTGCGAGCGTGCCGGGGTGGACCCCTCCGAGCTGGCGGCGTTCGTCCCCCACCAGGCGAACCTCCGCATCATCGAGGCCATCGCCCGCAAGCTCGGCGCCGAGAAGGCCGTCATCGCCAAGGACATCGTGCTCGCGGGGAACACCTCCGCGGCGTCGATCCCGCTGGCGCTGAGCCGCATGATCGAGCGCGGGGAGGTCCAGTCGGGCGACCTCGCCCTGCTGCTCGGCTTCGGCGCCGGCCTGACCTACGCCGGCCAAGTGGTCGAGATCCCCTAGACCTGTACGGAGGCCCGCACGGCTCGCCGTACACAGCAAGAAGAACTCAATCCCAAGGAGAAATCAGGACATGGCAGCGACCGAGCAGGAAATCCTCGCGGGCCTCGGCAAGATCATCAACGAGATCACCGGCATCCCGGCTGCCGAGGTCACCCCCGAGAAGAACTTCGTGGACGACCTGGACATCGACTCCCTCTCGATGGTCGAGATCGCCGTCGCCGCGCAGGACGAGTTCGGCGTGGAGATCCCCGACGACCAGCTCAAGCACCTCAAGACCGTCAAGGACGTCGTCAACTTCATCCAGAACTGACCGTCTCAGGCGTCCGGCCCGTCCGGGCGTCTGAGCCCCCCTGCTTCGCGACGATCACAAGGAGCGCATCAAAGTGAGTACAGACCGGGTACGTGTCGTCGTCACCGGGCTCGGCGTGACGACGCCCCTCGGTGGAGACGTCGCCTCGACCTGGTCGGCGCTCCTCGCCGGGCAGTCGGGAGTCCGCGCGCTCACCGAGGAGTGGGTCGACCTCCTGCCGGTGAAGTTCGCCGCCAGGGCCGCCGTCGACCCCACCGAGGTGCTCCCGAGGCCCGAGTCGCGCCGCCTCGACCGCGCCGAGCAGTTCGCGCTGATCGCCGCGCGCGAGGCCTGGCAGGACGCGGGCACGCCGAAGGTCGCGCCCGACCGGCTCGGCGTGGTCGTCGGCAGTGGCATCGGCGGGATCACCACGATCCTGGCGGCCTACGACGTCTTCAAGGAGAAGGGCTGGCAGCGGCTCTCGCCGTTCACCGTCCCCATGCTGATGCCCAACGGCTCGGCCGGGTGGATCGGCATCGAGCTCGGCGCGACCGCTGGCGTCCACGCCACCGTGAGCGCCTGTGCCACCGGTGCCGAGTCCATCGGCTACGCCACCGAGATGATCCGCACCGGGCGTGCGGACGTCGTGGTGGCGGGCGGCACCGAGGCGGC
Organism: Sphaerisporangium viridialbum; assembly: GCF_049674955.1. Lineage (GTDB taxonomy): Bacteria > Actinomycetota > Actinomycetes > Streptosporangiales > Streptosporangiaceae > Sphaerisporangium > Sphaerisporangium viridialbum. The sequence goes on along the minus strand of NZ_CP187232.1, from coordinate 2,394,708 downwards.
CATCCACCCGCTCAACATCGGCTCCTTCGCGGCGATGCGCGCGATGTCGACGCGCAACGACGACCCCGAGCACGCCTCCCGGCCCTGGGACAAGGGCCGCGACGGCTTCGTGCTCGGCGAGGGCGCGGGCATCGTCGTCCTTGAGTCAGAGGAGCACGCCCGCGCGCGAGGCGCCCGCGTGTACGCCGAGGTGGCCGGGGTCGGCTACTCCGGCGACGCCCACCACATCGCCCAGCCCGAGCCCACCGGCGCGGGCCTCAGAAGCGCGGCACGAAGGGTCCTCGCGGACTCCGGGCTGACCGGCAACGACATCCGGCACGTCAACGCGCACGCCACCTCCACCCCCGCGGGTGACGTCGTGGAGGCCGTGGCGATCCAGGACATCATCGGCGACCACCCGCTCGTGACGGCGACCAAGTCGATGACGGGTCACCTGCTCGGCGGGGCCGGCGGCATCGAGTCCGTCTTCACGATCAAGGCGCTGCACGACCGTGTCGTGCCCCCCACCGTCAACGTCGACGACCTGGAGGACGGCGTCGAGATCGACATCGTGCGCGACACGCCGCGCAAGCTCCCCGATGGTCAGATCGCCGCGATCAACAACTCGTTCGGGTTCGGCGGCCACAACGTCGCCGTCGCCTTCGCCAGCGTCTGATTTGGAGCGGCAGTGACTGTGCTCGACAACGGGGTGGTGTCCGCGTCCTCCGAAAAGGAGGCTCCTGATCCTCGCGACCCGCTGATACGTCTTTCAGCCCTGTTCGACGAGGGATCCATCCATCTGATCTCGCCCGAGGACCGCAGCGGCGTGCTCGCCGCCATGGGCCGCGTGGAGGGCGTGCCGGTGGTGGCCTTCTCCAGCGACGCCCGCCTCCAGGGGGGCGCGATGGGCTCCGAGGGCTGCGAGCACATCGTGCACGCCTACGACGTGGCGGTCCGCGAGCGGGTGCCGATCGTCGGCCTGTGGCACTCCGGGGGCGCCCGCCTCGCCGAGGGTGTGGAGTCCCTGCACGCCGTGGGCCGTGTGTTCGCCGCCATGACCCGGGCCTCGGGCGTGGTGCCGCAGATCTCCGTGGTCCTCGGCCCGGCGGCGGGCGGGGCGGCGTACGGGCCCGCCCTGACCGACCTCGTGATCCTTTCCGACCAGGGCCGCATCTTCGTCACCGGCCCGGACGTCGTCCGCAGCGTCACCGGCGAGAAGATCGACATGGCCGCCCTCGGCGGCCCCGAGCCGCACAGCAAGCGCAGCGGCGTGGTCCACGTGGTCACCAAGACCGACGCCGAGGCCCTGCTGAACGCCCGGCGCCTCGCCGTGCTGCTCGGCCACCAGGGAGGCGTCCGGCTCGACTCGGTCCAGGACGTCGACTTCTCCGGCCTGCTGCCCGAGGAGGCCCGCCGGGCGTACTCCGTGCACCCGCTGGTCAACGGCCTGCTCGACGAGCCGGGTGTCGAGCTGCACCCCAAGTGGGCGCCCAACATCGTCACCACGCTCGGCCGCCTCGGCGGGCGCACGGTCGGCATCATCGCCAACAACCCGATGCGGCTGGCCGGCTGCCTCGACTCGATCTCCGCCGAGAAGGCCGCCCGGTTCGTGCGCATGTGCGACTCCTTCGGGGTGCCGCTGGTCGTCCTGGTGGACGTCCCCGGCTACCTCCCCGGCGTCGGGCAGGAGCACGACGGCGTGGTTCGGCGCGGCGCCAAGCTGCTGCACGCCTTCGCCGAGGCCTCGGTCCCGCGCGTGACGCTCGTGACCCGCAAGGCGTACGGCGGCGCGTACATCGCGATGAACTCCCGGTCCCTGGGCGCCACCAAGGTGTTCGCCTGGCCGACCGCCGAGGTCGCCGTCATGGGCGCGGTCGCGGCGGTGCGGGTGCTCAAGCGCCGCGAGATCGCCGCCGCCCCCGAAGACGAGCGCTCGGCCCTCGAGGCCCGGCTCGCCGAGGAGCACGAGAAGGTCGCGGGCGGCCTCGACCGGGCCATCCAGCTCGGCGTGGTCGACGAGGTCATCAAGCCCGCCGAGACCCGCGGCGCCATCGCCAAGGTCCTCGCCCAGGCCACCCCGGCACGCGGAGCCCACGGCAACATCCCGCTCTGAAGCCGCTCACCCGTGAGGCCCCGCACCGGCGTCGTCCGGTGCGGGGCCTCAACGCGTTTGTGCCGCGGAGATGCCTATTCGAACGAGATCTGGTCGATGGTCACCGTGCCGCTGCGGCCGTACCAGAATCCCATGGAGACCTGGCCGGGCGACGACGCGCTGATGCCGTTGCCGGCAAGCGGGATCTTGATGTCCTGGTATGACGTGGTGACCTGCGGGTGGCCTCCCCCGTCCAGGACGAAGTCCTTGAAGACCTTCGTCGCCCCGCCGGCGCTGAGCTGGAAGTCGTTCTGCTCGCCGCCCGCCGCTCCCTTGATCCGCAGGACCAGATAGGCGCGGCCGGCGACCGAGGTGTTGACGTCGCTGCCGAACCAGCCCGAGTTGTTGTACCGAAGGGTGAGGGCTCCGCCCGATTCTGCGCCTTCGCCGTTGACGAAGCTGTTGCCCCCCGTCCACTTGCCGAGGTCGTTGACGTGGGTGCCGTAGCCGGGTGTGCCGTTGTAGTCGTCCACGACCAGCCGGTTCACGGTCGGCGTGGGGCTCGGGGTCGGCGTGGGCGTGGGCGTGGGCGTCGAGGTGGCGCCTCCCACGGTCACGGTGCCCAGCACGTTGAAGCCCCTGGCCGCGTCCCACACGTTCTGGTTGGCGAAGCGGATCGAGTAGGCGGGATTGGATCGAAGGCCGCTCGCCTTGTCCGGCAGCCACAGCGCGAGCCGATAGGAGCCCTTGGGGACGTTGGACGGGACCGTGACGGTCTGGTTGAGCGTCGTGTCGGCGCCCGAGTTCCAGGTCCTGGGATCGGTGGAGAGCTGGATCGGGAAGGTTCCACCGCTGCCGTCCAGCACCGCGAAGACCGGCCTGTCGTTGTACGGCGTGGCCCAGCCGTCGTTGTGGATCGTGAGGCTGAGCGGCAGCGAGCCTCCCGGGGCGGCTCCCGCGGGGAGGTTCCCCGTGGTCAACCGGAAACGGTAGCCGAGGTTGCGCTGGAGGGTGTCGAAGCAGCCCTCGCTCTTGTAGCCGGCGATCACGCCGGGCTCGTAGTCGATGTTGAGATCGGAGAAGTGCATCATCGACAGCTCGTTCAGCGCGGTGTCGCAGTGGGCACGCGGGCTGTCCACGTTGCACGTCTCGCCACCGACGACGTGGCGCTGCCCGAGCTGCGCGATGAGCTGCTTGTCCTCGGCGGGCGAGTGCCCGTCACGCCCCCACGTCCCCCAGTCGTCGGGGTCGCTGGCGCCGAAGCAGTCCTGGTGGTTGCCGACGCGGGCCGCCTCCGGGGCGGTCAGCTGCGGCACGATGGCCCGGACGTCGCTGGGGTAGCGCAGCGAGACCTGGCGGTCGGCCGGGTAGGCGGCGAGGATCTCCTTGAGGATGTCCCGCTTGGCGTTCACGTCGGTGTCGTAACCGTGCGTGGAGGTGTGCCACTCGCCCCACGCGCCGATGAAACCGGCCTCGAAAAAGGCGAGCACGTCGGAGTTGGCGGCGAAGACGGGCTTGAGCTGGGCCAGGTGCTGGGTGATCCAGGCCCGGTCGGCGTCGGGCTCCGAGTTGGGGTACGGCCCCCAGTTGTAGGCCACCCGGATGATCACCTTCAGGCCACCGGCACGGGCCTTGGCCAGCCCCGCCGCGAGACCGTCGAGCACGCTCTGCGGGATCCGGCTCGACCGGTAGGAGTCAAGCCGGAGGTAGCTGTGCAGCAGCGTGATGTTCTGACTCCTGGCGGCCGACACGTCACCGTCGCTCAGGCCGACGATGTCGACCCGATGGTGGAAACCCCGCTCGGGGTTGGCGAAGACGCTGGTGTCCGCCGTGTAGCTGGTGCTCGCCGCGGCCGCGCCGACTCCGGTCACCGTCGCCGCGAGAGCGCCCGCGGCGGCCAGCAGCACGGCGAGGAATGCCCCTTGCCATCGTCGCATTGGAAAAGCCTCCTGTATGGCACGACAGACCCGCCGCACCAGGGGGTTGAGGGAGGTGTGAGCGCACGATCCGAATCGGCTTGCCTGAAATCGAAACAGATTTCGCAAACCTTCACAAGACCCAATTTGCCAATGCGAAACAGTGCTCTTCGTTAACGAAGACGGCTACTCCACGAGGTCCACGGGCGGGCCGTTCTCGCACAGGGCCGCGACGAACTCCGGGTCGGCCTCCCGGCCTGTGATCAGGAGATCCACCTCGGAGAGGGCGCAGACGGGGGCGAGCCCCGTGCGGCCCAACTTGGAGGAGTCGGCCAGCACGACGTGCCGCCGCGACGCGTTGATCATCCTGCGCTTCATCTCGGCCTCGAGAAGGTTGACCCCGGTGACGCCCGATTTGAGATGGACGCCGTGGCAGCCGAGGAAGAGCGTGTCCGCGTGGATGCGCTCCAGCATGGGGGCACCGAGAGGGTCGACGAGCGCGTGGGTGACCGGCCGTAACGTTCCACCGGTGACCAGCACCGAGATCCGGGGTATGGCCGGCTCCAGCTCCACGGCCACGCGCAGGCTGTTGGTGAAGACCACGACATCGGTCAGGTCGGGCCGGGCGACCAGGGCACGGGCGAGGAAGGTCGTGGTGGTGCCGGCGTCGATGACGACGCTCTCCCCGTTGGCCACGAGGCCGGCCGCGTGCCGGGCCAGGCGGGTCTTCTCCACCGCCGCGCTGCCGAGGGAGTCCTCGAAGGACGGCTCGGCGGAGCGGGACGGCTTGACGGGGATCGCGCCACCCCGGACGCGCCGGATGACCCCCTGCTTGTCGAGCAGCTCCAGGTCGGCGCGGATCGTGACGCTCGTGACCCCGAAGATCTCGGCCAGATCGGTGACGCGGACGAACTCGTGCTCCATGACCATGGAGACGATTCGCTCCCGCCGGACGTCGGCGGCGATGTCCGGCGCCGCGGCCGCCTCTCCCATCAGCCCGCCCTGCCGGACGGGATGCGCCTGTCGTGCACGATGCCCGCGGGCAACACCGCCGCATGCGCGTCGATGAGCTCGTCGCACAGCTCCTCTATGGCTGCCAGGGGCAGGGTGGCCGAGGTGTTGGGGTCGAGCATGGCCGCCTGGTACACCGCCGATCGTCGTTCCTCGAGGGCCGCGGTCACGGTCAGCTCCACCACATTGAGGAAGGTGCGGTTCAGCGCGGCCAGCTGTACGGGCAGCGGACCGACCGGGACCGGATGGATTCCCGAGCCGTCGACCAGGGCCGGCACCTCCACGCACGCCCCCTCGGGGAGATTGCCGATCAGACCGGCGTTGGGCAGGGTGAGGTACACCTCGCGCGGCGTTCCGGTGACCATCGAGTGGATCACCTCGGACGCCATCTCGAAATGCTTCCACCTGGCGAGGAGCGGCTCGCCGGACGCCAGGGAGCTCCGGAGCCGCTCGTACGCGTCGAGCTTCCTGGCTCTGCGTCGCAGGGACTCGTCGATCGGCAGGCCGAGCCGCCGGACCTCGTTCTCATGCGGGAGGAACCACGGCACGTACTCGGCGGCGTGCTCGCTCGACTCGGTCGGGAAGTAGCCGAAGCGGCGATAGATCTCGCTACGGACGTGGCCACGGAGCTCCAGGTCCTCCTCCATCAGCAGGTCGAGATCGGCGTAGAGCGAGCGGCCTTCGCTTTCGAAGCGCAGCACGAAGGCCTGGTGGTTCACTCCGGCCGTGCGGAAGGTGATCTCCTCCAGCTCGCGGCCGACGAGGTCGGCCAGCAGCGCGTGGGTGTCGCGGACCGAGTGGCACAACCCGGCGACGCGGCGCAGCGGCGCGCCCGCGTGTACCGCCCAGCACAACGTCGCCATGGGATCGGTGTAGTTCAGCAGCCACGCGTCCGGGCACAGCTCGGTCATGTCCGCCGCGAGGCCGACGAGCACCGGGATCGTCCGCAGGCCGCGGAAGATGCCGCCGACGCCGATGGTGTCGCCGACCGTCTGCCGCAGGCCATACCGGCGCGGGATCTCGAAGTCGCGCAGCGCCGCGTCGTACCCGCCGACGTCGAACTGGCAGATGACGAAATCCGCCCCGTCGAGCAGCGACCGCCGGCCCTCGCTCGCCTGGACGGACGCGCCGGAGCCTGTCTCCCCGGCGAGGCGCCGGGCGAGCGCCTCAGCCGTGGCCAGCCGCCCGGGATCCACATCGTGCAGCGCGATGTGGATTGCGCCACCGAGCTCGGCGCTCGAGAACAGATCCGAAAGGATCTTGCGCGTGAGCTCGACGTTGCCCGCCCCGGTGATGACGACCTTTGCCATCCGAAACCTCCTGAGGACAGGAGCTTACCCCTGGGAAAGGACCTCAGGCGCATCCCTTCACTTGACCAGCAGCCGATCCGAGACGCGCCCGGTGGGGTTGACGTAGGGCTCGAAGTCCACATCCCTGCCGTCGATGGTGAAGCGGTAGCGGTCGACGCGGCGGACCTCGGGGCGTTCGGTGAGAAAGGCGGTCAGGGCCCGGCGTTCGGGTTCGTCCAGCCATTCGACGGGGTCGGAGACGGCGCGGAAGCCGCAGATGTGGGCGAGATCGACGAGCAGCCGCTTGGTGTCGTCGTCCAGCAGGTTGTAGCGGGTGCGGAAGAACACCGGGTCGGGGTCGACCTCCAGGAGAGGACGCAGCCAGAGCCGGTGGAGCGAGGCGATGACCGCGTTGCGGGCGCCCGCCCCCGAGTAGTCCGTCGAGCGCTCGCTGTTGTCCCAGTACGGTGCCACATCAGGGCTGACCCGGATGCCGTCGAAGATTCCGATCGAGGGTATGACCGGAACCCCGCTGCCAAGGAGGTAGGTGTCCTCCCCCGCGACCTCGCGGATCAGCCGGGCGGCGTCGCGGTAGGCCTCCTCGCGTGGCACGTCCTGGTGACGCGCCCCCGACAGCGCCCCGGCGTACATGAAGTCCAGCTTGAGATAGCGGTAACCCCAGTCCCGCACCTTCTGGAAGGTGTCCACCAGGTGGTCGCGGGTCTCCGGCAGGGTGGTGTCGAGGGCGAAGTAGGAGTTGCCCCAGTTGAATCCGGCGGGCTTGGGATCGCCGTGCTCGTCATGGAGGAACAGGTGCGGCCGGGTGCGGTAGATCTCCGACTGGGCGGGCGCGATGAACGGTGAGAGCCACAGACCGGGAGTGAAGCCGTGGTCGCGGATACGGGAGGCCATGTCCGCCATGCCGGAGGGGAAGTCGGCGTTGGCCTCCCAGTCACCGACACAGCGCTCCCAGCCGTCGTCGAGCTGGACGACGTCGAACGGGTAGCCCCGCAGGTCCTCGAGAACCTTGTGGATGAGCGGCTCGGTGATGTCCTCGAAGAAGGAATACCAGCTGCACCAGACGTTGCCGGCGCTCGGGGTGCGGTGGCCCAGGCGCTCGCCGAGCAGGTCGGCGTATCGGCGGAACACCTGCTCCTCGGGGCCATAGGCGAGGAACCAGTCGGCGTCCCCGGTCTCCAGGTGGCCGGCCAGCATCCGCCCGTCCGCCTCGACCCGTGGCACATCCAGACCCAGGCCGCCGAGCAGCAGCACGTTTCCGTCCGGGCCATCGATCGCGCCGACCGCGCTGCCGCCGTGCCGCCACGGGCTGTCGTTGTCGATGTCGTCGGCGGTCAGGCGTCGCGACTCCTCCGGGATGCGCAGTGGATCGCCGCCGAGGGGCCACCACGAGGTCGGGCTGTAGGAGTTCCAGCCATGCCGGTAGAAGTTCGTCGCGCCGAAGGGATGCAGAATCTGGACATCACCCGCGGGGATGATCAGCCCACCGTCGGTCACGCGCGGCTCGCCGGGCAGGCGAGCGGGCAGGCGATGGCCCCCGAGCTGCAGAATTGTCTCCATTGCCGTCCTTTTAGGATGGGCCGGTACGGCTTGCGCAAGCCGTACCGGGCCGGGGATGTGAACGCGAGGCTGGGCGTGATTCGGCGTGCCCAGCGTGATCACTTGAGGATCGTGGCGAGGCGCTGGTCGAGCTGCTTGAGCGCGTCGGCCGGGGTGACCTTGAATTCCTGGATCTGGTCGATCACGGACTGGGCCTCGGTGTTGATCTCGTTCGCGCTACCGGTGATCGGGTAGTACGCCAGGTTCGCCGGATCGGCGGCTATGTCGGTGTAGGCCGAGACGTCCAGGCCCTTCGCCTTCTGGGCCTCGACGGCGGCTGCGGCGGCCGTCTTGATCGCCGGGAACACCACGGCCCTCTTCGCCACGAGATCCTGGCAGCCGGACGAGCCGAGGAACTTGACCCACTCCCACGCCTGGTCGGGGTGCTTGGTTCCGGCGGTGATGGACGGCGCCAGGCCGTTGATGATCGTCTTGCGTCCCTGGGGGCCCTGCGGCAGCGGGGCGAAGGCGAACTTCTGCTGGGTGCTCTGCGCCCAGGTGTTGATCCGCCACGAGCCGTCGGGGATGAGTGCGGCCTGGTCGGTCTGCATCATCGGCTCCAGGCCGAGCTTGCCCGCCTTCTCCCGGGGCATGATGTAGCCGGCCTTCATCTGGTCCTGCCACCAGGTGAGGGCCTGCGCGAGGCGGGGGTCGTCGAGCTTGTAGTCGGTGCCGAACGGGTTCTTGTCGAGGTACTGGAAGCCCATGGACAGCGGCATCCAGGACCACTGCGTCTGGCCGACGACGCCGCCGCCCTGCTCAAGGCCCCAGCCGTAGGTCTTGACCTTGCTCTTGTCGAAGCCGGGCTCATCGCCTCGCTTGCCGTTCTTGTCGATCGTGAGCTTCTTGATGAGCTCGCCGAAGGTGCCGCCGTCGGCCGGGTTCCACGTGAGGTCCTTGAGGCCGGCCGGGTCCACGCCGGCGTCCGTGATGTCCTTCACGTTGTAGACGAGCGCGATGGTGTCCCAGTCCTGCGGCAGGCCGTACCGCTTGCCGTCCTTGACCCAGAGCGACGCCAGGTCACCGGTGTACTGCGACAGGTCGATCTTGTCCTTGTCGACGTACGGCTGGATGTCGAGCAGTTGGCTGTTGGCCGCCAGCTCGGGGTAGTAGGCGACATGGTTGGTGATCACGTCCGGGGCGGTGCCGGAGACGAGCGAGGTGGTGATGCCGTTCCAGTAGTCCTCCCAGCCCTGCTGAGTGATCTTCACCTGGATGCCGGTCTTGGCGGAGAACGCGTCGGCGCACTCCTGGTAGGCGGGAAGCTGGTTCGGGTCCCAGAGGCTGTAGCTGAGCGTGACCTTCTCCGCGGCCTGGCCGGCACCCCCGGCCGGTTCGTTGGCGGTGCCGCAGGCGGTGAGTGACACGGCGATGGCGAGAAGCGCGCCGATCTTGCGAGGCATGATTCGTCCTTTTCGGGGATGGTCGGATCCCGGCACGCCTCTGGCGCGCCGGTTAGGGGGGAGATCCGCCAGAAGGCGTTACTTGATGCCGGTGAACCCGAGCGAGTTCACCAGCTTGCGTCCGAAGACGAGCAGGAGCAGAAGAACCGGGATGACCTGCAGCGTCGCCGCCGCCATGAGGCCGGCCCAGTCGGGGGATGAGGTGGGCGAGGACTGGGCGAACACCCCCAGTGCCACGTTGAGCAGCCGCACGTTGTCCTCCTTTCCCACCAGTTGCGGCCACAGGTACTCGTTCCAGGCGAACACCGCGGTGATGACGCCCAGGGTGCTCAGCGGTGCGGCGCTCATGGGCAGGATGATCCGCCAGAAGACCGCGATCTTCCCGGCGCCGTCGATGGTTGCGGCGTCCTCTATCTCGGGCGAGATGCCGAGGAAGAACTGCCGCAGGAAGAAGATCGCGAACGGAGTCATGAGCAGGTACGGCGCCACCACGCCTGGGAAGGTGTTGAGCCAGCCCAAGCTCCTGACCAGCGCGAAGTTCGGCAGCACGGTGAAGATCGGCGGAACCATCAGCCCGGCCAGAAACAGCGCGAAGAGCGTGTCACGGCCCCTGAACCGCAGCCGGGCGAAGGCGTACGCGGCGGTGGCGCTGAACCCGACCTGGCCGATCACGAGGACCGCGGTGAAGACTACGGAGTTGCGGAGGTACAGCCAGAAGTTCACCTCCGCGCCGCTCCCCCCGGCCGCTATCGCCTCTTCGACGGTCGCCTGCCCGAGCACCCTCCTGAAGTTGACCAGCGTCGGGTCGGCGGGAAAAAGCGAGTAGTCGCCATCGAAGATCTCGCGGTTGCCGGTGAAGGCGGTGCGCAGCATCCAGACGAACGGATAGAGCGTGACGAGCAACAGGACCGCCAGCAGGATCCAGGCGAGGATCCGTCCCGCCCCCAGACTGCGCCGCCGCGGCAGGCTCCTGCGCCCGGCTCCCGCGGAACCTGCGGTGAGGGATCGAACAGTCATGTCCATCGTCCTTAGCGAAGATCGGAGTCGGCGGCGCGGAGCATTCTCATCTGGGACGCGGTGAGCAGGATGAGGATGAGGAAGAGCGCCACCGCCATCGCGGCCGCGTAACCCATATGGAACTCGTTGAAGGCCTTTTGGTAGATGTAGTAATAGATGACCCTCGTGGCATCGGCGGGTCCGCCCTTCGTCGTCACGGCGACGGTGTCGAAGATCTGGAACGATCCGATGATCGACACCACCAGGACGAGCACCATGACCGGCCGCAGCAGCGGCAGGGTGACCCGGCGGAACAGCGTCCACTCCCCCGCTCCGTCGATGGCCGCGGCCTCGTACAGGTTGCGCGGGATCATCTGCATGCCGGCGAAGAACAGCAGGGCGGTGTATCCCATGTTGCGCCAGGTGTTCACCAGGGCGATCGTCGGGATGGCCTGGTCGGAGTCACCGTAGAACGCCTGCGGCTCGATCCCGAACACATCCAGGACGTGGTTCACGAAGCCGACGTTGTGGTCCAGCATGAACAGGGTCACGATCGCGACGGTGACGTTCGGCACCAGCCAGGGCACCACTATCGCCGCCCTCACCAGCACGGACCTGGTGAGGCGGTCCATCAGCACCGCGATGGCGAGGGCGAGGACCGTCTGGCTACCGATGTTGATCACGACGTACTCGGCCGTGATCCGCAGGGCGTTCCAGAACCTCGCGTCCTGGACCATGTCCCGATAGTTGTCCAGCCCGACGAACTTCGGGTCCGACAGCAGGTTCCAGTCGGTGAAGCTGATCCAGAACCCGCGGACCGTCGGTACCAGGTAGAACACTACGAAGCCGACCAGGGCGGGCAGCAGGAACAGCCAGGCCACGGGCCCGTCGCCCCGCGGCTTGCGCTCCCGCCGTACGGGTGTCCCGGCCGCCGGGCGGCGCGGAGGAGCCGCGGTCACGGTCATGGTCCGACCACCTCGACCCGCAGGCCCTGATCGCGGAGCACGCCCAGGACCCGGGGATCCGCCGACGGGCCGGTGATGAGCAGGTCCACGTCCGAAATGGGAGCGACCGCGGCAAGCTGGACCTGGCCGATCTTGGAGCCGTCGGCGACCACGACGCGGCGGGTCGCGGCCCGCAACATCCGTTGTTTCATTTGTGCCTCGGGAAGGTTGATGTTGGTGATCCCGGCGACCGGATCCACGCCGTTGCATCCGAGGAACACCGTGCATGTGTTGATGCGCTCGAAGACGTGCTGCGCCAGCGGATCGACCAGCGAGTGCTGCAGGGGGCGCAGCGTGCCGCCGGTCAGCACGACGGTGATCCGCGGGATGGCGACCTCCAACTCCAGCGCGATGTTGAGCCCGTTCGTGAACACCACGACGTCGCGCAGGTCGGCACGGGCCGCCAGGGAGCGGGCGATGAACGTCGTGGTGGTGCCGACGTCCAGGATCACGCTCTCTCCGTCGGAGATCATCGCCGCGGCGGTCGCGCCGACCAGGGCCTTCTCGATCGCCGACGCGCTGAGCGACTCCTCGAACGAGGGCTCCTCCCGTAGCCGCTTCCCCACGACCATCGCGCCGCCCCGGACCCGGCGCAGCGCGTTGCGCTCCTCCAGCGCGCCGAGATCCGCCCGGACCGTTACGTCCGAGATGCCGAACATCGTGCTCAGGTCGCTGACCCGGACGAACTCGTGCTCCAGGACCATCGCGAGGATCCGCTCCCGCCGGACCTCGGCGGGCACTTGCTCTGACGCGTTCGACATGCCGCCAATCTTCGAAACATTGCGTTTACTTGTCAATAGAAAGACATCTCTCACCAATTGCGGAACGGTAACGAAGACAGAGGTCCGAGGCCGCGAGCCATGAAGCGCCTCCGACCAGCGGCGGCCCCCCGAAAGCAGGGGTTTCGCATTTGAAGGCTCACTCGGCTGACAGGTACGCGGCCCCGGACCTGGCGCTCTATTCGAAGCGGATCTCGTCGATGGAGACGGTGGAGGCTCCGCCGTACCAGAAGCCCATGGCGAGCTGGCTCGGCGAGTTGCGGTTGATCCCGTTGGCGGCCATCGGAATCTTGATGTCCTGGTACGACGTGGTGATCACCGGGTGTCCCCCGCCGTCGAGGGTGAAGTCGCCGAACACCTTGGTGACCCCGCCCAGGCCCAGGTTGAAGTGGGTCTGCTCACCACCCGCGGCGCCCTTGACCCGTACCACCAGGTACGTCTTGGAGGTCAGATCCACCCCGACATCACTGCCGAACCAGCCGCAGTTGTTGTATCGAAGACTCAACGCCCCGCCGGACACCACTCCGGAACCCCCGCCATCCAGGAAACAGTTCCCTCCGGTCCACCTGCCCAGATCGTTCAGAGCACTCGACGGGTACGGCGGGCTCCCGTCGAAGTCATCCAGCACCAGCCCTGCCACAGTGGGAGTGGGGGTGGGGGTGGGGGTCGGCGTCGGGGTCGGCGTACGCGTCGGGGTCGGAGTCGGAGTCGGAGTCGGGGTCGGAGTCGGAGTCGGGGTCGGGCAGTTGGGTGAGCACTGGCCGACCACGACGTCGCTCGCCAGCACGTTGTATCCGGTGGCCGCGTTCCAGGTGTTCGTGTTCGCGAACCGGATGGAGTACGCGGCCCGCGACCGCAGGCCGGTGACCGAGTCGGGCAGCCAGAGGGCCAGCCGGTAGGTGCCCGGCGGGACGCTGGACGGCACGGTGACGGACTGCGCCGACATGGCGTGCGTGCCGGGCGTCCACGTACGAGGATCGAGGCCGGGCACGGGAATGTCGAAGCGGTGCGTGCCGTCGTCGAGTACGAGGAACACCGGGCGCGTCTTCACCGGCCCTGCCCAGCCGTCGTTGCTCAGGTTCCCGGAGAAGGCCAGTTGCCCGCCCGGCTGCACCGAGTCGGAGAAGTTCGCGTTGACCAGCCGGAGCCGGTAGCCGAGCTTGCGCTTGATCCGGGTGAAGGCGGTCTCGGCGGGGTCGTTCCCGGAGGCGGCGAGGTTGGTGGCCTTCCATTTATCGGTGTTGACCGCGGCGTAGTCTTCGTTGATCTCGGTGAAGTTCAGCTTGGACATCTCCGCCTGGACGTTGACGCCTGCGGCATCGTTGTAGCCGTCGGAGTTGCAGGTCTCGCCGCCCATGATCGTGTTGGTGCCGGCCGACGTCTGGCGGTCGTACATCCACTGCTTCTTGACCTCGATGTTGTACCAACCCATCCAGGAGTTGTTGTCGTAGGTCCCCATGTCGTTGTAGTCGGACAGGAAGCAGTCGTTGTGGAAGCCGATCCGGTCCTTCTGCGCCTGGGTGATGCCGCAGCCCTCCGGCACGATGCACGAGGTGGGGTCCACCATCTCCTTGATGTAGATCGGGTAGCGCATCGCCAGGGGGATCGACGCGGGCGTGGTGTCGAGGATCTTCTTGACGATGCGGTAGCGGGTGACCGCCTGGTCCTGGGCGAAGGGGTCGGCGTAGTTCCCGGTGTGCCACTCGCCCCATGCGCCGAGGTAGCCGGTCTCCAGGTGCGCCACGACGTCGGCGTTGGCCGTGATCACCGTGTCGATCTGCTCGATGTGGCGGAGGATCTTGGCCTCGGTGACGTCGGCCCAGCCGTCCCACGTGTAGGCCGGGCGCAGCACGATCTTCAGGCCGGCCTGGCGCACGGCCGCGAGCCCGCTCGTCAGGTTGTCCAGCAGCGCCTGCGGCAGGTTGTCCGAGGCCTTGTACTTGTCGAGGTGCAGGTAGCTGTGGACCAGGGTGTTGCCGTTCTGCTTCGCGCGGGCGAAGGTCCGGTCCAGCAGGTCGGGGTTGAAGCCGGGAATCGACGACGCGCTCGCGTAGTCGTTCACGGCGGGATCGTTGATGATCTCGTACCGGTTGTGGTAACCCCGCTCGGGGTTGGCGAAGACGGTCGCCAGATCGGCCGTGTAGGTGCGGGTCTGCGCCTGCGCGGTACCGGCGATCGACACCACCCCGGTGACGACCAGGGCGGCCGACGCCGCCAGCGCGGCGACCCGGCTTCCGATGCTTCCCGGTTTCCTGAGTGAGTGCTGCATGAAACTCTCCATGCGATGGGAGGGGGAGGAACAGCGCAGTCCTGGCGCCCTGGCGGGAACACGCGCGGAGGAGCCGCGGGTAGTGCTCCCACCAGGGCTGAAGGATGCGGACACCTACTCGAAGCGGATCTCGTCGATGGTGACGGTGGAGGCTCCGCCGTACCAGAAGCCCATGGCGAGCTGGCTCGGCGAGTTGCGATTGATCCCGTTGGCGGCCATCGGAATCTTGATGTCCTGGTACGACGTGGTGATCACCGGGTGTCCCCCGCCGTCGAGGGTGAAATCGCCGAACACCTTGGTGACCCCGCCCAGGCCCAGGTTGAAGTGGGTCTGCTCACCACCCGCGGCGCCCTTGACCCGTACCACCAGGTACGTCTTCGAGGTCAGATCGACACCCACGTCACTGCCGAACCAGCCGCAGTTGTTGTAGCGAAGGCTCAACGCCCCGCCGGAGACCACACCGGAGCCGCCCCCGTCCAGGAAGCAGTTGGCCCCTGTCCACTTGCCCAGGTCGTTCTGAGCGCTGGACGGGTACGGCGGAGTGCCGTCGAAGTTGTCCAGCACGAGACCGGGGTTGCTCGACTGCGCGTCGGTGACGACGGTCACCGTGTTGCTCGCCGGGGAGAGATTGCCCGCCGCGTCCTTGGCCTTGACCGTGTAGCTGTAGCCGGTCGACGGGCTCAGGCCGTCGTCGGTGTACGACGTGCCGGTCGGGGAGGCGACCAACGTGGTACCCCGGTAGAGGTCGTAGCCGGTGACGCCGACATTGTCGGTGGCGCCGCTCCACGACAGGGACACCGAGGCGGAGGTCTTGCCCGTCGAGGTCAGGGTGGGCGCGGTCGGCGCGGTGCAGTCTCCGGCGCATCCGGTCGTGGTGGCGCTCACCGCGGCGGACCGACCCGAGGCGTTGCCGGCGTTGTCAACCGCCTCGACCGTGTACTGGTAGGTGTGTCCCGCGGTGAGGCCGGTGTCGGTGAACGAGGTGCCGGTGACCGGTGTCGCGGTGACCTTCGTGCCCGATCGGTAGACGTTGTAGCCGCGCAGCCCGCTGCCGCCGGTGTCGGTCGAGGCGGACCAGGACAGCGAGACGCTGGTGTCGGTGCGGCCGGTGACGGCCAGGCCGGTCGGGGTGGATGGCGCCGTGCAGTCGCCGCTACAGGTGCCGGTGGTGCTGAGCGCGCCCAGATTGAGCCAGCCGTCGGTGCCCTGGTTGGCGTTGGCGAAGGAGAGCGGATAGGCGGGACGCCACTTGTCGATGATCCAGTCGGTGAGCCGTACGGCCGCGGGACGGTTCCGCAGGACGTCCTTGGTGATGGCCTCCAGCGGGTTGCGCACGCGCAACACGAGCTGGTAGTTCCCGGCCGGCACACCCGAGGCGCTGAGGTTCGCCGAGAAGTTCACCGGGCGGCCGTAGTCGAGGTAGGTGGGGTCCGCGCCCACATTCCAGTCGGGGAAGGCGCGAATCTTGAGCGGCTGGACCGTGCGGATGTCCCAGTCGGTGTCCCAGGTCTTGACCACGGTTCCGCTGGAGTCGCGCAGCCCGAGTACGAACTTCCACGGGTAGTAGAACGGCGCCACTCCGTCGTTCTGGACGGTCACGCCGACCTTGAACGTGCCGCCGGCGCCGGCGTTGAAGTTGGCCTGCGGGACGTGCAGGTTGTAGCCCATCTTCCGGACGCCCGCGGCGACCTTGGGGTCGGTGGCGCTGTAGCCGCCGGCTCCGGTCTGGTTGATCATCCAGCTGATGTGGGTGAGCTCGGTGGCGGCGAGCACGTCGTCGACCTGGCCTGAGCCACCCGGCCAGTTGGCGTACAGGCTGCCCTGGATCTCAGGCCGTGCCTCTCCGCCGATCGACTGGGTGGTCCAGCGGTTCTCGGTGCCGTTGTCGAGCATGATCTGGGTGAACGCGTCGTCCCAGCCGTTCATGGACTTGGGCAGCGTCATGCTCTTGAGCTGGCCACCGCGCCACTCCTTGTACGGCCAGGAGTCGTCGTGGAAGCCGATGTTCGCCGTCTTGGTGCCCGCGAGGCCCGGGTAGCGGACCTCGAGCTGGATGTTGTCGAACGCCGTGTCGTAGGCGTTGATGATCGTCTGGATGGTGGCGTCCGTCGGCATCAGGTTCGGGTAGCCGTCGGTGGTGTCCCGGTCGTACGGCCAGGTGTGCCACTCACCCCACAGGCCGACCAGGCCCAGGGACATGAACCCGATCCGGGGGTCGGCGGTGCCTCCCGGCCCGGACTTGTCGTAACGGGCGGCGAAGGCGTTGATGAAGCTGACGAACGCGGCGATGACGTCGGGGTCGTCGTAGTCGGGGCTGACCGTGCCCCAGAATCCGTTGTTACGCAGGGTCATCTTGCCGTTGAGGCAGGGCGGGATGCCGTTGCCGGGGTGGGAGGCGGTGCCGCCCGGATACTCGACGTAGAAGCGGAAGGCCGACTGGCGGCCCCATACAGCGGCCTCGTCCAGCGCCTTGTCGAAGACCGTCCAGTCGAAGGTGTTGCAGCTGGAGGGGTCCTTCATGACCTCGTTCAGAGCGAAGTAGCTCCATATGAGGCCGCTCGGGTACTTGGCCCCGTAGTCGTCGCCGGGGAACAGGTAGGGCGCGAAGCCCTTGAGCGGCTGACCGACCGGGGTGTCGGCGTAAGCGTAGGTGTGGGTGGTCGACGTCGTGTCCGGCGGCGGGCCGGCCGGCGGCCTCTGGGGCGGCCCGGCGGGTGCGGCCAGTGCGGGGAGCGCGCCGCACACCAGTGCGGTGGTCGCGGCGACGAGGGAAACGAGCAAACGTCTGATCTTCATAGGACCCTCTGTGAGGTTGGGGGGTTGTCACAGTGGAACCGGAGTTAACGAAATAGAAGCACGCACGTTTCGCTAACGCAATAGAAGACCTTCGCAACCACAAATGCCCCGGCGACCCGGAAGCCGGCCGTCAGCTCATGCGAGCGGACGAGGGCGCCGCCGGGTGACCACCCCCGGTCCCGGCGGCACTACCGAACAGGCTCAGAGGTCCAGGGCGGGGCCTCCGTCGGCCATCCAGCGCCTGAAAGCGCCCCACTCGGCCGGGGTGAAGTAGAGCCTCGGGCCGTGCGGGTTCTTGGAGTCGCGGAAGGCGATCAGCCTCTCGCCGCGGGGGACCGCGGCCTGACGGCCGTCGAGAACGCCGACCTCCACGCAGTCGCCGCCGTTGGTGCTGTGCGGGCTCCTGCGCCAGCCGCCACGGGGCTCGTCGTCCGGTCGTGGGGTCACCTGCGTCTCCTTCCCTGAGGGCTCGTCTCAACCCTCGCCGCGCGCGGCCGAGCCGATGAGGATCATCGTCTCCCCAGGTGAGAGTGCCCTGGTCAGGAGGTCGGCGAACATCGACGCGTATCTGCGCCGCTCCTGCGGCTCCTCCAGTACGAGGCCGCTGACGGCCTGCTCCAGGTAGACCAGGTCGAGATCGCCAGGCTCCGGGAACTCCAGCAGGTTGAACTGGCCGTCCAGCGCCGGATGAGCGCCCGAGGCGAACGGGAGGACCCTGATGTCGACGTTCGGCAGGGCGCCGGCCTCAAGGAGGCGCATGAGCTGGCCGCGCATGATGCCGGGCCCGCCGATCTGGCGCCGGATCACCGCCTCGTCGAGCACCATGACGATCTGGATCGGATCGTCCACGCGCGTGACGAGATCCTGCCGGGACATGCGGACCGCGACCTTCTCCGTCACCTCCGCGCGGGCCGGGCCCATCGCGGTCGCCTCGATCACCGCCCGCGCGTACGCCTCGGTCTGGAGCAGGCCGGGGACGACCTGCGACTGGTAGGTGCGCAGGACCGACGCCTCTGCCTCCAGCCCGATGTAGGAGTCGAACCCCGGCTTCAACGTCTGGCGGTGGCGGTGCCACCACCCGCGCTTGCGCGCCTGCCTGGCCATCTCGAGCAGCTCGCCACGGGCCTCGCCCGCGACGCCGTACACCTCCAGCAGGGCGGCCACGTCGGCCGGAGCGGGCCTGGTGAGCCCGGTCTCGTAGCGCCAGAGCGTGATGTCGGTGGTGCCGACCAGCTCGGCCACCTCCTGGCGCGACTTCGCGCTGGCCTCCCTGAGCCCGCGCAGCTCGGCGACGAGACGGCGATGCCGGGCGGTCGGGCTGCGACGCGGTGCGGTCACGCACACCTCCCTTCGGAGAGAACGCTGAAGAACACTGGCCGCCTAGTCTGGCGGCTACCCAGCGCATCCGACAAGACACTCTGCGACACCAACCAATCTGACAACTTTCAGGTTGAGGCATTAAAGGCTCTGCTAAGACTGTGACCTAGGGCGAGCATCTAACCACACAAAGTGGTCAGTGGGTCAGATGGCACTTGAGAGGCGGCAGTAGATGAAAACACCGGCAGGAGTGGGCTTGTCCGCTGTCACGCCTCTCGTCACCGCCGCCTTTCCCGGCACGCGGGACCAGGCCGCGCACGCCCGCGCGCTCGTACGCAAGGCCCTGCACGACGCCCGGTACCACCGCGTCGTCGAGGACGCCGAGCTGCTGACGAGCGAGCTGTTCGCCAACGCCGTCCAGCACAGCCGGTCCCGCGACCTCGGCACCGTCACGGTCATGGTGCAGGCGGGCGACCTGGTCCGCATAGAGGTGGTCGACGACGGCTCCGCCTCCTCCCCCAAGGTCATGGCGCCGGACGCCGGCTCGTCGGGCGGCAGGGGGCTCTTCCTGGTCCAGGCCCTCTCATCGCGGTTCGGCGTGCGGAGGGACCACGTCGCCACCGCGATCTGGTTCGAGCTCGTCCCCTAGCGGGGCCACGGGAACGGTCCAAGATCACTATATTTGTGGCATGCGGCAACAAACCACCGCCCGAGGGTCGGTTCAGACGGCCGCGTGAAG
Source organism: Sphaerisporangium viridialbum (assembly GCF_049674955.1). Classification (GTDB taxonomy): domain Bacteria; phylum Actinomycetota; class Actinomycetes; order Streptosporangiales; family Streptosporangiaceae; genus Sphaerisporangium; species Sphaerisporangium viridialbum. Next base: position 2,375,501 of record NZ_CP187232.1, on the reverse strand, counting down.
CCAGCGGACGGGAGCCCCGTCGCCGGCGTAGCGGAACGGCTCCAGCTCCTCGTCCCACTGCTTGCCGAGAAGCCTGTCGAGCTCCTCCTCAAGGACGGCCCGGCCCTGCGCCGCCATGAGCATGACGTTGCGGAGACGATCCTCGGGGATCATGATGTCGCCGGACACCCCGATCACCGCCGTGAAGGCCCCAAGGGTCGGCGTGTAAGCATGCCGGGAGCCGTCGACGCCCGCGGAGGCGTCCTCGGAGATCTCGAAACGGATGCGCTGCCAGCCCATGAGGGAGGACGTGATCGCCCCGGCCGTGCCGGGGCGGCCCTCCCACTCGGCCTGCGTGCGCACCGTGCCAGGCTGGGCTGGCTGAGGAGTCCACGATAGGTCGACGGGTATGCCAAGCACACCCGCGACCGCCCATTCGATGTGCGGGCACAGCGCGGGCTGAGCCGAGTGGACGTACAGCACGCCACGAGCAGACACCGGACCTCCCGTTTCGTACGAGGTGCGCCTTCCCCAACGTCCTCATACTGGGATGATCACAAGTGACTGAGGGAGAGACTACCGTCCGTCGTGGCGGGGCACCAGAGCCGGGTCATACCTAATCACGCTTGGCAACTCTCCGCATGGGGAAGGCTACATTCCGTGTTTACCTCGCCCATAAGGAGCCACCGGTGAACGTGCAGGCAGTGGAGCACACGCCGGGACGGAGCACCCTGATCCGGCCCGGCGTCCTCCTCGCCAGATCGCCCGCCGCCGCCGGGCGGTGGACCCAGGCGGTGGAGAACCTCGATGGCGTCTACCTCGTACGGCTGACGCCCGGGGCCGACCCCTGCGAGATCGCCGCCACGCTCTCCGGCCAGGGGCACGAGGTCTCCCCCAATCACGTCGTCACCGGCCAGCCGCTGTACTTCGGCGGGCCCACCGGAGCGCCGCTCCCCGCGACGGCGCCCGTGTACGAGCCGGGCGAGCCGTCCCGGGTGACCGTCGGGCTGCTCGACACCGGCGTGGCCCCGCATCCGTGGTTCAGGGACGCCGCCTGGTTCCGCGACCTGCCCGGCGAGGTCCTCGACGCCGACGGCGACGGGCTTCTCGACGGCCAGGCGGGGCACGGCACGTTCATCGCCGGGCTGGTGCTCCGCCAGGCTCCCGGCGTGCGGCTGCGCGTGGCGAGGGTGCTCGACAGCAACGGCGTCGGGGACGAGGCCGGGGTGCTCCGGGCGCTGAGCGCGCTGCGGGACACCCGCCTCGACGTGCTGGTGCTGTCGTTCGGCTGCTTCACCTACGACGACCGCCCCTCACCGCTGATGGAGCGCGCCCTCGCCGGTTTCCCCGACACCGTCATCGTGGCCTGCGCGGGGAACACCGCCTCCGCGCGCCCCTTCTGGCCGGCCGCGATGCCCCGCGTCATAGCCGTCGGGGCCCTCGACTCCGAGGAAGGCGAGCGCGCTAGGTTCTCCGCGTACGGGCCCTGGGTGGACGCCTGCGCGCGTGGCGAAGCCTTGACCAGCAGTTTCGTGGACTTTCAGCATTTCCACAGCTATGCCGTCTGGAGTGGCACCTCTTTCGCGGCCGCCGTGGTGGCCGGCGCCATCGCCGCCGCGGCCCGGCACATGTCCCCCGGCGAGGCGGCGAACCACGTGCTCGACCCCGGGCATGGCAGGCGATTCCCCGATCTCGGGGTCCTGGTGCCCGCGCCCCGCTAGGGTGCTCACCAAGAGCATTCCCCCCACCACGCAAAGTCATTTCATGCCTTACGATCTCGACCTTCTCGACGAGCCGGCCTGGCGCGACCTGGTCGAGCGCTTCGGATACCGCATGTGGGCCGTCGCCCGGGCCTTCGGGCTCGACTCCACCGACGCCGCCGACGCGGTGCAGGCCGCATGGCTGCGGCTGGTCGAGAGCCTGCACACGATCCGCGACCCCGAGCGCGTCGGCGCGTGGCTGATCACCACGACCCGCCACGAGGCCGCGCGCATCCGCCGAAGCCGGTCGGGCGCCCCGCTGGCGGCCCTGCCCGCCGAGGTCCCGGCGCCGGACGGCGACCCCGCGGCGGCGATGCTCACCGAGGAGGACGGGCGGCGGCTCTGGGCGGCCGTCGACACGCTGCGCGAGCCGTGCCGCTCGCTGCTGCGGCTGATCGTGTGCGCCCCCGAGGCGGGCTACGCGCAGCTCGCACGCCGCCTCGACATGCCCATCGGCAGCATCGGGCCGACCCGCAGCCGCTGTCTCAGGCGCCTGCGGTCCCTTATCGAGGAGGATCGGTGACCGACGACGAGTACGTTCTGGCGGCTCTGCGGATCGCCGCGGGCGCCGATCCGGTGCCCGCGCGGGTCTCCACCGACGCCCGGGCCGTGTACGGGCTGCGCCTGCCGGGAGCCGTGACGGCGGGGCCCGTGGGGGTGCCCTCCGGCACGGGCGTCGGCGCCTGGCCGCCGTCCGGGGTGCGCTCCGACGGCTGCCCGGCCGACGGGGAGCCGTGGCTGCTCCGCTTCGCCGCGGGCGGGCTGACCATCGACGTGGAGCTCACGGTCAGCGACTCGCACATCGACCTGGCCGGCCAGGTGCAGCCCGCCCCGGGCAAGGGCGCCCGCGTCGAGATCAGGACCCCGCACGTCAGCAAGATCCGCTTCCCGTCCGACACCGGGGAGTTCGCCACCACGGGGCTGCCCCACGGGTGGCTGAGCGTGGTCTGCCACCGCCCGGGCAACCCCCCCGTGGCCACCCGATGGCAATGCGTCCGCCTGTGACCCGCCGGTCACCGGCACGCCCCCGCGTGAGCGGCCCGCCGCTCACGCTGCCGTCTTGGGGCCGTCAGACGGTGTTGTGCCCGCTGTCGTCCTCGGGGCGTCACGCGGCGGTGGGCCCGCGCGAAGGCCGTCCGTTCACGGGGGCCGCAGGTGACTGAGCTGGTCAGGGCGGCCGAGGAGGCGGTGGTGCTGTCGGGGGCCGATCCGGCGCGGGCCCGCGAGCACGCCCGGGCCGTACTGGCCGAGGCCGAGGCGGGCGGCTGCGCCGAGGCGATCTCGGTCGCCCACCGGGCCCTGGCCCTCGCCGCCCGCGAGTTCGGGCACCTCACGCTGGCGGCCGAGCACCTCGGCCGCGCGGTCGAGGCCGCCCGCGACCTGCCCGAGCGTGCCGCCCAGGCGCGGCTCTCCCTGGTGACCGTCCGCGCCGATCTCGGCGATCCCGTGGGGGCGCTCCGCGTCGCCGACCTGGCCGAAGGGCATCTCACCGGCCTCGACCCCGCACGGCTCGGCGTGCAGCGCGCGGTGGCGCTCATCCAGCTCGGCAGGCCGGAGGAGGCGGTGGCCCACTGCGACCGGGCCGTCGCGCGGCTCACCGGGGCGGGAGACCCTCGCTTCCTGGCCGGAGCCCTGCTCAACCGCGGCATCGCCCACACCTACCTGGAGCTGTACGACGCCGCCTCCCGCGACCTGTCGGCGTGCGTGACCACCGCCAGGCAGGCGGGCCTCGGCCACCTCGCCGCCCTGGCCGAGGCCAACCTCCCGTTCGTCGCCACGCGCAAGGGGGACATCCCCGGTGCCTTCGCCGGTTACCGGGCCGCCGAGAAGGCGCTGTCCGGCTATCCCGAGCGGCTGGCCGCGATGCGGGCCGACTTCGCGGAGGCACTGCTCGCCGCCCACCTTCCCGGCGAGGCCCGCGCGCTGCTCGGCCTCGCGGTCCCCGATCTCGCCGCCGCGGGCGCCCAGGTGGCGCTGGCCGAGTCGCGCCTGCTGCTGGCCCAGGTCGAGCTCCTCGTCGGCGACCCGCACCAGGCGAGGACCACCGCCGAGCTGGCGGCGGGCGAGCTGACCGGCCAGGGGCGGGCCGCGTGGGTGCCGCTGGCCGCCGAGACGGCGCTCCGCGCCCGCCTGGCCGTGGAGCGCCCGACGCCCGAGCTGCTCGCCGAGGTACGGGCGCTGGCGGCGCGGCTGGCCACCGATGGCTGGGCGGGGCCTGCGGCGGGGCTCCGGCTCGCGGCCGCCGAGCTGGCCGTGGAGCTGTCCGACCGGGCCGCCGCCGACGCCGAGCTCGGCCTCGTCACCTCGGGGGAGCCCGCCACCGGACGCACCCACCGCGTCGTACGCCACCACGCCGTGGCCCTCCAGCGGAGCCTGCGTGGCGACCGTCCTGGTGCCCTCGCCGCCCTGCGTGCGGGCCTCGTGGAGGCCACCGAGGGCAGCGAGCGCCTGGACGACCCCGGCGTTCGCGCCCACGCCGTACGGGCGGGCGAGCGGCTCGCGGACTTCGGGCTGTCGCTCGCGCTCGGCGACGGGCGGCCCGAGACCGTGCTGGGCTGGGCCGAGCACTGGCGGGCGATGGCGAGCGGGAGGCCGGGGGAGCCGCTGGCGATCGACCGGCTGCGCGCCGCGCTCGGGGACGCCGTGCTGATCGAGACGGTCAGGCACGGCGACCGGCTCGCCGCCGTGGTCGTCACGCGCGAGCGCTGCGTGCTGCGCCCCCTCGGCTCGTACACCGCCGCCGCCGAGGCGACGATCCGGCTGCGGTACGGCCTGCGGCGTGCGGGCCTGCGGGACACCGGTGCGCGCAACGGGGTGGCGCGTGAGGCGGAGAGGCTCGCCGCAGGGCTGCTCGGGCCGCTGGCCGGCGACATCGCGGACCGCCCGGCGATCATCGTGCCGACCGGTGCGCTGCACACCCTGCCATGGCCGGTGCTGCCTCCGTTCCGGGGGCGTGCGGTCTGCGTGGCGTCGAGCGCCAACGCCTGGCTGACCACACCCCCGGGCCGTCCGGGCTTCGTCCATGGTGATGTGCGCCCGAGAGTGGCCGCAGTGGCGGGCCCGGGGCTGGAGCACGCCGATGCCGAGGCGGCGATGGTCGTGCGCACCCACCAGGGAGCCTCCGCGACGGCCGTGCGGGTCGGCGCCGGTTCCTCCGACGTGGTCGAGGCGCTGGGCGGGTCCGACATCGTGCACATCGCCGCACACGGCACCTTCTGCGCCCGCAGCCCGCTGCTGTCGAGCATCGCGCTGGACGACGGCCCGCTGATGGCCTACGACCTGCTGCGGCTCGGCCGCACTCCGGGGCTGGTGGTGCTGTCGGCCTGCGACGCGGGGATGGCGCACGCCCCGGTCGACGGAGCGCCCCTGGGCCTCGCCGGGGCGTTCCTCGAACGGGGCACCGCGTGCGTCGTCGCCGGGCTCGTGCCGGTGCGGGACGAGGAGGCGCTGACGCTCATGACGCTCTTCCACGGGCTGCTGGCCTCCGGGCGCACCCCGGCCCAGGCGCTGGCCACGGCGAGCGAGAAGACCGGCGTGCCAGGCTTCGCCTGCTTCGGCTCCCTCGGACAGCCGATCAGCCTTCCCAAGGGCTGAGTCCGCACGCAGGCGGCCGATCAGCCTTCCCAAGGGCTGAGTCCGCACGCAGGCGGCCGATCAGCCTTCCCAAGGGCTGAGTCCGCACGCAGGCGGACGATCAGCCTTCCCAAGGGCTGAGTCCGCACGCAGGCGGCCGATCAGCCTTCCCGAGGGCTGAGTCCGCACGCAGGCGGACGATCGGGCTTCCCGAGGGCTGAGTCGCCGTGGGCCGCCGGGGTGCTCGTCAGCCTTTGGCGATGGGGCGGGAGGGGTCGCTCACCCAGTTGGACCAGGAACCGACGTAGAGCGCCGCGGGGACGCCCGCCAGCGCCAGCGCCAGCACCTCGTGGGCGGCGGTGACCCCGGAGCCGCAATAGGCCCCGACCGGCACCTCCGGGAGCACCCCGAAGGAGATGAACCGCTCCCTGAGGAACTCGGCCGGATGGAAGCGCCCCGACCCGTCGACGTTCTCGGAGGTCGGCGCGCTGACCGCGCCGGGGATGTGCCCGGCCACCGGGTCCACCGGCTCGACCTCGCCCCGGTAGCGCTCGCCGGCACGCGCGTCCAGCAGCACGCCGTCGTCCGCGAGCGCCGCCGCCCGCGCGGCGTCCAGCACGGGCATGCCGCCCGGGCGGGCCGTGAAGTCGCCCGGCTCGGGAACGGGCTCCTCCTTGGTCACGGGAAACCCCTCGTCGGCCCACCTGCGGTAGCCGCCGTCGAGCACGCGCACGTCCGGATGCCCGAAGTAGCGCAGCGTCCACCAGGCCCGGGCCGCCGACGTGGAGTCGGCCTCGTCGTAGACCACGACGGGACGTGAACCGGACACGCCGAGCCGCCGCATGGCCTCCTGGAAGGCGCCGGCGTCCGGCAGCGGATGACGGCCCGCGGACCCCGCCAGGGCGGCGAGGTCGGCATCCAGATCGCAGAACACCGCGCCGGGCAGGTGTCCCTCGCGGTAGGACTCGATGCCGGGCGTCCCGACCAGGCGCCACCGCACGTCGAGGATGGTGGCCTCACCGAGGTCACCGGGGTCGATCAAGGGGCTCGGGCTCATGGGAATTACGGGGCGGACGTCCGTGCCTTTTCAGCCATGGGAGGAAGCCCCTTCCCTCCTTCGTCTTCTGGATGCGGCTTCGTCTTGGAGTAGAGGCCAGTCTCGGCTCTGGTGCCCGCCGATGTCCACGCCCGCCACCGTGGGCGGAGGCCCCGCGCGGGGCGCCTCCGCTCGGCGTGGCAGGCCGGTGGCCAGGGGGTCAGGTCGCCGCGCGGGCCGTCGCCTCCGAGAGCGCCTTGGCGAAGGCCAGGACATTGCCCACGGCCTCGGGACCGTCGGCGGCCTCGCTGACGCGCAGCGACAGGTCGTCGGCGGTGATGGCGCCGGTGTAGCCGTGATCGGCCTCGCAGTTCTCGTCTCCGCAGGTGGCGGGCTCCAGGTCGACGTGGGAGATCGCGCCCCAGCCGATCGTGAGCGTCACCTCGGTCGGGGGGACGCCCGCCACGTACGACGCGGGATCGGGGACCACCCGGGTGACCGCCACGGACTGGACGCGGCTGAGGCGCACGGCCTCCGTGGTCGTGGAGGCGTGTGAGGTGGGCATGCCGTCCGCGGGCGGGTGCTCGTCGGTGTGGCACACCAGCAGGCGGGTGGGTGAGAGGACCACCACGGTGACGTGCCTGCGCACCTCCATGGCCGGATCGAAGGTGGCTTCATGGTGCACGACGTACGCCGTGACCTGCTCCTTGCCCAGCGCGGACTCGGCCGCGTCGGCCACGAGATCGGGGTAGTAGCCGCTGCGTTCGATAGCCTCGCGCAGACCAGCGGCCGAGACTCGGGTTTCCCTCATGGGTCCATCCTGCCCTGTCTCGGCATGGTGTTTCACCTCATGGCCGCCCACCTTGGCGGCCTCGCGCGGAGAAGGGCGGCGACGAGGTCCCGGGCCCGTACGGCGATCGCCCGTCGCGGCACTCACGACGTCTCACGTCACAACCGCCCCAACGGGGCGTCGCGCGGGGTTACCGCAGGCGCCTCGGGCCCCTGTCGGGACGTGGGCCCACGGTGTCGCGGAGCACCGCTCTGGCACCCAGCACGCTCACGCCTGACTCCCCGACCAGGATGGGGTCGAGGTCCAGCGCCACCCCGGGAAGCTCGTCGGCGAGCCGCCCGACCCGTACCAGCAGGTCCTCCAGCGCCTCCACCGCAACGGGCGGGTAACCGTACTCGCCGAACAGCAGAGGGGCGGCACGTACGGACCGCACGAGGGCCGTCGCGTCCTCGGCGGTCAGCGGGGCGAGCCGGAACGCCTCGTCGCCGAGGAGCCGCGCGGTCACCTCCCCGAACGCGAACGACACCACCGCCCCGAAGTCCGGGTCGTCCACCACCCGCACCAAGGTCGGCACGGCGGGCTGCGGGGCCATCCGCTGGACCGACAGCATCACGTCCGGGCCGAGCCGCGCCGCCAGGTCGTCGTACGCGCGGCGCACCCCGCCCGGATCGGACAGGCCGAGCCGCACCGTGCCCGCCCGGTGCGCGACCTCGGGATCGGCGGACCTGACGACCACGGGCCAGCCAAGGCGCCCGGCCGCCGCGACGGCCTCGTCCGGCGAGGTCACCACCTCGGCCGGCCACACCTCCAGCCCGTACTTGGCCAGCAGTTCCGCCGCGTCGATCTCCAGGGGGCCACCCGCCATCGGGCTCTCCCCTGAGCCGCCGCCGTCCGGCTCCGCGGCTCCGGCGGTCGCGAGCGCCTTCTCGACGACCGCCCTGGCGCCCTTGGTGTCCACGCCGCCGAGCTCTGGGGAGGTGCCGTGCGGCCTCTCGCGCCAGGAGGCGTATCTCACCACGTGAGCGAGGGCTCGCACGGCCTCCTCCGCGGCGGGGTAGGACGGGATGGACCTCTTGCCCGGGTCGCCGTCCTCGCCCGGGACGCGCAGCTCCGGAGGCATGCCCATGCGCCCCTCGAAGGTCGCCAGGACGGGCTTGCCGGTCTCCCGCGCCACCCGTACGAGCTCGGCGGCGACCTCGGCGGCGTTGCCGGGAACGGGCGGCATGTAGATCGCGACGATGGCGTCCACCTCACAGGTCATGTCCGCCAGCGCCTGGCGGTACTCCCTGGCACCCGCCCGGGCCCCGAGGTTGGCGGCCGGGCACGGCTCCAGCCCGGCCGCCACGCAGGCGTCCACCGCCAGCAGCGCCAGCGCGTCGGAGTTGCTGACCACCCCGACCTTCGGACCGGCGGGCAGGGGCTGGTAGGCGAGGAGCTGGGCCACGTCGAACAGCTGGGTGAGGTCGTCCACCCGGATCACCCCCGCCTGCTCGAACAGCGCGCTGAGCGCGGTGTCCGGCAGCCCGAGGACGGGCGCGGCGTGCCCCACGGGCACCCTCTGGGTGACTCCGCCGCTCTTGACGACGACGATCGGCTTCTTGCGCGACGTGCGCCGGGCCAGCCGGGCGAACTTGCGCGGGTTTCCCAGGGACTCCAGGTAGAGGAGGATCACGTCGGTCGCCGGGTCCCCCTCCCAGTACTGTAGGAGGTCGTTGCCCGAGACGTCCGCCCGGTTGCCCGCGGACACGAAGGTCGAGATGCCCATGCCGCGCTGGGCGACCCGCTGGAGCAGCGCGGTGCCGAGCGCGCCCGACTGGCTGAAGAAGCCCACGCGCCCCCGTCCTGGCAGATGGGCGGCCAGGGTGGCGTTCAGGCGGACGGCCGGGTCGGTGTTGGCGATGCCCAGGCAGTTGGGGCCGACCACGCGCAAGCCGTACGCGCGGGCGATGCGCACCAGATCGTCCTGGCGCGCCCGTCCCTCGGGTCCCGTCTCCCCGAAACCGGACGAGACCACCACCAGGCCCTTCACGCCCTTCTCGGCGCACTCCTCGACGACGTCGAGCACGGCATCGGCGGGCACGGCCACCACGGCGAGGTCCACGTCCCCGTCGATGGCCGAGACGCTCTTGTACGCGCGGACGCCGGCCACCGCCCTCATCTCCCTGTGCACCGGGTACACCGGGCCGCTGAAGTCGGCCCCGAGGAGGTTGCGGAGCACCGTCTGCCCGATGCCGCCCGCCTCACGGCCCGCGCCGACGACCACCACCGAGGTGGGCGTGAGCAGCCGCCCGATCGAGCGCGCCTCCGCCCGGTGCTCCCTCGCCGTCGTGACCTCGCGCGAGGTCTCCGTCGTCGCGAGGTCGAGGGTCATGCGAACGACCCCGTCCTCGAACTGGCTCTGCGCGGTGTATCCGGCCTGGCGGAAGAAGGCCATCATGCGACTGTTGGACGGCAGCACGTCGGCGATGAAGCGCTTGATGCCGTGCTCCCGCGCCGCCGCGCGCAGGTGCTCCATGAGCACCGAGGCGACTCCCCTGCCCTGGTGCGCGTCCTCCACCAGGAACGCCACCTCGGCGCTGTCCTGCTGGTCCATCCGGTCGAAGCGGACGACCGCCACCATCTCGGTGCCGAGGGTCGCGATGAGGGCAACCCGGTTCACGTAGTCGACGGTCGTGAACCACGCCACCTCGCGATCGGAGAGGCGGGGACGCGGGCCGAAGAAACGGAAGTAGATCGACTGGTCGGAGAGCCGGGAGTAGAACGCGCGGAGCATGTCGGCGTCCTCCGGCCGGATGGGCCGCAGGTGCGCGGTACCCCCGTCGGCCAGGACGACGTCGGCCTCCCAGTGAGCGGGGTAGTGAGGTTCCACATTCATGAGGGTAAGGGGCCTCGTGTCGGGATTGTTGGGCAACGCTTGTGCATCGACTGTGCACGGGTGTCCGCTCTATGCCCCACGCCCCGGCTTGAAGCTGTTAGGTTTTCTGTCAGCAGCCTCCTGTAGTGCCAACAAGGTGGTGACATCATGACGCGGGTTGTCGTGGTGGGCGATCTGATGACCGATGCGGTCGCACGCGCCCGCTACCCTCTCGCCAGGGCAAGCGACACTCCGGCCGTCGTCACCATGCATGGTGGCGGCTCCGGGGCGAACATCGCGTCCTGGCTCGCCGTCGAGGGTGCGGAGGTGGCCTTCGTCGGCCGCCGAGGCGCCGACATCACGGGCCGTAACCGTGACATGGAGCTCATGGGATACGGCGTCGACGCCCGCCTGGTGATGGATCCCGAGCGACCAACCGGCACCTGTGTCGTACTGGTCACGCACAAGGGCGAGCGCACGCTGCTCTCCGACCCCGGTGCCAACGCCGCGCTCTCTCCGGAAGACCTCCCTCGCGACCTGTTCGCCCAGGGCGGCCACCTGCACGTCTCCGGGTACACCCTGCTCAACGACGGCTCGCGTGACGCCGGCCTGGCGGCGCTCGACCACGCGCGCCGGGCGGGCATGTCGATCTCGATCGACTGCGCCTCCGCCGCGCCGCTCGAGCGCACGGGCGCCGAGCCGTTCCTCGAGTGGACCCACAGCGCCAAGCTGCTCTTCGCCAACGACTCCCAGGCCAAGGTGCTCACGGGTCGTGACGACCCCGCCTCCGCCGCCAAGGTGCTCACCGCGTGGTTCCCCCAGGTCGTGATCAAGATGGGTGCCGAGGGCGCTCTCTGGTACACCAACAACCGGGCGGAGCCCGTCCGCGCGCCTGCCGACCACATCGAGCGCACGGTCGACGGCACTGGCGCGGGTGACGCCTTCACCGCGGGCTTCCTCCAGCCGTGGCTGGAGGGCAAGCAGCCGGCCGACGCGCTGGCCGCGGGCAACGCCCTCGCCGCCAAGGCCATCGCCAACCTCGGCGCCCGCCCCCGCCTCTGACCGCTCCCCTCCACTCCTCTGACCTGGAACGGCCGAGAGGCCTTCCTCTCATACGGAACGGCCGAGAGGCCTTCCTCTCATACGGAACGGCCGAGAGGCCTTCCTCTCACATGGAACGGCCGAGAGGTCTGGGGCGGCTCCCTGCGTCAGAGCGGGGGGTCTTGGTCAGTTGGTGGTGGCCAGGGCCAAGGGCAGGACGGCGGGAGCGCCCGCCTCGCGTAGAAGCATCGCGCCCATGGTCATCGTCCAGCCGGTGTCGACCCGGTCGTCGACCAGCAGCACCGGGCCGCCGGAGACGTCGGCGACGGGCGGCGCGAGGGTCGCCCGCAGGGCACGCACCCGCTGGGCGCTGTTGTGCTGGCGGCCCGCAGGGGTCTGACGGTAGGTCAGGGAGCCGAGGTAGCTCAGCCTGCCGATGGCGGCCAGCCGCTCGCCCAGAGTCGTGATCAGCACCGGCCGGGTCGTCGACGGCACGGTGACCACGGAGACCGGGCGCGCGGCCCAGCGCCACGAGCTCAGCACCATGACCACGGCGTCGAAGATCTCGTCGGGCACCGGCCCGTCGGCGGCCCGCTCCCCCAGCAGGCGCCTGAGGGCGTTGCCCCAGCCGATGTCGGTGAGCCGCCCGAGAGCCCGGCCCGGCTCCGCCGCCAGCTCGGGACGGATGCGGCCGGAGAGGCCGAGCTCCTTGAGGCCGGTGGGCCACTGGCGCCGGGGCTCGACCTCGACGCCGGGACGGTGAAGCCGCTCGCGGGCGCTCGTGACCGCCGCCGCCGCGATGTCCACCGAGCGGTGAGCTCCGGTGCAGTTGTCGCAGCGGCCGCAGGGCTTCGCCGTGTCGTCGTCGAGGTGGCGCCTGAGGAACTCCTCGCGGCACTCGCCGGTGGAGATGTAGCCGAGCATGGCCTGCTGCTCGGCCGCGCGCTCGGCGGCGACCCGCGCGTACCTCTCGGCGTCGTACGCCCAGGGCCGGCCGGTGGCCTGCCAGCCGCCCTTGACCCGCTTGGCGGCGCCGTCGACGTCGAGGACCTTGAGCATGGTCTCCAGCCGGTTGCGGCTGAGGTCGACCCTGGTCTCCAGCGCGGCAGTGGACATCGTGCCGTGCTCCGCCAGCGTGGCGAGGGTCGCCCGCACCACGGGCTCGGGGGGGAAGGCGAGCGAGGCGAAATAGGCCCAGATATCGCGGTCTTCGGGCCCGGGAAGCAGGATCACCTCGGCACGCTCGACGCCGCGCCCTGCCCGGCCGACCTGCTGGTAGTAGGCCACCGGTGACGCGGGAGCGCCGACATGCATGACGAACCCGAGATCGGGCTTGTCGAAGCCCATGCCGAGGGCGGAGGTCGCGACCAGTGCCTTCAGCCGGTTGCCGAGCAGGGCCTGCTCGGCGGCGAGCCGCTCCGCGGGGTCGGTCTGCCCGGAGTAGGCGGCCACCTCGTGCCCCTGGTCGCGCAGGTAGGCGGCGATCTCCTGGGTGGCGGCCACAGTGAGGGTGTAGATGATGCCGGAGCCGGGCAGCTCGCGCAGCGTCTCGGCGAGCCAGGCCAGCCGCTGCTCGGCGGTCGCCAGTCGGACGACGCTCAGGTGGAGGCTGTCGCGCTCAAGAGGCCCTCGCAGCACCAGCGTGCCATCGGTGTCCCCAGCACCATGGGCATCATCAGCACCATCGGCATCATGAGCATCACGGGTATCAGCGGCATCACCGCCCTCGCCGGCCCTTTCATCGGAGGGCCCCGAGCTGCCCGCACCACCGCCGACCGCTCTGCCGTTGGCGGCGCCACCGTTGGGTGAGGTCTCGCGGGGCGAGTCTTCATGGGGAGCGGTGGCGGGCCTGTCGTCGGTGAGCCCGGCGAGTTGCTCGGCGACGTCGCGGGTGACGCGCGCGTTGGCCGTGGCCGTGGTCGCGAGGACCGGCACGCCCGGAGGGAGATCGGCCAGCAGGGTGCGCAGGCGGCGGTAGTCGGGCCGGAAGTCGTGACCCCAGTCGGAGATGCAGTGGGCCTCGTCGACCACGACCAGGCCGGCGCTCGCCGCGAGCTTCGGCAGCACCAGGTCGCGGAAGTCGGGGTTGTTGAGCCGCTCTGGGCTGACCAGCAGCACGTCGACCTCGCCGCGCTCGACCTCGGCGTGGATGAGATCCCACTCGTCGACGTTGGCGGAGTTGATCGTGGCGGCGTGGACCCCGGCGCGGTCGGCGGCGGAGATCTGGTTGCGCATGAGGGCGAGCAGTGGCGAGACGATCACCGTGGGCCCCGCTCCGCGGGCCCTCAGGAGCGCGGTGGCGATGAAGTAGACCGCGGACTTGCCCCACCCGGTGCGCTGCACGACGAGCGCGCGCCGCCGGTCGACGACCAGCGCCCGGATCGCGGACCACTGGTCGTCTCTGAGCCTGGCGTGCTCCCCCGCGAGGGCTCGCAGCCGCTGCTCCGCCTCGGCCCGCAGACCGCTCTCGTCAACCATGGCTCCTTGGTACCAGGTCGCGGCGACGTTTCAGGCCGTCAAGGCCCCGCTGTGGACAACCGATGGTCGATTAGAGCGGGTTCGGCCGGTTCTCGTCCGCATTTTTCCCCAGGATCAGTTCCTGTGCTCGTCGAAGGCGGCGATGGTGACGCGGTGCATGACGCGACGTTCGGTGTAGTCCGCCACCGCGTAGTGCTGGGTGCTGCGGTTGTCCCAGAAGGCCAGCGTGCCCGGCCGCCAGTTCAGGCGCACCTGGAACTCCGGGGAGCGGATGTGGTCGACGAGGTACGGCAGGAGCGCCTCGTTCTCCCGGTCCGACAGCCCGACCAGGCGGGTGGTCGACGCGCGGTTCACGAACAGCGATTTCCTGCCGGTCTCCGGGTGGACGCGCACGACGGGCCGCTCGTACGGAGGCCACTTCGCCTGCATGGCGGCCAGATCGTAGTCGTGCCCCTTGGATATGGCCTTCCTCATGGAGTTCGTGATGTCGTGCACGGCGGTCAGCTCGTCGCAGAGCCGCTGGATCGGCGGGGACAGCGTCTCGTACGCCATGCACGTGTTGGCCCACATCGTGTCGCCGCCCACCGAGGGCAACTGGACGCAACGCAGCAGGGAGCCCATGGGCGGCTCGGGCTCGAAGGTGTTGTCACTGTGCCACTCGTCGCCTCCCTCGCCCTTGGGGTCGACCTGGTCGAGGCGGTGGATGGGACTGGACTGGTCCTTGTTGAACGCAGGGATGTTGAGCCTGCCGAACCGCAGCGCGAACCGTGCGTGCTCCTCGTCGTCGATGGGCTGGTCCCTGAAGAAGAGCACCAGGTGCTCCAGCCAGCCCTGCCTGATGGCGTGGACCTCGTCCTCCGACAACGGCTTGCGCAGATCGACCCCGGTGACCTCGGCGCCGATGTTCCTGGTCATGGGCCTGAACTCGATCATGTCTCCTGGATTCCTCCCTCTTCGTCGCCCTCCCTCAGCATCTAAGCAAGCAACCGCTTGGTCAAGTCACCGGGCTGTTCCGCCGCTGTGCACGGGAGTGGCACCGGCCGCGAGAGCGGTCACCCACGCAGGCCGTACGGGCTCGGGAGGCCGTCGAGTCGCGGAGCACGTTGCACCTTCGGCACAATGTTCGATATGGCCCGACGGACTACCACACCCCCGCCAGACGAGGACTTCGAGGAGCGGATCGTCGACATCGACGTTTCGACCGAGATGCGCACCAGCTATCTGGAGTACGCGTACTCCGTGATCTACCAGCGCGCGCTCCCCGACGCCCGCGACGGACTGAAGCCGGTCCAGCGCCGCATCCTCTACTCGATGAGCGAGATGGGCCTGCGGCCAGACCGGGGGCACGTCAAGTCCTCACGGGTCGTCGGTGACGTGATGGGCAAGCTCCACCCGCACGGTGACACCGCGATCTACGACGCCCTGGTGCGCATGGCGCAGCCGTTCTCGATGCGGCTCCCGCTGGTCGACGGCCACGGCAACTTCGGCTCGCCCGACGACCAGCCCGCGGCGATGCGCTACACCGAGGCGCGCCTCGACCCGGCGTCCATGCTGATGGTGCAGTCGATCGACGAGGAGACCGTCGACTTCAAGCCCAACTACGACGGCCAGGAGACCGAGCCCACGGTCCTGCCCAGCGCCTTCCCAAACCTCCTCGTGAACGGCGCCGCGGGCATCGCGGTCGGCATGGCGACCAACATGGCGCCGCACAACCTCGTCGAGGTCATCGCCGCGGCCCGCCACCTCATCAAGAACCCGGGCGCGTCGCTCGACGAGCTCATGCGCTTCGTGCCCGGGCCCGACCTGCCGACCGGTGGCTCGATCATCGGGCTGGCCGGTGTCAGGGACGCCTACGAGACCGGCCGCGGCACCTTCCGCATGCGCGCCAAGGCGACGATCGACCAGGTCACCCCGCGCCGCAAGGGCATCATCGTCACCGAGCTGCCCTTCAACGTCGGCCCCGAGCGGGTCATCACCAAGATCAAGGAGCTGGTGACCTCCAAGAAGCTCTCCGGCATCTCCGATCTGAAGGATCTCACCGACCGGCACAAGGGCCTGCGCCTGGTCATCGAGATCAAGAACGGCTTCCACCCCGAGGCCGTGCTCGCCGAGCTCTACCGCATGACCCCGATGGAGGAGACCTTCGGGATCAACAACGTGGCGCTGGTCGACGGCCAGCCCCGCACCCTCGGTCTCAGGGAACTGCTCCGCGTCTTCGTGGACCACCGCATCGAGGTCGTGCGCCGCCGCTCCACCTACCGGCGACGCAGGCGTGAGGAGCGCCTCCACCTGGTCGACGGCCTCATCGTCGCCCTCCTCAACATCGACGAGGTCATCCAGGTCATCCGCTCCTCCGACGACTCCGCCGAGGCACGCAGCCGGCTCATGGAGGTCTTCGACCTGTCGGAGATCCAGTCCAACTACATCCTCGACACGCCGCTGCGCCGCCTCACCAGGTACGACAAGCTCGAGCTCGACCGCGAGCGGCAGATCCTCCAGGAGGAGATCGCCGAGCTGACCGCGATCCTCTCGTCGGAGGACCGCCTGCGCAGGGTCGTCTCGGCCGAGCTGGCCGAGGTCGCCAAGACGTACGGCACGCCGCGCCGCACCGTCCTGCTGGAGGCCGGAGCCGTCACCACGCCCGGCGCGATCCCGCTGGAGGTCGCCGACGACCCCTGCCTGGTGCTGCTCTCCTCGACCGGCCTTCTCGCCCGCACGGGCGACGACTCGCCGCTCGGCGCCGGGGAGGAACGCTCGGCCCACGACGTGCTGGTCTCGGTCGTGCGGTCGACGGTGCGGGGCGAGGTCGGCGTGGTGACGTCGGCCGGGCGCCTGATCAGGGTCTCCGTGGTCGACCTGCCGACCCTGCCGCCTCTGGCCAGCCCGCCGTCCCTGTCGGGCGGCCACCCGGTCAGCGAGTACGTCACGCTGAACCCCGGCGAGCTGGTCGTGGGCCTCGGATCCCTCGACCCGGAGGGGCCCGGTCTCGCGCTCGGCACCGCCCAGGGCATGGTCAAGCGCGTCGTTCCCGAGTATCCCGCGAACCGCAACGACTTCGAGGTCATCGGCCTCAAGCCGGGCGACAGCGTGGTCGGGGCCGTGGAGCTCACCTCCGACGACCACGACCTGGTGTTCATCAGCTCCGATGCCCAGCTCCTGCGCTTCCCCGCCTCGTCCGTACGGCCGCAGGGCCGCCCGGCCGGCGGCATGGCCGGCATCCGCCTCGACGACGGCGCGAAGGTCGTCTGGTTCGGTGTCGTGGACCCCGCCCGCGAGGCCCGCGTCGTGACGATCGCCGGCTCCGCCACCGCGCTACCCGGCACGGAGGCCGGGGGCGGCAAGGTGTCGGACTACGCGGAGTTCCCGCCCAAGGGCAGGGCGACGGGCGGCGTGCGGGCCCAGCGCTTCCTCAAGGGTGAGGACGTGCTCATCCTCGCCTGGGCGGGCCCGGCTCCGATCAAGGCGGTGTCCTCCACGGGCAAGCCCGTCGAGCTGCCGTCCGAGCTGGGCCGCAGGGACGGGTCCGGTCTCCGCATGGCCTCGGCGATCGCCGCGATCGGCGGGGCGCTCGGCAGCGGCCCCGGCGCGGGCGAAGCGGACGGGCACCCGGAGGACCAGGAAGGCGTGCCGGCGGCCGACCCGGGCGAGCAGCTCTTCTGAGCCGGCGACTCCCGCAGGCCGGGCCGGCGGGAGCACCACGTGGGTCGCCGGAGCCGTTTCATCGGGCTCCGGCGACCAAACGAGGAGCCTAGTCGGCGTCGCAGAGGCAGAAGGGATGGCCGGCGGGGTCCAGGAAGACCGTGAAGTCCCCGGCCTCCCCCGGCTGGTGCAGGTGCTTGACGGCGCCTAGCGCCAGCACCTCGGCCTCGGCCTTCTCGCGGTCGTCCACCGTCAGGTCGAGGTGGAGCTGCTGCGGATGGTCGGACGAGGGCCAGTCCGGCGGCTGATAGCCGTCCGCCCGCTGGAACGACAGCCTGATCTCGCCGCCGTCGCTCAGGCTCACCCACGCGTCATCCCGGTAGAGGATCTTCCAGCCGACCACGGCGGCGTAGAACTCGGCCAGAGCCTTGGGGTCCGGGCAGTCGAGCACCACAGCACGCATGCGCGCGATCTCGCTCATGATCACTTCCTCTGCTGATCTTCGCCGGCGACACCGCCCACCAGGGTACAGCGGTGTTTGGAGGCTGAAACCGGTTAAGTGGCTGTTCGGACGTGCCAGGAGGCACGACCACTTCGCCCCCGTATCCCAGGCGCGGCGCCCCAAACCGCTACGGACGGTGACACGCCGGCGCCGAGCCCGTACGCCGGCTACTGGCGTGAGGGGACGGCGTCTCCCCTGGCCACGGGCGCGATGGCCGTCAGCAGCTCCCACGGCTCGCCGTCCTGCCAGAAGTCGATCAGCTTGGCCGCCGCCTCTCCCGGCTCGAAGTCGCCGAACCCGTGCGGGCCGAAGCATCCGGCCTCTTCCAGCGCGACGACCAGCGGGTCGTCCTCCGGAAGCGTCTGCGCGTAGGCGGCGGCGTCCAGGAGCGCGAGCGCGCAGCGGGCGTTCCAGCCGCCGTCCTTGCGCTGGACCCGGTCGAGCCGCCACCTGGCCCGGGCGCGCAGATATCCGGCGAGCGAATCGGTCATCCCCACAGCGAGCCTCCCCAAAGATCTTGCACGTATCGTTGACCCATCATCACCGAAAGTGACGAGCGATCGGGGGATCTTTGCGAAGCCGCTTCCGGACACCCCCGGGGGTATTGCCAAAAACGGCATCCGGGAACATTGGCATCATGACGGAAGCATTCGACGATCTGCTGGCCGCCAATGAGGAATACGCCCAAACCTTCCAGGGCTCGAACCTGAGCGGCCACGCGCTGCGCGGCCTCGCCGTGGTCACCTGCATGGACTCGCGCATCGACCCGCTGGGCCTGCTAGGCCTCGCGGCGGGAGACGCGAAGATCCTGCGCAACGCGGGCGCCCGGGTCACCCCCGACGTGCTGCGCACGCTCGTCCTGGCGGTTTACCTCCTCGGCGTCGAGCGTGTCCTGGTCATGCCGCACACCGACTGCCGGATGGCCAAGTCGACCGACGAGGATGTCCACGAGCTGATCAGCAGGGAGCACGGTGTCGACACGCGCAGCCTGGAGTTCCACACGGTGCCCGACCAGGACGCGGCACTGCGGCGCGACCTGATCAGGATCCGCACCTACCCGTACCTGCCGGAGCGCCTGGCCATCGGAGGTGCGGTGTACGACGTCCACACGGGCAAGCTGATGCCCGTCGCGCTGTGACCCCCGAGACGGAGCTGTGACGGCCCACAGCCTGGAGACCACGATCGCGTGACCCGATCCCAAGGACCGGGTCACGCGATCGTTCTGTCGCGCCTCAGGCGTCGATGTGGTCGCGGTCGACCTCGGCGGCGCTGCCGACGATGAACTCGCGCCGGGGAGCGACGTCGCTGCCCATGAGAAGCGCGAAGATCTGCTCAGCGGCCTCGACGTCCTCGATGCGGACCCGGCGGAGCGTGCGGTGGCGCGGCTCCATGGTGGTCTCCGCGAGCTGGTCGGCGTCCATCTCGCCGAGGCCCTTGTAACGCTGGATGGGATCCTTCCAGCGCTTGCCCCGGCGTTCGAGGTCGCGCAGCACCCTGTGCAGCTCGGCGTCGGAGTAGGTGTAGATGTACTTGTCCTTGCCCCTGCCCGGGTTGGTGACCTCGATGCGGTGCAGGGGAGGCACGGCGGCGAACACGCGCCCCGCCTCGACCATGGGCTTCATGTAGCGGTGGAAGAGCGTCAGCAGCAGGCAGCGGATGTGGGCGCCGTCGACGTCGGCGTCGGCCATCAGGATGACCTTGCCGTAGCGCGCGGCCTCGATGTCGAACCCTCGGCCGGAGCCGGCGCCGATCACCTGGATGATCGCGGCGCACTCGGCGTTCTTGAGCATGTCGGCGACCGAGGCCTTCTGGACGTTCAGGATCTTGCCGCGGATCGGCAGCAGGGCCTGGAACTCCGAGTCGCGGGCCGCGCGGGCGGTGCCGAGCGCGGAGTCGCCCTCGACGATGAACAGCTCGCTGCGGTCGACGGCGTCGCTGCGGCAGTCGACCAGCTTGGCGGGCAGCGCGGAGTTCTCAAGGGCGCTCTTGCGGCGCTGGTTGTCGCGGTGCTCGCGGGCCGCGATGCGGGCCTTGGCCGCCGCGACGATCTTCTCGAGGACCGCGCGGAGCTGCAGCTTGTGGGCGCGCTTGGTGCTGGCGAACAGCTCCTTCAGCTCGCGGGTGACCACGTGGGACACGATGCGGCTCGCCGCCGAGGTGCCGAGGACCTCCTTGGTCTGCCCCTCGAACTGCGGCTCGGGCACCCGGACCGTGACAACGGCGGTGAGGCCCTCAAGGATGTCCTCCTTGGTGACCGGGTCGTCGCCGTTCTTGAGCAGGCGGGTCTCCCTGAGCTGCTCGTTGATCGTGCGATGCAGGGCGCGCTCGAAGCCGCTGACGTGGGTGCCGCCCTTGGGCGTGGCGATCACGTTGACGAACGAGCGCACGGTG
Organism: Sphaerisporangium viridialbum; assembly: GCF_049674955.1. Classification (GTDB taxonomy): domain Bacteria; phylum Actinomycetota; class Actinomycetes; order Streptosporangiales; family Streptosporangiaceae; genus Sphaerisporangium; species Sphaerisporangium viridialbum. The sequence goes on along the minus strand of NZ_CP187232.1, from coordinate 2,355,458 downwards.
GTCTCGTAGCCCTTGCCCCAGCGGACGGCGACGTCGACGGTGAGCTCGCGCTCGACCTCGGTGGAGGTCATGTGGCCCTGCTCGTCGAGCACGGGGACGGTCTCGTGGAAGTGGCCGACGCCCTGCAGCCGCATGACGTCGCAGACGGACTCGTCGCGGGCCAGGAACTCGGTGAACTCGGAGATGCCGCCGTCGAAGCGGAACTCCTCCTCGGCGGGCTCCTCGCCCCGGCTGTCGCGCACCGCGATCGTGAGCCCGGGGACCAGGAAGGCGGTCTGCCGCGCGCGGACGTGGATCTCGTCGAGCGAGACCTCGGCCTCGCGCAGGAAGATCTGGCTGTCGACCCACCAGCGCACGCGCGTGCCGGTGATCTTCTTGGCGAGGGCGCCGCCGTCGCGCAGGCCGGACTTCTTCTTGAACTTGGCGGTGGGGCCGTCGCCCTCGAAGACGCCGGGCACGCCGCGACGGAAGCTCATCTCGTGGATGCGCCCGCCAAGGTCGACCTCGACGTCGAGCCGGGCGGACAGGGCGTTGACCACGGAGGCGCCGACGCCGTGCAGGCCGCCGGAGGCGCCGTAGGACCCGCCACCGAACTTGCCGCCGGCGTGGAGCTTGGTGAAGACGAGCTCGACGCCCACGAGGCCGCTCTTGGGCTCGACGTCGACGGGGATGCCGCGGCCGTCGTCACGGACCTCGATGGACCCGTCGGGGAACAGCTCGACCTCGATGCGCTTGCAGAAGCCGGCGAGAGCCTCGTCGACGGCGTTGTCCACGATCTCCCAGAGGCAGTGCATGAGACCGCGGCTGTCAGTGGACCCGATGTACATTCCGGGGCGCTTACGGACGGCCTCCAGGCCCTCCAGCACCGACAGATGACGGGCCGTGTAACCCGCCTCCGTGCTGACTGCCGTCACTCCCACTCCCACTGAGCATCGAACATGTGTGCGTAGCCTACCGTTTCTTGATGTTCCGCCGCGCCTAAGCGTGCCATCAACAAGGGCTTCTGCGTCAGGCGGACCTCGATTCACGTCACTTAACGACACATTCTGCTCTCGGCGTATCCGGAAGGCGATTGGGAACGTCTGCATCGGGTTAGATGTTGAGCCAAGTGACTGACGCCAAATCCCCACGTCAGTGGGGTGACCCGAAAGGCGATACGTGACTGGAGCTCTCGCCCCCACCAAGCCGCTGACCGCCGTGGACCGGTGCGACCGGTGCGGCGCCCAGGCGTACATCCGCGCGTCCCTCCCCGTGGGCGGGGAGCTACTGTTCTGCGCTCACCACGGGCGTCGGCACATCGCGGCACTGCGCGACAAGGGTGCCGACATCCAGGACGAGTCGGCGCGCCTGAGCGAAACCCCTACATCGAACGCCAGCGAACGGTGAGCATGCGCCCGCCGCTCTGACCCCGATAAACAAGCGACAACCACATAAGTGAACGCGGCGATCTCGGATGGCGTCCCCCTGGGCGACCATCTCGGGGCTCGCCGCGTCGCTGTCTTCCAGGCCGGACCGTGCCTCCCCCGTCTCGGGGCTCGCCGTGTCGCGGTCTTCCGGCCGGGCCGGCCCTCCCACGGCACGGGCCATGCGCCGCCCCCTTGGGGTTTCACCGGACGCGGTAGTGGTAGCCACCCGCCGGCGTGAAGCCCTCCGAGGCGTACATGGCCCTGGCCGCGAGGTTGGACGCCACCACGACGAGGTAGGCCTTCGAGGCGCCTCGCGCCCGGCCGTGGGCAAGCAGGGCCCGCAGCACGCTTCGGCCCAGCCCCTGGCGCCGCGCGTGGGGCAGCGTGGCCATGCAGTAGATCCCCAGCGTGCCGCCCTGCAGCACGGAGCGCCCGACGGCGACCGGCCCGCCGTCGCGCCCGACGGCGGCGTAGCTCGCGGGCACCCCTCGGACGATCCGCCCCGCGGCGGCCAGTCCGTCCTGCCCTAACCGCCCGTCCACCGCCCACCAGACGGCGAGCCACGCCTCGGAGGGACGGCCGAGGATCTCCACATCATGAGCGGCGGGCTCCCCGGCCGTGGAGGCGACCATGCAGACCGTCTCGTCGACCGCGCGATATCCCCGCCCGGCCAGCAGCTCGTCCAGACCGGGCGCAGCGCGGGGGCCCATTGAGAAGACGCACGGCAGCCCCCGCTCGGCGTAGAACTTCTCGGCGGCGTCGACCGCCCTGTCCAGATCGTCCGGCGTGGCCCAGGGAAGCACCGAGTTGGCGCGCTTGGTCACCCCGTCGGCGTGACGCAGGACCCAGCCGTCCAGCGCTTCCTGGTAGGGCGCCGGCCAGGCCCGGTGCACGAGATCGTCAAGGTCAAGGCTGTCCCCGCTCATCGGCGCAGACTAACCGATCCGCCCCGGCCCGGGACGGCAGGGTGCCGGGACCCCGTTGACCTGCGGGGGGCTAGGATCGGAGTCCGTGCTGATCCTCCTGCCTCCGTCCGAGGGCAAGGCCGCCCGCAGTAGGGGGGCCGCCCTGGATCTCGGCTCCCTGAGCTTCCCCGCCCTGACCTCCGCGCGCGAGAAAGCCCTCGACGCCCTCACCGCCCTGGTCCAGGGGCCGCGGGAGGAGGCGCTGGAGGTGCTGGGCCTGTCCCCAGGTCAGGCCGGCGAGCTCGACAGGAACCTGCGGCTGCGCACCGCCCCCACCCTTCCCGCTTCACGGCTCTACACCGGCGTGCTCTACGACAACCTCGGGCTCGCCACCCTGGACGCGAGGGCGCGTCGCCGCGCGCAGCGCTCGGTGATCGTGTTCTCGGGGTTGTGGGGCGCGCTGCGGCTCTCCGACCGTGTCCCGCCCTACCGCCTGTCCATGGGCGTGCGGCTGCCGCCGCTGGGCGGCCTCGCGGCCCACTGGCGTTCCTCTCTGTCGGAGGCACTCGACGCGGAGGCGGGGATGGTGGTCGACCTGCGGTCGTCGACGTACGCCCAGGCCTGGCAGCCGGGGTCGCGCGCCACGACGGTGCGGGTGCTGAGGGAGACCGCCGGCGCCCGCTCGGTGGTGAGCCACATGGCCAAGGCCACGCGCGGCGCCGTCGCGCGGTCGCTGGTGGAGTGCGGCGCCGACCCGCGAAGCCCGCAGGAGCTGGCCGAGCTCCTGGCAGGGCTCGGCCACGTCACCGAGCTCGGCCCCCCGCCCCTGAAGGGCAGGCCCTGGACCCTGGACGTCGTTATCCGTTCGTGATCACATTCAGGCGTGAACACGCCTTGTGGAACTCCTTCGCCGGGTCGCCCAGGTGCGACCAGGGCAGCACGCTGAACCTGCCGCCCGTGCGCGTGAGGTGCCCTCGGGCCGGCCGCCGCATGTCGGCCAGGTAGAAGGCCGCGCCGAAGGCGTTGTGCGCCTCCACGGCCCTCGGATGCGCCCTCCCGCCCCGGGTCTCGTGCCACCGGCCCGCCGCCGAGGTGATCTCCCGCTGCACCTCGTACGAGACCCAGGCGCGTGACCGCCCCGACCGCTCGTTGGCGACGTGCTCGAAGTAGGCGAGGGGCAGCAGCGCCGCCAGGGGATCACCGTCGGGAGCCTGCCGGCCCGCGGCCCGGGCGAAGTCGAACATCTCCTGGCTCGTGCCGCCCCATCCGGGGGACAGGGTGACCAGCCGGGCGGCATTGGCGGCGAACAGCGTGCGGTGGCGGCGCGACGCCTCCGACCAGATGGAGTCCTTCTCCTCCCTCGGCCGCTCCAAGCCGAGCGCCAGCCAGAGAAGGGAGACCCAGGGCGCCGGATCGGCCGGCATCAGCTGGGCGGCCGCCAGCAGCGGGCCCCGCGCCGCCTCCATCGCCTGGTGGAAGACGCGCATCCGGTCGGCCTGCACGGCCCGCGCCCGTACGTCGGGCTTGATCTCCCAGGCCTCCTCGACGCGGGTGCGGCCGAGCCACAGCCACAGATCGGGGTTGACCCGATCTCGCGACAGAAGGGCCTCGATGCCTCCCGCGAGGCCCACGGCAGCCTTGGCCAGCGCCTCGACCCGCAACGCGCGAACCTCGGGGTCGCCCCGGGTCGCGACGAGCGCGGGAATGGCGGGTTCGAGATATCCACGTCCCAGAGCGTTCACCGCGTCGTCGAGCACGGTGTCGGCCCATGGACGGCTTGCGATCAGTCGTGGCCCCCGAGCACGCGCCCGATCCACTTCGATCACACCCATGGGCGGTGAGCCTAGAAGCCGTCAAGACTTGTGCCGCTACCGCGACGTTACGGCTGGGTTAACGGCGGCGTCCGCAAAGCACCGAAGACGCGGAACGGCTCCCGCCCTGCCCGGGCGGGAGCCGATCGGTCGTCAGTCGAGATAGTCGCGCAGAACCTGCGAGCGCGACGGGTGGCGGAGCTTCGACATGGTCTTGGACTCGATCTGCCGGATGCGCTCGCGCGTCACCCCGTAGACCTTGCCGATCTCGTCGAGGGTCTTCGGCTGGCCGTCGGTGAGGCCGAACCGCATGGAGACCACGCCCGCCTCGCGCTCCGACAGCGTGTCGAGCACGGAGTGGAGCTGCTCCTGGAGCAGGGTGAAGCTGACCGCGTCGGCCGGGACGATGGCCTCGGAGTCCTCGATCAGGTCACCGAACTCGCTGTCGCCCTCCTCACCGAGGGGGGTGTGCAGGGAGATCGGCTCGCGGCCGTACTTCTGGACCTCGACGACCTTCTCAGGGGTCATGTCGAGCTCGCGCGCCAGCTCCTCGGGAGTCGGCTCGCGACCGAGATCCTGCAGCATCTGCCGCTGGACCCGGGCCAGTTTGTTGATCACTTCGACCATGTGGACGGGGATGCGGATGGTCCGCGCCTGGTCGGCCATGGCGCGGGTGATCGCCTGGCGGATCCACCACGTGGCGTAGGTGGAGAACTTGTAACCCTTGGTGTAGTCGAACTTCTCGACCGCCCGGATCAGGCCCAGGTTGCCCTCCTGGATCAGGTCCAGGAAGAGCATGCCGCGGCCGGTGTAGCGCTTGGCCAGCGAGACCACCAGGCGGAGGTTGGCCTCCAGCAGGTGGTTCTTGGCGCGGCGGCCGTCCTCGGCGATCCACTCGAGCTCGGCGCGGACGTCGACGGGAAGCCTCTCGCCGTCGTTCGCGAGCTGCTCCTCGGCGAAGAGGCCGGCCTCGATGCGCTTGGCCAGCTCGACCTCCTGCTCGGCGTTGAGCAGCGGGACCTTGCCGATCTGCTTGAGGTAGTCCTTCACCGGATCGGCGGTGGCTCCGGCGGCGGCGACCTGCGCCACGGGGGCGTCGTCGTCGTCATCGGAGAGGATCAGGACCTCGTCGTCGCTCTGGACCTCGACGCCGGGCTTGGGCTCGGCCTCGACCTCGACCTCGGCTTCCGCCTCGATCTCGACCTCCGGCTCGGCCTCGGCCTCGACCTCTGTGTCGGTGTCGGCCACGGCCTCGACCTCCACGTCGATGTCGAAGTCCTCGAGCTCGAGGTCACCCTCGATGTCGAGGTCCTCGTCGTCCTCGGAGGAGACCTTGGGCTTTGTTTCGATCTTGGGCGATGGCGACGCGGGCACGGCGACCTCCGGCTTGGCCTTCTTGGCGAGGGCGGCAGGGGTTGCGACCTTGGCGGGAGCGTCAGGGGCTGGTGCGGCCTTCTTCACCGGCGCGGCCTTCTTGGCCACCGGCTTCTTGGCGACCGGCTTGTCAGCCGGCGCCGCGGCCTCGCCCCCGGCACCGCTCACCACGGCCGTGACGGTATCGGGCTGCTCCTTGGCCGCCGCGGTGGCGGTCTTGGTCTTCTTCACGGGGGCGGCGGTGCGACGCTTGGCCGGGCCACGAGATTTCTTGGGCGCCGCCGAGTCCGCGGCGGTCACCACGACGGTCACACCCTCCTTGCTGAGGTTCCGAAGGAACCCAGCGGCGTGCGACATCGGGATGTCCGCCTCCTCGAAGGCCTTGCGGACATCCTCAGACTCGAGGAAACCCTGCGAGCGCCCACGCTCGATGAGCCGCTGAATGACGGGCTCGTTCAGCTCAGATGGCTTCGAGCGAGTCGAACTTGCAGGCGACACGAACACCTCTCGAACGAACGCATGGTGAGAATGGACCCAGGTGCCCGCTAGGGGCGCTTGCTTCTTTTCGGTGGAGGGCCGTGCGGACCGCGACGTACCTGCCCAGCATTCTGGCATGACCCCGCCGTCCTTACGGCCGCCTCACAGCGGTTGCCCTCCACCCTAGGCCGACCGGAACAGTAGTGCGTACGGAAGCGGGTCACCGATACCCGAAAGCAACCCTTATGACTGTTTCATTCAGTCACTCTTTGTGGCGGCCGGCACATGAACGGCGAGCACCGTGACGTCATCGTCCTGCTCATACCCCGCCAGCATCCGATCCACCAGGAAGTCAAGCAACATATGCGGATTTCCTAGGACTTCAGGGGGCGCTTCGCCGACCACAGAACATAGTTCTGCGAGTCCGGCGTCGAGCCCCCGCTTGCGGTTCTCCACGAGCCCGTCCGAGTAGAGCACCGCGGTGTGACCCGGCGGGACGCAGAACCGGAACTGCTTGCGGATGGTGGGCCAGCCGAGCGGGGTGCCGGGCTCGCCCTCGGACAGCACCGCCGTGCCCTGCGGCGACACCAGCAGGGGCGGCGGGTGACCGGCCAGCGCGAGGGTGCCCTCGCCGGTGCCGGGCTCGACGACCATGTACGCCAGGGTCGTGACCTGCTCTTCCTCCTCGGTGGCGTCGAAGACCCTGTCGAGGCCGGTGAGCACGGCCGCGGGCGGCGGGTTGGTGAGGGCCAGGGCGCGCATGGCGTTGCGGATGCGGCCCATGCCCGCGGCGGCCTTGACGCCCTTGCCCATGACGTCGCCCACGACGGCCGCCACCCGGGCGTCCTGCAGGACGAACGCGTCGTACCAGTCGCCGCCGACCTGGACGTGCCTGCTGCCCGAGCGGAAGCGCTGGGCGAGCACCAGGCCGGGGATCACCGGCAGGCGGTCGGGCAGGAGGCTGCGCTGCAGCGTCTCGGCGGTGCGGTACTCGCGCTCGAACAGCGTGGCCCGCTCCACGGCGAGCGCGCACTGCCCTGCCAGGGCCTCCAGGAAGACGCCGTCCTCCTGCGAGATCTTCTGCGGCCGGGTGAAGGCGAACCGAAGCGCGCCGAGCGCCCGCCCGGCGGCCAGCAGCGGGAGGCCGACCCACGCCCGCTCGTCGCTGTGGGCCAGGAAGCCCGCGACCACCGCCTCGTCGCCGCCGGCCTCCACGAGCTGGGCGCGGAGGCTGTCGGGCGACTCGGCGAACACGGGCCTGCGGCTGTTGACCGCCATGGTCATCACGCTGGACTGCGAGAGCGGGATCTCCTCGCCGGCCGCCCCGGGAACATCGGGAAGGCCGCCGCTGTTGGTGAGCTTCAGCGCGGCCCGATCGGTGTCGAGGAGGGCGACGGCCGACCTGTCGGCGGCCAGGGCGGTGCGGCCGACGTCGATGATGACCTGCACGACCTGCTCGACAGTGAGCGCCTCGGCGAGCATCGCCGTGGCGCCCTGCAGGCGTGCCGTGCGCAGGGCGGCGGCGCCGAGCTGGTCGGTCAGGCGGCCCCGCATCTCCTCGGCCTCACGCTGCGGCGTGACGTCGCTGTTGGCGCCCACCCACTCGATGACCCGGCCGTGCCGGATGATCGGGACGGCCCGCACCTCGAAGTGCCGGTAACCGCTTGCCCGGGTGCGGACGCGATAGCTCCACTCGAACAGAGTGCGCCCGCGCAGGGCCTCGCGCCAGGCCTCGTCGGCGGCCGGGCGGTCATCGGGGTGGACGGCCTCCAGCCAGCCGTAGGCGAGGTATTCTTCGAGGCTCTGGCCGGTGATGGCGCGCCACTGCGGGGCGTCCTCGATCACGGCGCCGGTGGGCGAGGTGATCCACACGAGCTGCTGCTGCGACTCCACCAGCGAGCGGTAGCGCTCCTCGCTGCGGCGCAGCTCCTCCTCGGTGAGCTGGCGCTCGGTGACGTCGACGCCGAACAGGGCGACCCCGGCCAGCGCGCCCTTGTCACCGTGGATGGGATAGAACGACAGGGTCCAGTGCCGCTGCTCGCCGGTGGCGGACATGGTGCGGTAGCGCTGGTCGCCGTTGGCGATCGCGCGGTGCTCCTCGACGACCCTGTGCAGCGCCGCGTCGATCAGGGCCGAGAGGTCGGCGGCGAGGATCTCGGACGCCGCGTGACCGGCGTGCTCGTCGGCGGCGAGCCCGCTGACGTCGGCGAAGCTCTGGTTGACCCGCTGGAACCTGCCGGCCGTGTCGAAGAACGCGAAGGCGAACGGCGCCTCAGCGAGCAGGCCCTGGAACAGGGCGGGGTCTGAGATGTCCACACCCGACTCCCGGGGACGGGGCACGGAGGTTTCGGCGCTCATGGTCGGCACCTCCGTCGCGTGCCAGGGTCTCCCACGAGGCACATCTCCATAACTGTGATTGGTAGCGCGAACTGCACTACATCATCGGCGATGGGCACGCACGGACGGAAGCCCCGGCCGCGATGCGGTCAACGCATCCTGTCAAAAACGCGCCGCGGTGTGCAGCAAGATCGGCCGACTTTCTCGGCACTCGCCCCTTGGTCTGCCCGGTCTCCGCCACCTCGGCCAAGCCTTCACCTTCCGCCACCTCGGACCCGCACGGTAACGCGTCGTGCCCTGGGGCACGGCGTGTCCGGCAACCGGACGCGCTGGGGAACAGCTTCCCACAGGAGAAGCCGTGTGGTGCCGGATGTGCCCTTAACCCTTAGGGGTTGACACCTCCGCGATACAAGATGGAATGAGTACGCACGCCCCCTCAGCGCACTGGTCCGGGGGATGGATCTCCCCCGGCTCACCGGGAGGATGCGAAACCGCCCATGCCTGCTCTAGCAACGCGTTTCACCTGGGGAACCACCGAACCGCGAGTATCCGGACCGCACGCGGCCCAATCGGGCGCGGCCGGACCGCGTGAGCTCGTCAGCGCGCGCCTTTCCGACGAGTTCCTCACCGTGCCCATCGAGATCGTGGAACGATGCGTGGAGGACGTGTGGGCGTGCGCCGCCCACCTCGGAGTCGACGTCACCGCCCCCGTCGTGGAGCGCATCGCCCGAGAGCACCTGCTCGCGCTCGTCAGCTCGGCCCCCCTCGTGAGCCCTCCCGGATGACCGGGCCCGGCCAGGGGTAACACACATGCCCCCTGCCGGTGACACTCGCAGGCCCAGGTCGGTAACAGTCGGGCCTTCCGGGTAACAGCGGGGTCACCAGGCGGCGTTCCGTGCACCGTTTGGGCCTGGAATGCGAGAAGGTAAGGGGCGTGAGCCGCCGACGACGACGAGACCCCCGGGGCACCCAGCCGCCGGACGACGTGTTCGCGGAGATGCTTCTGGCGGCCCGCGAGTTGCTCGCCGTCCGCACCCCGCTCGACGCCGAGCTGATGGTGTCCGACATGCTCGGCGCGTGGTGGGGCCGCCGCCTGCGCCGGGGCGACGTCGAGGAGTTCCTCGGCGAGGGCCTGGTCGACTACGCCGCCAAGGCGGGCACGCCCGCCGCCCTGACGCTGCTGATCGCCGTGGCCTATCTCGGCACCGCCCGTCAGGCCGCCAAGGCCGAGGGCGCCGCGCTGGCCCTGATGGAGTCCGACGTGGCGAGGCCGCGCTGGGCCGAGCGGGTTGGAGCGGTCAAACCCCGGGGCTGCTACGTGTCCAGGGACGCCTACGGCGACCAGGACACCGTGGTGTGCACCTTCGCCTACCGGGGCTTTCCCAACCAGTCCGCCCAGGGCAAGATCGGCATGGGCCGGCCCGCGTCCGCCGGCCAGGGCGGGGCGGCGGGCCCCGGCCACCGTTCCGGCGCGAACGGGCACGATCGCGACGCCGAGGCCAGCGACCCCGCGGGCGGGCACGAGGCGGCGGGCCGCGGCACTTCCACGAGCGAGGCGGCCGGGCGGGCCCCCGAGGCCCACAGCGAGGACTCCCACGCCCTGGTGGTGATCGTCGACTACAACATGCGGGGCATGGCCCGCGACGCGTGGGTCTCCTCCCAGGTCGACAGCCTGCTCGAGAAGGCCGGCCTGGAGGCCGCGGGCAATCCCATGCTGCGCTTCGAGGAGATCGAGCCGCAGCAGGCCAGGGCGCTCCTGGAGTTCGCGATGAAGGCCACCACCGGGTCGCTGGGCCGCAAGTCGCCCAAGCTCGTCAGCGACAGCTACAGCGCCTACCACGCCTTCGCCAGGGCCCGCATCAAGGCGCTGCCCCCGGGTCGCAAGCGCCCCGCCCCGCTCTTCAGCGAGGCGCCCTACAGCCGCGACCGCCGCGCGATGCTCGCGGCGGAGTTCCTGGCCTCCGACGCGGCCGAGCACCTCTCCGACCCCTCGGCCGCTTCCCGGTGCGCCGACCACATCATCGACTACGGCTGCGACCAGGACTTCAACCGCCCGTTGCGGGTCAGCCCCACCAAGTGCGAGACGTTCCTGCTCGACTGGCTGCCGCGCAAGGTCCTCCTCGACCCCGCCGAGCAGGAGGCCATGCCCCACGTGCTGTTGTCGTGGGTCAGGTTCGCCGCCCCGAAGACCGGGCTGCCCGACGAGGGTCTCAGGGCGACGCTGGACGCCGTCTGGGAGGCCACGGGCCGCTTCACCGAGGCCTACCGCGATCCGACGACCTTCGGCCTGGACCGGTCCCTCGTCGAGCGCCTGCTGCCGGACGGCGATCTGTCGGCCCTCGCGAGGCGGGCGTTCGCGTTCCCGTTCCTGGAGGGCACGCACGGCGACATCGACCTCTCGGCCCTCCATCCGGCCGAGGACGCCGACCGCCGCATCCTGGTGGAGATCGACCACGCGGACGAGCGCGGCCGTCCCGACTACGCCGAGCACCTCGCCTGGCACGAGGAGATCGCCAAGCGGCTGTGGGACGGCGATCCCGAGCAGATGTGGGAGGCGGCCCAGCGCCTGCTCGACCTCGGGCACGACCGGCACGACGTGCTGCACGTGCTCATGGAGATCGCGGAGCGCATCGGCGACCACCCCGACGAGCTGGCCGCCGCGCTGGACGACATCGCCGACATCCCCGACGAGCCCCCCGCCCAGTGATCGGGCGCCCCGCTAGCCCGTGAAGCCGATGTCGGCGTATTTCAGGGTGTAGAACCCGGGGGCCCCGATGTTGGCGAGCGTGGACTTCACCCCCCAGTTCTGCGGCCGCTGGTAGAGCGGGAGCACGTTGACCTTCTGCCAGATCAGCTTGTCGGCCTCGTTGGCGTCGTTCCTCGCCTGTTCCGCGTTGAGGTCGGACGACGCCCTCTTCATCGCCGTGTCGATCTCGGGGCTGCCCGACCTGCCGAAGTTGGCGTTCCACTGGACCTTGCCGTCCGACGCCTTGACCCCGTTGGCGTACGTGCCGTAGCTGCTGGAGACCGGGAACGGCGTGCCGATGTAGGAGAACGGCGCGATGTCGAAGTTGCCGGGGATGACGTACTTGGAGAAGAAGTCGTCGTTCGGGACGGACTGGATCGTGACCTTGACGCCGATGCGCTCCAGCATGGCCTGCGCCAGCTCGCCCTCCGACTTGCTGAGCTGCAGCCCGGCGGGGATCACGAAGCGGAGGGTGAGCACCTCGCCGGCCTTCTGGCGGGTGGGGCTCGCCCGGAGCCAGCCCGCGGCGTCGAGCAGCTTCTCGGCCTTGGCCGGGTCGTACCTCCCGAGCGCGCCCGCGTTGTCCTGGTAGCCCGCCTGGGTGTTCATGAAGAAGTGGTTGTTGAGCAGCGCGCTGTTCCAGTTGAGGCCCTGCAGGTCGGAGCGCGTGATCGCGTCGCGGTTCAGGCCGAGGACGATCGCCTGGCGGACCCTGACGTCGGAGAGCGCAGGGCTCTCGCCGTTGAACGTGAAGTGCCGGAAGTCCGGGCCCGCGGCCTGCCTGATGACCGCGCCCTTGGCGCTTTTGGCCCTGGCGTAGTCGGGCGCTGAGGGCCCGACGTCGAAGACGTCCAGCTCGCCGTTGGTGAACGCCCCGACCAGCGCCTCGGTGTCCAGCGAACGGTAGATGATCTTGTCGAGCTTGGCCCTGTCGCCCCACCAGGCGTCGTCGCGGACGAGCGTCGTCGTCTTGGCCGTCTGGTCGAAGGAGGCGAACTTGAACGGGCCCGCGGTGACGGGGATGCGGTTCAGCCAGCTCGTGTTGAAGGCGTCCGGCGTCGCGTTGGTCGACTTCGGGTAGAGCGGCCAGAACAGCGACTGCCACTCGGAGAACGGGCTCTGGAAGGTCACCAGCACCTCGTAGTCGTCCCGGCCGCGCGCCACGCTCGCGATGTCCTGGTAGCCGGTGGTGGCGGCGACGTGGAAGTCGGGGTTCCCGCCGTTCAGGGCCTTCCACTGGGCCTCGTAGTCCTGCCAGGTGATCGGCTTGCCGTCCGACCAGCGGGCCCTGCGGTTCAGCGTGTACGTCACCACCTGGCGGGGGTTGGTCGCCGTCACCCGGGCGTCGGTGACGTAGTTGGTGTTCGGGACCGGGTTGGCCTTCTCGTCGGAGCGGAACGCGGCGGGCATCAGGGCGTCGATGACCTTCTTGACCTCGGCGAGGTTGCCGTCGACGTGGTTGAGGTTCCACTGCGTGGGGAACTCGGTGAGCCCCCAGTGGAGGACGCCCCCCTGCTTGACCCGGTCGCGGGGCAGCTGGTTGATGTCGAAGGCCTTGATCACCGGCGCGACCTTCCCCGTGGTCGTACCGCCCTCGCCGCCCTGGCCACCGCCACAGGCCGTGAGCGTGAGAGACAGGGCGACGACCAGGGCGAGGGCCGCGAGCGGGCCCCTGCGGCCGCGAGTGAGCGCCCTGATCGGGACACCCGACGGCGAGGGCACGCCGGCGCTCCCGCGCGGCTCCCCCGCGCCCGGCCGTCCCCTCCGGACTGCAGTCACGTTTCCTCCCTATATATAGGTTTATGTCCGGCGTCGCCCACTAGACGACGTCGAGCCTCTCCGCGTAGTGGCAGGAGGCCCCGTGGTCGTCACCTAAGGGGCGGACCTCGGGCTCCTCCTCGACGCAGCGCACCCTGCGCTCGTCCGTGAGGACCTTGAACTTGGGGCACCGGGTGCGGAACCGGCAGCCCGAGGGGGGGTTCGCGGGGCTGGGGAGGTCCCCGTCGAGCAGGATGCGGCGGCGCTCGCGCTCCTTGTCGGGATCGGGGATCGGGACGGCGGACAGCAGTGCCTGGGTGTACGGATGCATCGGCGCGCCGTACACCTCGCCCACCCGGCCGATCTCGGCGATCCTGCCGAGGTACATCACGGCCACGCGGTCGGCGATGTGCCGCACCACCGACAGGTCGTGGGCCACGAAGAGATAGGAGAGGCCGAGACGGCGCGCGAGGTCCTCGAGTAGGTTGATCACCCCGGCCTGGATGGACACGTCGAGCGAGGACACCGGCTCGTCGAGCACGATCAGCCGGGGCTCGAGGGCCAGCGCCCGGGCGATCGCGACGCGCTGGCGCTGGCCGCCGGAGAAGTCCTGCGGGTAGCGGGAGGCGTCCGCGGGCTCCATGCCGACGAGCCTGAGCAGCCGGCGCACCCTCGCGCCGGTGTCCCTGTACCCATGGGCGGCCAGGGGCTCGCCCACGAGGTCGTGGACGGTCATCCGGGGGTCCAGCGAGGCGAGAGGGTCCTGGAAGACCACCTGCAGGTGCCGCCGGACGGCCATGCGGTCGCGGGGGGTCAGCTCGGCGGTGTCACGCCCGAACACGACCACGCGGCCCCGCTCTGGCCTGGCGAGCTCCAGGATCTCCATGAGCGCCGTCGTCTTGCCGCAGCCGGACTCCCCCACCAGGCCGAGCGTCTCGCCCTCGCGGATGTCGAAGCCGATGCCGTCGACCGCGTGGACCGTGCCGACCCGGCGCCTGAAGACCGCGCCCTTCATCAGGGGGTAGTGCCTCGCCAGGTCGTCGACCTGGAGCGCCACGGGGCGCCGCTCGCGCGGCGCTCGTACCGAGGAGGGCGGGGCGGCGGCCTGGCCGGCACGGGGCGGAGCGGCGGACGGAGGGGCAGGCGCGCCGATCTCCTCCGCGCGTATGCAGGCCGCCCGGTGGCCGGGGGCCACCTCCCTCAGCGGCGGCTCGGCGATCGCGCACTCGGGGATGGCCATCGGGCATCGAGGCTCGAACGGGCAGCCGGGCGGCAGATCGGCCGGAGAGGGAGGATTGCCGTCGATCGGCACGAGCGGCGTCTCCTTGCCCGTGTCGACGCGGGGCACCGAGGCCAGCAGGCCGATGGTGTACGGCATGCGCGAGCGGTAGTACACGTCGCGGACCGTGCCGACCTCCACCTCGCGCCCCGCGTACATGACGAGCACGCGGTCGGCGAAGCCCGCCACCACCCCGAGGTCGTGGGTGATCAGCACGATGGCCGCGCCGGTCTCGCGCTGGGCGGTCTTGAGCACCTCCAGGACCTGGGCCTGAATGGTGACGTCGAGCGCGGTGGTCGGCTCGTCGCAGATGATCACGTCGGGGTCGTTCGCGATGGCCATGGCGATCATCGCGCGCTGCCGCATGCCCCCGGAGAACTCGTGCGGGAAGGCCCTGGCCCGCTGCCGCGGGTGCGGGATGCCCACCAGGTCGAGCAGCTCGACGGCCCGCTCTGCCGCGCGTTCGCGGCCCACCCTCTGGTGGACGCGCACGGCCTCGGCGATCTGGTCTCCCACGCGGTAGACCGGTGTCATCGCCGAGAGCGGGTCCTGGAAGACCATCGACATGGTCTTGCCGCGGAGGGCGGCGAGGTCCCGCTCGGGGGCGCCCAGCAACTCGTGGCCGTGCAGGAGCACCGAGCCGGTCACCTTGGCGTGCCGGGGCAGCAGGCCCATCACCGCCAGGGAGGTGACCGACTTGCCGGCGCCCGACTCGCCCACTATGCCGAGCACCTCGCCCGCCTCGACCGAGTAGCTGACCTCGCGCACGGCCGGGACGTCGCCGAAACGCACCTCCAGGTCGCGCACCTCGAGGACCGGGCCGCTCACCTCGGCCTCCTGGCGCCGGGGTCGAACGCGTCGCGCAGGGAGTCGCCGATCAGGTTGACCGCCAGGATCATGATCACCAGGCCGCCGGCGGCGAACCAGAACGACCACGGGGCGTACATGGCGGTCCTCGAGCCGTCGGCGATCAGGCTGCCGAGCGACACGTCGGGCGGCTGGATGCCGAACCCGAAGTACGACAGGCTCGTCTCGGTGAGGATGGCGGCGCTGACGTTCAGCGTGGCGTCCACGATGAGCAGGGACGCGAGGTTCGGGATGACGTGCCGGAAGATGATCTTCGACGACGGCACCCCCATGAACCGCGCCGCCATGATGTACTCCCGTTCCTTGATCGCCTTGGTCATACCCCGGACGATCTTCGAGGTCACCATCCACAGGAACAGCGCCAGCATGATCACGAACAGCAGCCAGCGCCCCCCGGTGAACAGCGGGGACATGATCGCGAGGATCAGGAACGCCGGGAGGACGAGGAGCAGGTCGGCGACCCACATGAGCGTGCGGTCGGTCCAGCCGAGGAAGTATCCGGCGAACGAGCCCGCCGTCGCGGCGACCGCCGTGGACAGCACCGCCACGAGCAGGCCGACGATCAGCGACTTCTGCGCCCCGCGCAGCGTCACGGCGAAGACGTCCGACCCGGTCTGGAGCGTTCCGAACCAGTGGCTGGGCGAGGGCGGCTGCATGAACGCCGAGAAGTCCATGTCGGTGTAGGACCAGCGGTAGAACAGCGGGCCGAGGAAGGCGAGCAGGAACAGGGACGCCAGCAGGCCGAAGCCCAGCCGCCCCTGCCTGCTCCGGAAGAAGCGCGCGGCCACCACGCGGGTCCTCGACGGGACGCGCACGCGCTCGGCCCCCGCCTCGACCTCGGCGAACTCCTCCTCCGGAAGCGTCATCATCTAGCCCACCCGCACCCTCGGGTCGAGGTAGGCGTGCAGCACGTCGGAGGCCAGCGACGCGAGCAGCACGGCCAGCGCGGCGAAACAGCTGATCGCCGCGACCATGTTGACGTCGTTGGTGCGGATGGAGGCGACGAGCTCCTCCCCCATGCCGTGCCAGCCGAAGACCGACTCGGTGATCGTCGCGCCGACCAGCAGCGAGCCGAAGGTGAACGCGAAGTAGGTGACCGCCGGGATGAGCGCGGTTCTCAGCGCGTGCTTGACCAGCGCCGTGCGCCGGCGCAGGCCCTTGGCCATGGCCGTGCGGACGAAGTCGGCTTCGAGCACGTCGAGCATCATGTTGCGCTGGTAGCGGCTGTAGACGGCGACCTGCCCGATCGCCAGCGAGAGCGTGGGCAGGGCGAGGTGCTTGACGCGGTCGAGCAGCGCCGCGCCCGCGCCGCCTTCGAGACCCGGGCTCGCCTCGCCGCTGACCAGGAAGATCTGCGTGCCGAGATGGTCGTTGAGCCAGACCGCGCCGATGATCAGCATGTTGGCCAGCACGACGGTCGGGATCGCGAGCACGAGGAAGGCGGCCACGGTGGACAGCCGGTCGAACCAGCCGTACTGCCCGACCGCCGCGCAGGCCCCGATGAGGACCCCCGCCACGCTGCCGAGCACCAGCCCGAGCAGGATCAGCCGCAGCGTGACGCCGAGACGCCGCCGGAGCTCGGCGTTGACCATGTCGCCGTTCCAGGTGCGGCCGAAGTCGCCGCGCGCCACCCCGCCCGCCCACCTGAGGTAGCGCTCGAACAGCGGGGTGCGGTCGTTGAGGTTGTACTGCGAGAGCTGGGCGTCGACCACCGCGGCGGGCGGGCGGGGAGTGCGCCCCTCGTAGTTGGACCTGGGGTTGAGCGCGGTGGCCGCCAGCATGTACGCGAGGCTCGTGGCGACGGCGATCAACACCGCGTAGTTGACCAACCGGCGGAGCAGGAACCCTGCCATCGCCCCCCTTCCGCCGATTGCCACGTGTTGCCGGATGACCGTCGTGAGGGGCGGCCCGCGACCCTCCGTGCCCATCCTGCTACATCCCGTAACCATCCGGTGACAGGAATGTGGTCAACCGGGCCAGGTGTCGGCCTCCGGCGGCTCCAGGTGCACCGGCTCAGCGGTCGGCGAGCTCGTCCACGGCCGTGCGCACGTCGTCGCTGGTGATCGTCGTGAGGTCCTCGGCGCTCGCGGTGCCGCCGCGCCCGGCGAGCCGTACGTCGCGCCCCAGCGCGGCCCGCTCGAACAGCGAGCGGGCGAAGCGGCCGTTGCCCAGCTCGTCGATCAGGCCCTCGGCGCAGACCCACGAGAACACGTCGGCGAGGTCGCGCCTCGCGGACTCGTCGAAGCGGTCGCCCGAGTGCTCGGCCAGCAGCCCCGCGATCTCGGTGAGCTCGGCGGGACTGTACGACGGGAACGCCACGCGCTGGTTGAACCTGCTCGCCAGGCCGGGGTTGGTGACCAGGAACCGCTCCATCTCGGAGGCGTACCCGGCGAGGATGATGACGAGACGGTCGCGGTCGTCCTCGGCGCGCTTCAGCAGGGTCTGCACGGCCTCGACGCCGAAGGCGTCCCCTCCCTGGTAGCCGCTGTTGACCAGGCTGTACGCCTCGTCGACGAACAGCACGCCGCCGAGCGCCCTGTCGACCAGCTCGTTGGTCTTGATCGCCGTGGCGCCGAGGTGCTGGCCGACGAGATCGGCCCGGGAGGCCTCCACAACGTCGGGGCGCGACAGCAGCCCGAGCGCGGCGAAGATGCGGCCGAGCACCCGGGCCACCGTGGTCTTGCCGGTGCCGGGCGGCCCGACGAACACGAAGTGCCGCATCTGCGGCGGGGCGGGCAGCCCCTGCTCCTGGCGCATCCGCGCGACGCGGAGCTGCGCCGCGATGGCACGGACCTGCCGCTTGACCGGTTCGAGGCCGGCCATGCGGTCGAGGTCGGCGAGGGCCTCCTCCAGGCTCGGCGTGGCCTGGTAGCCGCGGAACCTGGCGGTGATCTCGTAGAACGCCTTGGTGAGATCAGCGGTCGTGGTGGTGACGAGATCCTCACGGCTGGGAGAGCCGCCCGCGCCGACCACGCGCACGTCGCGGGCCTGCGCCGCCGCCTCGACCAGGCTGCGGGCGAACCGCGCGTTGCCCAGCTCGTCGATGAGCCCGCGGCGGTGCACGTCCTCGAACAGGCCCAGCAGCACCGGAGGGGCGTCCGGCGACAGCCGCTCGCCCCGCCGCGCCCGCAGGAGCTCGGTGATGCGCAGCAGCTCGGGCGGCGAGTAGGTCGGGAACTTGACGCGGGTGGAGAAACGTGACGACAGGCCGGGGTTGGAGCCGAGGAAGGTGGCCATCTCCTTCTCGTAACCGGCCAGGATGACGATGAGCCGCTCGCGGTCGTCCTCGGCGCGCTTCAGCAGGGTCTGCACGGCCTCCGCGCCGAACCTGTCGGACTGCCCCTCGCCGGAGTTCATCAGGCTGTACGCCTCGTCGACGAACAGGACCCCGCCCAGCGCCTGGTCGATCAGCGCGTTGGTCTTGATCGCCGTGGCGCCGAGATACTCGCCGACCAGGTCGGCCCGCTGCGCCTCGACGACATAGGGGGTCTCCAGCAGGCCGAACGCGTAGAAGATCTTGGCGACTGTGCGCGCGACGGAGGTCTTGCCCGTGCCGGGCGGCCCCACGAAGACGAAGTGGCGCATCGGCTGCTCGGTGGAGTAGCCGGCCTCCGCGCGCAGCCGGGACGCCTCGATCGAGGCCGCGATCGAGCGCACCTGCTCCTTGACGGGCTCCAGGCCGATCATGCTCTCGAGCTCGCCGAGGGCCTCCTCGACGGAGATCGGCGGGGGCGTGGCGCGCTCGGCCAGGCCGTCGCGCTCGCCGCCGCCGTCCCTGACCCGCTGCCTGGCCTGGGCGGACGACGCCTGCGCCTGCGAGGCCGCGAGCCTTCTGCGCGCCTGGCCCGCCTGGATGAGGCGGTAGACCAGCACGGCGGCGGCCACGCCGTACGCCGCCCACAGGGCGCCCTCGGCGGAGAACGTGGCCACGGCGAAGGTGACCATGGCGGCCGCGCCGAGGGCGGCGATCGTGGTCACCCATGGCGTCACCCACCGGATCAGG
Source organism: Sphaerisporangium viridialbum (assembly GCF_049674955.1). GTDB lineage: Bacteria > Actinomycetota > Actinomycetes > Streptosporangiales > Streptosporangiaceae > Sphaerisporangium > Sphaerisporangium viridialbum. The sequence continues at coordinate 2,336,495 of NZ_CP187232.1, read as the reverse complement.
TGGGCGGCGATCCCGACCAGCACGCCGAGGAGGATGAACAGGGTGGGCAGCGCGGAATGCGGCTGCACGTACCCGCCCATGACGACCATCACGCACGACCACGCCACCACGACGAGCACGGTCGCGGCGGCGCGGGGAAAGCGCAGGGTCAGCTCGGCGAAGCCAAGGAGTAACAGGGTGGTGAGGAACGTCGAGAAAGGCGACCAGCCGAGGACGACCGAGAGGATCAGGGCGCCGATGAGGACGGCCGCGAACATGACCCGTCTCGTGGTACGGGAAAGCTGGAAATAACGTAGTCGGACATGCTCGAACGCCTCACGGGCCGCGGCGCGCCCCGCCGGCCGGGCCCTGTCGGAGTCCCGCATTTTGCCTCCCCGGTCGCCTCCCGGTTATACCGCACCAGGGCCCCACGCGCGCGTCCCTGGCCGCGTGCCCTTCACAACGCGCCGCGAGGTCCCTACGGAGAGGTGCCCCCGGCGGGCGGGGAAACGCGGGGCGGGACGGTCCTCGCCGGACCGGGGATGCGCGGCCGTACGGGGATCAGGGTCTGCGGGGGGAGGTGCGGGCCTCGTGGCGGCCGGGGTACTCGCCGACGAGGACATGCTTGGGCGTCACCCGCAGCACGTCCTCCCCGGGGTCCGGCAGGGCGATGCCGCGTACCTCGGCCCAGAAGCGCCGCTCGATCGGGTCGGCGACGAAGACGGCCACCCGCGGGTCGCGCTCGGCGGCGGCCCACGCCTCCTCTGCGGCGTTCAGGCGCAGCTCTCCGGACGCGCTCACCGAGGTCACGGCCCCGACGGCGAGCGTACGGGGGCCTCCGGCGTCGGTGTAGGACAGCACGACGCTGCGGGAGTAGGTGAAGGCCCGCCGCACCTCGGGGCTGAGCGCGACCGACGGGCCTACCTCGCCCGGCAGGCGCGGACCGCATCCCTCGCAGAGGATCAGCGAGGCCCGCCACGGCCCGGCCGACCCGCGCCACCACGCCCGCGCGGCCCGCGCCACGAACGCGACCACCACGACGAGGAGCGCGCCCGCGACCGACCACCAGGCCCGCTCGCCGATCCAGGGGGCGAGGCCCAGCGCGGGCACGGCTCCCGCCACCACCAGGGCGGCGGAGGACACCAGCAGGAACGCCAGCGCCACCGCCAGCCACCAGTCGGCGCGCAGGATCTCGCGCATCCGCGACCGCAGGCCGCCACGCCCGCGGACGTACAGCATGGCGACCGGTACGCAGACCCCCGCCAGCGCGGCGCGGCGCTCGGCGGCCATCAGGGGCAGCACGGCGACCACGGCGAGCACGGCCACGAGGAACCACAGGCGCGCGGCGACGATCCACAGGGTCACGGCGGTGTTCCGCCGCCCGACGCGCTCTGGCGGGACGGCGGTGAACTCCGCGAGCGCCCGTACGGGCCTGCCGCGCCACGCCTCGGTGAAGGCGCGCAGGACCAGCACGGCCACCCCGTTGAACAGCACCAGCCCGAACAGCCCGGCCCAGAACCCGCCGAGGACGTCCTCCCACCGGACCATGGCGGGCGGGGAGACGGCGGCGACCAGCGTGACGATTTCGCCCGCGAGCGACCAGGCCGGCAGCGTGGCCAGCGCCGCCACGTACGCCGCCACCACGAGGAAGGTCACCGACACGGCCACGCAGAGCCACAGGTCGCGGGCGAGCATCCCGGGCACGTACTTCCACACCGTGATCCTCCGGCCCTGCCGCACGGTCGCCGCCAGCACCAGCACCAGGACGGCCGCGCCGCCGATCCGCGCCTCGGCGCGCAGGTCGTACCAGAAGGCCAGGACGGTGACGACGGCCAGGGAGATCGCCAGGAGCGCCCGCACCTGCCTGGCCCAGACCTCCAGGGCGCGGCGGGAGCGGCCGGTCTCGCGGGGGTCCACCGTCCAGGTGGGGTCGTGGTGGTCGCGGGGCCGTTCCCAGCGCAGGAACGTCAGCCCGAGGTTGATCCGCGCGCCGGGATGGTCGTCGTCCCTGCGCAGCGCTGCCCGGTAGGCGGCGGCGGCCTGCTCGTGGTCGCCGCGCAGCAGGGCGAGGTCGCCGATGAGGACGTGCGGGTCGGGCTGTTCGGGGGCGAACCGCACCGCCTGCCGCGCGTGGGCCCAGGAGTCCCGCCACCGGCCGGGGAGCCTGCGGAGCATCGAGCCCAACCTCAGCCGCGCGGCCCAGGAGCCGGGTGCGAGCCGGACGGCGTCCTGAGCCGCGACGACCGCCTCGGAGTCGCGGCCGAGGCGTACAAGGGCGAGACTCGCCAGCCGATGGCCCCATTCGCCGTCGGGGTCGCGTTCGACCGCCTCGCCGGCGGCCTCCAGCGCCCCCTCGGGCTGATCGCGCGCCAGCCTCGCGACGGCGACCACACACCAGGCCCGGGGATCGGAGCGGTCTCGCGGGGATGGCACCGGAGAGGGATCTGACTCGCTGGCGTTCCCCACCTCGTCATGGTCCGTTGCGGATCACCGATTGCCTAGATGTCGGACATATACCTATAGCTCTCTAGAGAGGTCGGCGGCGCCCCAGCTTGACCACCCATCCCATGGGCCTCTGGAGATGGTGGAACACCCATGATCGTGATCTTCTTGAACGCATCGCGCCGACGGTCCTCAGCCGTTGCGCCAAGCTGCTGAGGAATCACCCGAGATTGGCCTAAGCTGCCACGCATGTTCAGCAGGCCGAGCCCATTTGAGTGCTCATGACCGTTTTGGGCACCCGGCCCGGCGTCCGCGCCGAGAGCACCACAGCGGACCCCCGGAGAAGCCGGTGGTCGGTGCTCGCCCTGCTGTGCTTCAGCCTGCTGCTGATCGCCGTGGACGCCACGGTCCTGCACATCGCCGTGCCCGCGCTGACCGCCGCCCTTGAGCCGTCGGCGGTCGAGCTGCTGTGGATCATCGACGTGTACTCCCTGGTCGTGGCCCCGCTCCTGGTCACCTTCGGCACGCTCGGCGACAGGTACGGCAAGCGGCGGTTCGTCCTCGCGGGCTACGTGGTCTTCGGGGTCGCCTCGCTGTCCGCCGCCTTCGCGGGCACCCCGCTCACCCTGATCGCCTCCCGGGCCCTCCTCGGCGTCGGCGGGGCGATGATCATGCCGGCCACGCTCTCGATCATCCGGCAGGTCTTCACCGACCGCCGCGAGCGCGCCATCGCCCTCGGCGTGTGGAGCGCGGTCGCCGCCGGTGGCGCCGCCGTCGGCCCGCTGGTCGGGGGCGTCCTGGTCGAGCACTTCTGGTGGGGCGCGGTCTTCCTGATCAACGTCCCGCTGCTCGTCGTGGCGCTGCCCCTGGCCGTGCGCCTGCTGCCGGAGTCGCCGGGCGATCCTGGCCACCGCTGGGACGCGCCGAGCGCGGTGCTCTCCATCCTCGGCATCCTGTTCCTCGCCTTCGGCCTGAAGGAGGCGGGGCATGGCGCGACGCTCGGCCTCCTCCCCGCGATCGTGATCCTCCTCGCGGGTGCCGGGCTGCTCGTGTGGTTCACCTCCCGCCAGCGCAGGCTCGCCCATCCCCTGCTCGACATCGGCCTGTTCGCCCAGCGCGGCTTCGCGGTCGGGGTCCTGTGCGTGCTGCTCTCGGTGTTCGCCCTGGTCGGCCTGGAGCTGATGCTCGCGCAGTACCTCCAGCTGGTCCTCGGCGACAGCCCCCTGCGGGCCGGCGTGCGCATGCTCCCCCTCATGGTGGCCGCCATCGCGGGCGGGCTCTGCGCCGCCCACATCCTGCAGCGCCTCGGCCTTCGCGCGACCATGGCGGGCGGCCTCGCGCTCGCGGGGCTGTCCCTGGCGCCCACCATCGCCTGGGGCACCGAGCAGCACCCGCTCATGCTCTGCCTGTGCTTCGCCGGCATCGGCTTCGGCGTGGAGGTCGCGCTGCTGGCCGCCTCCGACACGATCATGGCCTCCGCGCCGGAGTCGCGCGCGGGCGGAGCGGCCGCGATCGAGGAGACCGCGTACGAGCTCGGCGCCGGCCTCGGGGTCGCCGTGCTCGGCACGATCACCACGATCGTGTACGCGCCGTCCGTGGGCACCGTGCCCGGGGTCGAGCCGCACGCCATGGGGCAGGCAAGGGAGTCGCTCGCGTCGGCCGCGCATGTCGCGGGCAAGGTCGGCGGGCCGGCCGGCGGCGCCCTGATGGAGGCCGCGCGGGCCGCGTTCGTGACGGCGCTCCACTCGACCGTCCTGGTCAGCGTGGTCCTGCTGGGCGTCACCGCGCTCGCTGCCATGCTCCTGCTGCCACGCCGCGCCTCCAGGCGTGCATGACGGAAGCGATACAGGGCAATTGTCTGTGCAACACGGACCGACCCCGAGAGAATGGCTACCGTGAGACGAACCTTCCAGGATCTCGCTTCGCTGGCCGCCCGGCTGGGCGTCGGCGGCATCTTCTTCGCCAACGGCTGGCACAAGCTCGAGTTCGGGCTGACCGCGACGAGCGAGCAGTTCGCGAAGATGGACGCCCCCGGCCCCGGCATCTGGGCCGCCACCACCATGCTCATCGAGCTCATCGGCGGGGCGCTCCTGGTCGCGGGCCTGGCCGTGCCGGCCTGCGGGCTCATACTCTTCGTCGAGGCGCTCGCGGTGTTCGTCCTGGTGAGCGGTGACACCGGCCTTCCGCTGACCGGCGGGGACATCAACCTCATCGTCGCGCTCGGCGCGGCGTCCGTGCTGCTGGCCGTCGTCGGGGCAGGGCGGCTGTCCATCGACCACCTCGTCGTGATCCGGCGGCGCGAGGCGGAGGCCGCCGACGAGATGGCCGCCGACGCCGAGGCGGACGACGTGATCTCCTCCTGGCGCGAGACGTCGCGCGAGACCGCTCCGCCCAAGGACGCCGGCCCCGTGGACGCCGGCGCCGAGACGTCCGCGAAGGGCCCGGTGACGTTCCCACAGGGGAAGACGGAGTCCGGCGACACCGCGGAGGTCACCGCCCCGCGCAAGACGCGGCCCCGCCGCCCGGCGCGGCCCGCGGGCGACGCGCAGGACACCACGCCCGGCAGCCCCGTCGACGCCCCCTCGGCTTCCTCCGCTCCCTCTCCTTCGTCCGCTTCGGCGGGCAAGCGTGACCGCCTCGTCGCGGGCGGGCGGAAGGCCACCACCGACACCGACCCCGGCTAGGCATCGCCCCATCGCCGTGCACCGGGCGGCTCCAGCCGAACCACCGACAATTTTTTTTGTCTTGAACGTTACTGTGGTCGGTGATGGGGTATTCTCATGTGCGGAAGCGCTTCTTCAACCGAAGGAGCCGGGGCCGAGAAGGCGTTAGAGAAGGCCGCCCATATCCATACATCGGATTACTCGAACGCAGTCATGAGGAGATCCCATGCGAAAGACGATCGTGTCCCTGTTCGCGACCCTCGACGGTTTCGCCACTGGCCCTAAAGGGGACATGAGCTGGGTTACCGGACGTTTCCGTGAGGACACCGGAAAATACGCCCACGACCAGCTATTCGCAGCGGACCTTCTCCTTCTAGGACGAGTCACCTACGAGCAAATGGCCGGTTCCTGGCCGTCCATGACCGATGACTCCGGATTCGCCGACCACATGAACGAGACCCCCAAGATCGTGTTCTCCAGGACCCTCAAGGAGCCTCTCACCTGGAACAACTCGACCCTGGCCAAGGGCGACCTCGCGCACGAGGTGTCGCGGCTGAAGGAGCGGCCGGGCGGCGACATCCTGGTCTACGGCAGCATCAGCATCGTGCGCGAGCTGATGAAACTCGGCCTGGTCGACCGGTTCCGCCTCTGGCTCCATCCAGTCACGCTCGGGGGCTCCGGCTCCGATTCCATTTTCGAGGGATACGACATGAACGAGTTCGAACTCGTGGACACGACCATCTCCGAATCCGGGGTCATCGTGCTCGATTACGAGCCGGTGCCGCCCTCCGGCGACTGACGACGCGAAGAACTTCCCGGGCATGACACCGGCCGGGCCCTCCTCACCGGCCACAGCGTCGCCTCGACCGCACTCCGAACCCCCCGGCCGAGGCGACCGTTGGTTCGCGGTCCGGGCACGATTCCGGTCACCCTTGCCGGTTCCGGGCTCTCGGGTCGGCGAAGACGCTCTTCCAGAGCACCAGGCCGTCCAGGGCCTCGGGAGGCACGCCGGCCAGCACCAGCGCCTCCACCGGGGTCATCGCCGCGCCGCGCTCGTAGGCGGCGGCGAAGGCGGTGGCGCCGATCAGCCCCTTGGACGCCGCCGCGACCCGGGGCACGTCCGGGTCCTCCCGCATCGTCGCGCCGCGCAGCGCCGTTCCCGCGCCCAGCAGCAGCGCGGCGCGCTCGCCGTCACCGCGCAGGAGCGCGACCCCCGCGAGCGCCTCGGCCACACCGGCCACGTTGAGGAGGTGGCGCAGGGAGAGCGCGTCGTCCAGCGCCTCGGCATGCCGGGACTCCGCCTCCCGCGGGTCGCCCCCGGCCTCAGCGATCCTCCCCAGCCCGACGAGGATCCGGGTGCGAAGCTCTCCCGTGGTCACCCATTCGGAGGCGCAGGCGCTCAGCGCCATCTCGCCGAACCTCCTGGCCTCGGCGAGGTCGCCACGCAGCCGAGCCAGCTCCGCGAAGCCGAACCACGCTCCGGCCATCGCCGCGGGCAGTCCGGCCGTACGGGCGACCTCGCCGGCACGCTCGTAGGTGGCGCGTGCGCCCTCCGGGTCGCCCTGGCGCAGCAGGCCGTGGGCCAGGCGGTAGAGCATCTCGGCCGTGTCCTCGGCCGCGCCGAGCTGCCCGGCCAGCTCAAGGGCCTGCTCGGTCATCGCCTGGTGGGTCGCCCGGTCGCCACGCCACTCGGCCAGCACCGCGAGCGCGTCCAGCGCCTGCATCGTCCCCCAGCGGTCTCCGACGGACCTGAAGCCGTGAAGAGCCGAGGTGAACGCGGGCCGCGCCTCCTCCACCCGCCCCCCGAAGAGCTCGCCGAAGCCCTCGCCGAGGCAGCTCAGCGCCTCCAGCCACGCGTCAGCGCCCCCGAAGCCCTCCCAGCTGCGGCCCTCGGCGGCGGCGGGACCCGTCGCCATCGCCCACAGGACCATCGTGAACGGCTGGCGCGGCGCCCTGTCCAGGGAGCGCATGATCGCTCGGGCACGCTCCCGGTACGGCCACAGCCCGGGCGCGTGGAACCCATCCCGTCCGGCGAGCACCACGCACGCGACGTACGCGTCCTCCTGGCCGGCGGGCGGCTCGGTGCCGATCACGCGCAGCAGTTCGGCCGCCGGCGAACCTCCCTCGCTGGGCAGCCCGCGCAACCACCAGTAGACCGACAGGTTCGCCAGCAGCTCCAGCGCCATCACCGGGTCACCGCTCACCGCCCAGCGCAGCGCCGCCTGCAGGTTGGCGTGCTCAAGCGTCAGCCGTGCCAGCCATTCCAGCTGCTCCGTCCTGCGCAGGCACGGCTCCGCCGTGCTCGCCAGCTCGGCGAAGTACCTCGCGTGCGACTCCCGCAACCGCTCGGCCTCGCCCGCGTCCGCCAGCCGCTCCGCGCAGAACATCCGGATCGTCTCCAGCATCCGGTACCGCCCGCCGCTCACCTCCACCAGCGACTTGTCCACCAACCCCGCCAAAACCCCCACCACCGCCCCGCGCGGCTCCTGCGCCGTCTCGGCCGTCTGGTGTTCCGGCAGGTCGCACACCTGCTCAATGGCCTCCAAGGTCGCGCTGCCGCGGAAAACCGTCAGCCGCCGGGCCAGGACGCGCTCCTCCGCGTCCAGCAGCTCCCAGCTCCAGGCCACCACCGCGCGCAGCGTCTGGTGCCGTTCCGCCGCCGTGCGGTCGCCCCGCGACAGCAGGCCGAACCGGTCGTGCCCCGCCTCGCCCTCCCGGCCCATCACGCCGAGCCGGACGGCCATCTCTCGCACCGGCAGCGCCCTCAGCCGGGCGGCCGCCAGCTCGATGGCCAGCGGCAGGCCGTCGAGCGCGACGCAGATCCCCATCACGGCCGCGGCGTTCGAGTCGTCCACCACGAAATCCGGCGAGACGGCGGCGGCTCGGTCCGCGAACAGCCGTACCGCCGGGTACCGCAGTGCGCCGGCCACGCCGAGCCGCACCGTCGCGTTCCCGGCGGGCAGGCCGAGCGGCGGCAGCGGGCACAACGCCTCGCCGGTGATCCCGAGCGCCTCCCGGCTCGTGGCCAGCACGCGGACCCCGGCGCAACCGCCCAGCAACCGGCGTGCCAGCCGGGCCGCCTCGTCGATCACGTGCTCGCAGTTGTCCAGGATCAGCAGCAGCCGCCGGTCGGCCAGCGCGGCCAGCAGCCGCCCCATCACGTCGGAAGGCCCGCGTGCCAGCGTCGACAGCCCCGCCTCGCGCAGGCCGAGCGCGCTCAGCACCGCCTGCGGCACACGCGTCCCCTCCCCCAGCGGGGCCAGGTCGACGAAGCACACCTGGCCCTGTTCCCGCTCCCCGGCCTCGACCGCCAGCCGGGTCTTCCCCGCGCCGCCCGGGCCGATGATCGTGACCAGCCGGCCCGCGCCCAGCAGCTTGCCGACCCGCCGCAGCTCCTCCTCCCGTCCCACGAAGCTGGTCAACTGCGCCGGCACCCCCTGCCAGGGCAGCGCGGACGCGGCGGGACGGTCCGAGGCGGTACCCGGCGAGGAAGGGGATGCCGGGGCGGCGCGCGGTGGGGGCGGCGATGAGGGCGGTGAGGGTTGGGTGAGTGACGGGTCGGCGCGGAGGATGGCCAGGTGTGCCGTCGTCAGGTCCGCTGAGGGGTCGGCGCCGAGCTCCTCGGCCAGCAGCCGCCGCCCGTCCTCGAACACCGCCAGCGCCTCGGCCTGACGCCCGCATCCGTACAGCGCCCGCATCAACTGCGCGCGTGGCCGCTCGCGCAGCGGGTGGGCGGCCACCACCTCGAAGAGCTCCGCGACCACCTCGCGATGGCCGCCCAGCGCCAGCTCCGCCTGCACGCGGTCCTCCAGCGCGGCGAGCCGCAGCTCCTCCAGGCCGGTGGCCCGCGCCCCGGCGAACGGCACATCGGCCAGCGCGGGCCCGCGCCACAGCCGGAGGGCCTCGCCCAGGTGCGCGCGGGCGCCGGAAGGATCACCATCCGCGAGCGCCCGGCGCCCCTCCCTGGCCAGCCGCTGGAAGCGGTGCGCGTCCACCGAGTCCGGGTCGACCGCCAGCCGGTACCCGGCGGCGTGGAGCTCCAGCAGCCGGCCTTCCTCCGGGCCGAGGCCGCGTCGCAGCCGCGACACCTGCGACTGCAGGGCGTTGGCCGCGTCCGCCGGGGGATTCTCGCCGTACAGGCCGTCGATCAGGCGCTGAGTGCCGACCACCTGACCCGCGTCGACCAGCAACAGCGCGAGGAGCAGTCGCACCCGGGGACCGCCGACACGTGCTGGACTCCCGTCGGAGCGCCACGCTTCGGTCGAGCCGAGGATGCCGAAGAACACGTCCTCGATTCTTGCATTCCGGTGCAATACCGCGCGTGACCGAAGAATCCGGTTAAAGGGCCGGGCGCGCGGCGAGCCGGAGTCCGATGTGGGTATAGGTGCCCAGCAGCCACGCCGCGCTGACGTAGGTCGACACGATGGGGCCCCCGAAGAGCTGCGCCAGTATGGACACCGGGAACCACATTCCCGCGAGCAGCGGCAGCCAGCGCATCAGCCCCTGGTAGCGGCCGGTCACCGCGACGGCGATGCCGAGGACCAGCATGCCGAGCATGCTGAGCGGCCAGCAGGCGTCGAGGATCAAGAGCGGGAGCGGGAAGTCGTCGTAGTGCGCGTAGCCGAAGGAGAGCGCGTTCAGCAGGAACGCGCCGGGGAGCAGGACCAGCAGCCCCCCGGGGATCACCCGTCCCCACCGGTCGCCCGTCCCCCGGGTGGCGAGCACCACCCAGACCAGGGCGAAGACCCCCGCGATGTACAGCATCCCGGTGATGGTGTCGAGGGTCTGGACGCCCTCCTGGACCTTGTCACCCAGGATGACGATGCCGGCCGCCCAGGCCGCCGCCCCCGCGGCGAGTAAGAGCCCGGCGACGCGGATCCGCGCCGGATCCACGACGCGCCGCGGCGCTGCGGGCTCGTTCGGGTTGACGTTGCTTCGCTGCACGCGAACGGACATGGTGGTCCTCCTTGGTCGGTCGGAAGACCACCGTCTCCGCCCGGCGTCCCGGGCGCCCAGGGAGCGGAGCCGCGCCGGGAGTCCTCGATCCGCCCGGCCCCGCCAGGGACCGGTGTCCCGGGTGGGACGGGACGCCGCTCCCGTGTCATCGAGATGGACATATGACACGCTGATCAGCATGTCCGGCCCCTCTGGCGCGCACCATCGTCCGGCGATGGGCGCGACGACGATCGCGGCGCTGTGCGTCCTCGCCGCCGCGCTCGCCACCTGGGCCGACGTGGCGACCGGACCGGTGACGCGGCCGGAGCCTCTCGACTGGGCCGTGTGGTCCTCGACGGTTCCCGGCGTGGCCCTCGCGGTCACCGGGTGGGTCCTCGCCATGCGCCTGCCCCGCCACCTGATGACCTGGCTGCTGATCGCCGGCGGTGTGGTGGCGAGCGTCAACGGCCTCGCCGCGGCGTACGCGGTGCTGTCCCTGACCCGGCACGGAGGGACGCTGCCGCTGACCCCGCTCGCGGTGTTCGCCGGAGCGCGGCTGGGGCCGCTGCTGAACCTGGTCGCGCCTCTCGTCCTGCTGTTCTTCCCCGACGGCCGGCTGCCGTCACCGCGCTGGAGGTGGGCCGCCGCGCTCTCGCTCGGTGCCACCGGCCTCGCGGTCCTGGTCTTCCTCACGGTTCCCTGGGGGAGCCAGTCCTCGGGAGGGCCGTTGCCGGGGAGCGATCTCCCGCTTCCCCCCGTCCCCGACCAGGTCTGGCGAGCCGCCATCGCCGTCACCCCGGCGCTGCTGGTGCCGAGCCTCTTCGTGCCGGTGGCGGCGTTCGTCCGGCGGTTCTGGGGGTCCTCGGGCATCCGCCGCGCGCAGCTTCGCTGGATGCTGATGGCGGCGCTGCTGAACGGGGTCCTGATCCTGACGCCGCTCGTGGTCGACGGCCTGCCGCTGGACCTCACGTTCGTGGTCTCGCTGCTGGCGATCGCCGCGGCGGTCCTGGTGGCCGTGGGCCGCTACCGGCTGTACGACGTCGACCCGGTGCTCGGCTGGACCCTGTTGTACGGCAGCCTCGCGATCGCGGTCGTCGCGATCGACGTGCCCGTCTTCGTGGGGCTCGGCGCGCTCATCGACGAGCCGGTCGCGGCGGTCCTGGCGGCGGCCGTGGTCGCGGTCGTCTACGCGCCGCTGCGCGCGCGCACGCGCCGGTGGGTGAGCCGTGTCCTGACCGGACGGGCCGAGCCGTACGACGTGGTCTCGGCGCTCGCCCGGCGGCTGGAGGAGTCCGTCGGGCCCGACGAGCTGCTGCTGGAGGTGGCCAGGGTTGTGTCGGCGTCGTTCCGCTCCCCGTACGTGCGGGTCGAGCTGGACCGCGCGGACGGCCGGACGGTCGTGGTCGAGCACGGCACCCCCCGCGACGATGTGGTGGTGCTCCCGTTCACGTATCGAGAGGCCTCGATCGGGCGGCTCGCGCTGGTGCCGCGCACGGGCGCGCCGCCGTCCGAGTCGGACCAGCGGCTCCTCGCCGACGTCGTACGGCAGGCCGCCGCGGCGGTACGGGCCACGGCACTCACCGAGGAGCTGCAGCACAGCCGCGAGCGCATGGTCACCGGGGTGGCGGAGGAGCGTCGCAGGCTGCGCAGGGACCTCCACGACGGGCTGGGCCCCACGCTCGCCGCCGCCGCGCTGAAGATCGAGGCCGCCCGCAACCTGGCCGTCCGTGACGCAGGCGCCGCCCGCGACGCGCTGGACCAGGTCAGGGGGGACCTGGCCACCGTACTCGGCGACGTGCGGCGCCTGGTCCACGGCCTGCGCCCGCCTGCCCTCGACCAGTTCGGCCTGGCAGAGGCGCTGCGACAGGAGGGCGCCCGGTTCCGGGAGGGCGGCCTCGCGGTGCGCGTCGAGGCCAGGGGAGATCTCAGCCGCCTGCCCGCCGCGACCGAGGTGGCGGCCTACCGGATCGTCTGCGAGGCTCTGGTCAACGTCGCCCGGCACGCGGGCGCGACCGGCTGCGAGGTCCGCCTGACCGTGACCGAGAGCGAGCTGGAGGCCGAGGTGATCGACGACGGCCGGGGAGTCCGGCCTGGCGCCCTGGTGGGCGTGGGCCTGCTCGGCATGCGCGAGCGCGCCGAGGAGCTGGGCGGCCGGTGCACGGTGGCCGCCGCCGAGACCGGCGGCACCCGCGTCCACGCGGTGCTGCCCGCGCGGGCAGGAGCATCCCGATGATCCGGACCGGCCCGGTGTTCCTCCCTGCTCGGGCAGGAGCGTCCCTGTGATCCCCCGGGTGCTCCTCGCCGATGACCACCCCGTCTACCGGGACGGCCTGCGGATGATGCTCGCCTCCACCGGGGACGTCGACGTGGTCGGCACCGCCGCCGACGGGGAGGAGGCGGTGGCCCTCGCCGCCGAGCTGCGCCCGCACGTCGTGGTGATGGACCTGCGGATGCCCCGGCTGGACGGCGTCAAGGCCACCGAGCGCATCGTCTCCGCGCGCCCGGAGACCGGGGTGCTCGTGCTCACGATGCACGAGGACGACGAGAGCGTCTTCGCCGCCATGCTGGCGGGCGCACGGGGGTACCTCCTCAAGGGCGCGGACCAGACGGAGATCCTGCGCGCCATCACGGCGGTCGCCAGCGGCGAGGTGATCTTCGGCCCGGCGCTCGCCGGTCGGGTGACGCGCTACTTCGCCAGGCTCGTCACCGCCCAGCCGCCGAGGGAGACGCCGTTCCCGCAGCTCACAGCGCGCGAGCGGGAGGTGCTCGACCTCATCGCCGCGGGGCTGTCGAACCAGCGGATCGCCGAGCGCCTGTCGCTGGCCCCGAAGACCGTGCGCAACAACGTGTCGAACGTCTTCGCCAAGCTCCAGGTCGCCGACCGCGCCCAGGCCATCGTCCAGGCCCGCGAGGCCGGCCTCGGCCACTGACACCTCGACGACGTCACGCGGATCCCGCGGTTCACGGCCACTACGGCTCGCTGCCCAGCGTCGCGAACTGCGATGCGGCCCTCGGTTACGAGAGGCCGGCGATGAGCATCACCGCGAGGACGGTCAGGGTGATGATCTTCACCCCTTCGAGTGCGATGTAGGCGTGGTGGGCCCGCGACCGGGGCGCCTCCTCGCCGGCCAGCACGCGGTCGGAGCGGCGGTTCAGCCGCGGCCGTACCACGGCGACCTGCACGGCCAGCAGCGCGACCACGGCCAGGGCCAAGGCGGTCAGCGCCGCTGACGCACCGCTTGTGGCCATCGCGGCGAGCACCACCGCCGCGAGCGCCATCTCGACACGGTTGAGGGCCCGGAAGACCAGCCGGCCGATGGACAGGCCGACTTGGAGGCTCACTCCGGGCGCGCGGAACTTCAGTGGCGCCTCCAGGCCGGAGATGGCGAGGACCATCCCCAGCCAAAGGAAACTCGTGGCCGCCGCAGCGGCCACGACGGTGTGGTTCATGCCCGCCCTTCATTTGGGTGCTGGTGGTTCGCGGCCCCGGAAGGGGCGGGCCGGTCGGTCGCCGGACCCAGGTGGGCGAGGCAGAGGTCCGGCCGGGCGAACGGCTCCAGTTGGGTGGCGGTCAGCGGTGCGCCCATCGCCTTCATGGCTCCTTGCATCAGGCCGAGATGGATCGGGCAGACGACCCGGGATCGCGTGTCGGTCAGCTCCAGAAAGGGGCAGTGGCGTAGTCCGATCCGGGTCGGCCGCTCGGCCGGCTGCGGTTCGGGCGCGAAGCCGAGTCCGTCGAGCAGTTCGACGAGCCGGCCGACCGCCTGCGTCTCGGTGACCTCCTGTACCGGTGGAGGGGACTGCGCCAGGAATGCCCCCCAGGTGCGTCCGGCGTCGATGGCCGCCTGAGCCGGGTCGGCGGCGGTGGCGGCGAGGTGCCCCGCGAGGATCTCCGCCAGCAGAAGGTAGTTTCGCGGGCCGCCGCGATCCATCCCGGGGCGCGGCACGTACACCACCGGTGGCCGGCCTGGCCCGGCGCGCTCGCCCGCGGTCCGTTCGACGGCCCCCGAGGCGAGGAGCGCGTCGAGATGGAAGCGCACCGTATTGGGATGGACGTCGAGCCGCTCGGCGATGTCGGCCACACTGAGCGGTGCCGGCGCCTCGCGGACCATCGCCAGGACGAGGTCACGGCGCGACGGCTCGTCGCCGGCGTCCCCGCGCGGGCCGCGGCGGGAGTTCGGGCCGGGATGACCGCCATCCCCGGCGCGGCGGAGGTCCGAGCCGGGATGCGGCGACGGCCCGGCGGACGGCTGGGGCCGTGGCCCCGGGGAACCCGTCATGACGTCTGGAAGGGAAGAGCGGTCACCAGCGGGGTGTCGGCGGGCACCAGCCCGAGCTTGGCCGCGCCCCCGGGTGAGCCCAGCGGTCCATCCAGGCCGGGAAGGGTCTCGGAGAAGAAGCGCTCGTTCTCGGCCTGGTAATTCTTCCACTCGTCGGGCAGGTCGTCCTCGTAGTAGATCGCTTCGACCGGACAGACCGGCTCGCACGCGCCGCAGTCGATGCACTCCTCCGGGTGGATGTAGAGCATCCGTTCTCCCTCGTAGATGCAGTCCACCGGGCACTCGTCCACACATGCGCGGTCCTTGACGTCCACGCATGGCAGACCGATCACATAAGTCATGCTCGCCAGCTTATCCAATTAATCCATGTGGTAATAGTAGTAACCTCGACCAGGTGAAGGAGTGACATGCCGGTTCAGGAGATCGATGTCCGCGAGGTACCGCGTCCCGAGCGACACCCGCGGATCTTCGCACTGTTCGCCGAGCTTGAGGCGGGCGAGTCGTTCGTGCTCATCAACAACCACGACCCGAAGCATCTGCGCGACGAGTTCGAGACCGACGAGGCGGGCGCGTACCGCTGGGAGTATCTGGAATCCGGGCCCCGCCTCTGGCGGATCCGCATCAGCAGGACCGCCGCGCCCACCCACCGCACCACAGATCCTCTGTGACGCGGCTGCGGAAGTTCTCTCTGGATGAGCTGGCCGGTCGCCTGCTCGACCGCGCGGCGGGCTCGGCCGGGGGTCACGCCGCCGAGGGGGTCGTCGGCGGGCGTGAGCGCGTGCTACGGCAGATACTGATCGGTATGGTCAAGGGTTCTGCGCTGCGGGAGCACGAGAGCCCTGGTGAGGCGACCGTCCATGTGCTCCGTGGACGGGTCGGCCTGGCCTCCGGAGAGACGTCGTGGGAAGGCCGGGCGGGCGACCTTCTGCTCGTGCCGGACGCCCGCCACAGCCTGGAGGCGTTCGAGGACTCAGCGATCCTGCTCACGGTCGTGAAACGGTCCTGACCCGTGGTGTTTCGAACTGTGGCGGATGGTGAGGCGGGGTTCGAGGAGGGTGGAGTCGGGGACGGCGACACCCTCCAGCTTGGCCATCAGCAGCCGCACCGCCTGGTAGCCGACGTCGGCGGCGGGGATCAGCACCGAGGTCAGCGGGGGACTGGCCCGTTCGGCCACGTCGTCGGGGCAGATCGCCACCACCGACACGTCCTCCGGCACCCGCCTGCCCAGCACCCGCAGCGCGCCGAGCACGTGGCCGACCGCCGCCTCGTTGTGCACCACCAGCCCGGACAGCCCGGGATGCCGCTCCAGCAGCGCCTTCACGGTCGCGCACACCTCGTCGAAGCTCTCCTCGCACGGCCAGGCGATCGTCGTCATGCCGTGCCCGCGACCGGCCTCGGCGAAGCCCTCCATGGTGCGCTCGGCGTACCCGGTGCCGCGCTCGTAGACGACGTTCGGGGCGCCGAGCAGCGCGATCTCCCGGTGGCCGAGCGAGGCGAGGTGGTCGGCGCAGACGGCGCCCGCCCGCGCGAAGTCCAGGTCCACGCAGGTGAGCCCCGAAGCGTCGGCGGGGAACCCGATCAGCACGCTCGGCTCCCCCAGCTCGCGCAGCAGCGGCACGCGCTGGTCGTGGATCTCCACGTCCATGAGCACGAGCCCGTCCACGAGCGCGCTCGCGGCCACGCGCCTGAGCCCGTCGGGGCCCTCGTCGGCGGTCATCAGCAGCACGTCGTGGTCGAACTGGCGTGCCGTGGTCACCACGGAGGTGGCGAACTGCATGAGGACGGGCAGGTGCATGCCCGCGCGCAGCGGCAGCACCAGCGCGATCACGTTGGACCGCTTGCTGGCCAGCGCCCTGGCCCCGGCGTTCGGGTGGTAGCCGAGCGCGCGGACGCTGCGCATCACGCGCTGGCTGGTCGTCGCCGAGATCGCCCGCTTGCCGCTCAGCACGTACGACACCGTGCTGACGGCGACCCCGGCGTGCTTGGCGACGTCGGCGATGGTGACCGTTCTCAACGAGCGCCCCCCGTGGCTCTCTGCGCGGACGCCGGCGTGAAGGCCAGCTCGCTCACCGTGACCCCCTCGTTCTCGAACACGACATAGAGATCATGCACCCCGGCGGCACCGGCGAGCGGGCATCCGACGCCGACGAGGTCGTACCTGTGCCTCGATGGTGCCACCGACACGGCGCCGACGACCTCCCCGAAGAGCGGATCGTCGAGCCGCAGCGTCAGGACGCCGCCCTCGGTGCTCGCGACCGTCAGCTCGCACGCGGCGGCGCCGCCGGCGAAGTCGACCTCCTTGAAGACGATCCACCCGCCCGGGTCGGTGCCCTGGACGGCGTCCCCGGACACCCGGGCGGCGTCGCGGAGCACGATTCCGTCGTACTCGTCGTTGTCCGCCGCGTCCAGAGGGCGGGCGTAGGGATCGCGTGGGGGGATGCGCTCGCCGTTCACCGTGAACCGCCCGCACAGCCTGATGTCCCGCGCGGAACTCCCCACCAGCACCTTGTGCGGCGCGTCCTCCACCACGAACCTGCCCCGGGTGACGTCCCAGAACGCCAGGTCCGCCACCTCGACGGCCATGGTCACCGTACGGCTCTCGCCGGGCGCGAGCCGCACCCGCTCGAAGCCCCTGAGTCGGCGCAGCGGCTGCTTGACGCGGGAACGCCGCTGGCAGGTGTAGAGCTGGACCACCTCGGTCCCCGGCCGGGACCCCGCGTTGGCGACCGTCACCTCTACCGTCAGCACGTCGCCCGGATCGACCTGGTTCGCCGACAGCCGCAGGCCGGAGTACGCGAACCGCGTGTAGCTCAGCCCGTGCCCGAACGGGTAGAGCGGGGTGCCCCGGTAGTACAGGTAGGTCGAGTCGGTGGCGATGATGTCGTAGTCGAACAGGTCGGGCAGCTCGCGGGCCGAGCGGTACCACGTCTGGGTCAGCCTGCCCCCGGGGTCCTCGTCGCCGAACAGCACGCCGGCGAGCGCGTGGCCGTACTCCTGCCCGCCGTGCGAGGACCACACGATCGCGGGCACGTTCTCCTCGGCCCAGGTCACCGCGAACGGGTAGCCGCTGCTGACGACCAGCACGGTGTCGGGGTTGGCCGCGTGGACGGCCTTGACCAGCGCCTCCTGGGCCGGCGGCAGCCCGAGGCCGGCCCGGTCCTCGGTCTCCCTGCCGTTGACGAGCGGGTGGTCCCCGACGACCACCACGGCCACGTCGGCGGTCGCGGCCAGCTCGGCGGCGGCCTGGGCGCCGCTCTCGACGAGCTCCAGGGTCAGGACGGCCGCCGCGTCCGGGTCGTCGGTCAGCCGCAGGGTGCCGTCCTGCGCCAGGCCTACATGGCGGCCGGTGGAGATGTGGCGGAGCGCCAGGGCGCCCCGGGGCCGCTCGTCCAGCCGGAAGGTCTGGCGTACCTCCCATCCGTTGGGACCGGGCTGGTCGTTGACGAGCAGGCCGTCGTCGCCGGCCGAGACGTACCTGCCGTTGGCGACCGCCCGCAGCGCGTACGCGCCGCCGCCCCAGTCGAACAGGTCGAACCAGGTGACCCGCGCCTCGCACGCGGGCCTGACCGCGAGAGGCGCGCCGCCGTCCTCCCCGGCCGCCACGTACCCGCCCGCGGCGTGCAGGGCCACCCGGTCGACGCCCTCGCGGAACTCGGTGACGCACCGCTCGGCGAGCCCGGCGCGGGCCGTCACCGCGTACGGAAGCGTCCCGCTGTACCAGTCCTCCATGAGGGTGTCGGCGAGCGGCCCGATGACCGCGATCCGCGCGGGCTCCCCCAGCGGCAGGATGCCGTCGTTCTTCAGCAGCACGATCGACCGCGTGGCGGCCCGCCGCGCCAGTGCCTGGTGCTCTGGGCGGTTCACCACCTCCTCGGTGATGTCGTCGTACGGCGTCGCGGGGTCGAACTCGCCGAGCCGGAACCGGATGGCCAGCGCGTGACGGACTGCGGTGTCGACGTCCCGCTCCTCCAGAAGGCCGAGGTCCAGCGCCTTCCTGATGTGGTTCAGGGTGTCGCCCGGCCGGTCGTCGTCCTGCGTGAAGCTGTCCAGCCCCGCCTTGATCGCCGCCGCGTACGCCTCCGGCGGGTCGTCGTAGTAGGCCTGCATGCCGGTCAGGTTCGCCGGGGCGTGAGCGTCGCTGACCACCAGCAGGTCGTCCTCCGTCCAGGTCCGGACGAGGTCGTTGATCAGCGGGCTCAGCGTCGCCGGGCGGCCGTTGACGAGGTTGTAGGAGGGCATCAGCGAGACGGCGGCGCCGGACTCTATCGCGGGGCGGAAGGCACTGAGCTCGTACTCGTGCAGCACCCGGGGCGGCAGGCCGCTGGAGGTGACGCACCGGTCGGCCTCGTTGTTGTACGCCAGGAAGTGCTTGAGCGTGGGCGCGGTCTTCATGGTCGGGAGGTCGCCGCGCAGTCCCCGGGAGTAGGCCGTGCCCATCACGCCGGTCAGCCAGGGGTCCTCGGAGTAGCCCTCCTCATTGCGTCCCCAGCGGGGGTCGCGCAGCGGGTTCACCACGGGCGCCCAGACGTTGAGCCCGGCACCGGCCGGGTCCTTGTGGTGGAACGCCACCACCTCGTCGCCCGTCGCCGAGCCTACGCTCCGCACCAGTTCGGGGTCCCAGGTGCTCGCGAGTCCGATCGCCTGCGGGAAGACGGTCGCGGGCCCGAGCCAGGCCGGGCCGTGCAGGGCCTCGGTGCCCGTGCGGAAGGCGCCCAGCCCGAGCCTCGGCACCGCCTCCTGGTACTGGTGCAGCAGGCCGATCTTCTCCTCCAGGGTGAGCCTGCCGAGGAGGTCGGCGATCCGGGCCGCGAGCGGCCGGCCGGGGTCGCGGAAGGCGGCTGGCACGGGTTCGTTCATCTGGGGGGACCATCCTTCGCTCACCGAGGGGCGTATCGAAGCGCTTCGATGCCGAACGTCTCTGGCGGTCGAAGCGCTTCGACGCCGCTGACGTGCGGAGGTCTATCGAAGCGCTTCGACGATGTATACGAAGATTTCAGCGGTGTTACATCGGGGTTCTCCTGAAGAGTGCCGGTTTGTCGCCCCGGGGTCAAGAGCCCACTTCTGCCGGCGAGGTCAGGCCTGCCGGCGGGGACAGTCCCATCGGCAAGCCCAGCCCTGCCGGCGAGGTCAGGTCTGCGCGGGCAGGCGGCCGGAGTCGATCGAGTCCAGGAGGCGGGCCGCCGCGCCCAGAGCCGCCGCGCCGTAGCCGAGGGTGGAGACGACCAGGCGCGTGCCGCCCGAGTCGGGCGCGAAGCTGCGGCGCGCGAGCTCCTCCCGCGCGGCGGGCAGCACCCAGGGCGCGAGCGCGACGTAGTAGCCGCCGAGGATCACGACCTCGGGGTTGAGCACGTTCGCGATGATCGCCACGCCCCTGCCCAGGTTGGCGCCGACAGTGGCGAGCGCGGCGAGGACCTCGGCGTCCTCGCTCCGCGCCAGCCGCACGACCTCGTCTATCTCGGGCTCCAGCTCGGCGGGGGTGGCGTCCGGCGCGGTGTGCTGGAGCACGGCGCCGAGGCCCGCGACGGCCTCCAGGCAGCCCCGGCGGCCACAGCGGCACTCGGGACCCGAGGGGTCGATCTGGATGTGGCCGATCTCCCCGGCGAACCCCTGGCCGCCCCGGCGAAGCCGTCCGTCCATGATGACTCCCGCGCCCACGCCGACCTCACCGGTGAGGTAGACGAGGTCGTCGGCTCCCCCGTGCGGGCCGAAGCGGTGCTCGGCGAGCACGGCGAGGTTGGCGTCGTTGTCGACCAGGACGGGGAAGCCCGGATCGCGCAGCGCCTTGGCCAGGTCGCCGGACAGGTCGACGTCGCGCCAGCCGAGGTTCGGGGCGATGCGCACCGAGCCGCCCACGTCGACCAGGCCAGGCACCGCGACGGTGAGGCCGAGCACCTGGCGGGCCTCCTTGCCCATGCGGTTGAGCACCCGCCGGGCGAGCGCGGCCACGGCGGCGACGGCCTGGTTGGGCGTCGCGGTCGCGCCCGCGAAGGAGCGCCGCCACGACAGCAGCTCGGTGCCCGAGAGGTCGACGGCCACGGCGGTCAGGTAGTCGACGTTCACCTCGATGCCGATCGCGGCGTACGGCGAGCCGTCGAGGACCAGCATGGTCGCGGGGCGGCCCACGCGGTTCTCGGTGAGACCGGTCTCGCGGAGCAGGCGGCGGTCGACGAGGTCGGCGACCAGGCTCGACACCGTGGCCTTGTTGAGCCCGGTGGACGCCGCGATGTCCGCCCGGGAACAGGGCGCGTTCTCCCGTACGAACCGCAGCACGACCGCGAGGTTGGCGGCCCTGACATCGGCGAAGTCCGCCGGTTGAGGGCCGGTGTGCGTATTGATCAAAATCAGCCCCGTTCCCGCTGAGCCCCGGTGGGCTCATCATGCCGCATCGTCGAGCAGGTGGTCATGCCTCGCCCCTGTGCTCCCTCGTCGCGCCGCGTCATCAATCTGTGACCGCCACCCGGCCGAACGCCGGCGGCCTTCCCTTGTGGCGTAGGTCACCCTCGGCTAATTTGTTTGGGCGGAAGACGAACTAACTCTACCTCGGAGCCCCCCTCTGCCAACACCCTTGAAAGCCGGCACTCCGCCGATTCGCACGATACGAAGGGAAACCGCCGTGACACCCCTCGCAGCCGACCTGACCTCTGCTGCTCGACACCATGACCGGAGCGCGCCGTGACGCCTCCCCCGGGCGCCCGCCCCAGCCGCCGGGGTTTCCTCGGCCTGGTCGGCCTCAGCGCCGCCGCGCTCGCGGGCGGTGGCGTGCTGACCGCCTGCTCGACCCCCGCCGGGCGCAGGCCCGGCAGCGGAGGCGCCACCGCCGCGATAGCGGACAAGCTGACCTCGCTCACCCCGTCCTACCTCCCCTTCCAGGGCGTCAAGCCGGACATTCCCGGAACCACCTCGACGCTGCACGGCGTGCCCGATGTAGGCGGTGGTTTCCTGAAATATCCGGCGAATCTCGCCGACGCGATCCCCGGGAAGGCCGGCAAGGGCGGCAGCTTCAAGGCGATGACCCCACTGTGGGGCCCACCCCCGCCCGGCCTCGCCGACAACGCCTACTTCCAGGCCTGCAACGCCGACATCGGCGCCACCGTCGAGTTCCAGATCGCCGACGGCAACACCTACGGGGAGAAGGCGACCGCCCGGCTCGCCGCGGGCGACGTCCCCGAGCTCATGGTCGTCCCCCAGTGGGAGATCGAGAAGATGGCCGACTTCAACCTGGCCGTCGACAAGGCCTTCGAGGACCTCACCCCCTACCTGCAGGGCGACAAGGTCAAGGCCTACCCGATGCTGGCCAACCTCCCCACCGCGGCGTGGACGTTCTCCGTCTTCAACGGCAGGCTGATGTCGGTGCCGTTCCCGACCGAGCCGTTCCCGTACGCGCTGCTGTACCGCAAGGACATCTTCGACGCGAACAGCGGCTGGGCCCTGCCGAAGACCGCCGACGAGCTGTACGAGCTGGGCAAGGCCATCACCGACCCGAAGGCCAAGCGCTGGGCGTTCGGCGACATCCACGAGATGGTGTGGCCCATCTTCAAGGTCCCGCAGGAGTGGCGGTACGAGGGCGGCAAGCTCGTCTTCAAGTACGAGACGCCCGAGTTCGAGCAGATGCTCGCGTTCATGCGGAAGCTGTTCGAGGAGAAGCTGATCCATCCGAGCGTCGTGAGCAGCAAGGGCACCAACGAGAAGGACCTCTTCGCCTCCGGGCAGATCATCTTCTACCGCGACGGCCTCGGCGCCTGGAAGGAGCTGCTCCAGCAGCACCGGGGGAAGAACCCGGACTTCGCCATCGGGGCCGTCCCGCTGTTCTCCAGCGACGGCAGCACGCCGATCATGTACCACAACAGTCCCGCGGGGATCTTCACGTTCATCAGGAAGGGCCTCGGCAAGGACAGGATCGAGGAGCTCCTCGGCATCCTCAACTGGTGCGCGGCCCCGTTCGGCACCAAGGAGTACGAGCTCGCGACCTACGGCGTGGAGGGCAAGCACTTCACCAGGGACGCGCAGGGCGTGCCGCAGTACACCGACCTCGGGCGCAAGGAGGCCCAGCCGTCGTACGTCTTCCTCGGCGGGCGGCCGATCGTCGCGGACTACGTCATGTTCCCCGACGCCGTCCAGGCCATCCTGGAGTGGCAGAACAGCAGCTTCAAGTACATCGAGAAGACGCCGCTCGACGGCATCCGCCACCAGCGGCCGTCCAGGATGTCCGGCCTGCAGATCCCGACCGAGGACAAGTTCACCGACATCATGCGCGGGCGCAGGCCGGTGAGCGACGTGAAGCAGATCGTCGCGGAGTGGAAGCGGGACGGCGGGGACGAGGCCCGCGACTTCTACATGAAGGTCCTGCGGGACAACGGCCGTGCGTAGGAACCGCGCGCACACGGGGTGGCCGGGGTGCTGAGAAGGGAAGCGAGGACCGGCCCGGCGGGTGACCTGACCTCACCCGCCGGGACCGGCACCCCCAACAATGTCCGTAAGGGGACCCCTAAGGCAAGCCGGAGCACCAGAAATACGGCCCCGACCGGGGCGATCACGGCCAGGAGGCCGTTCCTCGACCGCCTGAGACGCGACTGGCCGCTCCTGCTGATGACGCTGCCGGCGGCCGGCCTGCTGCTGGTGTTCCACTACGTGCCCCTGCTCGGCAACGTCATCGCCTTTCAGGACTACTCCCCCTATGTCGGCATCAGGGACAGCCCGTTCATCGGGTTCGGGAACTTCCAGTGGCTCCTGCAGGATCAGAGCTTCTGGGACGCGACTCTGAACACGCTGGGCATCACGACGTTCCAGCTCGTGTTCTACTTCCCCATCCCGATCGCCCTCGCGATCCTGCTGGACAGCGTCGTGCGGCCCCGGGTGCGGCTGTTCATCCAGGGCGTCGTATACATGCCGCACTTCTTCTCGTGGGTGCTGGTCGTGACGCTGTTCCAGCAGATGCTGGGCGGGGCGGGGCTGGTGTCGCAGATCCTGCGCGACCACGGCTACCAGGGCATCGACGTGATGACCGACCCCGACACCTTCATCCTGCTGCTCACCGGCGAGACGGTGTGGAAGGACGCGGGGTGGGGGACGATCATCTTCCTCGCCGCGCTGGCCGCGATCAACCAGAACCTGTACGAGGCGGCGGCCGTCGACGGCGCGGGCCGGTGGAGGCGCATGTGGCACATCACCCTGCCCGGCCTGCGCCCGGTCGTCGTCCTGCTGCTGATCCTGCGCCTGGGCGACGCGCTCAACGTGGGGTTCGAGCAGTTCTTCATCCAGCGGGACGCGGTCGGCAGGGAGGCGGCGGAGGTGCTCGACACCTTCGTCTACTGGCGCACGCTGACCACCGGGGAGTGGAGCTATGGCGCGGCGGCCGGGCTGGTCAAGGGCCTGGTGGGCCTGCTGCTCATCCTCGTCGCCAACAGGGTCGCCCACCGGTTCGGAGAGCAGGGGATCTACAAACGATCATGATGACGCACACTTCGCGGCCCATCTGGGACGAGCGGCCGAGCCTCGCCGGGCGGCTGGCCAAGGGGCTGGTCCTGACGCTCATCGTGGCGGCCGTCGTCTTCCCGATCTACATGGTCGTGCTCACCAGCCTGTCCACGCAGGACACCGTCACCAGGGCCGGCGGGCTGGTGTCCATCCCCGGCGAGCTCTCCCTCGGGGCCTACCAGGAGCTGTTCTCCGGCGGGGTGGTGACCCGCGCCGTCATGGTCAGCGTCGGCGTCACGACGGTCGGCACGGCCATCAGCCTGGTCACGACCGTGCTCGCCGCGTACGGGCTGTCGCGGCCAGGCTCGCTGTTCCACCGGCCGCTGCTGTTCATGATCCTGCTGACGTTCCTGTTCGGGCCCGGCATCATCCCGAACTACCTGCTGGTCAGCTCGCTCGGCCTGATCGACAGCTACTGGGCGCTGATCCTGCCCTCGGCCGTGACGGCGTTCAACCTCGTGGTCATGCGGGCCTTCTTCATGAACATCCCGCAGGAGGTGACCGACAGCGCGCGCGTCGACGGCGCCGGGGAGTTCCGCATCCTCGGGCGCATCGTGCTGCCCATGTCCAAGGGCGTCGTCGCGGTGATCGGCATGTTCTACGCCGTGGGCTACTGGAACTCGTTCTTCAACGCCGTGCTCTACCTGAACGACAACGCCAAGTGGCCGCTGCAGGTCGTGCTGCGCCAGTACGTGCTCCAGGGCCAGTCGCTCGTCGTCGGGCAGACCAGCGACACCATCGCGGGAGAGGCCCTGCCGCCGAGCCTGGCGATCCAGATGTCGATCGTCGTCCTCGCGCTGGTGCCCGTGCTGGTGGTCTACCCGTTCGTGCAGCGCCACTTCACCAAGGGAGTGATCATCGGCGCCGTCAAGGGCTGAGCCGCCGTGACGAGCCTCCGCCCGGCCTCCGGGCGGAGGCTCGTCACCAATGGATCACACGGCACGGACGTCGACCGTCAGCGCATGGCCGCGCCGACGCGGTCGACGAGCTCGGAGACGCCCTTCTCCCTGGCGCAGTGGGCGCAGCAGTACCAGTGGCCGTTCGCCTCGACGCCATGGCCGACGATCCGGCACCCGCAGTGCTCGCAGGACGGCGCCATGCCCTGGATCGCGCATTCGAAGCTGTCGTAGGTGTGCACCCCACCCTTGGTGTGGATCTCGAAGCTCATGTAATAGTCGTTGCCGCACACTTCACACTTCGCCATGATCTTCCCTCCGGGCCGCTTTCTACGGAGCTACCCACGAAAGGACAGAAGGGACTCCAAGCCGGTGTATTCCTGACGCAGATTTGGTGATCCGGACACAGAGCTTCACGAGTCCCGCCGGTGACCGGCGGCCTTCAGCCGGAGGCGTCGAGGTAGGTTTTGCGTTCGTCGGAGGTGAGGTCCCGGACGGTGCGCTCTTTGGCGAGCGCCAGAACCTGGTCCGTCGGGGACGGGCATCCAGAGCGGCGGGCACTTCTTCCGGGTACGTTACCGATCAGCCGGCGGTGAACCAGGTCCTTCAGTACGTACGCGCGGTTGAGGCGGTCGCGGCGGTTCGCGAAGCTCGGCGGCGGACACTGGACGAAAAACGGCGCCGGCGAGCATGGCAAACGAGTGCACCTGAGCAGGGGGATACAGCGAGACGAAGGTATGCGACACAGAGCCCTCGGCCCGACTATCCGGCCGAGGGCTCTCGGGGTTCGTCAACTCTCAGCCGGGGAACCGGCCGACCTTCACGCCGCCGAGGAATGACTTCCACTCGCCGGGGGTGAAGACCAGGGCGGGTCCGTGGGGATTCTTGGAGTCACGGACGGCGACCGCACTGGGCAGGTTGGTAGCCACTTCGACGCACTCGCCGCCGTCGCTACCGGAGAGGCTGGACTTGCGCCACTGCGCACCGCTCAGGTCCACTCGTGCTTCACCACTTCCTCGATCATCTTGCAGGACAGGTGTTGCGGGTAGGCGTCAGCCCGTAAGGCATCGAAACAGTTGACCAGGTCAGCGATCGTGCTCCTGTCCGTCACTGTTCGTCCCCGAGGCTGCGATTCCACCCGAACCGTATACGGATTACCCCGCATCTCGGCAATGGTGAAGGCGCCATTCAGCCCGGAAAGCGCCTCCGCGCTATAAGGCACGATCTGAATGGTTACTTTGGGATGCTGTGCCATCTCCAGGAGGCGTTCGAGTTGCTCCCGCATGGCGGCGGGACCGCCGATAGGCCGACGAAGCACGCCCTCGTCGATCAGAGTCGTGATCACCGGTGGATTGTCACGTGACAGGACCGCCTGCCTCTGCATCCGGCCCGCCACCCGTTGCTCCAGCAGTTCCGCGGAGATACCGGGCAGTCGCGACAGGATCTGGCGGGCGTACCCCTTGGTCTGCAACATGCCCGGAACGAGCAGCGGCGCCCAGAACCGAAGTGCAGTCGCGCGTTGCTCTTCCACGGCCCAGTCGCGGAAGTGGGCCGGGACGGGGGGTGGGGGCGGCCAGACCTCCGCGTAGAGGCGGGTCATGACGCCGTCGAGGCCGAAAACCTCGTCACACAGCTCGGCGAACCGCTCGGACGGGCGGAACTTGGACGTCTCGACCATGGCCACCGCGCTGGTGGAGAAGCCGATCCTGCGGCCTAACTGCTTCTGGGTGAGCTCCGCCGCCAATCGGTGGCGGCGAAGCTCGTACGCGAACCGAGCACGCGGCGACTCCGCGGGGTCGATGTCGATCATTTTGGTCATGAGGTCCCCTCGCGACACCTGGCCAGACCTGACTCACTGACCTCAGAACAACTCTGAAGTCATTCCGTAGTCAATTCGCTACCAAGCGTAATGCGCTGACTCCAGGCTTGGGGCAAGAAATCACGACTACGTGGGCGCATCCGGGAAAGCCGAACTCATCGCAAAGCCTTACCTCGCCCATGGTGATCGCCTGATTAAGCAGAACGAGCATTCGCGCTCGGCACGAGCACCAGAACGAACACCAGGAAGGGCCGGGCCGCAAAGGGTCCGGCCCTTCCGTCTGTATAAAGATTCAGCGGTAGTCCGGGGCGGGGACGGTGGAGATGGGGAGACCGCCGAGGTGGGTGGCTGTGGGGATCAGCGAAGGTGACCCCTCGGCCAGGCGGACGGCAACCCGGCGAAGGTATCGGTGGGCCTACTTGGTCAGGGCGAAGTCCTTGACGCGGAGGTCGCCGGTGAAGACGAGGTAGAGGTCGTGGAGGCCGGCGGTCTTCGACAGCGTGGTGGTGGCCGTGGTGTAGGTGTAGACGCCGCCGGTGGCCGGCACTTGGGCGGTGCCCAGGATCTTGCCGGTGGGCGAGTCGAGGCGGACCTCGATCTTCCCGGGGGCCATGGCGGCGACCCCGGCCGTGAACGCCGTCGCCCCCTTGCCGAGGTCCGCGTCCTTGAACGAGATCCAGTCACCCGTACCTGTGCCGCCCACGGCATCGCCCGACGCCTTCGTCTCGTCGACGAGCTCGACGCCCGCGTAGTCGTCGAAGTCGGCGGCCCCGGTGACCTTGAACAGGTCCCGGTGCGGGATCCGCTCGCCGTTCACGCTGAGCGTCGTGCGCTGGCGGACGCTGTCGGAGGAGCCGCCCACCAGCACGTCGTGCTCGGCCTTCTCGACAGCCCAGGTGTTCCGGGTGACGTCCCACAGGGCCAGGTCGGCGGCCTTGAACGAGAGCGTCACCGTCTTGGTCTGCCCGGCGGTCAGGTGCACGCGCTGGAAGGCGCGCAGTTGCTTCACCGGCTGCTTCACTCGCGAGGACCGCTGGTGGGTGTAGAGCTGGACCACCTCGTCTCCCGCCACCTTGCCGGTGTTGGTCACCTTGACGGTGGCCTCGACGGTCCCGTCCGGCTTCACGGAGTTCGAGGCCAGCTTGAGCCCCTGATACCCGAACGTCGTGTAGCTGAGCCCGTGCCCGAAGGGGTAGAGCGGCTTGGCCGCGGAGTACAGGTAGGTGGCGCCGTTCTTCACGATGTCGTAGTCGAGGATGTCCGGCAGGTCGGCGGATGATCTGTACCAGGTCTGCGTCAGGCGCCCGGCCGGGTTGGCGTCGCCGAAGAGCACGTCGGCCAGGGCGTGCCCGGTCTCGGCGCCGGCGTGCGTCGTCCACAGGATCGCCGGGACGTTCGCCTGCTCCCAGCCGATCGTCGTCGGGTAGCTGTTCTCCAGCACCACGACCGTGTTCGGGTTGGCCTTCTGGACCGCCTTGACCAGGGCTTCCTGCCCCTCGGCGAGGTTCATGTCCATGCGGTCGTGGTCCTCGCGGCCGTTGATGAACGGCATGCTGCCGACCACGACGACCGCCGCGTCCGCGCCCTTGGCCGCGGCGACGGCGGCGTCCACCCCGCTGCTCACGGTCTCCTTGGCGAACCTCGCCGCCTGGTCGGCGGTGGTGAGCGCCAGGGTGCCGTCGGCGTTGGCCCTGAGGTACTTGTTCGGGCCGAACCAGTCGTAGGCGGTCTCATACCCGGCGTACTTCAGCAGGTAGGCGCCGTCGGCCTGCCGTTCGAGCTTGAACTGCTGCTGGACGAACCACCCGTTCGGCTGGTCCTGGTCGTTGACGAAGCTCGACCAGTTGTAGCCGACGTACTTGCCGTTGGCGACGCTGCGCAGCGTCAGGATGCCCTGACCCCAGTCGAAGACGTCGAACTTCTCGGTGTCGCCGGCGGTGGTCGCGCCCTCCTTGAGGACGGCCCCGGACGCGCCGGTCCCGGCGGTGACGTACTTGCCGGTCGCGAGGTCTTTGAGGGCGATGCGGTCCGCGCCCTCGGTGCCGGTGACCGTGCCGCCGCCGCCGAGGCGCTCCTTGATGCCGTCGAGCGGGGTGACGCGGTACGGCAGGCTGCCCGAGTACCAGTCGGTGTACAGCGTCTTGGACAGCGGGCCGACCACGGCGACCTTCTTGGTCGTGGCGGGAAGTGGCAGGGTCCTGCCGGAGTTCTTCAGCAGCACCATGGCCTCGGCCGCGGTCCGGCGGTTCAGCGCCTGGTGCTCGGGGCTGTTGACCACCTCCTTGCCGATCTTCCCGTACGGCCCGCCGTCCGGGTCGAACTCGCCGAGCCGGAACCGGATGCTCAGGATGTGCCGGACGGCGGTGTTCACGTCCGATTCCTTGATCAGCCCCTGGGAGAGGGCGTTGGTGATGGCCGTGGTGGTCGGGCCCGCGTTGGTGTCGTCGACGGTGTAGCTGTCGATGCCCGCCTTGAGCGCGGCGGCGTCCGCCTCGGTGAGGTTCGGGTAGTACGCCTCGGAGCCGACGAGGTTGTTCGGCGCGCCCGCGTCGGTGACGTTGAGCAGGTCCCTGGTGGTCCAGGAGCGCACGGCGGTGTTCAGGGCGGGGTTCACCGTGTTGGGACGGCCGTTGACCAGGTTGTACGAGGCCATGACGCCGGTGGCGGCGTCGGCCGCGATGGCCGGCTTGAACGCGGCCTGGTCGTACTCCCGCTCCACCCGTGGCCGCAGGCTGGAGGAGGTCGTGTCGCGGTGCACCTCGTTGTTGTTGGCGAGGTAGTGCTTGAGCGTGGGGGCGGCCCTGAGGTGGTCGGGGTCGTCGCCCTGGATGCCCGAGCCGTACGCGGTGGAGATCGCGCCGGTCAGGAGCGGGTCCTCGGAGTAGCCCTCCTCGTTGCGCCCCCAGCGCGGGTCGCGCAGCAGGTTGACGACGGGGGCCCACAGGTTCAGCCCCCAGACCCTGGGGTTCTGAGCGTTGAAGCCGCGCGCCTCGTCGCCGACGGCGGCGCCGACCTTCTTGATCAGCTCGGTGTCCCAGGTGCTCGCCAGGCCGACGGCCTGCGGGAAGACCGTGCCGTTCGCCGTGACGACGGCGCCGCCGTGGTCGATGTCGGTGGACCAGGCGACTCCGTGCAGCGCCTCGGTGCCGGTCTTGAACAGGCCGATGCCGAGGCGCGGGATGGCGGGCTGGTACTGGTGGAGCAGGGAGATCTTCTCGGTGAGCGTGAGCCTGCCGAGCAGGTCGTCGATCCGCGCGCTCAGCGGGAGGGACGGATCTCGGAAGGGGAGGTCCTCGGCCGCTCTGGCGGGTGCCACGAGCAGGGTCATCAGCAGGCCGAGGACGGCCGCGATCCATAAGGGTCGTCTAAGGGACATGGCGCCTCCAGGTCAGGTGGTTGACGCGGGTTTTCGAAGGGGGTGCGGGCGCGCGCCTACTTGACGGCGCCCACCGTGACGCCGCGGGTCAGCGTCCGCTGGAAGATCAGGAAGAAGGCGACGGCCGGGATGATGCCCAGCAGGGCCGACGCGCTGGACATGGTGGCGTCCATCATCTTGTCGCCCTGGAGCACCCCGAGCGCCACCGGCACGGTCTGGTTGTCGTTGGAGATCAGGAAGATCAGCGGCAGGAAGAACTCGTTCCAGGTCCAGATGAAGAAGAAGATCATCAGGACGCTCAGCGTGGGGCGGCTGATCGGCACGACGATCCGCCAGAGCACCCTCCACCGGCCGGCCCCGTCCATGGCCGCCGCCTCCATGATCTCCCTCGGGAAGTCACCGAGGACGGCCGACAGCAGGTACGTCCCGAAGGCGCTCTGGACGACGGTGAAGATGAGGATCACCGCCAGCCGGCTGTCGTACAGGCCCACCTCCTTGGACAGGTAGTAGAGCGGGTAGGCGAGGGCCTCCTGCGGCAGCGTGTTGGCCACCAGGAAGAGCACGAGGATCCACAGCCGGCCGCGCACCCGGCCGATGCCGAGGGCGTAGGCGTTGAGCACCGACAGGACCACGGCGAGCACGGCGACCGCCGCGCTGATCAGCGTGCTGTTGAGCAGCTTGCGGCCGAAGTCGACGCGGTTCCAGAAGTCGATGATGCCGTCGAGGTAGATGCCGTGCGGCAGGCTCAGCGGCCCGTTGGAGGAGTACTCCGCCGGGGTCTTGACGGCGTTGAGCGTGACGATTGCGAAGGGCAGGAGCATCACCACGGCCAGCACGGCGAGCGCGGCGAGGATCGCCCACCCGCCGGGGCCCGCGCCGGCGGCACGGCCGCGCGCGTGGCCGGGCCGTACGAGATCTGCCCGTCGCCCGGCGCTCGTCCGACGTACCTGCAGGGAGGTCATGGCTTGCGCTCCTGGACCCGCAGGAAGAGGAAGGTCACGATCACGATGATGATCGCGAGCACGGTGGCGATGGCCGAGCCGTAGCCCACGTTGGCCTTCTCGAAGAAGTTCTGGTAGCTGAAGTACGACGGCACCATCGTGGCCTTGCCCGGGCCGCCCCGGGTGAGCACGAAGATCGGGCCGAAGACCTTGAGCGCGGCGATGGTGCAGGTCAGCAGGACCACGTAGATCTCCGGTCTGATCTGCGGCAACGTGATGTGCCAGAACCGCCGCCACCAGGAGGCGCCGTCGATCTCCGCGGCCTCGTGCAGCGCAGGGTCGGCCCGCTGCAGCCCGGCCATGAAGATCACGACCGGGTAGCCGAGCTGGAACCACACCATGATCCCCATGACGGAGGCCAGGGCGATGTCGGGGTCGCCGAGCCAGTTCTGCGCCAGCGAGCCGAGCCCGACGGCCTTCAGCACCTCATTGAGCGCGCCGTAGGACGGGTGCAGCATCCAGCCCCACACAACCCCGGCGACCGCCACCGGCAGCACCTGCGGCAGGTAGTACGCGGCGCGCAGCGCGCTCGCCGTCCGGGCTCCGAACCTTTTGCCGATGTAGTCGAACAGCGCGGCGGCGAGCAGCAGGCCGAAGATGGTGGGCAGGACCGCCATGGCGACGATCAGCGCGACGTTGTGCTGGAACGAGGCCCAGAAGGTCTCGTCGGCGAGCAGCCGCCGGTAGTTGTCGAGCCCGGTCCATCTGGGCGTGCCGACACCGCTCCACCTGGTGAAGCTCGCCCCGACGTTCATCAGGAACGGCACGATGACGACCGCGAGGAAGAGCACCGCGCTGGGCACCAGGTAGACCCAGTACCCCGTGCCCCCGCGCGGGCGCCGGACCGGCTCGGGCGCCCGCGCCGTTGCGTGCACGGCCATCAGTTGCCGATGTCGGCGAGGTTGTCGTTGTACGGCTGCGCGATCTCGTCCAGGACCTTGTCCGGGGCCTTGCTGCCGTTGATCAGCTCCTGGACGCCGGCCACCAGGGTGTCGTAGTAGCCGGGGGCGGGCCAGTCGGGGTAGAACGCGAGGCCGTCCTGTGCCGAGAGCTTGTTGAAGTTCTCGATCAGTTCCTTGTTCTTCTCGTCGGTGATGGCCGTGGGGTCGGCCGCGACGGGGACGCCGCCCGCGTTGCCGAGCTCGTTCTGGATGTCCTTCTTCATCGTCAGGTCGATGAAGTCATAGGCCAGGTCCTTGTTCCCGGACTTCTCCGGCACCACCCACAGGTTGCCGCTGGAGCCCGCGCTCATCTGGTTGCCCGGCCACAGGAACGTGCCCCACTTGAAGTCCTTGATGTCGGAGCTCATGCGGCCGTACCACCAGCTTCCCGAGACCATCATCGGGAACTTGCCGGAGATGAACGAGGTGCCCATGTCCTCGGCCTTGATGCCGGCCGAGTCCTTGCTGATGTAGCCCTTCTTCACCCAGTCGGCGAAGGTGGTCGCGGCGTAGGTCAGCTCGGGGCCGTGGAAGTCGACCTTGCCCTTGTAGAGCTGGAAGGCGTCCACCCAGGGACGCTGCGCCTTGCTGAGCGCGAGCTGGTACATGATCTGCTGGGCCGGGTACTCGGCGCCGCCGACGGCGAGGGGCGTGATGCCCGCCTTGGCGAACTTGTCCAGAGCCGCCGTGAACTCGTCGAATGTCGTGGGCACCGTGATGCCCTGCTTCTCGAAGGCGTCCTTGTTGTAGTAGACCATGACGTACTCGGCGTAGTTCGGGATGCCGAACCACTTGCCCGAGCCCATGACGCCCCTGTCGTCGTAGCGGGCCGTGGTCTGCAGGCTCGGGCTGAGGAGCTTGTCCCAGCCGCGCTTGGTGGCCTGCTCGCTCAGGTCGGTCAGCAGCCCCTGCTTCGACAGCAGGCCCGCGGTGGCGTTGCCCTTGTTGTACTCCATGATGTCCGGGGCCTGGTCGGACCCGAGGACCATGCTGGCCGTCTTCTGGATCTGCTCGAAGCCCTTCTCCTCGAACTTCACCTTGACGCCCGGGTGGCTCGCCTCGAACTGCTTGATGGCGTCGGCCCAGGCGACGCCCATCGCGCTGGTCGCCCCCTCGTAGTGCCAGAGGGTCAGGGTCTTCGCCTCGCCGGAGCCGCCCCCGCCGCTCGTGTCCGTGGAACCTCCGGAGCCGCAGGCGGCGAGTGTCACCGCCGCCGCGGCGAGCGCGGCGACGATCCCTATTTTGGACATGGTGTTTCTCCAGGGGGTTACTAGTCGGCGGCGACCGTGGCAGGGGCGCCGGCGACGGGAGCGATCTCGACGTTGGTGATCTGCTTGGGGCCGGAGGCGCGGACGTGGAGCACGTCGCCCTCCCGGGTGGCGGTGACCGTCGTGTCCCCGTCGACGTCCCTGATGGTGGTGCGGCCTCCGTCGCCGTAGCTGACGACGGTGACCTCGGCGAACGGCTCGCCGCCGACCGTGTCGCGCACCTCGGTCA
Source organism: Sphaerisporangium viridialbum (assembly GCF_049674955.1). Lineage (GTDB taxonomy): Bacteria > Actinomycetota > Actinomycetes > Streptosporangiales > Streptosporangiaceae > Sphaerisporangium > Sphaerisporangium viridialbum. The sequence goes on along the minus strand of NZ_CP187232.1, from coordinate 2,303,192 downwards.
CCGGGATCAGCGCGCCGTGCCGTACGAACAGGGGGATCTGGCCGAGCGGCTTGGTGACCGGGATGTACCGGCCGCCGGTGTGGACCTCGTGGGTCCAGTAGTCGACCCACTCCCCTGCGGGCAGGTAGACCTGCCGGATGCCCTCGGGGGAGGTCATCGGGGCCACGAGCAGGTCCCGCCCGAACAGGTACTCCAGGTCGGCCTGCCAGGCCACCGGGTCGTCCGGGTAGTCCACGCACAGGGCACGCATCATCGGGGCGCCGGTCCGCGCGGCCTCGACCGCCGCCGAGTAGATGTACGGCATGAGCCGGTAGCGGAGCCGGATCGCCTCGACGGCGAGATGCTCGACCTCGGGGAACTCCCACGGCTCGCGGCTGGTGGTGCCGTGGAAGCGCACCAGCGGTGACAGCACGCCGAACTGCGCCCACCGGACGTACAGGTCGTCGGCCGGGGTGCCGGTGAAGCCGCCCGCGTCGTGGCTCCAGAACGGGATGCCGGACAGCCCGTGCGACAGGCCGCCCCTGATCGTGCTGCCCATCGCGGGGAAGGAGGTGTAGGTGTCACCGCCCCACTGGGCCGCGTGCCGCTGGCCGCCGAGGAACGACGAGCGGGCCCAGACCATGCCGTGCCCGTTCACCTCGCGGGTCACCTCGGAGACCGCGTCGTTGAACAGCAGCGCGTAGACGTTGTGCAGCTCGGTGCCGGTCATGCCGTTCGACGCCACCGAGTCGGCCGGGACGCCCTCGGCGAAGTCGGTCTTGAAGACCGAGACGCCCTGCCGGAGCAGCGGGCGCAGCAGGCCCTTGAACCACTCGACGGCCGCGGGGCTGGTGAGGTCGACGATGCCGCAGGGCGGGTACGAGCCGTGCCAGGAGTCCGCGACGTACACCTCACCATCCTGATTTTTCAGGAAGTATCCGTTCGCCGAGGCCTCGGCGAAGACCGGGCTGAGGTGAGAGATGTACGGGTTCATCCACAGACAGGTCTCGAAGCCCTGCTCCTTGAGCGTGGCCAGCATCCCCACGGGGTCGGGAAAGCTCTCCGGGTCCCACCTGAGGTCCGACCAGTGCCCCTTGACCTGCCAGTAGCAGTCCAGGTGCAGGACGTCGCAGGGGATGCCCCGCTCTCGAATCCTCCTCGCCCGCGCCAGCACCCGCTCCTGGGTGTCCTTGAAGAAGCCCGAGGAGATCCAGCTCCCGAAGGCCCACTTGGGCGGCAGCGCCGGGGCCCCCGTGAGCAGGTCGTACCTCGCGAGGATCTCGGGGACGCCCGGCCCGCCGATCACGTAGTAGTCGATCAGGTCGTCCGGCACGACGATCTCGACGCAGCTGTGCGTCGAGCGGCAGACGTCGAACTCCACCGGCATGCCGCTGTCCACCAGGAGACCGTAACCCCGGCTGGACACATAGAACGGAACATTCTTATACGAACGATCAGACTCAGCGCCGAACGCGTCAAAGTTCCACATCAGCGGGCGCTGGCCGCGCTTGTCGAGCGGGGTGAACTTCTCGCCGAACCCGCCGAAGTGCTCGTCGGGCTGGGCGGCCAGGCTCTCCTGGTAGGCCACGGTCACGCCGCCGGCCAGGGAACGCCCGAACGGCAGCGTGCGCAGCCGGCCGCTGATGTCCACGTGGCCGGGGTCCTGCTCGGTCAGCAGGCGGCCCTCCGCGTCGGTGAAGCGCAGGTGCCAGGGATCGAGGGTGATCTCCGCCCGTACGGCGCCCGCGTCCACGACGACCCCGGCCTCGCCGGTCTCCACCCGCGCGCCCGCGAACGTCCCCGGGCGCACCATCTGGATGACCCGCGCGGAGCGGGTGCGGGCCTCCGTGTCCTCGCCCAGCCTCACGCGGATCACCCCCTCCCCCGCGACCGCCACCTGGACGACGAGCACCTCCTCCGCCGAGGTCGAGGCCTTGAAGGTCGCGCCCCGCCCGTCCGCGGCCGTCAGCTCGGCCCGGGTGAGCGCGGAAAGGCCCTGCTCTCCCCGCACGCGCACCGGGAGCTCCGGCGGGTCCGCGCTGAAGTACTCGTGCGCGATCAGAGGGGGACGGTACGGCATCGCTGCGCTCCTGTACGACACGAGGGAAGGACTCGCGAATTAGTTTGCCGACTATACGAACAAACGTCAACGCCGTCGAGGCCACGTTGACATGGCGCACCCGGGAAATTAGTTTGCCTACCGTACGAACTCCGAGCCCGTACGGCGGGCGGGGACGACGGGCGGGAACGCGGCGTGAAGTGGCCGAGGGGGATGGACGGGCTCTGCTACGGGGGCGACTACAACCCCGAGCAGTGGCCTGAGGAGGTGTGGCACGAGGACGTCGCGCTCATGCGCGAGGCCGGGGTCAACCTGGTCACCGTGGGCGTCTTCTCCTGGGCCTCGCTGGAGCCCTCGCCCGGCCGCTTCGCCTTCGACCGGCTCGACCGAGTGCTCGGCCTGCTCGACGCGGGCGGGGTGAAGGTGAACCTGGCCACCCCCACCGCCTCTCCCCCGCCGTGGTTCGGTCTGGCCCATCCCGACGCGCTGCCCGTAACCGCCGACGGCACCCGGCTGACCCACGGCAGCCGCGACACCTACTGCGTGTGCGCCCCGCCGTACCTCGAGGCGTCGGTGCGCGTCGCCCGCGCGCTCGCCGAGCGCTACCGCGGCCACCCGGCGCTGGCCATGTGGCACGTGCACAACGAGTACGGCACGTGGTGCCACTGCGACCACGTGGCGGCGGCGTTCCGCGGCTGGCTGCGCACCCGGCACGGCTCGCTGGACGCCCTCAACGACGCCTGGACCACCGCGTTCTGGAGCCAGGCCTACGGGGACTGGGACCAGATCATGCCGCCGCGCGCCACGCAGTACCTTCCGAACCCCGCGCAGGCGCTCGACTTCCGCCGCTTCCTGTCGGACGCGATGCTCGGCCACTACCGCGCCCAGAAGGCCGTGCTGCGCGAGCTGACCCCCGACGTGCCGGTGACCACGAACTTCGTGTTCGGAAGCTGGGTGCCGGTGAACAACTGGGAGTGGGCGCGCGAGGTCGACCTCGTCGCGATCGACCACTATCCGGACGACCGCGAGCGCGCGGCGGAGCAGACCGCGTTCGCCGCCGACCTCGCGCGCGCGTGGGCGGGCGGGCGGCCGTGGCTGCTGATGGAGCAGGCCGCCGGCATCGTCTACTCCGGCGCGCGCATGCGGGCCAAGCGGCCGGGCGAGACCGCCCTGCACAGCCTCCAGCACGTCGCCCGGGGGTCCCGGGGGGCGATGTTCTTCCAGTGGCGGGCCTCACGGGGCGGGGCCGAGCTGTGGCACGGCGGGATGGTGCCGCACGCCGGACCCGGCAGCCGGGTCTTCCGCGAGATCCGCGACCTCGGCCGCCTGCTCCCCCGCTTGGCCGAGGTTCCCGGCGACGCCGCCGTTCTCGCGGACGCGGCCATCCTGTGGGACCCCGAGTCGTGGTGGGCACTGGAGTCGCCGGGCCTCCCCTCGCGGGAGGCGGGCTACCTGGACGCGCTCCACCAGGCCCACCGGGTGCTGTGGCGCGGTGGCGTCACCGCCGACTTCGCCCACCCGTCCAGCGACCTGCGGGCCTATCCCGTGGTGCTGGTGCCGAGCCTCTACCTGGTCTCCGACGCCACCGCCCGCAACCTCGCGCGGTACGTCGAGCACGGCGGCACGCTGGTCGTCTCGTTCCTCAGCGGCGTGGCGGACGAGCACGCCCGGGTACGGCTCGGCGGGCATCCCGGCGCGCTGCGCGACCTCCTCGGCGTCCGGGTGGACGAGTTCCTCCCCCTGGACGAGCCCGTGGCGATCCTCCTGCACGGCGACGACGAGCCCCGTACGGTGAGCGGCTCGGTCTGGAGCGAGCGCGTCGAGCCGCGCGGCGCCACGGCGCTGGGGTGGTACGAGGGCGGCGACCTGGACGGCCTGCCCGCGATCACCCGGCACCGCCACGGCGCCGGCCAGGCGTTCTACGTGTCGACCCGCCTGGACGACGACGCCTACGCGGCCGTGCTGGCCGCCGCCGGAGTCCCCTACGCGACCGTTCCCCCTGGTGTGGAGCTGGTACGCAGGAGCGGCGGCGGGGTGGGCTGGCTGTTCGCCCTCAACCACACGGCCGCCGGGCACAAGGTCGCGGTGACCGGCACCGACCTCGTCACAGGCAGGGAGACCGGCGGCGTACTCCGCCTTCCACCGCGCGGCGTCGCCGTCGTCCGGACCCTCGGGATCGCCCCAGGCTAGATCGCTGAAGAGCACCTGGGGATCGCCGGTGGCCAGGCCGTAGCCGAGGCCCGCGGTGAGGCCGAGGGCGGAGCAGCATGACACCGGGCGCCACCGCCGCGAAGAGGATGTGGCTTTTGGCCTTCTACGCGTCCGGCGCGCCAGGAAGTGCAACCGCTTAACAAGAGGACGTCAAGCGACGGGAGCAATAGTCTGCTCAGGCACTCGGTGCCATGACGGAGGGAGAACAGCGATGAGACGCATCACGATCGCCAGGCCCCGCGGGGGACGCCGTACGAACAAGGCGTTCTGCCTGGATCTGCGATCGCCCTCCGGGCGCGCCCTGCCGTACTAAAAGATCTTTACAATAGTCTTACGCCATCCTCTGTAGACATCTCATGTAACGGAATCATCACGCCGGGGGGCTGGGATGAAAAGGCTTTCGGTGGTGCCCGCGTACGTGCCACGGCACAAGGTGCGCGACATCCGGTCGGCACACGGCCGGAGGCCTTCCAGCGAGTCCAAGGTGGTCCACCTGCAGGCGTACACCGGGCGCAACATCATCCGCTTCCCCCGCACGGGCGGCCCCACCCCCGCCGCCTGACCGGCGCCTGATCCGCATGATCGGGGCGGGCGTGTCCGGCTCGGTGGTCGGCCGCGTCTGACCACGGGCCCGGCGGCGGCCATGCCCCGCGCAGGGAGTTCTCGGGCGTGGGCACCGTACGGGCGTGGGCCCGGCAGGGTCTCGGCATGGCACTGCTGCCGGAGTTCGCCGTGGCGGAGGACCTCGCCTCCGGCGCCCTGGTCGAGCTGGGGCTCGCGGCCCCCGCGCTGTCCCTGCGCCTGGTCTGGCAGCCCGGCCGTGAGGACCACCTGCGCGACGTGCTGTACGCCATGAGCACCCGCTACCCCGGAATGGCGGCGGTCCTGGCGAGGGCGTCGGTGGTGAAGGTCTCGGGGTACGGCGAGCGGGCGAGGGCCTCGGGCACCGGGATCTCCCCGGCCCCGACCGCCCGGCACAGCTCGGCCACCTCGGCGAGCTCGTCGCGCTGGCGGGCGACGAACGCGGCGTCCACCGGCTCGCCGTGCCCAGGCACGACCGTACGTGGCCCGAGGCCGAGCACCCGGTCGAGGGCGGACGGCCACGCCAGTGGGAAGGCGTCACCGAACGACGGGGGCGCGCCCTGCTCCACCAGGTCTCCGGCGAAGACCAGGGCGCTGTCGGGCACGTGGACCACCAGGTCGTGGCCGGTGTGCCCGCGCCCGGGGTGGACCAGCCGCACCAGACGGCCGCCGAGATCGATCTCGGTGACGCCCTCGACCAGGTGGTCGGGCGGCACGAGCCGCGCGGCCTCCAGGCGGGCGGCGGCCTCGGGAGCGCCCTGCTCGCGGTAGTGCTCCGCCCAGACCGCCCGCTGCGTCTCGCCGGTCTCCGCGAGGTCGGTCGCGCAGGCGGGGTGCGCCCACACCGGGCACCCGCCGAACGCCGCCGTGCCGAAGGCATGGTCGAAGTGCGCGTGGGTGAGCGCCACCGACCACGGCAGATCGGTGAGCTCGCGCACGGCCGCCGCGAACTCGGCGCCCAGCACCTCGTCGGGGCCGGTGTCGACGACGAGGCAGGCGCGGTCGCCCGCCACCAGGCCGAGCGAGAGGTCGAGCTCGGCGTGGCGCCGCACCCAGACCCGGTCACCGACCTCGATCCACCTGCCCACCAGCGACCTCCACGCCCCGACGACCGCCCCAGTTTAGTGAGTGCCCGCCCGGCCCTCAGCGGGTCGCCTCCAGCAGGAACCGCTCCCATGTGCGGCCCCCGGCGGCGTGGCCGGGGGCCAGCGCCTCCCCATCCCGGGTGGAAACCGGCGTGCCCCCGACTGCCCCGGTACGGCCGGCCCGGTCTGCGGCGGGCTAGGCCGCCGGGAGCGACGAGGGGGCGGGGTCGGCCTTTCGCGAGAGACCGTTCAGGGCGGAGCCGAGGGCCACGGAGGCGATGGTCACCACGCCCAGCGCGGCACCGGTCCAGGCGACCGACGGGTACCCGAACCCCGCCCCGATGGCCAGCCCGCCGAGCCACGGGGCCACGACGATTCCGATGTTGAACGCCGAGGTGACCGTGGCGCCCGCGAGCGTGCGGGCCTCTCCGGCGATCGCGTAGATGCGGACGTTCAGCGCGGGGTTGACGAAGAACCCGAAGAACCCGAGGAAGAAGACCAGCACCACGACGGCGGCCACGACGTCCATGGTCAGCGCGAGCAGCACGGAGACGACCACGATGCCCGCGCACCCCGCGTAGAGCGTGCCGAAGGGCCGCGCGTCGCCGATCCGGCCGCCGATGGTGATGCCGATCAGCGACCCCACGCCGTACAGCGCCAGCACCGCCGGAACCCAGGCCTCGTCCAGGCCCGTGGTGTCGGTCAGCAGCGCGCCGAGATAGCTGAAGGTGACGACCACGCTGCCCGCCGAGAGCCCGGTCGAGCTGTACGCGAGCCAGAGGCGGGGGTTGGCCATGGTGCGCAGCTCGCGGCGCAGGTCGGGCGCCTTGTCGCCGGTGAGCCGGCCTCCGGGGACGGTGGCGGGCAGCCCGATCGCGGTGAGCGCCGTCACCGCGGCCACGGCCCAGAAGGCCGCGCGCCAGCCGAGGTGCTGGCCGACGAACGTGCCTGCGGGGACGCCGAGGATGGTGGCGATGGTGAGGCCGCCCGTGACGATCGCCAGGGCCCTGCCGCGCGCGTTGGCGGGCACCATGCCCACGGCCGCGACCGCCGCGACCGCCCAGAACCCCGCGTACGCGAACGCGGCCACGATCCTGGTCGTCAGCAGCACCCCATAGCTGGCCGTCAGCCCTCCGGCGACGTGCGCGGCCACGAAGACGGCGACGAAGGCGAGCAACGACAGGCGGCGTGGCCACCGGAGGGTGACGACCGCGAGCAGGGGCCCGCCCACCAGCATGCCGAGGGCGAACGCAGAGATCAGCAACCCGGCGTCAGGGATGGACACCCCGAGATCTGTGGCTATCTCCGGGAGCAACCCGGCGAGCATGAACTCGGAGGTCCCCTGGGCGAAGATCGCCAGGCCGAGGATGTAGACAGCGAGAGGCACAGGGGCTCCATCATTTGGATTGATCAGTGGAAACGAGGGCGGGCAAACCGCTATAAAGCATCGAGGGCGGTGGCGACGACGGCCTCCAGGGCCGCGCGGTCGGCGCCTGCGCGGGCGGCGACCCTGAGCCCACCGGCGATGGTGTTGACGAAGTGCGCCAGAGCCAGGGCATCACGGCCTGGCGCGATGTCGCCGGCGCTCTTGCCCGCCTCGATCGCCTCCCTCATCGCCCCGACGCGCCGGTCGGAGTCGCGCTTGAGCAGGCCGGCCACCTCGGGGTCGTGCGAGGCCAGCTCGATGCCGGCGTTGACCACCAGGCAGCCCATGCGGTCGCCGCACTCGTCGTCGACCACCTGGTGGAGCAGGATGCGGAACTTCTCCCGCACGGGGGCGTCACCGTTCAGCAGCTCGACCTGCCGGCCGGAGACCTTCTCGATGTAGTGGCGAAGGGCCCTGCCGAACAGGTCGTGCTTGCTCTTGAAGGTGTTGTAGATGCTGCTGCGCCCGAGGCCCGTGGCGTCGCACAGATCCTGGGTCGAGGTCGCCTCGTACCCACCGGCCCAGAACGCCCGCATCGCCGCGTCGACCGCCTGACCCTCGTCGAACTGCCTCGGCCTCGCCATACCCAGAAAGTAGCACTTTTTGGAACGGTCAGTGCAATATAGGCAAATCGATACAAGTCCGCTTGTCACTCGATCCTGACGGGTGAGCGCCTCAACTTGTGGCAGGAGCCGACAGCACCAAGAAAGAAATGCCGGGCCGGCTTTGCGCTGGGAGTGAAGGGATGGAGTTCACCCAGACCAGGTGGGTCAGGATGAGGGGATGCGGACACTTGTTCTGGGTGGTACGAGGTTCCTGTCCAGGGAGATCGCACGGCAGGCGCGCGATCGCGGGCACGAGGTGGTGTGCGCGGCGCGCGGGCTCGCGGGCGATCCGCCGCCGGATGTTGAGTTCGTCCGGGTCGATCGGAGTGAGGACGGCGGGCTGGCGGCGGTGGAGGGGCCGTTCGACCTCGTCATCGACGTCGCCAGGCATCCGAGCCTGGTGCGGCGGGCCGTCATGGAGCTCGCAGGTCGCGCCGGTCACTGGACGTTCGTGTCGTCGTGCAGCGTCTACTCCGACTTCGGTGAGGCCAACCAGATAATGCACGAGCCGCTGGCCGCCGATGCCGACGAGACCGACCCGGAGAACTACGGGCCGGCCAAGGTGGCGTGCGAGCGGATCGTCGGTGATGGGGCGCTCGTCGTGCGTGCCGGACTGATCGTGGGCCCGGAGGACCTATCCGACCGGTTCACCTACTGGGTCGACCGGCTGGCGCGTGGCGGGCCCGTGCTGGCTCCTGGGTCACCCGACGAGCTCGTGCAACTCGTCGACGTGCGCGATCTGGCCGCCTGGACGCTCGACTCGGCAGAGAAAGGGCTCGCCGGGCCGTACGATGCGATCTCCATGCCGTTCAGCAGGGGCAGGCTGCTGGCGGAGATCGCCGAGAGCGTGGCAGTGGAGCCCGAGCTGGTCTGGGCCGGTCAGGAGTTCCTCGTCGAGCAGAAGGTGGAGCCGTGGATGGGGCCGCGGTCGCTGCCGATGTGGCTGCCGTTGCCCGAGTACGCCGGCTTCATGACCCGCGACACCTCCGCCACGCTGGCCGCCGGGCTGCGCATCCGCCCGGTCGCCGATACAGCCCGCGACACGCTCGCCTGGCAGCGCGAGTCCGGCCACACGGTGAGCCGCTCCGGCCTCACGACCGCCGAAGAAGCCGAGCTTCTTCGAATGCTTGGTTGACACAGCGGGGTGGCGCCGGAGCTCATCGACATCGACTCGCGATAGATCAAGCCGGCGCCCACGTTCGCCATAAGCAAGCGGGGAACCGGTGACTCACCGGTTCCCCGCTCTGCTGAACCGCTATTTCGTGCCCGAGGACACGTCGAAATCAGCTGCAGCCGCTGGTGCTGCCGCAGCCCTCGCAGACGTAGCAGCTGCCGGCCGGGCGCATCTTCGTGCCGCAGGTCATGCAGAGCGGCGCGTCGGCGGTGCGGCCCTGGTGGCTTTCGAGCGCGGCCGCCGAGCCGTTCGCCCGCGAGGGGGACTCGACGGGGGTGGCCGTCCCACCGGTGGCGGGGCCGTCCTCCGCCTTGTCCTCGTGCCGCTCCTCTATGGGGGCGGACTGCGCGAGGGCGGCGGTGTCGATGACCTCCTGAGGCGCGCCGGGGTCCTCACCGCGCTGCTGTGCCGCCCGCTCGGCCGCCGAGAAGACGCCGAGGGCGGCCCGCTCGTCGTACGGCAGGTGGTCGAGGGCCAGGCGGCGGAAGATGTAGTCGACCACTGAGGCCGCCATGCGCACGTCCGGGTCGTCGGTCATGCCCGCCGGCTCGAACCGCATGTTGATGAACTTGCTGACGTAGGTGTCCAGCGGGACGCCGTACTGCAGGCCGACGGAGATGGCCACCGAGAAGGCGTCCATGACACCGGCGAGGGTCGAGCCCTGCTTGGACATCTTGAGGAAGACCTCGCCGAGGCCGTCCTCGGGGTAGGACGACGCCGTCATGTAGCCCTTGGCACCGCCGACGGTGAACCGGGTCGTGGTGCTCGGCCGCTGGTTCGGCAGGCGGCGCCGCTTGGGCTTGGGCACCTCGACGACCTGGACGACCGGCTCCGCGGCCTTCTCCTCGGTCTTCTTGGCGATCGACAGCGGCTGGCCGACCTTGCAGTTGTCGCGGTAGACCGCGAGGGCCTTCAGGCCGAGCTTCCAGCCCTCCAGGTACACCTGCTCGATGTCCTCGACGGTGGCCGACTCGGGCAGGTTTACGGTCTTGGAGATCGCGCCCGAGAGGAACGGCTGGGTCGCCGCCATCATGCGCACGTGGCCCATCGGGGCGATCGCCCGCTCGCCCATGGCGCAGTCGAACACCTCGTAGTGCTCGTGCTTGAGGCCGGGGGCGTTCATCACGTGGCCGTGCTCGCCGATGTACTCGACGATGGCCTCGACCTGCTCGGGCTGGTAGCCGAGCTGCCGGAGCGCCCTCGGGATCGTCTGGTTGACGATCTGCATCGACCCGCCGCCGACGAGCTTCTTGAACTTCACCAGCGCGAGGTCGGGCTCGATGCCGGTGGTGTCGCAGTCCATCATCAGGCCGATGGTTCCCGTCGGGGCGAGCAGGGAGGCCTGCGCGTTGCGGTAGCCGTGCTTCTCGCCGAGGCGCAGGCACTCCTGCCACTGCCTGGTCGCCTCTGCGAGGATCGGCCGGTCGAGGGAGTCGTGGGCGCGCAGCTCGTCGCCGGCGGCGGAGTGCTTGCGCATCACCCTCTTGTGGGGCTCGGCGTTGCGCTTGTAGCCGTCGTACGGCCCGACGATCGCGGCGAGCTCCGCGCTGCGGCGGTAGGAGACGCCGGTCATCAGGCTGGTGATCGCCGCGGCGACCGAGCGCCCGCCGTCGGAGTCGTACGCGTGGCCGGTGGCCATCAGCAGCGCGCCGAGGTTGGCGTAGCCGATGCCGAGCTGGCGGTACGCCCGGGTGGTCTCGGCGATCTTCTCGGTCGGGAAGTCGGCGAAGGTGATCGAGATGTCCATCGCCGTGATGATCAGCTCGGTCAGCTTGACGAAGCTCTCGACGTCGAAGGTGTCGTCCTCGCGCAGGAACTTCAGCAGGTTGATGCTGGCGAGGTTGCAGGACGAGTTGTCCAGGTGGACGTACTCGGAGCAGGGGTTGGACGCGGTGATGCGGCCGGTCTCGGGGCAGGTGTGCCAGTCGTTGATGGTGTCGTCGTACTGGACGCCGGGGTCGGCGCACTCCCAGGCGGCCTGGCCCATCTTGCGGAACAGCGACCTGGCGTCGATCTCCTCGATGACCTCGCCGGTGAGCCGGGCGCGCAGGCCGAACTTGCCGCCCGCCTCGACGGTGCGCATGAACTCGTCGGAGACGCGGACGGAGTTGTTGGCGTTCTGGTACTGGACGGAGACGATGTCCTTGCCGCCGAGGTCCATGTCGAACCCGGCGTCGCGGAGGGCGCGGATCTTGTCCTCCTCGCGCGCCTTGGTCTCGATGAACTCCTCGATGTCGGGGTGGTCGACGTCGAGCACGACCATCTTGGCGGCCCGGCGGGTCGCCCCGCCCGACTTGATGGTGCCCGCGGACGCGTCGGCCCCGCGCATGAACGACACCGGGCCGCTGGCCGTGCCGCCGCTCGACAGCAGCTCCTTGCTGGAACGGATGCGGGAGAGGTTGACCCCGGAGCCGGAGCCGCCCTTGAAGATCACACCCTCTTCCTTGTACCACTCGAGGATGGACTCCATCTCGTCGTCCACCGCGAGGATGAAGCAAGCGCTCACTTGCTGAGGCGAGGCGGTGCCGACGTTGAACCAGACCGGGGAGTTGAAGCTGAAGATCTGGTGGATCAGGGCGTGCTTCAGCTCGTGGTCGAAGATCTCGGCGTCCTCCTCGGACGCGAAATAGCCGTGCTCGCGGCCCGTGCGGGTGTAGACACCGACGACACGGTCGACGAGCTGCCGCAGGCTCACTTCGCGCTGCGGGGCGCCGACGGCGCCGCGGAAGTACTTCGTGGTCACGATGTTCGCCGCGTTCACCGACCAGAAGTCGGGGAACTCGACGCCACGCTGCTCGAAGTTGATCGAGCCGTCCCGCCAGTTCGTCATGACGACGTCACGGTGCTCCCAGCGCACCTGGTCGTACGGGTGCACACCGGGCGTGGTGTGGATACGCTTGATCTTCAAGCCCTTGTGGGACCGCTTGCCCCCACGACCCACTGAGCCACTCACCGTCTCCGTCATGATCTCCCCCTTCCGGGGCTCCAAGGAGCCCTCGTGTCGGAAACACTTCGTCGCGCCGTTCGCATCCCCCGGCGCAGGGGTCCAGCGGGAATGCCCGGCCTTACGGCGTCGCGGCCCGCTGGGAGGTGTCCAAAAGTGGTCTGGCCTGTTCAGCTGTGTTTGGCGGCTCGCGCCGCCCGGAGCTGCTCGATCTCTTCCTCGAAGTCGGCGAGCGTCTCGAAGCTCCGGTAGACGGAGGCGAACCGAAGGTAGGCCACCTCGTCGAGCTCGCGGAGCGGGCCGAGGATCGCCAGGCCCACCTCGTGTGCCGGGATCTCGGCCGAGCCGGTCGCCCGGATGCTCTCCTCGACGCGCTGGCCCAGCTGCGCCAGCGAGTCCTCGCTGACGGGCCGCCCCTGGCAGGCGCGGCGCACGCCGGCTATCACCTTGTCCCGCGAGAAGGCCTCGGTGACCCCGCTGCGTTTGCTCACCATCAGGAGCACCGTCTCCTGGGTGGTGAACCGGCGCCCGCACTCAGGGCAGGTGCGCCGGCGGCGGATCGCCGCGCCGTCCTCGGTAGAGCGGCTGTCGATGACCCGCGTGTCCGGATGACGACAGAACGGACAATGCATGTCGCCTCCCTTTTCTCGCGGCCCCCACGAGTTACGCCGGCACGACCTCGGATGAGGAGGTTCCCGAGGCGTCGGCCTCAGGGATAAGCCGCCATATGTTTCCGCATTCCACCATGCTTTCGGGCCCTTCCCGCCTAAACGGGAATACGCTCACGCACGCACTCCGGCTACTCGGAGTGCGTTGACGGAAACACAACTTATGGTGAACCACATCGGTGTAACTACTAGATGTTGTGGTCTAACCGTAGGAGTGACGCACCATGAACGCAAGTCGGCCGGGCCGACGAGCGGAAATCGGCCGCCCATCAGGGCGAACGAGCACGCCACGGCGTGTCGCGACCACTGGGGACGGTGGTGCGGCTGGGGCACGAGCCCCTGGACCCCGCGCCCCCGGACACGGATCGCTCGCGTGATCGACTTTCGGCGCTCCACAGGCATAAGATCGCAAAGTCGAACACGATATCGATCGAACTCCCGTACGATGGCGTTCACCAGATTGTCGTCGAATTCGGCGACTCTCGAACAACTGTTTGAAGACGATCTTGAACAGAGTTATTGTCGCTGTGTGCGACATCGGGAACACACACCGGGAGCCGGCCGGGGCGGGCACGGCGTGACGGAGCGTCCCCCAGGCGCCCGGCGAGGAGGAGCTATGAGCGAGCAGGACGAGATCGGCACGGTTGCCAGCGATCTGGCGGTGCGCAGGCGTGACTCCCTCGGTCTCACCCCACGGCAACGCAAGATTCTCGAGGTGATCCGCGATTCGGTGCAGCAGCGCGGCTACCCGCCCTCCATGCGAGAGATCGGCGAGGCGGTCCAGCTGACCAGCACCTCCAGCGTGTCCCACCAGTTGACCGCACTGCAGCGCAAGGGCTATCTCCGCCGTGACCCGCACCGCCCCCGCGCGCTGGAGGTCCGCCTGCCCGGCGAGCCGGCGCTCTGGGTCGACCCCGTCGCCCCAGGCGGCGAGGAGTCCCTGGTGAGCCGGCCGACGGCCACGTTCGTCCCCCTTGTCGGGCGCATCGCCGCCGGTGGTCCCATCCTGGCCGAGGAGCGGGTCGAAGACGTCTTCGCCCTTCCCAAGCAGCTCGTGGGCGAGGGCACGCTCTTCCTCCTCCAGGTCGCCGGTGACTCGATGATCGACGTGGCGATCGCCGACGGCGACTGGGTCGTCGTGCGCCAGCAGCCGGTGGCCGACAACGGCGACATCGTCGCGGCGATGATCGACGGTGAGGCCACGGTCAAGACCTTCAAGCGCAAGGACGGCCACGTCTGGCTGGTGCCGCACAACGCCAACTACGACCCGATCCCTGGTGACGAGGCCACCGTCCTCGGCAAGGTCGTGGCGGTCCTCCGCAAGCTCTGACCTCTCCCGCCCGGCACAAGCCCGCCCCCCGCCTGAGCGCCCACCCCGGGTGAGCGCTCAGGCGGTCTCGCTTTCAGGCCCCGGCCGGGTACGAACCACCGGCCCGGGTATGCACCACCGGCCGGGTTATGAACCACTGGCCGGGCCACGGGCTCCCGTGACCCGGCTGTCGTCCCGGGTCTCAGGGGACGATGTTGACGAGCTTGGGCGCCCGCACGATCACCTTGCGGGGTGCTCCGTCCAGGTGGGCGCGCACCTTGTCGGAGGCCAGCGCCAGCGCCTCCAGCTCCGCCTGCGAGATCGACGGTGAGACCTCCAGGCGGTCCCTGACCTTGCCCGCCACCTGGACGACGCAGGTCACCGAATCCTGCACCAGCAGCGCCGGGTCGGCCGCCGGCCAGCCGCCGTGCGAGACCGTGGGCCCGTGCCCGAGCCGCTCCCAGCCCTCCTCTGCGACGTACGGCGCGACCAGCGACAGCATGACCGCCAGGGACTCGGCGGCCTCGCGCACGGCCGGGTCGGCCGCCCCCGGGCCGGTGTCGATGGCCTTGCGGGTCGCGGAGGTCAGCTCCATCATGCGGGCGACCGCCACGTTGAAGCGGTGGGACTCGACCAGCCGGGTGATCTCGTCGATGGCCCGGTGGGTGACCTTGCGCAGCTCGGTGTCACCGGCCGCGAAGTCGGCCCCTGCGGGAGAGGCCGCGCCCGCCTCGGCCATGACGCGGAACGCCCTGGCCAGGAACTTCTGGGAGGCGGCAGGCGACAGGTCGGCCCAGTCGATGTCGTCCTCGGGCGGCCCGGCGAAGATCATCGTCAGGCGGACGGCGTCCACGCCGAACGCGTCGATCTGCTCGCCCAGGTCGACGCCGTTGCCCAGCGACTTGGACATCGCCTTGCCCTGGTTGATCACCTGGCCCTGGTTCAGCAGGCGCAGGAACGGCTCGGTGAAGTCGACCATGCCCATGTCGTGCAGGACCTTGGTGAAGAACCGCGAGTACAGCAGGTGCAGCACGGCGTGCTCGACGCCGCCGACGTACTGGTCGACGGGGCCCCAGCGCCTGACCTGCTCGACGTCGAACGCCCCCTCCTCGAAGTCCGGCGAGCAGTAGCGCAGGAAGTACCACGAGGAGTCGACGAAGGTGTCCATCGTGTCGGTGTCACGCTGGGCGGGACCCCCGCACTTCGGGCACGAGACGTTGACCCACTCGGTGGCGCTCGCCAGGGGCGAGACGCCCTTGGGGGCCAGCGCCTCGCCGCGCAGGTCGGGCAGCGTCACCGGCAGCTGGTCGTCCGGGACGGGGACCTCGCCGCAGTCGACGCAGTGGATGATCGGGATCGGGGTGCCCCAGAAGCGCTGGCGGGACAGCAGCCAGTCGCGCAGCCGGTAGTTGACCGAGGCGGTGCCGGTGCGGCGCTCCTGCAGCACCTGGATGATGCGGGAGATCGCCTCGGTCTTCGACAGGCCGTCCAGCGGGCCGGAGTTGACCAGCTTGCCCTCGCCGGGGGTGGCGACGCCGGTCTCGCCCGGGTCGGCCAGCCCGGTGTGCACGACCACCCGCACGGGCAGGTCGAACTTCAGCGCGAAGTCGAGGTCGCGCTGGTCGTGGGCGGGCACCGCCATGATCGCGCCGTGGCCGTAGTCGGACAGGACGTAGTCGGCCGCCCAGACCGGGATGCGCTCGCCGTTGACCGGGTTGACGGCATGGCGCCCCAGGAAGACGCCGGTCTTCTCCTTGTCGGTGGACAGCCGCTCGATGTCGCTCAGCTTGGCGACCTCGGCGCGGTAGGACTCCAGCGCGGGCAGCTGCTCGGGGGCGCAGATCTCCTCGGCCAGCGGCGCGTCCACGGCGACCACGAAGAACGTCGCGCCGTACAGGGTGTCGGGGCGGGTCGTGTAGACCGTGACCGGCTCGTCGCGGCCCTCGATCTCGAACCGGACGTCGGCGCCCTCGGAACGGCCGATCCAGTTGCGCTGCATGGTCAGCACGCGGTCGGGCCAGCCGCCCTCCAGCTGGGCCATGTCGTCGACGAGCCGGTCGGCGTAGTCAGTGATCTTGAAGTACCACTGGGTCAGCTCCCGGCGGACGACCTCGGACCCGCAGCGCTCGCACCGGCCGGCGACGACCTGCTCGTTGGCCAGCACCGTCTGGTCCGTCGGGCACCAGTTGACCAGGCCGCCCTTGCGGTAGGCCAGGCCGCGCTCGAAGAAGCGGTTGAACAGCCATTGGTCCCAGCGGTAGTACTCGGGGTCGCTGGTGTGCAGGCGCCGTGACCAGTCGAAGGAGACGCCGTACCTCTTGAACGAGGTGGCCTGGGTCTCGATGTTGGCGTAGGTCCACTCGGCGGGGTGCGCGTCGCGCTTGATCGCGGCGTTCTCCGCGGGCAGCCCGAAGGAGTCCCACCCGATGGGGTGCAGCACGTTGTACCCGCGCTGGAACCAGTAGCGGGCGACGACGTCGCCGATCGCGAAGACCTCGCCGTGGCCCATGTGAAGGTCGCCGGAGGGGTAGGGGAACATGTCGAGCATGTACTTGCGGGGACGCTCGTCAGCGGCGTCCTCACCTGCCCGGAAGGGGTTCAGTTCCTCCCACCGCGGCTGCCACTTAGCCTGCAGCGCCTGCGGATCGTACTGCTCGTCACTCACGGCCCATGTCCCTCGGTCGGCTCAGCGCGGATGGCTTGACCAATAAAGAAACCCCCCGTGACCACGAGGGGCAGCCGCATCGACCGGTGTCTCAGCTCAGTCGACGCGGCCCGCTAAGAAGCAGGGTCCTGCCACGCATAGTCCAAGGGTAGCGCAGCGAGCAATCGGACTTCGTATCGTTTCCACGCCGCCGCTGGTGGCCGGGGGATTTCGGGCACACCGCTACTCGATGGTAATAGATCCGTTGTGACCTCATATGTCCCTTTAGTTTACGCTTTTCGCCGTGGTGAACTCGTTTGAGGCGGAGCGCAGACCTGATCCAGCGGAGGAGGGACTGCCGATGCAGGACCCGCCGACCGATCCGACAGGCCGGGGGTTCCGGGGGGCTTTCTCCGATTCTCCTGCGGACACCCCCGCTTCGCATGAGATCATGCCGAGCACCCCCAATCCGGGCATGATGTCGGGAGGTCCGCCAGCAATGGCTCCTGAGCACACCAGCCGGCCCACGCGGCCTCCGGCATGGCCGGAGAACCCCCCGGCATGGCCGGAGGTGCCTCCGCCTCCCCCTCCGCCGCCCTCGGCGTCGGTCTTCGACCCGCTCCCGTACGGCAGCCGCACCACGCCCGACCCCCAGTCGTCCTGGGAGTCCACCCAGCAGTACGCGCCGCAGTCCTCCCGCGAGGGGTCCCAGCAGGCTCCGGTCCAGACGTCGTTCCCCCCGCCGCCGCCTCCCACCGACTCCCCCTTCGCGCCGCCGCCCACCGGCCCGCAGCAGTACGCCGCGCAGCCCACCGGCGCCCAGCAGTACGCTCCCCAGCCTTCCGGCCCGCAGCAGTACGCTCCCTCGTCCGCCGGGCAGCAGCAGTACGCCCCGCGGCCCACGGGACCGCAGCAGTACGCCGCCCAGCCTTCGGGGCCGCAGCAGTACGCGCCGCCCGCCACCGGGCCGCAGCAGTTCCCCCAGCAGGGCGCGGCACGGCAGGAGTACGCCCCGGAGCCGCCCTCGCAGCCGTTCCGGCTCCCCGACGACGCCCCGCCCGCGCCCGCCTACGTCCCGGCCGGCACCGAGACCACCATCCGCGTGTCAGAAGCGACCGGCGTGATGGGCATGGTGGCGCCTGAGCAGCGTCCGGCCGGCCCCGAGCAGCGCGGGCAGCGTGGGCAGCGGCACGCGGCGCCCCCGCAGGAGCACGACCCCTACAAGCCGTTCGTCACCGCCGGGCAGATCAGCGGCCCGAAGACCCCGCCCCCCGAGCGCCAGCAGGAGCTCTGGAACACCGTCTTCGGCGACAACTACGACGCGATGGGCGAGGACTCCGAGGACACCGGGGGCGGCAGGCGGGTGTGGCTGCTCGCGCTCGTCGCCTCCGTCGCGGTGGCCCTGGTGGCGGCGCTGCTGTGGGCGTTCCTCGCCGGCCCGCTGCGCTCGTCGCCCGACGACAGCGAGGCGAACAAGCTAGGCTCGGGCAAGAGCACGCCCAAGGCGTCCTCCTCGTCCCCGGGCAAGCAGGCCACCACCAAGCCGCAGTCCATCGGCAGGCTGCCGAAGTACCCCGGCGAGGCCTCGCCGCGCGCCGGCATCCTCACCGACAAGGCGTCGGCCATCAGCGTGGCCAGGCTGGGCGGCCCCTGGCGGCTCGACCTGCGCTCGCAGCACGTGCAGTCGACCTACGGCTTCGTGACCCGCCAGTACGTGGCCGCGGGCACCGACTCGGCGGGCGCCCCGCAGTTCGCCCAGGTGATGACCGGCCCGCTCGCCAAGAGCCTGGCCGGCAAGTACTCCGCGGCCTCGCCGGAGGACCTCACCCCGGTGATCAGCTCGGTGGCGTTCGCGGCGCGCAGCAAGTTCTTCCCCGAGGGCAACAAGGTGGCGAAGACCGCCGAGCAGCGCCTGGCCGTCGGCGGCCGCCCCGCGCGCGTCGTCGCCTACCAGATCCTCGCGGGCGGGGCCAAGACCACACTGGTGGTCGGCGCGGTGAGCACCGGCGCCGAGGTGCCGGTGATCGTCTACATGTCGGTGCCGGACAGCAAGAAGGAGTTGCTGCCCGACATCAACACGGTCTTCTCCTCGATCCGGCCCACCACGCCGGCCTCCTGACGGTCCGGCGGGAGGCGGGGCGGCGGGCGGGGGTCAGAACTCGCAGGGCAGGTGCTTCACGCCGTTGATGAAGCTGGAGAACAGCCTCTTCGGACGCCCCGCCTCGATCCGCGGCACCCGCTGGAGCAGCTCGCGGAACATCACGGTGATCTCCCGCCTGGCCAGGTGGGCGCCCAGGCAGAAGTGCGGCCCCGGCCCGCCGAACCCCACGTGCGGGTTCGGGTCGCGGGTGATGTCGAAGCGGTAGGGGTCGGCGAAGACCGCGCGGTCGCGGTTGGCCGACCAGTAGTACAGCACGGCCTTCTCCCCCTTCCTGTAGTGGGCGCCGTTCAGCTCGAAGTCCCTGGTGACCTTGCGGCGCATGTAGTTGACCGGCGAGGCCAGCCGGACGATCTCCTCGACCGCCTTGGGCGCGTGGCCGTCCACGTCGGTCAGCCACCTGGCCTTCTCGCCGGGGTTGCGCGTCAGCAGGAGCAGGCCCTGCGAGATGGCGTTGCGGGTGGTCTCGTTGCCCGCGATCACCAGCAGGATGAAGAACGAGCCGAGCTCCTGCAGGGTCAGCCGCTCGCCGTCGATGTTGGCGTTGACCAGGGAGGACGTCAGGTCGCCCGTGGGGTTCTCCGCGCGGTGGGCGGCGAGGTCCTGGACGAGCTGCTGGAGCTCCAGCCCGGCGTTGAGCATGGCGGCCACCACGCTGTCCATGTCGCCCTCGGGGACGTACTCGGAGTCCGAGGCGCCGATGATGATGTTCGAGCGGTCGAAGATGAAGCGGTAGTCCTTCTCCGGGATGCCCATCATGTCGCAAATGATCTTGAGCGGCAGCCGGGCCGCCACCTCGGTGACGAAGTCGCAGCCCGGCCCGGTCTCCAGCAGGTCGTCGACGATCCGGACGGCCGCGGTCTGCACGTCCTCCTCGAACTTCTGGATCATCTTCGGCGTGAAGGCCCGGGACACGATGCGCCTCAGGCGCGCGTGCCGGGGGTCGTCCATGTTGATCATCGAGCCGAAGTACTCGGCGAACTCCGCGGGCATGTCGGCGATGTTGGTCGCGCCGCCGTCCCCCGAGCAGAAGACGTCGGGGTTGCGGCTGATCTCGATGATGTCCGCGTGCCTGACTATCGCGTGGTAGCCGTCGCCCCTCGGCGCGAAGGACAGCTCCGGCTCCTCGAAGAAGACGGGGGTCTCACGTTCGCGGAGCAACTCGAAGGCGTGCTCACGCTCGGCCATGGGCCGCGCCCAGAATTCCCAGTCGGACAGGTTGATCTGGTCGTACGAGGTGATCGGCTTGCGCTCCGGAGGCGTCCCCACAGTCATGATTCCATGATTGATAAAAGCGGTTACTGGCGTCAAACCTGGCATAACGGCTAGCTCGTGCGGTAGCCCATGTGCTTGATGCCGTTGATGAAGTTCGACAGCATGTAGTCGGGCTCACCGGTCGAGCGGATCTCCGGCAGGCGGGTGAACAGCTCGCGGAACATGACCGTGATCTCGCGTCTCGCCAGGTGAGCCCCGAGGCAGTAGTGCGGTCCCGGCCCGCCGAACCCGACGTGCGGGTTCGGGCTGCGGGTGATGTCGAAGACGTCGGGGTCGGCGAACACCGCCTCGTCCCGGTTGGCGGAGTTGTAGAACAGCAGGACCTTGTCGCCCTTCTTGTACTCCTGCCCGTTCATCTCGTGGTCCTGTGTGAGCGTGCGGCGGAACTGGATCACCGGGGTGGAGTACCTGATGATCTCCTCGACCGCGCCGGGGATGTGGGTCTCGAAGTCGCCCAGCAGCAGCTCGCGCTGCCCGGGGTTGTCGGTGAAGAGCTTCAGGCCGTGCGAGATGGCGTTGCGGGTGGTCTCGCTGCCCGCGACGACCAGCAGGATGAAGAACGACCCGAGCTCCTGGGAGGTCAGGTGCTCCTCGCCGTTGACCAGCATGCTGGTGAGGTCGCCGGTGGGGTTCCCGCGCCGCTCGCGGCCGAGCCGCCGGGCCAGGCTGCTGAGCTCGTGCCCCGCGCGGAGCAGCCTCACCAGGCCCTTGGCGACGCTCCACCGCGTGATGTCGGGCCGGATGCCGGTGTACTCGGCGTCGGCGTTGCCCAGGATGACGTTCGTGCTGCGCAGCACCATGTCGTGGTGGGCCGGAGGGATGCCCATCATGTCGCAGATGACCTGCACCGGCAGCCGGGCGGCGATCTGGGGGACGAAGTCGCCCGGCCCCTCGGCGACGGCCCTGTCGACGATCTCGCGCGCCGCCCTGGCGACGTCCTCCTCCATCTTCTTGAGGATCTTCGGAGTGAACGCGCGCGAGACGATGCGCCTGAGCCTGGCGTGCCGGGGGTCGTCCATGTTGATCATCGAGCCGAAGTAGACCGCCAGCCACCTCGGCATGTCGGGGATGCTGTTGGATGTGGGCTCGCTGCTGAAGACGCCGGCGTTGCGGCTGGCCTCGCTCACGTCCGCGTGCCGCACCAGCGCGTAGAACCCGGCCCCCGCGCCGATGAACGGGGTGTGGTTCTCCTTGGTGAAGACCGGCCGGTCGAGCTGCCTGAGCCTGCGGAAGGCCTCGTTCCGCCGCCCCTGGGGCAACCCCCAGAAGGGGATGTCAGAAAGATCGATGTCAGTCACGCCTGCCGTCATCCCTGACGCACCTCCGGGCTCCATGGTTCGAGAAGGCGAGCGCTTACGTCAAGAGGCCTTGATGAGGTCCGCCGCCCTCTCCGCGATCATGATCGTAGGGGCGTGGGTGTGCCCGCGGTTGAGCATCGGCATGACCGAGGTGTCCACCACGCGCAGCCCAGGCACCCCGATGACCCGCAGCGACGGGTCGACCACCGCGTCGTCGTCGACGCCCATCTTGCAGGTGCCCGCCGGGTGGTAGAGCGTCTCGCTGTGCTCGCGCACGAACCTGGCCAGCTCCTCGTCGGTCTCCTCGCCGCCGTACGGCCGCATGGGCTTGCCCGCGTACGGCCGGAGCGCCGTGGTCGCGAACACCTCCCTGGCCCTCTTCAGCCCGGCCACCATCCGCCGCACGTCGCCCTCCGCGGTCAGGTAGCAGGGGTCGATCACCACCTCACCGTCGTTCAGCGTGATCCGGCCGCGGCTCTCCGGCTGGAGCAGGATGACGCCGATGGTGACGCCGTGCCCGGGAGGCGGGGTGATCCCGTGGTCGGAGAACGGCACCGGCGCGAAGAGCAACTCGATGTCGGGGGCGGGCTCCTCCTGGGTGGTCCTGAGGAAGGCGACGGCCTCGCCGACGTTGGACGTCAGCATCCCGCTGCGGCTCAGCAGGTAGCGCGCGAGGTTGCCGACCGACTCCGCCGAGGCGAGCGTGACGGGCTCGGGGCACTCCAGCATGACCGCAGAGGCCAGGTGATCCATGAGGTTGCGCCCGACGCCGGGCAGCTCGTGCCTGGGCTCGACGCCCGCGGCCCTCAGGTCGTCCGGGTCACCGATCCCCGAGAGCATGAGCAGGTGCGGCGACCCGATGGCCCCGGCCGAGAGGATCACCTCCCTGGCCGCCGTCACGTGCCTGCCCTCGTCGTACTCCACTCCGGTGGCCCGGCCGTCCTCGTCGAGCAGCACCCGGCTCACCTGTGCGGCGGTGAGCACGGTCAGGTTGGGGCGGCCCATCGCCGGGCGCAGGTACGCGTCGGCCGCGCTCCACCGCCGCCCCCGGTCCTGGGTGACCGGCGTCTGGGAGAACCCCTCGTTGGAGTCGCCGTTCAGCTCCGCGAGCGGGGTGAGCCCGACCTCCTCGCAGGCACGCAGGAACGCCAGGGTCGTCACGTTCGGGCTGCGCAGCTCGGAGACGTAGACGGGGCCGTCCGTCCCGTACACCCCGCCCCGGTTGGACCCGACCCGCCGCTCCGAGCGCCTGAAGTACGGCAGGACCTCGTCGTAGGACCAGCCGGGCAGGTTCCAGCCGTCGTAGTCGGCGCGGACGCCGCGTATCCACATCTGGGCGTTGATGGACGAGGAGCCGCCGAGGGTCCTGCCGCGCGGCCAGTACAGCTCGCGCCCGAACATCTCCGCCTGCTTGGCGGTGCTGAAGTTCCAGTCGTACCGCGTCTTGAAGAGCTTGGAGAAGCCCGCGGGCACGCGGATCTCCAGCTTGCGGTCCGCGCCACCGGCCTCCAGCAGGGCCACCCGCACCGAGGGGTCCGCGGAGAGCCGGTTGGCGAGCACGCAGCCCGCCGAACCCGCTCCCACGATGACGTAGTCGTATTGCATTGATGCCTCCGGGGGATGCTGAGCAACCTTTCACGTACTTACGCCCGTTGCGACCCCACGTCCACGCTCGTTACCGATTAGTAGCTATCGGCTGCCAAGATGTCGCAGACACCGGCGGCGCCGTTCGCCCCGACGCAAGCGGCCGGCCCCAGCGAGGAGGAACGCCCATGCTCAACCTGTCGGTCGTCCTGGAGGACAGCGCCCGCGAGCACCCCGACCGCACCGCCGTGGTACTCGGGGACATGCGGATGTCGTACTCCCTGGTGAACACTTTGGCGAACCAGGTGGCGAACCTCCTGGCTTCGCGGGGCATCGGCAAGGGCGACAAGGTGGCGCTGGCGTGCCCCAACCTGCCGTACTTCCCGTTCGTCTACTTCGGCATCCTGAAGTTGGGCGCCACGGTGGTCCCGCTGAACGTGCTGCTGCGGTCGCGGGAGATCGCCTACCACCTGCGCGACTCCGAGGCCAAGGCGCTGTTCTGCTTCGAGGGCACCCCCGAACTGCCGCTCGGCGAGCGTGGCCACGCCGGGTTCCGTGAGGCCCTTCCGGCCGGTGACCCGCACGCGGACGACTTCTTCCTGCTGCCCGCCACGCCCCTCGCGACCGACTCGGGCATCGAGGGCGTACGGACGCTGTGGAGCGCGCTCGACGGCCTGCCCGGCGAGTTCGAGACCGCGGCGACGGCCCCCGACGACACGGCGGTGATCCTCTACACCAGCGGCACCACGGGGCAGCCCAAGGGCGCCGAGCTCAGCCACCAGAACATGCTGATGAACGCCATCGTCTCCGACGAGATGTTCGACCTCGCGGGCGACGACGTCTTCCTCGCGACGCTGCCGCTGTTCCACTCGTTCGGCCAGACCGTCATCATGAACGCCGGCTTCCGCCGCAGGGCGACCCTGGTGCTGGTGCCGCGCTTCGAGCCGGCCGCCGCGCTGGCGCTGATGCGGGCGGAGGGGGTCACGCTGTTCGCGGGCGTCCCGACGATGTACTGGGCGATGCTCACCTCGGTCCACGCCGACGGCGCGGAGGTTCCGGCGACCTTGCAGACCGCCGTCGCGGGCGGCGCGTCGCTGCCCGTCGAGGTGCTGAAGGACTTCGAGAAGACCTTCGGCCGGCCGGTGCTCGAGGGGTACGGCCTGTCGGAGACCTCGCCGGTGGCCAGCTTCAACCAGCCGGGCAGGCCGACCAAGGCCGGGTCGATCGGCACCCCGGTCTGGGGCGTGGAGATGAAGCTCGTCGGCGCGGGCTGGGAGACCATCGAGGGCGAGGGCCCCGGCGAGATCGCGATCCGCGGCCACAACGTGATGAAGGGCTACTACAACCGGCCCGAGGCCACCGCCGAGGTCATGAAGGACGGGTGGTTCCGCACCGGCGACATCGCCACCAGGGACGCCGACGGCTACTACTCGATCGTCGACCGCGCCAAGGACATGATCATCCGTGGCGGGTTCAACGTCTACCCGCGCGAGCTTGAGGAGGTGCTGATGACGCACGAGGCGGTCTCGCTGGCCGCCGTCGTCGGCGTCCCGCACCCCTCGCACGGCGAGGAGATCAAGGCGTACGTGATCCTCAAGGCGGGCGCGGCGGTCACCGAGGACGAGCTGGCCGGCTGGTGCAAGGAGAACATGGCGGCCTACAAGTACCCCCGCCTGGTGGAGTTCCGTGAATCGTTCCCGATGACGGCGAGCGGCAAGATCCTCAAGCGCGAGCTGCGCTGACGCCGGGCTTCCCGGTTCACGCCGACGGCTTACTCGCCATCGAACTCCCCCAAATTGGGGCAAACCTACGAGGAGGCCGGGGCGAGGGATCTCGGGGCGAGCAACTGGAGGCGATGCCATGGACGTGCGCGAGCTGATGCGACGGGTCCCGGACTTCGACAGGTTCCCCAGCGTGGACGAGATGCACGCCGAGCTGGACGAGTTCGCCAGGCTCCACCCCGGCCTCGTGAGCCTGCGCCGGATCGGCACCTCCCGCCTGGGGGAGCCGCTCCGGGCGCTCACCGTGGGCACCGGCGACCGCGACGCCGTGATCATCGGCGGGCCGCACCCCAACGAGCCGATCGGCGCGCTCACGGTCAGCCGGCTCATCCGGCTGCTGTGCGAGGACGCCGGGCTGCGGGACGGGCTGGGGTACCGCTGGCACCTGATCCCCTGCGTGGATCCCGACGGGGCGCGGCTGAACGAGGGCTGGTACGCCCGCCCGGGCGACCGCCGCCACTACGCCCGCCACTTCTACCGCCCGGCCTGGAACGACCAGGTCGAGTGGACGTTCCCGCTCAGCGGAGACGGCTACACCTTCGACCGCGCCCTGCCGGAGACCGAGGCGCTGATGCGGCTCATGGACGAGGCGCGGCCCGCCTTCGTGTACTCCCTGCACAACGGGGAGTACAGCGGCGCCTACTACTACCTCAACCGCCACGACCCCGTCCTCGCGGCCCGGCTCACCGAGCTGCCGGCCTTGGCGGGCATCCCGCTGCACCACGGCGAGCCCGAGCTGCCCGGCGCCACTACGCTCGCCCCGGCCGTGTACCTAACCCCGGGCGGCACGCGGCAGGCGAAGGTCTTCGGCGCCGGCGGCGGCAGCGCGGACTACGCGGCGAGGTTCGGCTCCCTCCACCTGATCACCGAGCTGCCCTACTGGGCCGACGAGCGGATCTCCGACGCGACCCCGACCACCACCTCGTACGGCGATGTGGTCAAGACGGGGCTGGCCGCCCAGCGCGAGCTGATCGACCTACTGCTGTCGGCCATGGAGGGGGTACGGCGCGATCTGACCGTCCACTCGCCGTTCCGCCGCTCGGCCGAGGACATGTTCGTCACGTACCGGAAGTTCGCCGACGAGTGGGAGGACCACCCCGGAGCGGACCGTCCCGCGACCGTGGCGGAGCAGTTCGGCAACCGGCAGACGCTCCACATGCGCCGGCTGCGCTTCGCGGGCACCTTCTGCCGCATGCTGGACGCCGAGTGCGCCGCGGGGAACCTCACTCCCGCCATCCGCGCGCAGCGGGCCCGGCTGGGCGAGCTGTTCGAGGGGTGGTGCGACGAGGCGGCGGCCGAGTCCCCCGGCCGGCCGCTCGCCATCCGCACGCTGGTCGCCGTCCAGCTCGCCGCCGCCCTGGTCGCCGCCGAGCACGCGCGCGGCTGAGCGCCCGTGCACGCCACGCACGGCGCGGGCGTGCACGCTCGTACGGCTGAGCGGGTGTCACGCTCGTACGGCTGAGCGGGCGTGCGAGATGGCACCGGAACGAGGCCGGCGCCCCGCCTTGGTGGAGGCGGGGCGCCGGATCGTTCGTACGGCGTGCGGGGTGCCGGTCAGCGGCCGCGCCGGCCGGTCGAGCCCTCGGTCACGGCCAGTCGAGCGAGGGGCGTAGCGCGACGCCCGACTCGCCTCCCTCGCCGAGCTTGACGCCGAGCACCTGGTGGAGCTGGACCTTGTTGCGCTCGAAGCCGACGACGCAGCCGGCCATGTAGAGCCGCCAGACCCGCGCCGTGCCCTGGCCGACCTCGGCGACCGCCTCGTCCCAATGGGCGTCGAGGTTGGCGCACCACTTCTCCAGGGTCCTGGCGTAGTGCTCCCGGAGGTTCTCCTCGTGCCGGATCTCGTACCCGATGTCCTCCATCTGGCGGACGAGGTGGCCCACGGACTCCAGCTCGCCGTCGGGGAACACGTAGCGGTTGATGAAGCCGCCCTTGTTGATCGTGCGCTCCGTGCCGGTGGGCCGGGTGATGCAGTGGTTGAGCAGGCGCCCGCCCGGCTTGAGCTTGTCGTACAGGAACTTGAAGTAGCCGGGGAGCTGGTCCTTGCCGATGTGCTCGGTGAGGCCGATCGAGCTGACCGCGTCGAAGTCGCCCTCGGCGACGTCGCGGTAGTCGAGGTGGCGGACCTCCGCCAGCTCGGACAGCCCGGCCTCGGCGATGGCCTTCTGGGCCCACTCTGCCTGCTGGCGCGACAGCGTGACTCCGAGGACCTTCACGCCGTAGTGCTCGGCCGCGTGCATGACCATGCCGCCCCACCCGCAGCCGACGTCGAGCAGGCGCATGCCCGGCTTGAGGTCGAGCTTCTTGGCGACGAGGTCGAACTTGGCGTACTGCGCCTCCTCCAGTGACGAGCCGTCCTCCGGGAACACGGCACAGGTGTAGGCCATCGAAGGCCCGAGCACCCACTCGTAGAACCGGTTGGAGACGTCATAGTGATGGTGGATCGCCTCGGCGTCACGCTGCTTGGCGTGACGGCTGCCGAGCCGTGCCAGGGCGCTCTGTCGCACCTCCTGCGGCGGCAGGGGCACCCGCATCAACAGCGGCTTCATCCCGAGCGACCGCGCGACGGAGATCTTCTCCTTCATCGGCATGTCGTTCAGGGTGATCTGCGCCATCTCGGAGAGCAGGGTGTACATGTCACCGTGCACGTCGATATGGCCTGCGATGTAGGCGCGCGCGAGCCCCATCTCCCCCGGAGACTGTGCCAGGTATGCCACCGCTATCGGGGACTTCACCTCGATGCGGACGGCGGCGTCCGACGGTCCGGCCTTGCTCCCGTCGTACGCGGCGAACTCGACGTTCGCGTCCGACCCAACGATCTTCTCGAAGATCTGGGCGAGTCTCATCGAACCAACCTCCTCAACGCCCCCGTACGCACTTGTCATAGAGGTCGAGCAGCCGCCCTCCGGGGTCGTACGCCCGTTTGACCGGCCAGTAAGCGTCACCGTTGTAGAGACGCCAGAACTCCTCACGGGGGTAAAAAGATGTCGAATACAGGGACTTGTGGCCGCCGAGCTCGTGCACGGAGTTCTCGATGAGGCGGTTGTGGTAACCGTCGAACTGTCCGCGCGGCAGGGCGACCATGCCCCAGAATCCGAAGTTCACGTAGAGCTTTCCCGGCTCAAGCGGGTAGACCGGCCACTCCCCCGTGGCCTTCAGCGGGCACATCCAGACGGGCGTCATGCCGACCTTGTCGTGGAAGAACTCCAGGAAGTCGGCACCCCTCTCGACGGGCACCTCGACGTCCTGGATGACCGACTCGTGCACCGGGTTGTCGCGCCAGCGGTCGATGCGGGCCGTCACGCCGTACTTCTGGTCGAGCCCGACCAGCCTGCGGTAGACGTCGGACCGCAGCCAGCGCCTCGGCATCAGCGAGCGGACCAGCGGCTGCTGCACCCCGAAGGCGCGCGAGCACCAGAACCAGTCGGTGTCCCAGCGCCAGAGGTAGTCGCGGACGGTCAGCCAGTCGCGGGTGCGGGTGCGGATCGACTGGTAGTAGATGCGCATGCCGGTGTAGTCGGAGGCGTACGGCGCGCGCTCGGCGAACTGCCCCACGGTGATGTACATCTCGCCGGGCTCGAAGAACGTGCCGTCGATGAAATCGACCTTCTCCCCGTCGTACTCCCCGCTCTCGCAGATCTCCTGCATCGCCAGCATGCACTTGTGGGCATCGGAGAAGGGGATGTGCGTCAGCCGCACGAAGGGCTGGACCGGCAGCAGCTTGATGCGCAGCCGCAGGGCGTAGCCGAGCGTGCCGTAGGAGTTCGGGAAGGCTTTGAACAGATCGCTGTGCTCGTTGTCCGCCCTGGCGACCACGATGCGGCCGTCGCCGGTCAGGATCTCCATCTCCTCGACCGACTCGTGCGGCAGCCCGTGCTTGAAGCTCGTCGACTCGATGCCGAGCCCGGTCACGGCCCCGCCCAGAGTGATCGTCTTCAGCTGCGGCACGACATACGGCATGAGACCGGACGGCAGCGTGGCGTCCACGAGGCGCTCGTAGGTCGTCATACCCTGGACCTCGGCGGTCCTGGTCTCCGGGTCGACCTGGATGACCTTGTCGAGATCGCGCGCGGAAAGCTTGGCCGCCTTGCCTGGCTCGCGGAAGCGGAACAGGTTCGTGGTCGGCTTCGACAGCCGCGGGGAGGCCCCCTCCGGGAGGGCGGTGTAGGACTCCCTGATCTGCTCGACGGCCCTGCGATGGGCTGTCATCTGGGCGGTTGTCCTCACCGTGCGATCTGGCATGCCACCACCCCCTAGAACTAAGTGTGTGGAGATCGTCGCTAGAACGCTATCTCCTGAGATGACCATCGACCAGAGTAGACACGTTAAACCCGCGCAAACTCAGGACCCCCCTCCGAAGCGCGGCCACACAGGGGTTAGCGTCGTGTCGCGGATGACCGGGAGCCACCTCGACCGCACGATACCAAGCGTTTGCTTCACCCGCACGGCGCCGTCTGTCGTCGGCATCGCACCTGAGGAGTCAGCAATGAGCCAGAACGGCGACCCGCACCCGAAAGAGCACGTCAGGCCGCGCGAAGGCGGCGCGAGCCCAGGTCCGCTGGCCGGGGTGCGCGTGCTGGAGCTGGCAGGCCTCGCGCCGGGGCCCTTCGCCGGCATGATGCTCGCCGACCACGGCGCCGAGGTCCTGCGGGTCGACCGGGTCGCCACCGTGGCCAGATCGGGCGACCGTCCCCGCACGGACGTCATGGACCGCGGCAAGCGCACCATCGGCCTCGACCTGAAGTCGCCCGAGGGCGTCGCGGCGTTCAAGGAGCTGGCCGCGGGCGCCGACGTGGTCATCGAGGTGTTCCGCCCCGGGGTCGCCGAGCGGCTCGGCATCGGGCCCGAAGACCTGCTGGCCGTCAACGAGCGGCTCGTCTACGGCCGGATGACCGGCTGGGGCCAGGACGGCCCGCTCGCGACGACCGCCGGGCACGACATCGACTACATCGCGATCGCCGGCACCCTGTCGATGCTCGGGCGCGAAGGCGGCAAGCCCACTCCCCCGATCAACATCCTCGGGGACTTCGCGGGCGGCGGGTTGATGCTGGCCTACGGAGTGCTGCTCGCCCTGTTCGAGCGCGAGCGCACCGGCCGGGGCCAGGTGATCGACGCCGCGATGGTCGACGGCGCGGCCATCCTGTTCGCGATGTTCTACCACAGCGCCCAGGCGGGCCTGTGGGGCCCGCGCGGCACCAACCTGCTCGACACGGGCGCGCCGATGTACGACACGTACGAGACCGCCGACGGGCGGCATGTGGCGGTCGGCTCGCTGGAGCCCGCGTTCTGGGACGAGCTGGTGAGCAGGACGGGCCTCGGCGACCTGCCGAGCCGGGACGACCGCGCCAACTGGCCGGAGATCCGCGAGCGGCTCGCGGCGGCGTTCAAGTCCAGGACGCGCGCCGAGTGGGAGGAGATCTTCGACGGCTCGGACGCGTGCGTCTCGCCCGTTCTCGACATGGGCGAGGCGGCCCGGCACCCGCACAACACCGCGAGGGGCACGTTCGTCGAGGTCGGCGGCGTCACCCAGCCCGTGCCCGCGCCGCGGCTGCTCGGCAGCGGCCGGGGCGACCTCGCCCAGGCGACCCGACTGCACGACCTGTCGGCGTGGGGCCTGCCGGACGAGCGCGCCAAGGCACTACGCGAGGCCGGAGTCCTTGCCTGACGCTGTTCGCCCCCCGGCGACCCGCTGCGGTCCTGGAATCGACCCCGGTGGCCCCGGGGCCGCGGCGGTACGCCTATGCCTGGGCGCGCTCCCTGCCGTGACCGGCCGGGATGGAGTTGTGGCCGGGGAGGACGGCGAGGTAGAGATCGACTCCCGCCCGGTGGTGGACCTCCAGGTCGGTGGTGAAGGCCCGCGCGGGGAGCCCGCCTCCCTCGGTGTGCCGCCACACCTGCTGCCACGCCTCGATCAACGCCTGCGGCATCGGGCCGTGCGCCTCGACCTTGAGCGACTGCACCGCCGGAACGCGCACCGCCACCATGCCCTCGGGCAGCCCCGCCGCCGTGCGGATCGCCACTCCGACGATCTGCGTGTAGGCCCCCTGCTGACCGCTCTCGTAGTCGATCAGGACGGCGTAGAGGTTCTCGTCGACGCGCCCGGGGACGTGGGCGAAGGCGCCCGGCGCTCCGGCCCGCGCCCAGAGGCCCGGCAGCTGCGCCCGCGACGGATCGGCCTCGTCCGCGTTGTTGGTGCGCACGGCGTAGCCGACGACGAGCACCTCGGGCCGTGCAACGATGATCATAGCGCCTCCAACTCCAGGGCCACCCGTCCGCTTGACTCGATCGCGCCGTCAATGTATCCGGACCGGACGATCGCCGTCTCGATCATCGCGCACAGAGGTATCGGAAGGGGTGGCCGATGAGCCCAACCAAGGACATATCACCCAGCTGAGCTGGGGAATCCCATTGTTCCCCATGAATCGCATAGGCTGAACCAACGTGCGATTCCTCAACGATCAGGCGCCGATCTTCGACCTGACCTACAGCGACGTGTTCATGGTCCCGACGCGGTCGGCCGTCGGGTCACGACTCACCGTGGACCTCTCGACCGGCGACGGCACGGGCACCACCATCCCCATCGTGGTCGCGAACATGACCGCGGTGGCCGGCCGCCGCATGGCCGAGACGATCTCCAGGCGCGGCGGCATCACCGTCATCCCGCAGGACATTCCCTTCGACGTCGTCGCCGAGGTGGTCGACTGGGTCAAGAAGCGCGACCTCGTCCACGACACCCCGATCACGCTCACCCCGCACGAGACCGTCGGAGAGGCGCTGAACCTCCTGCCCAAGCGGGCGCACGGGGCCGTCATCGTGGTCGACTGGGAGAACCGCCCGATCGGCGTCGTCACCGATGCCGACTGCCACGGGGTCGACATGTTCACCCAGCTCTCCCAGGTGATGTCGGTCTCGCCCATGACCATCCCCGCGGGCACCGATCCTCGCGCGGCGTTCGACATGCTGCACGCCGGGCGGCACCGCCTCGCCCCCGTCGTGGACGGCGACGGGCGGCTGGTCGGGGTCCTCACCCGCACCGGCGCGCTGCGCGCCACGCTGTACGACCCCGCCGTGGACGCCGGGGGCCGGCTGCGGATCGCCGCCGCCGTCGGCATCAACGGCGACGTCACCGCCAAGGCCAAGGAGCTCCTGGACGCCGGAGTCGACTGCCTGGTCGTCGACACCGCGCACGGCCACCAGGAGAAGATGCTCTCCGTGCTGTCGGCCGTGCGCGCCCTTTCGCCGGGCGTCCCCGTGGCCGCCGGGAACGTCGTGACCGCCGCCGGGGTGCGCGACCTGGTCGAGGCGGGCGCCGACATCGTCAAGGTCGGGGTCGGGCCGGGCGCCATGTGCACCACCAGGATGATGACCGGCGTCGGACGGCCGCAGTTCTCCGCCGTCCTCGAATGCGCGGCCGAAGCCCGGGGCCTCGGCAGGCACGTGTGGGCCGACGGCGGCGTGCGCCACCCCCGCGACGTGGCCCTGGCCCTGGCGGCGGGCGCGTCCAACGTCATGATCGGGTCCTGGTTCGCCGGCACGTACGAGTCGCCGGGCGACGCGCACACCGACGCCAACGGGCGCCGGTACAAGGAGAACTTCGGCATGGCCTCCGCGAGGGCCGTACGGCTGCGCACCGCCGAGGACACACCCTTCGAGCGGGCTCGCAAGGCGCTGTTCGAGGAGGGCATCTCGACCTCGCGCATGTACCTCGACCCGGCCAGGCCGAGCGTCGAGGACCAGATCGACGCCATCGTCGCGGGTCTCCGCTCGTCGCTCACCTACTCCGGCGCCACCACCCTGGAGGAGTTCCACGAGCGCGCGGTCGTCGGCATCCAGAGCTCCTCCGGCTACTCCGAAGGCATGCCCCTCCACCAAAGCTGGTGACCCTCCCCACCCCCGGCACACCTGACCTACCGACAACCCCCGACGCCGGCGGCAGCCCAGCTCAGGGCCACCACACCAGACCTGGTGACTGCCGCCGCGCCCCCGACCAGGTGTCGCCTCCCATGCCAGTCCGACTCCATCGGAACGGACTGCGCCAACGTCAGCGACGAGCCCCATCGTCGCGGCCCTTGATCGGAACCCACCACCGAAGTAACGACCGTGCGAACCGCCGACGGCCCAGTTCAGTGACTGGGCCGTCCTCAAGGTCGCGCTCCGGGCCGGTGGCGCGTCGTATGTCACTGTGAGTTCACGGGAAGCCGTCTGCTCAAGGCATGCCGTTGCACTAGAACTGCTGACAAGTCACCTCAAGGGGTGTCACTACCCCAGAATTGGCGACAACCCGGCTTCTTGCGGCATGTCGCCGCAGCGGAGCTGGTGATAACCCGCCTCCTTCGGGTAGTGCGGAGCCGCAAATGAACCCCCTGACCGCGAAGGCGGAATCCCCCCATGATCGGTTCGTCCCCCGGACTGGCCTCACCTCTCGCCGCTGATCGGCGAATCCTGGTCAGCTATGACAATTACCCGGCCGCTCAGCGTGCCGTCGACTCTCTTTCCGACTCCGGATACCCGGTACAGAACGTCGCCATCGTCGGG
Source organism: Sphaerisporangium viridialbum (assembly GCF_049674955.1). Taxonomy (GTDB): domain Bacteria; phylum Actinomycetota; class Actinomycetes; order Streptosporangiales; family Streptosporangiaceae; genus Sphaerisporangium; species Sphaerisporangium viridialbum. The sequence goes on along the minus strand of NZ_CP187232.1, from coordinate 2,269,875 downwards.
AGCGACCTGCGCCTTGAGGAGACGGTCACCGGACGGCTGACCAACGCCCGCGCAGCCCTCTCCGGGGCCGTCAGCGGCGCGGTGTTCGGGCTCGTCGTGGGCCTGTTCCTCGGGCTGTTCACCACGACCACCGCCTCGTTCTTCGCGCTCGTCGTCTGGGCGGTGCTGTGGGGCGCGGTGATGGGCGCGGCGTTCGGGTTCGCCGGCCACGCGTTCAAGGGCGGCACCCGCGACTTCACCTCGCGCAGCGTGATCGTGGCCGGCCGGTACGACGTCCTGGTGCCCTCCGCCGCGCTGGAGGAGGCCCTGGCCGTGCTCGAAGGCGGCACCCGTCCCGCCGACACGGTCGTGGTCGAACGCCCCCGGTCAAGCACCCCTCCCCCCACCCTCCGTGGCCAAGCCTCCCCCTCCAGCCCCGCCTCCTCTCCTTCCAGCCCCGCCTCCTCGGCTTCCCCCTCCACGCCCGCTCCCCCCGCTACTTCCGCTTCCCCTTCTTCCCCTTCTTCCCCTTCCAGCCCCGCCTCGTCGGCCTCCCCTTCCAGTTCCTCCGCCTCCCCTTCCACGCCCGGCTCCCCCTCCAGCTCTGCCTTCTCCGCTTCCCCCTCGCCGTCCACCTCGGCCTCCAGCTCTGCCTCCCTCGGGTCCGCTTCGCCGTCCACCTCGGCCTCCGGCTCCGGCGACGCCCAGGGCACGTCCGGAGACATCCACGCCGCCGACCGCTCCGCGACCGGGTCCACCAGTGAGACGCCTTCGCCGGACGAGCACACCGTGACCATGCCGACCTCGGCCGAGCACGCCGCCAGGACGCCGTCCTCCGCCGAAGAGGCCGTCACCATGCCCTCCTCGGCCGGCGAGCACGCCGTCACCATGCCTTCGCCCGCCGGCTCCGCCCGTCCGGCGTCCACGCGGGCCGAGGCGATGGAGGAGGCCACCATCGCCATCCCGCTGTCGACCGTACGAGCCGCCACGGCACCCTCCGCACCCGGCTTCCTCACCCCCGAGCCCTCCGCACCTTCGTCCGTGGAGTCCTCCGCCTCCGGTCCCTCGGCGGCGGAAAGCGAGTCGCCGCTCTCCATCCCGGACGGGGCGACGGCCCGCCTCAAGCCCGTGGAGTCCAACCCGGTGAGCCCGGCGGTCGAGAGCGAGCCCGCACCTTCCACTCCCGACGGTGCGACCGCCAGCACCACTTCCACGCCCGACGGCGCGACCGCCAACACCACTTCCACGCCCGACGGCGCGAGTGCCGGCGCCACCCCCGCGGACCCGAGTCCGGACCCGGACCCCGCCCCCGCGAGCCCGCGAACCAGGGCGAAGCCCAAGGCGGCCACGCCCAAGGCGGCCACGTCCAGGGCGGCCAAGCCTTCGACCACCGCGCGCAAGACCACGCGTTCGACCAAGCCGAAGGTCGTGCCTTCAGAGTCGCCGGAGAGCGCGCCCTCTGATGCCCCGCTGACCGGACCGGCGGCCTCCGGAGCCGATTCGACCGCGACCGGGGCCGGTGCGGCGGTAGCCCCCGAAGCCAACGCCGCAGGAGCGTCCGAAGCAGCCGTTCCGGCCGGAGAGACTCCCAAGACCGCGCCGGCCAAGCCCGCCCGTGCGAGGCGCACGACGACGACCCGGTCCACCAAGGCCAAGCCCGCCACACCGGAGGCACCCACCGCCGGAACCGTCACCCCGGAACCGCCCACGGCCGAACCCGCCACGCCTGAGACGTCCACGGGCGGAAGCGCCACCCAGGGAGCATCCACGGTCGAGCCCGCCGGTTCGGCTCCGGCGGCCGGCGGCGACGACCTGTCTCCCAAATCCTGACCCCACGAACAGTGACCCCGCGGCTGACCCTGTAGCGCGCGTCTGACCCGGTGCCGCGCCGCCACTGGCCTCTGGACGCCCCGGCGGCCTGGCCGGCCGCCCGGCCGGCAGCGGACCCGCTCTCGGAGACGAACGGCCCATGACGACTGGCTCACGATGCCGTCCTGTGGGCCCGGGCAAGGGGCGTGCCGTGGGGCCGGTCGTACGGCCCGGCCTGGAACAATCGTGATGGCTCACAGGGACGGCTCGCGGGGATGGGACGGTGTGGGAATCCACCGGGACGCGATGGTCCCAGGGGCGGAAGGGCCCTTCCGGCACTCGCTTCCTTGAGTGATCGCAGAATGGGCCCTCGCCGCCCGTGCGCCGCCGGGACCCCGTAGAGTCGTTCGGTCGGCCGGAAGGCGGTCGACGCCTAGTCCAGGCGCGCTCCATGCCACATCGGGGGCGCGCATTCTAATCAAGGAGAACACGTGGCACTCGAGAAGCCCGAGATCGACTTTCCGGAGGGCGACGCGCCGGCGGATCTCGAGATCGTTGACATCACCGTGGGAGACGGTGAGGAGGCCAAGGCGGGGCACATGGTGAACGTGCACTACGTCGGCGTCGCGTTCTCCACCGGTGAGGAGTTCGACGCGTCCTGGAACCGCGGAGACTCCTTCCAGTTCCCGCTCGGCGCCGGTCGCGTCATCGCCGGCTGGGACCAGGGTGTCGCGGGGATGCGCGTCGGCGGGCGTCGCCGGCTCACGATCCCGCCCCACCTCGGCTATGGCAACCGCGGGGCGGGCAACGCCATCAAGCCGGGTGAGACGCTGATCTTCGTGGTCGACCTCCTCGGCGTGAGCTGACCGCTCGCCCGCCAACCGGGGTCCCACCAGCCCTGACTCACGCCGTGGAAGCCTTCGGTCCCACCGGCTCGCACCGCACCGCGAGCCCTCCGGCCCGGCGGCTCCCACGGCGTCCCTCTGCGGGGGTTCGGCAAGATTCGTGGCTTATCTCGGCTATATCGCGACCTGCGGGAGCGTCCCCTCGGCTGAACTGGCACGATGAGACCTGTGTTGCTCATCGACCTCGCGCGCACCTCGGCTGCCGTCGCGGCGGACTCCGCCCGGCTCGCCAAGATCCGGCATCTGGCCGAGTTGCTGAGCAGGGTCCAGCCGGAGGAAGCCGAGATCGCCGTCGCGTATCTCTCCGGTGAGCTTCCACAACGGCAGATCGGCGTCGGCTGGCGCGGCCTCCAAGATCTTCCCGAGCCCCGCCAGATCGCCAGCGCCAGCCTCAGCGAGGTCGACGATCTCCTCAGCCGCATAAAGTCCCAGGCCGGGACGGGTTCCCAGGCAGCCAGGAAGCAACTGGTGGACCAGCTGTTCCGGTCGGCGACCCGCCAGGAGCAGTCGTTCCTTCTCCGCCTGCTAGGCGGCGAGCTTCGCCAGGGCGCGTTGAACGGGGTCATGATCGAGGCGGTCGCCAAGGCGGCGGGCACTCCCGCCGCCGAGGTGCGGCGTGCGCTTACGCTGCGCGGCTGGCTGCCCGCGGTGGGCGCCGCGGCTCTGACCGGCGGCGTCGAAGCCCTGCGCTCGTTCCACCTGGAGGTCGGCCGGCCCGTCTCCCCCATGCTCGCCCAGAGTGCCCCGAACGTGACGGCGGCCCTCGCGAAGCTGGGCGGCGGCCCCGCGGCCCTCGAGTGGAAGCTCGACGGCGTCCGCGTGCAGGCGCACCGCTCCGGCTCCGAGGTCAGGGTGTTCACGCGGACCCTGGACGACATCACGGCCCAGGTCCCGGAACTCGTCGAGGCCGTGCTCGCCCTACCCGGCGACGACCTGGTGCTCGACGGCGAAGTGATCGCCCTGCGGCCCGACGGCAGGCCCGAGCCCTTCCAGGTGACCGCGAGCCGGGTGGCCAGCAAGACCGATATCGCCCGGCTGCGCGAGACGACACCGTTGAGCGTGTTCTTCTTCGACGCGCTGCGCGCCGGCGGTGAGGACCTGCTCGACCTTCCCGACGTCGAGCGGCACGCGGCGCTGGCGCGCGCCGTGCCGAGCGAGCTGCTGACACCACGCCTGGTCACCGCCGACCCCGAGGAGGGCATGTCCTTCTTCGCCGACGTCCTCAGGCAGGGGCACGAGGGCGTGGTGGTGAAGTCCCCCGCCACTCCGTACGCCGCCGGACGGCGAGGAGCGGGCTGGATCAAGGTGAAGCCCCGTCACACCCTCGATCTCGTCGTACTGGCCGCCGAGTGGGGGCACGGACGGCGCCAGGGCAAGCTGTCGAACCTGCACCTCGGAGCGAGGGACCCGCGGTCGGGCGACTTCGTGATGCTGGGCAAGACGTTCAAGGGCCTCACCGACGAGCTTCTGGCCTGGCAGACCGAGCGGTTCCTCGCGCTGGCCGAGGGCCCGAGCGACGAGTGGGTGGTCACGGTACGGCCCGAGATGGTGGTCGAGGTGGCCTTCGACGGGGTTCAGCGGTCCCCGCGCTACCCGGGCGGCGTGGCACTGAGGTTCGCCCGTGTACTGCGCTACCGCCCCGACAAGCGCCCCGAAGAGGCCGACACCGTGGACTCCGTCCGCGAACTCCTCTTCTGACCGACCCACCGTCGATCACCACCGCACCACCCTGCCTCACCCACGAACCGACCGGCCATCCTGACCCGGCCGTCGGCACTCGCCTCCGACGTTCCCAGCACCCGCGAACCTGTCGGCCGCTCCCTCAGGCCTATCAGTGCTCGCCCTTCCGCCATTTCGCCATTTCGCACCGGTGGAGCGGCCGGCCACTCCCACCCGCCCAGGACCGGGCGAACGGCCTCACGGCCACCGGGCTTGACCACGTGTGCCGCGTCCAGATGGAAGTCGCCGGAGTCCTCCGCTCGCCAAACCGAGGGACCGCTGCCGGGCAGCTGATCACGCAGGATGTGACTTGCGTCACTTTGCGTGGCCTTTGACTGCCTTTACTTGCTGTTTGTCCGTTATGGTGCTGGACATTGCGCAATGGGCTATTTAGCACCTAATGCGTAGATGGGACGACCAGCGGGCAGCCGGCTTGGTGACTCCCCCAAGCTCGTCCGCTCGCGCCGTCCCGTGTCCTTGCCCCCTATCTAGGACCGTGGTTCCCTTGGGCCTGCACGCCTCCCCCACCCGCTGGTACGAGAAGACAGCTCCCCTGCTCAAGGCCGGTGCCAGGCGGCACCTGCTCTCCGCCGTCGCCGTCACCGCCGTGGTCGCCGCCGCTTCCGCGAGCGCCTGGATCATCGTGGACGACGGCGATGGCACCCCGGTGACCGCCGCCGCCGGTCTCGGCACGGCCCGTCGTACGATCACCACCGCACCTGTCGCGAACACCCCGAGCGACACCACAAGGGTCATCGCGACCGACAGCACGACCGGCACCGCGAGTGACGCGGTCAGCCCCTGGGACCCCTTCGCTCCGGCGAACTCCTCGGGCTCCTCGGGTCCTGCTTCCCCCGCGACCCCACCGGCCCCGCAGACCCCACCGGCCCCGCAGAGCGCGCCAGGACCGCTGTCCAGCCAGCCGGCCGACTCCCCCCACGCGAAATCCTCGGAAGAGCCTGCCGAGCCCCCGAAGGCGGCCAAACCGGCGAAGGCCGCGAAGAAGGCCACGGCCAAGACCAAGGTGATCTCGTCGGGCCGTTGCGGAGCCTCGTACTACGACGAGGGCCAGATGACGGCCAGCGGTGAGCGCTTCAACCCGAACGCGATGACAGCGGCCCACAAGACCCTGGCCATGGGCAGCAAGGTGCGCGTGACCAACCCCCGGAACGGCAGGACCGTGACCGTCCGCATCAACGACCGTGGCCCCTTCATCAGTGGGCGCTGCCTGGACCTGTCACGAGCCGCCTTCGACGCCATCGGCAGCCTCTCCACCGGCGCCATGACCGTGAAGTACGACGTACTGGCTCGCTAGAAGCCGCCTCCCCGGCGCACCAACGCACCCAACTCACGACGTCGCGGACCAGCACTCACGACGTCGCGGACCAGCACTCACGACGTCGCGGACCAGCGGGGACCGGCGCACGTTGGAGTGGACCAGCGCGGCCCGAGGCGGACCGGCGCACATCGGAATGGACCTGCGCGGCCCGAGGCGCACCGGCGCATCGGAATGGAGCTGCGCGGCCCGAAGGGGACCTGCGCGGACCGCGGTGGGTTACTTGATCGGGCGGAGGGTCAGCGGGTAGCGGAAGTGGGTGTCGCTGATCGCGGACACCGCGCCGGCGATGCCGAGCACGAACGCGGCGATCCACATGAACGGGATGAGGACGACGCCGATGACGGTGAAGGGCAAGGCTATGGTGGCCCCCAGCAGGGTCAGGTGGAAGTTCAGCGACTCCACCGCATGCTGACGGATGTACGAGGAGGTTCTTCCGCCGGTCAGCAGCATGATCAGAGGGCCGACGAAGAACAGGCCGAAGAGCGGTAGCAGGTGCGCGGCGGCGGCGCCGAGCCGGTCGCCTCCCGTCAGCGGCGCCAGGTGGTGCGGCCCCATCTGGGGAAGCGGCTGCGGCGCGCGCGGCATGGGCCGCACCGGGTACAGATCGTGCATGATCGGTGCGAGATCGGCGTGGGTGCGCGCCGTCATCGCCAGGTGCACCCGCTCGTCGAACTCGTCCTTGTCCAGGCGGCCTTCCGTGTAGGCGACGGTCACGTGCTCGACCACCTGATCGCGATCTTGGTTGGTCACCCGAAGCTGGGGGTGAGGCGCTGGCCCCCACCCTCCAGTGGATGGTGTCGCCGAAGGTCTCACTGCCCCTGCCATCAGTGGCCGTACCTTTCCCTCGTAACCGGTCGTCCACCTCATTCTTGGAGTTACGGCGAGTCTGGTCTATCCGGAACAACCCCGACACGACCCCGATCTCGCCCCGAGGCGCCCATTTGTCGGCCGGTCCAGGTATACAAGGGATATGGGATGGCGGGATCGCTATGGAATTCGCCGGCTACGTGGCCGGAGTATCGTCAGGTTCGACCGTGAAGCCAACGACGGCGACATCGAGGCGTTGATCGCCTTCGCGAAGTCCCGCCGGGGAGTGGAGTTCTACGTCGAGCCGGAGACCTTCGCCACCGACACGACCGCCGTCGCCGTCGCCCATGACGGCGAATGGACCCGCAGGAGGGTCGGCTCCCCCGCCGTCATCCTCAAGGTGGCGAGGAACCTCGCCCTCCCTGTCTATGACGTGCAGCTCACCGGCTACCCGGGCAGGATGCGCGCCTACAACGAGCGCCGCAAGAACAGCCCTGCGCAGGAGTAGGCCACTCCTTACCGCGCCCCGGCCATTCCCCGACACCGATTCAAGGGTTTCACCGCGCGCGACCCGGCATTCACCTTCACCGCATTCGGGCCTTCCCCGCGACCGAGCCTTTCCGGGAACGAGCCTCCCTACAACGGAGCTCCCCTCGGACCGAGCCTTCGGGCGGGAGACGGAGCTCCACACGGACCGAACCTTCCCCGGGACGGCGCTCCACACGGACCGAGCCTTCGGCGGGACGGAGTTTCCTTGGGGCCGCACCTTCGCCGCGGCCGAGCCGGGGATGGGCTCGGCTAGCGGCTCAGGACGGTGTGGTCGTCGAGGAGACCGAGCATCGGATGGAGCCATTCCATCCGGGGCGGGCCCATGCTCGCGTCCAGCTCCTCCGGGCTCGGCATGCGGTGGCGAAGGATCTCGGGGCTGACGAGCTGCTGGAGACCCTGTGCCAGAAGGTTCGCCATGGAGTACGAGGGGTCGGCCGCGAGCGCCCGCTCGACGGCGATGCCCGCGAGCGCGCAGTCGCCGCGACGCCAGGCCGCAGCGCTCAGCAGCGACGCCACGGGCGGCACGAACGGCGGCTCCAGCCTGCGGGTGAGGTCGGCCCACAAGGCGACGTGGGTGTCCTGTGTGTCGTCGGCCATCAGGGTCCACGCCTCGTCGCGGATGCGGATCACCGCGAGGTCGACCCCGAGCCGGGCGGCCTCGTGGTCGGGCAACGGCCCCCGCGTGCCGAAGCCCTCGACCGATCGGCGCACCCGGGCCAGCCCCTCGGCGACGAACTCCCCGGGAACCTCCTCGGGCTTCGGCGTGCCGATGAGCCGCGAGCGCACGTCGGCGGCCACGAGCCGGGTCGCCTCGCGCATCCTCACCCGCGCCGCTCCCCTGGCCGGGGCCACCGACCGCTCCAGGCTCTCGCGGTCGGGCAGGGCCACCAGGCCTCCGAGCGTGGCCTGCGCCGCGACCTGGCCGGCCACCGGGTCGTACGGGCGGCCCTCGGGCGGGCAGCACCGGATCTGCTTGCAGACATACGACCAGTAACGCGCACCCTCGGCGCGGAGAGCCTCTATGACCTCGATGCCGGCGTCGCCGAGCAGCCGCACGGCCTCGTCGACCGCCGGAGTCACGAGCGCACCCTCGCCGAACCCGGCCAGGATCGTGTGGGTGACCTCCTCGCGCCTGAGCAGTGGCACCAGCCTTTCGATCGCTCCGGCGGGAAAGGGCAGATCCCACCGCGTGGTGACGCGCAGCCTGCCACGCGCGCCTCTGCCCGCGAAGGCGATGACGACGAGGCTGTCAGCGGGATGGAAGCCCAGGAGATAGGGCACGGCGCCGAGGATGTCGCCGGGGGAGGTGAGGAGAATCGGTGAGGACGTCATGAGCGCCAAGCCTCACGAATTCGCACCCGGCCGATCGCGCCGAACGCGCTCCTGTGGAGACCGCGTCCAAGGATGTCCGATCAAATCGGAGCGCGCCGGCCGAGCCGTCCACCGCTTGAAAAGGAAGAACACGCCCGAGGACGCCCGTCAGCGCGGCACGAGGATATCCACAGGGCAGCCCCGCGCGTGGCACGGTTCCCCTCGTCGATGAGGCGCCGCAGGCAGGCGTCAGTGGTCGGACGGGGCGGGGGCCGGGTGGCGGGGGGCGAGCCGCACGCGGACCATGATGGTGGCCCCGGCGACCGCGGCGGGCATGGCGAAGACGGCCCCGAAGGGGATCAGGAAGATGAGGAAGACCAGCACGCCGAACCCCAGGGCCGGTGACTTGTCCCCGCGGAGCAGGGCGAAGCGCTGCTTGCGCGAGAGGCCCCGGCGCTCCATGGCCAGCGTGGTCAGCTCCACGGTGAGGAAGAACCCCGAGACGGCGGCGCCCAGCACCGGCACCACGGTCTGCCCGACCACCGGCACGAACCCCAGGATGAACAGCGGGATGGTGAACATCAGCACGTACGCGAGGGTGATCAGGCTGTCGCGCACGGAGCGGACGATCGACCGCCAGATCGGGACGTCAGGGCCCGTGTGCGCCCCGCCCATGCTCTCCTCGACGCGCTCGGAGAGCTTCTCGTAGAAGGGGTCGCCGATCACCAGAGTGGCTGCCGTGAAGGTGATGACGGCCAGCACGAGCCCGAGCCCGAAGACGACGACACCCAGCAGGATGCGCACGGTGTCGCGGACGCCCGCGCTCCAGCCGTCCGCGAACGGGGTGGCCCAGGCCGCGAGGTCGCCGGCGTAGGTGCCGAGCAGCACCAGCGCGACGATGTAGAGGGCCAGCGCGATGAGCGCGGGGATGAGCCCGAAGAGCCACTGACGCGGATGCCTGGCGACCCAGCCGAGCCCCTGGAAGAAGTATTTGATCCCGTCGGCGAAGCCACCGATCCCGCGGCGGATGGGCTGGCCCATGCTGTTCATGCCCGGCAGGCTAACGCCTTCCGTGAGGATCGTCGCAAGATCAGTGGAAAGATGCTTGTTTCCAGAGGGATGTCACGGGAACGCCCAGGTCGGCGAACAGGCGGCGGACCAGGGGCAACGAGATGCCGAGCACGTTGCCGTGGTCGCCCTCGATGCCGTCGACGAACCAGCCGCCGAGGCCGTCGAGCGTGAAGGCGCCCGCCACGCGCAGCGGCTCGCCGCTGGCGACGTAGGCGGCGATCTCCTCGTCGCTCGGCTCGCCGAAGCGCACCACCGTCGCCGCGACCTCCGCGGCCTCGGCGCCCGTGCCGGCGTCGATCACGCAGTGCCCGGTGAGGAGCCTGCCCGTACGGCCGCGCATCGACCGCCAGCGCTCCACGGCCTCCTCGGGAGAGCGGGGCTTGCCGTACGCCTGGCCGTCGAGCTCCAGGACCGAGTCGCAGCCGATGACGAGGCCCTCGGTGAGGACCTCCGCCACGACCGACGCCTTGGCGCGGGCCAGGACGAGACAGAGCTCCGTGGGCGACTCGGCGGTCACGGCGTCCTCGTCGACACCGCTGACGACGACGGTGGGGTCGAGGCCCGCGCTGCGCAGGAGCGCGAGCCGGGCGGGCGAGGAGGAGGCGAGGACGATCTCGGTCATGTCATCCGAGCCTAGAGTAACCCGGCGACCGGTACGCCCCAGGGAGGGCTTCACGAATCTCGTCGAAGCGGCCTGAGTACGGCCCGAAGCCTATGACCCGGGCACCACAGGAGGTCTACGGCCGACGCGCACCGTACAGCGCCCGGAGGTCTACGACCGGGGTTCTCCGTACCAGCGCCAGGTGGTCAGACGCGCGTGCCCGGAGAGCTCGGAGCGTCCCGTGGCCCACAGCAGGGTGGGCCAGGGGTCGGTCGTCAGCGGGGCGTCGGGGAACAGCCGGGCCAGCACCCGCGAGCACATGCCGGCCGGCGGGGTCCAGGCGAGCCCGAGCCCCTCGGCCAGGTCGTGGGTGTGCACGAGGGTCTCCACGATGCCCATCGCGGCGAAGCCCTCGGGGTCGGACGCTCCGTGGACGTGGTGGGCGCGGACCGCAGGCGGGGTCGTGCGCACCATGGCGACCAGGAGCGCGCCACTGGCCTCCAGCACCCGCAGCAGCCCGGCGGGCCCAGCCGCGCGGTCGGCGTGGATGGCGTTCGCGGGGCCTCCGGGCCTGCGGGCCTCCCACGCGAAGGGCACGAGGCCGTCCAGGGGCGGTGTCCTCGGGCCCAGCTGGGCGGCGTACGAGAAGAGGTCGTCGCTGAGGTGCTCGACGGTCTCCCAGCAGTCCCACTCCAGGGAGCCGGCCTTGCCGTCCCAGGCCGCGGGCGGTGCCTGCCGCAGGAGCCCGACGGCGAGCTGGACGGCCTGGTCGAGGTCGTCGGCGGTTACCGGAGACCGGGAGGCTGATGGAGACATGGCAGGAACCATATCGCCGCCAATGGAACCCCGGTCCCGCCGATCCCGGCACGTGCGCGCCCTCACCGGCCACCCGGGAAGACCGCCCTGAAGCCGGCCACCGGGGAAGACCGCCTTAGAGGGCGCGCACGCTGGACATCAGGGTGTTGATGTCGGCCCAGCGCTTCTTCTGGGCGTCGGGGATCGTGATGAACACCAGCGCCGGCTTGGCGGAGGGCACTTCGACCAGCGCGACCGCCGCGTTGGACACGTGCTTCCTCCCACCGGCCTCGTAGTTCACGCGGTACCCGAGCAGCCAGCCCTTCTGCTCGCCCGCCTTGATCGGCTGTGAGGCCGTCCAGGTGATCTCGGATCCCGCCGGGTGGTAGTTCAGGGTCCAGCGCGCCGCGAGGAAGGCGGTGTCCTTGAGGTCCTCCTGGATCGCGATCGGCACCGGGCAGGACGCCAGCAGGGCCCGGTGCCCGGCCCCCTTGGCCGCGGGAAGCGTGCGCCGGGTGGCGAACGGCGAGGACTTGGTGAGCTTCCACTCCTTGACGAAGCGCGCGAACGTGATGCCGGACCGCTTGTCCTTCACCCGCCCCTTCGTGGCGGCGCCGTGCCCGCGGAAGTCGGCGAGCTTCCGGTCGGCGGGCAGCGCGGGGACGCGCGGATCCGCCTGGGCCGTGACCAGCGCGCTGTTGCCGGGCGTCGGCGTGAGCACAGGTGTGGGCACCGGCGACGCCGAGCCCTGCGCGGAGACCTCGGACGGCTCCGACGCCGACCCCGAAACCGACGGGACGGACAGCGCCGACCCGGAAGCGGACGGCTCCTCGGAGACCGACGGCGCCGCGCCGGACGCGGAGGCGGGCAGCGTGGCCCGGGGCTCCGCCGCGGCCGTCGGCTCGCCCTTGCCCCAGCCGGTCACGAAGAAGACGACGGCCGCCGCCACGACGGCGAGGGCGGCGAGGCCGCCGACGACTCCCCGGTAGATGACGCGCATCGGCAGGTCGCCCAGCCTTGCGAGCAAGGAGCGCTTGACGGGCGGTGGCGGTGGCGGAGGAGGCTCCTCGATCGTGATCTTCGGCAGCGGTGCGGTCTCCGCATCCGCTGTTACGTACGTTGGGACGGCCTTGGTCCCGTAGTTCCCACCCACCCCATTTGGCACGATCGGAGCGTACGGCAAAACCCCCATGCGCGTCTGAGTTCCCGATCACACTTCGGGAACGAGTGCCTACCGCATAGAGGTTTTGCGTACGCTCTGACCTCCGCTTTCACCCGCCGGTCAAACGCCGTCAGCCTGGCGGGACGGATCGCGCAGAGGCCCCCAACCGGCCGGGCGGTGGCCGCCCGCGCGCAGCCACGGCGCGTCGGCGACGACCGTGCGGGAGCCCGGTTCGATCTCGGTGAACCCGGCGTCGCGGACGACAGGAAGGCCGCTGTCCACCAGCGCCGCCCACCGGCGCGGCCCGGCCGTACGCACGGCGACCGGCAGCCCCTCGGCGTGCCACGCGGCACGGGTGGGCTCGTCGGTGCCCCACCAGGCGAGCTGGACCGCGTGACCGGCCTGGGCCATGGCCTTGCCCGCGGACATCTCGAGCGACGGGTTGAACCACAGCACCGCCGCGCCCGGCGGGGGCGGCTCCGGCGGCGCGGTGTCGGTCAGGTCGGTGCCCGAGACCTGGAGCCGCGACAGCTCCTTCGGCCAGGCGTCGAGCGGGATCGGCGGGTGCACGCGCACCTCGGCCGACCGCACCGCGACCGTGATGCCGGGCAGCTCCTGCACCCGGCGCCACTCGACGCCTCTCGCCCGGCGCACCACCTTCCTGATGCCGATGGTCTCCCATGCCTGCACGGGCTCGGTCCACTCACCGCCCGTGGTGCGCTCGTCGGTCAGCAGGGTGAGTACGGCGAGCGCCGCCGCCTCCAGGGCGTCGGTGCGCTCGGGCGGCGTGGCGCGCTCGATGCGGACGACGAGGGGAAGCACTCTCTGGTCTGGCTGGCTCACGCCCCAAGGATCTCAGCCTCGTCCTGGCGCCGGTCCGGCACGTCCGGCCTTCGGGACGCGCGGCCCACCCGCAGCGACATGACCGCGGCGAGGGCGCAGAGCAGACCGGCCCCGTACCAGGCCGCGTCGTAGTGGCCGAGGTGGTCGCGGGTGACCCCGGCCGCCACCGCCGCGACGGCCGCGCCTACCTGGTGGGAGGCGAACACCCAGCCGAACACCACCGCGCCGTCCCGGCCGTAGATCGTGCGGCACAGGGCCACGGTCGGCGGCACGGTGGCCACCCAGTCCAGGCCGTAGAAGATGATGAAGATCAGCATGCTGGGCTCGGCCGTCGCGGAGAACAGCACGGGCAGGATCAGCAGCGAGGCGCCGCGCAGCGCGTAGTAGGCGCCCAGCAGGATCCTCGGGTCGACCCGGTCGCTGAGCCAGCCGGAGAAGATGGTCCCGGCCACGTCGAAGACGCCGATGAGCGCCAGAAGGCCCGCCGCGGTGGTCTGTGGCATGCCGTGGTCGTGGGCCGCGGGGATGAAGTGGGTGCCCACCAGGCCGTTGGTGCTCGCGCCGCAGATGGCGAAGCCTCCCGCGAGGAACCAGAACGACCGGGTGCGCGCCGCCGACCTCAGCACGGTCAGCGCCCGCGTGGCCGCCCCTCCCGTGCGCACGACGGGCGCCGCGCGGACCGCGCCCGGCTCGGCCCCGAGGGCGGTGAGGCCGACGTCCTCGGGGCGGTCGCGCAGCAGGAACCAGACCAGCGGCACGACCGTCAGCGCCGCCCCGGCGACCACCAGCGCGGCCACCCGCCATCCCGGCCCCTCGGCCATCCATGCCAGCAGGGGCAGGAAGACGAGCTGGCCCGCGGCTCCACCGGCCGTCAGCACTCCGGTGACCACGCCCCGGTGCCGTACGAACCACCGGTCGGTGACCGTGGCGACGAAGACCAGCGCCATCGAGCCCGTGCCGAGGCCGACCAGCACGCCCCAGCACGCGACGAGCTGCCAGCTCGCGGTCATGAACACCGTCAGCCCACTTCCGAGGGCGACGAGCAGCAGCGCGGCGGCGACGACGCGGCGCATGCCGAGACGGTCCATCAGGGCCGCCGCGAACGGCGCGGTGAGGCCGTACAGCATGAGGTTGACCGAGACGGCGAGCGAGATGGTGCCCCGCGTCCAGCCGAACTCCTGCTCCAGCGGGGTGATGAGGACCCCCGGCGTGGCCCGGAACCCGGCCGCCCCCACGATCGCCACGAAAGCGACTCCCGCCACCACCCAGGCCCGGTGCGGTCGCCGCCTCCGCCTCACATCCATCGTCAACGCCATGCCGACAATGATGGATTCCGCACCTCAGACCGGGCGAGTGGCTTGATAGCCAATATGTGCAAGAATCCGGCCATGGCGCATCGCATCGCGGTCCTCGTGCTGGACGACTTCGCCACCCTCGACCTCGGGATCCCGGGACAGGTCTTCTGGATCGCCGAGGACGCCGCGGGCCGGCGGCTGTACGAGGTCGTGACCTGCACCCCCGGCGGGCGGCCCGTGCGCGGCTCGGCGGGGTTCAGCGTGGTCCCCGACCACGACCTGTCGATCCTCCGCACGGCCGACACCGTGGTGGTGCCGGGCATCCACGGCGGATCGCCGCTCACCGACGGCACGGTGGACGATGAGGTCCGCGACGCGCTGCTTTCCGCGGCGTCGCACTCCCGGCTGATGTCGATCTGCACGGGGGCGTTCGTGCTGGCCGCGGCGGGCCTTCTGGACGGCCGGCCGGCGACCACCCACTGGAGGAACGCCGGCCTGTTCCGGTCGCTGTTCCCCCGGGTGCTTCTCGACCCCGACGTGCTGTTCATCGACAACGGCGACCTGCTGACCTCGGCGGGGGTGGCCGCGGGCATCGACCTGTGCCTGCACGTCATCCGGCGCGACCACGGCAGCGAGGTGGCCAACCGGGTGGCGCGGCGCTGCGTCACCCCGCCGTGGCGCGAGGGCGGGCAGGCGCAGTTCATCGAGCGCCCCCTGCCCGAGCCCGGAGGCGCGACCACCGCCCCCACCAGGGCCTGGATGCTCGAACGGCTCGGGGATCGGCTCGACCTCGCCACCCAGGCCAGGCACGCGCGCATGAGCGTGCGCACGTTCACCCGGCGGTTCAGGGAGGAGACCGGGCTAAGCCCGGCCCGATGGCTCAGCCGCCAGCGCGTGGAGCGCGCGCGCCACCTGCTGGAGTCCACCGACCTTCCGGTGGACAAGGTGGCCGCCCTGTCGGGCTTCGGCACGGCCGTGTCGCTGCGCCAGCACCTGCACGCGACGGTGGGCGTGGCGCCGCTGACCTACCGCCACACCTTCAAGTCCTAGAGGAACTGCGAGAGCTGGCTTCCGGTGTTCGACAGCATCATCCAGAAGGCGTGGGCGGCCGACACCAGCGTCACGTGGTGGTGCCATCCCCTGAACGACCTTCCCTCGAAGTCGCGGAGCCCGAGATGGTGGGTCACCCCCGCGCGCTCCCTGGCCACCCGCTCGGCGGTCTGGGCGACGCGCAGCAGCGCCCCTGGCGGAAGCTGGGTGATGTTCGACAGCCAGACCGAGGCCGAGCGCTGTTCGGGCACGGTCCACGCGCCCAGCAGGGTGAGGGTCGGCTCCCCCGCCTCGGCCGTGGACGACCGGAAAGGGGTGTGCACCCGGGCGCTCACGGCGAACGCGGGGCGGGAGGCCGAGACGGCGCCGTTCACGGCCCGGGGCACCTCGACGATGCGGCTGACGTCGCGCAGCGCGTCGATCAGCTGGCCGGCCTGGATGCGGCGTCCCATGCCGAGCGGGATCCTCGGGTCGGACGGGCTCACGGGGATCGAGTCGTGCACCCGGAGCACGAACGGAATGCCCCGCTCGGAGAACTCGAAGATCATGCGTCCGATGTCGATCTCCCTGGCGTCCATCACCACCGGGCGCTGCCTGAGCCCCCAGGCACTGGCGATGCCGGCCACCACCTCGGCGGCGCACTCCTCGACGCTGAGGCTCACCTCGTCGTCGGGGATGCCGGCGCGCCGGCGCCGGCCGGGGTCGCCGGTCCAGCTCTCGGGCAGGATGAGCCGCCAGTCGATCGGGCAGGCCTCCTGCTCGGACGCGAGCCAGACGCCCACGACCTGCTGGCAGTTGGCCAGGCGGCCGAGCTTCCTGACGAACCTGCGCTCGACGCCGACCGAGTGGTCCCCCGACTTGGGGATCACCAGCGGCTCCACGACCAGCGCGATCGGCCGGATGACCTGCTCCAGGTAGCCGGCCAGAGTGCGCCTGACCGTCATCCATCCCCAGGGCGACTGGCTGATGAACTGCTGCAGGCTCTGCTCGACGGCCGGCCCGCTCTCCAGCGACGCGATCCCCCGCATCGTCTTGCGCCCCTCGATCGACAGGAGCCCACGGAGATACAGTCGTGCCCAGCGACGCTGGTCGCGCCGCTTCAGCGACGAGAACATCATGCCGCAGAACCGGGCGAAGAACTCCGATGAGACTTTCTCCTGCTCGGAGGAGACTGAGCTGACGCCCACGGGCGACCCCCTCCAGTCCGCGCCCCGAGAGTTCCGGTGAGGCGCACACCCCGCTGGGTGCCAAGAAAAACCATACCGCCCGTGCGGTTTTTTTGGGTCAGTCCTGGATTACTTTGTCAGATGAATGCGGCGGGAGATCCCCGCGAGGGACGGGACGGAGCCAGAGGGTCGCGAGGGGCGGCAGGACGAGGGACGCGCTCGCCTCGCAGCAGTGCCAGGGGGTGGCCGTCGCCTCGACCACGCCGAGGTTCCCGACCCCGCTGCCGCCGTACGGCTCGGCGTCGGTGTTGAGCACTTCGGCCCACCTGCCGGCGAACGGCAGGCCGATGCGGAAGTCCGGCCTGATGACCGGCGAGAAGTTGCAGACGCAGGCCATCGGCGTGCCGTCGGCGTCGTACCGCAGGAAGGCCAGGACGTTCTCCTCCGCGGCGTCCGGGGCGATCCACCTGAACCCCTCGGGCGATGAGTCGAGCCGCCACAGGGCCGGAAGGCCGAGGTAGGCGGTGTTGAGGTCGCGGACCAGGTCGCGGACCCCGCCGTCGGCCGCGTCCCAGCGCAGGCCCCGCGCGGGGCACCACTCCTCCTCCTGCGCGAACTCCTGCCCCATGAACAGCAGTTGCTTGCCGGGGTGGGCCCACATGAAGCCGAGGAAGGCCCTGACGTTGGCCAGGCGCTGCCAGTGGTCGCCCGGCATCCGGGCGGGCAGCGGCCCGGTGTCGTGGGAGACCGGCAGGATGTAGTGCTCGGAGTAGGCGTAGACCATGGGGAAGGTGATCTCCCCGTGGTGGTACTTGCGGTAGATCGGATCCCTCGCCAGGTAGCCCAGGGTGTCGTGCGTCCAGCCGGTGTTCCACTTGAAGTGGAAGCCGAAGCTGCCGGGGTCGGTGAGCGCCGTCATGCCGTCCCACGCGCTCGACTCCTCGGCGACGGTGACCACCCCCGCGCCGGCACGGGCCACGGCGGAGCTCACCTCGCGCAGGAACGAGGCGGCGTCGGGATCGCTCCCGAGACCCTCGCCCGGCCGGTGGAGCATCGAGGCGACCCCGGCGATCCTGAGCCCGTCGATGTGAAACTCGGTGCACCAGAAGACCGCGTTGGCCAGCAGGAAGGCGCGCACCTCCGGCCTGCCGTAGTCGAAGGCCGAGGGCTCCCCCGCCTCGTACAGCGGCCCGCCGTCGAAGCGGGTGAGGCCCCACTCGTCGCCGGCGAAGCGCTGCGGGGTCCAGCCGAGGATGACGCCCACGCCCGCCTGGTGCAGGCTGTCGACCAGGTGCCGGAAGTCGTCGGGCCCGCCGTACCGCGCGGTGGGCGCGTAGAAGGCGGTGCTCAGGTGTTCGTCGGACGCGTGCTCGGCGAGGGGCAGCAGCTCGACGTGGGTGAAGCCGAGACCCGCCACGTACGCGGGCAGCACCTCGGCGAGCTCGCGGTAGGTCAGGCCGGGCCGCCAGGAGCCGAGATGGACCTCATAGAGGCTCATCGGCTCCTCGTGGGGCACCCTGGACCCCCTGCGTGCCAGCCACCGGGAGTCGCCCCACTCGTGAGCGGGGGTGAACACCACAGAGGCGGTGGCGGGCGGGCACTCGGACGCCGAGGCGAGCGGGTCGGCCTTCTGCCGCCACTCGCCGTCGTGCCCGAGGATCTCGTACTTGTAGCGGCAGCCGTCGCCGACTCCGGGGACGAGCAGCTCCCAGACGCCGGAGGCGCCGGTCCAGCTCATGCGGTGCCCCGCGCCCCGCCAGCCGTTGAAGTCACCGACCACCCGGACCTCGCGGGCGTTGGGCGCCCACACCGCGAAGGCGGTGCCCACGGCCGTGGTGTGCGCCCCGAGTGCCTGCCAGAGCCGTTCGTGGCGGCCCTTACCGTTGCGGCCCAGTTGGAAGTCGCCTGTCTTACGAGAAGGGAAAACCGGATCGCCGAAGAGTGAATCACGACTCCTGAGAATGAAATTCACGATTTCATCTCTCCCGCGTTCCAGATCAGAGTGTTAACCCCAGCGATTGGTGCTCGTTAGATTACTCGGGGAGATGTCCGACCCCTACCCATTCGTGGCTACTCAGTCAAGTCCGGCTGTCAAGCCACCCTGTGCGACCATCGGAGCACGTCACCGGGGTTCACCAGGCAGGCGCCCCTCGGCACGCGCGCGTCGCTCCAGATCTCGAGCCGGGGGAAGACGCTCACCCCGTGCAGCCGCACTCCGGCGTGCACGCTCACCTCGTCCCCGAGCGCGCAGAACCCTTCGAGCACCGCCGCCTCCCTGATCTCCACCGCGGCCCCGAGCACGGTGTCGGCGAGGCGGGCGCGGGGCCCGATGATGCCGTGCTCCCCGCAGGCCACGCCGTGCAGCGTGGCGCCCTCCCCGATGTCCACACCGTCGGCCACGTCGGAGTCGGCCAGCACGACCCCCGGCCCGATCTCCACGTCCCTTCCGACGCGGACGTTCGGCCCGATCAGCACGTCGCCGTCCCGGATCTTCTCGGCCAGCGAGCGGCCCGAGACCTCGTCCTTGAGGTTGAGGCTGCTCTCGTGGATGCGCACACCGCGCGCGTGGCTGCGGAACGGGCGCATCCGCGCGCTGAGTGCCGGGTACTCGTCACGCAGGACCTCCCGCATGGTGCGCAGGAAGTCCTCGGGACTGCCGAGGTCACCGAACCGCGCGATCGGGTGGGAGGCCACGCGGCTCCCGGAGGAGATGAGGTAGGGCAGCAGGTCCCCGCCCCAGTCGAGGCGCCGGCGGCTCAGCTCGGCCAGGGCGGGCCGGCGGGCGGCCATCCGCAGCGCGTCGCAGTCGACGAGGTACATCCCGGCGTTGGTCTCCAGGTCGCCCCCGTGCGCCAGGCGCTCGGCCAGCTCCCTGCCGGGCTTCTCGGCGAACCTGGTGACCATGCCGTCGCCGCCGCTGACCAGCACGCCGTACTTGCCCGCCGCCTCGGCCGGGGAGCGTGGCACGGTCGCGACGGTGACGGCGGCGCCGGAGGCCCGGTGCCGCCGGACCATCGCTGCCAGGTCGAAGTCGAAGATGGAGTCGGTCGGGAAGATCAGCGCGAGGCCGTTCAGATCCCAGTGGTCGAGGCAGCGCAGCGTCGCCTGCCCCGAGCCGGTGTTGTCGTGGTCGAACCGCGGCCTCGAATAGCGCACCGAGACGCCGAGACGCGCTCCGTCGCCGAGGATGTCCTTGGTCTGGCACCGGTTCTCGCTGCCGTTGGCCGCCACCCGGAAATCGGTGACGCCCTGGGCGCGCAGCAGTTCGACCGCCCACTCGACGAGGCTGCGCCCCGCCAGCCGCATGGCGGCCTTGCTCCGCACGTGGTCGGGGGTGGTGAGGGTGAGCGGGCGGGCCCTGATGCCCTTGCCACCGGCGAGCGCGATGCCGCGCACGCTCTCCGCGGGCACGCCCGCTCCCCTGGCCACCACGGGCACTCTCGTCGCGGCGTCTTCCCGGGGCGCGCCATCGCCACCCGCCCCGGCGCCCGTCATGGGCGCCTTCCTCGCGCCGTCCTCGACCGGTGCTCTCATGCGGCACCGTCGAGCACAGCGTCGTTTATCTTCTGGTAGCCGCTGACCAGCGAGTGCGCGGGATGGGCGGTGACGAAGATCTGCTCTCCCGCGAGCTGCGCCATCTCCGGCACGTACGGAAGGACCGCGGTGACCGGGGAGCCGTAGGCCGTCTCCGCCTTCAGCACCAGGCCGTCTCCGAGCGTCACGTCCGGCACCATGTTCACCACCACGGCGCGCCGCGTGCAGCCGAGCCTGTCGGCCAGCGCGACGCTCTCGGCGGCGCCCGCGAGGTCGAGCCGGTCCGCCCTGGTGACGAGGACCAGCGCGTCCGAGCAGGCCACCGCCATGACGGTCTCGGTGTTGATGCCCGTGTGGGTGTCCAGGATCAGCACGTCCAGGTCGAAGGCGCCGATGAGCCGGGTGAACCCCTCGTTCAGCAGCCCCACGTCGTAGCCGTTGGCCGTGATCTCGTTGATGGCCGAGACGCTGGTCCTGGCCGGCACGATGAACGGCCCGTCCTCCGGCGCCCGCATGACCGCGTCCTCGATCTCGCAGCGGCCCACCAGGTAGTCGGCGAGCGAGCACTTGGCGGGGCTGCGCAGGAACCCGAACATCGTGTCCACGGCCGGCGACTGGATGTCGGCGTCCACGAGCGCCACCCGGCGGCCCTCGGCCGCGAGGAGCAGCGCCATGTTCGCCGCCATGCTGGACTTGCCGGTGCCTCCCCGGTAGGAGTGCATCGTGATGACCCGGGCCATCAGATCCCCATCCGGTGGACGGCCATCATCGTGATGTCGTCCGACTGTTCCGCCGCGCCGACGAACCCGTTCAGCGCGTCGTCCACCCGTCGCAGCAGGTCGGCCCCGGAACCGGTGCCGTCGCAAACCAGGTCGAGCATTCGTTCCTCCCCGAAGAACTTCCGGTCAGGCGCGCGTGCCTCGGTCACGCCGTCGGTGTAGATGAAGAGCACGTCACCGGGATCCAGGTGGGTGTGGCCGAGCGAGAACGTCGAGTCGCACAGGACGCCGACCGCCGGGCCCGTCGGTTCGAGGATGACCGGATCGCCGCCGCCGGCCCGGACCAGCACGGGCGGGTTGTGCCCCCCGTTGACGTACACGAGGCTGCCCGTCGCCGGGTCAAGCACCGCGAAGAACATGGTCGCGAAGTAGCCCTGCCTGAGGTGGTTGCGCGTGAGGTAGTCGTTGGTCCCGACGACGGCGTTCAGCAACGGGGTCGCGCCGACGACGGGCACCGCGCGCACCTCGTCCCCCGCCATCAGGTCGACGGCGCTCAGGCCCTGGCTCCCGCTCTGCTCGGCGGTGTGCCTGAGCAGGCTGCGGATCAGGGCCATGAACAACGCGGCCCCGACCCCCTTGTCGCACACGTCCGCCACCACCAGGCCGATGCGGCGGCCGTTGACCAGCTCGAACACGTCGTAGAAGTCTCCCGCGACCGTACGGGCCGGGCGGTACCGCACGTCGATGCCCCATCCCTCGGGCGTCGGCAGCGACTCCGGCAGGAAGCCCAGCTGGATCTCCCTGCCGATCTCCAGCTCGCGCTCGTAGCGGTGCAGGTCGGCCTGGGTCTCGATCTGCCGGAGCGTGCGCCCGAGCTCGGCCCGCACGTAGCAGCTGTGCAGCCGCGTGCGGACCAGCGAGGTCAGGAAGGGCGGCACCAGGTAGTCCAGCCCGCCGCGGATGTGGCGTTCGAGCGCCCCGAAGTCGTTCTCGGTGAACGCCAGCATCACCGGGTGCCGCCCCTCGTCGTCCAGCCGCCTCGCGACGGCCCTGACGATGTTCGGCGGCACCTCGGCCGAGACCAGCAGGACATCGAGGGGCGGCACCCGCTCGCCGGCGAGCACGTCCGCCGGCGAGCGGATCTGGACGTGGGTCCCGGCCTCCTCCAGCGCCTGCCTCAGTCGCGGCGGCAGCTCAAGGCTGTCGTCCAGAACCATTACCCCGGTCTGGGTCATGTCGCTCCATCCCTACGGATCCGCAGCGTGCTGATGTTGCGTCCGGCCACCCGTTCGTAGGTGAAGCCGTCCAGGGCGGTCAGCGCCAGGTAGACCCCGAGGCCGCCTATCCGGCGCTGCGCGACCGGCACGTCCTGCTCGGGGGTCTGGAGCCCGTCCCGGGGATCGAAGGGCTGGGCGTCGTCCTCGAACCTGAGCCAGACCGACTCCTCCTCGACGCCCCCTTCGACCCCGAGCTCACCCTTGGTGTTCCGGTAGCCGTGGACGACGATGTTGGTCGCCAGCTCGTCCGCCGCCAGCCTCAGCCGGTGGGCGCGGGTGGCGGGCAGTCCCGCGCGCTCAGCGAGCGCGTGGACGTAACCCGCCACCTC
The DNA here is from genome assembly GCF_049674955.1 of Sphaerisporangium viridialbum. Classification (GTDB taxonomy): domain Bacteria; phylum Actinomycetota; class Actinomycetes; order Streptosporangiales; family Streptosporangiaceae; genus Sphaerisporangium; species Sphaerisporangium viridialbum. The sequence goes on along the minus strand of NZ_CP187232.1, from coordinate 2,247,615 downwards.
GTCGAGTGCTTCGAGCGACGCGGGGATCCGGGGCACCGGAACCTCACGAACTGGTCATCTCGAAGCTACGGTCGAGCCCGGCCATCCGGATGACCCGGAGGACGGGCTCGGTCGCGCCGGTTATGACGATCACGATGTCGTCGCCCAGCTTCTGCCGCGCGAACACCAGGGCGCGCAGCCCCGCGCTCGCGATGTAGGTCAGGTCCGCCGCCTGGATGACCAGGCGTCCGGCGCCCGTGGCGGCGGCGTCGTCGATCGCTTCGTGGAAGTCGGGCGCGGTCGAGGCGTCGAGCTCGCCGGCGAGGTGGATGGTCGCGATGTCCGCGTCCGTGCTGAGGGTTGCGGTGAAGGCCACTGCGGTCCTCCTGGTCGTCGAAGCCGGGTCCGTGCGACGGAGCCGGTCTGTCGTTCGAGCCGGTTGTTGGTTCGAGCGGTTCTGGGAGCTCTAGGCGTTGGTGCCGGTCAGGATGACGACCGAGCGCGGCCCTATGTAGTGGCGCCGGGGCCGCTCCAGCACCGGCTCGGACCCCGGCTCGTGCGCGTCGTGCGGAGCCGTCGCCCCGGTGTCGGCGAAGACGCGCCAGACGCCCCCGCCGGCCAGCTCGGGCAGCTCCAGGTCGTGTCCCTCCCAGTGGGAGTTCATCGCCATGTAGACGTGGTCCTTGGCCCCGGCGGCGTCGCGCCCGCAGCGCATCACCGCGAGCAGCCTGCTGCCGGGCGACCAGTCGGGCTCCCACGGCCGTACGCCGTGCCAGCTCACGTCCGGCAGGCCGACGTCCAGGAAGTCCACGCCGAGCGGATGCGTCGCCTCCCGCAGGACCGAGTGGGCCCGCCGGAACGCGATCAGCTTGCTCGTGAACCGCAGCAGCTCGGCGTTCGAGGAGACCAGGTCCCAGTCGAACCAGGACAGCTCGTTGTCCTGGCAGTAGGTGTTGTTGTTGCCGAGCTGGGTGCGGCCCACCTCGTCGCCGGCGAGCAGCATGGGCACGCCCTGGCTCGTCAGCAGGATCGCCAGGGCGTTCTTCATCTGGCGCGTGCGCAGCGCGTTGATCCCGGGGTCGTCCGTCGGGCCCTCGGCGCCGCAGTTCCAGCTGTTGTTGTCGTTGGCGCCGTCGGCGTTGCCCTCGCCGTTGGCCTCGTTCCGCTTGTCGTTGTACGAGACGAGGTCGTTGAGGGTGAAGCCGTCGTGCGCGGTGATGAAGTTGACCGACGCCGTGGGGCCGCGCCCGCCGTACAGGTCGGGGGAGCCCACGATCCTGGCGGCCAGCTCGCCCACGGTGCCCTCGTCGCCCTTGACGAACCTGCGAAGGATGTCGCGGTACTTGCCGTTCCACTCGGCCCAGCGGCCGTAGTTCGGGAAGTGGCCGACCTGGTACAGGCCGCCGGCGTCCCAGGCCTCGGCGATGAGCTTGCTGTGCCGCAGGATCGGGTCGTAGGCGAGCTGCTCCAGCAGCGGTGGGTTGGGCAGCGGGCTGCCGTCGGGCCCCCGGTCGAGGATCGCGGCCAGGTCGAAGCGGAACCCGTCGACGTGGTACTCGGCCACCCAGTAGCGCAGGCAGTCGAGCACGAACTCGCGCACCACCGGGTGGTTGCAGTTGACGGTGTTCCCCGTGCCGCTGAAGTTGTAGTAGTACCCCTCGGGGGTGAGCATGTAGTAGGTGGCGTTGTCCAGGCCCTTGAACGAGATCGTCGGCCCCTGCTCGTTGCCCTCGGCGGTGTGGTTGAACACCACGTCGAGGATGACCTCGATGCCGGCCTTGTGCAGGTCCTTGACCAGGGTCTTGAACTCGTCCGCCTGCATGCCGTACCTGCCGGTGGCGGCGTAGCCGGCCTTGGGTGCCATGAAGCCGACGGTGTTGTAGCCCCAGTAGTTGTACAGGCGCTCGCCGGTCACCGGGTTGCTGCGCGAGTTGTCGAACTCGTCGAACTCGAAGATCGGCATGAGCTCGACGCAGTTGACCCCGAGCTCCCGCAGGTAGGGGATCTTCTCCCGAAGGCCGGCGTACGTCCCGGGCGCCGACACCCCCGCGGAGGGGTGCCGGGTGAAGCCGCGGACGTGCGTCTCGTAGATGACCAGTTCCTCGGTGGGAGTGCGCAGCGGCGCGTCGTCCTCCCAGTCGAAGTCCTCCAGGGCGATCACGGCCCGGTACTGGTACTGGTTGCTCCAGTCCGGCGCCACCCCCCAGGTCTCGCGCCCGGACAGCAGGCGCGCGTGCGGGTCGGTGAGCACGGTCCCCGCGTCGAACCTGTCGCCCCTGGCGGGGTCGAACGGGCCGTCGGCGCGGAAGCCGTACTCCAGGTCCTCGGGGTCGAGCCCGAAGACGGTCATGGCGAAGACGCTCCCGATGCGGTACTCGGGCGGGAACGGCAGCTCCTCCATCGGCCTGTCGGCGCCGCGCTTGAACAGCACCAGCGTCATGGAGGTGGCGCGGTCGGAGAACACCGAGAAGGTGACCCCGCCGGGCACCACGCGGGCGCCGTAGGGGAACGGCCGGCCGTGGCCGACCCGGTACCCCGCGATCTGCCGCGTCGGGAACGAGTCGATGCGTTCGGCTGTCACGGCCGCACGCGCCCCATCTCGGTCTCGGCGTCCTCGCCGATCTCGAAGAAGTCCAGGAACCCCGTGGCCGACATCACGAACCTGACCTCGTCGGTCAGGCCGACCAGGACGATGCCCGTCGTGGCCTGCTGGGCCCGCCGGTAGAGCAGCAGCAGCATCCGCAGGCCCGCGCTCGACACGTACGGCACGTCGGTGAAGTCGACCAGGAGCCTGCCGGTCTGTCCGACCAGCGGCAGGAGCCGGTCCTGCACTCCCGGCGCGGTCGTGCTGGTGATCTCGCCGTCGAGGCGGGCCACCGTGAAGCCGTCGACGACCCGGGTGGTGACGTTGACGCTCATCGGATGGCCTCCACCCTGACCTTGACCTTCACCCTGCCCGTCGCCTCCGGGAGGCGGACGGTGAGGGCCTCGGCGTCGTAGTCCTCGTACGGCTCGCCGTCGATCTCGACCGCGCCGATCCTGACCGAGCCGGGGGGCAGCAGGTCGGGCGAGACGCGCAGGGTGCGGTCGGCGAAGCCGTCGGGGTCCGGCTTGAAGTGCAGGTCCAGGTGCTTGCCGTTGATGAGCAGGTTGTTGTACACCGCCGACAGGAAGCACAGCTCGGACGAGTGGTACATGCTCATCGAGTGGCTGCCCTTGAACCGCTCGGTGCCGAGCAGGTACGGCAGGCCGCTGGCGAGCACGTTGAAGTAGACCGCTCCCTCGTCGTGGTCGAGGAAGAACGCGTTGTAGAACGACTCCGCGCCGCGGGCCTCGTCCCTGAAACGGTCCTGCCCGGTGATCCCGAAGAGGATGAGGTAGGCCAGGATGGCCTGCTCCTGCTGCCACCAGGCCTTGCGGTCGTGCCAGACGAACCGGTAGCGGTCCTCGCCCTCCCTGCGCGCCCGCTCCACGACGTCGTACCAGCCGCCGCGCTGCCGGTCGCTGCCGATCGCCGGCATGATGTCGCCGATGTGCGCGGCGAGCTCCGCGTACTCCGCCTTGGGCCTGAGCGAGTGCATCCGCATGAGGTTCCATGCGATCTTCAGGTTGTGGCCGACCACGGCGCGGTTCTGCTGCCAGCCGTGGGTGGTGTCGTGCGACCAGTCGCGGTGGAAGCGCTCCTGGACGAACGGGCTGTTCTTGTCGTCGGGGAAGTGTTCCACGATGGTGTCGAAGGTGTACTCCAGGAACTTGGCGTAGGCGGGGTCGCCGGTGGCCAGGTACAGGTTGATCAGGTAGGCGGGGGCGTGGTCGCCGACCGAGTTCCAGTTCTTCCTGGCGCGGTTCTCGCCGAGGGACTCGTGGTCGGGGCTCAGCAGGATCGGGTCGATGTGCGAGAAGTAGCCGCCGCCCTCGCGGTCCAGGAAGAACCGGTCGAACAGGCGCAGCGTCGCGTCCGCGTCGCTCTTGATCCGCGGGTCGCCCGTCACCCGGTAGGTCTGGATGGGGCCGGCGAGCGCGTAGATCTGCTCGTACATCGGGATGGCGTCGTAGTCGTCGGAGAACTCCGAGGTGAACAGCTTGCGCTCGACGTCGCCGTCGACCTTGAGGCCGTGGTACCAGTAGACGATGTCCTCGTCGGCGTCGACGAAGCGCAGGTGCGTCCGCAGGTACTCGGTGCCCCGCTCGGCGACCTCCAGGTAGGTGTCGTCGCCGGTGAGCATGTACGCCGAGGCCATGCCGTAGACCAGCCGGGAGATCGTGTCGGTCTCCTGCACGTGGCTGCTGGTCTTCTCGCCGCCGAGCCTGATCAGCGTGCGGTACTCGGTGAAGTCCACCGGTCCCTCGCCGAACTGCGCCTTGCGGTAGAAGGCGGCGATCTCCTCGAGCTGGTGGATCCACCAGTTCGACTCCTCGAAGCGGAAGTCGCCCGGCCGGCGGCCGAGGAAGATGATCCGCTTGGCGTCGAAGATCTGGTCGTCGCCGTGCGGGTAGAAGACCCCGTAGGCGAACAGGAAGCGGCCGGGCTCGAGCATCGCGTCGAGCTGCCCGGACGCGTCGGTGTACGGCTCGCCGAGGTTGCGCATCAGCTCGGCGCTGGGCTCGCCGTCGACCGAGACGTCGAAGCGGCGGCCGTCGGCGGTGGCGACGGTGGCGGTCCTGGCCTGCCTGTCGTAGGCGGTGACCTGACCGGCGATGGTGTCGGAGAAGGTGAAGTTCACGGGGTTCCACCCTTCTGTGCGACCAGGTCCTTCTGCGAGGACGGGTCCGTCCGTGCGAGCGGCTCCTTCTCTGTGAGCAGCTCGATGAGGGTCTTCGCGAACAGGTGGCAGTGCTGGCCGGACCGTCCGGTCACGAGGTCGCCGTCGACCACCACGTCCCTGTCGACGTACTCGGCGCCCATGTTCCGCACGTCGCCGACGAGGTTGTTGTGGCAGACGACCTTCCGGCCGCGCACGACGTACGGGATGGAGGACGCGAGCCACATGCCGTGGCAGATGATCCCCTTGATGACCTCGGGACGCTCGAAGGCGCGGCGCAGGAAGTCGGTCGCGGGGGCGAGCCGGTCCACGTCCTCGGTGTAGCGCAGCCGGTCCGACACCATGCCAGAGGGCACGATGACGGCCGAGTAGTCCGCCGGGTCGACGTGCTCCAGGCTGAGCGAGACGTCGAAGGGCGCGCGGTACTCGTGGCCCTTGAAGGTGATGGACCGCTGGCCCCACAGCCGGGTGAGGAAGTCGACCGGGATGCCCTGCTCGGCGAACCTGCGCTGGTAGTAGAAGATCTCGGGCTCGTAGAAGTCGCTCTCCATGAGGATCGCGACGCGCGTGTCGGCCACGGTCACTCCGTGATGAGGTCGATGAGGAAGGGCCTGTCGTCCAGCAGCAGCCGCTCGACCGCCTCCTCCACCTGGCTGTGCTTCTCCACGCGCAGGGCCTCGACGCCGAGCCCGCGGGCGATGTCGACGAAGCCGAGGTCGGGGTAGGCGAGGTCGAAGGAGCGGGGGAAGGAGTGGGCGGGGATCTCCCGCTCGCGCCAGTACTGCTCGATGTTGAGGTCGAGCAGCCGGTAGCCGCGGTTGTTGCAGACGACGAACTTGGCGCCGACGCCCTCGCGGACCGCGGTGGCCAGCGCCTGGATGGTGTACATGCTTCCCCCGTCACCGGTGAAGCCGATGACGGTCTTCTCGGGATGGGCGAGCTTGATCCCGATCGCGCCGGGGATCCCGACGCCGAGCGAGCCGCCACGGGTCTGGAACCAGTGGCCCGGCAGCCTCGGCGGCAGGTAGGTGCCGAGCACGCCGGCGGCGGTCAGCCCCTCGTCGAAGATCATCACGTCCTCGGGGGCCCGCACGGCGATCTGCCGGGCGACGGCGGCGAGCAGGGACTCGTCCTCCGGCTCCTGGCGCGGCCGCTCGGCGCTCCGCCGGAGCCGCAGGGCCCCCGCCTCGCGCTCTCCCGGGGTCATCGACCGGCGCAGCTCGCCTTCGAGCGCGGCCAGCGTGGCCTTCGGGTCGGCGACCAGGCCGAGCGTCACCGGGTGGTTCTTGGCGATCTCGTAGGCGTTCAGGTCGACGTGGACGATCCTGGCGTCCGGCCTGAAGGGCGAGACGAGGTCGGGAAAGACCTCGGGGAACAGGTAGGTGCCGACGACCAGGACCGCGTCGGCCTTCGCCACCACGGCCCTGCTGACCTCGCCGAACATGTGGCCGAGCTGGCCCCTGAACAGCGGGTGGCGGCCGTCGAAGCACATCTCGGACAGCTCCACCCCCCACACGTCGGCGCCCAGCAGCTCGGCCACGCGGGTGAGCTCCTCCTGGGCGCCGGAGGCGGCGACGCCGTCGCCCATCAGCACGAGCGGCGCCTCCGCGCCCCCGAGCAGCGACGCCGCCGAGCCGATCAGCTCGTGGACCGGTGTCACCGCCGTGTGCGGCAGCGTGGACGGCAGGACCGGCTCGTCGTTGGGCTGGTCGAGCACGTCGAGCGGGAGGGAGACGAAGACCGGGCCGCGCGGCGGCGTCATGGCGATCTTGACGGCGCGGCGGAGCACGCGCAGCACCGACGAGGGGTCGGTCACCCGGGTGGCGTACTTGGTGACGGGACGGGCCATGGCTACCAGGTCGGCCGCCATCTGGCCGTCCATCGCCTCGTAGCGGACGCCGGACTCGCCGGCGACCACGACGAGCGGCGTGTGACCGCGCTTGGCCTGGTACAGCATGCCGATCCCGTTGCCGAGGCCGACGCCGCTGTGCAGCTGGACGAGCGCGGGGCCGCCGGTGGCGCGGGCGTACCCGTCGGCGATGCCGACGGCGACCGTCTCCTGCAGGGTCAGGATGTAGCGGAAGGCGTCGTACTTCTCCAGCGCGTCGAGGAAGCCCTGCTCGACGGTGCCGGGGTTGCCGAACATGTGCGTCATGCCGTCGGCGAGGAACTGCTCGATGATCGCCTCGTTGCCTCGTCTGGTCACGTCCGTCTCACCAGCCGAACCGGCGCAGGCCGTCTTCGAGGGTCTCCACGATCTTCTGCCCGGTGAGGAACGAGTCGGGGGTCGAGCGGCCCGTGATGAACGGGTAGTCGACGATGACCGAGGTCTCCTTGCCGAAGTTGCCGTGGTAGCGGCCCTCGGGCCCGGTGGCGTCGCGCAGGATGTACTCCAGCGGGTACGGCGGCGGCCCCATCACGAAGTCCGTGCCGAGGAAGCCCGTGCCGTCCTTGTAGTCGTACTCCTTGCAGTGGCCGGTGACGTGCTTGCCCCAGATGATGCTCTTGCGGTCCTCCCACTCGCGCGCGAACGCCAGGCAGGCCACGCCATAGCACTCGGCGGCCACCGGCTTGCCGGCGCGCAGGAACGACAGGATCAGCGCGTGGACCCGCTCGTTGTTGGCCAGGTCGACGATGGGGCCGCTGCCGCCGACGATCAGGATCGCGTCGTAGTCCGCGATCTCGGCCTCCACCGCCGCCACCGCCCGGTGGTAGGCCTCAAGGCCGCGCAGGTAGCCGGGGTCGGCGGTGTACGGGCGCTCGGGCAGCCACCTGGAGATGTCCAGGGGGTTGTCCAGCCGGTCGGACTCGTCCAGCTCGCGGGTCAGCTTGGCGACCTCGGGAGAGGTGACCGAGCGGCCGAGCGGCGGGTCGACGTAGTCGGGGTCCATGCTGGGCGGCAGCGCGTGCGCCCGCCGCCCGGTGGGGGTCGCGAAGACCACCTCGTAGCCCCGCTGGTCGAATTGGGTGAGCGGGCCGAGCAGTTCCTCGCCCCAGTAGCCGTGCTCGGACAGAACGACCAGAATCTTCCTGCTCATGGCTTCTCCTGCGGGCCGATGATCCAGTCCTCCCTGGAAGCCAGCGAGAACACGTGCGCGGGGTCGGCGACGGCGTCCAGCGCCGGCTTGACCCGTTCGGCGTAGTACGGCGAGGCCAGCGCCTCGCCAAGGGCGTCGACGTCGTCGAACCAGATCTGCTCGACGCTGTCGAAGCCCGCCTCGCCGAAGGTGTAGAACCCATCCCTGGTGTGGGCGTGCAGGTGGCGGCGGAGCCCCGGCAGGCCGCTGACCGCGGGGGCGTAGTCGCCGAGGGTCTGCTCGCGGTAGTCGTCGAGCGAGAGCCCGGGCCTGCGCTTGATCAGGGTCGTCAGCTTGACCCAGGACGGGCTCGCCTCGGTGAGCGGCGGGCCGGGCACGATCTCGTGCGCGTCGGTGTCGAGCACGATGGTCATCCAGAAGGCGGCCCAGTTGGGCTCGTCGAGCCTGGCGCCCTGGAGGAACTCCTCGGTCTGCAGGGAGGCGAGCTGCTCCTCCTCGTTGGCCAGCCAGATCTCCGCCATCCCCTGGTGCGGGAGCGCCGGGGTGCCGCGGTCGCCGTCGAACGGCACCCGCGAGTCGATCAGGTAGCGCCGGATCTGCGGGATCTTGGCGGCGAACTTCACCGCGTGCACGTGCACCCAGTAGTCCTGGAACTCCTCAGCGGTCATGCCCGGCTTCGGGGCGGCCAGGATGAACTGATGGATCATGGAATCTCCCTTTTTCCGGAGGGGATCTTGGAATTGAGCATCGCAGCGGAATTCGGAGACCGTCAAAGGAGATGCGGCTACTTCTCGACTTCGACTCTTTAATCCGGCATTTAAGTCAAGTTGCATGGCATTCCGGAAATATCCGCTTATCCTCAGGCGGTTCGCGGCGGCCCGCGCCATCTGACAAAGTGCCTGGGGAATAAGCCGGGATCATGGCCGGCGGCACCGTCGCGTCCTACTGTCCACCTCAACGGATGCCTGACCGAAAGGTGGCACATGAAAGGCGAGCTGACCGCCGCGGTGCGCCGCGGTGCCATCGACGAGATCCGCGACCTGCTTCGGGCGGGCGCCGATCCCAGCGAGCGCGACCCGGACACCGGGCTGACCGTTCTCATGATCGCTGCAGGCCGCGCCGACGCGCCCGCCGTACGAGCACTGCTCGCCGCGGGGGCCGACGTCTTCACGACCGACGCCAAGGCCGGCGCGACCGCCCTGCACAAGGCCTGCCAGGGCGGAAGCGCCGAAGTGATCCGCGACCTGCTGGACGCCGGGGCCTTCGTGGACTCGGTCGCCGCGACGACCGGCCACACCCCGCTGATGGACGCTCTCTGGTTCAAGTTCCCCGAGATCGTCGAGGTGCTCCTCGACCGGGGCGCCGGCCTGAACCTCTCCACCCACTACGGCTTCTCGCTGAAGGAGCACTTCGAGTACGAGCTGAACGTCAACACCTTCGGCAAGGAGCGGCTCGTCGAGTCCGACAAGCTGCTGCGGGCCCGGCAGGAGTCCGACGACGCGACGGCGAGCGGCCACGCCCTCATGAACGCCGTCACCGCGGGCGACGCGGCGGCCGTACGCGAGCTGGTCGCCGACGGGTTCCCCGTCGACATGCGCTGGCCCGTCGTCAACGGGTTCAACGACGCGCACACCGCGCTGCTGGTGGCGTGCCGCGACGGGCACACCGAGATCGTCGGGACCCTGCTCGCGGCCGGCGCCGACGTCAACGCGATCGAGCCGACGTTCGGCGCCGTTCCGCTGCACAAGGCCGTCTACAACGGGCACGTCGAGATCACCCGGATGCTCGTCGAGCGGCCGGGCATCGACCTCGGGTTCCAGGGCGCCACCAACGGCTACAGCCCCCTGCACGACTCCCTCTGGCACGGCTACGCCGACTGCGCCCGCGTCCTGGTCGAGGCCGGGGCACCGCTGGACCTGGTCGGGCACGACGGCAAGACCCCCCGGGACCTCGCGGAAGAGGTGCTGGGCGGCGACCACGAAGTGACCCTGCTCATCGCGGGAGGCGGCCATGAAGGAAACTGACGCACTCGTCGTCGGCAGTGGGTTCGGCGGCGCGATCGCCGCGCTGCGGCTCGGGGAGGCGGGCGTCCAGACGCTCGTGATGGAGCGCGGGCGGCGCTGGCCCGTCACCGACGCCCACGACACCTTCGCCACCTACGACGCCCCGGACGGGCGGGCCGCCTGGCTCAGCCCGGTCACCGTGGCCCCGGCGCAGGAGGGGCTGCCCATCGACGTGTACGCGGGCGTGCTCGAACGCGTCAAGGGCGACGGCATCGACGTACTCGCGGGCGCGGGCGTCGGCGGCGGCTCCCTGGTGTACAACACGGTGCTCTACCAGCCGCGGCGCGACCTGTTCGCCCGCGTGTTCCCCTCCTGGCTCGACTACGACGAGCTGGACGACGTGTGGTACCCCAAGGTCCGCGAGGCCGTCGGGGTGTCCCAGATGCCGGCCGACGTGCTCGCCCACGAGCACTACCGTGGCCAGCGGGTGCTGCTGGACGAGGCCGCCGCCGCGGGCATCCCGGCGAGGCTGTTCGACCTCGGGCTCGACTGGGACGTCATCCGCGCCGAGCTCGACGGCACCATTCCCCCGTCGCTGATCGCCGGTCAGGTCTGGTACGGCTCCAGCAGCGGCGCCAAGCGCAGCCTCGACCGCACCTACCTGGCGCGCGCCGAGGCCACGGGCAACGTCGAGGTGCTGCCGCTGCACGTCGTCACCGACGTGCGCGAGAACGGCACGGGCTACGTGGTGGCCTTCAACGAGATCGACGACAACGGCCGCGTGCTGGCGCGCCGGGAGATCCACACCCGGCACCTCTTCCTGGCCGCCGGATCGGTCGCCACCACGCGGCTGCTGGTCCGCGCCCGCGAGACCGGCGTGCTCCCCAAGCTGTCCGACGCCGTCGGCACCCAGTGGGGCGCCAACGGCGACCTGGTGATCATCAGGAGCGGCCTGCCGCCCACCGGCCCCAGCGAGGGCGGCCCGGCCGGCGCCGTCCTTGAGGACCTCGACAACCCCGTGGCCCCCATCGCCATGGCCGCCATGCCCGTACCGCAGGCCGGGATGCCCGAGGGCTTCATGGGCCTCATCGGAATGGGCCTCGGCCCGCCCAAGGGCACGTTCGGCTACGACGGCCGCACCGACTCGGTGAAGCTCTCCTGGCCCGCCGACGACCCCGAGGTCACGGCCATCGCCGACGGGGCACGCTCGACGTTCGAGAGGCTCGGCACCGGAAAGATAGAGGCCATCGACGCCGGCACCACGGGCCACCCGTGCGGCGGCGTGCCCATCGGCGTCGCGACCGACGAGTACGGCCGGGTGAACGGCTACCCGGGGCTCTACGTCGTCGACGGCGCGCTCGTCCCCGGCGGCAGCGCCGCCTGCACCAACCCCGCGCTCACCATCGGCGCGCTCGCAGAACGGGCGATGGCGGCCATCGTCCCCGACATCGTGGAGGGATAGTCACCGATGACGTCTCCAAGGCAGGCGGCCCTGGTCACCGGGGGATCCAGCGGCATCGGCCTGGCGGTGGCCACTGCCCTGGTCGCGCGCGGGTTCGAGGTCACCGTGCTCGGACGTGACGCGGGCAGGCTGGGCAAGGCCGTGGACCGGCTCGGCGGCGGGGCCGCCGGGCGCGGTTCCGGCGGCCCGGCCGTCCACGGCGTGGTGGCCGACGTCGCGAAGCCGGGGTCCGCGCAGGCGGCCGTGGCCGCCCACATCGAGCGATGGGGGCGGCTGGACGTGCTGGTCAACAGCGCCGGCGTGCTGGCGGCCGGCCCCCTGGACTCCTACACCGAGGCCACCGTGGCCGAGGTGCTGGACATCGACCTCCGCGCCACCATCATGTTCTGCCAGGCGGCCCTGCCCTACCTGCGCAAGGCCGCGCGCGACGGCGGGCGGCCCCTGATCGCCAACATCGCCTCGGTCTCCGGCAAGCGGGCGGACCCGGGGTTCTCCCTCTACTGCGCGGCCAAGTTCGGGGTGGTCGGTTTCACCGCGGCCCTGCACCAGGAGCTGCGCGGCGAGGGTGTGGGGGCCTGTGCGGTATGTCCGGGACTTGTGGACACTCCGATGGCAGACTGGGCGCGCTCCTGGGCGCCGAGGTCCTCGATGCTCCGCCCCGAGGACGTCGCCGGCGCCGTGCTCCGCGTGATCGACATGCCCACGGGCCACGTACCCGCAGAACTCAGCGTCTAGTAGGAGGTCCGTGAGCACCGCACACTCACCCAGGCTGCGCCACCTGGCGGGCTCCACCAAGGAGACCCACGCGTCCTGGCTGGAGCTCTTCTTCGACCTGGTCTTCGTCGTCGCGGTCTCCGAGCTGGCCCGCACGCTGCGCGGAGACCTGACCGCCCATGGGTTCCTGATCTTTCTGGCGCTGTTCGTCCCGGTCTGGTGGGTCTGGATGAGCTTCGCCTACTACGCCGACCTGTTCGAGACGGACGCGGCGCACTTCAGGATCGCCCTTCTGACCGGCATGTTCGGCTCGCTCATGCTCGCGGGAACCATCGGCGTCGCGGTCGGCCCGTCCACCGGGGCCGGCCTCGGCGGCCCGCAGGGCTTCGCGCTGGCCAACGCCGCGCTCCAGGCCATCCTGGTCGCCCTGTACGGCTACGCGCGGCGTGCGGCGTCGCAGGACGTCCCCGTCACCGGCGCCGGCGCCGACCGTCCGCCTCCGCACGGCGCGGCCGGGAGCCCGAGTGCGGACGCCGGAGACGAGCCGGCGAGCGCGGTGCAGAACGCCGCGCTCCGCCAGCTCTGCGGCATTTACGTGGCCGGGTTCGGCTGCGGCGGGGCCCTGTGGCTGGTCTCGGTGCTCGTCTCGCCGCCCTGGCATATGGCCCTGTGGGCGCTGGCGCTGGTGGTCGAGATCGCCACGCCGTTCCTGGCCTATCTGATCGTGCGGTCGCCGCCCGCGCACGCCTCCCACCTGCCCGAACGGCTCGGCCTTTTCACGCTCATCGTGCTGGGCGAGTCGGTGCTCGCGGTCGCGTGGGGGGCGCGGGGCACCGGCTGGACCCCCGCCGCGTTCCCGGTGGCGTTCTTCGCCTTCGTGATCGCCGCGTGCCTGTGGTGGGTGTACTTCGAGCACGTCGACCACGGCGTCATCATCCACGCGCTGACCAGCGGGCGCTCCACTCTCGTGCGCGGGTTCGCCTACGGCTACGGCCACCTGCTCATCTTCGCCGGGCTCGCCTCCACGGCGGTCGGCTCCGAGGTCCTCATCGAGCACGCCTCCGAGGAACACCTCCCGGCCGGCGCGGGGCTCGCGCTGGCCGGTGGGGCCGCCGCCTTCCTGCTCGCGACGACGGCGGCGCACCTGGTGATCCGCCGCCCGCTCAGCAGGCGGCTGGTCGCCGCCCGCGTCGCGGCCGCGGTGGGCGCCCTGGCGCTGGGCGCGGCGTCCCCGGCCCTTTCCGGGCTCGCGGTGACCGCGTCCCTGGCTGGCGTCCTCGTGCTGCTCACCTGGGCGGAGATCCGGCACCGGTCGCGACGGGAGGGGCCTGGCAGGCCTCCTGCCCTCGCGTCTCATCCGCAGGCCGGCCTGGCAGCCTCACCAGGAAGCGGGTATCCCCGGGCCGCGAGCGAACCGTGATCGACCCCCGGTGACGCCTGGTCACGATGCGGTGGGTCAGGTGCAGGCCGAGCCCGGTGCCCGCGCCGATGTCCTTGGTCGTGAAGAACGGCTCGAACACGCGCGGGAGCACCACGGGGTCGATGCCCGGGCCGGTGTCGGCGACCTCGACGACCACGCAGCTGCCCTCGCCGCGCGCGCTGATCCTGAGCTGCCCGCCGCCCGCCATCGCGCCCGCGGCGTTGTCGATGAGGTTGGTCCACACCTGGTTGAGCTCGGTGGGATACCCGGGGACGCGGGGCAGCGGCTGGGCGTAGTCGCGGACCACGGTGACGCCCGCGAGCTGCGGGCGCAGCATCGCGAGCGTCGCCTCCAGCCCCTCGCGCACGTCGACGTCCGACTCGGGGGCGCGGTCGAGGTTGGTGTACTCCTTGGTGTTCTTCACGATCGCCGAGACCCGGGTGCCGGCGTCGCGTACGTCCACGGCGGATGAGCGCACCCGCAGGCTCTCCGACAGGTAGCGCAGCGCGGCGGGCACGCGGTCGGGCCGCAGGCGCCCGGTGAGGTCCTCCAGCCAGCCGACGTCGAGGCCGCGCTCTGCCAGCAGCTCGGCGAAGGAGGCCCCGTCGTCCAGGCCGTGGTCCTCCGCCCAGTCCTGGAGCCGCTCCTCCATCTGGCTCATGCCGAGCGCGTCGCCCGGCCCCGTGCCACGCGCGCGGGCCAGCCAGTCGCGCTGGGCGGCCCGTACGGCCGCACGCTCCTCCGCTGTGGCCGTCTCGCCCCAGGTCTCGGCCGCCTCCTCCAGCTCGGCCACGGCGTCGTCCAGCTCGCCGATGGCGCGGGTGACCGCGGCCACGGGGTTGTTCAGCTCGTGGGCGATGCCCGCCGCCAGGGTGCCGAGCGAGGCCAGCGTCGAGCGGCGCCCGGCGCTGACGATCATGTCCTGGGCACGGAGCGCGAGCACGGGGATGACCAGCTCGGAGACCCTCGGGGTGCGCACGAGCATTTGCAGGAAGGCGTCGCGTTCGTAGAGCGCGACGCGGCTGTCCCCGACGGAGGTGGCCGTGGCGAGGTAGGCGTCGCCCGCGAGCACGCACAGCTCGCCGGTGAAGGTGTGGGCGAGGGAGGCGCGGGTCTCTGCGTCCGGCCGGGTCGAGTGCCGGGCGAGCACCTCCTCACGGTCGTCGACCACCTTGGAGATGAGCAGCTCGCCTTCGAGGAGCACGACGAAGAATCTCGCCGGAGCCCCCTCGGTGAACAGCACCTCGCCGTCGGCCAGCTCGCGGGAGCGGGCGGCCGCGGAGAGCCAGCCGTACTGGTCGTCGGAAAGTCCGTGGAAGAGCGGATGCGCTCGCAACTCCTCCGGGAGCACGCCTGTGTCACCCATGGATGGGCTCCTCTCACGCCGGGTGAAGGGAGCGTTACACCGGCCGGGCGGGAGGTCAAAGAGTCCGGCGGCACTTTGTCGGGTGTGCGGGGACGCGAGGTGCCCGAGAGCCTTATTCGCCGTACTTAATCAGGTCCGCGTTCGCATTCGTGCTCGCGTGCTTACGCTTTGGATCACTTGGCCCGTGCAACTTCCCGGACATGGAGGCCGCTGTGGCCCAATGCTCGCACGTTGACCAGATCCGCAGGGTGTCGGCCACTTCCGACGGGTGCCAGGAGTGCCTGGCGCTCGGGCAGCGCTGGGTGCACCTCAGAGAGTGCCTCAGCTGCGGGCACGTCGGATGCTGCGACTCCTCACGCGGACGGCACGCGACCAAGCACCATCGCGCCAGCGGCCATCCGATCGCCGCCTCGGCGGAGCCCGGCGAGACCTGGGCGTGGTGCTACGTGGACGAGGAGGTCATCGAGAATTGAGTGACGAGACCGGCAGGCCGGTGATCCTCGCCGTGGACGACGATCCGCAGGTGCTGAGGGCGGTCAGGCGCGACCTGCGCTCCGCCTACTCCAGCCGCTACCGGGTGCTCGGCGCCTCGTCGGGCAAGGAGGCCCTCGGCATCCTCGACGCGCTCGACGAGCGCGGCGACGACCCCGCCCTCTTCATGGTCGACCAGCGGATGCCGGAGATGACCGGCGTGGACTTCCTGCTGGAGGCCGGGGCGAGGTTCCCCGACGCCAGACGCGTGCTCCTCACCGCGTACGCCGACACCGACGCCGCCATCACGGCGATCAACCGGGTCAGGCTCCACCACTACCTGATGAAGCCCTGGGACCCTCCAGAGGAGCGCCTGTTCCCGGTGCTCGACGACCTGCTGTCCGACTGGCTGGCCTCCTACCGGCCCGCCTACCAGGGCATCAAGGTCGTCGGGTTCCTGGTCTCCCCGGCGACCCATGCGGTCAGGGACTTCCTCACCCGCAACGAGCAGCCGTTCCAGTTCCTGGACATCGACGTGGATCCCGAGGCCGCGCGGCTGGCCGAGGGGCGTACGGACTCCCTGCCGCTGGTGCTGTTCCCCGAGGGCGACCACCTGTCGGCGCCGAGCAGCTCGCAGCTCGCCGAGCGCCTCGGGCTGTCCGGGACGGCTTCACGCCCTCACTACGAGACCGTCATCATCGGCGCGGGCCCCGCGGGGCTGGCGGCCGGGGTCTACTCGGCCTCCGAGGGGCTCTCCACCCTGCTGGTGGACTTCGACGTCCCCGGCGGGCAGGCGGGCACCTCCAGCCTCATCGAGAACTACCTGGGCTTCCCCGCGGGGCTCTCCGGGCGCGACCTCGCCCGCAGGGCCGTCTCGCAGGTGCGCAGGTTCGGCGCCGAGCTGCTGTACCCCGTCGAGGTGACGGGCCTGCGAAGGGCCGACCCGGCGCGCGTCATCACGCTGGCCGACGGCACCGAGATCAGCGCGGAGGTGGTGCTGCTGTCCATGGGGGTCTCCTACAACCGCCTGGACGTCCCCGGCGCCGACCGCTTCGCGGGCGCGGGGCTCTACTACGGCGCCGCCACGACCGAGAGCCAGTCGTGCATCTCCCAGCACGTCTACGTCATCGGGGGCGCCAACTCGGCCGGGCAGGCGGCCCTGCACTTCGCGAACTACGCGAGCAAGGTCACCATGCTGATCAGGGCCGCCTCCCTGGAGGCGGGGATGTCGCAGTACCTCGTGGACGAGATCCGCAGGACGCCCGTCATCGAGGTGCGCCTGGGCACGCGCGTCGTGGAGCTCGCCGGGGAGGAGCGCCTGGAGCGCATCACGCTCGCCGACGTCCGCACGGGCGAGACCACCGAGGAGCCGGCCGGGTTCGTCTTCACCTTCATCGGCGCCCGGCCGCGCACGGCGTGGCTGGACGGCGCGGTGGAGCGCGACGACCACGGGTTCGTGGTGACCGGGCCGGACGTGCCGCCCGCGAGCTGGGACCTTTCGCGCGGGCCGTACCTTCTGGAGACGAGCGTGCCCGGCGTCTTCGCGGCGGGCGACGTGCGCGCCCGTTCGGTCAAGCGGGTCGCGTCGGGAGTAGGCGAGGGAGCCATGGCCGTGGCACTCATGCACCGTTATCGCGCCAGTACATAATCCCCTAAAAAGCCAAATCCCTTCGAAACGCCATTATTCAAGAATTCACATGATTTATACATTCAACGCCATTGCCATCAGCCCCGGACGTGGCGACAATATAGACATGTGGGGAATATTATCAGGAAAGGTCGCCCTAATCACCGGGGCGAGCAGCGGCATCGGAGCCGCGGCGGCACGGGTATTCGCCCGTGAGGGAGCCGCGGTCATGGTCACGGCGAGACGCGAGCGGGAATTGAGCGATCTGGTCGACGAATTGACGGAAAAGGGGTTCGAGGCCGCCTACACGGTGGCCGACGTGACCCGCCCGGAAGACGTCGACCGCGCGGTCTCCGGCACCGTCCAGAGGTTCGGGCGGCTCGACGTGGCCTTCAACAACGCCGGACTCGGAGCCGAGCAGGCGCCCATGCACCTGATGGACGACGCCGTCTTCGACGCGATCGTGGACGTCAACCTGCGCGGCGTCTGGTACTGCACGCGCCGGGAGATCGCCGAGATGCTGGCCGGCGGCGGCGGCGCGATCGTGAACACCAGCAGCGTCGGCGGCCTGGTCGCGACGCCGGTGGCGGCGCCGTACGTCATCTCGAAGCACGCGGTCGTCGGGCTGACGAAGGCGGCGGCGGCGGAGTACGCCAAGCAGGGCATCCGCGTCAACGCGATCGCGCCGGGCACCACCAGGTCGGAGATGATCGAGGCCTGGTTCGCCCTGCAGCCCGGCATCGAGGACCTGCTGCACGCGGTCACCCCCCAGGGCAGGACCGCGGAGCCGGAGGAGATCGCCGAGGCGGCGGCGTGGCTCGTGAGCGACCGGGCGTCCTTCGTGACCGGCGTGACCCTGCCCGTGGACGGCGGCTACACGTTGATATAGGTGCCCGCGGGATCGAAGCGGCCGACGCGGTCGGCCGGCACGATCCCCGGCAGCAGCAGTTTCCAGAAGTTCGTGAGCCTGTTGCGCAGATCGCGCCGGCCCGACACGGCCTGCGAGACGATCTGGGCCCCCGTGAAGGCCGCGATCACCGTCTCGGCCACCGCCTCGATCTCGATATCGAGCAGCAGGTCGCCCTGCTCCCGCGCCCTGGCCAGGAGGTCCCTGGCACCGTCCTGCCACATCACATGGGTGGTGAACTCAGCCCTTGAAAAGGTCCCGTGCTCGATCGCCAACCGCACGCTGGCCCTGGCGATGACGTTCTTCTGGAGCTCCCTCGCGAACCCGTGGCTGGCGTCGATGACCACCTGGAGGGGTGAGCGGTCGGCCGACACCAGAGAGGCCAGCAGCTTCTCGTCGGCGTCGAGGATCGCCCTCGCGAGCTTCTCCTTGGAGCCGAAGTGGAAGTACAGCGCCCCCTTCGTCACCCCGCAACGTTCGAGGATCTGGGCCATCGTGGTGGCCGCGTAGCCGTACTCCTCGAACACCTCTGCCGCGCCCTCCAGGACCCGTTGCCTGGTCGCGAGCGCTCGTGCCTGTTTAGCCATGACGAATGGTATTCCTCCCAAAAAAAACCGCTCGGTCGGTATCCTATGCCCCGCGTTGCCTCAAAGGCAGGGAATCTGAAGAGGTAAATAGCCATGACGACGCACCAAGCATTCGACTTGTCGCTCGGCCCCGCGTTCTTCGAGCAGCCGGTCTCCCGCCACCTGGTGCACCGCGCGGCGGTGTCCGAGGTGATGATCACCGGCTGGCGGTCCCTCGACGACAAGACCTCCATCCTCGCAGCGCAGTGGCCCCGCACGCACAGCTTCTACCGGCCGGTCGCCGGGAGGCACGATCCCCTGCTGATCGCCGAGACGATCAGGCAGGCGGGTCTCGTGGTGAGCCACGCCGAGCTGGACTGCCCGATCGGCCACCAGTTCCTGCTGTGGGAGCTGTCCTACGAGGCCGACCTCGGGGACCTGACGATCGGCCCTGGCCCCACCGACCTGGTGCTCCGCTTCACACGCAGCGAGGTGCGCCATCGGGGCAGGCACCTGGCCGGCCTGCGCGGCCACGTGGACCTCTACCGCGACGGCGAGCTGGTCGGCATGGGCGAGGGGAGCTTCGACTGCGTGTCCCGTGCGGCCTACGACCGGCTGCGCGCCGCCACCCGTCCCATACGTCCGCCCGCGCCCGCCCCGCTCCCCGAACCGGTCACCCCCGAGCTGGTCGGCCGCGACCGTCCCGAGGACGTCGTACTGGCGCCCGCCGGACTCGACGACACCTGGCTGCTGCGGGTGGACCCCGCCCACCCGGTGCTCTTCGACCACAAGGTCGACCACGTGCCCGGCATGGCCCTCATGGAGGCCATGCGCCAGGCGACCCGGCTGCTCGCGCAGCCCTCGCCCGTCACGTCCCCGAAGCTGTACGCGTCCTTCAACCGCTATGTGGAGCTCGGGGACCCCGCCCGCGTCCACGCGCACGCCGAGGAGCCGCTGCCGTCGGGCGACGTGCCGGTACGGGTCTCCGTCGAGCAGTACGGCACCACCGCCGCCACCGGCCTGGTCTTCGCACGACCGATCTGACCGTCCGGCCGCCTCCCCCTGTCGTTCTCCGGCCCGGCGCGTCATGATGGCGGTCGTCGACCGACTGACAGGCAGGTGACCATGTCACACCCGGAGTCGTACCCGGACGTCTTCGCGAACGCCATCACCGATCCCGACGGCTTCTGGGGGGACGCCGCCGAGGACGTGAGCTGGCACCGCGCCCCCGACAAGGTGCTGGACTCCTCGAGTGCGCCCTTCTACCGGTGGTTCACCGGCGGTGAGCTCAACACCTGCCACAACGCGCTCGACCGGCACGTGGACGGCGGACGCGGCGACCAGGCCGCCCTGGTCTACGACAGCCCCGTCACCGGCACGGTGCGCACGTACACCTACGCGGAGCTGCTGGCGGAGGTGGCGCTGTTCGCCGGGGTGCTCAGGGGGCTCGGCGTCGGCAGGGGCGACCGGGTGGTCGTCTACATGCCGATGGTGCCGGAGGCCGTGGTCGCCATGCTGGCCTGTGCCCGCCTCGGGGCCGTCCACTCGGTGGTGTTCGGCGGCTTCGCCCCTCGCGAGCTGGCCATGCGCATCGACGACGCCCGGCCGGCGGTCGTCGTGTCCGCCTCCTGCGGCATCGAGCCGTCGAGGATCGTCGAGTACAAGCCGATGCTCGACAGCGCGCTCGACCTCGCCGAGCACAAGCCGGGCAGCTGCGTGATCCTGCGGCGCGAGCAGGCGCCGGCGACGCTGGTGCCCGGCCGCGACCTCGACTGGCACGAGGCGATGGCGGCCGCGGAGCCGGCCGAGTGCGTGCCGGTCGCGGCCACCGACCCGCTCTACATCCTGTACACCAGCGGCACCACGGGGAAGCCGAAGGGCGTGGTGCGCGACAACGGCGGCCACGCGGTCGCGCTGCTGTGGAGCATGCGCAACGTCTACGACACCGCGCCGGGCGAGGTGTTCTGGGCGGCCTCCGACGTCGGCTGGGTGGTCGGGCACTCCTACATCGTGTACGGCCCGCTGCTCCTCGGCGCGACGACGATCCTCTACGAGGGCAAGCCGGTGGGCACGCCGGACGCCGGGGCCTTCTGGCGGGTGATCGCCGACCACGGCGTGAACGCGCTGTTCACCGCGCCCACGGCGTTCCGGGCGATCAAGAAGGAGGACCCGTCGGCGGCCCTGCTCGCGAAACACGATATTTCATCGCTCAGGACGTTGTTCCTGGCCGGCGAGCGGCTCGATCCGGACACCTACCACTGGGCCACGGAGAAGCTCGGCGTGCCCGTGGTGGACCACTGGTGGCAGACCGAGACCGGCTGGCCGGTGGCCGCCAACCTGCGCGGCCTCGCCCCCATGCCGATCAAGCCCGGCTCTCCCACGGTCCCTGTGCCGGGGTACGACGTGCGGGTGCTCGGCCCGGATGGCGAGCCCTGCGCCCCGGGCGAGGAGGGCGCGATCTGCCTGCGCCTGCCGCTCCCACCAGGCACGCTCCCCACGCTCTGGCAGGATGACGAGCGCTATATCGCCTCCTACCTGTCGGCCTACCCCGGCCACTACCTGACCGGCGACGGCGGCCACGTCGACGAGGACGGCTATCTGTTCGTCATGGGCCGCACCGACGACGTCATCAACGTGGCGGGGCACCGCCTGTCCACCGGGTCGATGGAGGCCGTGCTGGCGGGCCATCCGGCCGTGGCCGAGTGCGCGGTGATCGGCGTCGCCGACGAGCTGAAGGGGCAGGTGCCACGCGGGCTGGTGGTGCTCAAGAGCGGCGTCGACGCCGACCCCGGCACGCTGCGCGACGAGCTGGTGCGTCTCGTCCGCGAGCAGGTCGGCGCGGTGGCGAGCCTGAAGCGCGTCGACATCGTGCCGGGGCTGCCCAAGACCCGGTCGGGCAAGATCCTCCGCAAGACCATGCGCGGCATCGCCGACGGCACCGACGAACCGGTCCCCTCCACGATCGAGGACGCCGCCGTGCTCGACCTGCTGCGCCCGGTGCTCAGATCCCACGTGTGATCGGGGTGGAACGTGAAGATGTGGAGCCAGCGGTCTCTTACTCGAACTCCGATCGACAGTCGGGCCGCGAGCATGGACACCCGCGAAAACAAGGTCGGGTGTGGTCGCTGCGCGACCAGAGCCCACTCATGAAAGATCGAGGTTAGCCAGTGCGAGAGGCCTGTGGCGCCGGATTCTGGCAAGGATGGGTGGATTAGGCAAGGATTCGAGTGGATTGCCCTAACACCCTCGGGCGCCGTTGCGGTTGTCTGAATCGGTGAACATTCAGACAGTGAATTCAACAGTATCCGTTGTGACCGGCGCTAGCGCCGGCATCGGGCGCAGCGCCGCCATCGAGATCGCTGCACGCGGTGGTGGAGTGGTTGTGACGTACAACTCCCGGCCCGAGGGGGCTGAGGAGACGGTCTCGATGATCCGGGACAGTGGCGGCAGCGCGGTCGCTTTGCCGCTCGACATTGCCCGGAGCGACTCGTTCCCCGCCTTCAAGGAAGAGCTGGTACGAGTTCTCGATGAGGAGTGGGCCACCGACAAGATCCACTCGCTCGTCAACAACGCCGGCTTCGGAGGCGGCCTCGCGTTCGAGGACATGAGCGAGGATGCGTTCGACCAGTACTACCGCGTGCTCCTGCGGGGGCCGTACTTCCTCACGCAGGCTCTCCTGTCGCTGATCCATGACGGTGGCTCGATTGTCAGCACCTCGAGCAGCTCGGTGCGACCCGGTGATACCGAGTCCGGCTATTCCGGCTACGCGGCAATGAAGGGTGGACTGGTGATTGCGACTCGGTTCCTCGCGAAGGAACTTAGTCCTCGGGGCATTCGGGTGAATTCGATCGCTCCCGGGCCGACTCGCACCCGCATCGGCGACAACGCGTTCGAGAAGTACCCGGAGATCATCGATGGGATCGCCGCCAAGACCGCCCTCGGACGCCTGGGTGAGCCGGCGGACATCGGCAAGGTCATCGCGTTCCTCGTCTCGGATGATTCCGCATGGATCACGGGACAGGACATCCAGGTCGCAGGAGGATACGCGCTGTGAGAACCGTCATGCCGCGGTTCGGGACCGTTGTGCTGACCGGGGCTACGAGCGGGATCGGCGAAGCTACCGCCCAACGGCTGGCAGCGATCTCCGGAATGCTGATCGTTCTCGGCCCTGAGCCGGAAGAAGCCGTCGGCGAAGTTCTCGGGCGCGTTCGTGGTCGCGGTCCAGCCGATGTCCACTACATCTCTGCCGACTTCACTCATCTCTCCGAGGTCGTCGACGCGGCACGCTCGATCAAGACCCTCGCTCCCGCCATCGACCTGCTGATCAACGACGCGGGTGTCCCAGGCGCGCTGCAACGGATCCTGACCCAGGACGGGTTCGAGCGGACGCTGCAGGTCAACGCGCTCGCTCCCGCACTCCTGACCCGCCTGCTCGTCCCGTCCCTCGCCAAGAACGCGCGAATCGTCAATGTGGGATCGTCCGCGCACCGTGTTGAGCAGTTCGATTTCGATGACATCGATCTTGGGCACGGCTATTCGCCGGTCGCCGCGTATGCACGGGCGAAACTTGCGATGGTGACATGGTCTGCGCTACTTGCGGAGGAGCTCGGGTCGATGCCGGTCAGCGTGGTGGCGCTCTGCCCGGGTTTGAACGACACGCCGCTCAGCGCTGCGATGATGGGTCGGATCGGCGGTCCGCCCACCCAGGGTGCTGCGAGGATCCTCTTCGCTGCGGCTGCCGATGTGCCCTCTGGCTCATACCTTGAGGGCGATCAAGTGATCCCACCAAGCGCGGACGCAACCGACCCCGCGAACCAGGAGCAGCTGGCTGCTCTCTACTGGGACCGGCTCCTGCCGTTCGCGGCTCTGGGGCGTGTCTGATGGGCGAGCAGAGTGCGACCGGCAACATCCTCGGTGGTCGGGTTGCCGTCGTCTTCGGGGCGACCGGGTGGATCGGGCGAGCCATCTGCCGCGACCTGCTTAAGGCGGGCGCGAGCGTGGTCATGGTCGGCCGGGGTGCCGACCGATTGGATGCCCTCCAGCGTGAGCTCGGCGGGGGAGACCGACTGCTCTGGACGATCGCTGATGTCACCTCCCAGCTCGAGGTCGACGACGCCCGGGCCGCCGCGATCACCCGCTTCGGCCACATCGACCTGCTGGTCGTGTCGTCCGGAGTGATCACTGGCTCAGCGTTCAGCGACGGTGTTCCGGCCGACTGGGCCGAGATGATCGACGTGAACCTCCGGGGGCTGCTGCACGCTTCCCAGACCTTCGCCGCACCGCTGCTCGAGAGCGCTGACCGCGGGCTCTCCGCCGATATCGTACTTATCGGCGCCGTCAGCACCGATGTCCGCGCTCCCCGGTTCGCGGTGTTCAATGCCCTGTCGGCGGCGATCAAACAGCTTGCACGGGCGTTGCGTCACGAATACGGGCCGCACGGGATGCGCGTGCACATTGTCGAGCCCGGTTTCGCTGTCGACAAGACCGGCCAACACCGACCGGGACACGATGAGCAGAACGCCCGAGCTGTTTCCGCGGTGACACCTGACGCGATCGCCGCAGTCGTGACGCTCGCGGCCGCACTCCCCGCAACAGCGAATCTGGCTGAAGTCCTCCTCCTGCCGACCGAAACGGCATGACGGATGACCACCACCGCTATGGCAACCGAATCGCCGGCGCGGATTCGCGGCTTCATCTCGCGCCTGGCGCGCGGCCCCGAGGCGCTGCGCGGCGCGTTCGTCCTGATCACGGCCACTATCGCCGCCCTCGTGTGGGCGAACCTTCCGGGGGACAGCTACCAGACGTTCTGGCATCTGCCACTCGGTTTCGAGCTCGGCGGCTTCAGGTTCGAGCTGAGCCTGCAGCACTGGATCAACGACGCCGTGATGGCCGTCTTCTTCGCGCACGTCACGCTTGAGGTGCGCCGCGAGATCGAGCTGGGTGAGCTGCGCGACTGGCGACGGGCGAGCGTGCCTGTCATCGCCGCCGTCGCCGGTCTTGTCATCCCGGCACTGGTCTATGTCGGGGTGACCTGGGGCAGCGATGCGGTTGGAGGATGGGGCGTCGTCGTCTCCACCGACACGGCCTTCGTGCTCGGCATGCTCGCCCTCGTCGGGCGGGGAATGCCGCCCCAACTGCGGATCTTCCTGGTGACCCTCGCGGTCGCCGATGACGTCGGCGCGCTCGGCGTCATCGCATTCGCATACACCGGCCACTTCAACCCCCTGCCGCTGCTCCTCGCGGCCGCGGGTCTCGCGGTGATCGCGGTGATGCGGTTCCTCGGGGTGTGGCGGGGTGCGTTGTACCTGCTGCCCTCGATCATGGTCTGGGTGGGGCTTTACCTGTCAGGCGTGCACGCCACGCTGGCCGGAGTCGCGATCGCCCTGCTGCTGCCGATTTTCGCCACGGGGTTCGACGACCTGCGCAGGGCCCGAGACCACATGCGTGCCTTCCAGATGTCGCCGACGGCAGGCTACGCACGCACGGCCGAGAACTCGCTCGCGAGGGCGATCTCGATCAACGAACGCGCACATCGCGCACTTATGCCGTACATCACCTGGCTCATACTGCCGATGTTCGCCCTCGCCAACGCAGGCGTAAGAATCACCGGTGAATCCCTGGCCGACGCGTTCACCTCAACCCTTACCTGGGGAATCCTCATCGGCCTGGTCGTTGGCAAGATCGTCGCCATCACGGTCTCCACCTGGATCGTCACCCGGGTTAGGCCCGGCGTGCTCGGCCCAGCGGTGCGCATGTCCCACATCCTCGGTGTCAGCATGCTCGCCGGCATGGGGTTCACCATCTCCCTCTTCGTCACCGAGCTGGCCTTCGACGACCCCGTGGACGTCAGCCGCGCGCAGATCGGAGTGATCGCAGCCACCGTCATCGCCGCCGCTCTTGGCGCGATCACCTTCAGCATCGTGAGCGCCCGCGAACGCAGACGCTCCCCACACCGGGATCGCCTCGTCAGAGCACTCGACCCGGCACGCGACCCCGTTCTGGGTGACTCGACCAGCGCGGTGATCGCCGTCGTCGAGTACGGCAACTACGCCACCCCGTACTCCCCAGGCGCAGGCGAGATGCGCCAGGAGATGGAGGGCCGGTTCGGCGGCGACGTCGTCTACTCCTTCCGTCACCTGCCGCTCGAGCAACCTCTGGGACGCTCGGCCGCGATCGCCAACGAGGCGGCCGCGCTTCAGGGACGATTCTGGGAGATGCGCGACGAACTCCTCCGCGAAGCACCCATCGAGACCGAACGGCAGATTCGCCGCGCCGCCGCCGCGGCGGGCCTGAACCTGCGGAGGTTCGAGGAGGACTCGGGTGATGCCGCCACCGCGCAGCGTGTCGAGGAAGACCTCCAGGACGCCGAGATGATGCATCTCAACGAAGCGCCGACCTACTTCATCGACAACGTTCGCTATGAAGGATCAATCGATGCCGGCTCGGTGAACGCGGCGGTCGCCAACGCCAGGGATGCTGCCGTACAGAAAGTCGCCGGTTGATGGTGCCGCAGGTCCTAGTTGTTCTTCCCCGGGACGTTGTGAACAGCTGAGGTAGACGAAGACCTCCGGGACGATGTGGAGTACCACCAGTGAGGGGGCGAAAGCCCCCTCGCATCGGAGGGTTCGGGGGGTCGTCCCCCCGTGTACGCAAACGCGAAATGGCCCGTGGCAGGTGCCCCAAAGGGGCGACAACCACGAGCCATCAAATTCGCGTGGAGCTATGGGGATTCGAACCCCAGACCTCCTCCATGCCATGGAGGCGCGCTACCAGCTGCGCCATAGCCCCAGGTCACACCGCGGCCAAGCATCTGCCCGCTTTTTACTGCCACGCCAGTGTATCGGACATCGCCGGGCGGGCCGAACCGCCCGGGGTTCCCGGTCACGCGTTGACACCAGTGCTCACGCTCGGTAACGATTAGTCACCCAAAGTCACCGCCTGCGAGGAGCCGAGATGCATCCGAGCCCCCAGGAGCTCAACGCCGGATCCGCGTTCGACACGAGCGACGTCAACCAGGACGGCTACATCGACAAGGAGGACATGCACCTCGTCGGTCCCATGCTGGCCGACCGCCTCGGCCTCTCCCCTGACGCCCCGGCCCGCGCCCACCTCCGCGAGGCCTACACCCAGGTCTGGGAGAACATCGTGGCCGAGGTGGGCACCGACGACCAGGGCCGCGTCAGCCGCCAGAGGTACGTCGAGTACGCCGTCTCCCCCAGGCTCGACAGGACGGCGTTCATCGTGGCCATCGTCTGGCCCATCACCGACGCCCTCTGGGACGCCCTCGACGCCGACGGCGACGAGAAGCTCAGCCTGGGCGAGTACCTCCACCTGTGGTCGGCGTACGACGTCGAGACCGCAGAGGCGCGCGAGGCGTTCATCCTCCTGGACACCGACGGCGACGGCCATCTCGCGAAGGACGAGTTCGCCCAGGCCATGTACGACTTCTACTTCAGCGACGATCCGAAGAAGGCCGCCATCCCGATCCTCGGGCGGTCCTGACACCCACGGCCGGTGTCCGCGAGGTTCACTCCAGCGAACGCGCGGCCCTGATCAGCTCCGCCAGCTCGGCCACCATGGGGTCCTCGGTCGCCGACGCCAGCCGCGACGCGTGGCCGGCCAGCCCGGCGAGGTCCTCGGTGAACAGCTCGTCGTCGGCGTGCCTCAGCCGCTGGGCGAAGGCGGCGACCACCGCGTCCACCTGCAGCCGAGGCGACGGCGCCTCCCACAGCGCACCGGACAGCTCCGACACCTCCACCGCGCGGCTCGTCTCGGCCGGTTCCCGGGTGTCGGGATCCTGCCAGCGGACCGTCGCCATGGCCACCTGCCCCGAGGTCCCCGGCCGCAGCCGCACCGCGTACAACGCGGTGACCGCCTGGCCCGGCCCCACCTCGCCGCCGTCCTTGGCGTCGTCGCGGAAGTCCCGCTGGGCGAGCGCGCGGTTCTCGTACCCGAGGAGCCGGTAGGACTCGACCGTGGCCGGGTTGAACGCGACCTGCGCCTTGGCGTCGCGTGCCCGCAGGTCGAGGCTGGCGGGCAGCCGCTCCACGAAGATCTTGCGCGCCTCCTCCCGCGAGCTGACGTAGACCGCCGCGCCGTCGCCGTTGTCGGCGAGCTGCTCCATCAGCGCGTCGCCGTACTCCCGCCCGACGCCGACGCACAGCAGCGTGATCTGATGCCCCGCCTGCTCCTTGACCCGGTCGAGGATGCCCTGCCAGGAGGTGTTCCCGGTGTTGGCCAGCCCGTCGGAGAGCAGGATGACCCGGTTGGTCGCCACCGGCCGGAAGGCCCTGGACGCCTCGCCGTACCCGGTGACGAGCCCGGCTTCGAGGTTGGTGGAGCCCTCGGTCTCGAGCGAGTCGACCGCCGCGTGCAGCTCGGCCCGCTCGCTCGCCGGCGTCATGGAGATGCGCGGCCTCGCCTGGTCGCTGAAGGACACGATCGACACCTGGTCGCCCGGCCCGAGCTGGTCCACCAGCGTGTGCAGCGCCTCGCGCACGAGGTCGAGCCGTCCCGGGTCGGCCATCGAGCCGGACACGTCCACCACGAAGGTGAGGTTGGCGGGCCTGCGGGCGGCGGCCTCGGCGGTCCTGGTCTGCAGCCCGACCCTCAGCAGCGCGGTCCCCTCCCCCGCGCCCCTGGCCCCGTCGAGCTGGATGGCGAAGCCGTCACCGGACGGCTCGGTGTACCCCTGCTGGAAGGCGTTCACGAACTCCTCCGGCCTGACCTGCGCGGGGTCGGGGAGCCGCCCCTCCTTGAGGCCGCTCCGCGCGTAGCCGTACGAGGCGGTGTCGACGTCGAGCGCGAACGTGGAGATCTTGTCGGCGGGCTCGCTGCGGGCGGGCTCCGGCACCGCGCGGGAGGTGCCGGAGCCGGCCGCCTCGCCCGGTGCGCTCGTGGCGCGTTCCGCGCCGGGCGGGTAGGCGGGTTCGGGTGCCCTGGACGTCTCGTTGGACGTGGCGCCGCACGCCGAGACGAGCAGGACGAGCGCCACCAGGACGCAGGCGAGGATTCGTGACTTCATCGGAGGCCTCCCTCGTTGTCACCCCCTATGACGGACTTTGGAGTGCTTCAGCCTGAGCCGTCACCCAAGCGACTGCTAACCGTTCCCGGCGCGTGACCGCCCTGGATCGCCGCCAGTCACGGAACTTTTAGGACGTACCACGCGAAACGGCACCCACCTCTGGACAAGACCGAGTTTCCCTACAAGATTGATGGGTTATTGGTCTCGTCCGAAGGGGGTCACCTTGCTCATCCAGCCCGATCCCACGTTCTACCCTTCCGCCAGGGAAGCCATGGCCGCGCCACGGGAGCTGCTCGCGTACGTCGCGCTCCTCGACACCGAGGGCGAGGGCAGGCCCGACGGGCTCGCGACGGTCGACCTCGACCCCGGCTCGCCCGGCTACGGCACGGTGGTCGACGTCCACGACATGTCGGTGCCCGGCGACGAGCTCCACCATTTCGGGTGGAACGTCTGCAGCGCGGCGCTGTGCCCGTACGCGCCGCACCCGCACGTCGAGCGGCGCTACCTCGTCATCCCCGGGCTACGTTCGTCCCGCATCTACATCTTCGACGTCAAGGACGACCCCGCGCACCCCAAGCTCGTCAAGACCATCGAGCCGGAGACCGTGTTCGAGCGCACCGGGTACAGCCGCCCGCACACCGTGCACTGCGGGACCGACGCCATCTACGTCAGCGCCCTCGGGAACGTCGACGGCGACGCGCCGGGCGGCGTGTTCATGCTCGACCACGACACCTTCGAGCCGCTCGGCCAGTGGGAGGCCGACCGGGGGCCGCAGCGGCTGCACTACGACTTCTGGTGGCACCTCGGGCGCGACACCATGATCAGCAGTGAGTGGGGAACGCCGAACATGATCGAGGCGGGCCCCGACCTCGACCTGCTGGTCAACCGGAAGTACGGCCACAGGCTGCACGTCTGGGACCTGCGCAAGCGCACCCACCTGCAGGAGATCGACCTTGGCGACCAGCACCAGATGGCCCTGGAGCTCCGCCCCGCGCACGACCCGACCAAAACGTACGGGTTCGTCAACACCGTGATCAGCGTCGAGGACCTCTCGGCGAACATCTTCACCTGGTACCTGGAGGACGGCGTCTGGAAGGCCAGGAAGACGATCACCATCCCGGCCGAGCCCGCCGACCCGGCCCTGCTCCCCGAGCCGCTCAAGCAGTTCGGCGCAGTCCCGCCGCTGGTCAGCGACATCTCGCTGACGCTGGACGACCGCCTCCTGCTCGTCTCCGCGTGGGGCACCGGCGAGCTGCTGGCGTACGACGTCTCCGACCCGCTGAACCCCCGCCAGACCGGGTCGGTCCGCATCGGCGGAATCGTACGGCGCGACGCGCACCCGAGCGCGCCGGGCAAGGCCCTGAACGGCGGCCCGCAGATGGTCGAGGTGAGCAGGGACGGCAGGCGGGTCTACTTCACGAACTCCCTCTACCGCTCGTGGGACGAAGTGTTCTACCCCGACGGCATCTCCGGCTGGCTGGCCAAGGTGGACATCGCGGACGACGGCTCGATCGCCGTGGACCCCGGCTTCCTCGTCGACTTCGCCGGGGACGGGCGCAGGCCCCACCAGGTGCGGCTCCAGGGCGGCGACTCCTCCTCCGACTCCTTCTGCTACCCCTGATGGAACCGGCCCAGTGGCTCGCCCTGGCCGGGTTCGGCGCCTTCCACGGCCTGAACCCGGCCATGGGGTGGCTGTTCGCGGTCGCGCTCGGCCTCCAGGAGCGCTCACGCGCGGCCGTGCTCAGGGCGCTGCCGCCCATCGTGGCCGGCCACGCGGCGTCGGTGCTCGCCACGCTGGCGCTCGTGGCCGCCGCCAGGGTCGCCACGCCGCCGAGGTTCGTCTCGTACGGCGTGGCGGCGCTGGTCTGCGGCTTCGGCGTCTGGAAGCTCCTGCGGCGGCGCCACCCCCGCTGGGTCGGCATGCGGGTCAGCGGGTGGCAGCTCGCCGGCTGGTCGTTCCTGATGGCCACCGCCCACGGCGCGGGGCTGATGCTGCTCCCGATCACGCTGTCCGGCCACCAGGAGGCCGCGCTCACGCTGACCGAGCAGGCGCTGCTGTTCACCGCGGTGCACACGCTGGCCATGCTCACGGTCACGGCCTCGCTCGCGGTGGTCGTCTACGAGCGGCTCGGCGTC
Organism: Sphaerisporangium viridialbum; assembly: GCF_049674955.1. GTDB lineage: Bacteria > Actinomycetota > Actinomycetes > Streptosporangiales > Streptosporangiaceae > Sphaerisporangium > Sphaerisporangium viridialbum. Next base: position 2,217,139 of record NZ_CP187232.1, on the reverse strand, counting down.
TCGGTGCTCCGCCGGGCGTGGTTCAACCTGGATCTCGCCTGGGCGGTCGCCCTGATCGGAGCCGGAGCCTTCGCCGTGCTGACCTGAGCCTCTGCCACAGGGGCCGCTGAAGAAGGACGTCGGTCAGGCCGTGTCCTCTGGATCAAGGAACTGGGGTTCCGTAGCCAGATCCTTGATCCAAGGGCCTAGGTCCCATGGCGCAGGCCTGTCGGTCCTTGGACCGAAGCGCGCACGATCCTGGCATGGCTAACGTCAGCGTCATGAACACCGATGGCACTTTGGACGAGGCGTATGAGCGGCTGCACCGAACAGGACCGGAGTTCGAGGGCTGGCTGACCAACCACGGTCCGATGGCGGCGGAATCAATGGTCAGGCGCGGGCACGCACGCGAGGTCCACCGGTGGCTCGACGGCTATGTTCGCCGTCTGGAGGAGCTGCCGCGCGGCACTTGGCCGATCGTCGCCGATGACTGGCATGTGGCGCTGGGAGATCCGCGTCGCCTCGGCGACTGGCTGACCTTCTTCGAGCGTGAGGTGAAGGAACAGCCCTGGCGTTCCGTACTGGAGACCTGGTGGCCGCGACTGCTGCCCGGGATCGCAGCCGGTGCCACCCACGGAGTGATTCGTACCGGGCACGCGGTCCATGCCCTGCTGAGCCACGAAGACGGACCGCGACTGGCCGAGTTCGGGCAGTCTCTCGGCTACTGGGCGGCTCGCTGGCAACCGGTCCCGGCAACCGCCGCGCCATCCGGCACCGCCGGTTCCCCGCACGCCCTCGCCGGTATCCCGCGCGTGCCCGACCAGCGCAATGGCATCAACCACCGCCTCGATCAACTCGCCGACATCCCGGACTGGCCATCCGCGCTCGCCGCGCTGAAACCGGCCGCCGACGCCGAACAGGCCCGTGACCGAATCTCCCAACTGGCGGACGCGGCCACCTTGCGCTACCTTCCCAACGCGCATGGCTCGGCCGTCATGCTGGTGCACTCCGCGACCGCGCCGACGGCCGTACTACGCACCCTGCCCGCACTGCCCACCACTCTCTGGGGCGCGAGCCTGGCCGCCGCGTGGACGGCCGGCGCTGCGGTCACCGCCGCCTACGCCCCCGCCGAACCCATGCCCAGGCAGAGCCTGCCCACCGCACCCGACTCGGCGGAGGAGGCGTTCGCCCGCGCCGTCCGTCACCAGGACGAGCACGTCATCAAACTCGCCGACACCTGCCTCGACGTCTACCAGCGCACCAACGATCCTGACGCCCTCGCCGCGGTGATCCGCGCCATCGACCTCATCGATCCAGGTAGCTGACTGAGCGGCACCGTACGACTCATCAAAGCTTCAGCAGGCGGGGGCGCTATTACGCACCGGTCAGGCGAAGGTCAGCAGGCCGCCGTCGACGACCGCACGGCCGAAGGCGCGCGCGAGCTCGGCGAGCCGGGCGCAGTCCTGTTCCCCCAGCGGGGCGTAGGCGGGCAGCGCCAGCTCGTCGGTGCGGTCCTCGATGCGCCGCCGCAGCGCCTCGCCCTGCGCGGTGAGCGTCAGGCCCTCGCCGAGCAGGCCGCGCCGGCGCAGGTCCTCCTCGGTGGCGTCCCACTCCGCGGCGCTCCAGCCCCGGCTCGCCTTGAGGAAGATCGCCGGCACGTCCCCGCTCGCGGCGTGAAGGACCAGGGCCTCGCGACCGCTGAGCCCCTCGACCGTGAGCGCCGCGATGTGCCCGTCGCCCCTGAACTCCCGCAGCAGCGTCTGGGCGTGCCACAGCGCCAGATGGGGCTCCTCCGGCCACGGAAGCGTGGCGTGCGCCGCGAACAGCGGGCGCCCGTCCAGGTGCCCGCCGGCCGCCTCCGCCGCCCGCCTGGCGAGGGCGAGGGTCTCCGCGAGGTGGGGGTGCTGGTCGAGGCCCACGCGCTTGAGCGCGTTCCCCGCCGCGCGCAGCCGCGCGTCCAGAAGCCGCTCCGGGCTCACGATCTCCCAGGCCGCCGGGAGCGCCCGTCGTACGAGGCCGGGGCTGAAGTTGAAGAAGGTCGCGATGACGACCTCGGGGCTCACCCTGCCGAAGGCGGCTCCCCGGGAGGCGAAGTAGCCCATCTGCCGGTCGGTGACGCCGAGGGCGGCGAACTGCTCGGCCGCCTCGGGGACGAAGTAGATCATCCCGTGGACGGGCTCCAGGCGGCGCCATGCCCGCCTGGCGGTATGCGTACTGACCATGGGCTCAGCCTTCCAGCGAGTCGACGAACCTGGCCATGCCGGAGAGCCAGCGGTCCGGATCCTCGTACTTGCGGCGGACGAACTCCGCGACCTCGGGGTGCGGCAGGATGTGGAACCGCTCGGCGTCGAGCCCTTCGACGACGACCTGCGCCACCGCGTCGGGTTCGAGGATCTCGCCGGAGGCGATGACCGCGCGGGCCGTGAGGTGGTGCTCGTCCATGCCCTGGCCGAGCAGCCCGGTGCGCACGCCCTGCGGGCACAGCACGCTCACCCCGAGGCCCTTGGTCCGGTAGTGGATCGAGAGCCACTCGGCGAAGGCGATCGCGGCCGACTTCGTCACCGCGTACGGGGCGTCCCCCGGGCAGCTGACCAGCCCGGCGGCCGAGCAGGTGTTGAGCAGATAGCCCCCGCCCCGCTCGACCATCCTCGGCACCATCGCGCGGGCGGCGTACACGTGGGCGAGCACGTTCACCGAGATGGTCCTGGTCCAGTCGAGGTCGTCGGCGTCCAGCCCGTGCCCGGTGATGACGCCGGCGTTGGAGCAGAACAGCCCGACGGGCCCGAACGCCTCCTCCGCGGCGTCGGCCAGGGCGCTGACCTCCTCCTGCACGGAGACGTCCGTCCGGACGGCGATCGCCCGCTCGCCGATGTCCCTGGCGACCCGGTGGGCGCCCGCCTCGTCCAGGTCGGCGACGACCACGCCCGCGGCGCCCTCGGCCGCGAACCGGTGGGCCATCGCCCGCCCGATGCCGCCGGCCGCCCCGGTCACGACGACGACTCTGTCTCGCACCCGCATACGCGCTCTCCGTTCAAACCGACCAGTCGGTATCCGGAACTTAAGCGCTCTGTACGCGCGCGTCAAACATCTGCCCGCCGCCCGCCTCGTCCACCGCGCCCGCGTGCCGCACGCGCGGTGGAGTGAAGGCGTCGGTCAGAAGGTGTTCCTCCGGCAGTTGAGGAAGAGCTGCATCTCGAGCGGCTCGTCGTCGGTCGCCGGGACATAGGCCAGGTCCATCTGCTCGCGCACGCTGAACCCGGCCTCCTGGACGACCGCCCGCAGCGCGTACCTGGCGTATCCGGTCATGCGGACGGGCGTGCCGAGGACGCGCACCGGCGCGTCGTCCACGTCGATCTCCACCATGCCGAGGGCCAGCCAGCCGCCGGGGACGAGCAGCTCGTGGAGCGTGAGCAGCGTCGTCATGATCTCGTCGCGGCGGAGCATCGACAGCGAGAAGTAGGCCACGACCGCGTCGAACCGCCCGAGGCCGACGTCCAGGTCGACGATGTCCATCTGGCGCAGGTCGGCCTCCGGCACGTGCTTCTCGGCCAGGGAGAGCATGACGGGCGAGATGTCGATGCCCGTCACGTCGCAGCCGGCGTCCACGAACTGGCGTGCCGTCGGCAGGCCCGTGCCGCAGCCGACGTCGAGCACCCGCGCGCCCGGGCGCAGCTTGCGCAGGACCCACTCGGCGGACGCGATCTGCCCGCCCTTGTAGGGGAAGGCCTCGTCATATCGCTCGCCGATGCGGTCGAACGCGCCGGCCTGCGCGGCCCGGTGCCCCGAGCGCGAGCCTCTCGCTGTCATTCCGTCCACCCAACACTGAGCCGATTCCTGACTCTCCTTAGATAGAGGGATATCACACGCCAAGTCAAGACCAGTCAGGATCAGAGTTGACAATATAGGGGGTCAACGACGGATCTTGCGATTTTCGGCGGCAATTGCGGCTGGCAGCGCACGGACGGTCGTGCAATTGCCGCCAGGCCATGACCAGAGGCCGTGCCGGTCCGGCGGCAGGCGTGCTCAGGCGTCAGGCAGGGCGTCCCACTCGTCCCAGGAGAGGTCCCGGCCCGGCCAGCGCACGGACTCGTACGGCCACGCCTCGGCGATCCACTCGCGCACGACGCGCTCGACCTCCGACTCCAGTCCTGACTCGTCCTGGTCGGCCCTGACCCAGAACGACACGTCGGCGTCCGCGCCGGCCCTCTCCGGCGGGTCGACGTAGACGCAGCCCAGCAGGCGCGACTCGTCCGGCGTCATGACCGCGTAGTTGAACGACCTTCGCAGCAGCGCCTCCTTCTGGTGCCAGGCGAGGTCGATGAGATCGTCCTGGATCGTCATCCCGTCCTGGGGCCAGCCCCACAGCGGGAAGCTCCTGCGCAACCGGTCGACGTTGGCCATCACGGCGTCGTAGTCCTTCACCACGTCGTGCACGGTGATGGGCCTGATGCGGAACAACGCGTGCTCCACCCCGGGCGGGATCTCGTGCGGGCGGGGCAGGAACGGCATTGCACACCTCCATAGCGGGGACCGCGGCGCGCGGCCCTCGGCCAGGCTGGCGTGCCCGGCTTGCCCACCGCTGAGTCCGCACTTGGCCCCTGCGTCCCCGATGGAAGTTTCAGATTCGATCTTCACCGATGCCCCCGCGACCTGCGGCGCCGTCCGCAGGAGCACGCGGGCGTTGTCCGCCGATTCCGCGCCGACTTAGGGTGACCCCGCCCTGCGAGGGAGCCTGGGTCAGGCTCCCGGGGCCGGGCCACGACGTGGACGGAGACGGCGATGACAGACCTGCACCGCGCTCGACCGGCGGGCTCGGCACCCGGCGCCCGCAGGCACGGAGCGCTTCCGGCCCTGCTCGTCGCTCTCGTGCTCTGCGCTCTGGTCGTGTCCCAGCTCTCCGCGAGAGCCCTGGCGCTGGCCGACCCGCCCGCGCCCGTGACGGGCAACGCGACCTACTTCGACGCGCTCGGCTCCCCGTACGGGGGATGCGGCCTGCCGCAGGCGGTGCTGGAGAGCCAGGACTTCGTCGCGCTCAATGTGTTCAACACGCCGGGAGACTACGGGAACTACACCCGGCCGCTGCCGCCTTCGATGGCCGCCAAGATCGGCATGTGGAACAACGGGCTCAACTGCGGGCGGTGGGTGCGGGTGTCGGTGGCCGACTACTGCACCGGCGTCAACGACGGAGCGCCCGGCCAGGCGTTCTGCCGCAACGGCTCATGGGCCGCCGACGCCTACAACGGGGCCACGCTGACCATGCTCGTCGCGGACAGCTGCGGCGACGCCAACGCCTGGTGCCGCGACGACCCCTACCACCTGGACCTCGCCAAGGACTCGCTCAACAGGTTCGCGAGGAACGGTGCCCCCGTCGGCGACATGTACCCGAACCACTGGAACAACCGCCACGTCACCTGGTCGTTCGTTCCGGCGCCCGGCTACACCGGCGACATCCAGATCGGCTTCATGCAGGGCGCGCAGCAGTACTGGCCTGCCATCGCCGTGTCACACCTGCGCGACGGCATCCACGGCGTGGAGTACTACTCCGGAGGCACCTGGCAGAAGGCCCAGATGAACGGTGACATGGGCCAGTCGTACATCATCGCGCCCACCGAGGCGGCCGGCACGCGCTACCAGATCCGGGTACGCGACGCCTCCGACACGCTCGTCAACAACGGCCGCGTCTACAGCTTCGCCCTTCCGGCCGGCTGCTCCCCGTGCGGCGCGGCGTACACCAAGGCGGCCTACACCATCGACGGCCCGTCCCCGACGCCCACGCCGACCGTCACCCCCACGGTCTCGCCCACGCCGACGGTGACCCCGACGCCGACGCCCACTCCCACCGCGGGAGCCTGCTCGGTGTCGTACTCGAAGCAGAGCGAGTGGCCGGGCGGATTCACCGGCCAGGTCAACGTGACCAACAAGGGCGCGGCGCTGACGAGCTGGACGGTCACCTTCGCCCTCCCGCCGGGCGTGACCGTGACCCAGGGCTGGAACGGCACCTGGACGCAGTCGGGCACCGCGGTGACGGTGCGGAACGCCTCATGGAACGGAAGCGTCGCAGCCGGAGGCGTGATCAACCTGGGCTTCAACGGGTCCGCCACGGGCACCGCCGCCGCCCCGTCCGGCTTCGCCCTGAACGGCGCCGCCTGCGCCTGACGGACGCGGACGCGTTCAGCTCCGGGGTGCCAGGGAGATGGACGCGTAGTCGGCGACCGGGCGGTATCCCAGGGCCTGGTAGATGGAGTTCGACGTCGGGTTGGCGAGGTCGGTGAAGAGCAGGAGCAGGCCCGCCCCCGCCTCCTCGGCCACGCGCGTCGCGGCGTGCGTCACCGTCGAGCCGTACCCGCGCCCGCGGAGCCCCGGCGGGGTGTAGACCGGGCCGATGCGCGACATCCCGGTGATCGGGCGCGAGAACCCGGCCATCGCGACCGGCTGTCCGCCGTCCTCCCACAGCACGAGCTCACCCTGCTCGACGCGGAGCTTCGCCTGCGGCAGCGGGTCGTCGTGCGAGGCCCCGGGCTCGGCCTCCTCGCTGAAGGCCCGCATCCAGCGCGCGACCAGCTCGACGTCGCCATCCCTCGCGGTCCGCGCGGTGCCGGTGGACGACGGGGACAGCAGGGTCTCCAGCCGGTAGAGGCGCTGCGACGCGCGCCCCGTCTCCCGCCGGCCGCTCGCCGAGGCGAAGGCCGAGGACTGCGCCAGCGGCCCGCTCACGCCGGGGAAGTCGCGGTCGCGCACCGCCTCCGTGAGGGACGGCACAGAGCCGAGGGGGATGTCACCGAGAAGGAGCGCGTGGGGCGGTGTGTGCATGACGGCCCCGCCCACCTCGCCGCCGTCCGTGAGCCAGCCGAGCATCCGGTCGTCCCCCCACAGGCCGTGGCGGAGGCGGTCGAGCACGGTCAGGGGGACGGTGTTGCGCACGGGGTCACGGCGCAGCCACGCCTCGGCGGCGCCGGAGAACACGCCGAGGTCATCGGTGAACGTCCAGTTCATGCCGCCAGTGTGCCAACCGGCACGACCCCGGGCGACCCGTTTTCCGACCGCTAGAACTCGTCGGCGCCGGTGACCTGGGTGATGGGGAAGACGTGGCGCGAGGCGGCGCAGATGGTCTCCAGGGTGTGGATCGGGGTGCCGTCCGTCGCGTAGGCCGCGCGCAGGATCTCGACGACCCACTCCCCCGGGTCGAGCAGCAGCGTCTCGGCCTCGAACGCGGTCGGCCGGCGGGCGAGCAGCCGCTCGTCGGCGTGGCCGAAGCGGTGGCCGAGGGCCTCGATGCCGGCCTGGAGGCTGGGACGGACGAAGCCCGGGTCGCAGATCGGGGTGCCGCCGAAGACGTCGAGGCGGAAGTAGCTGGTGGCGATGCGCACGGGCACATCGCCGGCCAGCAGCAGCTTGCGCCGCGCCAGCACGTGCGCCCCCGGCTCGACGCGCAGGGCGGCGGCGACGTGCTCGCCCGCGGGCTCGGGACCGACGTGGAGCATGCGCCGGCCGGCGCGGATGCCCTGCCGCTCGGCCTCGGCGACGAACAGCGACGCCGAGCCCCGGATGGTCGGCTCGGTCGGCAGGCTCCGCCGCACCACCACCCTCGGCGTGCCCGGCGGGTCGTGCGAGGCGGCAGTGCCGTTCACCGGCTCGCCCGTGCCGCCGTGCGACGTCGGTCGTTCCACCTGCTACCCGGCCTCCCCGCAGATCGGACCGCGCTCGGGCCCCGAAACAGCGATACCGCCCTGGTGTGGGGCGGTATCGGGTCGAACGCGAGGGTGGAGCTATGGGGATTCGAACCCCAGACCTCCTCCATGCCATGGAGGCGCGCTACCAGCTGCGCCATAGCCCCTTGCGATGCGCGGTAAGTCTATAGGAACCCGGCCACCGCTTGGAAACCGAATCCGGCGGCCCGACCGTGATCGTGCGCGCGGGACGGACGCCGCGTGTCACGCTGGAGGGGTGCCCAGCCGTCTGGTGTGTCATGTCCGTTGAAATCTTCGAGGAGAACCGCCGGGTCCTCGCCGGAGTGGCGTACAGGATCCTCGGCAGCGCCACGGACGCCGAGGACGTCGTGCAGGAGGCGTGGCTGCGCTGGTCCGACGTCGACGCCGCGAAGGTCGCCGACCCGAGGGCCTACCTGGTCCGGGTGACCAGCAGGCTGGCGATCGACCGGCTGAGAAGGGTGAAGGCACGCCGCGAGGCGTACGTCGGCCCGTGGCTCCCCGAGCCGATCAGCACCGAGCCCGGCCTGTCCGAGCACGTCGAGCTGGCCGACTCCGTGGACCTCGCGCTGCTGGTCGTCCTTGAGACCCTGTCACCCCTTGAGCGGGCGGTGTTCGTGCTCAGGGAGGCGTTCGGCATGTCGTACCTGGAGATCGGCGAGGTGATCGGCCGCGCGGAGCCCACGACGCGGCAGCTCGCCCGGCGGGCGCGCGACCACGTGCGCGACGGCAGGCCGCGCTTCGACGTGGACCGGGCCGAGCGGCGGCGGGTGACCGAGCGGTTCATCACCGCCTGTGTGGACGGTGACCTTGCCGGCCTGCTCGACCTGCTCTCCAAGGACGTCACGCTCGTGGGGGACGGCGGCGGCAAGGCCAGGGCGCCGATCAACGTCATCGAGGGCGCGAGCAGGGTGGCGCGGTTCCTCGCGGGCATCGCCTCGGGCGAGGGTGTCCGGCGCTTCCTGGCCTCGGTCGGCCTCCCGGAGTCGGGGACGTTCGGCGTCGGTCCCGCAGAGGTGAACGGCGGCCCCGCGGCGGTCGTGACCCTCGAAGGGCGGCCGATCACGGTGATCTCGCTCGGGGTGGCGGACGGCGCCGTCCAGACCATCTACCTCATCGCCAACCCCGAGAAGATGTCGCGGCTCGGAAGCTTCCGCACCGAGGGCCCCTGAGCTAGGCGAGCTCGTCCTCCAGGTAGCGGTCACCGGCCGCGTACCAGCCGGTGGCGACCTGGGCCGCGATCACGGCGAACAGGAGCACGAAGGGCACCGTCCAGCCTCCGGTGGCCGAGTAGAGCACGCCCACCACGATCGGCCCCGCCCCGGCGATGAGGTATCCGGCGCTCTGCCCGAAGGCCGACAGGGCCGCGGTGACCTCCGCCGTGCGGGTGCGGAGCGCGAGGAGCGTGAGCGCCAGCGGGAACGATCCCATGCCGACGCCGACCACCAGTACCCAGATCCACAGCGACGAGGCGGGGCCGGCCAGCATGCCGGTGAACCCCACGACGTACAGCGCGGCGAAGCCGACGATCATCGGGCGCTGGCTGGTGACGCGGGTCGCGATGGCGGGCACGGCCAGCGCGACCGGGATGCCGAGCGCCGAGAACACCGCCAGGCTGATCCCGGCCTGGCCGCTGGTGTACCCCCTGTCCTGGAGCAGTTGCGGCAGCCAGCCGAACATCACGTAGGCGACCAGCGACTGTGTGCCGAAATATCCGGCGATCGCCCAGGCCAGCCGGGTGCGCACCAGTGCTCGGGGCTTGGCGGCGTCCCGCCCGCTGAACCGCTCCGGCTCACTGCGCAGAAGCGCAAGCCACGGAATGGCGGCCACAGCGGCGAGTGCCGCCCACACACCGAGGGCGACGTGCCAGTTGCCGTCGGCGGCCCGCTGGATCGGGACCGTCGCGGCTGCGGCGAGCATGGTGCCGACGGCCAGGGCCGTCGCGTAGAGGGTCGTCATGGGCCCGGTGCGGCTGGGGAAGTGGCGCTTGATCAGGGTCGGGATCAGCACGTTGCCGATCGCGCCACCGGAGAGCGCCACCACGCTGGCCGCCAGGAAGACGACGGTGGAGTCGATCATGACCCGCGCGAGCAGCCCGACGCCCAGCAGCACGAGCGCGCCGAGAAGCAGTCGGTGCTCGCCGACGCGCCTGGCGAGTGCGGGGGTCGCCGCGCCGAACACCGCGAAGGAGAGCACGGGCAGGGTCGTGAGGAGCCCCGTGACCACGGCCGACATGCCGAGTGCCTGGCTCACCTGGTCGAGCACGGGGCCGACGCTGGTGACGGCGGTGCGCAGGTTGAGCGAGGCGAGCACGATGCCGAGCACGACGAGCCATGCGAGCGATCGCGTGCGGCCCGGCCTCCGTTCCGGTGCGGTCGTCGCGAGCCTGTCCGGGGCGAGCACAGTCATGCCGGGGTCTATCCTCTGTCTGTCTAGGGTTTCATCGAATCATAGGATGATTGGATGACCTAAAGCGTAACAGACGTTTCAGCCGATCTCTTCCCGCCTGGCCGGCGGCCCGGGACGTGCCCGGGGGGACAGGCCTCGACCTGTCCCCCCCCCCCCCCCCCCCCCCCCCCCCCCCCCCCCCCCGGTTCCTCGCCGCCTCAGGTGGCTCGTCAGGCGAGGCGCTCCGGGGTCAGCGGCGGCTCGTCGTCCCAGCGCGGGGTGCCCTGCGGGGAGACCGGGCCGCTGCCCGGCGCCGGGAGCGGGGTCTCCGGCGGGTACTCACGCCGCACCGGCTGCGGCGGCATCGGGTCGCCGGCGGCGTAGGCGGGCCCGGAGCCGGGTGCCGTCTCCGGGACGGTGCCCGCCGGGGTGGCCGCGGGGACGCCGGGGCCCGAGGTGGTGCCGGTCCCCGTCAGCACGTCGCCGTCCGGGGCCGTACGGGCGGCGGCGGAGTGGTCGCCGTCGAGGGGCGCGGGCACCTCGCCGCGCCAGCCGCCGGTCTCGTGTCCCTTGGACTCGATGAACTTCTTGAACCGCTCCAGGTCGCCGTGCACCCGCATCCGGACGAGCTGCAGCTTGTCCCCGACGGTCTCGACGATGCCCTCGGGGTCGAACTCCATCTGGAGCATGACCCGGGTGGTGTCGTCGGTGATGCGGTGGAACGTCACCACGCCGCCCTGGCGGGGCTCCTCCAGTGAGCGCCACGCGACGCGCTCGTCCGGGCGCTGCTCGGTGATCTCGGCCTCGAACTCACGGTGCACGCCGGCGACCTGGACGCTCCACGCCAGGCGCGTGTCGTCGAGCTGCTTGACCGACTCCACGCCTTCCATGAACTCGGGGAAGCTCTCGAACTGGGTCCACTGGTTGTAGGCCGTCCGCACGGGCACGGCCACGTCGACCGAGTGCTCGATGGTGCTCATCAGGCTTCCTCCCTCTTTGTGGCTACGGAAACCTGCCCTGCCCCTGGGATCGCGGCCTAGTCGGACTTTCGCGTGCGAAAAATCCAGTAGAGGCCGATCACCGGCAGCACCAGCGGAACGAAGCCGTAACCGCTGCCGTAACCGGACCAGACGGTGGCGTGCGGGAACGCGGCCGGGTCGAACACGCTAAGCGTGCCCACGACGAGCACCCCGGCGAGCTCGATCGCGCACGCCGTGAGAGCCGTGCGGCGGGCGCCGCACGCGAGCGCCACCGTGAGCACGATGTAGACCGCCGCCGCGAACGCGGACAGCACGTAGGCGAGCGGCGCCTCGTGGTACTTGGTGGCGATCTGCACCGCGGCCCTGGCTCCGGCCGCGAGCGCGAAGACGCCGTACACGGCGACGAGGAGGCGGCCCGGCCCGGTGTTCACCGCCGCGCCGGTCACGGGGCTCCCTGCCAGAGCTGCAGCAGCCTGCCGACCATGACGGGGATGGCGAAGCAGGCGACGGCGGCGACCGCGGGCCCCCACCTGGTGCGCTCGCCGAGCGCCCAGAAGGCGGCGACCGGCGGGATCAGGATGGTGCCCGCGAGGTAGCCGATGAACGTCGCGGTCTCGGCGGGCCGCTCCCCGCCGATCACCTTGGCGATGCCGATGCCCGCCTGCGCGAGCAACGCGAGCTCCAGCACCCCGAGCCCGATGAGCAGCACCATGCCCATCGGCCGGTTCCTGACGGCCACGACCACGCACATCGCCGCCAGGAGCAGCGAGCCGATGATCAGTGCGGTGGCCAGGGCGCCGATCATCGCACGGCACTGAGACTCGGGAGCATGGAGGTAGATTATCGGGCCCCCACCTCGGCCTTCCGCGCGAGGAGCCCCCCTCCACTTCCGCGCGAGGAGCCCCATCCCCTTCCGCGCGAGGAGCCCTCTCCCCGGCGTGACCGGGGAGAGGGCCGTGCGGCCGGGGTCAGTGGCAGTTCACCAGGACGATCGACACGACGGTGCACTGGACCTGGTCCACGTCGTTGGAGCTCACGGGGTCGACGGGGTCGGACGCCGTGCGCGTGGCCGTGAAGGTGTACGGCACGCCGATGCTCAGCAGCCCGATCGGGACGGTGAACTTCCTGGTCACCGAACCGCCGAGGGGGACCTGCCCGGTCGTGCACGTGACGGCGCCCGAGCCGGTGGCGCAGTCGCCGGAGACCCCGGAGAGCCCGCCGGGGAGCGGGGTGGTGACGGTCGCGGAGCGCAGCACGCCGGGCCCGTTGTCGGTGACCCGCACCGTGAACTCGATCTTCGGGACGAGCAGGGCCAGCTTGGGCGAGGCGGTGAGGCGTACGGCCGCGTCGGCCTGGCTGATGACGGTCAGCGCGGGCCCGGTGACGATCTCCGAGGCGTAGTTCGATCCGCGCAGCTCACCCTGGAAGGTCCGCTCCCCGGGCTGGGCGTTCTGCGCGATCGCCAGCGTGAACACGACGGTCGCCGAGGCGCCGCCCGACAGTGCTCCGACGGGCGCCTCGAAGCCGATGGGCCCGCTCGCGTCCGAGACGGTGGTGCAGGGCCCGATCGCCCCGGTGCATCCGGTAAGGGTGGCGTAAGAGGGAAGCGCGGCGGGGGTGCTGAACACCCGGGCGGCGGCGTTGAGCACCGTGAAGCCGTGGATGTTGGTGACCTGGACGGTGACGGTGACCGAGTCACCGGTGTTGACCTGGGAGGACGACAGCGACAGCGTCACCTCGGGCGGGTCGGCGGACGCGGGGGTGGCGAGGAGCGGGGACATGACCATCGCGACGGCCATGGCCACCAGGGCGAGGGGGTGCCGGAGGGATCTCATCGCAGCCTTTCGATCTCGAAGACCTGAACCCTCCGACTATGGCCGCTGATATCCACATCAGCAGCTAATCGCGGTTATTTGGTCACGCTACGCAGTGACCAATTGTGGACATTAGCCACCGGACAACGAGCCAGCCTCCCCGGGCGTCCGGCAGCCGCGCGGAACGATCTGCCCTCTCCGGGCATGCGGTGGCCGGGCACGACGATCGGCCGTGTCCAGGCGTACGGCGGGCCGGACGACGAGCGGCCTCTCCAGGCGTACGGCTCAGGGCAGGGACAGCTCGGCGGAGATGCCATCGAGCAGCCACTTCAGGCCGCGCTCGAAATTGTCGTCAATCCCGATGATGCCGGTCCCCAGCAGAGGGGCGAGGTTGGGAAACTCGCCGCTCTCCACGAGGCCGGCCAGGTAGGGCCGGAGGGCCAGATCCTGCTCGTACCGGGTGATCCCCTCGCGCTTGGGCCCGTCATAGAGGAGGGCCTCGCGGATCACATGCCCCATGGTGTAGTCGTCGGCCGCGGTCAGGATGCGCCACTTCGACTCGGCGTCGATGTCGAGGCCCGCGAGCGCCACGAGCGACTGCTCCGCGTGGCGCAGGCTGTTGGGCCCGACCTTGGGGCCCCGCGAGGCGAGGTCGACCATCCACGGGTGCCGCAACATCGCCTCGCGCGAGGCCCTGCTGATCGCGAGAACCCCCTCGCGCCATCCGGCCGGCAGCCCGCCCTCAAAGGACGTCTCGCCCGCGACCTGGTCGAACATCAGGTCGAGCAGGTCCTCCTTGCGCTCGATGTGGCTGTAGAGGCTCATGGCCCGGGCGCCCAGCTCGGTGGCCACCCGGCGGATCGAGACCGCCGACAGCCCTTCGGCGTCCGCGAGGGCGACGGCGGTGTCCACGATGGCCTCGCGCGTCAGCGCCGACCGCCTTTTGGTCGTCTCGCGCGCCCACACCGGGCCGCGCACGCGTTCCGAAGCCTCTTCCACGGGCCCGATTATACGGCGTAGCGCAAATCGAGACAGTGTACGGGAAACGCGATACAGCGTACGATTAAGCGCTACGGTGTACGGAAACCGATGCGGCGTACGAGAGGTGGATCCCCATGACGACGACCACCGAGACCCCCACGGGTTTCGATCCCGCGCTTCGGCGGCTGGCACTGGTGGTGGCGCTCGGCGCGATCATGACGATCCTCGACAGCACGATCGTCAACGTCGCGATCAACACGCTGGGCAGGGACTTCCACACCTCCCTGTCCACGATCCAGTGGGTGATCACCGCCTACACCCTCGCCCTGTCCATGACCATCCCGATCACCGGCTGGGCGGTGGAGCGATTCGGGGCCAAGACGATGTGGCTGACCTCGCTCGCGCTCTTCATCGGCGGCTCGGTGCTCTGCGGCGCGGCCTGGTCGGCCCCCAGCCTCATCGCGTTCCGCGTCCTGCAGGGCATCGGCGGTGGGCTGCTCATGCCCGTCGGCCAGAGCATGCTCGCCCGCGCGGCGGGCCCTCAGCGCATGGGCAGGGCGATGGCCGTCATCGCCATCCCCGGGATGCTCGCGCCGGTGCTCGGGCCGGTGCTGGGCGGCGTGATCGTCGACCAGCTGGCCTGGCGCTGGCTGTTCTACGTCAACGTGCCGTTCTGCGTGGTCGCGCTGGTGCTCGCCGTACGGCTGCTGCCGCGCGACGAGGACCGGCGGGCGGACAGCAGGCTGGACGCGGTGGGCCTCGTCCTCCTGTCCCCCGGCCTCGCCGCCCTGGTGTACGGCCTGTCCCAGGTCGGCGAGGGGCCGGGCCTGGCCGGCGCCGGCGCCCTCGCCGGGCTCACGGCGGGCGCGGTGCTGACGGCGGCGTTCGTGGTGCGGTCGCTGCGCAGGGGCGAGCGGGCGCTCGTGGACCTGCGCGTGTTCGGGAACCGGTCCTTCACCGCGGCCGTGGCGGCGCTGTTCTTCTACTCGGCCGCTGTCTTCGGCCTGCTGGTCCTCGCTCCGCTGTACTTCCAGATCATGCGCGGGCAGAGCGTCCTGGACGCCGGCCTGCTGATCGCCCCGCTGGGGATCGGCGCCATCGTCACGATGCCGCTGGCCGGGCGGCTCACCGACCGCCTCGGTCCCCGTGGCCTCGGGCTCACCGGCATCACCGTGGCCATGGTGGGCACGCTGGCCTACACCCGGATCGACGCGACCACCGCGCTGCCGGTGCTCGCCGCCGCCCTGTTCGTCGTGGGCCTCGGGCACGGGCTCGTCGTCCCGTCGATGTCGGCCGCGTTCTACCAGGGGATGCCGCGCACCTCCATCCCGGCGGCGACGACCGCGAGCAACATCACCATCCGGGTGGCGAGCTCGCTGGGCGTCGCCGTGCTGGCCGTCGTCCTGCAGACCCGCCTCAGGGCCGGGATCCCCGGAGCGGACGGCACGCTCGCCGACGCGGCCGCGCACGGCGGAAGGGCGGCGGGGGCCGTGGCGCACGCCTTCTCGGGGAGCTTCTGGTGGGCGCTCGTCATCGGCGCGGTGGCGCTCGTCCCGGCCTTCCTCGTCCCCCGCAGGCCCGCCGCCTGACCGCCGCCCGCCGGGGAGATCAGTTGCGGGGCAGGAGGGTGTAGCCGGTCGCATGGGTGATCGCACTCACCGTAAGGCAAAGAGCCTAAGACTGTATGCTGTAGGCAGTTGACGAAAAACTTTTGACGGGCACGCCGAGAGCGGCCCTGGCATCTTCTGGAGTTGAAGAAATGACGCGGTCGGTTCCCGCGGGCAGGGCAGCCGCACTCAAGATCGCGCGTCCCGTTCCGCTCAGAGAGAGCGTTTTCGATGCGCTCCTCGAGCTCATCATCAGCGGCCACCTCCGTCCTGGCCAGCATCTCGCCGAGAGCGAGCTCGCCGAGATGCTCGGCGTCTCCAGGCAGCCGATCAGGGAGGCACTCCAGCTGCTCAGCGGCGAGGGCTGGGTCGACCTGCACCCCGGGCACGGAGCCTTCGTGCACGCCCCCACCGCCGAGGAGGCCGACCAGCTGCTGGCCGTACGCGCCCTCCTCGAGACCGAGGCCGCGCGGCTGGCGGCCCGCAACCACACCGACGAGGGGGTGGCCCGGCTACGCGCGCTCTGCTCGCGCGGCCTGGCCGCCGTCGAGGCCGACGACATCGACGGCGCGGTGGCCGTCAACTCCGAGCTGCACGCCACCGTCATGGAGCTGTCCGGCAACGCCGTGCTCAGCGACCTCGCCGCCCAGGTCTCCCGCCGCGTCCGCTGGTACCACACGCCGGTGGCCCGCCAGCGCGGCCGGGCCTCCTGGGAGGAGCACACCGCGCTGATCGACGCCATCGCCGAGGGCGACGCCGACCGGGCCGGCGAGATCATGAAGGCCCACACCGAGCACACCCGTCGCCTCTACCTGAGCCAGCTTGAGGAGGAGGAGGAGGAGGAGCCCGCGGAGCCGCTGCCGAGCCGGCGCAGGAAACGGCGGGCCCCCGTTTCCCTCGGCAATTGACCTGAATGTCACCCGCGGCTCGCTCCGGCGAAACATCCGAGATCTCGGGGAAGTCGGCGACCAGCGCGCCGGCCCGCTCGATCATGCCCGACAGCGCCTCCCGATGATCACCTCGTGCCCGCCGCCGAGCATGCGCTGGTGATGCCATCAGACCACTCCGTTCCGGCGCAGCTCCGCCAGGTCGCCCGCGGACAGGCCGAGACCCGCGTAGATCTCGTCGTTGTGCTCGCCCAGCAGGGGCGGGGTGGTGACCGCGACCGGGGAGTCGGAGAGCTGGATGGGGCTGCCGACCGTCGTGAAGGTGCCGCGCTCGGGATGCTCCACATCGACGATCACGCCCTGGTCCCTGAGCGTGTCGTCCTGGATGAGCTCCAGGGTCGACAGGATCGGGCCGCAGGGGATGTTCTCGGCGTTGAACGCGTCGAGCACCGCCCACTTGCCGTGCAGGCTCGTCCACTCCTCGATGAGCTGGAACATCTTGTCCAGCTTGGACAGGCGGGCCTCCGGGGTCGCCCACTCCGGGTCGTCGGCCAGCTCGGGCCTGCCGATGATCCGGGCGATCGGCCGCCAGCCCGGCGGCTGCACGATCACGTAGATGTAGTCGTTCGGGCCGCCGGGGGCGCACTTGACCGCCCACCCCGGCTGGCCGCCTCCCGAGGCGTTGCCCGACCGGGGGACCTCCTCGCCGAAGGTCCGGTTGGGGTACTCCGCGAGCGAGCCGTGCGCGAGCCGCTGCTGGTCGCGCAGCTTGACCCGGCACAGGTTCAGCACGGCGTGCTGCATGGCCACCTGCACCCGCTGCCCCCTGCCGGTGTGCTCGCGCTGGTAGAGGGCGGCGAGGATGCCCGCCACGGTGTGGACGCCGGTACCCGAGTCGCCGATCTGGGCTCCGGTCGCGAGCGGCGGGCCGTCCTCGAAGCCGGTGGTGCTCATGGAGCCGCCCATCGCCTGGGCGACCACCTCGTAGGCCTTGAAGCCGGCGTACCTGCCGGGGCCGAACCCCTTGATCGACGCGTAGACCAGGCGGGGGTTGAGCTCCCGGAGGCGCTCCCAGGTGAAGCCCATGCGGTCCACGGCTCCTGGCCCGAAGTTCTCCACCAGGACGTCGGCGTCGCGGACCAGGTCGGTGAAGATCTCCTTGCCCCGCTCGCTCTTCAGGTTGAGCGTGATGCTCTTCTTGTTGCAGTTGAGCATCGTGAAGTACAGGCTGTCCACGCCCGGCAGGTCGCGGAGCTGCCGGCGGGTGACGTCGCCGGTGGGCGACTCCAGCTTGATGACGTCGGCCCCGAGCCAGCCGAGGATCTGGGTGCAGGAAGGGCCCGACTGCACGTGGGTCATGTCGAGGACCCGGACACCTTCGAGTGCTCTGCTCATCGCGTGGTTCCCCTACTTGTACATCGTCTGGTTCATGGTCCCCGGGGCGTAGACGTCCGGGTCGATCCATACGTTGATCAGCGCGGGCCTGCCCGACTCGCGGGCGCGCTCCAGCGCGGGACGGATGCCGGACGGGTCGCGGACCTCCTCGCCGTAGCCGCCGAGCATGCGGGCGAACTCGTCGTACCTGACGTCGCCGAGGGTGTTGCCGACCCTGCCCCTGGCCTCGCCGTACTTGGCGGCCTGGCCGTAGCGGATCTGGTTCATGGAGGAGTTGTTGCCGATGACCCCGATGAACGGCAGGCCGAAGCGGACCATCGTCTCGAAGTCCCAGCCGGTGAGGCTGAAGGCGCCGTCGCCGAACAGGCAGACCACGTCCTTGCCCGGCTCGGCGTACTTCGCCGCCATCGCGAAGGCGACGCCGACGCCGAGCGTGCCGAGCGGCCCGGGGTCCATCCAGTGGCCCGGCGACTTCGGCTGCACCACCTGGCCGGAGAAGGTGACGATGTCGCCGCCGTCGCCGATGTAGATGGTGTCCTCGGTGAGGAACTCGTTGATCTCGTGCACGAGCCGGTAGGGGTCGATGGGCGCCGAGTCCGAGAGCCGGCGCGGCAGCCGCTTCTCGTACGCCTTGGTCTCGACCTCGCGCAGCTCCTCCATCCACCTCTTGCGGCGGGCGCTGCCGTTGTCCTCCCTGCCGGTGGCCGCGGCCGCGGCGGCCGAGAGCACGAGCCCGGCGTCGCCGACGATGCCGAGGTCGATGTCGCGGTTCTTGCCCACGGTGCGGTAGTCGAGATCGATCTGCACGACGGTCGCCTCGGGCGAGAGCAGCTTGCCGTACCCCATGCGGAAGTCGAACGGCGTGCCGACGATGATGATCAGGTCGGCGTTGGTGAACGCGTACCGCCGCGAGAGCTGGTAGTGGTGGGGGTCGCCGGGCGGCAGCGTGCCCCGGCCGGCGCCGTTCATGTACGCCGGCACGTTCAGGGCGCGGACGAAGTCGACGGCGTCGGCGGTGCCCCTGCAGGTCCAGACCTGGCTGCCCAGCAGGACGCACGGCTTCTCGGCGTGCGCGATGAGGTCGCCGAGCCGCTCGATCGCGGCGGGGTCGCCGGCCTGCCGGGTGGAGGCGCGGTAGTGCCCCGCCTTCGGGATGCGGGCCTTCTCCAGCGGCACCGTGCCGTCGAGCACGTCGCGCGGGATCTCCAGGAACGACGGGCCGGGGGCGCCGTTGTAGCACTCGCGGAAGGCCATGGAGACGATGTCGGCCACCCGCTCGGTGGAGGGCACCGTGGCCGCGAACTTGGTGATCGGCGTCATCATGTCGACGTGCGGCAGGTCCTGTAGCGAGCCCATCTTGTGCTGGCTCAGCGCTCCCTGGCCGCCGATGAGGAGCATGGGGCTCTCGGCCCTGAAGGCGTTGGCGACCCCGGTGACCGCGTCGGTGGTGCCCGGGCCCGCCGTCACGACCGCGCAGCCGGGCTTGCCGGTGATCCGCGCGTAGCCGTCGGCGGCGTGCGCGGCGACCTGCTCGTGGCGCACGTCGATCACGTCGATGCCCTCGTCGACGCAGCCGTCGTAGATGTCGATGATGTGGCCGCCGCAGAGCGTGAAGATCACATCCACCCCCTCCGCCTTCAGGGCCTTGGCCACCAGGTGACCGCCCGAAATGCGCTCCAGGGCAGGTTCGGCGGGCTGGGTCGCTGACTCGAACATCGGGGCCGTCCTCTCAAAGTGTGCATACTGTATACCGTATGAGTGCAATCGTTATCCTGGCGATCGCGTGTTCTCCAGACCCATTCGCGACCGGCGCCCACGACCGCGCCGAGGCGCCACAGCTCTATTGACTTCTCCATACTGTATACCGAACACGACTCGATGCGGACGCGAGGTCGGCCCGGTGGACCACGTCTTCCTCGGCCTGAATGCCAACGCCTACGCGGCCGCCGGGCCGATGAGGTCGAGGGTGTACGGCACAACCTTGTCCCGTCGACCTAGAGATCGCTCAGGCGTCGTCGAGCACGTACGTGGCGACGAACTCGTTGGCGAACTTGGCCGACGGGTCGTACCGCCGCGCGAGATCGCGCCAGTCCGGCAGCCGCTCGTACCGGGAGCGCAGGACCTCGGGCGGCACGGTGAACAGCTTGCCCCAGTGGGGCCTGGCCTCGAAGGGCGCGAGCCGCTCCTCGATCAGGCCGAGGACGGGAAGCACCGCAGCGGAGTCCTTGATCCAGGTGAAGTGGAAGGCCACGGTGTCCCGGCCGTAGCAGGGGCTCAGCCACAGCCCGTCCGAGGCGACCGTCCGGATCTCGGAGATCTGCAGGACCGGGGCGATGCGGGCGCGCAGGCCCTCCAGCGCGTGCAGGGCCTCGACGGCGTGCCGCCTGGGCACCATGTACTCCGACTGCAGCTCCTCCCCGCTGCTCGGCGTGAAGTCGGGCCGGAAGTGCGGCAGGCGCTCGAACCAGGGGCCGGGGACGCCCATCTGCCGGGTGCAGTGAACGGCGGACACCCCGGGGACGGGATGGCGGGGGCCGTCCGCCGCCGTGGCCCCGAACAGATCCGGCCCGGCCGGGGAGCCGCCGGACTCGTCGAGGCGCTGCTTCACCCAGACCTGGTTGATCCGCGAGGTCCGCCAGTCGGTGAACAGGCTCACGCTGTAGGCGCTGGAGACGATGCCGGCGAAGTGGTCGTCCAGGACCTCGACCGGGAGCCCCTCATAGACGTACTGCCGCACGTCGAACGCCGGCACGACGTCCAGCGTCAGGCTGACGACGGCTCCGAGGGCCCCGAGCGCGACGACGGCCCCGTCGAACCGGTCTCCGTCCCGGTCGCGGCTGAGGACCACCACCTCACCGTCGGCGGTGACCATCTCGACCTCGGACACGGACGTCGCGAGGTTGCCGTTGGCGTCGCCCGAGCCGTGGGTCGCCGTGGCGCACGAGCCGGCGACCGAGATGTGCGGCAGGGACGCCAGGTTGGGCACCGCGTACCCCTTGTCGTGCAACCGGCGGCCAAGCTCGGCGTACCGGACGCTGGCGGTGACCTTGACCCTGGCGGAGTCGCCGTCGAGCTCCACGCCCTGCGGCAGGCCGTCGAGCGAGACCAGGGCGCCGGGCGAGTCCGCGATGTGGTTGAACGAGTGCCCGCTGCCGAGGACGCGCACCTTGGCGCTCCGCGCGATCAGGCTCTGTAGCTGCTGGAGGGAGGAGGGCCGGTCGACACGCTCCGCCCGGAAGGCGACGTTCCCTGCCCAGTTCTTCGGCCGCTGGGTCAACTGCGAGATCCCCTGTTTCAGCGTGAAGTGACCGGTTCCGGCCACTGCTTGCACCCTAAGGGCACGGCTAGGTCCTCGGCGCCGCGAATGCCACGAGCGTGGCCAGGCCCATGGCGATCGCGGACATGACGAACGCGGCGGTGTAGCCGGACTCGGCCGGGGTGGAGGTGCCCGGGAGGTGGTCGGAGGCGACGACGGTCGCGGCGATCTGCGCTCCGATGGCGCCGCCGACGGTCCGCATGATCGTGTTGATGCCGGTCGCCTCGCCGGTCTGCCGAGGCTCGACCGCGGCCACGACGAGGTTGGCCAGGGAGGAGAAGGCGAAGCCGATGCCGACGCCGAGCACGGCCGCGCCCGCGTAGATCGCCCCGGCCACGTCGTGGGCGAGGGCGAACAGCGCGAAGCCCGCCGCGCCCACCACGCACGCCAGCGCGAGCGTGAGCCTGAAGCCCGCCCGCGCCCCGAGCCTGCCCGCCAGCGGGCCGGCGAACAGCATGGTCACCGCCATGGGCACCATGAACAGCCCCGCCTCGGTGACCGACGCGCCGAAGCCGTACCCCACCTCTGAGGGGGTCTCCACGTACAGGGGCACCAGGGTGAAGGCCCCGTACATGCCGAAGCCGATGATCAGCGCGGCGACGTTCGCGGTGGCGACCGCCCGGCGCCGCAACATGCCGATGTTGATCATCGGCTGCGCGATGCGCGATTCCGCGACCACGAACACGACCAGCAGGACCGCCGCGGCGGCGAACAGCCCGATGATGGGCGCCGAGCCCCAGCCCAGGCTCCGGCCCTCGCTGATCGCCAGCAGGAGCGCGACCAGCCCGGCGCTGAGCAGCACCGCCCCGATCCAGTCGACGCGGCCGGGTGACAGCACGGGCGACTCCCGCACGAAGACCCACACCAGGGCGATGGCGAGGAGGATCATCACGAGCGAGAGCCAGAAGATCCACTGCCATCCCAGCGTGTCGACGATCGGCCCAGGGACCACCAGGCCGACCCCGAAACCGATGCCGAACATCGCGCTGATCACGCCGATCGCGACCGGCACGCGGTCGCGCGGGAACACCTCCCGCACGAGCCCGAAGGCGAGCGGGAAGGTCGCCGCGCCCAGCCCCTGGACGGCACGGGCGGCGATCAGCGTTCCGATGGTGCCCGACAGGGCGGCCAGCAGGGTGCCGGCCGCGAGCACGGCCAGGCTGAGGAGCAGGAGCCGCCGCTTGCCGAACATGTCGCCGAGCCGGCCGATCAGGACCGTCCCGACCGAGGAGGTGAGCAGGAACGCGCTCAGCACCCACGAGATGGCGGTGGTGGTCGTGCCGAACTCGCTCCGCAGGTCGGGCAGGGCGGGCACGACCATCGTCTGCATGAGTGAGAACGAGAGCACGGCGGACAGCAGCGCGGCGAACGGGCCCGCGACGCCGCGCCGCACGACGGGACCCGCGACTTCGCGCTGCGGGACGGAAGAGGTCATGGACCGTCCTTCGTGATCAGGAGCCGCAAAGGAGCACGGCCCGGGCAATGCACCCGAGCCAGATAGTTGCACAGCGACATCATTACATGCCGACACTAGTACGTCGATGCGTACACTCGTCCACGTGGAAGATCGAGCGACCCGGCCCCCGACCCTGCTGGTCCTGCCGTCGTACCTGGCGGGTCACGTCTCCCGCATCGGTCACCGCCGGCTGGCCGCGGCGCTCGGCGAGCACGGGCTGCGGCTGCCCCATTTCGCCGTGCTCGCGGCGCTGGCCGACTACGGGCCGCTCGCCCAGCACAGGCTGGCCGACTCCCTCGGGCTCAACCGGAGCCACCTGGTGGGCTATCTCGACGACATCGAGAAGCGCGGGTACGTCCAGCGGGAGCGCGACCCCGACGACCGCCGGCGGCAGCGCGTCGCCCTCACTCCCCCAGGGCTGGACCTGCTCGACCGGCTGCGCGAGATCGCGCGGCGGTCCCAGGATGAGTACCTTCACGTGCTGTCAGAGGAGGAGCGCCGGACTTTGGTCGACCTGCTCCGCCGGGTGGTCGTCGCCGACGACGAGGCGCACCTGGCCACGGACGCCTGACCATCGGGGGTCAGCGGGGCGGAAATGAGAAAACCCTGCCCCGCGAGAAGCGGGACAGGGTCGCGATATCCACCAAAAGGGGTGGAGCTATGGGGATTCGAACCCCAGACCTCCTCCATGCCATGGAGGCGCGCTACCAGCTGCGCCATAGCCCCTGGTCACCGCTCCGGGTCTTCCCGTCACGGCGCTCGGAGAGCATATAGCGACACCCGGCCGTTGACCTAATCGACACCTGAGCGACCCCATCGGGTCTCTTGATCAGCGCCGATCGTGCCGGCTCGCGCCATGGCACGGGTCGCGCCCCCGCGCGCCCGGCGCAAGCCGTACGAAGGCCCGTCTAGGTCGCCGCGGAGGCGGATTCGGGCCGGTCGTCGCTGTTCACGGGCTCGGGAAGCGTGCCCGCGTTGTGTTCCAGGAGGCGCCAGCCCTTGCGGCCCTCCTGCAGGACCGACCAGGAACAGTTGCCGAGGCCCCCGAGGGCCGGCCACAGCTCCTCGGGAAGGCCGAGCAGGCGTGCCACGCCCAGCCGGATCGCCGCGCCGTGCGAGGCGATCACGAGGAGCCCCTTGTCCTCCAGCCGGGCGACCCAGCGGCGGGTGGCGGCGGCCACGCGGTCGGCGACGTCGGTCACGGCCTCGCCGCCCGGTGCCTCCCACTCGGCGTACTGCACCGGCCAGCCGGCGGCGATCTCGGCGCGGGTCAGGCCCTCCCACTCGCCTCCCCCGCGCTCGCGCAGGTCCTTGTCGACCATCACGTCGAGCCCCACGACGCCCCCGAGCGCGGCGGCCGTGTCCTGGGCGCGCCGCAGGTGGGAGGAAACGATCATCGAGGGGCGCAGGGACGCCAGCAGCGAGGCGGCCCGGCCGGCCTGGGCGACGCCCGTCTCGTCGAGCGGGATGTCGGTGTGGCCCTGGAACCGCTGCTCGACGTTCCACAGCGTCTGGCCGTGGCGCCAGAACACGACGCGACGGCCACCGGGCTTCCCCTCACTCACCTGCCGTCCCGTTGCCCCGCTGGGCCCGGACCTGCGTGACGCTGTCCGGGAGCGAGATCGCGGGGCAGTCCTTCCACAGGCGCTCCAGGGCGTAGAAGGTGCGGTCCTCCTCGTGCTGGACGTGGACCACGATGTCCAGGAAGTCGAGCAGCACCCAGCGGCCCTCGCGCTCCCCCTCGCGGCGGACCGGCTTGGCGTGGGCATCGATCCGCAGGCGCTCCTCGATCTCGTCGACGATGGCGCGCACCTGGCGGTCGTTGGAGGCGGAGCAGAGCAGGAAGGCGTCCGTGATGACGAGCTGCTCGCTCACGTCATAGGCGATGATGTCATCCGCCAGCTTCTCGGCCGCGGCCTCGGCGGCGAGCCGGACGAGCTGGAGCGATCTTTCCGATGCGGTCACGATGTGGGTTGTTCCTCCTGTGCGGCGTACGAAGACTCAGCGTTTCCATCGAATCTAGCGATTGTCCTGCCCGGTTCGCCCGGCAGGCAAATATGA
The DNA here is from genome assembly GCF_049674955.1 of Sphaerisporangium viridialbum. Classification (GTDB taxonomy): domain Bacteria; phylum Actinomycetota; class Actinomycetes; order Streptosporangiales; family Streptosporangiaceae; genus Sphaerisporangium; species Sphaerisporangium viridialbum. The sequence continues at coordinate 2,192,569 of NZ_CP187232.1, read as the reverse complement.
TTTCCGCGCTAGAACGGTCAGGGCTTGGCCGTCGCCCATCCCCATGAGGGCGGCGAGCGGCCGTTCTCCCGGGCGGGCGGGGGCCGCCACTCTCAGGATGCCTGGTAGAGGCCCCGCTTGTTGATGTACTGAACGATCCCGTCGGGCACGAGATACCAGATCGGCTCCCCGGCGGCCACGCGCTGCCGGCACTCCGACGACGAGATCGCGAGCGCCGGAATCTCTATGAGGCTGACCTTCCCCTCCGGGAGCCCCGGGTCGTGCAGCACATGACCGGGACGAGTACAGCCTACGAAATGCGCCATGGTGAAAAGTTCGTCGACGTCACGCCAGCTGAGGATCTGGGCGAGGGCGTCGGCGCCGGTGATGAAGTACAGCTCCACGTCGGGCTCGTACATCGCGGCGATCTCGCGCAGCGTGTCGATCGTGAACGTCGGCCCCGGGCGGTCGACGTCGACCCGGCTCACCGAGAACCTCGGGTTGGACGCGGTGGCGATGACCGTCATCAGGTAGCGGTCCTCCACGGCGGAGACGTTCTTGTCCGCCTTCTGCCACGGCTGTCCCGTCGGGACGAACACCACCTCGTCCAGGTCGAAGTGGTGGGCGACCTCGCTGGCCGCGACGAGGTGGCCGTGGTGGATCGGGTCGAAGGTCCCGCCCATGATGCCAAGCCGCCTGGTGGGGGCCCCATTCCTCATGCGAGGGACCCTAACGTGCGGCGCCGCGGCGCCGGGGGACCACCCCCCTGCCAGCGCTCGAACCCCAGGAAACGGGCGCTTGTGCCGCGCGCGGGCATCCGCCCCGACGTAGCATGCCGACCATGACCACCACCACCCCGGATCGCAACCGTGTACAGCTGCCCGGCATCAGCTCCCGGGCCTATGAGCATCCAGCCGACCGCTCGGCCCTGGTCGCGATGCGCTCCCTGTCGGGCTTCGACTCGGTGCTCAAGCGCACGTCCGGCCTGTTCAGCGAGCGCCGCCTGCGGCTGATGTTCCTCGCCTCCTCCGTGCGCGCGAGCGAGACCCAGTTCCGGGCCCTGTACGACATGGGCCGCGACAGCGCGTACCTCCTCGATCTCCACCGCATCCCGGAGATCTACGTCCAGCAGGACCCTCAGCCGAACGCCATGGCCATCGGCTTCGACGATCCCTTCATCGTGATCAACACCGGCCTGCTCGACCTGATGGACGAGGAGGAGCTGCGCTTCGTCGTCGGGCACGAGACCTCCCACATCCTGTCCGGGCACGCCGTCTACGGCACGATGCTCGCGATCCTCACGCGGCTCGCCACCCGCGTGGCGTGGATCCCGCTCGGCTACATCGGGCTGCGGATCATCGTCACCGCGCTGGAGGAGTGGCACCGCAAGGCCGAGCTCTCCGCCGACCGGGGCGGCCTGCTCTGCGGCCAGGACCCCGATGCCGCCATGCGGGCCCTGATGAAGCTCGCCGGGGGCTCCCGCCTCCACGAGATGAACATCGAGGCCTTCCTCGACCAGGCCCGCGAGTACGACACCGCCGGTGACGTGCGCGACGGCCTGCTCAAGGTGCTAAACCTGCTCGGCACCACCCACCCCTTCGCGGTGATGCGGGTGGCCGAGCTCGACCGGTGGCGGCGCGAAGGCGAGTACGAGTCCATCCTCGCCGGCGACTACCCCCGCCGCGAGGACGACGCCGACGCCAAGCTCTCCGAGGAGGTCAAGGCCGCCGCGCGCTCCTACCGCGAGTCGTGGGCGCAGTCCCAGGACCCGTTCATCGGCGTGCTCCGCGACGTCGCCGAGGGCGCGGTCAACGCCGGCGAGCGCATCTTCAACCGGTTCGCCCGCAGGGACTGAGCACTGGACCCAGCACGGACTGAGCATGGACTGAGCACGGACTCCGTGGTCCACGGCCGACGAGCCCTGGGCCCCGGCCGGACCGCCACCTCACCGATCCGCTCGTCACGAGACCGCCCCGCACGCGGCTCGTGAGGCGAGCGCGAAAGGCGGTCCTCCCCGTACGACGTTCCGCCCCGGCCAGGGCGAACCGTGCACTCACCGGTGCGCGACCAGGGGGCGCGTACCACTTACGCGGATCGGCACGCTGGACGGTCACAGCACGCGAGGGCTCGCCCGCGCACTGTGCCAGGCCGCCCGCCCGATCACGCCGGACGCGCATCTCCCTGGACACCCATCTCCGCGGACGCGGAGGCCGGGCACGCCGAGACGGCTCGCCCCGGCACCCCGCTCCTTTCCGAGGCCGCCCACCCCCAGGCCCTGCCTGCCTGGGGGATTCCTCCTCAGGCGCCCTCACAGCGCGTGGGGAAGCACCCAGGCCAGGACGCGGACGGCCGCCGCGCACAGGGCGACGAAGCCGCCCAGCACCGAAAGCGCCCGCAGCCCCTCCCTGCGGAGGTCGGGCACGTGAACGCCGATGCGCTCGACCTCGCGGCCCACGATGCCGCCGCACACGACGCCGAAGACCACCCCGGCGACCGTCATGGGGCCCGGATTGCTCCACCACGCGCCGCCCATGTCGCCTCCCGCCGCCACCCAGAACGCCGAGGCGGCGACGGCCGCGGCGGGCACCCCCGGCCACACGGCCGCGCTGAGCGCCGACCCGGCCAGCGCGATCGGGAACGACACCACCCGCAACGTCCCGCGCACCCGCGTGGACCTGCGCTTCCTGACGAGCCAGTGCCCGCTCCACCACGCGCGGGCCAGCACGCAGAAGGTCGCCGTGATCGCGAACGTCGCGAGCGGCCAGATCACCGACGCCACGACGCAGGGCACCGCGACCATGGCCAGCATGATCAGCACGGCGCTTCCCGGGGGTGAGGACGCCTGCGCGGCCTGGGCGCCGAGCAGCGACTCCTTCACGTCCGTCGCGGCACGCCGCGTCCTGCCCTCGCCGCCCGTACGGCGGTCCGTGCCCTCCGCCTTCGACCGGCGCTCCACGCCGTCCGCCTTCGTACGCGCCGCCTCCGCGCCGGAGCGGGCACCCTCCTTCGTACGGCGGTCAGGGCCGTCGGCGCCGGGGCGGCGCTCCGGGCCCTCGGGTTTGGCGCGGCGGGCGCGGGCGCGTTCCTCGGGGGTCGCGGCGGGCCGCGCGGAGCGTCCCGCGGGAGCCTTCTTCCGTGGCGGGGGCGTGGCCTCCGCGGCGGACTCGGCCGCCTCCCTGGCGCGCGTCCTGACCGGCTCGGCGGACGCCTCCTCAGCGGGCACGTCCTCGGCGCGGCCCCGGCCGCCCGAGGGCTCGTCGCCCCGTGCGCGCGCCGCCGCCGGCGCGGCGGGCGCCGTGGCCCTGGCGAGGCGGGACAGCCGGTCGGCCAGCAGCGCCGCTGTGGGCCGCTTGGCGGGCTCCCTGTTGAGCGCCGCCCTGATCAACGGCAGCAGCGAGCCCGGAACCCCGGCGAGGTCCGCGCGCCCGTTCAGGACGGCGTACATCTGCGCCTCGACGCTGCCCCTCCCGAACGTCGGGCGGCCGGTGGCGGCGAACGCCACCGTGGCCGCCCACGAATGGACGTCGGAGGGCTCGCCGACGACCTCCTCGGCGAACACCTCGGGCGCGGAGTAGCCGGGGGTGCCGAGGAACGTGCCGGTCATCGTGAGCCGGGTGGCGTCGGACACCTGGGCGATGCCGAAGTCGATCAGGACCGGGCCGTCGGGCCCCAGCACCACGTTGGCGGGCTTCACGTCGCGGTGGATCACCCCGGCCGCGTGGATGATGGCGATCGCGGTGGCCAGTCCCCTGGCGAGGTCGATCAGGTTGGGCCCGGACAGGGGCCCCTGCCGCCGCACCGCGTCGAGGAGGGTCTCCCCCTCGATGTGCTCCATCACCAGGTAGGGCCGGTCACCGGACAGGTCGGCGTCGAGGACGCGGGCGACGTAGGGGCTCTCCACCCTCCGCAGCGCCTGCACCTCGCGGTCGAGCCGTAATCGCGCCTCGGGGTCGTCCCCGATCGGATCGCGGAGCATCTTGACGGCGACCTTCACCCCGCGCCGGCCGACGGCGAGGTAGACCTCGCCCATGCCGCCGCGGCCGAGGCGCTCCATCATGGTGTACGGGCCGACTCGCCCGCCCACTCGCCGTCCGCCCATAGGAGACGCCACCATAGCGCCGATCCACCCGTTAACCGTGGCGGCGCGCCGGAAACTACCGGGTTTTAGCGGACACACCGGGACACGAACCCCCAGCCGCGGCGGCCGTGAGGGCTAGCGCGAGCGCGAGGAGTCCTCGAAGAGGCTGTCCAGCCGGGCGCTCGGGCTCGCGGACAGGGCCTTCCTGCCGGTGCGCCGCCAGTTCACGTGACCCCGGCTCTCCAGCCACAGCATCAGCCGATCGGCCGCGACCACCACCGCGATGGCGTAGCCGCAGGCGAAGACAATCCCCATGGGTGACAGTCAACCGCCCCGGCCCGCCGCTCACGTGGAGCGACACGCCGATCACACCAAGTCGTTGACCGGGACGCGTGCGATCGGACAAGACCCCAGTTCGAACGTGGCCCGCCCAGGGTCGGGAGGGGGCCGCTTCGGGCTCGGCGGGGGCTGGCCGCCGGGAGAGGGTGGCTAGCCTCCGGCTATGACGGTGCCCGCGGAGGTGCGCAGGTGGCCCTCGCCGGTGTAGACCCACTTGGTGGAGGTCAGCTCCGGAAGCCCCATCGGCCCGCGAGCGTGCAGCTTCTGGGTGGAGATGCCGATCTCGGCCCCGAAGCCGAACTCCCCGCCGTCGGTGAACCTGGTCGAGGCGTTGACCGCCACCGCCGCCGAGTCGACCCTGGCGACGAAGCGCCTGGCCGCGCCCTGCGACCTCGTCACGATCGCGTCGGTGTGGCCCGAGCCGTACCGCCTGATGTGCGCGACCGCGTCCTCCAGCGAGTCGACCACGGCGGCGGCGATGTCCAGCGAGAGGTACTCGTTCCCGAAGTCCTCCTCGGTGGCGGGCACCACGACGCCCTCGTGCCCTCCCGCGCCGTACGACGCGATGCGCTCGTCGCCGTGCACGGTCACGCCCTCCTTGGCCAGCCGGGCCAGCGCGGCGGGCACGAAGGCGTCGGCCACCGCCGCGTGGACCAGGAACGTCTCGGCCGCGTTGCACACCGAGGGACGCTGGGTCTTGGCGTTGACGAGGATCTCCAAGGCCAGGTCGAGGTCGGCGTCCGCGTCCACGTACACGTGGCAGTTGCCGACACCGGTCTCGATCACCGGCACCGTGGACTCCTCCACCACGGAGTTGATCAGCGACGCGCCGCCGCGCGGGATCAGCACGTCGACCAGCCCCCTGGCCCGCATCAGGTGCTTCACCGAGTCGCGCGTGATGCCCGGCACGAGCTGCACGGCCCCCGAGGGCACCTCGGTGCCGCCGAGCGCGTCCTGCATGATCTCCACCAGGACGGTGTTGGACCGATAGGCGCTGGAGGACCCGCGCAGCAGCACGGCGTTGCCGCTCTTGAGGCAGAGGGCGGCGGCGTCGACCGTGACGTTGGGGCGGCCCTCGTAGATGATGCCGACGACGCCGAGCGGCACACGGACCTGACGGAGCTCCAGGCCGTTCGGCAGGGTGCTCCCCCGGACGACCTCGCCGACCGGGTCGGGCAGCTCCGCCACCTCGCGCACCGCGCCGGCGATGGCCTCCACGCGCTTCTCGTCCAGCCGGAGCCTGTCGATCATCGTCTCGGCGGTGCCGCTCTCGCGCGCGGCGGCGACGTCCAGGGCGTTGGCCTCGACGATCTCCTTGGCCCGGGACACCAGGGCGTCGGCGACGGCGCGCAGCGCGGCGTCCTTGGCGGAGCGCGGCAGCGGCGCCAGATCGGCGGCGGCCTCCCTGGCGGCGTGGGCGACCCTCAGAAACTCCTCGGCCTCAGACATGCCTCGCGCTCCTGCTCTCGGTGGTGGGGTCCAGTATGACGATGTCGTCGCGGTGGATCAGCTCTCGCTCGTACTCGGGGCCGAGGTTCGCGGCCAGCTCACGCGTGGAACGGCCGAGCAGCTCGGGGATCTCGGCGGCGTCGAAGTTCACCAGGCCCCGGGCCACGGGCGTGCCGTGCGGGCTGTAAAGGTCGACGGGATCCCCCGCGGCGAAGTCGCCCTCCACGAGCGTCACCCCGGCGGGGAGCAGCGACTTGCGCCGCATCACCACGGCCTCCACCGCCCCGGCGTCCAGGTGCAGGCGGCCCCTGCCGGTGGTCGCGTGGGCGAGCCAGAGCAGGCGGGTGCCCGGATGGCGGCCGTCCGGCTGGAAGTAGGTGCCGACGTCCCGCCCCGCGAGGGCCTGCGCGGCGCGGGCGGCGGAGGTGAGCACAACGGGGACCCCGGCCCCCGTGGCGATGCGCGCCGCCTCGACCTTGGTGATCATGCCGCCGGTGCCGACCCGGCCCGACCTGCCGAGCTCGACGCCTTCGAGGTCTCCCGGCCCGTTGACCTGGGGGATCCGCTGGGCGCCCGCCAGCCGGGGGTCGCCGTCGTACAGGGCGTCCACGTCGGACAACAGCACCAGCGCGTCGGCGTGGATCAGATGGGCCACCAGGGCCGCCAGGCGGTCGTTGTCGCCGAAGCGGATCTCGTCGGTGGCCACCGTGTCGTTCTCGTTCACCACGGGGACGATGCCGAGCTCCAGCAGCCGCGCCAGGGTGCGCTGCGCGTTGCGGTGGTGGGACCGGCGCATCATGTCGTCCGCGGTGAGCAGCACCTGGCCCACGCGCAGGCCGTACCTGGCGAAGGAGGAGGTGTAGCGGGCGACCAGCACACCCTGCCCGACCGAGGCGGCGGCCTGCTGGGTCGCGAGGTCACGCGGCCGGGCGCTCAGGCCGAGCGGCCCGAGACCGGCCGCGATCGCGCCCGAGGACACCAGCACGATCTGCGTGCCGTTCCCGCTGCGGGCGGCGAGGACGTCGACCAGGGCGTCCACCCGGTCGACGTCGATGGTGCCCTGCGGCGTGGTCAGCGACGACGACCCCACCTTCACGACCAGGCGTGAAGCAGCGGCCACCCGCTCCCGACCGGCGTTGTCCACGCTGCGCACCCTTCGCTCGCTTGCCTGCTACCGCATGATCGTCGCGGCCGGCGGACCCGTCCACCGTGCCGCGCTGGTACGTCCCTGACCGGTCACCGGGCTAGCCGAGCCGGTTGTCCGAGCCGCGCGGGCCCTGGTGGGCCTCGGCGTCGAGCGTCGGCTGCCAGTCGAAGATGTAGCCGCCCTCCATCGAGCCGATGACCACCTCGGCGCCGGCCTTGGCCCCCGCCTCGCTGAGCGCCTTCTCGATGCCCAGCCGTTCGAGGCGGTCGGCCAGGTAGCCGACGGCCTCGTCGTTGGTGAAGTCGGTCTGCTTGATCCAGCGCTCGGGCTTCTCGCCGGTGACCTGGAAGGTGTCGTCGTTGATCCGCTTGACCGTGAACCCGGCGTCGCCGAGCTGCTTGGGCCGGATGACCAGCCTGGTGGGCTCCTCGACGGGCTTGGCGGCCCTGTCCGCCGACACCATCTCGGCCACGGCGAACGACAGCTCGCGCAGCCCCTCGTGGGTGGCCGCCGAGATCGTGAAGACCGTCAGGCCCTTCTCCTCCAGCATCGGGCGCACCATGTCGGCGAGCTCGCGCGCCTCGGGAACGTCGGCCTTGTTCAGGACGGCCAGACGCGGGCGGTCGTCCAGCTCGCCGTACGCCGCCAGCTCGGCCTCGATCACCTGGAAGTCGGTGAGCGGGTCGCGTCCCGGCTCGATCGTGGCGCAGTCGAGGACGTGGACGATCGTCGAGCAGCGCTCCACGTGGCGCAGGAACTCATGGCCGAGCCCCCGCCCCTCAGAGGCGCCGGGGATCAGCCCGGGCACGTCGGCGACGGTGAACACCGTCTCCCCCGCCGTGACGACGCCGAGGTTCGGCACCAGCGTGGTGAACGGGTAGTCGGCGATCTTGGGCCGGGCGGCGCTGAGGGCCGCGATCAGCGACGACTTGCCGGCGTTCGGGAAGCCCACGAGCGCCACGTCGGCGACCGTCTTGAGCTCCAGCACGGCCTCCAGCTCGTCGCCCTGCTCACCGAGCAGCGCGAACCCGGGGGCCTTGCGCTTGGCCGAGGCGAGCGCGGCGTTGCCGAGGCCCCCGTGACCGCCCTGGGCCACGACGTACCGCGTGCCGGCGCCGATGAGGTCGACCAGCACCTCTCCGGTCTTGGCGTCCTTCACGACCGTGCCGTTGGGCACCGGGAGGACGACGTCCTCGCCCCAGGCGCCGTCGCGGTTGGCGCCCGTGCCCTGCTTGCCATTGGAGGCCTTGCGATGGGGCCGGTGGTGGTACTCGAGAAGGGTCGAGGTGTTGGGGTCGACCTCCAGGATGACGTCACCCCCGCGCCCGCCGTTCCCCCCGTCGGGGCCGCCGAGCGGCTTGAACTTCTCACGGTGGATGGACGCGCAGCCGTTTCCCCCGTCACCGGCCTTGATGTACAGGACCACCTGGTCGACGAACTCAGCCACGTTACTCCCTCTCACAAGCGTGTCCATCTGGTCCACGCCGTGCCACCGCCACGCTCCCCGCGCCGGTGGTACCCCCTTCACGACGATGAGGCGGATCGACAGGTCGATCCGCCTCATCAACGTTCTGGCCGGGCCTCCGCCCACCGCGCTCTTCGCGCGGGGCGGCGGCCCCTGTCCCGATCGGCGGATCTACTCCGCGGCCGGGACGATGCTCACGGCGCGACGGCCGCGCTTGTTGCCGAACTGCACGTGGCCCGCGATCAGCGCGAACAGCGTGTCGTCGCCGCCCCGGCCGACGTTGTCACCCGGGTGGAAGTGGGTGCCGCGCTGGCGGACGATGATCTCGCCGGCGTTCACGAGCTGGCCACCGAAACGCTTGACACCAAGCCGCTGGGCGTTGGAGTCACGGCCGTTCCGGGTGGACGAGGCGCCCTTCTTGTGTGCCATGGTTCGCTACCACTACTTCCCGGGGTTGATGCCGGTTACCTTCACCTGGGTGTACCGCTGGCGGTGACCCTGGCGCTTCTTGTAACCAGACTTGTTCTTGTACTTGAGAATACGAATCTTGGGGCCCTTGGTCTCGCCGAGAATCTCGGCGGTCACCTCGAACTTGCCAAGCGTGGCAGCGTCTGTGGTGACATCGCCGTCGTTGACGACGAGCACCGGCGCCAGCGACACCGTGGAGCCGACCTCACCGGCGACCTTGTCTACCTCGAGGACGTCACCGACGGAGACCTTCTGCTGCCTGCCGCCGCAACGAACGATCGCGTACACCGCGGAACCCTTCTTCTGGCTAATTGCTCGCTGAACGCTGCGCCTCTTGCATCCAGCTACCGTCGATACACACGACCGGCGAACCGGGTAGGCGCGCGAAGCTAGGCGCGCCACCGGACGCACCGATTGACTAGGATACCGGATTGCGGGTGCCCTGGTCGAACCGGACGGATCGCCGGGTTGCCGGCCTACTCGGCCGGCCCAGCCGGTCTGGTGGCCTTTCGGGAGCGTCGCCGCCCCCGGGCGGAAGGCTGTGCGGCTTGCGCGTCCTCCTCGGAAGAGCCGTCAAGCGCATCCGTCACGCTATCACGACCTCCCTCGCCGTTCGCCGCGACCGCGACGCCGCCGTCCTTGAGAAGCCGGTCGGCACCGACCTTCTCGAGCTTCTCGGCGACCGCCTTCTCCACCGCCATCTTGCCCTGCGTGCCCCTCGGCTCGGGCTTGGACTCGACCGGCTCGGTCGAGACGATCAGCCCGCGCCCGTTGCAGCAGTCGCACGGCGTCGAGAACGCCTCCAGGAGGCCCTGGCCGACCCGCTTGCGGGTCATCTGGACCAGCCCCAGAGAGGTGACCTCCGCCACCTGGTGCTTGGTGCGGTCGCGGGCCAGGCACTCCAGCATGCGCCGGAGCACCAGGTCGCGGTTGCTCTCCAGCACCATGTCGATGAAGTCGACGACGATGATGCCGCCGATGTCCCGCAGCCGGAGCTGGCGGACGATCTCCTCCGCCGCCTCCAGGTTGTTCCTGGTGACGGTCTCCTCAAGGTTGCCGCCCTGGCCGGTGAACTTGCCGGTGTTGACGTCGACGACGGTCATGGCCTCGGTGCGGTCGATCACCAGGGAGCCGCCGCTCGGCAGCCACACCTTGCGCTCCATCGCCTTGGAGATCTGCTCGTCGATGCGGTAGGCCGCGAAGACGTCGCCGTCCTCCCACTTGGTCAGGCGGTCGGCCAGGTGCGGCGCGACGTACCTGACGTACTCGTCGACCGTGCCCCACGCCTCGTCGCCGGCCACGACCAGCGAGGAGAAGTCCTCGTTGAAGACGTCGCGGACCACGCGGATGGTCAGGTCGGGCTCGGAGGAGAGCAGCTCGGGCGGGCTCGCGCCCTTGGCCTTGCGCTGGATGTTCTCCCACTGCGCCGACAGGCGGGCCACGTCGCGGCTGAGCTCCTCCTCGGACGCGCCCTCTGCCGCCGTGCGGACGATCACGCCGGCGTTCTCGGGCATGACCTTCTTGAGGATGGCCTTCAGCCGGCTGCGCTCCTTGTCGGGCAGCTTGCGGCTGATGCCGGTCATGGAGCCGTCGGGCACGTAGACCAGGTAGCGGCCGGGGAGGCTGATCTGGCTCGTGAGCCGGGCGCCCTTGTGACCCATGGGGTCCTTGGTGACCTGGACGAGCACCGACTGCCCGGACTTCAGGGCCGCCTCGATGCGCTTGGGCTGCCCTTCGAGACCGGCGGTGTCGAAGTTGACCTCGCCGGCGTACAGGACGGCGTTGCGCCCCTTGCCGACGTCGATGAACGCGGCCTCCATCGACGGCAGGACGTTCTGGACCTTGCCCAGATAGACGTTGCCGACGTACGACTGGCTGGCCTCGCGGTCGACGTAGTGCTCGACGAGCACGCCGTCCTCCAGCACCGCGATCTGGGTGCGGCCGCCCTGGCGGCGGACCACCATCACGCGCTCGACGGACTCGCGACGGGCCAGGAACTCGGACTCGGTGATCACCGGGGGCCGGCGCCTGCCCTGCTCGCGGCCCTCGCGGCGGCGCTGCTTCTTGGCCTCCAGACGCGTGGAACCGCGGAAGCCCTGGACCTCGTCCACCGAGGTCGGGCGCCCGGCCCGGGGCGCGCGGATGCGCACGACCGTGTTGGGCGGGTCGTCGGCGGGCATCTCGGCGTCGTCCCCGCCCCTGCGGCGGCGACGGCGGCGGCGACGCGACGAACCGGCGTCCTCGTCGTCCTGGTCGCTCTCGCGGGACTCCCGCGCCTGCTCGGCCTCGGCCGGCTCGGCCTGGTCGGCGCCCGCGGCGCGCGGCTCCTCGTCGCCGTCCTCGGTCTCGTCGGCCTCGTCCAGCTCGCGCGCCTTGCCCCGGCCGCGGCCTCCACGGCGACGGCGGCGGCGACGGCCGCCCGCGTCATCCTGGTCGTCGTCCTCGTCCTGCGCGGCCTCGGCGGTGTCCTCGGCCTCTTCGGGCTGCTCGTCCGCCGGCTCGGCCTGCTGCTGGGGGTGGGGCTGGGGCACGACCGGCTGTACGGCCGGGCGGGGCTCGGGCGCCTGGAAGATCGGCTGGAACACCGCGGCGGGCGCCTGGAAGGTGACGGTGGGCGCGGCCGCGCGCACGTCGGCCATCGCGGTCAGGCCGAACGGGTCGGCGAACACCGGGGTCTGGGACGGCGCCTCCTCGGCGATGTCCTCGCCCGCGGGCTCGTCGTCCAGCGGCTCCTCGGCGGGCAGCGACTCGATGATCGCCTCGGCGACCTCGGCCTCGGCGGGGCTCTCGACACCGGGGCGCACGGTCTGGGCCTCGGAGACCTCGGGGATCTCCGTGACCGCGACGGCCTCGGCGACCTCGGCGACCTCGGCGGCCTTCCTGGTGCGCCTGCGCTTCACCGGGGCGGCCTCCGCCTCGGGGGCCTCGGGGGCCTCCTCGGCCGGGACGGCGTCCTTCTTGGCCGTGCGCGAACGGCGCGGGGTGACCGGCGCGTCGGGGTCCTTGACCGCGGCGCGGCGCGTCCGGGTGGCGCGCTTCGGAGGCGCCTCGGCCTCCGGGGCGGATACGGTCTCAGCGCTCGGGGCGCTTTGCGGGGCTTCCACGACACCCGGTGCGGCCTCGGCCACCGGCGTCGCGCCCACGGCGGCGGTCGTGACCGTCCCCACGGGGTCGCTCACCAGGCCCGCGGCGCGCTCGGCCTCCTCGGGCGGCGGGCCCGCCGGACGGCTCGCCGCGCGGCGACGCCTGACCGGCTTCGATTCTTGCTGTGCTGTTGCATCCCCATCAGGGCCGGAGGCTCCGACGATGGGCTCGTTGTCGAGCATGCGGGCGTTCTCCCGTCAGGCTCCCGGGCGCGTCTCCGCGCCGCGCGGGAGCTCTCGTCTCTCGCTGTGCGCCAGGCCACCTGTCGGGGGCCCGGCGCCAAGTCCTATTTGTGGTCACCGACGTGCTGCACAGCCGGTCCCGGCTCGCCGCCGCGAATGTCGCGGTCCAGGTCGAGCGGGTCGGCGGTCCCACCGGTGTGCGCGTCGAGCGGACCCTGCGCCAGCCTGGTCACCGCGGGGGGTGACGGCGGCGCGAAATCAGCCACAAGACGCAGACCCGTGAGCACGTCGTCGGGTCGAACGGCGGGCGTAACGTGCCGGACAACCATACGAAGTATCGCACATGGCTGGCCCGGCTCCCGGCCCGCTGTTCCTTGGGTCTCCTCATGTGCCGTCAACGTGATGACGGCCTCCCGCGCGTCGAACCGGCGCAGGCCCTTCTTGGTCAGGCGCTCGACCTCTACGCGCTCGGCGGCCAGAAAACGGCCGATCGCCGCCTCCGCCTCTCGCGGCTCCGATCCGGGCAGGCGGACCTCCCAGACCGAGCACTCCAGCCTGTCGGCCAGGCTTCCGGCACGCGCCTCGACGACGTCGAGCACGTCGAGCCCCGGTGGCAGCGACTGGTCGAGATCGGCACGGAGCCGATCGGGCTCGCACGCCGAGACGACACCGATCTCGAGATATTCGGCCTCGCTGGCCACTCCGGTGGGAGCGGCTCCCGCGTAGGAGATCTTCGGATGGGGGGAGAATCCCGCGCTGAAGCCAACCGGGATGCCGGCCCGGCGCACCGCTCGTTCGATGGCGCGCGAGATGTCTCGGTGGCTGGTGAACCGCAGGCGGCCACGCTTGGCATAGCGCACACGAAGGCGCTGCACCACCGGCGCGGGCGGGGGCCCATCAGGAACAGGGTTCTTCAGCTAAGTCATCCTTCCTGTGTCAAGGCGCTGGTCATCTTCCCAGGATAAAGGCCACTCCGGCCCACCTGGTCTCACGTCGTACGGAAGAGGCTAAACCAGCGCGACCGGATGGCCTACCTCGTGAACGGTTACCACGGGTGTTTGCTTCCATCCGGCGGGTCAGACGACCGTCAGAGGGAGGAGTTTCCTTCCCGTCGGGCCGATCTGGATCTCGGTGCCCATGGTCGGGCAGACCCCGCAGTCGTAGCAGGGAGTCCACCGGCAGTCCTCGACCTCGGTCTCGGAGGTGGCGTCCTGCCAGTCCTGCCAGAGCCACTCGCGGTCGAGCCCGGCGTCCAGGTGGTCCCAGGGGAGCACCTCGACCTCCTCGCGCTCGCGCGTGGTGTACCAGTCGACGTCGACCGGCTCGTCCGCCAGCGCCCGCTCGGCGCAGGACATCCAGCGGGCGTAGGAGAAGTGCTCGCTCCAGCCGTCGAAACGGCCGCCTTCCTCCCACACGGCCCTGATCACGGCGCCGACCCGGCGGTCTCCCCGCGACAGCATGCCCTCGACGATCGAGGGCTGCCCGTCGTGGTAGCGGAAGCCGATGGACTTGCCGTACTGCTTGTCGGTGCGAAGGGAGTCTCTGAGCTGCTTGAGCCTGCGGTCGACGGTCTCGTGGTCGCACTGGGCGGCCCACTGGAACGGGGTGTGCGGCTTGGGCACGAACCCGCCGATGGACACGGTGCAGCGGATGTCACGGGAACCGGTGACCTCGCGGCCCGCCTTGATGACCTTCTTGGCGAGATCGGCGATGCCGAGCACGTCCTCGTCCATCTCGGTGGGCAGCCCGCACATGAAGTAGAGCTTCACCTGCCGCCAGCCCTGGCTGTACGCCGTGGTGACGGTGCGGATCAGGTCTTCCTCGGTGACCATCTTGTTGATCACCTTGCGCATGCGCTCGGAACCGCCCTCGGGCGCGAACGTCAGGCCCGACCGGCGGCCGTTGCGCGAGAACTCGTTGGCCAGGTCGATGTTGAACGCGTCGACCCGGGTGGACGGAAGCGACAGGCTGGTGTTGGTGCCCTCGTAACGGTCGGCCAGGCCCTTGGCGACCGCCGCGATCTCGGAGTGGTCGGCGCTGGACAGCGACAGCAGGCCGACCTCGTTGAAGCCGGACTCCTTGACACCGGCCTCCACCATGTCGCCGATCGTCGTGATCGACCGCTCCCGGACAGGACGGGTGATCATGCCCGCCTGGCAGAACCGGCAGCCGCGGGTGCAGCCGCGGAAGATCTCGACGCTGAAGCGCTCGTGCACGGTCTCGGCCAGCGGGACCAGCGGCTTCTTGGGATAGGGCCACTCGTCGAGGTCCATGACCGTGTGCTTCTGCACCCGCCACGGCACACCCGACCTGTTCGGAGCGACCCGCTTGATCCGCCCGTCGGGGTGGTACTCCACGTCGTAGAACTTCGGGACGTAGACACCGCCGGTCGAGGCGAGACGCATGAGAAGCTCGTCGCGCCCGCCGGGGCCGCCCTCGTCCTTCCACTCGCGGATCACCTCGGAGATGGCGATGGCGATCTGCTCGCCGTCGCCGAGCACCGCGGCGTCGAGGAAGTCGGCGACCGGCTCGGGGTTGAAGGCCGCGTGGCCGCCCGCCAGCACGATCGGGTCGTCCTCGCCGCGGTCGACCGCGTGCAGCGGGATGCCGGCCAGGTCGAGGGCGGTGAGCAGGTTGGTGTAGCCCAGCTCGGTCGAGAACGACACGCCGAGCACGTCGAACGCCCGCACCGGCCGGTGCGCGTCGACCGTGAACTGCGGCACCCCGTGCTCCCGCATGAGCGCCTCGAGATCGGGCCAGACCGCGTACGTGCGCTCGGCCAGCGTCTCGGGCAGCTCGTTCAGGATCTCGTAGAGGATCTGGACACCCTGGTTGGGCAGGCCGACCTCATAGGCGTCGGGATACATGAGCGCCCAGCGGACGGTCGCCTCGTCCCAGTCCTTGACGGTCGAATTGAGCTCACCCCCTACGTACTGGATCGGCTTCTGCACGTTGGGCAGGAGCGGTTCCAGCCGGGGAAACAGCGACTCGACAGACATGCTCCCAAGGGTAGTTCCTGCTCGCCGCGCATCGTGCCAGACCGCCCCGGCCGGAGCCGGGGGCATGGCTAGAACGCGCGTTCGCGTATGTGCACGGCCTGGAGTAATCCAAGGGCGATCATGTTGGCGAACGTCGCGGTGCCCCCGTACGACACGAAGGGCAGGGGCACCCCGGTGATCGGCATGATTCCGATGGTCATGCCGACGTTGACGAAGGACTGGAAGGCGAACCAGCACACGACGCCGCCCACGACCAGCGCGCCGAAGCGGTCCTCGCACTGCCTGGCGATGCGCAGCCCCCGCAGCAGCACCACCCCGAGCAGCAGGACCACGGTGACCGAGCCGAGGAACCCGAACTCCTCTCCCACCACGGTGAAGATGAAGTCGGTGTGCTGCTCGGGGACGAACCGCCCGGTGGTCTGCCCCCCGTGGAACAGCCCCTTGCCGAACAGCTCCCCCGAGCCGATCGCGATCAACGCCTGCGTGCTGTTGTACCCCGCCCCGCGCGGGTCGTTCGCCGGGTTGATGAACGCGGTGAACCGCGCCACCTGGTACGGCTTGAGCAGCCCGAAGAGCCACACGGCCAGGGCCCCGGCCATCGCCAGCACGGCGAGCCCGATGATGTAGCGCTTCCGCAGGCCGGCGAAGATCAGCAACCCGCCGGTGATGACGGCGAGCACCATCGTGGTGCCGAAGTCGGGCTGGAGCATGATCAGGCCCGCCGCGATGCCCGAGGCCGCGACGCAGAGCAGCAGGTCGAGCGTGCGGGGCCGGTCGGTGCCCGGCGCCGGCTCGGCGAGCAACGCCCCCATCATGAGGATCAGCGCGGGCTTGGCGAGCTCGGACGGCTGGACCGCGAACCCCCCGCCCAGCAGGATCCACGAGTGGGACCCGTTGATCGTCGAACCGAGCGGGGTGACCACGGCCAGCAGCCCGAGAAGGGACACCCCGTACACGGCGGGCGCGTAGACCCGCAGCGTCCGCTGGTTGGCCATCGCGACAATGCCGCAGAGGATCCACCCGATGACGAGGTTGAGCACGTGCTTCTTGACCATGCCCGTCGGCGCGCCCGCCGCCCACGTACGCGTCGACGACCACACCAGCAGCGTGCCGATGACCGACAGGGCCATGACCGCGACCAGCAGGACGCCGTCAACCCGCCACACCGCCGACTGCGCGCCCATGGCCCTGCGGACGAAGGAGCGGCTCTGCGGGGCGAGGGCCTGGTTCACTGCACCACCGTCCCGTCTTTCCTGATCGACGGGAGCTTCCCGACGGGCTTGCCGTCAGGCAGCGCCGCCTTGCCCTTGATGCCGTAGATGCCCTCGTAGATCTCGCGCGCCGCGGGGGCCGCCGCCATGGCGCCCTGACCGCCCTGCGAGATCGTGACGACGACCACGAACCTCGGGTCGGCCGCCGGGGCGAAGGAGGCGAACCACGAGGTGTCCTCCTTGCCGTAGACCTCGGCGGTACCGGTCTTGCCGCCGATCTTCACCACGTTCATCGGGAACCCGCTGAAAGCGCCCGCCGCGGTACCGTCGGAGGTCACCTCGCTGAGCGCGGCGCGGATGTAGTCGCGGGTCTCCTTGCTGACCGGAAGCCGCCCGACGACCGGCGCCTTGATCTCCTGTACGTGGGTGCCGTCCGGCCGCACGATCGCCTTGGCGATGCGGGGGCTGCGCAGCTTGCCGTCGCCCACGATCGCGGCGTACGCGGCGGCCAGCTGCAGGGGCGTCACCAGCACGTCGCCCTGGCCGATGGAGAGGTTGGCGGCCTCGCTGACGTGCCACTCGAACCCCTCGACGCAGTTCTCGTGGGCCAGCGTCTTGAGATAGGCGGCGCGGGCGGGGTCCTTCTTCGCCACCTCGGGGTAACCGGTCTTGGCCCGCGTGCAGCTGTTGTTCTTGGTCGCCGTCCACTGCTGCTTCTTCCAGGTGCGGCCGGGGATGCGCCCGGACACCTCGCCGGGCAAGTCGATGCCGGTCTTCCTGCCGAATCCGAACATCTTGGCCGTGTTGGTCATCGGCTCCTTGGGGTGCGGCACGGGCTTGTTCCCGCCGTCCCGCGTCCACATCTCGCTCGCGGCCTTGTAGAAGATCGTGTCGCACGACTTCACCAGGGCCGTGTGAAGGTCGATGACCCCCATGCCGATGCCGTGGAAGTTGTGGAACGCCCGGCCTCCGATGTCGTAGGCCCCCGGGCAGTCGTACTTGCCGCGCAGGGGGTACCCGTCCCTGATCATCGCGGACAGGGAGGAGACCTTGAACGTCGAACCGGGCGCGAACTCACCGTGGGTCGCCCGGGAGATCAGCGGCAGGCCCGCCTTCTCCGACAGCAGCCGCTGGTAGTCCTTCTCGGAGATGCCGCCCGCCCAGACCGCGGGGTCGTAGGTCGGCATGCTGCCGAGCGCGATGACCCCGCCGGTCTTCACGTCCAGGACGACCGCGGCCGCGCCGTCGGCCCTGGGGGCGTTCTTCATGGCGTTCGCGAGCGCCTGGTCGACGACCTTCTGCACGTTGGCGTCCATGTTGGTGATCAGGATGTCGCCCGGCGTCGGGGAGGTCTGCCGCTCGATGCCGAGGACCTTGCCCATGCGGTCGACCTGGACCCTCCGGAGCCCCGGCGACCCGCGCAGCGCGTCGTCGTAGATGTATTCGAGCCCGTCCCTGCCGACGAGGTCGACGCCGGAGAAGTTGGCCTTGAGCGTCGACCGCTTCTTCAGCTCGGCCTCGGTGACCGGTTGCAGGTAGCCGAGGGTCTGCGACGCCCCGGAGCCGAGGGGATACTCCCGCACGGCCTGCACCTCGGCGATGACCCCGGGGAAGTCCTCCTGACGCTCCAGGATCTGCAGCGCCTCCCGGGGGGTGACGTTGTCGTCGATGGGGATCGGCGAGTAGAGCGAGCCCGGCCAGCACGGACGGGTCACGTGGGGCCCGCACGGGCGGATGCGCTGGCGCAGCTCCTTGACCGGGCGGTCGAGCACCGCCGCGAGCCGCTTCAGCACGGCCACGCCGCCGTCGCGCATGCGCTCGACCTCGGCGCGGTCGACCGAGACGACCAGCGAGGTGCGGTTGCGCACCAGAGGGCGCCCGCTGGCGTCCAGGATCTGCCCGCGCACGGCCGGGACGATCACGTCGCGGGTGCGGGTCTCGGTCGCCGCCGCCACGAACTGTCCGCCGCGCACGACCTGCACCTGCCACAGCCGTACGGACAGGACCGCCAGCAGGGCCAGCACGAAGAACTGCAGCACCACCAGCCGGGCGCGGACCCTGATCACACGTGCCTCCGCACCGGGTAGGCGCCGGTGGGCACGGCCTCCCGCCTCCGGTGGCGGCGGTCGCCTGAGTAGCGGGACACCACCCAGAAGATCAGCGCGGCCAGGGCCAGGTTGTACATCACCAGCGACGGCCACAGGCCGGCCAGCGCCTGCCAGTCGACCCGGGGATCACCGAGCAGGCCGCCCACCCCGGCCGACATGAGCGGCGCCAGCATCAGCGCGACGATGACCGTGACCGCCGAGGAGCCGGGCGCCCGCTCGGTGGCGCGGCCCACCATGAAGCCCACCAGGCAGAAGACCAGGGCGTACTGCCCCATGACGTGGGCCGCGGGCGGCAGCAGGTCGGTGGCGAGGCCGGCGGCGAAGCCGGTGAGGGCCCCGGCGACCGCCCCGTGCGCCAGCGCGACCACCACGACCGTGAGGAGCACCAGGTCGGGGCCGCCGCCGCCCGGCAGCGGCAGGCGGTTCACGACGGTCACCTGAACGATCATGATGAGGCCGGCGAGCAGCACCGCCGCCATCGCTCGGATCACGCTTTCATGTCCTCTCGCCGGCCTGGCCGTGCTTGGTGCCAGGCCGCTCGTGTGCCTTCTCGCCGGGCCGCTCCCGCGTGCCCCCGTGTGCCCGCCCTCGCGTGGCTTCCGCCGGCCGCTCGCGGGCCCTCGTGCCCGGCCCCTCGCGTATGGCGCCGGCCCGCCTGCGCGGGCCGGCCGGGCGCCCGGGCCCATGGGCGGAACGCGGGCGCGTGCGGGCCGACTGCTCGCGGGTCTGGACCGGGCTCTGGCGCGTACCCCGAGGATGCTCGCCGTCGGCGTCATCCTCGCCCCGTGCCGTCGAGGAGGGTGAGGGCGAGGCGGGTGGCGAGGCCGAAGGGGACGGCGTCTGGGACGGCGTCTGGGGCGGCGGCGCGGTGGCGCGAGCCTTCGCCGCGGGCGGAGGCGGCGGCAGCATCGCGTCCCTGGGATCGCGCTGCGGCGCCCGTACGACCACCCCGACGACGTCCAGCGCCGTGAAGTCGACGAAGGGCTTGGCGTACGCGACCCGGGTGAGCTCCCCTGGCGTGGCCTCGACCCGCTGGATGGTGCCCACCGGCAGGCCCGGCGCGTACGGCATGCCCCCCTGCGAGCCGAAGCTCACGATGCGGCGACCGGCTGCCAGCGGCGCCGCCGAGTCGAGGAGACGGAAGCGGATGAGCCGGCCCTCGGCGACCGGCCCGAGGCCCGTCACCAGTCCGATCTCGTTGCTTCCCTCCACCCGGGCCCCCGCCGAGGACGCCGAGTCGGTGAGCAGGACCACCGTGGAGGTGCTCGGGCTGGTGTGGACGACCCTGCCGACCAGGCCGTCTCCGTTGAGCACGGTCATCTCGGACCGCACACCGTCGCCGCTGCCCGCGTCGATCTCCACGGCGTCCTCGAACCCGGGGACACCGCGCCGGGCGATCACCTGGGCCGCCACCACGCGGTAGCCGCCGAGGCCTGAGAGCCCGAGCACGCGGGTCAGCTCGGCCGACCTGTGGCGGTCGAGGCTGTGAGCGGTCAGCTCCTGTCGCAGCCGGGCGTTCTCCGCCCGCAGCAGCGTGATCTGCCGCTTGGAGTCGGAGGCGGAGGTGAAGGTGCCGATGAAGTCGCCCACGGGCCGTACGACGCCCGTGCCCGCCTGCTCGACCGCGCCGAACAGCGACGCGGCGACGGAGCGGACGGGCTCGAACAGGGAATCCTCACGCTGCCGGTGGTCGATGGTGATCAGGACGAGCGCCACGGCCAGCAGCAGCCCAAGGATCAACCGCGCGCGGCGGGTATCCCTCATCGGTGCCCCTGCTCCATCAGTGTCTCGGCTCCGGCACCAGCACCTGCTGCAGGACCTCGAACTCCTCGACGCACTTGCCCGAGCCGAGCGCCACGGAGTCGAGGGCGTTCTCCACGAGATGGATGGGCATGCCGGTCTCGTCGCGCAGGCGGTCGTCCATGCCCTTCAGGAGGGCTCCGCCGCCCGTGAGGGCGACACCGCGGTCCATCAGGTCGCCGGAGAGCTCGGGAGGGCACTTGTCCAAGGTGGACTTCACCGCGTCGACGATGGCCTTGAGCGGCTCCTCGGTGGCCTTGCGGATCTCGTCGGCCGACACCACGATCGTCTTGGGCAGGCCGGTGACCAGGTCGCGGCCACGGATCTCGGCGTGGCAGTCGTCCCCGACGGGGCAGGCCGAGCCGATCGCGATCTTGATCTCCTCCGCGGTGCGCTCCCCGAGCATCAGGGAGTACTCCTTCTTCGCGAAGGCGATGATCGCCTGGTCGAGCTCGTCGCCCCCGACGCGGATCGACTGGCTGGTCACGATGCCGCCCATCGAGATGATCGCCACCTCGGTGGTGCCACCTCCTATGTCGACCACCATGTTGCCGGTCGGCTCGTGGACGGGCAGCCGGGCGCCGATCGCGGCGGCCATCGGCTCCTCGATGATGTAGACCCGGCGGGCCCCCGCCTGGTAGCCCGCCTCCTTGACCGCCCGCTGCTCGACACCGGTGATGCCGCTCGGAACGGCCACGATGATGCGAGGCTTGGCGAATTGCCGACGTTTGTGCACCCGCTGGATGAAATAGCGCAACATGCGCTCGGTCACGTCGAAGTCGGCGATCACGCCGTCCTTCAGCGGGCGTATCGCCACGATGTTGCCGGGCGTTCGGCCAATCATCCTCTTGGCCTCGATGCCCACTGCCACGATCTTGCCGGTGGTGGTGTTGATCGCGACCACCGACGGCTCGTTGAGCACGATGCCGCGCCCGCGCACGTAGACCAACGTGTTGGCCGTGCCCAGGTCGACGGCCATGTCACGGCCGAGGAATGCCAGCTTGCTGCCCATGGGGAAGGAAACCTTCCTTCAGGTCGTTCGCGAGAGATTACGATTCGCATTCGAATCGTAACGTGACGTACCCACTCGCGAGGGCAACGAGCCGTCCGGCTCAGAAAAAACTTGTCGTGGTTCCGGGACGATAGGGCGCCGACCTGCGGTTATACCCCTCCCGACCCGCTTCGACCATGGACACGCCGGGCTCGGCCGATAGCGCCCCCGCGCGTGTCGGAAGAGCTCGAACCGCTCCATTGCACGCGTCAGGCCCCGGCGCGTTGGTCACACGCCAGGGCCTTCGCCGGTCTCATGTCCCCCGGCTCGTCGCACGCGGAGCCGTCAGCCGGGCTGACGGCCGGCGCTCAGAAACGGTCGGGGAAGAAAATCTTGACCTCGCGGGCCGCGGACTCGGGCGAGTCGGACCCGTGGACGATGTTCTCGCCGATCTCCAGGGCGTGGTCGCCGCGGATCGTGCCGGGGGCCGACTTCACCGGGTCGGTGGCGCCCGCGAGGGCGCGGAAGGCCTCGACGGCGCGCGGGCCCTCGAGCACCATCGCGACCAGCGGACCGGAGGTGATGAACTCGACCAGCTCGCCGAAGAACGGCTTCTCGGCGTGCTCGGCGTAGTGGGCCTTGGCGGTCTCGGCGTCCAGCGTGCGGAGGTCCATGGCTATGACCTTGAGGCCCTTGCGCTCCACGCGGGCGATCACGTCACCGATGAGGCCACGGCGGACACCGTCGGGCTTGATCAGGACAAGCGTGCGCTCGGACACGGGTATCTCCTTCATAGTGATCGTCGGCCGCCGCGCGCGACGGCCGGCAAGAGGGGAAGCGTGTGCGCAGCTTACCGGGCTGAGGGCCCCTCGCCGTCCTCGCCGGTGGTGCCCTCGGGGGACCGGGTCGGCGGCGGAACGACCGGGATCATGGCGGTTTCGGGGTCTGCGGCAGACCGTTCGCCGCCGATCGGCTCCATCATCGCCTCCATCATGGGCTCCGTCACCGTGCCCGCCGGAGCGGAGGCCGGGGCCTCAGGGGGCGACGGCGTGGTGCGGGATGGAACCGGGCTCTCCTCGGGCAGCCGGCGAGCGAGCACGGCGCCCACCACGAGCACGATGACGACCACGAAGCCGGCGACGAGCGCCCAGATGTGCAGGGCCCCGACGAAGCCGTCGACCATGGCCTGCGAGGTGACCGTCCCGGACGAGCTGACCGCGCGCAGCCAGCCGACCTGGATGCCCGTGCCCAGCAGGAATCCGCTGAGGACGGCGGGAAAGCACAGGGACAGCCCGAACAGCGCGGCACGGAGCCCCACCCCCCGCAGGGCCGAGGTGACCGCGACGGCGGCACCCGCCGTCAGCAGCACGAACGGCAGCAGGAGAGGCATGCCCCAGGCCGCCGGGACGAACAGGCGCACCGCGCACAGCCCCACGACCATGGTCACCAGCCCGCCGCCGACGAGCTTCGGCACCAGCGCGTCGCTCACCCGTCCCGCGACGAGCGCGGCGGCGAACGCGATCACGGCGGCGAGCCCGAAAGGAGCCCACAGGCCCGACAGCCCGGGGCCTCCGAGGCCGCCCAGCTCAACGTAGGTCACCTGGGCCGAGGTCGGAAGGACCACCAGCCCGACGGCGACCATCACGAACGCGAGCACGCGGCCACCGGGACCTTCGATGCGACCGGCGCACGCCATGGCCAGCAGCATCACCACCGCCAGCCCGGCCGCGGCGACGATCAGCCCTGACGGCCAGTTGAACGTGGTGCCGAAGGCGAGGACGGCGATGCCGACGGACGGCCCGGCGGCGAGCACCAGGTGCCCGCGCCGCGCGCTCTCGGCACGCGCGTCGGCGCTCTCGCCGGTCAGGCGAGAGAGCACGAAGTAGACGGCGGCGAGCGCGAGCGCCAGGCCGGTCAGCAGGGGATACGGCTGGAGGGTCACCCGCCAGGACGTCACGGCGTCGAGCGGCCACAGAGCCAGCGCCTGAGCGGCCAGCAGGCTGACGGCCAGCGCTCCGGCCCAGACGGGCATCAGGACGCCGCGAGCCGGGCTCGGACGCTCCCAGCTCGCGGCGAACGTCGCCGGGACCAGCATGCCCGCGCCGACGCCGTGCAGGACCCGCAGCGCGCCGACGCCGAACGTCGAGCCGGCGAAGCCTCCTGCCACATCGGCCACGGCGAGGAGCGCCAGCCCGGCCACGAGGATCGGCGCCGCCGGGAACCGTCTCAGCGCGGCCCCGGCGAGCGGGACGGTGCACAGCATGACGGGCAGGGCGAGCCCATGGGCCCTCAGGATGCCGACCCCGGCGATCTCTGGAGGGAGCAGGGCGGACACCACGGAGATGGTGTTGGGGATGGCGACGATCGCCAGCGGAAGGGCGACCGCGGTCAGAAGCCCGACGATCACGTCGAGCACGAACGGCAGACGGTGGACCCGGCCAAGACTCCTGAAGCCCGCGGCCTGAATTGGGGGGACGGCCATACTGGCCGACTTTAGCGTTAAGTCACGCCCTCGACACGGCGAGCGACAAATATCGCCGTCACCCAAAGCGCTGCGAAGACGACGCCGAGGAAGAACATCATCGGCACCAGGAAGCCGGTGGCGATGGCGAGCACCTGCACCACGCTGCCCGCGATGTACGCGGAGGGCCGCTTGAGCATGCCCGCCACGACCACGCACGCCAGCGCGAGGCCCACGCACACGGGAACGGCCACGCCTGGCACCACACCGTTCACCACGATGGCCACGGGCGTGACCAGCGCCAGCACGATGGACTCCATACCGAGCACGCTGGCGCACAGGCGCCGCATCCCGGGAGTGACGGTGAAGCTCACGCCGGCCCTCCTTCGACCCCGACCGCCGGCATCATCAGCCCCGGCCCGCCTTGAGCAGGGTGCGGGCGTCACCGACGGTGACGACCGAGCCGGTGATCAGAACCCCCGCACCGCCGAACTCGCCGGTCTCCTCGGCCAGGCCGATGGCGATGTCGATGGCGTCGTCGATGCGCGCCACCTCGTGCACGCGCTCGCTACCGAAGATGTCCTCGGCCAGCGCCGCCAGTTCCTCGGGATCCATGGAGCGCGGCGAGGAGTTGCGCGTGACGACGATCTCCTCCACCACGGGCTCCAGAAGCTCCAGGACGCCGGCGACGTCCTTGTCGGCCATGACCGCCACCACGGCGACGAGCCTGCTGAACCCGAAGGACTCCTCCAGGGCCTGGACGACCGACTCCATCGCCCCCGGATTGTGCCCGGCGTCCACGACGACGGTGGGACCGCGCCGGATGACCTCCAGCCGTCCCGGCGAGGTCACCTGTGCGAACGCCCGCCGCACGAGATCTCCGTCGAGAGGGTCGTCGCCCCCGGTGAGCGCCTCGACCGCCGCCAGCGCGCAGGCGGCGTTGCTCGCCTGGTGCTCTCCGAACAGCGGGAGGAAGACCTCGTCGTAGACGCCCTTGAGCCCCTGGAGGCGAAGGAGCTGGCCGCCCATGGCGATCTCTCTGTGGGCCACGCCGAACTCCAGCCCCTCACGGGCGACCGTGGCCCCCGTCTCGGCGGCACGCCGCATCAGGACCTCGGCGGCCTCGAGAGGCTGCTGCGCCAGAATGGCCGTCGCACCCGGCTTGATGATGCCGGACTTCTCGCGGGCGATGGCCTCGATGTCGGGCCCGAGGTAGCCGACGTGGTCGAGGGAGATGGGAGTGACGACGGCGATGGCGCCGTCGGCGACGTTCGTGGAGTCCCAGGTGCCTCCCATGCCGACCTCGATGACCGCGACGTCGACGGGCGCGTCCGCGAAGGCCGCGTACGCCATGGCGGTGAGCGTCTCGAAGAACGAGAGTCTGCCCTGCTGCTGGTCGACGAGCTCGAGATAGGGCTGGACGTCCTCGTACACCTCGGCGAACCGCTCTTCGCTGAGCGGCTCGCCGTCGAGGCTGATGCGCTCGCGCATCGAGGTGAGGTGCGGGCTGGTGAACCGGCCGACGCGGAGGTTCCGCTCACGGAGCAGGGAATCGATCATGCGGGCAGTGCTCGACTTGCCGTTGGTGCCGGTGATGTGGACGACCGGATAGGCCCGCTGGGGCTGGCCCAGCAGATCCATCAGGACGTTGATCCGGTCCAGGGTGGGATCGATGTCCCACTCCACACCTCGCTGCAAGATCGCCTTTTCGACCGCCTGATATTCCACACCTGAAGCCTACTTACCAGGGCGCGCGGTCCGTGCCGCGCCCGTGGCCCCTGTGGACAACCCTCGGCCGGCTTGGAACGTGAAAGGGTCTATAACGCAGGAAAGCCATCCACAAAGTGGATGGCTCTCCTACCAACACAATATTTGTCCGGCGGTGTCCTACTCTCCCACACCGTCCCCGGTGCAGTACCATCGGCGCTGGAAAGCTTAACTTCCGGGTTCGGAATGTAACCGGGTGTTTCCCTTCCGCTATGACCGCCGTAACCCCTTGAAACACACAACCAGGGTCACCCCAGCTTGTTGTTTCTGAGTTACATAGTGGACGCGAGCAAAACGCTTTGTGGTCAAGTCCTCGGCCTATTAGTACCGGTCAGCTCCACACCTCACGATGCTTCCACCTCCGGCCTATCAACCCAGTCGTCTCCTGGGAGCCTTACCCTGTTTCCAGGTGGGAGACCTCATCTCAAGGCAGGCTTCCCGCTTAGATGCTTTCAGCGGTTATCCCTCCCGAACGTAGCCAACCAGCCGTGCTCTTGGCAGAACAACTGGCACACCAGAGGTTCGTCCGTCCCGGTCCTCTCGTACTAGGGACAGCCCCTTTCAAGTCTCCTGCGCGCGCAGCGGATAGGGACCGAACTGTCTCGCGACGTTCTAAACCCAGCTCGCGTACCGCTTTAATGGGCGAACAGCCCAACCCTTGGGACCTACTCCAGCCCCAGGATGCGACGAGCCGACATCGAGGTGCCAAACCATCCCGTCGATATGGACTCTTGGGGAAGATCAGCCTGTTATCCCCGGGGTACCTTTTAGCCGTTGAGCGACGGCGCTTCCA
Source organism: Sphaerisporangium viridialbum (assembly GCF_049674955.1). Lineage (GTDB taxonomy): Bacteria > Actinomycetota > Actinomycetes > Streptosporangiales > Streptosporangiaceae > Sphaerisporangium > Sphaerisporangium viridialbum. The sequence continues at coordinate 2,166,188 of NZ_CP187232.1, read as the reverse complement.
CATGCCACCGCCGGATCACTAGTCCCAGCTTTCGCTCCTGCTCGACCTGTCGGTCTCACAGTCAAGCCCCCTTGTGCACTTACACTCAACACCTGATTGCCAACCAGGCTGAGGGAACCTTTGGGCGCCTCCGTTACCCTTTAGGAGGCAACCGCCCCAGTTAAACTACCCACCAGACACTGTCCCCCACCCGGATACACGGGCGCGGGTTAGACATCCAAAACGACCAGAGTGGTATTTCACCAATGACTCCACCCGAACTAGCGTCCAAGCTTCACCGTCTCCCACCTATCCTACACAAGCCGTCCCAAACACCAATGTCAAGCTGTAGTGAAGGTCCCGGGGTCTTTCCGTCCTGCTGCGCGTAACGAGCATCTTTACTCGTAGTGCAATTTCGCCGGGTCTGTGGTTGAGACAGCGGGGAAGTCGTTACGCCATTCGTGCAGGTCGGAACTTACCCGACAAGGAATTTCGCTACCTTAGGATGGTTATAGTTACCACCGCCGTTTACCGGCGCTTAAGTTCTCAGCTTCGCACGCCCGAAAGCGCACTAACCGGTCCCCTTAACGTTCCGGCACCGGGCAGGCGTCAGTCCGTATACATCGTCTTACGACTTCGCACGGACCTGTGTTTTTAGTAAACAGTCGCTTCCCCCTGGCCACTGCGACCCCCACCAGCTCCGAGTGCAAGACTCATCACCAGCAAGGGTCCCCCTTCTCCCGAAGTTACGGGGGCAATTTGCCGAGTTCCTTAACCACAGTTCACCCGATCGCCTTGGTATTCTCTACCTGACCACCTGAGTCGGTTTAGGGTACGGGCCGCCGGCACACTCACTAGAGGCTTTTCTCGGCAGCATGGGATCACCCACTTCACCACAATCGGCTCGGCATCACATCTCACCCTTATATGCGGCACGGATTTACCTATGCCACGGGCTACATGCTTACCCCAGGAACAACCATCGCCTGGGATGGGCTACCCTCCTGCGTCACCCCATCGCTTACCTACTACCAGATCAGGCCAGGCGTTCAGCCTCACCAAGTCCCGAAGGACAACAGGGGCTTAAGGACCCTTAGTATCACTGGATTCGATATGGGCGCATGCTAGCGGGTACGGGAATATCAACCCGTTGTCCATCGACTACGCCTGTCGGCCTCGCCTTAGGTCCCGACTTACCCTGGGCGGATTAGCCTAGCCCAGGAACCCTTGGTCATCCGGCGCAGAAGTTTCTCACTTCTGATTCGCTACTCATGCCTGCATTCTCACTCGCACGGCCTCCACAACTCGATCACTCGGCTGCTTCGCCGGCCGCACGACGCTCCCCTACCCATCCACACACCTAGACACACAAACGTGCGCCGGGCTTAACGCGTGAATGCCACGACTTCGGCGGTGTACTTGAGCCCCGCTACATTGTCGGCGCGGAATCACTTGACCAGTGAGCTATTACGCACTCTTTCAAGGATGGCTGCTTCTAAGCCAACCTCCTGGTTGTCACTGCGACTCCACATCCTTTCCCACTTAGCACACGCTTAGGGGCCTTAGTCGGTGGTCTGGGCTGTTTCCCTCTCGACTACGGAGCTTATCCCCCGCAGTCTCACTGCCACGCTCTCACTTACCGGCATTCGGAGTTTGGCTGACGTCAGTAACCCGGTAAGGCCCATCAGCCATCCAGTGCTCTACCTCCGGCAAGAAACACGTGACGCTGCACCTAAATGCATTTCGGGGAGAACCAGCTATCACGGAGTTTGATTGGCCTTTCACCCCTACACACAGGTCATCCCCCAGGTTTTCAACCCTGGTGGGTTCGGTCCTCCACACGGTCTTACCCGCGCTTCAACCTGCCCATGCGTAGATCACTCCGCTTCGGGTCTACAGCATGCGACTCAAACGCCCTATTCAGACTCGCTTTCGCTACGGCTCCCCCACACGGGTTAACCTCGCCACACACCATAACTCGCAGGCTCATTCTTCAAAAGGCACGCAGTCACATCACAGGCAAGGCAAGCCTCACCCAAGCTCCTACGGCTTGTAGGCACACGGTTTCAGGTACTATTTCACGACCCCTCACCGGGGCGCTTTTCACCTTTCCCTCACGGTACTTGTTCACTATCGGTCATCAGGGAGTATTTAGGCTTACCAGGTGGTCCTGGCAGATTCACACAGGATTCCTCGAGCCCCGTGCTACTTGGGATCCCCTCAAACAGTCGACAAGGTTTCGCCTACCCGACTCTCACGGTCTACGGCGCAACTTCCCAGAAGCTTCGACTACCCCATCGATTTATCACTGTTCGGAAGAACGGCAGCTCCTCCAAGAGGGTCCCACAACCCCACACACGCAACACCTGCCGGCTATCACACGCGCATGGTTTAGCCTCATCCGCTTTCGCTCACCACTACTCACGGAATCACTATTGTTTTCTCTTCCTACGGGTACTGAGATGTTTCACTTCCCCGCGTTACCACCAACCGCCCTATACATTCAGACGGCGGCAACACCACATGACTGGTGCTAGGTTTCCCCATTCGGACATCCCCGGATCAACGTCTGGTTGGCGACTCCCCGAGGCTTAACGCAGCCTCCCACGTCCTTCATCGGCTCCTGATGCCAAGGCATCCACCGTGTGCCCTAAAAAACTTGGCCACAAAGATGCTCGCGTCCACTATGCAATTCACAAACAACAAACAGGCCACCAACCCCACCCACCACCAGACACCCACACCACCAACCCGAAAGACACAACATCTCTCAAGCCACGATGCGAACCGGTATGACGGAAGGCTGGCCCCGCAAACAAGGAAACAACGACCCACAAGCAACGAGACCGCAACCCCACAGCAACAGCTGCGACAGCGGCCCCGCGCTTCGGCCCGTTTCCTCAGGACCCAACAGTGTGTTCGAACCACCCGAACCCCCACGACAGCGTTCCCACTCCGCGACCCCCTCCAAAGAGAAGGCCCACGGCGGTACCAGCCGCCGGGACGACCCCGACGATCCGACTAGCCAGTGCTCCACTAATGAGCAGGTCGCGCACAAGACGAACGCTTGCGAACACGACCATGGACCAAACCCCGATGCGACGACCTTGCGACGCACCCGCGAGCTCAGCCAGATGCTCCTTAGAAAGGAGGTGATCCAGCCGCACCTTCCGGTACGGCTACCTTGTTACGACTTCGTCCCAATCGCCAGCCCCACCTTCGACCGCTCCCCCCAGCAAGCTGGTTGGGCCACGGGCTTCGGGTGTTGCCGACTTTCGTGACGTGACGGGCGGTGTGTACAAGGCCCGGGAACGTATTCACCGCAGCGTTGCTGATCTGCGATTACTAGCGACTCCGACTTCATGGGGTCGAGTTGCAGACCCCAATCCGAACTGAGACCGGCTTTTAGGGATTCGCTCCACCTCACGGCATCGCAACCCTCTGTACCGGCCATTGTAGCATGTTTGCAGCCCAAGACATAAGGGGCATGATGACTTGACGTCATCCCCACCTTCCTCCGAGTTGACCCCGGCAGTCTCCCATGAGTCCCCACCACCCCAAAGGGCGTGCTGGCAACATGGAACAAGGGTTGCGCTCGTTGCGGGACTTAACCCAACATCTCACGACACGAGCTGACGACAGCCATGCACCACCTGTCACCCAGTCCGAAGAGGGCTCTGTCTCCAGAGCTTTCCGGGCGATGTCAAGCCTTGGTAAGGTTCTTCGCGTTGCGTCGAATTAAGCAACATGCTCCGCCGCTTGTGCGGGCCCCCGTCAATTCCTTTGAGTTTTAGCCTTGCGGCCGTACTCCCCAGGCGGGGCGCTTAATGCGTTAGCTACGGCACGGAATCCGTGGAAGGACCCCACACCTAGCGCCCAACGTTTACAGCGTGGACTACCAGGGTATCTAATCCTGTTCGCTCCCCACGCTTTCGCTCCTCAGCGTCAGGTAAGGCCCAGCAAGCCGCCTTCGCCACCGGTGTTCCTCCTGATATCTGCGCATTTCACCGCTACACCAGGAATTCCGCTTGCCCCTACCTACCTCTAGCCAGCCCGTATCCACCGCAGACCCACAGTTAAGCCATGGGCTTTCACGGCAGACGCGACAAGCCACCTACGAGCTCTTTACGCCCAATAATTCCGGACAACGCTTGCGCCCTACGTATTACCGCGGCTGCTGGCACGTAGTTAGCCGGCGCTTCTTCTGCAGGTACACGTCAACTTCGTCCCTGCTGAAAGAGGTTTACAACCCGAAGGCCGTCATCCCCCACGCGGCGTCGCTGCGTCAGGCTTTCGCCCATTGCGCAATATTCCCCACTGCTGCCTCCCGTAGGAGTCTGGGCCGTGTCTCAGTCCCAGTGTGGCCGGTCGCCCTCTCAGGCCGGCTACCCGTCGTCGCCTTGGTAGGCCACTACCCCACCAACAAGCTGATAGGCCGCGAGTCCATCCCCAACCGAAAAAACTTTCCACCAGCACCCGATGCCAAGGCTGGTCGTATCCGGTATTAGACCCAGTTTCCCGGGCTTATCCCAAAGTCAGGGGCAGGTTACTCACGTGTTACTCACCCGTTCGCCGCTCGAGTACCCCGAAGGGCCTTTCCGCTCGACTTGCATGTGTTAAGCACGCCGCCAGCGTTCGTCCTGAGCCAGGATCAAACTCTCCAAACAATGTCTGAAGAAATCCCGGCGAACACCACACACACATGTGCGATGTCAACCAAAGGAAACCATCCCCACACACCCACAAACGAGCATGCGGAAGACGGAGGTATGCATATTCATGCACTGGCTTTTAACACACTGTTGAGTTCTCAAGAAACGGACGCGTACACCATCACCCGAACCCACCACGTGGACCCGAACTCCGGGGCTTCCATCTCGTATGTCTTCATCTTACAAGGCCGTTTAACCGGGAGCAAACCGCGCCTTTGCAGGCACTTGACTTCCAGCCACCCGAACCCACTAGGATTCAGACCGCCCCGTCTCCAGGGCAACCCCTCTAACTTACCCGATCTGGCCTGGCGGCGCAAACGCTGCCCGGTAGATCTTTTAGAGGAATATCGGCACCGCACCCAACCAGCGCCCACGCGGCATCCACCAGAAGTGGAGAGCGGGGATGTTGGCCGGGCGATGCCGACGACAAAAGATTAGCAGTCCCCGGCCAGCTCTCGATCCATAACGGGCAACGATCGCGTAGAACCTTTCGCCCCTCGCGCCAACACACGTACAACAAGCGGTAGAAACAGAGGATTCCCCGAGCGGATCGAGGTAGGCCGTGAGCGACAGAACGGTACCGCGGGCACTGATCATGCTGCTCGTCCTTGCGACGGCCGTCATCGCCCTGGCCGGCATCAAAGCGATCGACACGATCGCAGGCCCCGTCGTGCTCGCGCTCGTCCTCACGATCGCCGTGTCCCCGATCAGGGGCTGGCTCACGCGCAGGCGGGCGCCCGGCTGGGTGGTCGTCGCGGTCCCGTTCGCGGTGGTCATCGTCGTCCTGCTCGGCATGGTCGCCATCCTCACCACCGCCGTCGTGCAGATGGCCGTGCTCGTCCCCAGCTACGCGAACCAGTTCAACAAGCTCGTGGCCGACGCGCAGAAGTGGGCGGCCGAGCACGGCATCGCGCCCCAGGTGAACAAGGCGATCCAGTCGCTGGACCCCGGCAAGATCTTCGAGTTCGCCCAGGGCTTGCTGTCCAGCGTGCTGGGCGTGGTCTCCAGCCTGCTGCTGATCGTCATCCTCCTGCTGGCGATGAGCCTGGACGCGCCGATCATCTCCCGCATCATGTCGGCCGCGTCGGCCGAGCGACCCGCCATCACCAACGCGCTGACGACGTTCGCCCAGAAGACCCGCCGCTACCTGCTGGTCTCCACGATCTTCGGCCTGATCTGCGCGGCGCTGGACGTCGTCGCGCTGTACATCCTGCACGTGCCGCTCCCCCTCCTGTGGGGGGTGCTGGCGCTGATCACGAACTACATCCCGAACATCGGCTTCGTCATCGGGCTGGTGCCCCCCGCCCTGCTCGGGCTGCTCACCGGGGGCATCAGGACGATGATCCTGACCATCGTCGCCTACATGGTGATCAACATCGTGGTGCAGTCGTTCATCCAGCCGAAGTTCCTCGGCGACGCCGTGGGGCTGACCACGACGGTGACCTTCCTGTCGCTGATCATCTGGGCCACGGTGCTCGGGCCGATCGGGGCGCTCCTCGCCATCCCGCTCACGCTGCTCACCCGCGCCCTGCTGATCGACAGCGACCCGAGCGCCAAGTGGTCGGGCGCGCTCGTCTCCGGTGAGATACCGAGCGACCAGCCACGCTCGTAGGCTGCTCGTATGTACGAGGAGACGGCGCCCGGCCCTTCGCTGGCCGGCCGGGTGGCCTGCCTGTGGGTGCAGGAGGCCGCCGCCCCCCTGGTGCAGCGGGTCGTCCCCGACGGTTGCGTCGACCTCATCTGGGGCCCGGACGGGCCGCACGTCGCGGGCCCGGACACAGGGCACTTCCTGGCCGCACTCCGGCCGGGCGAGCGGTTCACCGGCATCCGCTCCCGCCCGGGGGCGGTGGGCGAGGTGTTCGGCGTGCCCCCCGAGGAGCTCAGGCAGGCTCACATGGCGAACGACGTGAGGCGCCTGGCGGGAGTGCCGCTCGGCCGGCTGCTGGCGGGCCGAACGGGTGGCGCAAGCGACACGGGCGCCACCGCCTGATCCGGGGGTCACAGCAGGAGGTCACAGCAGGAACTGCTCCCGGCCCGACTCGCTGAAGCGCTTCCTGAGCTCGGCACGGTCGGCGCCGGCCATCGGCAGGTAACGCGACTCCCGGCCGGGCCGCCAGAAGACCGGGTCGGCGCACTCCCACCTTTCGCGCCGCAGTCCGGTCTTGGCCACCTTGTTCGTGGGCGTGAGCGGCATCTCCCGCGTGATCCGTACGAACCGGGGCGCCCACTTGGTACCAAGGTCGGGCTGCTCCGCGAGGAACCGGGCGAAGCCGTCGGGGTCGAAGGAGCCGGAGAGTTCGAGCGTGGCCATCACCTGGTCGCCGGTCCGCGCGTCCGGCACGGCGTACACCGCGCACATGATCACCGGTGGGTACCTGGCGAGGATGCGTTCGACGGGCGCGGCGGCGAAGTTCTCGCCGTCGACGCGCAGCCAGTCCGCGTCGCGCCCGGCGAAGTAGAAGTACCCGTCCTGGTCGCGGTAGCCGAGGTCGCCGCTCCAGTACCAGCCGTCGCGCAGCCGCCGTGCGTCGGCCTCCGGATTGTTGTAGTACCCCTCGAAGGTCGCGCCCCGCCGGACGATCTCGCCGATGGCGTCGTGGGCGTTGACCAGCCTCCGTGCCCCGTCGAAGACGGCGCGCGGGCATTCGAGGCCGGTCTCGGGGTCGTGTACGGCGAGGTCCACGCCCTCGCCCGCGAGCCCTAGGGCGTCCGGCGGCGTGCCCGGCGTCTTGCTGATCGCGATCACGCCCTCGCTGGAGCCGTACCCCTCGATGATGTGGCAGCCGAACCGGCGGCCGAACTCGGCCATGTCGCGGGCCGACGCCTCGGTGCCGAACGCGGCGGCCAGCGTGTTTTCCGCGTCGTCCTGGCGCTCCGGCGTGGCGAGGATGTAGGCGAGCGCCCGTCCCACGTAGTTGAAGTACGTAACCCCAAATTTCCGGATATCGGGGAGGAAGCCGGACGCGCTGAAGCGCCGGCGCAGCGCCACGGTCGCTCCCCCGTGCGTCGCCATGGCGAGGTTGGCCATCACGGCGTTGCCGTGGAACAGCGGCATGGCGATGTAGGTGACCGCGTCGGGGCCGATGCCGAACACCACTCCGTGCGCCGCGATCTCCGCCAGGCGTTCTTGGGAGCAGATGACCGCCTTCGGCGCGCCCGTGGATCCGGAGGTGAACAGCAGGAGCAGCGGTTCCGATCCCGGCACCGTACGGCTCGCGCCCTCACGCGAGGCCAGGGACGTCCGGTAGTCCGGCGAGTCCGCGAGCAGCAACGGGACGCCCAGGTCCATGCCGTCGAGCAGGCCCGCCAGCGTGGAGTCGGTGACCAGGAACAGGCTGTCGGTGTGCCGGATGTCGGCGGCGAGCTCGGCGCCGCGCCGGGTGGGGTTGACCCCCACGACCGCGGCCCCGGCCAGCGCCGCGCCGAAGATCCAGAAGACGTACTCGGGGACGTTGTCGAGCAGAACCCCGACGTGGAACGGGCGCCCGGGATCACGGAGGGCGAGCGCGAGCGCTGCCCGCTTTCGCGCCTCTAGGACGACCCGCGCCCACGAGTAGGTCTCGTCCTCGAACCGGAGGCCGGCGTGCTCGTCGTGGGCACGCGCCTCCACCAGCTCCGCGAAGGTCGGCACTCCCTGATTTTGAGCAAGCGCTTGGTACTAGTCAACCGTCCCGCGCGAGATGTCAGGCCGAGGCGACGACCGGCGATCGGGGAACCTCGGTGGCAGGAACGACGGGCGAGCCCCCGGTGCGGCGGGCGCCCCACGGCATGGCGGCGACCAGCACGGGCAGCAGGAGCGCGGAGCTCATCGCCCATGGCTCGTGCAGGATCCACCAGCGCTCGTTGTCGAACTGCGTCAGGTAGAGATATCCGACCGCGGCCCAGGTGGAGGTGCCGATGATGGCGGGCCAGGCGAACCGCGTCGGCCTGGCCACCAGGAACGGCATGAACCACATGAGGTACTGCGCTCCGAGGCGCGGGGTCACCACCATGAACGCCAGCAGCAGGGCCGTGGTCAGGTCGATCGGATCGGCCTTCCGCCACAGGAACCCGACGAGGAGCAGCGTGCCGTAGATCATCCACTGGCCGTAGCGGGCGAGGTCGGCGTCGAGGGTCCAGTCGCCGCCCACCACGAGCGCCGTCCACCCCCATTCGCCGACGATCGGGCGCACGTCGCCGATCGTGCGGATGACCGTGGGCAGCTGGGCCAGGGACGTACCGGCGCCGATGGGCAGGGTGACGAGGAAGAAGATGGGCGCGACCCCGGTCGCGAAGAAGGCGTAGGCGCGGGACCGCAGGTCGGGCAGGAACAGCAGCATGCCGGGAACCAGCCAGATCGGCCAGCTCTTGGCGCAGAGCGCGAGACCCATCAGCAGGCCGGCGACGATCGCGTTGCGCACCGGCCGCGAGGTTCTGGCGTTCCTCGCCACGATGAAGGCGGCCACGCCGAAGACCAGGGAGACCGGCTCGACCTGGCCGTGCACCGACGCGACCAGCAGCGCGAGCGGGTTGCAGGCGTACTGGAAGGCGCGGAGGTTGGCGTCCCTGCCGCCGGCCAGCTTGCCGACGAGCGGGATCAGGACGATGTCGGAGACCACGGTGACCAGGCGGCCGGCGATCTCCCACGGGATGTGCATCCACAGCAGTAAGCCGTAGACGTAGGGGATCGTCGGGAGGAAGTGCCAGCCGCCGCCGCTCTCCAGCACCGGATCCTTGTGGGCGAGGATCGCCACGCCCGCGGGTTTGAAGCTGTTCATGAAGTCGACCGGTTGCCAGGTGTCGGTCGCCGACAGGATCATGATCAGGACACGGACGCCGATACCGACCGCGAGAGCGACGGCGAGAGACGGCTTCCAGCCCTTCCACTGTGCGACGACCGCGAGCACGACACCTGATACGAGGACGAACCCCGTGAGAATTGCGTAGTCCATGACGGTCACTAGCCTGCCGGACGACAGGCCAAACCGACCACTCGGGGATGAAAATTGCCACCATCTATCCAGAATTGTTCACACAAAGAAGTGTTTTGACTCCAATGGGTGACGATGGCATGGTCGGTGTGCATCATGGGAGGGCGTTGAGGTAGGCGCGGTGGTTCAGCGAGAACTCCGAGCCGTTGTACTTGTCCCAGTTGATCGACCAGGTCATGAGGCCGCGCAGGCTCGGGTAGACCCCGCGCGGCCGGTAGGAACCGCAGTTGGTCCCCTTCGCCAGGCAGTCGAAGGCCTTCTGGACCTCTCCCACCGTGGTGAAGCCGTTCCCCGCGTACGGCGCGGCCGGCAGGCCGATGGCGACCTGGTCGGGGCGCAGCGCGGGGAAGACGTCGGCGGCGTTCCCCCGCACGGGGAAGCCGGTGAGCAGCATGTCGGTCATGGCTACGTGGAAGTCCGCCGCGCCCATGGTGTGGTACTGGTTGTCGAGGCCCATGATCGGGCCCGAGTTGTAGTCCTGCACGTGGAGCAGGGTGAGGTCGTTGCGCAGGGCGTGGATCACCGGCAGGTACGCGCCCGAGCGCGGGTCTGCGCCGCCCGTCCCCGAACCGTAGAACTGGTAGCCGAGCTGGACGAAGAAGGTCTCCGGGGCCATGGTCAGCACGAACTTCGTGCCGTACTTGGCCTTGAGGGTCCTGATCGCCGAGATCAGGTTCACCACGACCGGCGTCGTCGGGTTCCTGAAGTCGGTGTCACCCGCGTTGAGCGACAGGGAGTGGCCCTCGAAGTCGATGTCGAGCCCGTCGAGGCCGTACTTGTCGATGATCGCGCCCACTGAGCTGACGAACTTGTCGCGGGCGGCGGCGGTGGTGAGCTGTACCTGGCCGTTCTGGCCGCCGATCGAGATGAGCACCTTCTTGCCGGCCGCCTGCTTGGCGCGGATGGCGGCGGTGAAGTCGGCGTCGCTCTCGACGTTCGGGCACTCGCCGGACGGGCACCGGTTGAAGCGGATGTCGCCCGAGGTGACGGAGGTGGGCTCGCCGAAGGCCAGGTCGATGACGTCCCAGGCGTTCGGGACCTCGCTCATCCTGATATATCCGGATCCGTTGGCGAACGAGGCGTGGAGGTATCCCACCAGCACCCGCTTCGGCAGGGTGCCGGGCGGCGGCATGCTCGTCGGCGTGCCCGTCACCTCCGCCGATCTCGCCGACTCCCCCGCCGAGTTCGAGGCGCTCACCGCGAACCGGTAGGTGGTTCCCGAGGTCAGCCCCGAGGCGGTGTAGGTCGTGCCGGTGGGCGTGCCGACCTTGGTCCCGTCCCTGTAGACGTTGTACGCGGTCGCGCCCGTGGACGCCGACCAGCTCAGCGAGACGCTGGAGGCCGTGGTGCCGGTGACCGCGAGCCCCGCCGGCACGGCCGGCACCTGGGTGCCGCCGCCGTCGCCGGCGGGCCCGTCCAGCACGATGTCGTCGGCGTTGTAGGCGCCCGTGCCGTACCAGCCGTTGACGTACACGGTGACCGAGGTCGTGACGGATCCGGTGGTGAACGACGTGGTGAGCTGGGCGTAGGAGGAGCCGGGGGTGCCCCAGGTGCTGACGTCGGTGGTGCCGGTGCCGAGCGCGCCGAGGAAGACGTAGCTTCCCCTGACCCACGCCGACAGGGAGTACGAGGAGGACGGCTTGACCCTCACCGTCTGGGAGCAGCGGGCATAGTCGCTGCCCACGGGGGTGGCCTCCAGCGCGGAGGCGCCCCCGTGGACCGGGCTGGTCACGGTTCTCGCGGTGGAGGCGCAGGTCCAGCCGCTGAGCCCGCTCTCGAACCCGGGGTTGACGGCGATGTTGGCCGCCAGGGCGGCCGTGGCCGGGAGCACCGCGACGCCGAGCGCGAGTACGGCCGTGACGGCGGCCGCCCTGAGACGGGAGACGGAGCCGGCCGCCCTGGGACGTGACACGGCTTTGAGACGTGGGAGGAAGGTCATCCGTTGTACCCCGCGAAGATCTTGGAGAAGTCGTACGGCGACTGGGCGATGTTCGTGCACATGTAGAGGGCTCCGGTGCAGGCGTTGCGGTCGCGGGTCATCTCCCAGAAGGCCAGCTCGCCCAGGTGCTTGCTCTGGGCGAACGTCACGAGCTGCCGGGCGTCGGCCTGGTCGTAGATCCGGCCGTCGTCGTTCTGGCCGACCATCGGGGTGACCCCGACCATGCGCCAGACCTGGGCGTCGGTCCTGCCGGGATAGAGGGACTTGAGCTGAGTGAAGGTGCTCTGCGCCGCCTGGACCGCCGCGTCGCCGTAGTCGGCGGACCGGTAGTAGTCCATCGCCATGACGTTGACGACATCCAGGGCCACGCCGGCGTCGCGCGCCGACTTCACGACGTTCAGACCGTCGGCGGTGAGCCCTTCGGGCAGGACGGGCAGGGTCAGCGAGACCTTGAGGCCGGGGTTCGCCTGCTGGAGGCGGGCCAGCGCCTGCGACCTGCGGTTCACCGACACCGGGTCCGCCGAGGCAGCACCCTCGATGTCCAGGTCGACGTACTTCAGCGCGTACGCCTTGACGACCGCGTCGTACTCGGTGAACAGCGCGTTCACGTCGGAGCACGCCTGCGCCAGCTCGATGCCGCTCGCGCCGCCGAAGGAGATCTTCACGTCGCCGCCGCCCGCGCGGATCGCGTCGATCTGGTCCTTCGCCCAGCCCTGGCGGGGGTCGTAGGCGTTGAACCACATCGCCTTGCAGGAGGAGGCGGTGATGAAGGCCAGGGTGAAGTTCTTCAGCCCGGACGCCGACTTCATCGCGGGGATGCTGGGAGTCGGCCAGGCGCCCATGTCGACGTAGGGCGCGTGGAAGAGCGATCCCGGGGTGCCCGGCGGGGGCGTCGTGGTCGGCGTCGGCGTTGGGGTGGGAGTGGGGGTCGGTGTGGGGCCCGTCCCGCCGGAGCAGGAGGCCCCGTTCAGCGTGCACGCGGCGGGTGAGCCCGTGCCGCTCGCCACCCAGCCGAAGGTGGCGGACGCCCCCGGGGCCAGCGTCCCGTTGTACTCGCGGTTCTTGAACGTGTAGCGGGCGCCGGAACGGGTCATGAGCGCGTCCCAGTAGGTCCCCGCGGTGGTTCCCGATGGCAGGTCGAAGGCGACGGTCCAGCCGTTCAGCGTCGTGGAACCCGTGTTGGTGATCGTGAACTGGCCGTTGTACCCGGCGTCCCAGCTCGACGTCTTGGCGAAGACGGCGGTGTCGGCGTACGCGGGACCGGGGACGGCGAGCGCGGCGGCGACGGCGAGGAGCACCGTGGCGGCGGCGAGGGGCCAGGAAGCGGGGCGCGATCTCAAGACGCAACCTCCCGAGGGTGAGGAGTGAGGTCACAGCCCCCGCACCCCGGGGCGGGCCGGGGTGCGGGGGGATCGGTGTACGGCCCGCGCATCCCCTTGGGGGGACGGAGCTGCGCGGACCGTACGGTCATCGGGGGGCTAGAAGCCCGCTGTGATGGAGGTGAACTGCCAGTCGCTCTGGCTGGTGCCGCTGCAGGACTCGTTCACGCCGCCGCCGGGGCAGGGACGGTCGCGGTTGACCGACCAGAAGGCCAGGCGGGCCAGGCCCTTGGACTTGCCCCAGTCGCGGATCTGGGTCCAGATCGCCGGGGTGGTGAGCTCCTGCTGGTCGGACAGGCCGTTCATGCCCGAGATGCCCATGTGGGAGTAGGCGGTGGCGTCGGACCAGCCGAAGGCGGTCTTCAGCGCGTTCTTCAGGCCCTCGGAGGCGTTGACCGTGTTCTGGTACATGTTGGCGCCGCCGCCGAAGTCGAACGGCATGATCGTGAACACGTCGATGTTCGCGCCGAGCGCCGCGGCCTGGTTGATCAGGCGGGTGCCGTAGTACGTCGGACCGGTCGTGCTGGTGCCGAACGTGATGATCGTCTTGAGCCCGGCGTTGTTCTGCTTGACGATCTTCAGCGCGTTGAGGATGCGGTCCTGGACGGCCTCGTTCTCGAACTCGTCGCTGTTCTCGATGTCAATGTCGATGGACTTCAGGTTGTAGGCGCTGATGACCTGCTGGTAGGCGGCCGCCAGTGCCTGCGGGGTCGAGCAGTTCGGGCCGAGCTTGTTGCCGCTCCACCCGCCGAACGACGGGATGATCTCGCCGCCGGCGGCCTTGATCTGGGAGATCGTGGTGGCGTCGACGCCGCCCTGGAGCGGGCGCTGGCCGTCCCACGCGGGGTTGCAGCCGCCGCTCGACAGGATGAAGGCCATCGTGAACGCCTTGATCCCGGTCGCGTTCATCACGGTAGTCGCGCTGGGCGGGTTGCCCCAGCCCATGTAGAGGTAGGGCTGGCCCTTCCCACCGCTGGGCGGCGGGTTGGTGCACCCGGTCGTCGTGCCGGTGACCGAGCCGTTGGCCGCCGACTCGCCGACCGAGTTGTACGCCTTGACGCTGTAGGTGTGCGTCGTGCAGGTGCCGAGCGAGCCGATCGTGGCGGAGGTGCCGGTGACCGTGGCCTTGACCGTCGTCCCCTCGTACACCCGGTAGCCGGTGACGGTGCCGGTCGACGCCGCCCAGGACAGGGAGATCGACGTGTTGGCGGTGCCGGTGATGGTGGGGGTGCCCGGTGCGCCTGGAGCGCCGGGGTTGGTGGTGCCGCCCGAGCAGGAGGCGCCGTTGAGCGTGCAGTTCAGCGGCGCGCCGAAGTTGCCGGGGCTGCCGTTGAAGCCGAAGCTGGTGCTCGCCCCGGCTGCCAGGGTGGGGGCCCAGCTCGGGTTGCTGAAGGTGTAGTGCTGGCCGCTCCTGGTCATCACCGCGTCCCACGCGGTGGTGACGGAGTAGCCGGCGGGCAGGTCGAAGGCGACCGTCCAGCCGTTGAGGGCGCTGGAGGTGCCGTTGGTGACCGTGTACTTGCCTTCGAACCCGCTGCCCCAGTCCTGGGGCTTGGTGAAGGTGGCGGTCGCCGAGGCCGCGGAGGCGGACCCGGTCGTCATGACCAGTACGGCTGCCGCGGCGACCAGAGCCGCGACACATAGACGGATAAATCGCATTAAAGCTCCTCTTTGAGCCGGTACGGCCGGTGCGAGCCGTACCGGCTGGGGGGTGCGGCGTCAGCCGGTGAAGGTCTTGAAGCTGGACGTGAACTCGCAGGCCGGCCGGTCGGCGCCACCGCGGGTGGGAGAGAGCGTGCCGTTGGGGCGGCCGTCGGCGCCGCGGGTCGCGACGATCACGTCCTGACGAACCTCGCGCCGACCGAGGCGGCCTGCGCACCCGGCGGCGGCACGGACACCGTGGGTGAGGAGAAGCAGGGGCAAGGTGCGGCGCATGATCGCTCCCATGCGGGCGGAAAGCGGGGCGTGCACGTCCTGGGAGGGCAGGACGGCGAGAGGGCGAGGGGCGAGCGGGGCGGCTCACGCCGTTGTGTTTCCGCAGCTCAATGCCGGGTCGGCTCGGGAGGGGGGCGAGGCACGGACGGCTCCGTTGGTCATTTCTTTTAGGAAAGTTTCCTAAGAGTTGTCGCGATCGTAGCCCCGTGCCAGCGCGCCCACAAGACCCAAACTCCACGGTTTTCCCGCAGGCAGAGGGCATCTGACAAGGCGGGACGGCTGGTCTACCCGTCTGCCTGGAGACGTATGGTCCGCGCCGCGCGAGCGCATCCCGGAACCCGGCCCCGCGGACGCCGCCGGCGTACCGTCACAGGACCGCCCAGGGACGGTCGGCCAGGCGGCCTGCCCGCAGCCGTGACCGGTAAAGCCAGGTATAACGTGATGTATCCCTCGGACTATGGAGCTTGGCGGCATGTTCTTCGGCATCACGAATATCTGGGCGTACGTGGTCGGGGCGTTCCTGATCATCCTTCTTCCCGGCCCGAACTCCCTGTACGTTCTGTCGGTCGGGGCACGGCGCGGCGTGCGGACCGGCTACCGGGCGGCGACCGGGGTGTTCGTCGGCGACACGGTGCTGATGGTGCTGTCGGCGGCCGGGGTCGCGTCACTGCTCCAGTCCACGCCGCTGCTGTTCAACGTCGTGAAGTACGCCGGCGCGGGGTATCTCGCGTGGATCGGGATCGGCATGATCCGCTCCGCGCGGAAGTCCTGGCGGAGCCAGCGGGACGAGAAGGGGACGCAGGAGCCGGTCGCGGCCGTCGAGGACCTCTCGGACCCGTTCAGGAAGGCCCTCACGGTCAGCCTGCTCAACCCGAAGGCGATCCTTTTCTTCATTTCGTTCTTCGTGCAGTTCGTCGACCCGCACTATGGCGCCCCGGCGCTGTCATTCCTGATTCTCGGCGCGATCTGTCAGCTTTTCAGCGCGATGTATCTGTCTACATTGATCTTCGGCGGCGTCTACCTGGCGAGCCAGTTCCGGCGGCGCAGGAAGCTCTCGGCGGGCCTGACGTCCGGGGTGGGCGCGGTCTTCCTCGGCTTCGGCGCCAAGCTGGCCACCACCAGCCTCAGCTGACCCCGGCCGGGCCGCTCGCGGCCCGGGCCGCTAATCCTGGTTGACCTTCAGCGCCACGCTCACCAGGGAGAGGAACATCTCGGCACCGGCGCGGTCCTCGATCTGGACCCGGATCCACTCGGAGTTGTGACCGGGTGTGACGCGGTTCGAGTCGGCCAGCACTCTGGCCCATCGGTCGATGACCGGGGCCGTGAGCAGCAGCTCGGCGGTGTGATCGCCGGACATGCGGATGATTTCACGGCCTCGGGTGCGGAACTTTATGGCCCGGCGGGTACGACTGACGGCGAGGTCGGGCCAGCGCGTGAGCTGGACGGCGACATCGGCCACGCAGCCAGCGGACCGAACATGAGTGCGTGTGAGCACTGCCATAACTTCATGCTCGCGGGCCGCTCGCCCGGAGGAAACCCTCTGTTCCCGAACCGTTATCCGATGTTCAATCGCCACGGGCCCGGCCAACATATCAGCAGCTCGGGTAGTTGATCCATTTAAACGATCTTTTTCGCCATATGTACTGTTTAATCAGACATTGGGTACGGTGGGCAACCAATGACCGCAATCCGGTGTTTCAGGCGAGTTTCGTCGTTCCCATCTTCGGGTAGTCGCGGAAGCCTTAGCGTCGGTCTTCCGCCTTCCTCCCTGGGAGAAGCATGAACGCCCCGTCCTTCACGCTCCCGAGGATCACCGCACTGCTCAGGCAGGCCGTGCCCAGGCTCCTCGAAGGCGTCGTGGCCCCGCTCGCGGTCTTCTACAGCGCGCTCGCCGTGCTCGGCCTGGACGGTGCGCTGATCGCCGCCGTCACGTGGGTGTACGCCGGAGTGCTCTGGCGGGTGGTCCGCCGGCGGCCGGTGCCGGGCACGATGGTGCTCGCCGCGATCGCCATCACGGCCCGGGCGGCGCTGGGCTGGTGGACGGGCAGCGCCGTCGTCTACTTCCTGCAACCCGAGCTCGGCACCATCTGCATCAGCATGGCCTTCCTCGCCTCGGTGCGGCTGAACCGGCCGCTGGTCCAGAAGCTCACCCTCGACTACATCCACCTGCCCTCGACCGTGCTCAGGCACGAGCGGGTCAGGCGATTCTTCGCGCGCATCACCCTGCTGTGGGCGTTCGTGCTGCTGGCCAACTCCACTGTCAGCATCTGGCTGCTGCTGCACCAGTCGATCGGCACCTACCTGCTGGTGCGCACCTCGGTGGTCGCGGCCATCAGCGGCGTCGCGGTCGGGGTCTCGATCTACGCCTTCCGCCGGATGCTGCACCGTCTCCACGCCGACACCCCGGCCCCCGCCCTGGCCATCACCGCCGCCTAGGGCCCCCACGCCGACCCCCGCCCCGCGCGCGCGAGGATGGGGGGCGTTTCCGGCGTGGAGAGGACAGGTATATGGGGTGCGCACTGGTGACCGGGGCTTCGCGGGGACTCGGCGCGGTCATCGCCGAGCGGCTGGCGGCCGACGGGTGGAAGGTCGTCGTCAACTACGCCAACGACACCGCCGGGGCGACCGCCGTGGCCGAGCGCATCGGCGCGGCGGCCCACGTCTCGCGGTTCGACGTGACCGACGAGGAGTCGGTGCGGCGGGGCGTCGAAGAGATCCGCGAGAGCGTCGGCCCGATCGGGGTCGTGGTGAACAACGCGACCGGGCCCCAGCCGATGATGCCGATCGAGAAGCAGACCTGGGACGACCACCTCGACCAGCTCCGGTTCTTCGTGAAGGCGCCGCTGCTGCTCCTGCACGCCGTCCTGCCCGACCTGCGGGCCGCCGGAGGGGGCCGCGTCATCAACATCGGCAGCGAGGTCGCCGACCTGGGCAACGCCGACTTCGGGCACTATGTGTCGGCCAAGGCGGCCATGCACGGCCTCACCCGCTCCTGGGCTCGCGAGCTGGGGCCGCTCGGCATCACGGTCAACACGGTCGAGCCCGGCTGGATCCCTGTGGAGCGCCATGAGGGCTCCGACGTGAGCGACTACCGCGACGCGCTGCCGCTCCGCCACATGGGGGTGCCCGCCGACGTCGCCGAGGCCGTCGCGTTCCTGGCGTCCCCGGGCGCCCGGTTCATCACCGGCCAGCGCCTGGCCGTCAACGGCGGCAACACCATGAGCTAGGACGCCCCACGGCGAGCGGTGACGCAATGTCATTCATCATCCGTTGATTTCATCAGGTGATGAGTTATGGTGGTGTTCACATCGAATGCGGAAGCCGCGCCGAGTGCTGCCAGCCCTCGGCGCCACGCCGCGGGAGGGCATCATGCTCCAATCCCCGAGTGACCGCCGCACCGGCCTCGACCCCGTCGGCGACCCCCTCATCCTGAAATTTCAGGACATCACGGCTGAGATGCTTCCCCTGGTCGGCGGCAAGGCGGCCAACCTGGGCGTGCTCACGCGGGCCGGGCTCCCGGTTCCCCCAGGGGTCTGCCTGACGACGGAGGCGTACCGCCGCGTCACCGAGGACGCCGGCCTCGACGACGTGCTCGGCGCCCTCGCGCGCACGTCCCCCGGTGACACCGCCGCCCTCGCCGAGCTGGCCGGTCGCGCCCGCGCTCTCGTGCTCGCCGCCCCCGTGCCCGCCGACATCGCGCGAGCCGTACGGCAGAACGCCGAGGGGGCCGTGGCCGTACGGTCGTCCGCCACCGCCGAGGACCTCCCGGACGCCAGCTTCGCGGGCCAGCAGGACACCTTCCTCAACGTGGTGGGGCCCGGCGCGGTGCTCGACGCCGTCCGCCGGTGCTGGGCCTCGCTGTGGACCGACCGCGCCGTCGCCTACCGGGCCGCCAACGGCGTGGACCACGGCGCCGTCCACCTGGCCGTGGTCATCCAGCGGATGGTGCCGGCCGAGGTGGCCGGGGTGATGTTCACGGCCAACCCCGTCACCGGCCGCCGCCGCGAGATCGTGATCGACGCCGCGCCCGGGCTGGGCGAGGCCGTGGTCTCCGGAGCCGTCAACCCCGACCACTTCGTGGTGAGCCCGTCCATGGAGATCACCGAGCGGCGCGTCGGCGACAAGCTGACGGCCGTCCGCCCGATTCCCGGCGGCGGCACGGAGCAGGTCAGGCGGGGTGAGCCACCGGCGGAGGCCGCACCGGAGGCGTGCCTCAGCGATCGGCAGATCGTCGCGCTGGCCCGGCTCGGCGCGCGGGTCGAGACCCATTACGGCTCCCCGCAGGACACCGAGTGGGCGATCGACCCCTCCGGAACGCTCTGGCTGACCCAGGCGCGGCCGATCACCACCCTGTATCCCCTGCCCGAGGGCCAGGAAGGCTTCCGGGTGTACATCTGCCTCAGCCTGGCCCAGGGCCTGCACCGGCCGATCACCCCGATGGGCTCCTCCGCCTTCCGGATGCTGGCCTCCTCCATCACCACGCTCTACGGCGTGCCACCCGGCGGCGGCGCCCCCGTGGCCGAGCCGGGCATGCGGCTCTTCGCGGACGTGACCGGCCTCCTGCGCAGCCGTGTCGGCCGGGCCGTCTTCCCGAAGGTGCTCGACATCATGGAGGCCCGGTCGGCGGTCGTGCTCCGGGGGCTGTTCGGCGATCCCCGGCTGAGTGTGACCCGGCGCTCACCCCTGCCCGCCGTCCGCCGGGTGCTGCGCATCGCCACGAGATACCGCATACCGGTGTGGATCGTGCGGGCGCTCGTACGGCCCGGCACCTGGCACCGGCGTGTCGCCCAGGTCGGCGACCAGTTCCGCGCGCGGCCGAAGCCGCCCTCGGGGGCGACCGCCGAGCAACGACTGGACCACGTCGAGCGCGTCCTGGGCTCGCGTACCTTCCCCATGCTGCCCCACATCGTCCCTGGGCCGATCGCCGGCTTCCTGATGCTCGGACTCGCCGCCCGCCTCCTGCGCGGCCGTACGAGGCCGGGCGAGCTGCAGACCGTGCTCCGCGGGCTGCCCCACAACGTCACCACGGAGATGGACCTGGCCCTGTGGGACGCCGCCACCCGCGTCCGCGCCGACGAGGCCTCCGCCCGGGCGCTGAGCGGCACGACCCCGCCCGAAGGCCCGCTCCCGCCCGTGCTCCAGCGGGAGCTCACCGGCTTCCTCGCCCGGTACGGCCACCGGGCGGTGGCCGAGATCGATCTCGGCATGCCCCGGTGGTCGGACGACCCGTCCCACGTGCTCGGGGTGCTCGCCAACTACCTCCGGCCGGACGATCCGGCGCGGGCGCCGGACGCGCAGTTCGCGCGGGGGGCTCGCGAGGCGGAGGCGATGGCGGGCGAGCTGGCCCGCCGGGCCGGGGGGCGGCGCGGCCCGATCGTCCGCTTCGCCCTCCGCCGCGCCCGGGAGCTGGCGGGCTACCGCGAGATGCCCAAGTACTACCTGATCCTCACCCTGGCCGAGATGCGGGAACAGCTTTCCGCGGTGGGGGACGAACTCGTGGCGCGAAAGGTGCTGGACGCCGCCGAGGACATCTTCATGCTGAGCCTCGCCGAGGCCCGGGAAGCGCTCGGCGGGAGCGACATGCGCGCCCTCGTCGAGCGCCGGCGCGCGGCCTACGCCCGGGAGCTGCGGCGCGGGCACGTGCCCAGGGTGC
This sequence comes from Sphaerisporangium viridialbum, assembly GCF_049674955.1. Lineage (GTDB taxonomy): Bacteria > Actinomycetota > Actinomycetes > Streptosporangiales > Streptosporangiaceae > Sphaerisporangium > Sphaerisporangium viridialbum. The sequence continues at coordinate 2,145,621 of NZ_CP187232.1, read as the reverse complement.
TGCTGTCCGACGGCACCGAGCCCGAGGCCGTCGGGGCGGCGCCCCCGGCCGAGGGCGCCCTGACCGGCACGCCCGCCTCTCCGGGCACCGTCACCGGGACGGCGCGGGTCGTGCTCGACCCGGTGGGAGCACATCTGGAGCCCGGAGAGATCCTGGTCGCGCCGTCCACCGACCCCGGCTGGACGCCGCTGTTCCTCACGGCCGGCGGCCTGGTCATGGAGATGGGCGGCGCGAACTCCCACGGCGCGGTGGTGGCCCGCGAGTACGGCATCCCGTCCGTGGTCGGCGTCGCCCACGCCACCTCGCGGATCACCACCGGTCAGACGATCACGGTGGACGGCACGGTGGGGGCCGTCATCCTCGATGAACCGTCCCGGGAACATCGCTCGCCGTGACCTCGTCGTCCCGTGAGGGGAACAGCGAGGCGGGGAGCAGGCGGAGCAGCGCGCCCGAGCGTCCCGCGAGCAGCGGGCCGAGGATCGCCAGGATGAACACGTAGCCGGCGATGAAGGGCGCCAGCCTGCCGTCCAGCCCCGCGGCGAGCGCGAGCGTGGCGAGGATCAGCGCGAACTCCCCCCGCGACAGCACGGTCAGCCCGATGTTCACCGCCGCCTGCCTGCCGTACGAGTGCAGGCGGGCCGCGATCGCCCCGGCGGCGATGTTCAGCACGAACGTCACGGCCACGGCGATGACGATGGGGATCAGGACGGGCCCGAAGTCGCCGGGGGCGATCGACAGGCCGAACGAGAAGAAGAACAGCGCCGCGAACGCGTCGCGCAGCGGGTGGACCAGCGCGCGGATGCGCCCCGCCGCCTTCGTGGTCGCGAGGATGAGACCGATCATGAAGGCGCCGATGGCGTCGGACACGCCGAGCTCCTCGGCGAGCCCCGCCGTCAGCACGGCGAGGCCGGTGAACATCACCACGAGCAGCTCGTCGTCCTTGGTCTCCACCAGCTTGCCGACCATGCGGCTGCCCCACCGGGCCACGGCGGTCAGCACGATCAGGAACCCGAACGCCTTGCCGAACGCCACCGCCGCTTCCCCGAAGTCGTGCGCGCCGCCCAGCACCGGCTGGAGCAGGGCGAGGTAGAGCGCGAGGAAGACGTCCTCCACGACGATGATGCCGAGGATCAGTCGGCTCTCGGGGTTGCCCAGGCGCTTCAGGTCGACCAGCAGCTTGGTGACGATGGCCGACGACGAGATGCCGATGACCCCGGCGAGGACCAGCGCCTCCCTGCCGCCCCAGCCCACCGCGAACCCGAAGGCCAGGCCGCCTCCGACGTTCAGGAGCAGGTAGATCCCCCCGGCCACGAGGAGGCGCCCGCCGCCTTGGACGATGTCTTCGAGTGAGAACTCCAGTCCGAGGTAGAACAGCAGGAAGATCAGCCCGAGGGCCGCGATGACCTTGAGGTCGGCCGGGTTGTCGACCAGGGCGAGCCCGGGGGTGTGCGGGCCGAAGATGATGCCCGCCAGCATGAAGAGCGGGATGGTCGGCAGCCCGATCTTGGCTCCGAGCCGTGCGACGACCCCCGCGGCCAGAAAGGAGCCGCCGAGGGCGACGAGCTCGTCAGCCAGTGCCATGGTGTCTCCCCTCGCGGGTGAAGACGGACAGGGCGGGGACGTGTTCGTGGGTCATCGGAAACCTCCGGCAGGTCGTCGTCGTCAGGGTTTCGAGTTCGCGGTCCCGGTAGGGCGTGGCGGTCGCGGCGGTTCAGGCCGTACGCGCGGATGAAAGGCCGCGCCGTCGCGTGGACGGCTCGCGGCCCGCACGCGGCATCGCCGCGGCTCCCCTGTCGGCGGGGAGCGCGTGACGGCGACGCGTCAGGGACCCTCGGCCGGAGGAGCGCGGGGACGGGACGGCCGGTGCGTCGCGGGCACCGGCACGCGGGTGCCTCGGTCGCCCGCCGCGAGCCCGAGCGCCGCCACCTCAGGGGTGAAGGCGGCCGGAGGCGGCGCGTCCGCCCAGCCGATCTGCGGCGAGGCGATCCGGTGAGCCGTACTCGGCAGCACTTTGACAAGAAACGGGCCGTCGGCGGCCGTGATATCGGGCGAACGGTCGTGGACCCCCGCCGGCAGGGCGCCGCGGAGGCCGTAGGCGGCGACGGCGGCGAGCAGCAGCGCGAGGGCCGCCAGCACGAGAACGGGAACCGCTCTGGGAACGGCGATCGCGACCGATCGTCTCCTCAAGCGCCCGGTCCCCTCCTCGTCAACGTGTCCCAATTTTAGCATTTCATCCCAAAGCCACCATCACCGGCGATCTTCCCCGCCGGTCACGGTGGCTCGGGAGGCTTCTAGGCGACCAGGGTCTTGAGGAACTTCCGGGTGCGCACCGCGTCGTCGCCGGAGGCGAACGTCGCGGCGGCGAAGTCGGTCACTCCGATCTTGGCGAGGGCCTCGATCTGACCGGCCACCTCGTCCTCGTCGCCCACGATCGCGACGCCGGACGGGCCTGCCGCGCCCTCGCGGTCCAGCATCGCGCGGTAGGACGGGAGCTGGCCGTAGATGGCGAGCACCTCGTCGGCGTGGGCCCTCGCGGCGTCCTTGTCGGCGGTCACGGCCACCGGAAGCGCGCACACGATGCGGGGGTCGGGGCGCCCCGCCGACCGCGCGGCCTCGGTGATCGCGGGGACGACGTGGTCGGCGACGGTCTTCGGCCCGGTCATCCAGAGCACGGTGCCGTCGGCCAGCTCGCCCGCCAGGCGGAGCATCCGGGGCGCCAGCGCGGCCATCAGCACCGGGACGCCGCCCGCTCCCGGGGTGCTCAGGCCCATGTGCGCCTTGAGGGTCTCGCCGTCGAAGTCGGCCTGCTCCCCCCGCAGCAGGGGAAGCAGCACAGAGAGGTACTCCCGCATGTGCCGCGCCGGCCGGTCGAAGCTGTATCCGTACATGTTCTCGATGACGATCTGGTGGGACAGGCCGATGCCGAGCGCGAGCCGCCCGCCGAGGGCCGTGCTCGCGGTGAGCGCCTGCTGGGCGAGGACGGCCGGGTGACGCGGGTACGTCGGCACCACGGCCGTACCGAGCTCGATGCCCGGCACCCGGCTCCCGGCGACCGCCAGCGCGGTCAGCGCGTCGAGCCCGAAGATGTTGGAGGCCCAGGCCGAGGCGAAGCCGTCGTCGGCGGCCCTGGCGATGCGCTCGCCCAGCTTGGTGATCGCGTCCGGCCCGGAGGGTTCGTTGAGATAAAGCCCGATGCGCATGTCCTACCCATCTAAACCGAATGAAGTTCTAGTGTGGCCGTGGTCATCGTACGCCGGGAGTCGCGTGGCCGTGGGGCGGGTGAGCGCGAGCGTGGAGATTATTTTGAGGCAAGCTCATATACTGGCCGACTGGTCCCGCTGCGGTGTGGAGGCAAGCACCGATCATGACGGCACAGAAGACGACGACGGGCCGTTCCCGGGCGGGTGGTCAGGAGCGAAACGAATCGGCCGTCTCGCTCGCGTGGCTGGCCGGCGCCCTCGGCGGCGGCTCGGCGCCGATCCTCGACCGGTGGGCGGAGGCCCGCGACGGGATGCGGCGGTCGCGGCACCGGCATCTCCCCGCCTCCCCGGACTCGGTGTCCGATCCGTGGCTCGCCAGAGGCGTGCGGGGCACCGGAACAGGCGGGATCGCCCCCTGCTGGAATCCCCCGGACGAGATCGGCGCGTGGCCGGAACACGACGTGACCCGGCTGGTGAAGGCCGTGCCGTCCATCGCGTGGTCCACCCGGCACGTGTCGCGGTGGCCGGACCTTCCCGCGGATGCGGGCGAACAGGACGCCACCGTCACCCGCTTCCTCCGGCGGGAAACCGAGCCGGCGGGCCGCGGAGACGTCGTGCGGGGGCAGGTCCGCACCTGGCTGAGCTGCGCCGTGGGGCCGCTGCTGCGCGATGTCATGCTCACCCCGGAGAGCGGGCAGGGCGCCCTCACCGAGGACGCCGCCGCCCGGCTCGCGATACCGCGCCAGATCAAGCTCCCCGCTCCGTGGGCGGCGGCGAACGAGTTCGCGGAACGCCCTCTCGACCTGCTCTACAACCTGGAGATCTCGCCTGACGGGCGGCTGTCCTTCCTCGACGCGGCCGACGTCAGAGCGGGACAGGGGGAGGCCTGGCGCGGGTACTGGGCGTGGCTGAGCGCCGACGCCGGCTTCGGGGAGACGGCGGAGGCGCTGCGGCTGGCGGCACGCCTGATGCGCAGCCGTCCCGTGGTCGAGGGTCTGCTCCAGACGGCGCGCTCGGACGACCCGGAGCTACGGATGATCGCTCCCGCGGTCGCGCGGCGGTGGCTCCTCACCTTGAAGGCGATGGCCTGGCTGGAGGACGCCGCCCGCGAGAGCTGGGAACACGTGCGGCCGAAGGATCTCGCCTGCTTCGCCTTCAACGCGGTACGACCCGCCTGGCCGCGCCGCGCCGTCGGGATCAGCCACCGGTCGAGCGACGCCAAGCGGGCGCTGCGCCGCCTTGCGCTCTGGTCGTCGAGCCGGTGCGCGATCGACGCGGGGTACGTCCCCTCCTGGGAGACCAACACCGGGATGGCCTGGGCACTGTACGGCGCGACCCCCGCGATCGTGCGGCTGCGCTCCCCCGGCTACGAGGAGTCGCCGTGGTGCCTGCGGGAGGCCGAGCTGACGCGCCATCTCGTCGAGAGGGCCGACTTCCTGCCCGGGCGATGGGTGCTTGACGTCGACCTGGCCGACCTCGGCGCCCTCGACGCGGCCTACTCCACATGGGACCGCGAGACCAGGGGCTCCGGGGCCGCCCCGGTGGTGCTGCCCGAGTCCCCGCCGCCGTGCCAGGTGTGGACGCCCAGCCCGACGCCGGCCTGGGAGGCGGCGATGCTGCGGGCGAGCGCGGCCCTGCGCGTGATCAACACCATGCTGGCAGGCGCGGACCTGACGAACCGCTTCGTCGCCGAGTATCTGCTCGGAGACGTGGAGTTCCCCGGCCCCGCGCCGACCGCCGGCCCGGGAGGCTGGCAGGCCTACCGGGCGATATTCCGGCGGTTCCAGACGCTGTGCGACGCCCCTCCGGGCGAGCTGGGACTGCGGCTGCCGCAGGGATACCCGGCCGAGCAGATGGCCATGGACCTCGACATGCTGCAAAGGATGCCCGACCTGAGCACGGGAACGGCCGACCTCGGTGACCTGCTGGTCGCCTTCGAGTTCCTCCGCACCGAATGGCCGCTCATGCCCGGCGACGACATGGCGCGCTTCCTCGCCGTCGACTGCCGCGGCCTGACCCGCACGCGCTGGGCGCGGGACGAGCGGCTGTCGCTCCAGCGCGGGCTCCTGGCCATCCGCACGCCCGTACCCGTCCGGATCATCCAGCTCGCCGGGCAGGGGGTCGAAGGCTGGGGCATCCCCGGAGACCACCCGATCTTCACCGAGCACTTCCCCGGGCAGTTCTCGTGGATGCTGGAGGGCTCCCTGGACCGCCGCGGAGCCCAGTCGCTGTTCCCCGCCAGCTCGGGGCTCGAACTCTCGGCGGACGTACGGCACCGCTGCCGCGAGGGCGGGTGAGCACCCCCCACGCGCGGCCGGATGATCGGTAGAGTGGCGGGGATGCGACGTGTCGGGGTAGGTGCCCTCGTTCTGGTGCTGGGCACCGCGTGCGGGGGCGGGCTGACGATCGAGGAGACGACCGGCATCCTGCGCGAGGACGCCGCGGTGCTGAGCCGCATCCAGCTCGACCACAAGGCCACCGCCCTCACCGACGACCGTTCCGGCTGTGGCGCGGGCACCAGGCGGAGCGTCTTCACGATGACGGGCGACCTGCCGCCGGGAGCCGACCCGGCGCAGGCCTCGGCGGCGCTGGCCTCCACTCTGGCCACGGAGTTCCACACCATGGGCTACCAGGAGGCCGAGGGCCCGCACGCGCAGTTCGGGGTGAACATCAGCGTGCTGGAGAAGCAGTCCCTCGGCATCGTCTTCACGGTGGCGATGCGCAACCGCCCACCGAATATCGATATATCCGGTAAGACGGGCTGCCTCCCGGAGTGACCACGCGAGGCGCCCGGTGCAGATCTCCGTACCCGCCGCGATGCGCAAAGCACAGGGGTTCGGCAGGTGGAAACGCCCCTATAAGCTGCGACAGCCACGCGATCTCGTCACCGTCGAGAAGGATCATCCGCATGGACAGCACCACCGGCGTCAGGCAGCCGGCATTTCGCATCGCCACCACCGCGGACATCCCCGAGCTGGTGGCGTTGATCGAGTCGGCGTACCGTGGGGAGCCGAGCCGAGCCGGCTGGACCACTGAGGCGGATCTGCTGCACGGGCAGCGGACCGACGCCGATGGCGTCGCCGCCGCGATCGACGGGGCCGACAGCCGGATGGTGGCCGTGGAAGCGGGCGAGGAGCTCGTGGCCTGCTGCCAGATACAGAAGCGGGACGGGCACGCGTACTTCGGAATGTTCGCGGTACGTCCTACGCTGCAGGGTGCTGGCCTCGGGAAGGCGATCCTGGCCGAGGCCGAGCGCGTCGCTCGCGACGAGTGGAGCGTAGGCGAGATGCACATGACGGTGATCTCAGTCCGCGAGGAGCTCCTCGCCTGGTACGTGCGCCGCGGCTACACCCGGACCGGCGAGGTTGCCCCGTTCCCGTACGGCGACGAGAGCTTCGGCATTCCGACCCGCGACGACCTGCGGTTCGAGTTGCTGATCAAGAAGCTCGGCTGACGCCGCTCAGGGGTGAGTCTCAGAGGACCTCGGTGACGTAGCGCCGGATCAGGGTGGCGATCACGTCGTGGCCGTCGGCGGCCCACACGTCGGCGTTGAAGATCTCCACCTCGATCGGCCCGGTGTACCCCGCGGCGTCGACGGCGGACCGCAGCGGCCGAAAGTCGATCACGCCGTCGCCCATCATGCCCCGCCCGAGCAGCACGTCCGCCGGAAGCGGCACGAGGAAGTCGCACACCTGGAAGCTCGCGATGCGCTCCCCCGCCCGCGCGATCCGGTCCAGCACCTCGGGGTCCCACCACACGTGGAAGGTGTCGACCACCACCCCGACCGCCTCGACCGGCCAGCGGGACGCGAGGTCCACGGCCTGGCCGAGCGTGGAGAGCACGGCCCGGTCGGCGCAGTACATCGGGTGTAGGGGTTCCAGCGCGAGCCGTACCCCGGACTCCAGGGCGTACGGGACGAGCTCGTCCAGCGCCTCCCCGACGCGCGCCCGTGCACCGGCCAGGTCGCGCGAGTCGCCGGGCAGGCCGCCGACGACCAGGACCAGGCAGTCCGCGTCCAGCGTGGCGGCCTCGTCGATCGCCCGGCGGTTGTCGTCGCGCGCCGAGGCGGCGCCGGCCGGGTCGCCGGCGGTCAGGAAGCCGCCCCTGCAGAGCGACGACACGCGCAGGCCCGCGTCCCGGACGAGCTTGGCGCTCGCCGCGAGACCCTGCTCGGCGACCTGCTGGCGCCACAGCCCGATCGCGGGGATCCCGAACCTGGCGCACCCGTCCACGGCCTCCGCCACCCCGAACCGGCGGGTCGTCCACTGGTTCAGGGAGAGCCTGCTGAGGCGTGGATCACCTGGCGCGGGCGTCTCGATCGAGGCGGGACGGCCGCTCGGCACATCGACGGCCGGACGGCTGCCCTCGTGGCCCGTCCCGCTCACGCGGCCACCCCCGCCGTGGCGAGCAGGGCGCGCATGCGCGACTCCGCCAGATCGGGATCGGGGAACAGGCCGGCCCGGTCGGCCAGGCGGTACACCTCGGCGAGGTGGACGATGGAACGGGCCGACTGCGCCCCGGCGACCATGGCGAACGCGTCCTGGTGCCCGGCGAGCCACGCCAGGAACACGATGCCGGTCTTGTAGTTGTAGGTCGGGGCCTCGAAGATCTTCCGAGACAGCGGCACGGTGGGCTCCAGCAGCTCCCTGTAGCGCCCGGTGTCCTCCGCGTCCAGGGCCTGGAGCGCGGCGGAGGCGGCGGGAGCGATGGCGTCGAAGATGCCGAGCAGCGCGTCACTGCCCGACTCGATGAGCGGTGTGTAGTTGAAGTCGTCCCCGGTGTAGAGCCTGACGCCCGGCGGAAGTGCCGCGCGCAGCCGTACCTCGTGGTCGGCGTCCAGGAGCGAGACCTTGACCCCGTCGATCCGGCCGGCGTTGTCGCGGATCAGCGCGAGCAGCGACTCGGTGGCGGCCGTGACGTCGCGCGAGCCCCAGTAGCCCGCCAGCGACGGGTCGAACATCTCGCCCAGCCAGTGCAGGATCACCGGCCGGTCCACCTCGGCGAGGAGCCTGCCGTAGACCGCGTGGTAGTCCTCCGGCGTACGGGCCAGCGCGGCGAGCTGCCGGCTGGCCATGAGGATCACCCCGGCCCCGGCCGTCTGCACGAGGTCGATCTGCTCGGCGTACGCGCGCAGCACGTCGTCCCGCGTACGGGCGTCCGGCGCGTGGTCGGTGCCCGCTCCGCAGGCCACCAGCTCGGCCGGGTCGCCGAAGCCCGCGGCCTCCTTGGCCGTACGCCTGATCAGCTCGCGCGTCGCGGCCCAGTCGAGGCCCATGTTGCGCTGGGCGGTGTCCATGGCGTCGGCCACGCGGAAGCCGTACGACCACAGGTGCCGCCGGAACCTGAGCGTGGCCTCCCAGTCGACCTCGGCGGGCGCGCCCGGCGTGTTGTCGCCGAGCGGGTCGGCGACAACGTGGGCGGCCGCGTACGCGACGCGGGAACGGGGCGGCCCCGACGGCCTGGGCCAGTCGACGGGCTCGCGCGGTTCGTGGGCCGAGAGGCTTCCCCCGGCGGAGGGCAGGACGATCACAGAGGGGTTCCCGAATGCTCGCGGGCCGAGGTGTGCGCCTCGGCGGTGGACAGGGCGGTCATAGAACGGTCACAGAGTGATCTCCGGGAGCTCGACGCGGCGGCCCTCGGCGGACGACCGGAGCCCCGACTCGGCGAGCTGCACGCCCCGCGCCCCGGCGAGGAAGTCGTGCGGGAACGGCGTGCCCTCGACCACGGCCCGGATGAACATCTCCCACTGGGTCTTGAACCCGTTGTCGAAGTCCTGGTTGTCGGGGACCTCCTGCCAGTCGTCCCTGAAGGAGTGGGTGACGGGGAGGTCGGGGTTCCAGACGGGCATGGGGGTGGTCCCGCGGTGCTGGATCCGGCAGCCGCGCAGTCCCGCGACCGCGCTGCCGTGCGTGCCGTCCACCTGGAACTCCACCAGCTCGTCGCGGTTGACCCGGACGCACCAGGAGGAGTTGATCTGGGCGATCGCGCCGCCGGCCAGCTCGAAGATGCCGTACGCGGCGTCGTCGGCCGTCGCCTCGTAGGCCCGCCCGGCCTCGTCCACGCGCTCAGGGATGTGGGTGACCGCGCGCGCGGTGACCGCCTCGACCCGGCCGAAGAGGTTCTCCAGCACGTACGACCAGTGGCAGAACATGTCGAGCGCGATGCCGCCGCCGTCCTCGGCACGGTAGTTCCACGACGGCCGCTGGGCGGGCTGCCAGTCGCCTTCGAACACCCAGTAGCCGAACTCGCCGCGCACCGAAAGGACGCGGCCGAAGAAGCCGCCGTCGAGCAGGCGCTTGAGCTTGAGCAGGCCCGGCAGGAAGAGCTTGTCCTGCACGACGCCGTTCCTGACGCCGGCGCTCTCGGCGAGGCGCGCGAGGGCGACGGCCTCCTCCAGCGTCTCCGCCAGCGGCTTCTCGGTGTAGACGTGCTTGCCGGCCTCGATGGCCTGCGTGATCGCGCCCACGCGCGCCGGGGTGACCTGCGCGTCGAAGTACAGCGCGTTGTCCGGGTCGCGCAGCGCGCCCGCGAGGTCGGTCGTCCAGTTCTTGAGGTTGTGCCGCTCGCAGAGCTCGCGAAGCTTGTACTCGCTGCGGCCGACCAGGACCGGCTCCAGCAGCACCCGCTCGCCGCCGCCGAGGTCGAGGCCGCCCTGCTCGTTGATGGCCAGGACCGACCGAACCAGGTGCTGGCGGTAGCCCATGCGGCCGGTGACACCGTTCATCACAACGCCTAGGGTCCGAGTGGTCACCCAGGGCCTCCTTTGCTGGAAAGCGTTTTCTATCTGGCATCGTGCGCCGCCGGTGGGCCGGTGCTGCCTGTCCCACCGGGCGGACGTGGATTTCCCGCTCTGCCGGGGTGCGAGACGCGGTGGACGCCCGCCGAGGGTCAGAGATCAGACCTCGGGGAAGACATCGGTGAAGGACTGGAGCAGGGCGTCCATCTGAGGCTCCAGGGTCGATCTAGCGTTGTCGGATATATCGCGCTTTGATGCTGCCTTGTGGACCTTGTCCAGGAAGTCGTGCATCTGCTTCATGGACTGGCCGGTATGGCCCTTCGCGAAGTGATGCTCCGCCTGGCGAACGGCATTGGTCAACTGCGCGCTCGCCGGCTTCGCGACCTCACCCGCCTTCGCGAGACGGTCGACCGACCGGCCGATCGCCTCGAAGGGCGAGGCCTTCGTCCGGTCCATGGCCGACTTCACCAGGGCGAGGAACCGCTCGATCTGGTCGTAGGGAGGCTCGGGCAGGTCTCTCGGGTATCCGGGCTCGCCCTTCACCCAGAGCAGCTCCATCGGGATGTAGCCGCGGTAGCCGCTCAGCCTGATGTCGGTGAACACGCGGTCCAGGTCCATGAGACCCTCGGTCTCCGCCCCGGCCGGCTTCTTCTTGAGCTGGAAGTTGCTGGTGTACGGCAGCACCTTGGCGATGTCCGCGTACCAGTTGTAGTCCTGACCCGTCTCGCTGCGGAAAGGCCGGAAGTAACCGGTGTCGTCGACGATCCCGACATTGGGGTCGTCCACCCAGCGAAGGATCTGGATCGTCTGGTCGGCGGTGGCTGTCATGTCGCCGTGGTTCTGCAGCCCGATCTTGACCCCCCGCGCCGCCCCGTACGCGGCGAGCTCCCGGATGGCCGGGACGATCCTGGTCCTGGCGACGGTCTCCCAGCCCAGCTGGTCGATGTCGGCGGGGACGACGCCGGAGAACACCCGCATGACCGGCGCGCCCATCTCGGCGGCCGCGTCGATCCAGAACTTGAGCCGCTCCATGTCCAGGGCGCGGCGCTCGTCACTGGGGTCGGCGAAGTCGTTCGAGGCCCCGGTGCCGCTGATCGGGATCCCGAGCTCCTCGGTCAGCGCCCTGATGTCCCTGGCGTACCGCATGATCTCTTCACGCGGCTTCGTGGGCATCGTGTAGAAGTCGAATCCGGGGATGTAGTACGCGGTGACGTCCACCGCGTCGAAGCCGGCCTCCTTGGCGAACCTGATGGCCTGCATCGTGTCCATCGGGGGCGCGCCCTTGCGGTTCTTCAGCCAGGCCTGAAGGTTCAGGTTGAAGCTGTAGAGGTTGAGGCTGGTCTTGAAGTCGCCCGTGTAGTACTCCCGGCCCTTGTCCTTGTCAGGGCTCTTCTCGGCCGCGCCGGCAGTGCCACCGGGGGCCCCGGCGGCGGCCGAAGCCGGACCGGCCGGGGCGAGCGGCACGAGGACCGCGAGCGCCGCCGCCATGGCAAGCCGGATCAGGTTTCCCGTCATACTTCCCTCTTCTCACCAGACTGGGAAAGCGCTTTCCATATCGTGGGCCGCTCACCGGAGAGACCCGTGAGCGGCGGACACCCGTCGGCTAGTCGGCGGAGGAGCCGGCGCCGAGCAGCTCCCTGATGCGCGTGGTCGCCGAGGCGAACGGCGGCAGCGCCATCGTCGCGGCGTAGTCGCGCTCGGCCGGAAGGTCCACCTCGATGAGCTCGGCGATGGTGCCCGGCCGGGCGCTCATCACCACGACGCGGTTGGCGAGGTAGACGGACTCGGCGATCGAGTGGGTGACGAGGAGCACCGTCGTGCCGGTCTCCCGCCAGATGCGGTGCAGCTCGACGTTCATCTGCTCGCGGGTGAGCGCGTCGAGCGCGCCGAACGGCTCGTCCATCAGCAGGACGGGCGGCCTGTGCAGCAGGGCGCGGCACAGCGCCACCCGCTGCTGCATGCCTCCGGACAGCTCGTGCGGCAGCGCGTCCTCGAAGCCGTTCAGGCCGGTGAGCTCGATGAGCTCGTCCGCCCTGCGCCGGGCCTCGCCGGACGGCATGCCGCGCATCTCCGCCTGGAGCAGGATGTTGCGCCGCGCCGACCGCCACTCGAGCAGGGCGGCCCGCTGGAAGACGTAGCCGATGTCGCTCCTCGGCCCGTTCACCGGGTCACCCTGCAGGCGCACGGACCCGGCCGAGGGCTTGAGCAGCCCGGAGACCAGCTTCAGCAGGGTGGACTTGCCGCAGCCCGACGGGCCGACGATGGAGACGAACTCGCCCGCGGCGACGTCGAGCGAGACGTCCCTGAGCGCGGTCACCTCTCGCTTCTTGGCCCGGAACCGCACCGCGACGTCGCGGATCTCCACCACCGCCGCCGTGCCGCGCGCGCCGGCCCCAAGGGCCGTCCCTGCTTTCACAGTGCCTGTCACGCTGTCGGTCACGGTCGCCTCCTCTCCTGCGTCCGCCGGCGGACGCCCCGTCCGCGGGTTGCCGGTCATCGGGCTCATCCCTTCGGGGCGACGCTCTGGTCCCAGTAGGTGGCCGGGGCCTCGGCCTTGGGGATCACGCCGGTCCTGACGAACGTGTCGATCGTCGTCTTCCAGTCGGCCTCGGTGTTGACCCCGGGTGCCATGCCCTTGGTGGCGTCGGTGTGCAGGAGCGTGAGCGTGGTCTTGAGCTGGTCGAGCAGGACGGTCTTGTCCGGCAGCTGCTCGGAGGCGCCCTGCATGGCGTCGACCGCCGCGTCGGGCTGGGTCTCGGCCGCGGCCCAGGCCTCGCTGGTGGCGGCGACCATGCGCTTGACCAGGTCGGGCTTGTCCTGCGGCAGCTTGCTGGAGCTCAGGAGGCCGTTGCTGAAGAAGTTCAGGCCGAGCTCGGAGAAGCGCAGGTAGGACACCGGCTTGCCGGACTTGCTCTGCATCGTCGGGCCCTGGTCGGAGGCGTAGCCGAGCAGGGCGTCGGCCTGCCCGGACATCACCGCGGCGATCTTGCCGGCCGGGTCGGTGTTCTGCAGCACGACATCGCCGTCGCTCATGCCGTTCTGCTTCAGGAAGGCGGGGAAGGTCTTGGAGAGCGCGTCACCGGCCGTGGAGGCGATCTTCAGGCCCTTGAGGTCGGCGGGCTTGGTGATGTTCTTCGCCGTGAAGAACTGCACGGACGCGGGCGTGGTCTGCAGGTAGACCCCGAGGCTCTTCACCGGGACGCCCTGGCCCACGGCCGCCAGCAGCGCAGGGGTGTCGGCCCAGCCGAAGTCCGTCTGGCCCGCACCGGTGGCCTGGATGGTCTTCACCGACCCCTGGCCCGCCTGGATCTTCAGGTCGATGCCGTGCTTGCTGAAGACGCCCTGCTTCAGCCCGAGATAGAACGGCGCGTGCTCACCGTACGGGTACCAGTTGAGCGTGAGCGTCACCGGCTCGGGACCGCCGGGGCTCGCGGCGGCCTCGCCGGAGGAGCCGCCCCCACAGCCCGCGGTGAGCGCGATCAGCGGCAGGAGTGCGGCGGCGAGAGTACGGAATCTCATGGTCTTCCTTCTTCGAGGATCTTCAAAGAGTGGTGGTGACGGCTTCGCCCCGCCTGCTGGCGTGCCAGGGCAGCATGAGGCGTTCGGCGATCTCCACCAGGGTGAACAGGACGACCCCGATCAGTGACATCAGCAGGAGCCCGGCGAAGAGCATGGGGGTGTCGAGGTTGCCGTTGGCCTGGAGGATCACGAATCCGAGACCCTCGTTGGCGCCGACGAACTCCCCGACGACGGCACCGGTGACCGCCAGGGTGACGGCGACCTTCAGCCCCGAGAACAGGTGCGGAAGCGCCGTGGGGAAACGGATCTTCATGAAGGTCTTCAGCGGGCTCGCGTTCATCGTCGCGGCGAGCTGCAGCATCTCCGGATCGACCGACTTCAGGCCGGTCACCATCGAGATCACGACGGGGAAGAACGCGATCAGCACGGCGACCACGACCTTGGGCGCGAGCCCGAAGCCCAGCCAGACCACGAACAGCGGCGCGATCGCGATCTTGGGGATGACCTGGGCGAACAGGAGGATCGGATAGAGCGTCTTCTCCACCGAGGGCGAGTAGACCATCACCACGGCCGCGAGCACGCCGACGATCACCGCGATCACGAAGCCCAGCACGGTCTCGTACGTGGTCACCCAGGTGTGCTGCCACATGTACGGCCACTTGTCGGCGAGCAGCCGCAGCGTCATGCCGGGCGACGGCACCAGGTAGGCCTGGACGAAGCCGGCCGCGGTGACCACCCACCAGGCCGCGAAGCAGGCCACCAGGAGTGCCACTGGCCGCCACGATCGTTCCACGGCCCGCAGCACCCGGTCCGGCCCGCGACCGACGAGGCTCACGATGATCCGCCTCCTTCTCCTCGCGCGGCCGCCGCTGGAGCGGTGGCCGTGCAAGCGCTTTCTCGATGATCGGAAAGCGCTATCGGAAAGCGCTTTCTCGGCGTACCATAAATTCCGTCTCACATCACGGTCAAGGGGGTTGGTGAACAACGTGTCCGAACAGCCGCAGGTGACCCTCGACGACGTGGCCCGGGCCGCGCAGGTCTCACCCGCCACGGCCTCCCGCGTGCTCAACGGCGCCACCAAGGTCCGGCCGGACCTTCGTGAGCGCGTCCTCGCCGCCGCCGCGGAGCTGGCGTACACGCCGAACGCACACGCGCAGGCCCTCGCCCGGGCGTCCAGCCAGACCGTGGGCGTGATCTGCCACGACATCGGCGACCCCTACTTCGCCGGCGTCGCCAGGGGCGTCATGCGCGCCGCCGCCGACGAGGGCCTGAACGTCATCCTGGGCAGCACGTTCCGCGACCCCGATCGCGAGGTCGCCTACGTCTCCATGATGCGCGGCCAGCGGGTCCGGGCGATCCTGCTCATCGGCTCCGGCTTCGAGGACCGCGCCTGGCGGCAGGCCATGCGGCGTGAGATCGCCCCCTACACCACCGCGGGCGGCCGGGTCGCGGCGGTCAGCCGCCACCAGGACCTCCGCGTCGACACGGTCCTCCCCGAGAACCGCGCGGGCGGCGCCGCGCTCGCCGAGGCGCTGCTGGCGCTCGGCCACCGCGACTTCGCCGTGCTGACCGGGCCTCCCAGCCTCACCACCGTGGTCGATCGCCTGGGCGGCTTCCAGGACGCGCTCGCCAAGGCCGGCATCACCCTGGACCCCGGCCAGGTCGTGGAGGGCGCCTTCACCAGGGACGGCGGGTTCGAGGCCGCCACCGAGCTGCTCCGCAGGGGGCTCCGGGCCACCTGCGTCTTCGCGCTGACCGATGTGATGGCGGTCGGCGCGCTCACCGCCCTGCGCGGGCACGGGCTCGCCGTGCCCGCGGACGTGTCCCTGGCGGGCTTCGACGACATCCCGATCATCGCCGACCTGACGCCGCCCCTCACCACGGTCCGCCTCCCGCTGGAAGAGCTCGGCAAGCGCGTCATGGCCATGGCGCTCCGGCCCGCCAGGCCGCGCAGCCGCATCGAGCGGGTCTCCGGCGAGGTCATCCTGCGCGAGAGCACCGCGCCGCCCGCCCCCAGCCTCGTGCGGGGCGTACGGGCCGTGCCGCTTCACGAGACGCACACCCCGGCACTCCCCGCCGGCCTTCACGAGAACGTTGAAAGGATCTTCGAGTGACCCTGGCCACCCTGTCCATCGACCAGGTCGAGACCTTCGCCGTCGCCCTTCCGACCCTGCGCTCCTTCGGCGTCTCCGGCGGCTCGGTCGCCGTCGCGGGACGTCCGAGCATCCGCGTCCTGGTGAAGGTCAGCGCGGGCGGCGTCCACGGCTGGGGCGAGGCCACGCCGATCCCCGCCTGGACGTACGAGACGGCCGAGTCCATCGTCACGACCATCGACAGGTACCTGGCGCCCGCCATCCTCGGCCGCCCGGCCTTCGATCTCGATGGCGTCACCACGGCGTTCGACCGGGCGATCAACCGGGGTTTCTCCATCGGCGCGCCCCTCGCCAAGTCCGCCGTCGACATCGCCCTCAACGATCTGCTGGGCAGGGCCGCCGGGGTGCCCGTCGGCGTGCTGTGGGGGCAGCGCCGCGCCGAGGAGGTCCAGCTCGCCTGGATCGTGTCCGGGCAGACCGCGGAGGAGGTCGCCGACTGCGTGGCCGAGGGCCGGGAGGCGGGCTACCGCGCGTTCAAGGTCAAGATCGGGCTGCACGCCGAGGAGACCGACCTCGCCATCGTGGCGGCCGTCCGCGACGCGGCCCCGGAGGCGCCCCTGTGGGTGGACGCCAACCAGGCCTACACGTGCGACACCGCCCTCCGCCTGGCCGGGCGGCTGCTCGACCTCGGGGTCACCGCCTTCGAGCAGCCGCTGCCCGCCAACGACGTCGCGGGACTGCGGCGCATGCGCGACTCCTCGCCCCTGCCCGTCGCGCTCGACGAGAGCCTGCGGCACCCGACCGACCTGGCCACCTTCGTGAAGCTCGGCGCGGTCGACGTGGCGATCGCCAAGGTCCAGCGCAGCGGCGGTCTCACGCTCTCACGGCGGCTCTGCCAGCTCGCGGAGGACTCAGGGGTCAGGCTCATGGGGTCCGGCCTCACCGACGGGGACATCGGCCTCGCCGCGTCCCTGCACCTCTTCTCCGCGTACGGCATCACCGGGCCGGTGGACCTCAACGGCAGGCAGTTCATCGACTCCGCCTACGCCACCGGCGCGACCGTCAAGGTCACGGGCGGGGTCGCGCACGTCCCCAACGGGCCCGGCCTCGGCGTGGAGGTCGACGAGTCGGTGGTGCGCCGCCTGGCGGTGGACGTCCTCACGGCGAGGCCCTGACCGCACGGCCACCGGCCGCCCCCGCCGGGTACGGACGCGACCGTACGGCGGCCTTGGAGTGATCCGGTTTGCGTCCTCCGCGATCGGCGGTATGGTTGTGAAACACCGACGCGGGGTGGAGCAGCTCGGTAGCTCGCTGGGCTCATAACCCAGAGGTCGCAGGTTCAAATCCTGCCCCCGCTACAAAGAAAGGCCCTGGTCACAGCGTTCACTGTGACCAGGGCCTTTGTCATGAGGGGCGCCTCGTCCGTGGGAACGTCAGCGCCGGGGCGGCAGGGCGTCGACGGGGCGGCGGCGGGGCGGCACGGGGACGCGCAGCAGGTCCTCGGCGACCACGATCTCTCCGTCGAAGTGCCGGCGGGCCTGGGCGCCGAAGTCCGCGGGACTGGTGTAGCGCTGGGAGAAGTGCGTCAGCACCAGCCGGCGCACACCGCACTCGCGGGCCACCCGCCCGGCCTCCCCCGCGGTCAGGTGCCCGAAGTCGTGGGCCAGGCGGGCGTCCTCGTCCAGGAACGTCGACTCGATGACCAGCAGGTCGGCGCCGGCCGCGAGGGTGAAGATCCCATCGCACAGCCGGGTGTCCATGACGAAGGCGAACCGCTGGCCCAGGCGCGGCTCGCTGACCTCCTCGACCGAGACCGTGCGCCCGCCCACGCGGACGCTCCCCTCGCGCCGCAACTCCCCGACGCGCGGGCCGGTGAGGCCGTGGGCGGCGAGCAGGTCCGGGCGCATGCGCCGCCCGTCCGGCTCGACCAGCCGGTAGCCGTAGGCCTGCACCGGATGGTCGAGCGGGTGGGCCTCGATCCGGCCGAAGCCGCCCTCGGCGATCACTCCAGGCTCGCGCACCGGCTGGGCGATCACCGTGCCCGTCTCGTGGTAGGAGCTGGCGTGCCTCAGCCGGGCGAAGTACTCGGCGCCGGAGGCCGGGAAGTGGGCGTAGACCGGGTGGGGCACGCGGTCCAGCGAGATCCGCTGGATCACGCCGGGCACTCCGAGGCAGTGGTCGCCGTGGAAGTGGCTGATCAGGATGTGGTTCACGTCGGCCGCCGCCACCCCGGCCATGGTCATCTGCCTCTGGGTGCCCTCGCCGGGGTCGAACAGCAGCCCGGCGCCGTCCCACCGCAGCAGGTACCCGTTGTGATTGCGGTGCCGGGTGGGCGTCTGGCTGGCGGTACCGAGGACGACGAGCTCACGCGTGGACACCTGCGCCAGGATAGGCCCGCGCGGCCGGTCAGAGGTGCTCGGCGAGGAAGGCGGCGGTCGCCTCGACGGCCTGGGTGACGTAGGGCTCGGTGTCGTAGAGGTCGATGTGGAGCCTGGCGTCGAGCCAGACGAGCTTCTTCGGCTCGTCCATGCGCTTGTAGGCCTCCTCGGCGCCCTCCGGGGAGCAGAAGCCGTCCACGACGCCGTGCACGATCAGGCCGGGCTTGGGCGACAGGAAGTCGGCGCCCATCATGTTGTCCACGGTGATCAGCTCGCGGATGGACGTGCGGGTGATCGTGTTCTTCCACGACGGGGAGGCCGAGCGCTCGGTGCCGTAGTAGGCGAACGGCTCCTCCCCCTGCATCGCCGCCTCGCCGAAGACCGCCACCGCCGGGAAGTACTCCGCGTCGCCGCCGCGGTCCTGCCGCTCGAACACCTCGGTGAAGGAGGCCAGCGCCTCCTGGTAGCCCTCCTCGGTCATGCCGGACCGCATGGCGTACGGATTGTTGTACGCGCCGGCGATGCCCACGAAGGCCTTCACCCTCGGGTCGAAGGCCGCGAACCGCAGTGCGTAACCGGCGCCCAGGCAGACGCCGACGGCGCCCACGCGCTCGCCGTCCACCTCGGGAAGGCCGCGCAGGTAGGACACGGCGGCCCGCAGGTCGCCGAGCTTGCCCTGCGGGTCCTCGTGGTGGCGCGGCGTGCCGCCCGACCGCCCGAAGTTGCGGTGGTCGAACGCCAGCGTGACGTACCCCGCCTCGGCGAGGCGAGCCGCGTACAGGCCCGCGACCTGCTCCTTCACCCCGGTGAGCGGGCCGGTGAACACCAGCGCCGGATGGGGGCCCTCACCCTCCGGCACCCTGAGGTCGCCGGCGAGCGTGATGCCGTCGGCGGTGAACTCCACTTGATCAACCAGTCGGTCAGCCATGCCGGAAGTCAACCGCGGGAACGGCCCGGCTGTTCCTCGAACCACCGCCCGAGCCACCCGACGACGGCCTCCGCGAAGGCGATCTTGTTGGCCGTCCGCACGGTCTCGTGGCCCTCGTCGTGGAAGAGCAGGTAGCGGCACGGGATGCCGCGCGCGGTGGCCTCGGCGACGACCTGCTCGGCCTCGTACACCGGCACGTTGGTGTCCTGCGCGCCGTGGACGACGAGCAGCGGCGCGGCCAGCCTGTCGAAGGAGTGGATGGGCGACAGGGCCCGCAGCAGATCGCGGTCGGCCACGGGGTCGCCGTACTCGGAGACGGCCGCGGCGGCGATCCACGGCTCGGTGCGGGCGTAGAAGGTCGCGAAGTCGGCCATGCCGCACACGTCCACCCCGGCGCGGAACAGCTCGGGGTAGGTCACCAGGGCCGCGAGCGTGAGGTAGCCCCCGTACGAGCGGCCCATGCAGGCCACCCTGCCGGCGTCGGCGACCTCCGTGCGCACGAGGTATTCGACGCAGTCGGCCACGTCGTCGATGGCGTGGAAGCGCAGGGCGTGGTTGTCGGCGTCGAGGAACGCGCGCCCGAAGCCCGAGGAGCCCCGTACGTTCGGCGCGAACACACTGATGCCGGCCGCCAGCAGCCGCTGGAAGAGCGGGTTGAACGTCGGCCGCTGCTGGCTCTCGGGGCCGCCGTGCAGGTAGATCACGCACGGCGTGCGGGACGGCCCGGCGCGGTACAGCCAGCCGCTCAGCTCCAGGCCGTCCCTGGCGTGGAACCGGACCAGCTCGGCCTCGACGGGGTCGGGGAGGGGGTCGTCACCGGCCACCCGGCGGTAGGCGCCGGTCGCGAGGTCGCACAGCAGGACGTGCGAGGGCGTGGCGGGGCCTTCCCCCGCCAGGACGGCCAGCGCACCGTCCAGGGACAGCCGCGCGGAGCTGATCACGTCGGCCGGGGGCGGCGGGAGCGGCCGGGTGCCGCCCTCCACCAGGTCGGCCACCTCCAGCTCGGAGCGGCCCGCGACGTTCCAGACCAGCAGGGCCACCGTGCCGTCCACGCTGACGGAGAACCGGTCGAGCTCGGCGTCGGGGCGCTCGGCGATCACCTGGGGAGCCCCGCCCATCGGCATCGCGATCAGCGCCATGCGGTCGCGGCCGGCGTTGGAGCGGATGTAGGCCACCTCGCCGTCGGGGGACAGCATGCCGAGGTCGGTGGTGGGCGGCAGGAGCGGGCGTTCCTTCCCGAAGGGCAGGTCGGCGACCGACATCTCGCGCATGCCGCGGGGCCCGTGGCGCAGCAGCACCCGGCTGTGGTCGCGGCTCACCGCGCTCGGCCACATCAGCGGGCCGACCGCGATGGTGTCGCGGTGGCCGAGGCTCGCGTCAATGAGCACGGCCTCCGTGGAGCCGGAGGCGGCCAGCTCGGCGACGAGAAGCGTGGACCCCTGCCCGGTCCACCGCACGAAAACGGCGGAGCCCTGGGCCGGGGTGTCCGTCGGCCCGGCGAGCAGGCGGCGGTCGGTGCCGTCGGGCCGTACGGCCCACACCTGGGTGTGCTCTCCCCCGCCCGGCGAGACCAGGACGGCCAGCCACTCGCCGTCGGGCGACCAGAGCACGTTGCCGACCGGCTCGGGGCCGGTGTCGATCACCCGTGCCTCCGGCACGCGCGCAGGGGGCACGGAGTAACGGCCCGTCAGCGACGCCTCATGCCCCCCGGCCACATGCTCGGGCAGGGGCTGGACCCAGGCGCGTGGCGAGCCGTCGCGGTCGCTGACGAACGCGACGGCCCGGTTGTCCGGCGACAGGGCGGGGAAACGGCAGATCCACGAGACGTCGACGGTCAGACTCCTTGTGCTTGAAGCCACAACTCAAGGAGTCCAAGTTGCCACAACACGTTGGCTCCCAGGGTGGTTCTGTGGTCATCGGGCGCGGCGAGCAGCCGGTCCACCATCGCGGGACGGAACAGGCCTCGCGAACGGGCGGCGGGGCCGGTGAGCGCGTCGCGCACCATCGCGAGGAACGGCCCGTGGATGTGGCGGATCGCCGGCACGGGGAAGTATCCCTTCGGGCGGTCGATGACCTCGTCGGGGACGATCCCCCTGGCCGCGGCTTTGAGCACGCCCTTGCCGCCCGCGGCCAGCTTGAGCTCGGGAGGGCACATGGCGGCCAGCTCGACCAGGTCGTGGTCGAGGAACGGCGTGCGCGCCTCCAGCCCGAAGGCCATCGTCATGTTGTCGACCCGCTTGACCGGGTCGTCGACGAGCATGACGTTGGTGTCCAGGCGCAGCACGGCGTCGAGCGCGGTGTCGGCGCCGGGCATGGCGAGGTGCTCGCGGGCGAAGGCGCCGCTGACGTCCGCACCGAGCAGGTAGTCCGGGCCGAGCACCTCGGCCAGGCCCTCGTGGGCGCGGTCGAAGAAGACCTTCGCGTACACGTCGGCCGCGTCGCCGCGCGGGACGTTCTCCAGGGGCGGGTACCAGTCGTAGCCGGCGAAGACCTCGTCGGCGCCCTGGCCGGACTGCACGACCTTGACGTGCCGCGACACCTCCTCCGACAGCAGGTGGAAGGCGACGCAGTCATGGCTGACCATGGGCTCGCTCATCGCCGCGACGGCGTCGCCCAGGGAGGGCAGCAGCCGCCGGTCGTCGACGAGGATGCGGTGGTGGTCGGTGCCGAAGCGCCGGGCGACCAGGTCGGAGTAGGCGAACTCGTCCCCCGACTCCCCGCCCGCCGCCTGGAAGCCGACGCTGAACGTCGCGATGTCCCGCTGCCCCTCCTCGGCCAGCAGGGCGACGATCAGGCTGGAGTCCAGTCCGCCCGACAGCAGCACGCCCACCGGCACGTCCGCCACCGTGCGGCGGCGCACGGCCACCCTGAGCGCCTCCAGCACGGCCTCCCGCCACTCGCCGGCGCCCATCTCGCCCCTGCCGGTCTGGAGCACGTCGAGCTGTACCGCGCCGGGCTGGAGCACCCCCGGCTCCCGGGGACGCTCGAAGGCGGGGTTCCAGTAGTGGTCGTCGTGCGCCGTGCCGTCGGGCTCGATGGTGCGCACGGTGGCGGGCGGCAGCTTCTCCACACCGGTCAGGATCGTGCGGGGCGAGGGCACCACGGAGTGGAAGGTCATGTAGTGGTGGAGTGCCACGCGGTCGATGTCGGTGCGCACCCCGCCGCCGGCGAGCAGCGCGGGCAGGGTGGAGGCGAACCGCAGCCGCGCGGCGTCCCTGGTGATGTACAGCGGCTTGATGCCGAGCCGGTCACGGCCCAGCACCAGGCGCCCGGTGTCCCGCTCGGCGACGGCGAACGCGAACATGCCCTTGAAGTGGTCCACGCACCGCGCGCCCCAGTGGCGGTAGGCCTTCAGCAGCACCTCGGTGTCGGAGGTGGAGAAGAACCGGTGGCCCTCCCCCAGCAGCACCTCGCGCAGTTCGCGGTAGTTGTACAGGCAGCCGTTGAACACCCCGGCCAGCCCGGCCTCGGCGTCGACCATGGGCTGCGCTCCGCGGTCGGACAGGTCGATGATCTTCAACCGCCGGTGGCCGAGCGCCACGGGGCCGAGCGCCCACAGGCCCGTGCCGTCGGGCCCGCGCGCGGCCATGGCCGCCGTCATGCGCTCGACGGCCCCCACGTCGGCCGCGCGGCCGTCGAAACGGATCTCACCGCTGAGGCCGCACATCAGACGACCTCCCTCAGCAGCCAGGTGTCCTTCGCCCCGCCGCCCTGCGAGGAGTTGACGATCATGCTGTCGGGCGGGGCCACGCGGGTCAGCGCCGCCTGCGGGACGACCGGCTCCCTGCCCGTGAACACGAACGCGCGCAGGTCGATCACGTGCGGGCGCAGGCGCTCGCCGTCGAAGGTCGGGTGCGTGGACAGGGCCACCGTCTCCTGCGCCACCCAGCGCTCCGGAGCGGCGAGGATCTCATCCCGGATCGCCTTCAGCTCGCCCGCCGAGGCGTCCTGGCCGATCATCACCCCCTGTCCGCCGAAGCCGTCGACCGGTTTGACCACCAGCTCCTCCAGCCGGTCGAGCACGTGCTCACGGTCTTCGGGGTCGCGGCAGAGATAGGTCGTGACGTTGGCAAGCAGGGGACGTTCTCCCAGGTAGTAGTCGATGAGCCGCGGCACGTAACGGTACAGGCTCTTGTCGTCGGCGACGCCGTTGCCGGGCGCGTTGGCGAGCGTGAGCGTCCCCCGCTCGATCGCGTCGAGGAGCGCGGCCCCGATCGGGCTCGCCAGCAGGGCGTCCTCCTCGATCCTGCGGTACAGCACGTCCACGCGCCGCCCCGAGGCGTACACCACTCCGTCCCTGACCTCCAGGCCGGCGGGCTCGGCGAGGACCGCGTCCATCTGCTCGGCGAGCGTGCGGTGCTCGTAGTACGCCGGGTCCTCCGGCCCCGAGGTGATCACCCCGATCGCGGGGTCGCTCATGGGCGAGGCCGCGAGCAGCGCCTCGCGCAGCAGCGACGCGGTGCCCTCGGGGTCGAGGACCGCCGAGCGGTCGAGCTCGGGAAGCACGTGGGCCGCCATCCGCCGGTTGCCCACCGCGTAGCCGATGCCGGAGGGCACCCGCAGGTTGTCCTCCAGCACGACCCACCGCCCGGCGCCGTCGCGGGCCACGTCGAGCCCGGCGACCGAGCACCTGATGGACTCGGCGTGCACCCGCCAGCCCGCGGGCCGGTAGCCGGGCGACTCGTCCACGGCCCACGCGGGAAGCACCCGGTCCTTGATCACCTCACGCCTGCCGTACACGTCGCGCAGGAAGGCCTCGAGCGCGCGGACCCGCTGGGGCATCCCCTCGCGGATCTTCGCCCAGTCGTCGGCGGCGACGAGCCTCGGCACGAGGTCGACGGGCATCTTGCGGGACAGGTCGGTCGCCTCCTGGTCCGCGGCCTCGCCCTCCAGGCCTTCGGCGCCCTTGACCTGGAAGGTCATGCCGGACTCGCGCATGTAGCGGTTGCGCGCGGTCTCCCGCTCGCGCAGTTCCACCGGGCCGAGCCGGTCGAGCATCTTGAGCACCGGCTGGTACGGCTCGCGGACGGTGCCCTCGATCACGGCCTCGTCCTGCACCGCGTCGTAGCCCTTGAGCAGGGTGGTCTCCAGGCCGGGGTTGGGGCCGCCGAACTCGGTCTGCCAGCCGTCCGAGCGGGTCTCGGCCACCAGGAGGTCGACGACGTCCGACAGCGTCCCGCCGCGCTCCAGCACCCGCCGCTGGCGGGCGGCCGAGCTGCCCCTGCCCAGGGTGTCCTCGGCGAGCGTCGTCACCAGGTCCCAGTCGCCGGTGGCCTCAAGCTGGGGGCGCAGCCCGTCCAGCATGCGCCTGATCACCTCGGCGGCCGGCATGGCCGTGCCCTCGACCGGGTCCACGAGCGTGCCTTCGAGCCCGGAGCGCGCCGAGCGCCAGGTCGCCGCCCGGACGATCTCCATGCGGATCGGCGACCTCGGCCCGTCGTTCTCGATGGCGTGCAGCTCGCGCAGGACCACGGCGCGGAAGATGCCGGCCAGCAGGACGACCTTGCCCACGCCCGGGCAGGCGTCGCACATGCGCAACTCGACCGTGGAGACGTGCGCGGAGGGGCGCACGTCGAAGTAGATCATGCCCGGGTCCATGATCACGCCGGAGCGCACGAGGTCCGCGACCATCTGGTCGTACTCGGCGGCGGACGCGAAGTGGCGCACCGGGCCCGTGGTGGGCCAGCGGTTCCACACCAGGGTGCGGTAGCTGGCGTATCCGCTGTCGGCCCCGAGCCAGTAAGGCGAGCTCGCGCTGAGCGCCAGCAGTGGCGGCAGCCAGGGGGACACGCGGTGGGCCACCTCGACGGCGAGGTCGCGGTTGGCGACGTCCACGTGCACCTGCGCGCCGCAGATCAGCTGCTCACGGGTGAGTAACTGATAGTCCTCAAGCATCTGCTCGTACCGGGCGTCCGGTGAGATCTTCAAGGCCGCCGGGTCCACCAGGGGCACCGCGCCCGCCGCCACGATCCCGAGCCCGAGGCCGTCCGCCGCCTCGATCACCGTGCGGCGCAGGGCGGTCAGGTCGTGCCCGAGATCCTCCAGCCGCACGTACGGGCGGCTGTTCGACTCGACCACCGAACGCTGCAGCTCCTGCGTGAAACGCTCGCCAGGCAGCCGCTCAAGGAGATGACCGGCGCGTGGAACGAGGTGGCGAGTCTCGAGGTCCACTACGTGGAACTCCTCCTCAACGCCAACGGCGACCGACTCCGCGAGACCCGTCATTCCACCATCCTTCATACGCCCATCAAGCAGGGGTGTTTGATGGGCTTCTGCCCACAAACCACCTAAATGCACGTCACGATGGAACTCTTCGGTTTGTGATTTCCCCCGCATGCGCGAACGCCCGGGGCGGGCACATCACCGTCTGCGGACAGACTCTCGCGCCATGTAACTTTCTTTCACGCTCGCCCGGATCTTAATAAATTCTTTACACCCTGCCCTGGCGCCGGACCTCGATGCGGAGGTGTGATTACTCCGGCCTGAGCCCCCACTCAGGCACTCGAGAAGGAGTCACATCGGTGATATCTTCACTACGGCGCGCGACCGTATCGGGTGTGTCCGCGGCGCTTCTGCTGTCCGTCGCACCCGCCGCCCTCGCGGCGGGCGCCACGCTCCAGCAGTCGGCCGACACCCCTGTGTCCTGCGCGGCCACGCTCTCCACATCGACGCGCGAGGCGGCGTTCTCCGAAGCGTCCAAGGCCACGGGCGTGCCAGAAGCCCTGCTGAAGGCGGTGTCGTACATGGAGTCCCGCTGGGACGACCACCACGGCCGGCCCAGCGGTGGCGGCGGCTACGGCGTGTTCGATCTGAGCGCCGAGACACCCGAAGCCTGGGACGGTTCCGGTAAGGGCCGCACGACCGGCACCCGGAGCCAGATCGAGACGGCGGCCGGACTGACCGGCCTCTCGGTGGCCGCCCTCAAGGAGGACCCGAACGCCAACGTCTGCGGCGGCGCGGCGCTGCTGGCGTCCTACCACAAGGGGGGCGGCGGGCTGTCCGGCTGGCGGAGCGCGGTGGCGCGCTTCGGCGACAAGAACAACTTCGTCGAGCAGGTGTACCGGACGCTGAAGAAGGGCGAGAGCCGCGTCACCGGCGACGGCCAGCGGGTGACGCTGAGCGCCGACCCCTCGGTCACGGTGCCGAGCGAGCAGCCGGCCGCCGCCCACGGCACCGACTGCCCGGCGGACCTCGGCTGCGAGTGGCTCGAGGCGCCGTACGCGAAGGCGAACCTCGCCGATCCGGACAACACCGGGAACTACGGCAACCACGACATCGCCGACCGGGCCGGACCGGGCGGGCCGAAGCTCCAGTACATCGTCATCCACGACACCGAGGGCGGTTACGCGTCCTCCGTGAGGCTGGTCCAGGACCCCACCTACCTCGCGTGGAACTACACGATCCGCTCCTCCGACGGGCACATCGCCCAGCACCTCGACGCCAAGGACGTGGGGTGGCACGCCGGGAACTGGTACGTGAACATGCACGCGATCGGCATCGAGCACGAGGGCTTCGCCGGGACCGCCGGCTGGTACACCGAGTCGATGTACCAGACCTCGGCGGCGCTCGTGAAGCACCTCGCCGAGAAGTACGGCATCCCGCTCGACCGGGCCCACATCATCGGACATGACCAGGTGCCCGGCACTCTCCTCGGGAACACCAAGAGCGTGCACTGGGACCCGGGGCCGTACTGGGACTGGGACCACTACTTCGAACTCCTCGGCGCCCCGATCGGCGGCACGCAGCGGACCACGGCCGATGTGGCGGCCGGCGACGTCGTGGAGGTGCGGACCGGCTACCGTGACAACGCGCAGACCGTCACGGGGTGCACGCAGGCGTCACCGGGCTCGCCCGACTGCGTCCCGGGGGCGGGGACGAACTTCGTTCCGCTCTACCAGTCGCCGTCCGAGAGCGCGCCGCTCGCCAAGGACCCGGGGTGGAAGCCGAACGGCGCCGACGGCACGACCTACGCGAGCGACATCAGCGCGCGCGTCAATTCCGGTCACAAGCTCGTCGTCGCACAGGTCCAGGGCGACTGGCTGGGCGTGTGGTGGGCGGGCTCCCTCGCCTGGCTGCACAACCCAGCCGGCGCGCCCGTCGTGGTCCGCACCACGGCCAAGACGGTCACGGTGAAGTCCGCGACGACACCGGCCAACATATACGGCCGTGCGTACCCCGAGGCGTCCGCGTACGCGGGCACCGGCGTCCCCGTGCAGTCGCTCTCGGCGCTGGAGTACAAGATCCCGGCCGGGCAGACCTACGCCGTCAGCGACGACGCCGTGGTCACCGACTACTACCGCGCGGTCAGCTTCGACGGGTCGGCTTCCGGTGACCGCACCGACGTCATCGGCCAGGACGGGTACTACCAGCTGTGGTACGCGCACCGCCAGGTGTTCGTCCGCGCGGCCGAGGTGGACCGGCACGACCCGCGGAAGCCGGCGGTGACCAACACCGCGCTCCCGGCCATCAGCGGGAACGCCAAGGTCGGAGAGGACCTCACCGCGTCGAGCGGCTCGTGGTCGCGGCAGGTGGCGGGCTTCGGCTACCAGTGGTACGTCGACGGCGTGGCCGTCGGCGGCGCTACCGGAACGACGTACCGGCCGCGTCCGGCCGACCTGGGCAAGAGCGTGACCGTCGAGGTCACCGTGGACGACCCTTACTTCGCCGACGCGTCGGCGCGGTCCGAACCCGCAGGACCGGTCGCCCGCGGGACGTTCACGTCCGTCGAGGCACCGGCCGTGACCGGCGTCGCCAAGATCGGCCGGTGGCTGAAGGCGTCAGCCGGGACATGGGCACCCTCACCGGAGACGGTGGCCTACCAGTGGCTGCGCGACGGCGTCCCGATCAGGGGGGCGACGGCGAACACCTACCACATCAAGGGGCTGGACCGGGGGGCGCGCCTCTCGGTCCGGGTGACGGTGTCGGGCACCGCCTACGACACGGGGAACGCGACCTCACAAGCGACCGCCAAGGTGACTCCGCTGGGCCACGCGGGGTGACGGAAGGCACGGTGACGACAAGCGCGAGATGAGCGCCTGAGCACCTCGGGGGACGCGTCCGGCCTATGGTCCGGACGCGTCCCCCGGGAAGCGCTCAGCGCGTCGCGAAGGCCATGCCCTCAGGAGTCGAAGCCCAGCCCGAGCCTGTCGAGGGTGCGGAGCCAGAGGTTGCGGCGGCCCTGGTGGGCGTCCGCCCGGGCGATCGACCACCGGGTGAGCTGGATGACCCCCGACCTGATCGGCTCGGGCGGGAACGGCACGGGCTTCTCGCGCACCATCCGCAGCTCGGTGCGCTCGGTCTGTTCCCCCGACAGCAGGTCCAGCATCACGTTGGCGCCGAACCGCGTGGCCCCGACGCCGAGCCCGGTGTACCCGACGGCGTACGCGAGCCGTCCCCGGTGGGCCTTCCCGAAGAACGCGCTGAAGCGGCTGCACGTGTCGATCACCCCGCCCCAGCGATGGGTGAACCTCAGATCGGCCAGCTGCGGGAACGTCGTGGCGAAGTGGCCGGCCAGAGTCGCGAAGGTCGCGTCGCGCTGCTCGTACTCCTGCCTGACCATGCCGCCGTTGTAGTACACGGCGTCGTACCCGCCCCACAGGATGCGGTTCTCCCCGGTGAGCCGGTAGTAGTGGAACTGGTTCGCGCCGTCGCCGATGCCCTGCCGGTTGTGCCAGCCGACCGACTCGAGCTGGGACGGGGTGAGCGGCTCGGTCATCAGCGCGTAGTCGTACACCGGCACCAGGAAGTTCCTCAGCCGTCCGAGCAGCGGGGGGAACACGCCCGTCCCGAGGGCCACCTTGGCCGCGCGCACCCTGCCGTGCGGGGTCATGAGCTCGATGGCGACGCCGTCGTCCTTGAGCGAGCGCACCGGGCTGTGCTCGTAGATGCGCACGCCCAGCGACAGGCACGCCTCCCGCAGGCCCCACGCGAGCCGCGCCGGGTCGACCATCGCGCAGCCGTCGCGGTCCCACTGCCCGCCCACGTAGGTCGGGGAGCTCACCTCGGCCCGCACCTGGTCGGCGTCGAGGAGCCTGACGTCCATGCCCAGCTCCCGGGCGATGCCGGTGTCCTCGGCCAGGCCGTCGAGCTGCCACGGCTCGGTGGCCACGTGCAGCTCGCCGGTCCGCTCGAAGGAGCAGTCGATGCCGTACCTGGCGACGGTCCGCTCGATCTCGTCGAGGTTCTCCCTGCCCAGCCGTACGAGCGTGGAGATCTCCTGTGGCCAGCGGGCGAGGCCGTTGCCCAGCCCGTGGGTGAGGCTGGCGACGCAGAAGCCGCCGTTGCGCCCCGAGGCGGCCCAGCCGACGCGCCTGCCTTCGAGCAGGACGACGTCGAGCGAGGGGTCGCGTTCCTTGGCCATGAGGGCGGTCCACAGGCCGGAGAACCCGCCGCCGACCACTGCCAGGTCGGCGGCCGTGTCCTCGAAGAGCCGCCGCAACGGCTCGGGTTTGTCCGGACTGTCCAACCAGTACGGCTTACGCTCCGCGTCAGCCAGTGCTTTCAGCGGATCCACGATTCCACGTCCTAACGAACCACGTCGATCTTGCCTGCCCGGCGGGACCGGTGTCCCGTACCGGGGGGTCGTCTCCCGCGCGTCAGCTCCGGCGCCGGGAGGTCACCGTGTTGACCACGGCGATCGCCACGCCGACCGCGAAGATCAGCGTGCCGAGGATGTTGACCTGCGGAGGCACGCCGATGCGGACGGCTCCGTAGATCCACAGCGGGAACGTGATGGTCGCTCCGCTGGTGAACTGGGTGATGACGAAGTCGTCGATCGACAGCGCGAAGGCGAGGAGCGCGCCGGAGACCACGCCCGGCAGGATCATCGGGAACGTGACCCGCCAGAACGTGATCCACGTCGAGGCGCCGAGGTCGCGTGCCGCCTCCTCGATCGACCCGTCCAGGCCCACCACGCGCGCCCGTACGGTCACCGCGACGAACGACACCGAGAACAGCACGTGCGCGAGCACGATCGTCATGTACCCGGTCTGCACGCCGAGGGCGACGAACAGCGACAGCAGCGAGGCCCCCATGACCAGCTCGGGCGAGGAGATCGCGGCGAACATGACCAGGTTGGTCGGGCCCTGACCGCGGAAGCGGTACCGGCCGAGGGCGATGCCGAGCAGCGTGCCGAGCACGGTGGTGATCAGGGTTGCGACCAGGGCGATACTCAGGGAGTTCACCACGGCTGTGGTGAGGTCGGGGTAGTCCCCGAGCCGCCCCCACCACTTGAAGGTGAAGCCCTGCCAGCTGACGTTGGACTTGCTCTTGGTGTCGTTGAAGCCGAAAGCGATCATCACCGCGATCGGGGCGAACAACCACAGGAGGATGAGCCACGTGTAGCCGAAGAGCAGGCGGTCGCCCCACCGGGGGCGCCGGCGGCGCCGTACCCCGATCGAGGGCTCCGGCATGCCGTTCATGGCCTGCGTAGGGAGCGCTGGGCTGACTGGACCGCTCATCGCGCCGCCGCCTCCAGGACGTTCTCGGTGCCGAGTGCCTTGGCGTAGACGAAGATGCCGACGAGCATCGCCGCCATCAGCGTGAACGACAGCGCCGCACCGACCGGATAGTCGTTGTTCACCAGGTACTGCGTTTGGATGACGTTGCCGATCATCGTGTTGGCCGGCCCGCCGAGGATGGACGCGTTGACGTAGTCCGAGGTCATCGGGACGAACGTCATCAGGACGCCGGCGAACACGCCCGGGAGGGAAAGCGGGAGCACGATCTTGGTGAACGACGTGCGCCACGTGGAGTAGAGGTCCTGCGACGCCTCCACGATCCGCGGGTCGACCCGCTCCAGGGCCACGTAGATCGGCAGCACCATGAAGGGCAGGTAGTTGTAGGTCAGGCCGCCGATGACGGCCGCGGTCGTCGCCAGCACATGGAAGTCCTGGGGCAGCAGGCCGATGTTCTTGAGCGGCTCCAGCAGGATGCCGTCGTCGGCGAGCAGGAACTTCCACGACACGGTGCGGAGCACGAACGACACGAAGAACGGCAGCAACACCAGCAGCAAGTACGTCGACTTGCGGGCGCCACCCTTGAAGGCGATCCAGTACGCCATGGGGTACGCGATCACGATCGCGAGGATCGTCCCGGCGGCCCCGTAGGCCACCGAGCGCACGAACTGTGTCTTGTACTCCACTAGGGCGTTGCTGAAGTTGGCGAAGTGGAAGGTCTGCAGGAAACCGTTGACGACGTCGCCCTCCATCGTGGAGACCGAGGCCATGAAGACCAGCGGCACCACCAGGAAGATGACCAGCCACAGTCCGCCCGGAAGGACGAGCAGGTAGGGAGCGATCTTGCGTCTCATGGGTCCTAGCCCTGGGTGATCGGCTGGAAGATGCCTTGGAAGACCTTTTCCTCGGCGTCGGTGAGGCTCTTGTACGACCGGACCCTGGCCAGGTCGGACTCCGAGGGGTAGATCAACGGGCTCTCGGCCATGACTTCGAGCGACTTCTTGTCGTCGCCCTTGGCGGAGGCCGCCTTCGCCCTCACGAGGTCCTGCGTAGAGGGAACCGGGGTGATGTAGGTGATGTACTCCGCCAGCGCGACCGCGACCTTGGGCTGGTAGACGTAGTCCATTATCGCCAGCGCGTCGACCGGGTTCTGGGCGGTCTTCGGGATGCACATGTTGTCGGTCCAGATGTTGCCGCCCTCTTGGGGGACGACGAACCTCAGGTTCTGGCCTTCGAGGTTCTGCTGGTAGATGTCGCCCGACCACGCCATGGTCACCCAGATATCCCCGCGGGCCAGCGCGTCGACCCAATCCTGTTCATAGTATTTCCGGACAAGTCCGGCATCGCGCTGCTCCTGGAGCTTCTTCCCGGCCTTCTCCCAGTCGGCCTGGACCGACTTGTCCGGGTCGATGCCGAGCGCGAACATCCCGAAGTTCGCGACCTCCTGCGTGTCGACGAACATGCCGACCTTGCCCTTGTACTTCGGGTTCCAGAGCTCCTGGATGCTGGTGATCTCGCCGTCGACGTACTTCGGGTTGTACGCGATGCCCGTCAGGCCCGACTGCCACGGAACGGTGTAGGTGTTGCCCGGGTCGTAGCTCGGGTTCTTGAACCTCGCCCCCGCGTTGGCCGCGAAGTTCGGCAGCTTGGCGTGGTCGAGCGGGACCAGGTAACCGAGATCCATGGCCTTGCCGAGCTGCAGGCCGTTGGTCATGACCATCAGGTCGAAGCCGATGTCCTGCCCGGCGGCGAGCTGCGGCTGGATCTTGCCGAACCAGGTGGAGTTGTCCTGGATGGCCTCCTGGTAGGTCACCTGGATGCCGGTGTCCTTGGTGAACGCCTCCAGAGTGGGATACCGCTTGCCCTCCTTGTCGATGTACAGGGGCCAGTTGGCGAAGCGCACCAAGCCGTTCTTCTTCTTGTCCGCCCAGTAGCTCGCCACGGCGTCCTGCTTGGGCGCGGCGACCTTCCGGCCGGGAATGCTGCAGGCCGTGAGCGCGAGGGCGGCGGCGGACACGCCGGCCATTCGCAGTGCTTCTCGCCGGGTGAGACGCGAGCCGTCGCGGTGACGGCTCTGCGTCAGCCCACGCAGGAACGCGGGATCACGCGATGGGTCGTTCATGGGGACTTTCAACTTCCAATCGCGTACGAGTGCTGCGGCTGCCACGACAGCCAGACGGAGTCACCGCGCTCCGCCGTGATACTGCTGTCCCTGGCGTTCTGCTCGAAGACCGTGAACTCGGCACCACCCGCGAGGTTCACGGCGTAGCTGTTGTAGGTGCCCAGGTAGACGACCTCCGCCACGGTGCCGCGTACCGCGCTGAGGTCCGCGCCGGGCTCGTCGTGCGAGATCCGGATCTTCTCCGGCCGCACGGTCACCTCGACCGCGCCGCCCTCCCGCGTGCCGTCCGCCACCGGTACGAGCACCCGGTCGCGGTCGCCGACCCTGATCGTGGCCGTGCCGCCGCTGACCGCCTCGGCCGTGCCGCTCAGCAGGTTGGAGGTGCCGATGAACCCCGCCACGAACTTGGTCGCGGGACGCTCGTAGATCTCCCTCGGCCCGGCGAGCTGCTCGACCAGGCCGTCGTTCATGACGGCGATGCGGTCGCTCATGGTGAGCGCCTCGTTCTGGTCGTGAGTGACGTAGACGAACGTGATGCCGACCTCGCGCTGGATCCGCTTGAGCTCGATCTGCATCGCCTGGCGGAGCTTGAGGTCGAGCGCGCCGAGCGGCTCGTCCAGGAGCAGCGCCCGGGGGTTGTTGACCAGGGCTCGCGCGAGCGCGACCCGCTGCTGCTGGCCGCCCGACATCTCACGCGGGCGCCGCTTCTCACGGCCGACGAGATCGACGATCTCCAGCATCTCGCCCACCCGCCGCTTGATCTCCTGGTCGGGTACGCGCCTGCGCCGGAGGCCGAACGCCACGTTCTCCCAGACGTTCATGTGCGGGAAGAGCGCGTAGGACTGGAAGACCATGTTCACGTCGCGCTTGTTCGGCGGTACGTCGGTGACGTCCTGCCCTTGCAGCCGTACGGTGCCCCGCGAGGGGTCCTCGAACCCGGCGATCATCCGCATGGTGGTGGTCTTGCCGCAGCCTGACGGGCCCAGCATGGAGAAGAATTCGCCCTCGGCGATCGACAGGCTGACGCCCTTGACCGCCTGCACGACCTCACCATGCGCTTGGTATTCCTTGACGACTCCGTCGAGTTCGATGGCGGGCACCGGGGAGATGTCGGAGGCGGCCGCGGAGGCCGCCTCCTTGCCCGCCTGGATTTCGGTCATTCCAGGCTATCCCTCTTCTATGTCGGCAGCCGTGCGCCGTTGTAGTGCATGTGTGCTGCCGCGATGATCATTCACCGATGTAGTGCATGACGTGCTTGACCCGGGTGTAGTCATGCAGGCCGAAGACCGACAGGTCCTTTCCGTAGCCCGAGTGCTTGAACCCGCCGTGCGGCATCTCGGAGACGAACGGGATGTGGGTGTTCACCCACACCACGCCGAAGTCGAGCCGCCTGGACATGCGCATCGCACGCCCGTGGTCGGAGGTCCACACCGAGGCGGACAGGCCGTACTTGACGTCGTTGGCCTTGGTGACGGCCTCGGCCTCGCCGGAGAAGGTCTGGACCGTGATGACCGGGCCGAACACCTCGGTCTGGATCATCTCGTCGTCCTGCTGGAGGCCGTCCACGATGGTCGGCTCGAACAGGTAGCCCTTCTCGCCGATGCGCTTGCCGCCGGTGACGACCTTCGCGTGGCCGGGCACCCTTTCGAGGAAGCCCTCGACGCGGGCGAGCTGGTTCTCGTTGTTGAGCGGGCCGTAGTAGGCGTCCTCGGTGTCCAGGCCGCCGGTCTTGGTGGCCGCGGCCGCCGCCGCCAGCGCCGCCACGAAGGGCTCGTGGATGCTCTCGTGCACGAGGACGCGGCAGGCGGCGGTGCAGTCCTGCCCGGCGTTGTAGAGGCCGGCCCCCGCGATCGCCTCGGCGACGGCGCCGATGTCCTTGACGTCGTCGAACACGACGACCGGCGCCTTGCCGCCGAGCTCCAGGTGGACCCGCTTGAGGTCCTCGGCCGCGGACTTCGCGACCTGCACGCCCGCGCCCACCGAGCCGGTGATCGCGACCATCGACGCGGCCGGGTGGCCGACGACCCTGGCGCCGGTCTCGCGGTCGCCGACGACGACGTTGAACACGCCCGCCGGGAGGATCTCACCCATGATCTCGGCCAGCTTGACCGTGGAGACCGGGGTGGTGTCCGACGGCTTGAGCACGACCGTGTTGCCCGCGGCCAGCGCCGGGGCGATCTTCCAGACGGCCATCATCATCGGGTAGTTCCACGGCGTGACCTGGCCCACGACGCCGATCGGCTCGTGGCGGATCACCGAGGTGTGGTCGGCGAGGAACTCACCGGAGGTCGGCCCCTCCAGCGTGCGCGCGGCGCCCGCGAAGAAGCGGAAGTGGTCGGCCGCGGGCGGGATCTCGTCCTCTGCCATGCGCGCGCG
This sequence comes from Sphaerisporangium viridialbum, assembly GCF_049674955.1. Taxonomy (GTDB): domain Bacteria; phylum Actinomycetota; class Actinomycetes; order Streptosporangiales; family Streptosporangiaceae; genus Sphaerisporangium; species Sphaerisporangium viridialbum. Next base: position 2,110,813 of record NZ_CP187232.1, on the reverse strand, counting down.
GGGCTTGCCCGTGTTGAGGCACTCCGCCTCGACAAGCTCCTCGCCGCGTGCTTCGATGGCATCAGCGATCTTCAACAGGTAACCGGCACGCTCGCCCGGCGTCGTCTGCCCCCACGACTCGAACGCGGCGACCGCCGCGGCGTAGGCTGCGTCGACGTCCTCCTGGCCGGAGACCGGCGCCTGGAGATAGACCTCCCCGGTGCTCGGATCGATCACATCGGAGAACTGGCCGCTCTTGGCGTCCGCGAGTTCACCGTTGATGAAGTTCTGCAGACGGGTGGTCAACGTTGACCTCCTCGTGAGGTGGCTGAGTTGTCGCGACTCTGACAGAGGTCAGACGGAACGACAAGGGATTTCGTCGCGAATATATCAAATTGCTACGAAATCGCTTGACAGGGCACGATGAACTGACAACATGTCGCACCAGGACGGCAACACGGCGGGAACGGCCCCGTAATCAGTTTGCGGTAGGCGACGGAGTGCCTGGTCCGCCGGTCCGGAGGGGGTGCTCCCGCCGGGGCCGGCAGGGTGTTAGGGAGGACGCACGGAGATGACGACGCCGCCGAAGGCCCGACGGGACAACAACCACGACGCCAGGCCGGGTCCGGTGGTTCTGGACGAGATCTCCAAGCAGATCATCGAGGAGCTGCAGGCGGACGGGCGCAAGCCGTACGCCGCCATAGGTAAAGCCGTGGGACTGTCGGAGGCGGCGGTGCGCCAGCGCGTGCAGCGCCTGCTCGACGCCGGCGTGATGCAGATCGTCGCCGTCACCGACCCGCTCACCCTGGGCTTCCCCCGGCAGGCGATGATCGGCATCAAGTGCGAGGGCGACCTCGAGACCGTCGCCGACAAGCTGGCCTCCATCGACGAGATCGACTACGTCGTCCTGACCGCGGGGTCGCTCGACATCATGGTGGAGGTCGTCTGCGAGGGCGACAACCACCTCCTGGAGATCCTCGGCAAGATCCGGGCCATCCCGACCGTCCGGGCGACCGAGACGTTCGTCTACCTCAAGCTGCGCAAGCAGACCTACTCGTGGGGCACCCGCTGACCGGCCGCCCTGCGCGGCGCCCGGGCGTCCGCACCTCGCCATGGACGGCGCCGTTCCGCTTCTCGCCGTACTAGAGCGGTCGCCACGTCAGACGGGCTGCTCCTGCCCTCCGACCAGGGCGCCTCTGCGGTCCAGGACGTCGGCGATCTCCGCGAGGAAGGCGTCCACCTGGGCCACGGCGTAGCCCGTCTTGAAGACCACCGTCGAGAAGGTCGCCTTCCTGACCTGCTCGGCGGTGAGCGGGTGGTCGGTCGTCCCGCGCAGGGTGGCGACGATCCGGTCGAGGAACACGTCGACCTCGTCCTCGTTGTAGCCGGCCCCGAGCCGCCCGGGGCGGAACAGTACACGCTCGACCCGCACCGCCTGCGTCTCCAGCCAGGCCGCCATCAGGGCCTCGGCGACCGGCTGCTGCCCGTTCGGGGCCTCCGGCGACTTCGGCGTCTCACCGAGCCCCGGCAGGGTGGGCGCCTCGTCGTCCTCCTCCACCGGCTCCGCCGCGGAGTCCTGGTGCGCCTGGTGGAATCCGTCCCTCGCGGGCTCGCTCCAGGCGTCCCGCCGCCTGCCCGCCACCCACTCCCCCGGGGCGTCCACCGGCTCCGCCGAGTGCCCCGCGGCAACGCTGAACCGCTCCGCGGAGATCCCGGGCGCGTCGCCGGAGCGCTCCATCACCGGCGCGGCCTGGGGGAACTCGGGGGAGGGCGTGCCCCGGGTCTCCACCGCGACCACGAAGGCGTCCAGCGCGTAGTCCACCGCCAGCTCGTTGTAGCCGCCCAGCTTCGTGTCGAAGCGCGCCATGCGGATCTCGTCGGCCGTGACCGGGGCGCCCTCCAGCAACCCTCGCCCCAGTGTCGCCTCGATGCGCACGATCAGCGCGTCGACCTGGTCGGGGTCATATCCGGTCCGCACCCCCAGCACTCGTGGAAAGCGGTTCACGCCTTGTCCTCCCGGTTCACACCCCCGCATTTATTTCTCTTCTTTACCATTCTGCGGGGATGACATGGGGAAATCCAGAAAGTTAGCGATTGGCCGGTAGGCTGCCGAACCTATGCGGCTCGCGAACCTCTCCTATCGCTACGCCCGCCGCGCCCCCTGGGTCCTGCACGAAGTGGACCTCGACCTGCCCGCGGGCACGGTCGCCGAGGTGACGGGGCGCAATGGCGCGGGCAAGTCCACGTTGCTCAGGCTGCTGGCCGGCACCGCGCGTCCGAGCCGAGGTTCGGTCTCCGGCCGTCCCCCGGTCGTCGGGTACGCGCCCGAGATCTTCCCGGTGCAGCAGCCGTTCACGGTCACCGCGTACCTCGCGCACATGGCCGCCGTCCGAGGGGTCGCGGCGACGTCCATGGATCCGTGGGTCGAGCGCCTGGGCATGGCCACGCTCCTCGACGTGCCGCTCGGCGACCTGTCCAAGGGCAGCGCCCACAAGGTCGGGCTGGCGCAGGCCCTGCTCGTCCCACCGGGCCTGCTGATCCTCGACGAGCCGTTCTCCGGGCTGGACGAGCAGACCCGCGCCGAGCTTCCCCGCGTCATCGACGAGGTGGCGGCCGCCGGAGGCATCGTCGTGGTCAGCGACCACCAGAACGGCCTCACGGGGCGCCCCGGCGTCACCCACCTGAGAGTCGAGAACGGCATGGTCCGCGCGGTGGCCCCGGCGGAGGTACAGGACATGGCGCGGGACGGGTCCCCCGGTGACGGCCCGGCACGATCGATCATCGAGGTGCTGGTGGACGCCGGTGACGCCGAGGCGGTCGCGCGGAAGCTCCAGGCCGACGGTTACGAGGCCAGGATCCGAGGAGAGGCGCGATGAGGCCCACGGCGTTGCTCACACGGTTCAAGATCTCGGCGTACCTGAGGTCCCACCGCGTCGTCCAGCCGTTCGTCGGGCTGCTGGCCGTCATGATCATCCTGTACTCCTCCCGCGTGGCCCTGGGCCAGGAGCTTCCCTCATACGGCGACTCGGCGGCGCTGCTCGTCCCCGTCTTCGCGTGGGCGACCAGAGGGCTGCTCGACACCGAGCCCGACGTGCAGCGGCTGATCTCGGTCACTGCGGCGGGGCGGCCCGGCCGCGAAGTGGCGGCCGGGCTCGCCGCCTCCGCGCTCGTCAGCGCGGGCCTGGCCGTCCTCGCCCTCGTGCTGCCGCTGGCCATCGGCTTTCGCGCGCTGCCCGGGACTGCGGTGCTGCTCGGCGGTCTGGCTCTGCACGTGCTCTCGGTGCTCACCGGCATCGCCCTGGGTGCGCTCGCCAGCCGCCCCATCCTGCCGGACGCGGCGACCTCGGCGCTGACGATGCTCGGCGGCTACGTCGCCGTCCTGCTGCTCAGCCTCGCGCCCGTCACCTGGCTCACAGTCCCGATCATCAGCTGGATGCGCGCGGCCGGACAGGACGCCTTCCTGAGCCGGTCACTTCCGGGCCTCGCGACCGTGACCGTCTTCTGGTGCGCCCTCGCCCTCTTCGCCTACATCCGGCTCCGCCGCACGCGGCCATAGCCGGTCCTGTCACCCCTGTACGGGCTACTCACCTCGCAAGCTTTCGGCGCCGCGCCGGGCGAGGGCGTCGGCGCGCTCGTTCTCGGGGTGCCCGGCGTGGCCCTTGACCCAGATCCACTCCACGTCGTGACCCACGGTGGCCGTGTCCAGCCGCTGCCACAGGTCCACGTTCTTGACCGGCTGCTTGCCCGCGGTCATCCAGCCGTTGCGCTTCCAGCCGTGCACCCATTTGGTGATGCCGTTGCGGACGTACTGACTGTCGGTGTGCAGGCGTACGGTGACCGGCCGCGTGAGGCTCTCGAGCGCCATGATGGCGGCCATCAACTCCATACGATTGTTGGTCGTCTGGGCCTCGCCGCCATAGATCTCTTTCTCCGAGCGGCCATAACGCAGCACCGCGCCCCATCCACCCGGACCGGGATTGCCGCTGCAAGCGCCGTCGGTGTAGATGTCCACGGCCTTTCCGGCCGCCTTCTCCTGATCCTGCACAGCCGGCATGCGCTCCTGCCCATCGGTCTCACGGTCGGCATCAGTCTTACCATTCCATCCGCCCGCGCCACGACCCGTTCCAGGCCGCCGACCGGCCACGCGAGCGCCGGCGTCCAGCCGACATTTCGGCTGATTCGGGCATGCCACCAATATCTGGACTTCGTCCACGGATAAGCCGGGGTCACAGGAAGTGGCTTCCCGCCGTTGCCGCCAGGAGCTTGGCATAAGTTCGAGAGCCGAAAACCTGTTCCGTCGGCAGGAGTATGCCCATGGAGAGCTCGGACGGCCGGGTTCTGGTCATTGTTGTCATCGCGACGGTTCTGTTCGTCGTGGGGCGGCGCTTTCAGCGGACGGTGGACACGTGGGCGGGGTGGGGGAAGGCGGTGAAGACCGCCGCGGAGGCGACGGCGAAGATCCCGGACGCGAAGTCCGCGGCGTGGGCGGCATTACGGCGCATGGTCGTGATCGGCGCCGGGACCCTGGCCCTGCTGGCGTTGATCGCGAACGCGTTCCGTTACATCTGAGGCCGTCTCCCGATCACATCCGCGACCGTCGCTCAACGCGAACACCGCCGGTACGGAAGTCGTGGCGGCGGCGTCCGGCCGGCTATGCCTCGGGGGCGGCGGCGAGCTGGCCGCAGGCGCCGTCGATCTCACGGCCTCGGGTGTCGCGTACGGTGACGGCCACGCCGTGGGACTCCAGGCGGCGGACGAAGGCACGCTCGTCCTCGGGCCGGGAGGCCGTCCACTTGGAGCCGGGGGTCGGGTTGAGCGGGATCAGGTTGACGTGCACCAGCTTGCCCTTGATCAGCCGGCCCAGCAGGTCGGCCCGCCACTCCTGGTCGTTGATGTCCTTGATCAGGGCGTACTCGATCGAGACGCGCCGCTTGGTCTTGGCCGAGTAGCTCCAGGCCGCGTCCAGCACCTCGCCGACCTTCCAGCGGGTGTTGACGGGCACCAGCGTGTCGCGCAGCTCGTCGTCGGGGGCGTGCAGGGAGACGGCCAGCGTCACCGGCAGACCTTCGTTGGAGAGCTTCTCGATCGCCGGCACCAGGCCGACCGTGGAGACCGTGACGCCTCTGGCGGAGATGCCCAGCCCCTCGGGAGCGGGGTCGACGATGCGGCGGACGGCGCCGATCACGGCCTTGTAGTTGGCCAGCGGCTCGCCCATGCCCATGAAGACGATGTTGCTCACCCGGCCGGGGCCGCCGGGCACCTCGTCACGGGCCAGCGCGCGGGCGCCCGCCACGACCTGCTCGACGATCTCGGCCGTCGACATGTTGCGGGTCAGCCCGGCCTGTCCGGTGGCGCAGAAGGGGCAGTTCATACCGCAGCCGGCCTGGGAGGACACGCACATGGTCACGCGGTCGGGGTAGCGCATCAGCACCGACTCGACCAGCGCGCCGTCGAAGAGCCGCCACAGGGTCTTACGGGTGGTGCCTTCGTCGCAGGTGATCTCGCGGACCGAGGTCAGCAGACTGGGCATCAGCTGTGTCACCAGCTGGTCGCGCGACGCGGCCGGAAGATCGGTCATGTGCTCGGGCTCGGTGGTCAGCCGCTCGAAGTAGTGCCGGGACAGCTGGTCGGCGCGGAAGGGCTTCTCGCCCAGCTCGGCGACGGCCGTACGGCGCTCCGCCATCGACAGGTCGGCCAGGTGACGCGATGGCTTTGCCCGTCGGGGGGCGACAAAAGTTAGCTCGGCGGACATGTCCTTCTCTTAACGGTTTGCCGGAAGCTGCACTGGACAGCCATTCCGTGTGATCTATTGCGATCCTCGGCCGAACGGGGAGACGTCCACCGGAAAGGCGGATGAGCGTTGGGCACCACCGATGTCGTTCTCACCGACACCAGCCCCTACGGCAGTCGCGCGGTGACCGTCGAATACGACGGGGTGTCTTCGGTAGCTTACCTGCGGGATGCCGAAGGCGGGATCCACGGGGCCGTGTGGCTGGCCAACCATGTGCAGGCGCCCTCTTCCGTCGATCTGGGCCGGGTCGGCACCGGCCAGGCTCCCGTGATGCCCGTCGCGAACACCCGCTCCCCCGAGGGCACGCCGCCGTTCACGGCCGGCGAGCTGGAGGTGCTGTGGTTCGAGGAGGGCGACGGAGCCGCCCTGTACCGCAACGGCGAGCTCCTGGCGGTCATTCCCGGCTGGTCCGATCTTGAGCGCGGGATGCCCGGCTACGCCAGAGACGCCGTCGGGGAGTCCCCGTTCGCCTGGTCCCTGCAGGAGGCGCTCGAAGGGCTCGCGCCGAGGATCGCCAAGGCCCGCTCCTACTGGGAATGGCGGGACGGCGACGGCGCCTGGCCGTCGTTCCAGCAGTTCGTGATGAGCCACCTGGACGCCAGGGTCGGCCCGGCCGCGAGGTACTGGGACATCGGCGGCGACCGGCTGCCGACCGTGGGCATCACCGAACGCCCGCGGAACGGCTACACGATGCTCTCGACGGTCGGCATGAGCTGCCAGCGCATGCCCACGGTGGAGCAGTACATCGAACGGCCGGACACCTACGCCCGCATAGAGCTCGCGATCGCCACGCGCGGGGAGGCGACGGAGGCGGCACAGCTGTTCCTCTGGCTGGCACGCTACCCCTGGCACTCGGTCACCTGGCTGGGGCACGGCCACACCGCCCGGTGGTACCGCGAGCCGGCGTCCTTCCCGCTGGGCCCGGGCTACCACGGGGTGCTGATGCTCGACACAGTGCCGGGCTTACCCGACCTGTCCGGCTTCGCCTTGGGGGGCGACGAGGTCCGCTGGCTCTGGCTGGTGCCCGTCACCGACCAGGAGCTCCAGATCGCCGCCGAGCAAGGCCACCAGGCGCTTTCGCTCTCCGGGCGCATCCCCTGATAAGGCTCACATCGGTACGAAGACCGCCAGGAGCAGCCAGACCGGCACCAGAGTGGCCAGCAGGGAGTCGAGGCGGTCCATCAGACCGCCGTGGCCCGGGAGCAGGTTGCCCATGTCCTTGATGCCGAGATCGCGCTTGATGACCGACTCGACCAGGTCACCGAGGGTGGCGCACACGGCCACCACCGCGCCCACCACGGCGCCCTGCCAGAACTGGCCCTCCAGCAGGAACCGCACGAGCAGCGCGCCGCAGACGACGCAGGCCAGCACCGACCCGGCGAACCCCTCCCAGGTCTTCTTGGGACTGATGACCGACATCTTGTGCCTGCCGAACAGGATGCCCGCGAAGTAACCGCCGATGTCGCTGCACACGGTGACGGCGATGAAGATGACCACCCGGTCGGCCCCGTCGGACTTGGACAGCATCAGCGGGACGAACCCGGCGATCAACGCGGGATACACCGATGTCAGGACGCTCGCGGCGGCGTCACGGACGTACCCCTCCTGGCCCTGGAACATCCTCCAGCTGAGCAGAGTGAGCACGGTGAGCGTGAAGGCGCCCAGCAGCCAGATCGGGCCGCCCCAGTAAGCGCCGGCGACCATGGCGACGAAGCCCGCCAGCACCAGCCGCACCGGCACGTGCATGTCACGGACGGCGAACGCGCGGACCATCTCGACGATGCCGATGCCGACCGCCGCCACGAGCACCAGGAGGAACAGGGCCTTGACGGTGTAGAGCGACCCGATGACGGCGGCGCCGAGGGCGACGCCCACGCCGATCGCCGCGGGGAGGTTGCGGCCCGTACGGATGCGGCCCGGCCTGGCGGCGGCCCCCGGAAGATCGCCCGGTGAGCCCGCGGGGTCGGGAGGATCTTCGGAACCCTGGGGGCCGGCGGCAGGCGGAAGGCCCCCGCCGGCGCCTCCGGGACGGCCGCCGGGAACCTCGGGCGGACGCTCGTCAGACCAATGGCCTCGGCCCGGCCCGGTTCCGTCCGCCGCCGTACCTTCCACAGTGATCTCACTCTCGTACCCGTCAACCACGCTCGGCGGCCCACTCTGCCAGTACCGCCGGGCGGCGGGGAGGGAGCGCGGTGGGCCCGAACGCGGCGAAGGCGCTCCCACCCGCGGCTAACACCGGAGTGGAAGCGCCTCGACCTGACCTGCGACTGCTACCACGCTCAGACTTCGAGCAGCTCGGATTCCTTGTGCTTCAGCAGCTCGTCGATCTTGGCGACGTGCTTCTGGGTGAGGTCGTCGAGCTCCTTCTCGGCCCGGCGGACCTCGTCCTCACCGGCTTCGCCATCCTTGATCATCTTGTCAAGGGTCTCCTTGGCATGGCGGCGGATGTTGCGCACCGAGACCTTGCTGCTCTCGGCCTTGTTCCTCGCGACCTTGATGTACTCCCTGCGGCGCTCCTCCGACAGCTCGGGGAACACCACGCGGATCACCGCGCCGTCGTTGCCGGGGTTCACCCCGAGGTCGCTGTCACGGATCGCCTTCTCGATGGCGGTCATCGAGCCCTTGTCGTAGGGCTGGAGGATGACCATGCGGGCCTCGGGAACATGGAACGAGGCAAGCTGCTGCACCGGTGTCGGCGACCCGTAGTAGTCGACATTGATCTTGTTGAACATGGAGGGACTGACCCTGCCGGTGCGGATCGCCGCGAAGTCCTCCTTGGCGACTCCGACCGCCTTGTCCATCTTCTCCTCGGCTTCGAAGAGGGTTTCCTCGATCACAGCGGCTCCCTATTTCCCTGCCGGACTCACCAGCGTGCCGATCTTTTCACCGCGGACCGCCCGCAGAATGTTCCCCTCGCCCATCAGGTCGAAGACGACGATGGGCAGGCCGTTGTCCATGCACAGACTGATCGCCGTGGCGTCCATGACCCCGAGGCCCCGCGTGAGGACCTCGCTGTAGTCAAGTTGGTCGAAGCGTACGGCATCGGGGTTCTTGCGGGGGTCTGAGTCATAGACCCCGTCGACCTGGGTGCCCTTGAGCAGCGCCTCCGCGCCGATCTCCAGAGCGCGCTGGGCGGCGCAGGTGTCGGTGGAGAAGAACGGCGAGCCGAGCCCGGCGCCGAAGATGACCACGCGGCCCTTCTCCAGATGGCGGATGGCCCGCCGGGGCAGGAACGGCTCGGCGACCTGCTGCATCGTGATGGACGTCTGCACGCGCGTCTCGATGCCGCGCTTCTCCAGGAAGTCCTGGAGTGCGAGACAGTTGATGACGGTGCCGAGCATGCCCATGTAGTCGGCCCGGGCGCGGTCCATGCCGCGCTCGGAGAGCGCGGCGCCGCGGAACATGTTGCCGCCGCCCACGACGACCGCGACCTGGACTCCCTCACGCACGGCCTCGGCGACCGAGTCGGCGAGCTTGGCGACCACCACGGGGTCGATGCCCAGCGGCTCGGCGCCCGCGAACGCCTCGCCGGACAGCTTCAACATGACGCGCTTCCACCGGAGCGGCCAGTTGTACGACGAAGCCGCCGACGCAGCGGGTTGTTGGTTCTCCTGCACGACGGCGGCCTCCTCGGCGATGTTTACGAAGCTGGTCAGATCCCTCTTTGGGGCTAAGCCTATGCCTGACCGACCTTGTAGCGGGCGAAGCCCAGGACCTTGACGCCCGCCTCGGACGCGACCTTGGCGATCGTCTTCTTGGGGTCCTTGACGAAGGACTGCTCAAGAAGGGTGAAGTCCTTGTACCAGCCGTTGATGCGGCCATCGACGATCTTGCCGATCGCGGCCTCCGGCTTGCCCTCCTCGCGGGTCATCTGCTCGAAGACCGTGCGCTCCTTCTCGACCACGTCGGCCGGGACGGAGTTGGGGCTGAGGTACTTCGGGGCCATCGCGGCGGTGTGCTGGGCGATGTCCTTCGCGACCTCGGGGTTCGGGGTGTCGAGCTGGACCAGCACGCCGACGGTCGGGGGAAGCTGCGGGTCGGTCTTGTGCATGTAGGAGGCGACGAAGCCACCCTCGAGCACGACGAAACGGCGGACCTCGATCTTCTCGCCGAGCGCGGCGTTGGCCTCGTCGAGGTGCTCCTTGACGGTCTTGCCGTCGAGGTCGGACTCGAGCAGGCTCGGCACGTCGGACGGCCGGGCCGCGAGGACGTGGTCGACGACCCGGGCGGCCAGCTCCTGGAAGCGCTCACCCTTCGCGACGAAGTCGGTCTCGCAGTTGAGCTCGAGCAGGGCGCCGAGCGCCTCGCCCTCGTGCTTGACGGCGATCAGGCCGTTGGAGGCGGTGCGCGCCTCGCGCTTGCCGACGTCCTTGGCGCCCTTGACGCGCAGGATGTCGACGGCCTTGTCGAAGTCACCCTCGGACTGCTCAAGCGCCTTCTTGCAGTCCATCATGCCGGCGGCGGTCGCCTCACGAAGCCGCTTGACGTCGGCCATGTTCACGGAAGCCATTGTCTTTTCCTCGTCGAGTCGTCGTGGATCGGGTGGGTGCGCCCTGACTGGCGCACCCACCCGGAAGAGCCTTGCTTGCCGTACGAATGGTGCCCGTACGGTCTGGCGCGGGTCTCAGGCCTGCTGCTCGGTGCCCTCGGCGGCCTCGGCCTCGGGGGCGGCGGCCTCAGGAGCCTCGGCGGCCTCGGCGGCGGGGGCGGCCTCCTCCGCGGGGGCCTCCTCGGCGGCGGGAGCCTCAGCGGCGACAGCGGCCTCGGCGGGGGCGGCTTCCTCGTCACGGGCGAGCAGCTCGCGCTCCCACTCGGCCAGCGGCTCGGCGACGGCGGCACCGGACGGCTTGTCGTCGCCGCGGTTCGCACCGGCGCGGGACATCAGGCCGTCGGCGACCGCGTCGGCGACCACCCGGGTGAGCAGGCTGACGGCGCGGATGGCGTCGTCGTTGCCCGGAATCGGGTAGTCGACCTCGTCGGGGTCGCAGTTGGTGTCGAGGATCGCGACGACCGGGATGTTGAGCTTGCGGGCCTCGCTGATCCCGATGTGCTCCTTCTTGGTGTCCACGATCCAGACCGCGCTGGGAACGCGGGCCATGTCACGGATGCCGCCGAGGGTGCGCTCGAGCTTGTCCTTCTCGCGGCGGCGCATCAGGAGCTCCTTCTTGGTGAGCCCGGAGCCTGCCACGTTGTCGAAGTCGAGCTCCTCGAGCTCCTTCAGGCGCTGAAGCCTCTTGTGCACGGTGGAGAAGTTGGTGAGCATGCCACCCAGCCAGCGCTGGTTGACGTACGGCATGCCGACCCGCGCGGCCTGCTCGGCGATGGCCTCCTGGGCCTGCTTCTTGGTGCCGATGAACAGGATGGTGCCGCCGTGGGCGACGGTCTCCTTGATGAAGTCGTAGGCGCGGTCGATGAACGCCAGCGACTTCTGCAGGTCGATGATGTAGATGCCGTTGCGCTCGGTGAGGATGAAGCGCTTCATCTTCGGGTTCCAGCGACGGGTCTGGTGCCCGAAGTGAACACCGCTTTCCAGCATCTGTCGCATGGTGACGACGGGGGCCATGAGTATGGTCCTCCTGGGTAGAGCGCCGTGAAGGCGCATGCCTCGGTTGTATGCGGGAGCCTGCGGCTTCCGCCCTGACGCCCTGAGTCGTCCCATCCGGATCAGGACCCGGACCGAGAGGACGATTCGCCTGTGGGCGTGCGAAGTCGGCCCGTCTGACGGGCCACCAAAAAGTGTACCCGGAACCCGGCAACGCCCAGCCCACCGGGCAAGCTTCCTTCCCGTGACCACACCCCCGCCACCCCGCCCCGGACGCGATCGGCCCCGGTAGCCGGAGACGAACCGAATCCCAGCGGCCTCAGGGCCGGCTGGAGATCGACCTGGGCCCCGGCGGCCGCGCGTGCTCGCCGGAGACTAACCCGGGTGGCGGGGGAAGAGCTGGATGATCCCTTGGACGAGGCGGGCGTCCGGTGGCGCCTCCTCCGACGATCGCGACTTGGCCAGGTACGGCAGCAGGATCTCGGTCACCTGCCGGCCCAGGTCCGCCAGCTCGTCGGCGTTCGCCCGCAGGAGCATGTGGTTGAGTGTCGCGGCCTGCCGCCATTCCCTGGACTCGCGCACGCTGCCCGCGAGGTAGCGCAGCAGGTCGTCCGTCAGCCCGCCCACGACCGTCCTGGTGAGCACGTTCTTGGCCTCGGCAAGCTCCGGGGTGAGCTCGTCGGGCTCTGCGACGGTGAACCCCCGGTGCGGCGCCCGCCACATCCGTTCCCTGCCGTCCCCGCGTGGCGGCGCGTCCTCCACGAACCCGTACTTGGCGAGCATGCGCAGGTGGTAGCTGCACGCGCTCGGAGAGAGCCCGACGATCTCGGCGCACTCGGTCGCCGTCGCGGGGCCCTCCAGCTGTAACCGCTTGAGGATGGCCAGCCTGGCCGGATGCGCCAGCGCCCGCATGGCACGCGGGTCCTCGACCAGCTGATTCTGCTGACTCATAAGACGAACGCTAACCCGTCATCCCACCCGATCCTCCCCACCAGCCACCCTAAGTCCCACTTCCCCCAGGCTCCCGCCACGGACGAGCCGGCCCTCGATCGACAAGCGGCCCCCACCCCCGGCAGCCGAGCACCTCGCCTACCGCCGATCAAGCTCGGTCAGCTGCTCGATGCCCGAAATGCGGATGGCGTGAAAGGTAGCTTTCATAATTGTGAAGCGTTACCTTCATATTCATGGCCGAATGTATCCCCCTGCGGCGGCAGCGCGACTACCGGTTGCTGTGGTCCGCGCGTGCGGTCTCCGAGACCGGCACCGAGATCTCCCGCCTCGCCGTCCCCCTGACGGCCGCCGCCCTGCTGGACGCCACGCCCGTGCAGATGGGCCTGCTCACGGCGGCCACGACGCTGCCGTACCTGCTGATCGGCCTGCCCGCCGGCGCGTACGTCGACCGTCTCGCCAGGCACCGTCCGGTCCTGGTGGGGTGCGAGGCCGTCTCGGCGCTCGCCGTGCTGACCGCGCCGCTCGCCTGGCTGACCGGGTTGCTGACGGTGCCGTGGCTGATCACGGTCGCCCTGACGGTGGGGGTCTGCTCCGTCCTTTACCGGACGGCCTCGCTCCCCCACCTGTCCAGCGTCGTCGCCCACCATCAGCGGACGGCCGCCATCGCCGGATTCCAGAGCGTCTACTCCACCGCGAGCGTCTGCGGACCCGGTTTGGCCGGGCTCCTCGTACAAGCGCTGAGCGCCCCTCTGGCCCTGGTGGTCGACGCGGCGTCGTTCCTCGTGTCCGCCGTGTGCCTGCGTTCGATCCGGTCTCCCGAGAAGGCCGAGGCCGCCGTCCCGCGAGGAAGCCTTCTGACGGACATCCGCGAGGGCCTGCGGACGGTGATGAGCCACCACGTCCTACGGGCGCTGATCGGCACCGGGGTGATCCTCAACTTCGCGTCGGCCGGCCAGATGGCCTTGTACGTCCTGTTCGCCGTGAAGATCCTCGGGCTGCCCGCCGGGGTGGTGGGACTGCTGACGGCCTCCTTCGGTGTCGGCGGTCTCACGGGTGCGACCGTGGCGCCTCGGCTCGCTGCCCGTTTCACCGAGAACCGCGTCCTTCTGGGAGCCGTCGTCGTCTTCCCGCTCGAATTCGTGGCACTGGCCTCGGCGCACGGCGCGCCCTCGGTACTGGTGCCGCTGCTCATGATCGCCTACGCGCTCAGCGGCCTCGCCACGGTGATGTTCAGCGTCTGCTACGGGGCCATCCAGCTGCGGGAGTCCCCACCCGAGCTGCTCGGCCGGGTCAACGCCGTCATGACGGTCGCGACCATGGGCGTCATGACACTCGGCGGAGTCGTGGGCGGGGTGCTCGGCGAGGTCATCGGCCTGCGCCCCACCCTGTGGGCCTGCGCCGCGATCGTCCTGCCCGCGATCCTGATCGTCTGGTTCTCCCCTGTCCGGCGCGCGGTCGCGGTCTAGAGCCACGCCGGCGGATGCGCTCCCCGGCGCGGCGGCGGCGACGACCAGTACGGCCTGACGCCACCGACCCTGCCCGGTGCCCTGACGTAGGTCAGCCTGCCGAACGGACTGTCCATCTCCTCCAGCAGATCAGCCACTTCCTCCCCGATCAGACCGGCAACCGCCTTCACCTGGCGATCGTGGACTCCCCCGCCCGGCAGAAGGCCGGCTTCCCTGTCCAGCGCGTCGCCGGACCTTCGCTCGGAGTGACCGGTACTGCCAACACGGCCGAGCCCGTCCAGCCAGAGTGCGGTGCGGGCCAGGGCCACCTCGACGTGCCAGGAACCCCCCTCGGCCTCCCGCCGCAGCAGCCCGGCGATCGCCCCGAGCGCGGCGAGCCAGCCGGTGGCATGATCGAGGACCTGGGCGGGCAACGGCACGGGCCTCTGGCCCGCTCCCCCTTCGTGGGCGATACCGCACGCCATCTGCACCAGGCTGTCGAACCCGCGCCGCCCCGCCCACGGGCCGCGCGAGCCGTACGCGGAGATGTCGACGCAGATGATCCCTGGCCTGATGGCGGCCAGTTCCTCTGGACCGAAGCCCAGCGCCGCGAGCGCTCCCGGCCGGTACGACTGGACGACGACGTCCGCGCCCGCCACCAGCTCTCTGAACCTCGCGGCCCCGGCCTCGGTACGCAGGTCAAGCTCGCAGGACCGCTTCCCGAACGCCGTACTGATCACCAGCCCCGGCACCTCAGGGAGATGAGCGGCTCCAACGCGCAGCACCTCGGCCCCGTAGGCCGCCAGTGTCCGGGTCGCCACCGGGCCCGCGATCACCCGAGTGAGGTCCACCACCCGAACCCCCTCCAGCCACCGCCCCTCCCTAACGGCAGCACCGTCACGCCCACCAGAGCCGCACTCGGCCCCGGCGGAAACAAGGCCACCGGCGCCAACCCCGGCCGCCGCACCGCCGAGTGGATCGAGGCCAACCCCGGCCCCGGCACGAGCAAGATCTCCCGTACCCGCCTCGGCCCCGACACGACCGAGACGGTCGAGACCGATGAGGGGCAGTTCCGCGACGGCCCGGCCCTGCGGATGGGCCTGCCATTCCGACCGGCTTCGCATCGCGGCCGCGCATCCACCCGCCTCCGTCACGGCCTGCTCGATGTCCTGCGCTGTACGGCGGGCACAAGCCTCGGCGAGGTCGGCTTCGTCGGCACCGGAAGAGAGATCGAGGACGTGAAGCGCGGCGTCCCGATGATGGTCGAAGTTGCAGTGCAGCCGGACCCATCCGTCGGCCGTGCGATAGTCGCCGGACAGCGGCGCCCACCCGACGGCCGTCTTCCCGTCGACGCGGAAGTAACGCTCATCCCGGAACGCGACAGCCGACTCGCGAACTTCCGTGGCAACCTCGACTTCGTCTCCGTCGCCACGCTCAGCGCCGCCCCCATCCGGCCCGGCACGCAGCAGCGCGACGGCGGCGGCTACCGCGCCCACGCAAGCCGCAGCCGCCGTTCCGACCTTGAAGGTGGACGGCAGGACCGGATCCTGCCCTGTCACGTGGACCGGAGGCAGCTCAACGCCTACCTCGGCACCCAGTTCCTCGATGACCTTGCCGACACCGCAGACCATCCGGGCACCCTCTCCCAGCGCGCCACATATACCCCGTACCACCAACCTGGCGAGGCCCTCCACGCTATGCACAGGCATACGCACAGCCCGAACACAGGGCCTGCTGCACTGAACCCTGTGCTCAGGACCTCGTGCACAGGACCTCATGGACAGGACCTCATGCACAGGACCCCATGGACAGGACCCCATGCACAGGACCTCATGGACAGGACCTCATGGACAGGACCTCATGGACAGGACCTCGTGCACTGAATCCTGTACTCAGAATCTCGTGCCCAAAGGCTTATGCACAGAACGACGCTCGGCCGCTCGGGGCCCGGTCGCTCCAGACCAGTGTGCTCCTGTGCGACTTTTCGAGATCCGGCTGCTGGTGGTGTTTCTCCTCACGCTTGCCTCCACATCGGCGGCTCCCCCAGCACGTGGCGCAGCCGCAGCCGCCACCACCCCCAGCCCCGGTCCTCCAGCGTCCCTGCCGCCCGTCCCCCTCACACGCGTCGGCCCCACACTGGCCCCCCTCACCCCCAGCGGCCAGCACTCCGTACACCCGAGAACGGTCGATCAGAGCCTCTCGACCACCGACTCCGGTTTTCCGGCCAGCCCGTCAAGGTCGACTGGCCCGGGCATGCCTGGCACCCCGGACAACGGTCTCAAGGGCTCCGGCCTGCCTGGTCCAACACGGCCTCGGTGGCGGCTGCCGCTTGATGGGGCTCCGGAGATCATGCGCCGCTTCGCTCCACCCGCGCAGGTGTGGCTCCGGGGTCATCGGGGAGTGGACCTCGCGGCCCGGCCGGGTCAGGCGGTCAGGGCGGCCGGTGCGGGCGTCGTGGGGTACGCCGGACCGCTCGCCGGACGAGGTGTGGTGATGATCGTCCACCCCGGAGGACTCCGCACCACGTACCTGCCCGTTAACGCGTCGGTCCGGCGCGGGCAGACGGTCGAGCTCGGGGATGTGATCGGCCACGTCGAGACGAGTGCCGGCCACTGCCCCGCATCCTGCCTGCACTGGGGCCTGATCGACGAGGGCCGCTACCTCGACGCCCTCCTCCTGATCGGCCTCGGCCAGGTACGCCTCCTCCCCCGATGGCCCCGCTAAGTGCTACTTGCCTCGGCGGAGGCGCCAGCCTCGGTCTACGCGTTCTACGTATCCGGCGGCGGCGAGGGCTCCGAGGCAGCGCAGCACCGTCAGGAGGTCGACGCCGGCCGTGACGGCGATCGTCGCGGGTCCGGTGCCGAGCCGCGCGGGCACCGCCTCCAGGACGCTGCGGGTCTCGTCGTCAAGCGCGTCCCGTGGCAGCACGGGCCCCCTCGGCTCCGGAGCGAGATCTTCGCCGATCGCTCCGACCAGCTCGATGAGCTCGCGAGCCGATGTCACGCACACGGCCTCCGCCCTTCGGATCAGCCGGTGGCACCCGGCGGAGTTCTCCGAGGTCACCGGGCCGGGCACGGCCGCGAGGTGGCGTCTCAGGCTGATGGCATGGCCGGCGGTGTTGAGTGCTCCGCTGCGCAGGGCCGCCTCGACGACCACAGTGCCTCGGGACAGCGCTGCGATGATCCGGTTGCGCACGAGAAAGCGCAGCCGCGTGGGCCGGACACCCAGAGGGCACTCGCTGACGACCACGCCTCTCCCCCGGATCGCACTGAACAGATCTTGGTTGGCGGCGGGGTACGCGATGTCGGTGCCACAGGCCAGCACCGCGACGGTCCGCGCGGCACCTGCCAGAGCGCCTCGGTGCGCCGCCGCGTCCACTCCGTAGGCGCCACCCGAGATGACCGTCCAGCCCGCCTCGCTCAGGCCGGCACCCAGCTCCGCGGCGACGTGGGTGCCATAGGGCGTGGCCGCCCTGGACCCCACCACGGCCACGGAGCGAAGGCAGGAGAAGCGGAGATCGGCGTTTCCGTGGAGCCAGAGGCCCAACGGCCGTTCAGCTCCGAGATCGTCGAGCTGAGTGGGCCACTCCAGATCACCTGGAACGATCAGGCGGGCACCCAGGTGTTCACCCTCGGTGAGGTCCGCGATCGGATCGGCCGCCGGAAGGCGTGCCCGCCACGCTCCCAGGATGCGATCGATGTCGGGTGGCCGCCCCTTCCTGGCCGTCAAGTCCTCGACGAACCCGGGATCGAGCCGCCCCGACCGCACCTGCCCAAGGGCTCCCTCGGGACCGTAGGCGGCGACGAGCCTGCCCATCACGCCGTCTCCCGCGTCCGCCACCCGCATGAGGGTCACCCTGGCCAGCCGCCCGGCATCCCACCGGAGGCCGCCGCCCCTCCCGGCCTCCCCAGGGGTGCCGCCCCTCTCGGTGGCCTCGCCAGGAGTGCCGGGACGGAGGCCGGTGCCGGCGTGGAGGTTGGGGGCGTGATCGCGGACGGCGGTGGGTTCACGGTCGGTGCTGGGCATGGGGTTCGGGGTGGTGCCGGGGGTTCCGTTAGCGAGGGGGGTTTGGTGAGAGCTGGAATCTTCGTGTGGGTTTGGGGAGGTGGTGTTCATTCGGCGCCCAGCCACAGGCTCAGGGCGGTGCTGGTCTCGGCCACGTCGGGTTTGACCTTGCCGAGGAGGTCGGCGAGGGTCCAGGAAACTCGTATGACACGGTCGAGGCCGCGGGCACTCAGCTCTCCGGTGTCCAGACACCGGTAGAGGGGCGACATCGCGGACGGGGACAGCCGGTATTCGCCGTGCAGGACCGCAGTGGGGATCTCGGCGTTGCACCTCCACGGCGTGCCCGCCAACCGCTTGAGCGTGCGCTCACGGGCCATCGAGACACGCTCGGCCACGACCGCGCTGGGCTCGATGAACTGGCGGTCGGACAGCAGCTCGCGCCGGGTCGAGCGTGCGAGCCGCACCTTGACGTCGATGCGATCGATCAGCGGCCCCGAGAGGCGGGCGAGGTAACGTCTGCGCTGGTGGGGCGTGCACTGGCAAGGGCTCTCTGGCGTGGACGGCTGGGCGCACGGGCAGGGGTTCGCGGCCAGGACCAGCATGAATCGGGCGGGAAACGACACCGTGCCCGCGGCCCGCGCCACGGTGACCTGTCCGGACTCCAGCGGCTGGCGGAGCGAGTCGAGAACGCGGGACGGGAATTCGGGCGCCTCGTCGAGGAACAGGACCCCTCTGTGGGCGAGGGAGACGGCTCCTGGCCGGATCACGCCGCTGCCCCCGCCCACGATGGCGGCGATCGTCGCCGTGTGATGTGGCGCCATGAACGGCGGGTGCCTCAGCAGCGGGCGCCCCGGCGGCAGGACTCCCGCGACCGAATGGATGGCGGTGACCTCCAGCGCCTGGTCGCGGCCGAGCGCCGGGAGCAGGGTGGGCAGCCGCTCGGCGAGCATGGTCTTGCCGGTGCCGGGCTGCCCCATCATCCAGAGGTTGTGACCGCCCGCGGCGCACACTTCGAGGGCACGGCGAGCCATGGCCTGCCCGGCGACGTCCGACAGGTCGGGTGAAGGGCCCATGTGCGGATCGGCCGGCGGCGAGAGGTCGGCGGTGTCGGGCAGCGTGGGCATGTGGGCCGGATCGCCACTGCGCAGCCACTCGACCAGCTCGGCGAGGGTGAGCACCGGCACCACGGTCACACCCGGCACGAGCCCGGCCTCCGCGGCGTTCGCCACAGGGACCACCACGCAGTCGGCCCCCGCCTCGGCCGCCGCCACCACCGCGGGCAGGACACCGCGCACGGGTTTGACGGTGCCGTCGAGCCCCAGCTCCCCGAGGAAAAACGGGAGGGAGACGCGCTGCCTCGGGACCAGGCCCGCCGCCCCGAGCAACGCGATCGCGATCGCGAGATCGAACAGGCTCCCGCGTTTGGGCAGGCTGGCGGGGAAGAGGCTGATGGTGACCCGTGCGTCCGGCCAGGCGTACCTGCTGTTGATCACTGCTGAGCGGACGCGGTCACGGGCCTCGCTCAGGGCGGTGTCGAGCATGCCGATCAGGGTGACCCCCGCGATGCCGTGGCCCACGTCGGCTTCCACCTCGACCACGTGGCCGCTCACCCCGACCAGCGCCACGCAGCGCGTGCGGGCGACGGCCATCTAGGACACTCCCCGGTCGTGCCGGATGGAGAACTCTCCGGCGAACCGCTCCAGTGCGATCACGTCGATGCGGACCGAGGCGAACCACTCGGGCTGGCCGCTAAGCCACCTGGCCGCCAGCGTGCGGAGCCGCGCGAGCTTCGCCGGTGTCACGGCCTCGAACGCGGTGCCGTGACTGCGGCCCGAGCGGGTCTTGACCTCCACGACCGCGAGAACGGGCCCGTCACGGGCCAGAATGTCGATCTCACCCTCGGGGCAACACCAGTTGCGCTCCAGGATCTGCAGACCTGCTGCCCGCAGGTAATCGACGGCGAGCTGCTCGCCGTGCCTTCCAAGCTCGTGCGTCGCGGCCATGGGACCACCTCCGGTCCCGACGTTCGCGCACGCCACGCGGTCGCCCGGCTACAGAACCGGGCTCTGTGGACAAGAAGGCCCGGCCGAACGGCCTGTGGACGACCGCCCAAGGGTCGGGCCCCTGTGGACGGCCCCAGAGCTCAGGCGCATCCAGCCAGGTGAAAGGGGGTTTCCAAGATCACCGGCTCCGCTGCCCGAAGAAAGCGGGCCGGACGCGTCGGCCGACCCTGTGGAAAAGGCCTCGCGACCCGACGGTGAGCCGCTAGCGACCCAGCGGCGACCCGGACTTCGAAGACCGGTCGAGAACGCCGCGAGCTGGTCGCCCGCGCGTGGGACCTTCGCGCCATAGCCTGTGGACCGACCCCGGGCGCGAACCAGCACTTCACCATGGCCCTACGGAGTCGACCCAGTGGCTCATCACCTGAGATCAGCTGGAGAAGCCCTCCTTGGGCATCTCCAGGTCGGGCTTGGCCAGTTCTTCGACGTTGACGTCCTTGAACGTGACGACACGGACGTTCTTGACGAACCTCGCAGGACGGTACATGTCCCACACCCAGGCATCCTGCATCTTTACGTCGAAGAAGACATCGCCGTTCTCGGCGGTGCGCACGTCGAGATCGACGGAGTTGGTCAGGTAGAAGCGCCGCTCGGTCTCAACGACATAGGTGAACAAGCCGACCACATCGCGGTACTCCCGGTAGAGCTGCAACTCCATCTCGGTCTCGTATTTCTCGAGATCCTCTGCGCTCATCCCGGTCCTCCACTTCCCTTCCTCCCCCGGCGCGACCAATCAGGCGACACCGGCCCCCACCCCATTCTCGCCTATCTCCGTGCCAGGTCCTGACCGCACCACCGAGTTCACTGTTACAAAGGAGAACCGATGATGCGGACTGGGGCCGTGAGCGGCGAGTGCTCGCCGGTGCCCGAGCGTGACGTACCCCTTGTGCTCGGCGAAGCCGTACTGGGGATACAGGTCGTCCAGCGAGATCATCATGCGGTCCCTGGTCACCTTGGCGACGATGGACGCCGCCGCCACGCACGCCGAGACCTGGTCACCCTTCCACACGGCCAGAGACGGCGCGGGCAGGCCGGGCACCGGGAACCCGTCGATCAGAACGTACCCGAGATCGCAGCCGAGACCGGCGACGGCCCGCCGCATCCCGGCGATGTTGCACTTGTGCAGGCCGCGCGCGTCGATCTCCTCGGGCGGGATCACCACGACCTGCACCGCCCGCGCGGTCGCGAGGATGCGGTCGTGGAGCACCTCGCGCCGGGCGGGAGTGAGCAGCTTGGAGTCCGCCAGCCCGTCGATCTCGGATCCGAGCACGACCGCGGCCACCACCAGCGGACCGGCGCATGCTCCGCGGCCCGCCTCGTCGACCCCGGCGACCGGGGACAGGCCACGTCGTGCGAGCGCGCGCTCGTACCCGTAGAGCCCTGAGTCCCGCCGTACGACGCTGGGGCGCGGGCGAAAAAGAACAGTCATAAGACAGGCGGCTCGGCGCCCCGCCGCGAGGGAACGGACCTGCGCGAGAGTCGAGCCCCCTGGCCGATCAACGGCGATACGAGCGCGACCATGCGCCCAAGCCTACGCCCCAATCGGCCGGAGGGGTACGCTATCGCACCTTTGAGAACGTCTCGGGAACCGGCAATGTGCTCATCCGCGACAGCGGCCAGTAGAGCGCGAAGGCTCTGCCGATCACGTCGCCGGTGGAGATCGTGCCGTGGAACCCGTCGTCCATGAAGGCGCGGGAGTCCTCCGAGGCCGCGCGATGGTCTCCCATCAGCCACAGCCGGCCCTTGGGAACGGTGATGTCGAACTTCTTCTGCGAGGGGAAGTCCTGCGGGTTGAGATAGGACTCCTCGTCGAGCGGCACCCCGTTGACCGTGATGCGCCCCTTGGCGTCACAGCACTTCACGTGGTCACCGCCGATGCCGATGACTCGTTTGATCGTGGTGGTGCCGTCCCAGCCCTTGAAGACGACCACCTCGCCACGCCCGAGGTCACCGGACAGCCGGTTGACGATCACCCTGTCGTTGATCAGCAGGGTGTCCTCCATGGACTCCGACGGGATCCAGAAGGAGTCCAGAACGAACAGGCGCACCAGGACCGCGACGGCCACCCCGCCGAGCACCAGCAGGACCGACTCCCGCCAGCCGGACTTCTTGGCACCCTTGGACTCGTCCTCCGGGGCGGACGTGCCCTGCACGTCCTCGGGCTCCGGCTTCTCCTCGATGACGCTCATAGAACCGCGGGGCACACCACTGGGGGGAGGAAGCCCCTTCTCCTTCGTTCTGGTGGGGGGGATGACCACGACGCCGCGCGACGGCTGGGCGGCCGTCAGGGGGCCGGGAAGGGCCCTTCCCTGACAGCGCCGGCCCGGAGGCGAAGGTCAGTAGGAACGACCGCCGGCCCTGTCGAGCACGCGCCGGCGCAGCCGTATGAGGGGGAACGCTCCGGCGAAGCCCAGCAGCAGCGGCGAGGCGCCGCCGACCATGGCGGCGGTCTTCAGCGCGGCCTGGTTGAAGGTGTCGGGGATCGGCAGCGTCGTCGCGCGGGAGAACGGCCACACGATGACGAAGGCCCGCCCGACCACCTTGTCCGCGGGGATCGCCCCGCCGCCGGGATCGCCCTGGTGGGAACGGGAGTCGTAGGAGACCGAGCGGTGGTCGCCCATCACCCACAGACGGCCCTTCTCCACCTTGATCTCGAAGAACTTCTGCGACGGCTGATCGTCCGGGTAGAGATAGGCCTTCTCTTCGAGGGGAACGCCGTTCACGGTCACGCGGCCCTGGGTGTCGCAGCACTTGACCGTGTCTCCGGGAACGCCGATGACGCGCTTGATGTAGTCCTTCTCGCCCGGGACCACGCCGAAGGCCGTGCCGACCCAGCGGAAGAAGCCCGCCACGGGGTTGGACGGCTCCGGCACCTGGATCTCGCTGGCCCAGGAGTCGACGCCCGAGAACACGACGACGTCACCGCGCTCGATGTCACGGGTGTGGTACACGAGCTTGTTGACAAGCACCCTGTCGTTGACCAGCAGGGTGTTCTCCATGGACTCGGATGGGATGTAGAAGGCCTGGATCACGAAGCTCTTGATGATGAGCGCCAGGACCAGCGCGACCACCACCAGAACAGGTAGCTCGCGCCAGAAGGAACCCTTTTTCCCCTTGCCGTCTTTGGCTGTCGACTTGGTGTCTTCCGCGACCACGTCTACCTCGTCCTCGACGGGGCGGCGCGGACCGCCGGCCCCCTGGCCATCGCTAGTCATCGCTGTCGAGCCTAAATGATGCATGCTCCCCGGCGGGTCGCCGACTCGGCATGGCATCCAAAGAAACTCGGCGATCCGGCCGGATGGAGCGATCATCCGGCTCAGCAAAATGGCCCGCATCCCTCGCGGGTGCGGGCCACCTGTGGCGCGGGCCTACTTGCCGGTGGGCAGCGCGTCGCGCTTCTCGCGGATGCGGGCCGCCTTGCCGCGCAGGTCGCGCATGTAGTAGAGCTTCGCCCGGCGGACGTCACCGCGGGTCACGACCTCGATCTTCTCGATGACCGGGCTGTGCACCGGGAACGTGCGCTCGACGCCCACGCCGTAGCTCACCTTGCGGACGGTGAACGTCTCGCGGGCCCCGCCGCCCTGGCGGCGAAGCACGAATCCCTTGAAGACCTGGATACGGGACCGGTTGCCTTCAACGACGCGGACGTGGACCTCGAGCGTGTCGCCCGGGCGGAAGCTCGGAACGTCGCTACGTACGGAGGCCTTCTCAAGCTCCTGGATCAGCGTGTGCATGACAGCGGTTCCTCATTTGAAGCGAGCGCTCGGAGGTCCGCCCGGCCATGCCTGAAGCACGACTACGAGGAAGACACGAGCACTGGGCTGAATACGTCTCGGATGCCGGGCCCGTCGGCCCGGAGCGGCCACGCCAACCGCAGGGCAGTTGGCAGCAGCGATTCAGTTTGCCATATCTTCCGGCGGGACGCGAAACGAAGCGTCGTCGAGCACCTCACGATCACGCTTGTCAAGGCTCCCGGGGTCAAGCCTCGCGGCCAGTTCGGGCCGCTTGGCGACCGTACGGCGCAGCGCCTCGTCCCGCCGCCACCGGGCGATCGCCCCGTGGTTGCCCGAGAGGAGGATCGGCGGCACCTCGTGGCCGCGCCAGACCGGAGGCTTGGTGTAGACGGGGCCCTCCAGCAGCCCGGCCATGCTGCCGGGGGCGAAGGAGTCGTCGGCGACCGAGCCGGCGTTGCCGAGCACGCCGGGCAGCAGGCGCCCGACGGCCTCGACGATGACCAGCACGGCGGCCTCTCCCCCGGCCAGCACGTAGTCGCCGATGCTGACCTCGTCGAGACGCAGGCGCGAGCCGTACTCGGCCATGACCCGGGCGTCGATGCCCTCATAGCGGGCGGGGGCGAAGAGCAGCCAGGGCTCCTTGGCGTACTCCAGGGCGACTTCCTGGGTGAACGGCCGCCCGCTGGGCGTCGGCACGACGAGCCTCGGCGGGCCTTCAGCGGAACTCGCGACGGCGTCGATGGCCTCGCCCCACGGCTCGGGCTTCATCACCATGCCGGGGCCGCCGCCGTACGGCGTGTCGTCCACCGTGCGGTGGACGTCGTGGGTCCAGTCGCGGAGCTGGTGCACCCGGATGTCGAGCAGACCCCGCTGCCGCGCCTTGCCGATCAGCGACACGTCGAGCGGGGCGAAGTACTCCGGGAAGATCGAGATGATGTCGACGCGCATGCCCGTCACCGGTCAGACCGTCTGTTCCGGGTCGAGCAGGCCGGGCGGGGCGTCCACGACGACCCGCTTCGCGTCCAGGTCGACCTCGGGGACCAGGGCCTTGACGAACGGGATCAGCACCTCACCCTGATCGCGCTGGATCACGAGGAGGTCCTGGCCGTGGTGCAGGACGTCGACGATCTCGCCGACGGCCTCGCCTCCGGTCGTCACCACCGACAGGCCGATGAGCTGGTGGTCGTAGAACTCGTCGGGGTCGCCGGGCGGCGGGATCTCCGAGGAGTCGATCACCAGAATGGTGTCGCGCAGCTCTTCCGCCTCGTTGCGGTCGGCGATGCCCTCGAAGCCCAGCACCAGGATGTTCTTGTTCCAGCGCATTCGCTCGACGACGAGCGGCCCGGTGCCCGCGGGCTCGGTCGCCAGGGAGGTGCCAGGGGCGAAGCGCGCCTCGGGGTCGTCGGTGCGCACCTCGACCGTCACCTCGCCACGGATGCCGTGCGGGCGGCCGATGCGGCCGACGACGAGCTGCACGTCGCTACTCCTTCGAAAGTTCGTACCAATGCCCCGGAACCGCGACAGGGGACCGCCCGGCTGCCGGGGGTCCCCTGTCCAGAGGGTCGTGGCCTCTGAGGTCTCGCTACCGGGCTTCGTTCAGGTCGAGCAGGTCGACCCTTACGTACTTGCCGTCGGCGAGGGCGTTCACAACGGTGCGAAGCGCCTTCGCCGTACGGCCACCGCGGCCGATGACCTTGCCGAGATCCTCGGGATGGACCCGGACCTCGAGGACGCGCCCACTGCGGATGCGGCGGGCACGAACCAGAACGTCGTCGGGATGCTCGACGATGCCCTTGACCAGATGCTCGAGGGCTTCCTCAAGCACCTCAGGCCTCGCCTTCCGGCTTCTCCTCCGCGGCCGGCTCGGCCGGGGTCGCGGGGGTCTCGTCGGCCTTCACGGTCTTCTTGGGCTTGCGCGCCGTGGTGGCGTTGCCGGTGCCGGCGTCGCTCGCGAGCGACTCCTTCGCGGCGGCCTCGTAGATCGCGTGACGGTCGGCCTTGGGCTCGGCGACGAGCAGAGCCGGCGGGGCGGCCTCGCCCTTGAACTTCTGCCAGTCACCGGTGAGCTTGAACAGCTTCAGGACGGGCTCGGTCGGCTGCGCGCCGACACCCAGCCAGTACTGCGCCCGCTCGGAGTTCACCTGGATGAACGACGGGTTCTCCTTGGGGTGGTAGAGGCCGATCTCTTCGATCGCACGGCCGTCACGCTTGGTGCGGCTGTCCGCCACCACGATGCGGTACTGCGGGTTGCGGATCATGCCGAGCCGCTTGAGCTTGATCTTGACTGCCACGGGTGTGGTCTCTCCTGGACTTTCGAGCGTGGGTGAGCGGGCGTCTCGCCGAGTGGGGCACGACGGGATGACCGCCCGAGGGACAAGCCGTGACGCGCGGGGGTGAGAGGGCACCCACG
This sequence comes from Sphaerisporangium viridialbum, assembly GCF_049674955.1. Classification (GTDB taxonomy): domain Bacteria; phylum Actinomycetota; class Actinomycetes; order Streptosporangiales; family Streptosporangiaceae; genus Sphaerisporangium; species Sphaerisporangium viridialbum. Next base: position 2,084,896 of record NZ_CP187232.1, on the reverse strand, counting down.
GTCACGGTGTTCCAACATGCCATTCTGCCAGATGATTCGACCGCTGTCCGAATCGGCGCGCGATCGGCGGAGAACAGGGTCTACTTCTGGCCGGGCAGCCGCAGCTTCGAAGGGTCGAAGCCCGGCGGGAGCTCGATGCCGGGCGGAAGCTGCCCGCCGAGGCCACCGAGACCGCCGAGCCCCGGAGGCAGCTGCGGCGCGGCCGAGCCGCCGTCGGCGGCCCCCGCCTTGCCGAGCGCGGCCTTGCGCGGGTCGCCGCTGACCCGGCGGCCCTTCTTGGCCTTCTTCTGGACGGCCTTGCCCTTGCGGCCCCCCGGCATGCCCGGGATGCCCATGCCGCCCGCCACCTGCTTCATCATCTTCTGCGCGTCGAAGAAGCGGGTGACCAGGTTGTTGACCTCGGTGACGCTGACGCCGGAGCCGCGCGCGATGCGGGCGCGCCGCGAGCCGTTGATGATCTTCGGCTCCTGGCGCTCGGCCGGGGTCATCGAGCGGATGATCGCCGCGACCCGGTCGAGGTCGCGCTCGTCGACCTGGTTGAGCTGCTCGCGCATCTGCCCCATGCCGGGCATCATGCCGAGGAGGTTCTTGAGCGGCCCCATCTTGCGGACCATCATCATCTGCTCGAGGAAGTCGTCGAGCGTGAAGCCGTCGCCGGAGGCGAGCTTGCCCGCCATCTTGGCCGCGTCGGCCTCGTCGAAGGTGCGCTGGGCCTGCTCGATCAGGGTGAGGATGTCACCCATGTCGAGGATGCGCGAGGCCATGCGGTCGGGGTGGAAGGCGTCGAAGTCCTCGAGCTTCTCACCCGTCGAGGCGAACATGATCGGGCGGCCGGTGATGTGCCGCACCGAGAGCGCCGCGCCGCCGCGGGCGTCGCCGTCGAGCTTGGTGAGCACGACTCCGTCGAAGCCGACGCCCTCCATGAACGCCTGCGCGGTGGTGACGGCGTCCTGGCCGATCATCGCGTCGACGACGAAGAGGACCTCGTCGGGGCTGACGGCGTCGCGGATGTCCGCGGCCTGCTTCATCAGCTCCTGGTCGATGCCGAGGCGGCCCGCGGTGTCGATGATGACGATGTCGTGCTGCTGGCGCCTGGCGTGCTCGATGGACTCGCGCGCGACCGCGACCGGGTCGCCGACGCCGTTGCCGGGCTCGGGGGCGTAGACAGGGACCTGCGCCCGCTGCCCGACCACCTGGAGCTGCTGGACGGCGTTGGGCCGCTGCAGGTCGGCGGCGACCATGAGCGGGGCGTGGTTCTGCTCGCGCAGCCAGCGGGCGAGCTTGCCGGCCAGCGTGGTCTTGCCCGCGCCCTGGAGGCCGGCGAGCATGATGACGGTCGGCGGGTTCTTGGCGAACCTCAGCCGCCGCGTCTCGCCGCCGAGGATCTGCACCAGCTCGTCGTTGACGATCTTGACGACCTGCTGGGCGGGGTTGAGCGCCTGGGAGACCTCCGCGCCCCGGGCGCGCTCCTTGACGTGGGACACGAAGTCCTTGACGACCGGCAGCGCGACGTCCGCCTCGAGAAGGGCGATGCGGATCTCGCGACAGGTCGCGTCGATGTCGGCGTCGGACAGCCTCCCCTTGGACTTCAGGGAGGAGAAGACCGATGTCAGCCGGTCGGAAAGCGTCTCGAACACGTGATTGGCCAGCCTCTGCGCTACGGGTCGTCCGGGGTTTGCGTCTGCGACTCGACCTCCCAGCCTATCCGCTCCGCAGGCCGGTCACGCGTATCCGGCGATGGGCAAGGAGGTCCCGCGCCGCTAGTTTCTCCAGCCCGGTACGGACACCCGCATCGTCAGAGCGTGCTCGACCAGGGCGATGAGGGTGCTCTTCACCGAGTCCCGCTGCCGGGCGTCGGTCCGTACGATCGGGATGTTCGGGGCCAGGGTGAGGGCGTCGCGCACCTCCTCGTCCTGGTGCGGATGGTTGCCGTCCCAGCCGTTGAGCCCGATGACGAACGGCAGCTTCGCCTCCTCGAAGTAGTCGACGGCCGGGAAGCTGTCGGCCAGCCGCCTGGTGTCGACCAGCACGACCGCGCCGATCGCGCCCCGGACCAGGTCGTCCCACATGAACCAGAAACGGTGCTGCCCGGGCGTGCCGAACAGATAGAGGATCAGCTCGCTGTCCAGGGACACACGGCCGAAGTCCATCGCCACCGTCGTGGTGGTCTTGCGTGGAATGAGGCCCAGGTCGTCGATGCCGGCGCTCGCGTCGGTCATGACCGCCTCGGTGGTGAGGGGCACGATCTCGGACACGGCGCCCACGAAGGTCGTCTTACCGACGCCGAAGCCGCCCGCGACGACGATCTTCGTCGACGTCAACCCGCCACGGCTAGAGCCTGCGAAGTCCACTGAGAACCCTTTCGAGCAAGTTGAGATCCGGCTTCCCGGCGTCCAGCTGCGGCTGATGCAGCTGGACCAGGCCTTCGGCGGCCATGTCCGAGATGAGCACCCGGGCCACGCCGAGCGGCACCCGCAGGAGCGCGGAGATCTCGGCGACGGAGCGTACCTGGCGGCAGAGCGAGTTGATCGCCTGGTACTCCGGGATCAAGCCGGAAATATCTTGGTAAGCCGGAATCGTGGAGTGAACCAGCGTTTCCATGGCCAGATGCGTCCGCGGCGCCGAGCGCCCTCCGGTGACTGTGAAGGGCCGGACAGGCGACGACGGCTCCTGCTGGTACCGCCGTAAACCGTCCTCCCAGCCCGGACCACCCATGGAGGTCACCGCGGTGACGACGCCTGAAGCTCGGCGCGCACGGCCGGGGTCAACACCTGACCGGCGCGCTCGACCATCAGCGTCATCTGGTACGCCACCAGGCCCATGTCACAGTCCGGGGCGGCCAGCACGGCCAGGCACGAACCGTCGCTGATCGACATGATCAGCAGCAGCCCCCGCTGCATCTCCACCACGGTCTGGGTGACCGCTCCACCCTCGAAAACCCGCGAGGCCCCCTGGGTCAGGCTGATCAGGCCCGCGGCCACCGCCGCGAGCTGGTCGGCCCGGTCCTTGGGGAAGCCCTCTGAGTACGCCAGCGGCAGCCCGTCGGAGGACACCACCACCGTGTGCGCCACCCCCGGCACACCCCGGACGAAGTCGGTGATCAGCCAGTTGACCCCGCGGGCGCCTTGGCTCAGCTCTCTCACTTGTCCTCCTTGTCGCCCTGAATGCGCCGCAGCTCGGCGTTGAACGCCACCTCGTCCTCGCTCAGCTCGCCACGGGCGACCGCCCGGCCCTGCCGGATGCCCTGCTGGAAGCTCGACAGCCGGCTGCGCGCCCGGTCGGGCGACAGCGCCGGCATGGCGGGCAGAGGCGCCGCGGCGGCCTCGGGTGTACCGGCCGATCCGGGTACGAGGTTCGCCTTGGGCACCCGCTTGGGCAGGCCCGCGGCGGTGGTCCCGTCGCGCACCGGCTCCTGGACGACCGCCGCCGCCTGCCATCCGGCGTCGGCGGGGATCTCCTGCCATCCGGTGGAGGCCTTCTCCTGGTCCTGGTCGCCGTCCACGCGCCGGAACCAGGCCGACTCGACGGACGCGAAGATCGGCAGGAAGTCGTCCTGCTGCTCCATGGGAGAGGAGCGCACGGCGGGAAGCGGGCCGGTCACGGCGTCCAGGTCGGAGGTGTCGTACCGGCGCGGGCGCAGGCGGGCGGGCAGCTCCCCGCCTGTGCCGCCGGGTCCGGTGGGAGGACCGGCGAGCCCGCTCTGTCCCGTGGCGGGTCCCCCGAACAAGCTCGGCCCCGGCGGCGCGCCGCCGAAGCCCGGGCCCGTGGGCGGGCCGCCGAATGCGTCGGAACCCGGGCCCGCGTACCCGCCCGAGCCGGTGGCCGGGCCGCCGAAACCGCCGCTCGGGCCGGTCGGCGGGCCGCTGAAACCACCCGAGGAACCGCCGGGTCCACCGAAACCACCCGAGGCACCGCCGGGTCCGCCCAAACCATCGGCTCCGGGGGGAGGTCCGCCGAAACCGCTGGAACCCGGGCCGTACAGCCCGCCCGTGGCAGGGCCGCCGAAACCGCCGCCGGAGCCGGTCGGCGGGCCGCCGTACCCTCCACCGCCGGTCATCGGACCGAGAGCGCCGCCGCCCGTGGTGGGACCGAGGGGTCCCGCGCCGTTGGCGGCCCCGAACGCGGGCGGCTCGGTGAACGGGCCGGTTCCGCCCGAGAAGTCGAACGTGCCGTTGGCCGGGGTGGACGCGGTGAACATGCCCTGTCCCGCGGGCTGCCCGGTGGCGGACCACGCGGGTGCCCCGGCACCCGTGAACGACTGCGCGCCCGGGGAGACGCCGGCGCCGACGGGGTGCGCGGCCATGCCCATGAGCGCCTCCGGCAGCAGGACCATCGCGGTCAGGCCGCCGGTGTCGTGCCGGCGCAGCTGCACGCGGATGCCGTTGCGCAGCGCGAGCCGGCCGACCACGAACAGGCCCATCCGCCGCGACACCGAGACGTCGACGACGGGCGGGTTGGCGAGCCGCCAGTTGGTCTGGGCGAGCTCCTCGTCGGTCATGCCGATGCCGGCGTCGGTGATGGAGATCATCACGCCGCCGCCGTCGATGCGGTTGGCCGACATGGTGACCCTGGTCTCGCGGGGCGAGAAGGAGATGGCGTTCTCGACCAGCTCGGCCAGCAGGTGGATGACGTCGTTGACCGCCTGCCCGGCGATGGAGATGCCGGTGGGGACGTGCATCGCCACCCGCTCGTAGTTCTCCACCTCAGACAGCGAGGCCCTTGTGACGTCCAGCAGTGGCACGGGCTGGCTCCACCGGCGCGCGGGCTCCTGGCCGGCGAGGACCAGGAGGTTCTCACTGTTGCGCCGCATGCGGGTGGCCAGGTGGTCGAGCCGGAACAGGTCTCCGAGGCGGCTGTCGTCCTGCTCGCCCTGCTCCAGGCCGTCGATCAGCGTGATCTGCCGCTCGACCAGGGTCTGCGTGCGGCGGGAGAGGTTCACGAACATGGCGCTGACGTTGCTGCGGAGCTGGGCCTCGTCGCTCGCCAGGCGGATGGCCTCGCGGTGGACCTCGTCGAAGGCCCGGGCCACTTCGCCGACCTCGTCGGCGGAGGCGACGCCGATGGGCAGTACCTCCGGCGGCCCGCTGTTGCCCTCGGACTCGCGCAGCTTCTGCACCATCTCGGGCAGGCGCCGCCCAGCGATCTCCAGCGCCTCGCCCCGCAGCCGCCGCAGCGGGCTGACCAGCGACCTGGCCATGACGACGGTGATCGCGAGGACCAGGATGAGGAGGACGGCCACGACGCCGATGTTGATGGCGGCCTGGCTCTGGTCGCCGCGTGCCAGCTCGGCCGCGCGGTCGACGATGGAACGGCCCAGGGCCCGCTGCACGTCGTGCATGCGGTTCAGTCCCTCGCTCGCGGCGTCGAACCAGAAGTCGACGTCGTTCGTGCCTCCGCCGCCGAGCCCGCTGAGCTGCTGGTTCTGGCGGGTGAGCTCCAGGATGCGCTCGACCAGGCCGGCGGCGCGGTCGATCTTCTGGCCGCTGACGGTGTCGGCGTACAGCTGCCGCTCGGCGAGCGTCGCCCTGGAGAAGAACACCTTGAGCTCGCTGGCCTGCTCCGCGCGGGCGGCGTTGAAGGCCTCCAGCTCGGCCTGGCCGAACCGGCGGGTGATCAGCGCCATGGCGACGAGGCCTCGCTGCCTGGACGCCTGCTCGGCGGCGCGGGACAGCGACGCGAGGGAGGACGCACTGGCGTCCAGGGTCTCGTCCGTGCTTCCGCGGGCGGTCTCGTCGAAGACGGTGAGCAGGTCGTCGAGGACGAGCGAGTACTTCTGGAGCGCGGGGAGCGCCGGGAGCTGCGAGTCTGTGATCGTCGCGCGGAGCGAGCGGATCTCGGAGAGCCGGTCGAGCAGGCGGGAGACCACCTGGCGGCCGATGTCTCCGAGAGCCGGCTCGACGACCTTCCTGCGGTCCTGGACGATCTGGACGGCCGAGTCGACCGCGTTCTGCTGGTCGGCGAGCTTGGTCTGGCTGCCGCGGCGGCCCGCGGCGACGAACCTCGCCGAGAGGTCGCGTTCGATGTCGAGCTGGTGGCCGAGGTCGCCCAGGCTCGTGACGAACTCGGCCACGGTCCTGACGCGTTCATATTCGGTGGCGCTCTGCACCGAGGTCGCCACTCGCAGGCCGCCGAGCAGGACCGCCACCAGGGTGGGTACCAGAACCAGCGCGATAAGACGAGTCCGGACCCGCCAGTTACGCAGAGCGAGCAGGCTTCCCGTCCCGTGACGCGGGTTGGATGGAGCATCCGTCTCGGAACGCGGTCGGGCTGCTTCCGGATTGGTACCGCGACCGCTCTCGATTGTTGCTGTCCTCACTGGTCGCAACCTCTCGCCAGCTGGTCTGCTTTGGGGGGTATGGGGACTTGCTCATGTGACGCATGACAAGTCAAGGGGCAATTGGAGCATAAGCCTACGAGTTCGACCAACAGCCATGGGTCGTTAGAACGGTCCAATCCGTTATTCGATCAATAAGAATCACGCTCGGTAGTGCAGGGCGAGTTCACGATGACGCCGATCAGGCAACCTACCTGCAATAACGCCAAATTTGGCGTTATAGCGCTCCAAAGGCTTATACCTCGCATAGCGCTAACCGCTGGTCAAACTGGACTTTTTTACGAGTTTCATGACATAGGCGGCTTATGCGTGTTAGTTCCGATCTTCCTCCGCTAGGCTTCACGCTCGCCGTGCCACAACGGTCTCCTCAGGAGCAGCAGGCACTCTTCCCCCACACATAAAAGGACTCCTCAATGAGAAGACTCAGGGGTCGTACCTTCATCATCGGCGCAGTGGCCACTCTGGCTCTCGCCGCGTGCGGAAGCTCGAATACGGGTTCGAGCGCGTCCGGCGGAGGGTTGGAAAAGACCACGATCACGGTCGGCGTCCTCGCCATCGCCGACGTGGCAGGACTCTACATCGCGAACCAGAAGGGCTACTTCAAGGAGGAGGGCTTGACTGTCAAGCCCGATATCCTTCAGAGCACGCAGTTCGCCATACCGAAACTTCTCAGCGGCGGCCTTGACCTGGCCCTCGGCAACTACTTCTCGATTCTTTCCGCCACCGAGAAGACCAACGACAAGTTCCGCTTCGTCTCCGACACCTTCCAGGCCAAGAGCGACGTCTTCGACATCGTGGTCCCGAAGGACTCCCCGATCCAGTCGGTGAAGGACCTCAAGGGCAAGAAGGTCTCCATCGCGGCGCTGAACAGCATCGGCGAACTCGCGGTGGGCTCCACACTGCGCGTCGCGGGCCTTGACCCCAAGGCCGACGTGACCTTCATGCCGATGGCCTTCCCGCAGGCGCCCGCCGCGCTCAAGGCCGGCCAGATCGACGCGGCGTGGCTCACCGAGCCGTTCCTCACCGGCGTCCAGAAGGACATGGGCGCCCGCAAGATCGCCGACACGATGACCGGCGCCATGGCCGACTTCCCGATCGCGGGCTGGACGGCCACCGAGGACTGGACCAAGAAGTACCCGAAGACGATGGCGGCCTTCCAGCGGGCCATCCTCAAGGGCCAGCAGGACGCGTCGGCCGACCGCAAGGCGGTCGAGCAGGTGCTGCCGAACTACAGCCCGATCAAGCCCGAGGTCGCGTCCGTCATCAACCTGGGCGCCTACCCGACCTCGCTCAGCGCGACCCGCATCCAGCGCGTCGCCGACCTGATGGTCGAGTACGGCTACCTGTCCAAGAAGATGGACGTCACCCCGCTGCTGGTCCCGCTGCCTCAATGATCGACCGCCGAGTGGTCCGCGGCGCCGCAGGCGTCGCGGTCCTCCTCATCGCCGCGGAGCTGGCGGGCCGCTCAGGCCTGATCGATCCGGTGCTGCTTCCCCCGGTCTCCACGGTGCTGGCCGCCGCCGGGGGGCTCGTCGCCGACGCGGACTTCCTGACGGACCTCTGGGGCACCCTGACCGTCTGGGCGATCGGGCTGCTCACCGCGATCCTGATCGCCGTCCCGCTCGGCGTGCTGCTCGGCACCCTCCCCCGCGCGGAACTGGCCGCCCGCCCCATCGTGGAGTTCCTGCGGCCCATCCCCTCGGTCGCGCTTCTCCCCTTGGTCACGCTGCTGATCGCGGACGGCCACAGCGTGAAGATCACCGTGATCGTCTTCGCCGCCTCGTGGCCCGTCCTCATCAACACCATGTACGGGCTGCGGGACGTCGACCCGGTGGCGAAGGAGACGTTGCGCAGCTTCGGCTTCGGGCGGTTCGCCGTGCTGGCGCGGGTGTCGGTGCCGAGCGCGGCGCCGTTCGTCCTCACCGGCGTGCGACTGGCCGCCGCCATCGGCCTCGTCGTCGCGATCAGCGCGGAGCTCGTCGCCGGCGGCACCGACGGGATCGGCGCCTTCATGATCCGGGCGGGCTCCGGCCTGCGTACGGACCTCATCCTCGCCGCGACCCTGTGGGCGGGGCTCCTCGGGCTCGTCGCCAACGCGCTGCTCGTGCGCGTCCAGCGGCAGGCCTTCCGCTGGCACACCGCGAAGGCCGGGGGTGACGCGTGACCACGACCACCACGAGACCGGCCGCCGCCTGGCGGGGCGGCGTCATGGCCGTTCTGACCAGGGTGTGGCTGGTGCCCATCGTGATCGCCGCCTGGGAGCTCGGCACCCGGCAGGCGGACTCCACCTACTTCCCGCCCCCCTCCGAGATCATCGCCCGCATGCACGAGCTGTGGTTCTCGGGCCCGGCGTCCCACCTGTTCCTCACCGACCAGGCGCTCGCCAACTTCCCGCCCAGCCTCGCGCGCCTGTTCGGCGGGTGGGCGCTGGCGTCGGTCATCGGCATCGGGCTCGGGGTCGCGCTCGGACGCTCGCGCACTCTGTCGGGCTACATCGACCCGCTCGTCGAGTTCGGCAGGGCCATCCCCCCGCCCACCCTGATCCCGCTGTTCATCATCATCTTCAAGATGGGCGCGCAGATGCAGGTGGCGACGATCGTCTACGGGGTGATCTGGCCCATCCTCATCAACACCATCGACGGAGCCCGCTACGTGGACCGCGTCCACGCCGACACGGCACAGGTGTTCGGCCTCGGACGGGCGCAGCGGCTGTTCCGCATCACCCTGCCGGCCGCGGGGCCCAAGATCTTCGCGGGACTGCGGCTCAGCCTCTCCCTCGCCGTGATCCTGATGGTGGTCTCCGAGCTCGTCGGCAGCACCAACGGGATCGGCTACCAGCTGATGTTCACGCAGCAGAACTTCGACCTGTCCGGGATGTGGGGCGCGATCGTGATCCTCGGCGTCCTGGGCTTCCTGTTGAACGCGTCCTTCCTGGCGGTCGAACGACGCGTCCTTTCCTGGCACCGGCGAGCCCGGCAGACAACCTGAGGAAGCACCGTGCTCGATGTCGTCAACCTGAGTCACACCTATGGCGAGGGACCGAACGCCCACCAGGCCCTCGGAGGAATCGACCTCAAGGTCGCCGAGGGCGAGCTGGTGTGCGTCGTGGGCCCTTCCGGCTGCGGGAAGTCCACGCTGCTGCGCTCCATCGCAGGGCTCATCCGGCCCACCGATGGGCAGATCCGCATCCGGGACACCACGGTCGCGGAGACGCCCGGCGACCTGGCCGTCGTCTTCCAGGACTACAGCCGCTCGCTGTTCCCCTGGATGTCGGTCGGCGACAACGTGGCGCTGCCGCTGCGCAGGCGCGGCAAGGACCGCGCGGCGCGCCGGGCAGCCGCCGCCGAGGCGCTCGAAGAGGTCGGCCTGGGCGCCGCCTCCTCGAAGTTCCCGTGGGAGCTGTCCGGCGGGATGCAGCAGCGCGTGGCGATCGCCCGCGCCCTCGCCTACCGGCCTTCCCTGCTGCTCATGGACGAGCCCTTCGGCTCGGTGGACGCCCAGACGCGTGAGGACCTTGAGGACCTGGTACTCAAGGTGCGCGAGCACCACCGCATGACGGTCCTGCTCATCACCCACGACATCGACGAGAGCGTGTACGTCGGAGACCGTGTCGTGGTCCTCACGCGCTCACCGGCTCGGGTCGCGGGCGAGCTGCCCGTGAACCTGCCGTTCCCCCGCGACCAGATCGCCACCAGGGAGCTCCCGGCCTTCGTGCACCTGCGCGCCGAGGTGGGCCGGCTGGTTCGCGACAAGAAGCAGTCGTCCCCGTTTCAGGCCTAGGACCAGGCCTGACCATCCCCGGGGAGCTCTCCGGGGCTACTTCTCACTGACTGGAGTGGAAATGACCGACCCCGGAAACCTGATCTGGGACGTCCTTCGCGGCGGCTGGCGCGTCGCGGCACTGAAGACCATGGTCGACCTCGACTGCGCCGCGCACCTGGGCGAGGGGCCGCTCTCGGTGTCCGAGCTGGCCTCCCGTTGCGGGGCGCACGGCCCCTCCCTTGGCCGCGTGCTGAGGACCCTGGCGGCCATCGGCGTGGTGGAGACGGTGGGCCAGGACACCTATGCGCTCACCGAGTCGGGCGCCATGCTCGCCGCCGACTCGCCCCGGTCGCTGCGCAGCGCGGTGATCGCCAACACCGATCCGACCATGTCGTACGCGATGACCGAGCTGACCGAGACCGTCCGCACCGGACGGTCGGCGTTCGTGGAGCGCTACGGCGTCCTGTACGACTACCTGGCGACGGACCCGGAGCTGGCACGGGTCTTCAACGACTTCATGACCGGCCGGGCGGTCCCCATGGCCGAGGGCGTCGCCTCGCTCTACGACTTCTCCGGCATCGGCACGCTGATGGACGTCGGCGGCGGGCGCGGGCACATCCTGGCGGCGGCGCTGCGGGCGAACCCCGGCCTTCGCGGTGTGCTGTTCGAGCTTCCCCACGTGCTGCCGGACGCGCGCGAGGCGTTCGCCTCCTGGAACCTCTCCGACCGGTGCGACTTCGTGACCGGCGACTTCTTCACGTCCGTCCCGGCGGGCGCCGACGCCTACCTGATGGGCAGCGTCATCCACAACTGGGACGACGCGGACGCGCTGCGCATCCTCAAGGTCGTGAGGTCGGCCATGGCCGAAGACGGCAGGCTGCTGCTCGTGGAGATCGTCGTACCGGACGACGACAGCGCGCACTTCGGCAAGGACCTCGACATGCGCATGCTGGGCCTGTTCGGTCAGGGGCGCGAGCGCAGCCGGTCGGAGCACACGACGCTGATCGAGAAGGCCGGCATGAGGGTGACCAACGTGATCCCGCTGCCGTGGAACGCCAGCCTCATCGAGGCGACCCCCATCTGACCTGGCCGGTCAACCGCTCGTGGCGGTTCCGGGCCGGAGGCTCAGCGGCCTCCCCAGCCGGGAACCGCCACGCGCATCGTCAGGGCGTGCTCCACCAGCGCTATGAGCGTGCTCTTCACCGAGTCGCGCGAGCGGGCGTCGGTCCGTACGAGCGGGATGTGCGGAGCGAGCGTCAGCGCCTCCCGCACCTCCTCATCGGCGTGGGCATAGCGCCCGTCCCAGCCGTTGATGCCGACGACGAACGGGAGGCCGGCCTCCTCGAAGTAGTCGATCGCCGGGAAGCAGTCGGCCAGCCGGCGGGTGTCGACCAGCACCACGGCGCCGATGGCACCGCGGACCAGGTCGTCCCACATGAACCAGAACCGGTGCTGGCCAGGCGTGCCGAACAGGTAGAGGATCAGGTCCTGGTCCAGCGACACGCGGCCGAAGTCCATGGCCACGGTGGTCGTCGTCTTGTGCGGTGTCAGACCCAGGTCGTCGATGCCGGCGCTGGCGTCGGTCATGACCGCCTCGGTGGTGAGGGGCACGATCTCGGACACGGCGCCCACGAAGGTGGTCTTGCCGACGCCGAAGCCGCCCGCGACGACGATCTTCGTCGAGGTCAGCGCCGCGCCGCGGCTAGAGCCTGCGAAGTCCACTGAGAACCCTTTCGAGCAAGTTGAGGTCCGGCTTACCCGTGTCCAGCTGCGGGTGGTGCACCTGGACGAGGCCCTCGCCCGCCATGTCGGCGATCACGACACGCGCCACGCCGAGGGGCATGCGCAGCATCGCGGCGATCTCGGCGACCGACCGCACCTGGCGGCACAGCGTGCTGATCGCCTGCTTTTCCGGAGTCAGAGTTGAAAGATCCTGGTGTACCGATGTGGAGGAGGAGACGAGGGCCTCCATGGCGAGCGAAGTCCGGGGAGCGGTACGTCCCCCGGTCATGGCGTATGGCCGGACCAGGGAACTCTGTTCCATCGGTTCCGGCGCTGGAAGAGGTGCCGCCGCGCCGGAAAACCGGCGGGCGTCCTCGATCGGCGGGTACGACGATCCGCCGCTCAGCGGATCACCGTCATCTGTCCAGCCGCGGCGTGCCACAGCGTCCTCCTGTCATCGGCCTCTCACCTGGGTTGAGACGCCTGGAGTTCGGCACGCACAGCCGGGGTCAGAACCTGACCGGCACGCTCGACCAACAACGTCATCTGGTACGCCACCAGGCCCATGTCACAGTCGGCGGCGGCCAGCACGGCCAGGCACGAACCGTCGCTGACCGACATGATCAGCAACAGCCCCCGCTGCATCTCCACCACGGTCTGCGTGACCGCTCCACCCTCGAAAACCCGGGAAGCGCCCTGCGTCAGGCTGATCAGCCCTGCGGCCACCGCCGCGAGCTGGTCGGCCCGGTCCTTGGGGAAGCCCTCTGAGAAGGCCAGTGGCAGTCCGTCGGCCGAGACAACGACAGTGTGCGCCACGCCTGGGACGTTGTTCACAAAGTCGGTGATCAGCCAGTTGACTCCACGGGCGGCCTGGCTCAGCTCCCTCACGAGTCCTCCTTGTTGCGTTCAACGTTTCTGTTGGGGGAAAGGTCGTCGTTCAGCTCGCCGCGGGCAGCGGCCCGGCCTTTCCTTACGCCCTGCTGGTAGCTCGACAGCCGGCTTCGCACCCGGTCAGGGGAGAGCGACGGCTGCGGAGTGAAGACCGACGGACCCGGGTCGGCAGACCCTGGTACGAGGTTGGCCTTGGGGACCCGCTTCGGCAGCCCGGACGAGGTGATGCCTCCGAGGGAGGGATCGCTCGCCGCCTGGGCCGCCTGCCAGCCCGCGTCGCCCGGAGACGACCAGGTCCTGGACTCGGCGGGGTCCACGACGACGGCTTCCTCGCCCCGCTCGGGCGACTGCGCCGGGTGGACCGTCTCCTCCTGCTGGCGGGCCTCGGCCTGGCGGGGCGCCGGTTCCAGGTCGGAACGCCGGAACCAGTCGGACTCCACCGCCGCGAAGATCGGCAGGAACTCCTCCCCGCCGTCCAGGGGCGAGCTGTGCACCGCGGGCAGCGGGCCGGTGTGGTCCATGTCGGGGACCGCCCCGAACGAGCGGCTCGACCTGTCGAGGGGGCCGGTCGCGGAGCCGCCGGTCAGCGGGCCCGAGTAGCCGCCACCCGACGGTGGCCCCGCGTAGCCGCCACCCGTCATGGGCCCGGAGGGACCGCCGCCGGTCATCGGCCCGGAGGAACCTCCGCCGGTCAGGGGGCCGGTGTGCCCGCCGCCCGCCGAGGGGACGGCCGGCCATGAGGCGGTGTCCTGGTTGGCCAGGTCGGAGGACCACGAGGGAGCGCTTTCACCGCTGCCGGGGGCGGGGGTGTCGGCGGGCCACGGGGTGTCGATGGGCGGGTTCGGGTTGAAGTACCGGTCGAACGGGTCCTGCTCGGCGGGCGTCTCCTGCTCGAACGGGTTGCGCCGCTCGCCGGACGGCGCGCCCTCGAACGGATCACGCGGGCCGGGATCCGGGCGCTCGAACGGGTCGCGCGTGCCCTGCTGCGGGCGCTCGAACGGGTCGCGTTCGAAGGGACCGCGTTCGAAGGGACCGCGGTTCAGCGGTCCGGCGGTGGCGCCGACACCTGGGGCGTCCGCCCCGAAGACCGGAGCGCGCATCCCGCGCGCGGCGGGGGCCTCGAAGCCGCTCGGAGCCGTGAAGGCACCGGTGTCGAACGACGACGGCGTCGGTGCTCCGAAGTGACCGGCGCCCGTCATCGGCCCCGCGGCGTCCATGGGCATCCCCGGCATCCCGGCGAACTGCGGCGCGCCCGGTGCGGAGAGCAGCGTCTCCGGCAGCAGCACCATCGCGGTGAGGCCGCCGGCATCCTGCTGGCGGAGCTGCACGCGGATGCTGTGGCGCAGCGCCAGGCGGCCGACCACGAACAGGCCCATGCGGCGGGACACCGAGACGTCCACGACCGGGGGGTTGGCGAGCCGCCAGTTGGACTCGGCCAGCTCGTCGGCGGTCATGCCGATGCCGCTGTCGCTCACCGAGATCATCACGCCGCCGCCGTCGATGCGGTTGCTCGACACCACGACCTTGGTCTCGCGCGGCGAGAAGGAGATGGCGTTCTCCACCAGCTCGGCGACCAGGTGGACGACGTCGTTCACGGCCTGGCCGACCACGGCCATTCCCGACTGCACCCGCACGTCGACGCGCTCGTAGTTCTCGACCTCGGAGAGCGAGGCCCGGACGATGTCGACGATCGGCACCGGCTGGCTCCAGCGGCGCGCGGTCTCCTGGCCGGCGAGGACCAGGAGGTTCTCACTGTTGCGCCGCATGCGGGTGGCCAGGTGGTCGAGCTTGAACAGGTTGCCGAGCCGGTTCTCGTCCTGCTCGCCCTGCTCCAGGCCGTCGATGAGGCTGAGCTGGCGTTCGACGAGCGTCTGGCTGCGGCGGGAGAGGTTGACGAACATCGAGTTGACGTTGCTGCGCAGACGGGCCTCGTCGCCCGCCAGGCGGATCGCCTCGCGGTGGACCTCGTCGAAGGCCCGGGCGACTTCTCCCATCTCGTCGCGAGAGGTGACGCCGATGGGGACCACCTCGGCGGTCGGGGAGCTGTCGGTGCTCTCGCGCAGCCGCTGGACCGTCTCCGGCAGCCGTACGCCGGCGATCTCCAGGGCCTCGGCGCGCAGCCTGCGCAGCGGGCGGGTCAGGGAGCTAGCCACGACGGCGGTGATGATCAGGACCAGCAGCAGCAGGACCAGGATCAGGCCGCCGGAGATCAGCGCCTGGCGCTGCGCCTGCTCCTGCAGCGCCTGGCTCTGCTGGACGACCGAGCCGACCAGCCGCTCCTCGACCTTGCGCATCCGGTCGGCGACGGCCGTGGTCGAGACGTACCAGGTGGTGGTGTCGTCGCGGCGGATCGGGTCGAGGTCCTGGATCTCCTTGTACTGGCGCAGCTGCGCCAGCGCGAGCGCGCGCATCCAGTCGGCCTTGTCGACCTGCTGTCCCTTGACGGTGTCGTTGTAGAACTTCACGTCGGCGGCCGTCGCCTCGGCGAGGAACGTCGCCGTCTCGCTCTGCTGGCGGCTCCACGAGCCGGGGAAGTTCACGAAGTCGTCGTAGTCGAACCCGCCGCCGCCGGTGTTGAGGGTGGCGAGGCCGACGGTCATGAGGCCTCGCTGCTGGGAGACCTCTTCCTTGGCACGGCTGAGGGCGCCGAGGGCGATGCTGTCACCGAAGAGGCGCTGGTCGTTGCCCGAGGTGCCGAGCTCGCTCTGCATGGATCCGAGAACGGTGATGAGGGAGGAGTACATGCCGAGCGCGGCTCGGGAGGGCACGCCGGCCTCCGCGATACGGGTACGGAGGCCGGGGAGGCCTTCGAGCCAGCGTTTGATCTGCTCGGCCTCGGAGCGCACACGCGCGGTGTGGGAGGGATCGAGGTTGGTGACCGCGGTCAGGACCGGTTCCCTGGCCCTGTCCACGATGTCCTGCTGGGTGCGCACCCTCTTGAACCGCGCCTGGCGCCGCCCGTCCGCGATGTACCACGCCGTGAGGTCGCGTTCCCGGTCCACCTCGTGGATGAGGACGTCGATCTTCTCCACCAGCGCCGCCACCTCGCTGAGGCGGCGGTAGTCGGAGGAGGTGGCGATGGCGTTCGTGAGCTGGACGGCGCCGAGGATGACGCCCACGATCGTCGGGATGATGATGAGGGCCACGAGACGTGATCGGACGCGCCAGTTCTGGAGCCGGAGCCAGCTTCCGCTCCTCGGCGTACGCGCCATGGATGGCCCGGACCGCTCCACACGGTCACCTTGACCTGGGTTTCCCCGAGGGTCTTCTGTCCTCACTGGTTTTCGCAACCTCTCACCGAGCCTGGCGTGCAGGGGGGTACGTCACGCGCGAGGCGCATGAGACGTCCGAGACATCCATCAGGCGAGGGTAATTGGAGCACACCCTTACCAGATCGGCCAACAGAACATTCACGGACAAACGACATCAGATAATTAGATAAGGGGATAAATCCCCCTTCTCGCTTCCGTAACTATGCGGGACGAAAACCTTCACGGGCCTCGGAGGCGGCATGTTTGATCATCAGGTGCCTCGTGACGGAATACTCCTGAACCGCTTCCTGGCTCATGTCCTTGCCGAAGCCGCTACCCTTGACCCCTCCGTGCGGGGCCTCCGACGCGATCGGCAGGTGGTCGTTCACCCAGGTGACGCCCACGTCCAGCCGGTGGGCCACCCTGAGCGCCCTCGCGACGTCGCGCGACCACACCGAGGACGCCAGCCCGTAGGGCGTGTCGTTGGCGAGCCGCACCGCCTCGTCCTCGCCCGAGAACGGCAGCACGACGAGCACGGGCCCGAAAATCTCCCCCTGGACGATCTGGCTGCCCTGCGCCGCGCCGGCGATCAGCGTGGGCGGGTAGAAGAACCCCGGCCCCTCCGGCACCGCGCCGCCGCACACGATCTGGGCACCCTCGGCCGCGGCGCGCTCGACGAAGCCGTGCACGCGCGCCCGGTGGCCCTCGGAGATGAGCGGGCCGATGTCGGTGGCCGCGTCCCAGGGATCGCCCATCCGGATGCCCCGGAGCGTGTCCCTCAGCGCCTCGACCGCCTCGTCGTACACCTCGCGCTCGACGTACACGCGGGTCGCCGCCGTGCAGTCCTGCCCGGTGTTGTACGTGGCGCCGAGGGCGACCCCCCTGGCCATCTCGGCGAGGTCGGCGTCGCCGAACACCAGCGCCGGGGCCTTGCCGCCCAGTTCGAGATGCACGCGCTTCAACCCTGAGCGCGCGTCGCCGGGGTCGCCGGCCGCGCGCCGCATGACCGAACGGCCGGTCGCCGTCGAGCCGGTCACGCTGATCATGTCGATCCCGGGGTCCCCGACCAGGGCCTCCCCCACCTCGGCGTCCCCGGTCACGACGCGGACGAGCCCCTCGGGGAAGCCCGCCTTCGCGGCCAGCTCCGCCAGGCGCAACGTCGTACCCGGCGTCTGGGGAGCGGGCTTGATGACGGCGCCGTTGCCGGCGGCGAGCGCGGGGCCGAGCTTCCAGATCGCCATGACCAGCGGGAAGTTCCAGGGCGCGATGGAGGCCACGACACCGATCGGGCGGCGCACCAGCACCGAGGTGTAGCCGGTGCTCAGGACGCCCGCGCCCGTACCCTCCAGCGAGCGCGCGGCTCCCGCGAAGAACCGCAGGTTGTCGGCGGCGAACGGCAGCTCACCGTCACGGAACACCGTGGCGGGCTTGCCGGTCTCGCTCACCTCCAGCCGGGTCAGCTCGACGGCGTCGGTCTCCACGAGGTCGGCCAGGCGCAGCAGCACGCGTGAGCGTTCCGACGGCGTCGCCGCCGACCACTCCTGGTAGGCGCGCCGGGCCTCCCGTACGGCTTCCGCGACCTCGTCGAGCGGGGTGTCGGGCACGCCGGCCAGGCGCTCTCCGGTGGCGGGGTTGATGGGTGTCCTGCTCATGGTGCTCTTTCCCTGGTGCATTGGTGCGGCCGGTCCCCGTGCCCGGATGGGGCGCGGGGACCGGCGAGGTGGTGCTCAGACGGTGGCCGCTCAGGCGGCGCCGTCGGCCGTCCGCTCGATGAGGTCCGCGGCCTTGCGCAGGCCGTCGCGGCGGCGGATCTCCTCGCCCGCCTCGGCGAGGCGGGCCCGCAGCCCGGTGTCGCCGATCAGCCTGTCCAGCGCGCCGACGAGCTCCTCGTCGGTGAAGGCGTACGTCGACAGGCGCACGCCGTAGCCGAGCTCGTCGATGCGCTGGGCGTTGTCGTACTGGTCCCAGAACAGCGGCAGCAGGATCATCGGCTTGCCGAAGTGCAGCGCCTCGGTGGTGGTGTTGTTGCCGCCGTGCGTGATGACCAGGTCGACCATGGGGATGATCTTCGTCTGCGGGACGAACTCCGCTCCCCACATGTTGTCGGCCAGCTTGATCTCCTCGTGCAGCGGGCCCTTGGAGACGATGTAGCGGTGCGGCGTCGTGCCCAGCACGTCGATCACCCGCTGCATCAGCTCCACGTCGGCGGAGCCGAGCGAGCCGAGGGAGAAGTAGACCAGCGCACCCTCGCGGTCGGCCAGTGAGGCCGGCAGCTCGAAGGAGTCGTCGGTCTCGCGGACCGAGGAGTCCAGGCGGTGCCACGACTCGCCCAGCGGGCGGGCGTCGGTGTAGTCGGCGATCTCGGGGAACACGTAGAGGTTCAGGTCGCCCTCGTGGATGAACTCCAGCTCGGGGAGCGCGGGGGCGCCCTGCTCGACGACCCACTCGTTGAAGGCCGTCCAGATGTCGCGGTGGGTGCGGTCGTACTCGGCGAGGAACGCGCCCCACTCGCTGGAGTCGTCGGCGGGAAGGCCGCTGAACACCGGCGCGATGCCGTCGCCCTTCACCTCCAGCGGGTTGCAGGAGACGATGCGGACGAACGGCTTGCCCGCCGTGAGCAGCGCGGGGAAGGTGATGACGTTGTCCTCGACGATCACGTCGGGGTTCACCCGCTCGATGATCGCCTTGAGCTGCGGCTCGCAGTACTTCGCACCGTCGATGAGCGCGTCCCAGATCGGCTTGGTGACGGTCTCCAGCTGCGCGAGGGTGGACTTGCGGTACTCCGGCGCGGTGTCGCGGATGAAGTCCTTCCAGAACTGGCCGGCGTCCTGCTCCTCCTCGGCCGGCGGGGCGAGGTCGACCAGGTCCTCCTCGAAGCCCAGTGCCGTCAGCTTGCCCTTCCACGACGCCTCGGCCACGAACACCACGCGGTGGCCGCGGCGGCGCAGGATGTCGCCGATGCCGACGCAGTTGTTCGTCGGCCCGTAGGCGCTCTCCGGCATGAACAGGATGGTGGCCATCAGCACTCCAAAGAAATTGAAGAACGATTCAAATACGTGCGGGCAGGGTAGGTCAAATACCAGGCTTGTATGGCCTGATGCCGACGAGTCGTTTTAGACTCCATCTTCAACAACGGGGCACAGGGGAGGCTGGCATGAGCTCGCGCAAGAGCCGGGCGGACCGGCGGGTTGACCTCATCGAGGCCGCCCGGCGGGCGATCCTCCGTCACGGCACCCAGGGTGTACATCTCAACCACGTGGCCGAGGAGGCAGGCCTGACGTCGGGCGCGGTGCTCTACCACTACCCCGACCTGAGCGAGCTCCTGGTGGAGGCCCACCACGCCGGGATGGAGCGGTTCTACGAGGTGCGCGTCAAGCGGGTCGCCCGGTTGAGCGACCCCGCGGAGAAGCTCGTCGTCACGATCCGCTCGGGCCTGCCCGTCGGGCCGGACGACCCGGGCGTGCGGCTGCTGAACGAGCTGGGCGGCGCGGCGGCCCGCAACCGGGTGTACGCCGTCCTGCTCACCACGCTCTACGACCGGCAGGTGGCGATGTACCAGTCGATCCTGGACACCGGCTCGGCGCTCGGCGTGTTCAGCCTCACCGGCGACTCGGTGGTGATCTCGCGGAACCTCGTCGCGCTTGAGGACGCCTACGGCTACCGCATCACGGCGCGCCACCCGGTGATCGGCCCCGACGAGGCGGCGGAGAACATCCTCAGCTACGCCAGGACCGTCACCGGCAACACGCTCGAAGCCGCCGCTCACTGACCCCACTTCCGTCACCGGGCGATCAGCACCGCGTCCGCGGCGGACCAGCCGAGGCCGACCTCCGCGCCCGCGCGCACGCGGGTCGGCCCCTGCGCGGCGACCAGGATCGGGCGGTCGTGGCCGGGCACCCGCACCGCGATGTGGGACACGCCTCCGTAGAAGCTGACGTCGGCCACCACCCCGCGCAGGATCCCGCTCTCGCCGAGCCTGATCGACTCCGGCCGTACGCCGGCCAGCGCCGGGGCGCCGGCGGGGAGGCCTCCCTCGGCGGGCAGGGTCCCGAGGCCGGGCACGGACAGGCCGCCGCCGGCCGCGGTCCCCTCGAACAGGTTGTTGGCCCCGATGAAGTCCGCCACGAACGGCGTGCCCGGCCGCTCGTACAGGCGCACGGGCGCGTCGATCTGCTGGACCCTGCCGGACTCCAGGACGGCGATGCGGTCGGCGAGCGACATCGCCTCCTCCTGGTCGTGGGTGACCACGACGAAGGTGATGCCCACCTCGTGCTGGAGCCGCTTGAGCTCCAGCTGCATCTCGGCGCGCACCTTCTTGTCCAGCGCGGACAGCGGCTCGTCGAGCAGGAGCAGCCGGGGCCGCTTCACGATGGCCCTGGCCAGCGCGACCCGCTGCCGCTGCCCGCCCGAGAGCTGGTGGGGACGGCGGTTCGCGTGGTCGCCGAGGCCGACGGTGCCGAGCACCTCCTGGACCCGCGACCTGACCTCACCCCGCGCCAGTCCCTCGCGCTCCAGCCCGTACGCGACGTTCCTGGCCACGGTCATGTGGGGGAACAGCGCGTACGACTGGAACATCAGGTTGACCGGGCGGCGGTGCGCCGGGCGCGACAGCAGGTCGGTGCCGTCGAGCGTGACCGAGCCGCTGTCGGGCGACTCGAACCCGGCGAGGATGCGCAGCAGCGTGGTCTTGCCGCAGCCGCTCGGGCCGAGGAGGGCGAAGAACTCGCCCTGGCGGATGTCCAGGGTGACGCCGTCCAGGGCGACGACGTCACCGAACCTCCGGGAGACGCCCTCGATGCCCACAAGCGTCTGGGGTACGGCGGGCGCCTCGGGAAGAGCACTCATGTCAAGGACTCCGTCAGTCGGGTCATCCGCTGGGCGACGATGATCACGGTGAAGCTCACCGCGAGCAGGATCGTCGCCAGCGCGTTGATCTCAGGGGTGACCCCGAAGCGCACCATCGAGTAGATGACGATGGGCAGCGTCGGCTCGGTCGGGGCCGCGGTGAAGAAGGCGATCACGAACTCGTCCAGCGACAGCGTGAACGCCAGCAGCGCCCCGGCGGCGATGCCGGGGGCCAGGGTCGGCAGCGTGATCCGCGTGAACGTCGTCAGCGGCGACGCGCCGAGGTCGCGGGACGCCTCCTCCAGCGAGGTGTCGGCGTGGGTCAGCCTGGTCCGCACGACGGCGGCGACGAACGCCATGCCGAACACCGTGTGGGCGAGGATGATCGAATGGAGGCCGAGCGTCATCTTGACGGCCGCGTAGAAGACCAGCAGGCCGATGCCGACGACGATGTCGGGCAGGATCGCGGGCAGCAGGCCGAGCGCGTCCAGCAGCCGTGAGCGGGTGTGGCGTGCCATCCCCACGGCCAGCAGCGTGCCGAGCACCGTGGAGAGGACGGTGGCCCCCACCGCGACTATCAGCGTGTTGACCAGGCCGGTCCTGATCATCTCGTCCCCCGCGAGCTCCCCGTACCACTTCAGGCTCACGCCCTCGAAGACGTACGGCGACTTGCCGGAGTTGAACGACATCACGACGAGCACGATGATCGGCGTGTACAGGAAGACGTAGGTGGCCCAGAAGGGCACGTAGATCAGCCGGCGTCTAGGCACGACGGCCCTCCGTCCCGCCGTACACGCGTGAGGCCCAGGCCTGCAGGAACAGCAGGACGATCAGCACGGCGATCACCGCCAGCGCCAGGGTCGAGCCGAACGGCCAGTCGCGGGCCTTGAGGAACTGGTCCCTGATCAGGTTGCCCACCATGATCGAGCGCCCGCCGCCGAGGATCTCGGGGATCACGAAGTTGCCGAGGCAGGGCACGAAGACGAAGACGCATCCGGTGAGGACTCCTGGCACGGTCAGCGGGAGCGTCACCGACAGGAACGTGCGCGCCGGGCGCGCCCCCAGGTTGGCCGACGCCTCGCGCAGCTGCGGGTCCAGCCGCTCGATCGCGGCGTACAGCGGAAGGATCATGAGCGGGAGGTACGAGTAGAGCAGGCCGGTGACGATCGTGCCCTCGTTGTAGAGCAGCTGGATCGGCTTGTCGATCAGGCCGATGCCGGTGAGGGTCTCGTTCACCAGGCCGGGCCCGCTGAGCAGGATCACCCAGGCGTAGACCCTGATCAGGAAGTTGGTCCAGAAGGGCATGACGATGGCGATCAGCGCGATCGTCTTCCACTTCCTGGGCAACTGCGCGATGACGTAGGCCGTGGGATAGCCGATCAGCAAGGCCACCAGCGTCGTGATCCCGGCGGTCTTCACCGAGCTGACGACGATGTCGAAGTAGAGCGGGTCGAAGAGGCGGCTGAAGTTCTCCGGTGTGGCCTCGTAGACCACCCCGCCGAACCGGCCCCGCTGGAAGATCGTGTAACTCAGCACGAGGGCGAGCGGGATCAGCAGGAAGACGATCAGGTAGCCGAGCCCCGGACCGAGGAAGGCCAGCCGGGCGCCCGCCGTCGCGAGGGCACGGGACCGGCGCGGCGACCGGCCCGTGGAGGGGCCGGCCACCGCGCCGGGTCGTGCGATGTCGTGCTTGGCAGTCAAGTCGGAACCGTCGCTACTTTTGCGCGGAGATCTCGGTGGCGAGACGCGTGTACTTGGTGGAGTCCTGGCCCAGGTCGATGATCGACTCGCCCTTCAGCAGCTCGGCCGGGTTCATCTGCAGCGGCGTGTTCTGCTTCAGGAGCGCCTGGTTGGTCTTGGCGACCTCGTCCATGGCGGCCTTGTTGGGCACCTTGTACAGGATGTTCTCCGCCACCCAGCTGTGGACCTTCGGGTCCAGGATGTAGTTGATGAACGCGTGCGCGGCCTCCTTGTTCTTGGAGGACTTCATGATCACCATGGTGTCCGACCAGAGGTCGCTGCCTTCCTTGGGCACCATGAACTTGATCTTCGGGTTCGTGGTCGGGCACCAGCCGTCCCACGCCTCGACCATCGCGGCCTCACCCTTGTCCAGCTTGGCGCCGAACGTGACGTCGTCGTAGAGCATGCCCCACTGCTTGGCCTTGACCAGCAGGTCCTTGGCCTCGCCGAGCTGCTTGTCGTCGGTGGTGTTGATGGAGTAGTTGAGGAGCTTGAGCGCCGGCAGTGCCAGCCACCGCTCGGTGGTCATCATGGTGACCTTGCCCTTGAGGTCCGCGGGCGGGTTCAGGATGTCGTTCCAGCTCGTCGGCGGAGCCTTCACCAGGTCGGTGCGGTAGCAGATGCCCGTCGTGCCCCAGGTATAGGGCACCGAGAACTTGTTGCCCTTGTCGAAGGAGAGCTGCGACGCCTCGGGGTACAGGTTGGCGAGGTTCGGGATGAGCTCAGGGTGGAGCGGCTCGAGCAGCCCCTGCTCGTTCAGCGCCTGCGCGTACTGGCCCGAGACGAACCCAACGTCGACGCCACTGTCGGCGTTGGTGGCCAGCTTGGCCATCGCCGCCTCGTTGGTGTCGTGAAGGGCGATCTTCACATCGACGCCGAGCTTCTCCTTGACCTTGGCGGGAAGGTCCTTCGGGCTGTAGTCCGGCCAGATGGACACGGTGAGCGACTGCTTGCTCAGGTCGGCGTTGGGGTTCAGCTGGTCGGTCGCCGCGCTCGGCGCCGCGCCGTCGGCGCTCGTCGAGCTGCCGCCACCGCACGCCGCCAGGGCAAGCACAAGACCGGCGGCGACGGCGGCAGCCGGAAGACGACGGGTGTACCGGATTCGGGACACGGCCGCTACTCCTTAGGTTCTGAAGGTTCTGTGGTACGAAAAAGACCGCAGTGCCTGACCTTCGCACGGCAGACCAAAGCAGGAGTGTTGCAGCACATATCAACATGAGCAAGACTTTCCACGACATTGTTAGCTCGTAGTTTGGTTGTTGAGTTGAATCTGAGTTCAACAGATCCTGACGGGGTCGCATCTCCCGGGTGGCCGCCGGTCGCCGGTGACGGCACGACCGCCCGGCTCGTCGCGGCGCTGTCGCAGGGCGCGCGCCCGCCGGGGGACTATACGGTCCTGCGGTTCCATCCCCTGCCTTCGATCCAGCTCACGGCGGCCGAACGGGGCTTCGACGTCGACCAGACCAACCACTCGGTCGTCGTGGACGAGTCGGTGGTGGTCAAATGGCTCACCCCGCCCCTCCCGCTCCCCCAGCCCGCCCCGGAGTTCTTCGCCCACCTGACGGCCGTCGGTTTCACCGAGACCGCCCTGCCGTACGCCGCGCTGTCGGCGCGTTCTCCGGGCGGGGACGAGACGCTGGTGGCCCTGGTCACCGGCTACCTGCCGGACGCCAGGGACGGCTGGGAGTGGTGCGTGGACGAGGCGGTGGCCGGGCGCACCGCCTTCGCCGCCGACCTCGGGCGGCTCGCCGCCGACCTGCACGTGGCGATGGCCACTCCCTCGCCTGCCTTCCCCGACGCCGTGCGCACCGCCCACCCGGGCGCCGAGTGGGCCACGCGCGCCGAGAGAGCCCTCGGCGAGGCGCTGGAGCTGACGGGCGGCGAGGACGGCGCCTGGCTGGCCGGGCGCGCCGCCGAACTGGCCCGCGGGATCGAGCCACTCGGCCGCGTGGGCGCCACCTCGCTGATCCGCATCCACGGAGACCTGCACGTCGGCCAGACGCTCCGCTGGCGCGACGGCTACGCCGTGATCGACTTCGACGGCAACCCCACGGTCACCGGAGCCGACCCCTTCCAGCCCGCGGCCCGCGACCTCGCGCAGCTCCGCACGAGCCTCGAACACGTGGCCCAGGTGGCGATCATGCGCAGGGACGCCGACCCGGAACAGGCGCTCCTGTGGGCCGCCACCGCACGCGAGACCCTGGCCTCGGCCTACCGCGAGCGCCTGGCCGCACGCGGCATGTCCGCGCTCCTGGACGAGTCGCTGCTCGGCCCCCTGGAGATCGAGCAGGAGTGCCGCGAGCTGATCTACGCCACCCGCCACCTTCCCCGCTGGCGCTACGCCCCCATGGGCGTCCTGCGCAGCCGCTTCCCCGCCGATGAGACTGAGCAGACCCCCGCTGAGGAGACCCTGTGAACCCCGAGCTGTACCTGGCCGATCTGGAGGGCAAGCCGGCGGCGCTTTCGGCGCTGGCCGGCGTGCTCGACGCGGGAAACCCGTTCGCCGGGGTGCCGCAGGGGGTCCGGCGGGTGGTCTTCCTCGGCATGGGCAGCTCGCGGTACGCCGCGGGGGTCGCGGCGCTGCGGCTGCGCGCGGCGGGCGTCGACGCGGTCGCCGAGTACGGCTCGGCGGCACTCGGATACCCGCCCGGCGACGACACGCTCGTGGTCGCGATCTCCGCCACCGGAGGCAGCCGCGAGACCCTGGACGCGCTGTCGCGCTACCAGGGCAAGTCACCTGTCCTGGCCCTCACCAACACCCCCGGCTCGGCCGTCACGGAAGGCGCCGACCTGGTCGTGGAGATGGCGGCGGGCGAGGAGCGCGGCGGGGTGTCCTGCCGCACCTTCCAGCACACGCTGGCGCTGCTGCTCGCTCTGGAGGCCAGGCTCACGGGCACCGGGGCCGACGTCGCCGGGCTGGTACGCCGGGCCGCCGACGCCACCTCCGACCTGCTGGACCGCAGGGGCACCTGGCTGGCCGACACGCTGGCCCTGCTCGACGGCCCCGACGGGGTCTACACGATCGCGCCCGCCGAGCGGCTGTCCTCGGCCGAGCAGTCGGCGCTGATGTTCCGCGAAGGTCCGCGCCGGCCCGCCGACGCCGCCGAGACGGGCGACTGGGCGCACGTGGACGTGTACCTCACCAAGACCCTCGACTACCGGGCGATCCTGTTCCCCGGCTCCCGGTACGACGGGCAGGCCATGGACTGGGTGCGGCAGCGGGGCTCCACCGTGCTGGCGGTGGGCGGCGAGGTGGAGGGCGCCCACGCCCTCAGGTACGCGGGCGACGACGATCCGGACGTGGCGCTGCTGACCGAGACCCTGGTGGCCGAACTGGTGGCCGGAACGTGGTGGGCCGGCTCGCATTGAGGCCGGCGCGGTCCGGTACGGCGGCGCCGTACCGGACCGGTGGTCAGTTCGTGCGGCCGTACGCCGACCTGACGGTCAGGACGTACTCGACGAGCTTGATCAGCGTCGCCTTGACGGCGTCCCTGGAACGGGCGTCGGTGCGCACGATCGGGATGTGCGGGGCGAGCGTCAGCGCCTCCCGCACCTCCTGCTCGACGTGCGGGTAGTGCCCGTCCCAGCCGTTGATGCCGACGACGAACGGGAGGCCGGCCTCCTCGAAGTAGTCGATCGCCGGGAAGCAGTCGGCCAGCCGGCGGGTGTCGACCAGCACGACCGCGCCGATGGCACCGCGGACCAGGTCGTCCCACATGAACCAGAACCGGTGCTGGCCAGGCGTGCCGAACAGGTAGAGGATCAGGTCCTGGTCCAGCGAGAGCCGGCCGAAGTCCATCGCCACCGTGGTCGTCGTCTTGTGCGGTGTCAGACCCAGGTCGTCGATGCCCGCGCTGGCGTCGGTCATGACCGCCTCGGTGGTCAGCGGGAGGATCTCCGACACCGCCCCCACGAAGGTGGTCTTGCCGACGCCGAAGCCGCCCGCGACGACGATCTTCGTCGACGTGAGCGCGCCGCCACGGCTAGAGCCTGCGAAGTCCACTGAGAACCCTTTCGAGCAGGTTGTGGTCTGGTAGTCCCTGGTTGAGCCGCGGCAGATGCAGGCGAACCAGACCTTCGTCGGCCATATCGGCGATCAGCACGCGGGCCACGCCGAGCGGGACCCGCAGCAGTGCGGAGATCTCGGCGACCGAACGGACGGAGTGGCAGAGCACGATGATCGCTTCCTGCTCGGGAGTGAGCAGGGACAAATCATCGCTCATTATGGGGGCCGATGAGACCAGAGTTTCCATCGCGAGGTGGTAGTTCGGCTCGGCCCGGCCCCCGGTGACGGCGTACGGACGGAAGAGAGGCTCGTCCTCCGTCCCATCGCCCCCCAGCATCACCGGATCCTGGACGTCTGCAACTCAGCGCGCAGGGCAGGGGTGAGCACCTGGCCCGCTCGCTCCGCCAGCAGCGTCATCTGGTACGCGACCAGACCCATGTCACAGTCGGGGGACGCGAGCACGGCCAGGCACGACCCGTCGCTGATGGCCATGACCAGCATGATGCCGTGCTGCATCTCGACCACGGTCTGCGTCACGCCTCCGCCGTCGAACACGCGGGACGCGCCCACCGTCAGGCTCAGCAGCCCGGCCGCGACGGCGGCGAGCTGGTCGGCCCGGTCAGCCGGGAACCCCTCGGAGTTCGCCAGCCGGAGGCCGTCGGTGGAAACCACGACCGCGTGCGCCACGCCCGGTGTTCCGCTGACGAACTCCGTGATCAGCCAGTCGAACCTGCGTGCCTCGTGACTTAGCTCAATCACGAGCCCTCCTCATCAGTACGGCGTCAGTCAGTGCGGGGTTGGTCGTTGTCAGGATTGCGGGACGCGGAGTCCGAGATGTCGGCCCGGCCACGCTGGATGCCCTGCTGGAAGCGCGACATCCGGGCGCGGACCTGCTCGGCGGACACGTCCGGGCGCGGCGCGGGCGCCGCGGCGGGTGTGGACGGGGCCACCGATCCCGGCACAAGGTTGGCCTTCGGCGTCCTCTTCGGCAAACCGGAGGCGGTGATGCCTCCCAAGGAGGGATCCACCACGGCGCCGGCCGCCTGCCAGCCGCTGTCGGCGGTGGAGCCCCATGCTCCGGTCCCGGAAGTACCCCGTGCGGGCTCCGGGGCCTGCGAAGCGCTCTCGGCGTGCCTCCCCGGACCGGACGCCGTCGCGGGCCCCTGCGGACCCGCCGGCCCTGGCATGCCGTCGGCGGCGATCTCCCGGGCGTCGGGACGGCGGAACCACGCCGACTCGACCGAAGCGAAGATCGGCAAGTATTCGTCCCCTCGTTCCAGCGGCGACTCGTGATTGCCGGTCGGCGAGTCCTCTGCCTCCTCGGTCCCCCACGTCTCGGCACGCCGGCCCATCGGGGCCGGCGGTGCGAAGGGGTCCGCCGCCGCGGGCCCGGTGGCCGGTCCCGCGGACGATCTGGGGGGTAGGCCGTTCGGGCCAGTGGACGATCCGGGCGACCTCGCGGGCAACCCGTTCGGCCCGGTGGTGGATCCCGGTGATCTCGGGCCGGTCGGCGGCCCCGTCGGCCCGGTGGAGGGCCCGACCGGGCCGAGTCCAGGCCCCCCGCCAGGACCGACCGGTCCAAGTGGCCCGGTGCCCGGATCGGCCGAACCCAGCGCCGGGGTGTACACGGGATCCAGTGCCCCCGGCATCGGACCGGTGTAGCCCGACAGGGGCCCGGTGGGCGCCGGGTCCACGAAGGCCCCGCGCGGCCCGGGGCCGGCCGAGCGCGCGCGGTTGAAGACGGACGAGGCTCCGGTGCCGTTGAACTCGGCGAACGTGGGAGACGACCCGCTGGACGCGCGTTCGGCGGGAGCCTCGCCCTGGTCGACCCGCTGGGGCAGCACCGGCGCCCGCCCGGCCGCGACGCTGATGAGCTGCGGCGGGAAGAGCACCATGGCGATGAGGCCGGCCGAGTCGCCGCGCCGCAACTGGACGCGGATGTTGTGGCGCAGCGCGAGGCGGCCGACCACGAACAGGCCCATGCGGCGGGACACCGAGACGTCCACCACGGGCGGGTCGGCCAGCCGGCGGTTGACCTCGGCGATCTCCTCCGGCGTCATGCCGATGCCGGAGTCGCTGACGGCCAGGAGCGCGCCGCCTCCCTCGATCATGCTGCTCGACACCACGACCCGGGTGTTCCCCGGCGAGAAGGACAGGGCGTTCTCGACCAGCTCGGCGACCAGGTGGACCACGTCGTTGGCGGCGTGCCCGGCGACGGCGGAGCCTCTGTGGACCTTGACGCTCACCCGCTCGTAGCCCTCGACCTCCGAAAGCGAGGCCCGCACGACGTCCACCAGCTTGGCGGGCTGGCTGCGCTTGCGCGCGGCCTCGTGGCCGGCGAGGACCAGCAGGTTCTCACTGTTGCGGCGCATGCGGGTGGCCAGGTGGTCGAGCTTGAACAGGTCGCCCAGGCGCGCGCCGTCCTGCTCTCCGCGCTCCAGGCCGTCGATCAGCGAGATCTGCCGCTCGACCAGCGTCTGGATGCGGCGCGAGAGGTTGACGAACATCGCGTTGACGTTGCCGCGCAGCTGCGACTCCTCGGCGGCGAGGCGCAGGGCCTGCCGGTGGACCTCGTCGAAGGCGCTGGCGACCTCTCCGATCTCGTCGTGGGTGCCCACGATGATCGGCTGGACGTCCGGAGCCTCCGCTGCCTCGCCCGACTCGCGCATGCGCCGCACCACCGCGGGCAGGCGGAACCCGGCGATCTCCAGCGCCTCGGAGCGCAGCTTGCGCAGGGGCCTGACCAGCGAGCGGGCGATCAGGACCGTGGTGGCGAGGACCAGCAGCACCAGGGCGAGGATCAGCACCCCTGCGATGATCGCGTTGCGCCGTTCAGCCGATTCGAGGGCGGCCCCCCGGGAGGCGACCGAGGCGGCCACCCGCGTCTCCACCTGCTGGAGCAGCTGGATGGCCTTGGTGCTGTCGTCGAACCACTGCTTGACGGCTGTGACGCGCCCGCCGGCGTCGCGTACGGGAAGGTTGCGGCTGGCCAGGGCGATGGCCCACGACTTGGTCAGCTCGGCCCTGATGACCTGGGTGCCCTTGACGGTCTGGGCGAGGAAGCGCCCGTTGTCGGCTCCGGCCTCGCCGTTGAACGTGGTCATCGCGGCCTTCTGCCGCGACCGCGAGGCGATGAACTCCTCAAGGGTGTCGGAGCTGAACCGGTCGCCGCGCGCCAGCGTGCCGACGAGAGTGCCGCGCTGCTGGGACGCCTCCTCCTTGGCGTGGGCCAGGGCGCTGAGGGCGCGCGAGTCGCCGGTGAGCCGCGGGTCGTCGTTCGCCTGGCTGATCTCGTCGTGCAGGCGGAGCAGCGAGGCCACCAGGTCGGTGTACTTCGCCGGCTGGCCGCCCTTGCGGATGACGGCCATGGTGTCGAGCCGGGTCGAGACCTGCCGGGCGTCCTCGACGGCGCGCACGCCGTACTCGGAGTCGATCTTCCCGAGGTCGTCGCGTACCTTCGTGACGGCGGTGTCGACGGCCTTGCGCTGGTCGGCGAGCGCGGCCTTCTGCTGGCGGGCCGTCTGGTACCAGACCGTCCTGTCGCGTTCCAGCCCCAGCTCCAGGCTGAGGTCGCGCAGATGACCGGCGATCACGGCCTCGGCCGCGCTCCGCTGGTAGGCGCTGACACTGTCGATCGAGGACACCACGCGCAGACCCGCGAGCAGCACGCCGACGACCGTCGGCACCAGGATGAGCGCCGTCAGACGCGCGGACACCCGCCAGTTGCGCAGCGAGAACCGCGACACGCCCTTGCGCCCGTGCTGGGGGCCGGGACCGCCCTGTCCCCCCGGACGCTTGTGCCGCTTGGCTCCCGCGCCCGCACCGGACTGGAGTGTGGTCTTGGTCCCGGTTTCAGTCGTGTTCACCGCCACCCCCCGCGATCTTCCATGCATGGATGACGGCATGGCTGATAACTACATAAGCGGGGACAATTCGACCACAAGGTCATCAATGCCGTGGCCAGAACCGGGACACCGAACGTAATTGTTATGAATCCCGGAGCTATCGCGACATCTCCGACCTGCGAAAGTCAGCGCAGGGCCGCGAGCACGTGCTCCCGTACCTGCGCCCGCTGCGCGGCGTCGGTGATGGGCCGGCCTGACCTGTCCACCACGTAGAAGACGTCGACCGCCTCCGCGCCGAGAGTCTCCACTCGTGCGGCGCGGACGTCAAGGTTACATTCACCAAAAGCACGGCCGATTCGCCACAAAAGGCCTGGACGATCATGTGCTCGCACCTCCACGACGGTGGCCGTCTGAGAGGCGTCGTCGACCAGGCTGACCCTCGGCGGGGCCACCGGAACGCGGGCCGGCCGCAGCGATCGCGTGCGCCGGGCCAGCCGCTGCTCGATGTCCAGCCGGCCCGCGAGCACCAGCCGCAGGTCGGCCTCCAGCGTGGCGGGATCCGGCGGCGTGCCGTACTCGGGCACGACCGAGAACTCGATCACCGCAGTGGAGGAGGCGGAGGCGGCGGAGGCCGCGCGCACGACCATGCGGTGGGCCGCCAGCACGCCGGCCGCCCGCCAGAGCAGGCCGGGACGGTCGGGCGCGACCACGGTGACCGCGCCGCCGTTCACGCGCACCGCGCCACCGCCGTGCCTGGCCAGGGACGCCTGCTGCGCCGACAGCGAGGGAGCGGGCGCCGGCGGGGTGCCGGACAGCGCCGAGCGCACCCTGCGGACCAGCTCGGAGACCAGGGACGCCTTCCAGGTGTTCCAGGCGGCCGGGCCGGTGGCGTTGCCGTCGGCGACGGCCAGGGCGGCCAGCAGTTCGAGCACCTCGCGCGAGCCGACCGCCTCGGCGACCCGCGAGATCGTCACCGGGTCGTCGAGGTCGCGCCGGGTGGCGGTCTCGGGCAGCAGGAGGTGGTGGCGGACCACGGTGGCCAGCGTGTCGACGTCGGCGGGCGGCAGGCCCATGCGGGCGCCGATGTCCCTGGCGACGATCTCGCCGGTCGTCGAGTGGTCGCCAGGCCAGCCCTTGCCCACGTCGTGCAGCAGGGCCGAGATGAGCAGCAGATCGGGGCGGGACACCTCGCGGGTGAACGACGCCGCGCCCGCCGCCGCCTCGATGAGGTGGCGGTCGACCGTGAAGCGGTGGACCGGGTTGCGCTGCGGGCGGTGCCGCACGCGTTCCCAGTCGGGGATGAGCCTGACGATGATGCCCGCCTGGTCGAGCTCCTCCCACACGGGAACGGCCGCGCGCCCGGCGCCGAGCAGCGCCACCAGGGCGTCGCGGGCCTCGTCCGGCCAGGGGACGGGCAGCGCGGGCGACTGGGCCGCGAGCACGGAGACCGTGGCGGGAGCCATCGGGAGCCCGGCCTCGGCGGCCGCGGCCGCCGCCCTGAGCACCAGGACGGGATCGTTCTTGGGGTTGACGCCGCGCGCCAGCACCACCTCGCCGCCGTGCTCGACGACGCCGTCGGCCAGCGGGCGACGGCCGCGGGGCGCCGGCCCCGACAGCAGGCGGTCGACGGTGCGCCAGGTGGCGTCGAAGGCGTGGGCGATCGTGCGGCCGGCCTCGGCCAGGCGGCGCATCAGGGCCTCGGCGTCCAGCAGGCCGAGCGCCGCCGCGACGGCGTCCTGCTCCTGGAGCACGAGGCGGTCGGCGCCGCGCGCCGTGACCAGGTGGAGCCCGTGCCGGACGTCCAGCAGGAACTCGTACGCCTCGCGCACGCGGGGCCCGGGCGCGGAGGCGACCCAGGCCGCGGCGACGGCCTGCATGGCCTGCACGTCGCGGATGCCGCCTCGGGAGTCCTTGAGGTCGGGCTCCAGCAGGAAGGCCAGCTCTCCTGAGGACTCGGCGCGCTTGTCCGCCGCCTCGCGCAGCTCGGCGAGCCTGCGGCGCGAGTCGGCGCGCCACTCGGCGAGGACGGCCTCACGGGCCGCCCTGGTCAGCTCGGGGTCCCCGGTGACGTGGCGGGCCTGGATCAGCCCGAGCACCGCCTTGAGGTCCTCGCGCGCGACCTTGGTGACCTCGTCGACCGTGCGGACCGAGTGGTCGAGCCCGAGGCCGGAGTCCCAGATGGGGTACCAGATGCGGTCGGCGATGCGGGCGACATCGTCCTGACCGTTGTGCAGGAGCACCAGGTCGAGGTCGCTTCCCGGGGCGAGCTCTCCTCGTCCCAGGCTGCCGACCGCGACCAGGGCGACACCGGTGCCCGCGAAGGCGGCACCGGTGCCCGCGGCAGGGGCGCCGGACCCCATCAGGGAGGTGCCGGCGCCGCGTTCCTCTCCGGACGCGAACCCACTCTTCGCCCCCCCGGGCAGGTTCCGGCCTTCCCGTGCGAACGGCTGTGGACACGCCGTTCTGAACAGGTCGGCCAGCCAGCGGTCGATGTCCGCGGCCCGCTCCTTGCGGGCCGCGGCATATGAGCGAGCGTCGCCTCTCATCATCCGGTTAGAGGGCCTCCGGTCCGCGTTCTCCCGTGCGGACCCTGATCACGGTCTCCACGGGGACCGACCAGACCTTGCCATCACCGATCTTGCCGGTCTGGGAGGCCTTGACGATGACGTCGATGACGTCCTCGGCGTCCTCCTCCTCGGCGAGCACCTCCACGCGGACCTTGGGCACCAGGTCGACCTGGTACTCGGCACCGCGGTAGACCTCGGTGTGGCCGCGCTGGCGGCCGTAGCCGCTGGCCTCGCTGACCGTCATGCCCTTGACGCCGAACTGCTCCAGGGCCGCCTTGACGTCGTCCAGCTTGAAGGGCTTGATCACCGCTGTGATGAGCCTCATGCGTCTACCTTCTTCGCCACTGATTGGACAGGACCGTTCACCGAGGCGACGCCCGATGCGTGAACGGAGCCGAGGTCGTAGCCGGTCTCGGCGTGGGTGGTGATGTCGATGCCGGTGACCTCGTCCTCTTCAGTGACCCTGAAGCCCATCGTCTTGTCAATGATCTTGCCGATGATCCAGGCGAGGATGAACGAGTAGAGCCCGACGACGACCGGCCCGAGGACCTGCCGCCCGAGCTGCGTGAACCCGCCACCGTAGAACAGACCCTTGGCCTGCGGGTCGAGGAACGGGTAGGCGGCGAGGAAGCCGAGGGAGATCGCGCCGAGCGCTCCGCCGACCAGGTGGACGCCGACCACGTCGAGCGAGTCGTCGAACCCGAGCTTGTACTTCAGGCCGACCGCGTAGGCGCAGACCGCTCCGGCGATGGCGCCGATGACGATCGCGGCCCAGGGGTCGACGAAACCACAGGCCGGGGTGATGGCGACCAGACCTGCGACCGCGCCGGAGGCCACGCCGAGGGTGGTGGAGTGACCGTCGCGGATCTTCTCGACCAGGATCCAGGCGCCGGCGGCGACGGCCGTGGCGATCTGGGTGTTCATGAAGGCGAGGCCGGCGGTGCCGTCGACGGCGAGCTCGGAGCCGGCGTTGAAGCCGAACCAGCCGAACCACAGCAGGCCGACGCCCAGCAGGACCAGCGTGAGGTTGTGCGGGCGCATGGGATCCTTGCGCCAGCCGCTGCGCTTGCCGAGCACCAGGGCGAGCGCGAGGCCCGCCGCACCGGCGTTGACGTGGACCACCGTGCCGCCGGCGAAGTCCTCGATGCCGAGCTGGGTGAGCCAGCCGCCGCCCCACACCCAGTGCGCGACCGGGAAGTAGACGATCGTCGCCCAGACCACCGAGAAGACCACCCAGGCGCCGAACTTGGCGCGGTCGGCGATGGCGCCGCTGATCAGGGCCACGGTGATGATGGCGAAGGTGAGCTGGAACGCCGAGAACACCAGGCTCGGCATACCGGTGCCGTCATCCTTGGTGGCGGTGTCGACAAGGCTCTGCAGGCCGACATCCCCGAGTCCGCCGACGAACTTGTTGAGCAAGTCGTTGCCGTTCGGGCCGAAGGCAAGGGAGTGACCGTAGAGGACCCATGCGATCGTTACGGTGATGATGCTGACGAACGACATCATCATCATGTTCAGGACACTCTTGGCCCTGGTCATGCCCCCATAGAAGAACGCGAGACCTGGAGTCATGAGCAGCACCAGTGCGGTGGCCGCGAGCATCCAGGCTGTAGTGCCGCTATCGATCTTCATTCGATGCGACCCTCCTTACAAATGGCGTGTGGCCGATTTCTCCCGCAGTGGGCGCTCCAGGGCTTCGTTGACCGGCTGCGCACTGACGTTGGGCGAAAGCGTGTTCTTCTGCCGTTTCAGGTCTTGACCTGGTGTGTTTCACGTACGTGAAACTCACGGGCACGATGTTTCGGCCATGTTTCGGAGGGCTCGCCAACCGATATCAGCGCGTCCTTAATATCACGCGAGGGTGGCGGGAAAGCGGTCATGTGCCGGCTGACCAGCGTCACGACCTGCGGTCATGCGCCGGGAGACCCCACGCGCATGACCGCCGAAAAGGGTGGAAAAACCCGAAAAGGTGTACGGAGCCACCAAGTGCCGCAGGCGCTCAGGCCGCGGCGTGGGCCAGCTTCCGCAAGCGGGCGAGGGCGTCGCGCTCCAGGCGCCGCGCGCGGTCGCGGCCGATGCCGTACCGCTCGCCGACCTCGGTGAGCGTGTGCTCACGCCCGTCGACCAGCCCGTAACGCCAGCGCAACATCTCGCGAGTCTGACCTTCCAGGCCGAGCAGCCAGTCTTCGAGGCGTTCGCGTTCGAGGGTGTCCATCGCCTGCTGCTCGGGGTTGGCCCAGGTGTCGTCGGCGATCATGTCGCCGAGCTCGGTCTCGTCCTCGTCGCCCACCCCGAGCTGCAGCGACACCGGGTCTGAGGCCCAGCGGCGCAGCTCGCGGACCCGCTCGATCGGCAGCTCCAGGACGGCCGCGAGATCGGCGTCGGTCGGCTCGGCGTCCAGCTCGGCCATCATGTCGCGGCGGACCCGCATCAGACGGGTCATCTGCTCCCCCGCGTGGGTCGGCAGGCGTACAGGCCTGGCCTGCTCGTGGATCGCGCGGCCCACCGACTGGCGGATCCACCACGTGGCGTAGGTGGAGAACTTGTAGCCCCGGCGGTAGTCGAACTTCTCCACGGCCCTGACCAGCCCCAGGTTCCCCTCCTGGACCAGGTCGATCAGCGGCATCCCCCTGCCGGAGTACTTCCTTGCCACTGCGACGACGAGCCGCAGGTTGGCCTGGATGAACTCGTCCTTGGCGCGCTGGCCGGACACCGCGAGCCGTTCGAGCTCCTCGTCGGTGGCGTCGGACGCCTTCGGCTCCGGCACCCCGCTGTCCAGGAGTTGCTCGGCGAAAAGGCCCGCCTCGATGCGCTTGGCGAGCTCGACCTCCTGATCAGCGCTGAGCAGGGGTACCCTTCCGATCTCGGCCAGGTAGGTGCCGAGCAGATCTCTGTCGGCCACCTGCTGGTCCTGCGTCCGATTCCCCGTCGGCCTTGCCATTCCTATGGCACCTCGTCTCGCCGCGCCCGCCCTGACGTGCGGGTGGAGTCGGCCCCGCAGGCCCTGAATGCCGGCGCGGCGTCCTCTCCCCCTCTTGCCCGAATCAACGTCCAGTGCACGGCAAAGATTCCCAAAAGAGATACGACCGGAGAATGGTTTCAGTCGTCCTCCTCAGGTATGAGTTCGCACGCGAGAGGCTCAGGGATACACGGAGAAAAGGCAGATGAACGGCCGGAAATAGCCTCAGGGTGATCGTATTGCGGAGATGGCTCCGGCGAGCATCGCGCCGACGTCCCCCAGCACGTGACCGCCCTCCACGACGACCCGCCGCCCGCCGGAGACGACCGAGTGGACGTCGGAGGCCGTCGCCCCGAAGACGACCGTCTCCCCAGCCGACGCGCTGCCCGCTCCGGCCGTGCGCACCGAGTCCAGGCGCACGGACACGAGGTCGGCCCAGGCTCCCGGCACGATGAAGCCGGCGTCGGGGTGGCCGAGCGAGGCCTGCCCCACCATCGTCGCCGCGCGCAGCAGGTCGGCGGCCGTCCAGTGGCCCCGCTCGCCTGTGGTGAGGCGCTCGCCGAGCTCGACCGCCCTCGCCTCCTCCAGCAGGTCGATCATGGCGTTGCTGTCGGTGCCGAGCGTCACCGGCGACCCCGCGTCGTGCACCCTGCGGGCGGGACCGATGCCGTCGGCGAGGTCCCGCTCGGTGGTGGGGCACACGCAGACGTGGGTCGAGGACCCGCCGAGCAGGGCCACGTCCACGTCCGACAGGTGGGTCGCGTGGACGGCGGTCGTGCGCGGGCCGAGCACCCCGTGCTCGTACAGCACCTGGACCGGGGTCGCGCTGTAGGTCTGGACGCAGTGCTGGTTCTCGGTGCGCCGCTCCGAGGCCTGCGTGTGCAGCGGGGCGGCCCTGCGGTGCCCGAACTCCGCCACCACGGGCATCTGCTCCGGCGGGCAGGCGCGCACGGAGTGGACGGCCCCGCCGACCACCACGTCCTCGGCGCGGGCGTACTCGCTCGCCAGGTCGTCCACGCGCTCCGCCCAGCGGTGCGCGTCGCCGTCACCGAAGCGCAGCTGCGTGCCGTCCAGGGGTGCGCCGATGTTCTCGGTGAGGTAGCAGGCATCCAGCAGGGTGATGCGCAGGCCCGCGTCCCTCGCCGCCTCGATCAGCGCGTGCCCCATCGCGTTGGGGTCGTCGTACCGCCGGCCGCCCTCGCCGTGGTGCAGATAGTGGAACTCCCCGACGGCGGTGATCCCCGCCAGCGCCATCTCGGCGAAGGTGGCTCTGGCGAGGTCGAGGTAGGTGCCGGGGTCGAGCCTGTCGGCCACGGCGTACATGCGCTCGCGCCAGCCGTGGAAGGTCTCGGAACCCGCGTGGGCCTGCCCGCGCAGGGCCCTGTGGAAGGCGTGGGAGTGGGCGTTGGCCATGCCCGGCAGGGTGAGGCCCGCCAGCCGCACCGCTTGGCGCGGCGGCGCGGCGACCCCGCGCTCGACCTCGGCGAACCGGCGGCCCTCGACCCGGACGAGCACGCCCTCGACCGCCTCACCGGGATGCAACCAGGCCAGCTCACACCAGTAGGTCAGGTCGTACACTCCCCCAATCTCTCAGGGAGAAAGTCAACGTTCGTCCTGTTATGCGAATCAATTAGGCCAGGTGCGCTTATATAGCGAACTCAGGTCACCGGCCCCGCTGCGGGGCGAATTGTGATCTCGGTGATGTGGGCGTCGGGGGTCGCGGTGACGGCCGTGACGACGGCGCGGGCCACGGAGCCGGGAGCCAGATATCTCCCGGGCTCGTATTCGCCGCCCTCCAGCCTGCGCACCTCACGTTGCATGTCGGTGTCCACCCGGCCGGGATAGACGGTGGTGACGCGCAGCCCGTGGGGCTCCTCCTCCTGCCGGAGGGCGTCGGCGAAGGCCCTGAGCGCGAACTTCGCGGCGGCGTAGGCGGCCCAGCCGGGGTTGGCCCGCTGCCCGGAACCGGAGTTGATCGTGACCACGTGACCCCTGGCGGCCCGCAGCGCCGGGAGGAGCAGCCTCGTGAGGTTCGCGACCGCGGTGACGTTCACCTCGAACGACTCACGCCAGGCGTTGACCGGCAGGTCGGCGATCGGGCCGAGCCGTGCCACGCCCGCGCTGTGGACCAGCACGTCGAGCCGGTCGATGTCGGCCACCGCCTCGGCCACCGCGCGCTCGTCGGTCAGCTCGACCGGCCACGGCCGCGCTCCCAGCTCGTCGCAGATCTCCAGCAGCGCCGTGCTCTCACGCCCGCCCACGAGCAGGTCGTGCGTCGGCGCCAGAGCCCGGGCGACGGCCGCCCCCACCCCGCGAGAACCTCCGGTGATCAGCGCGATCGGTCGTCCACTCATGCGCTTCACCCTAGGGGCTTCAGGGGCGCAGGAAGACGCCTGTCTGGTCGGTCATGCGGTCGTGTTCCTCCAGGCGGGCGCGGGTTCGCAGCGGCGCGGCGCCGGCCATCGCCTCCAGCAGCAGCATCGCGAGGGCCAGCGGCGCCGCGTGCGAGTCGCAGACCGCCCTGGCCCCCACCGGAGCGGGCAGCACCTCGTCCGCCGGGAACGGCACGTCGGCCCGGTCGGCGATGACCGCCGTCCGGAAGCCCAGCTTGGCGGCGTACTCCAGCGCGTGCACGGCCTCGGCCGGGTAGCGGGGCAGGACGACGGCGAGCAGCCACTCGGAGCCCGCCCGGCGCGCGGCGTGCAGGCCCTCGGTCAGCTCCGACCCGCCATGGGTCAGCGGCCGGACGTCGGGATGGATGCGCCTGGCGTAGTACGCGAAGGTCGTCACCAGCCCCGAGGAGCCGCGCAGGCCGAGGACGGGCAGCGGCTCGCAGGCCGCGAGCGCCGTGCCCAGCCCCTCGATGCGGCCCGGCAGTCCGTCCGCGCGAACGCCCGGCAGGGCGGAACCGGCGGCCAGGCGGTCGCGGATGGCCGTGAGGTTGCGGATCTCGTGGTCGATCATCTCGTGCAGGAAGCGGGCGCCGTTCGCCTCTCCGTCGCGGCGCGGCCGTTCGGAATCCGCCGCGCCGTCACCGCCGACCACGAGTGGGCGGAGCGCCTGGCGGAGCTCGGGGTATCCGGCGAAGCCGAGGGCCATCGCGAACCGGGTGACCGACGGCTGGCTCACCCCCGCCCGCTCGGCCAGCTCGACGCTCGACAGGAAGACCGCGTCGGGGAGGTTCTCGCTCAGGTACTGCGCGATGCGCCGTTGGACGGGCGACAGGCGCCTGCCCTGGACCAGCCGTTCGAGCCCGTCCGCCACTTCCACCTCCAGCCCCCGGGGCAGCCACCCCGTGATCGACAACGCCGGAGACCGCCTTCCTCATCCCGCCCGGGGCCCGGGTGGCCTCGGGGGTGGGCCGCCGGTGAATGGCCGCATTCATCCTGGGGACCGAAGGGTACCGTCCGGGCGCGGGCGGAGGGCGCGGGTGGGTGTCCCGGTGCTGGTCGAGGCGTGTCAGGCAACGCCATGCGGCCATTCACGAATAGCAACCGGTCCGCAACCTCATCCGGGAACGCGACACTACGCGTTTCACGTTGCTCTGATCGTGAAGACCCCCGGCTCCTCGCCCGCGTCCCCCTGGCGGCTGCTTCTCACCCACGTCCGCCCGTACAGGTGGACACTGGTGCTGGGCGGCGTGCTCGGCCTGGTAGGCAGCCTCGCGGGGCTCGCCACCCCGCTGGTCGCCAAGAACCTCATCGACTCCTTCGGCCGCGACGTGTCGCTGACCGGCCCGGTGCTCGCCCTGAGCGCGCTGGTCATGGTGGGGGCCGTGATCTCGGCCCTCGGCGGTTACGTCCTGGAGCGCACCGCCGAGAGCGTCGTGCTGAGCGCGCGGCTCCGGCTGGTCAGGCGGATGCTGCGGCTACGCGTCCCCGACGTCGACCGGCTGGAGCCGGGCGACCTGCAGTCCCGCGTGACGGCCGACACCACACTGCTGCGGGCGGTGTGCACGACGGGCATCACCAACGGCGTCACGGCGGTGTTCACGCTCGCCGGCTGCGTGGCGCTGATGGCGGCCATGGACGCCGTCCTGCTCCTGGTCACGCTCGCGGTCCTGGTGGCCATCGGGGCGATCAACCTGTTCGTGCTGCCGCGCATCCGCAAGGCCACGAACGCGGCGCAGGCGGCCCTCGGCGAGGTCGGCGCGACGCTCGACCGCTCGCTGCAGGCCTTCCGCACCGTCAAGGCCTCGGGCGCGGAGGAGCGGGAGACCGTCGCGGTCGAGGAGGCCGCGCGGCGGGCCTGGCGCCGCGGGCTCAGCGCGGCCGGCTGGAGCGCCGCGGCCGGCACCTCCACCTGGCTGGCCGTACAGCTCGCCTTCCTGGCGGTGCTGGGCGTGGGCGGCGTCCGGGTGTCGAGCGGCGCCCTTGAGGTGTCCTCGCTCATCGCGTTCCTGCTGTACCTCTTCTACCTGATGGCGCCGATCGCGCAGCTCGTCCAGGCGGCCGTGCAGCTCCAGGCCGGGCTCGCGGTCATCCCCCGCCTGCGCGAGGTGGAGGACCTGCCCTCCGAGCCGGTCGCGCCCGCCGAGATCCCGGTCGCGACCGGCTCGGGCCCGGCAGCGGTGACGCTCTCAGGGGTGAACTTCCGGTACGGCGAGGACCGCCCGCAGGCCCTGCACGACGTGTCCTTCGACATCCCCGCCGGTGGCATGACGGCGCTGGTCGGGCCCTCGGGGGCGGGCAAGTCGACGATCTTCGCCCTGCTGGAGCGGTTCTACGAGCCCGGCTCGGGGACGATCGCGGTCGACGGGCGGGACATC
This sequence comes from Sphaerisporangium viridialbum, assembly GCF_049674955.1. GTDB lineage: Bacteria > Actinomycetota > Actinomycetes > Streptosporangiales > Streptosporangiaceae > Sphaerisporangium > Sphaerisporangium viridialbum. The sequence continues at coordinate 2,044,206 of NZ_CP187232.1, read as the reverse complement.
CGCGACCTGCCGCTCGCCGGGTGGCGCTCCACCCTCGGGTACGTCGAGCAGGACTCCCCGGTGCTGTCGGGCACCCTGCGGCAGAACCTCGTGTTCGGCGCGCCCGACGCCACCGACGACGAGGTGGCCGAGGTGCTGGGTCGCACCCGCCTGGAGGACCTGGTCCACCGGCTCCCCGAAGGGTTGGAGACCGCGGTCGGGCACCGGGGGCAGATGCTGTCGGGCGGCGAGCGCCAGCGGGTGGCGATCGCCCGGGCTCTGCTGCGCACGCCCCGCCTGCTCCTTCTGGACGAGGCCACCTCCCAGCTCGACGCCGTGAACGAGATGCGGCTGCGCGACGTGATCACCGAGGTGGCGGGCACGACCACGGTGCTCGTCATCGCGCACCGGCTCTCCACCGTCACCACCGCCGACCGCATCGTCGTCCTCTCCGACGGCCGGGTGCGGGCGGTGGGCACGCACAGGGAGCTCCTCGCCCAGGACGGCCTCTACCGCGAGCTCGCCACCACCCAGTTCCTCGCCAACGCCGAGACGCTTCCCGGCTGACGGCGGGCCCCGTCAGGGGAGGAGCACCGGGGCGAGCTGGTGGAGGTGGTCCGAGCATTCGTCCAGGTCGCGGGCCAGCGGCTGGACGCACACGTGGTCGGCTCCGGCCTCGTGGTGGGCGCGGACCCGGCCGGCGATGGTCTCCGGATCGCCCCAGGCCACGATCGCGTCCACGAGGGCGTCGCTGCCGCCGCCCGCGAAGTCGTCGTCGGTCCAGCCCATCTCGCGCAGGCTGTTCAGGTAGTTCGGCAACTTCAGGTAGAAGGCCATGTAGTCGCGGGCGATGGCGCGGGCCCGGTCGGGGCCGGTGCTCAGCACGACGGCCTGCTCGGGAACGAGCAGGCTGCCGGGGCCGAGGATCTCCCGCGCCCTCGCGGTGTGCTCGGGGGTGACGAAGTAGGTGTGGGCCCCCTGGGCGCGCTCGGCGGCGAGCCGCAGCATCCTCGTCCGCAGGGCGGCCAGCACCCGGGCGGGCGGCTCGGGCAGCGGGGCGTCGTAGGGAGCCTTGTCCATGGCGTCCAGGTACGTGCGCATGGTCTCGACCGGCTTGCCGTAGTCGTGCCCGCGGGGGGCCACCAGCGGGGCGTGGCTCACGCCGAGGCCCAGGACGAAGCGGCCCCCCGACGCCTCGGCCAGGGCGTTCGCCCCGGAGACCGCGGCCGCCGCGTCCCGCGCGTAGATGTTGGCGATGCCGGTCGCGACCACGAGCCGTTCGGTGCCCGTCAGCAGGATCGCGGAGTTGACCAGGGATTCCTTGCCGCCGAGCAGCTCGGCGATCCACAGGGCCCCGTAGCCGAGCTCCTCGATGGTCGCGGCGGCCCTGCGGCTCCTCTCGGCGGACTCCTGGCCGAGCAGCGAGAGCCACACGCCTACCTTGCCGATGCGCTGCTTGACTGCCGCGAGGTCCACGGTCTGGTTGTTCGGCATGGATCGCCCCTCAACGTCCGGTCCGGGTCACGCTGGGAGCCTTCCCTGCGCGGCTTGCCGACCACGCCGACGTTGTCCGATTCAAGGCGAGATGCGTACCAAGAGCATCCGTCCTCGCCGAGCCGCCTGGCCCGCTCGTAGGATCCACGCATGGAGCGGGCACTGATCTGGCTGCACGGCGGCGCATGGATGAAGCGGCACGCCGGCGAGCGGTCGCGCGAGATCCTGGCGGCTCACGGCCTCGACGTCGTGCCGGTCACCCACCGGCTGAGCGGCGAGGCCACCTGGCCCGCGCAGCTCGACGACGTACGGGCCGCCGTGCGCGAGCTCCGTGCCGAGCGGCCCGGCGTGCGGGTGCTGGTGGCGGGAAGGTCCTCGGGCGCACACCTGGCGCTCCATCTGGGCCTGCGCGGCGTCGACGCCCCCGACGACGTGGCCGCCGTGATCGCCTGTTCCCCTCCTGTGGACCCGCTGGCCGCCGACTGGCCCGAGCCGCGCGTCGCGGGAAGCCCCTGGGCCCGGCTGCTCGGCCACGTCCCCGTCGCGGGGGACGATCTCACCGCTGACGTCACCCCGACCAACCACGTGGGCAACGGGGTGCCCGTGCTGCTGCTCCACGGGGCCGGGGACACCACGGTCCCCCCGACCCAGACGCTCGACCTGGCGAACGCGCTGCTGGCCTCGGGTCACCCCGTGACGGCCTATCTCGCGCCCGGGGATCACGACCTCGACCTGGACGCGGACGACATCCGTCAGGTCATCGCCTCGTTCCTGCGCGCTCAGTGACGGACGCCGTACTCCCGGCGGATCTCGTTCGCGGTCTCCTTGATCTGGTCCTGTGTCCGGAGGAGCCGGGCCTCGGCCTCCTCGGTGCGCGCCTCGGCCGCCATGGTGCGGTTACCGGTGCCGGCGCCGAGCCGCCGCTTCGCCCGTGCCTTCAGCTCGCGCATCTTCCACTTGTCCATGAAGCCCATCGCGCTTCGCCTCCCTGATCGCGGTCACGTTCGCTCCCGCACACTCCCCCGGGATTCGCGAACCATGCGCACCTCAGGCGTCATCGCACCTCAAAGGGCTCATTTCGCCCGGCGCTCGCCGCTCCAGGCCGAGGGCAGATCGTGGCGGCCGGAGACGAACTCCTGGACGCTGATCTTCACCCTGATCGCCGGGCGGCGCCAGCGGTTCTCGCGGTGGACGGCCTTGGCCATCTTGGACGGTCTCGGCCGGCGCGACCCGGGCGCGAAGAACCAGTGGGCCCACGGCGAACCGGGACGCGCCAGCCGTATCGCCCCGGCGATCAGCAGGACCGGCGCGAACAGGCCCGCGAGACCGGTCCAGATCTTGCCCTTCAGCAGGGTGACGACCGCGAGCACGAGGTTGACGACCAGAAGGAGCACCGCCGTCCATCTCCCGCTCGGCGACGGGTCCGGCGCCTCCCAGCCGAAAGGACGCAACCCCAGCAGCAGGAGCAGCGTCACCGCGATCGCGACGAACACCGCGTCGACCGAGGTGCGCCCCTCCTCGGACCAGTAGACGTCCCGGAGGTGCAGGATCAGGGCGAACTCGTCCAGCACCAGGGCGGCTCCGACCCCGAACAGGGCCGCGGTCATGGCGTACCAGCCTGGCGACAGCCCGGCCGTCACCAGCCCGGCGACGCCGCCGAAGAGCATGAGCACCACGCCGAACACGACGTGGTGGACGTGGACGTCGCCGACGTTGACGTTGCGGAACCAGCCGACCCTGGCCCGGATCAGCCGGACGTTGACCCGCGTGAACAGGAACGTGACGATGAGCGCCGTCAGGAAGCAGAAGAGCGGCAGCCTTCCGCTGTCGACGATCCGCTCGTGAAACCAGATCCCCACAGGCATCCCCCAGTACCGATGCTACGGTCCCGCCGGGAGTGATCCCCCGGCCGAAGGCCGGCGACCCACGCCGGGCGAGGGGATATTCCGGACAGGGGTGATTGAGGGGCAGGTCAGGGGGCTCGTCTCAGGCCAGGAAGGCGCGCAGGAGCGCGGCGGTGCCCTCCAGATGCTCCACGACGGCCTTCCTCGCCGCCTCCGGGTCGCCCGCGAGGATCGCGGCGACCATCGCGGCGTGCTGCGCGCCCGAGTGGTCGATGTTGGGCCCGAGCACGGGGATGGCGTTCAGCAGGTCGGTCACCCGCAGCCTGGCGTCCGCGCCGGCCGCCGCCAGCAGGGCCGACCCGGTCAGCTCGGCGATCGACAGATGGAAGGCCGTGTCCAGCCGCCGGTAGTCGGCGGGCGCGGCGTCGTTGACGTCGGCGAGGCGGCGTTCCAGCGTCGCCTTCTGCTCCTCGGTGAGGTCCATGGAGGCCAGGACCTGGGCGGCGCCGCACTCGATCGCCATGCGGAAGGTCAGCGCGTCGGCGAGGTCGGAGGCGCCCATCTCGTTGACGGCCCTGCGCAGGTCGCCCTGGCCCGGGTGCGGGGGCTCGTAGACGACGAACGCTCCCCCGTAACGGCCGCGCCGTACGTCGAGGTAGCCGGCGTCCTGCAGCGCCCGGATCGCCTCCCGGAGCGTGACCCGGCTGATGCCGAGCTGGACGGCGAGGTCGCGCTCGGCGGGGAGTTTCTCGCCTGGACCGACCACGCCGAGCTTGATCGCCTGGAGCAGCCGCTCCACCGTCTCCTCGAAGGCGTTGCCCGCCCGGACGGGCCCGAGGAGCGCGACGAGCTGGGGCTCGCCCATCACTTCCCCCCTAGACCGGCTCCAATGGTTCGAGATTAGTCCATTCGACGGCTCAAGTGTCCTGAACCGTTGACGCGAGACCGCCGCTGGTGCTTGCATGCCTCCAATGGTCTGTTTCCAGACTTTTGCGGGAGGGAAGCGCCGTGCTCACCGTCGACCAACTGCGTGACGAGGTGTCCGCCGGGCGGGTGGACACCGTGCTTCTGGCCATCGCCGACATGCAGGGACGCCTCCAGGGCAAGCGGCTGTCCGCGCGGTACTTCCTGGAGGAGGTGCTGGACCACGCGGCCGAGGGGTGCAACTACCTCCTCGCGGTGGACGTCGACATGAACACCGTCGACGGCTACAGCATGTCGTCCTGGGAGCGCGGCTACGGCGACTTCGTGATGAAGCCCGACCTGTCCACCCTGCGCCGGGTGCCCTGGCAGGAGGGCACGGTCATGCTGATGGCCGACCTGCTCTGGGAGGACGGCTCCGACGTCACCGCCTCCCCCCGCCAGATCCTGCGCGGGCAGCTCGCCCGCCTCGCCGAGCGCGGCTGGGCGGCGTACGTCGGCACCGAGCTGGAGTTCGTGGTCTACAACGACAGCTACGAGAGCGCCTGGTCCAAGGCCTACCGCGACCTCACGCCCGCCAACCAGTACAACGTCGACTACTCGCTGCTCGGCGGCGCCCGCGTCGAGCCCCTGCTGCGCCGGATCAGACTCGGCATGGAGGGCGCGGGGATGTACGTCGAGTCGGCCAAGGGCGAGTGCAACCTCGGGCAGCACGAGATCGCCTTCAGGTTCACCGAGGCGCTCGCCACCTGCGACAACCACTCGATCTACAAGAACGGGGCCAAGGAGATCGCCGCCCAGGAGGGGATGTCGATCACCTTCATGGCCAAGCCGAACCAGCGTGAGGGCAACTCCTGCCATATCCACATCTCCCTTCGCACGGCGGACGGCGAGCCGGTCATGGCGGGGGACGGCGGGCACGGGCTGTCGAAGGTCGGAGAGCACTTCATCGCCGGCCAGCTCGCCGCCATGCGCGAGCTCACGCTGCTGTACGCGCCCAACATCAACTCGTACAAGAGGTACGTCCCCGGAAGCTTCGCCCCCACGGCGGTCAAGTGGGGTGTGGACAACCGCACCTGCTCCCTGCGGCTGGTCGGGCACGGGCCCTCGCTCCGCATCGAGAACCGCGTGCCCGGCGGGGACGTCAACCCCTACCTCGCGGTGTCGGCGCTGGTCGCCGCGGGCCTGCACGGCATCGAGAACGAGCTGCCGCTGGAGGACGCGTACGGCGGCAACGCCTACACCGCGGGCGCCGAGACCGTGCCCGCCACGCTGCGCGACGCGCTCACCCTGTGGGAGGGTTCGAAGATCGCCAAGGACGCGCTGGGCGAGCAGGTCGTCGAGCACTACGCGAACAACGCCCGGGTCGAGCTGGCCGCCTTCGAGGCGGCCGTCACGGACTGGGAGCTTTTCCGGGGATTCGAGCGGATGTGACATGAAGATCATCAACCCTGCCACCGAGGACGTGCTCGCCGACGTCGAGCTCGCCGACCTGGCCGAGACCGACCGCGCGGTGGAGCGTGCCAGGAAGGCGTTCCCCGCCTGGCGGGACGTGGCGCCCGGCGACCGCGCGCGGCTGCTCCGGCGCTTCGCCGACCTGGTCGACCGCCACGGCGACGAGCTGGCCGGCCTGGAGCTCGCCAACGCGGGCCACCCGATCGGCAACGCCCGCTGGGAGGCCGGCAACGTCCGCGACGTGCTGCACTTCTACGCGGGCGCGCCCGAGCGCAACCATGGCATGCAGATCCCGGTGGCGGGCGGGGTGGACATCACGTTCGCCGAGCCGCTCGGCGTCGTCGGGGTGATCGTGCCGTGGAACTTCCCCATGGTGATCATGACCTGGGGGGCGGCCCCGGCGCTGGCGGCCGGCAACACCGTCATCGTGAAACCCGCCGAATGGACCCCGCTGACGGCTCTGAGGCTGGCGGAGCTGGCCCTCGAAGCCGGCCTCCCCGAGGGGGTGCTCCAGGTGCTGCCTGGAGCAGGGGAGGTCGCGGGGGCCCGGCTCGTGGAGCACCCCGGCGTCAACAAGATCGTGTTCACCGGGTCGACCGAGGTCGGGAAGCTGATCGCCGCCAGGGCCGCGCAGAACGTCAAGCGGCTCACGCTGGAGCTCGGCGGCAAGAGCGCCAACGTGGTGTTCGCGGACGCCGACCTGGAGCAGGCCGCGGCCAGCGCGCCCTCGGCGGTCTTCGACAACAGCGGGCAGGACTGCTGCGCGCGCTCGCGGATCCTGGTGGAGCGCTCGGTGTACGAGGAGTTCCTCGATCGGCTCGGCACGGCCGTCGAGGGCCTGAAGGTGGGCGACCCGCTCGATCCGGGCACGGACATGGGGCCGCTGATCAGCGCCGAGCACCGCGAGCGGGTCGCGTCGTTCGTCACCGGCACGCCGCGCTTCCAGGGCTCGTGCCCGTCCGGCAGGGGTTTCTGGTTCCCGCCGACCGTGCTGACCCACGACTCGCTGGACGACCGCGCGTTCACGGACGAGATCTTCGGGCCGGTCGTGAGCGTGGTCCCGTTCGAGGACGAGGCGGACGCCGTACAGCTCGCCAATAACACGAAATATGGGCTTTCGGGGTCTATCTGGACCCGGGACGTGGGGCGGGCACTCCGGGTGGCCCGCGCGGTCGAGGCGGGGAACCTCTCCGTCAACTCCCACTCGTCCGTGAGGTACTGGACGCCCTTCGGCGGCTTCAAGCAGTCGGGCCTCGGCCGTGAGCTGGGGCCGGACGCGCTGGCCGCCTTCACCGAGACCAAGAACGTCTTCATCGCCCACTGATCCCGGGCTCCGCCCGGGCGGCTCTAGTTCACCCAAGCACCAGGGAGTTCGTCACTATGCAACGTCTGCGGGACCGCGTCGCCGTGATCACGGGGGCGGCGGGCGGCATCGGCCTCGCCACGGCACGCCGCTTCGCCGAGGAGGGCGCGAAGGTCGTGTGCGCCGACCTCGACGAGGACGGCGGCGCCAAGCTGGCGGACGAGGTGGGCGGCCTGTTCGTCCGCACCGACGTCACCAGCGAGGAGGACGTCAGCCGGATGTTCGAGACGGCCTTCGAGACCTACGGCAGCGTGGACATCGCGTTCAACAACGCGGGCATCTCGCCCCCCGACGACGACTCGATCCTGACCACCGGCATCGAGGCCTGGAAGCGGGTTCAGGATGTCAACCTGACCAGCGTGTACCTCTGCTGCAAGCACGCCATCCCGTACATGCGGCGGCAGGGCAAGGGCTCGATCATCAACACCGCGTCGTTCGTGGCGGTGATGGGCTCCGCGACGTCCCAGATCTCCTACACCGCCTCCAAGGGCGGCGTGCTCGCCATGTCGCGCGAGCTGGGCGTCCAGTTCGCGCGCGAGGGCATCAGGGTCAACGCGCTGTGCCCCGGGCCGGTCAACACCCCGCTGCTGCAGGAGCTGTTCGCCAAGGACCCCGAGCGCGCCCAGCGGCGCCTGGTCCACATCCCGGTGGGCCGCTTCGCCGAGGCCTCCGAGATCGCCGCCGCCGTCGCGTTCCTCGCCTCGGACGACGCGAGCTTCATCACCGGGGCCGAGTTCCTGGTGGACGGCGGCATCTCCGGCGCCTACGTGACCCCGCTTTAGACCATGCCGCGACCCGTCATCGGCATCACCTGCTACGTCGAGCCCGCCGCCTTCACCGTGTGGCGGATGCCGGCCGCGCTGCTGCCGTACACCTATGTGGAGCACGTCGTCAGGGCGGGTGGCCAGCCGGTCATCCTGCCCCCGGCGGGCGACCCCGCGCCGCTGGTCGAGCGGTTGGACGGCCTGATCGTGGCGGGCGGCGGCGACGTCGATCCCGGCAGGTATGGGGAGCAGCCGCATCACCAAACCGGATACGTCCGGAAATTTCGTGATGAGGCGGAGTTTGAGCTGGTCGGCGCGGCACTGGAAGCAGAGCTCCCCTTCCTCGGCATCTGCCGAGGGCTCCAGGTGCTGAACGTGTCGCTGGGCGGCAGCCTCCACCAGCACCTGCCGGACGTGGTGGGCCACAGCGGCCACTCCCCCGCTCCCGGCGAGTTCGGCCACCTGCCCGTACGGCTGACGCCCGGCAGCGCGATCGCCGGCGTGCTGGGCGCGGAGGAGGCCGCCGCCGCCCACTACCACCACCAGGCGACCGACCGCCTCGGCGAGGGCCTCGCGGTGTCCGCCACCTCGGACGACGGCACGGTCGAGGCGGTGGAGCTCGCCGGGCACCCCTTCACGCTGGCCGTCCAGTGGCATCCCGAGGCCGGCCAGGAAGGTCACCTGTTCGAGGCGCTGGTCGCCGCAGCGTCGGCCGGGCGGTCTTGGTAAGGTGAGCGGGAACACCGATGATCCCGTGCGGGAGAGCGTCCTGACATCCGGTCAGGACCCCTGAAGGAGCAAGTCCTCCCCGCGAACCTCACAAGGCAAAGGACCGCGCGGGCCAGGTGATCTCTGGAAAGCAGGCTCCCTCCATGGGGCCTCGCCGAAGGTGAAAGTCCGGTAAAACCCGGGCGAAACTCTCAGGCACCGATGACAGAGGGGGAGGATGCTCTCATCCAACCCTGTCTGAGGTGCGCATCATGTCCAGATCCACACCGCTCCGCGAGGTGCACGAGAGCCTCGGCGCGACGCTCACCGACTTCGCCGGCTGGCTGATGCCGCTGCGCTACGGCAGCGAGTCCGCCGAGCACAACGCGGTGCGCACGGCCGCCGGGCTGTTCGACCTCTCCCACATGGGTGAGATCTTCGTCACCGGCCCGCAGGGGGGCGAGGCGCTGGACCACGCGCTGGTCGGCCACCTGTCGGTGCTGGAGCCCGGCCGCGCCCGCTACACCATGATCTGCGCCGCCGACGGCGGCGTGCTGGACGACCTGATCGTCTACCGGCTGGCCCCCGAGGAGTTCCTCGTCGTGGCCAACGCCTCCAACTACGAGCGGGTGACCGCCGAGCTCACCGAGCGGGCCCGTGGGTTCGAGGCCGAGGTCGACGACCGGTCCGACCGCTACGCGCTGATCGCCATCCAGGGTCCGCGCGCCCAGGAGATCCTCAGCGCGCTCACCGACGCCGACCTGGCCGGCCTGAAGTACTACGCGGGGCTGCCTGGCACCGTCGCAGGAGCCGAGGCCCTCATCGCCCGCACCGGGTACACCGGCGAGGACGGCTTCGAGCTCTTCGTCGCCGCGCAGGACGCCGCGCCGCTGTGGCAGGAGCTCACCAAGGCGGGCGACGCGTACGACCTGCGCCCCGCCGGGCTGTCCGCCCGCGACACGCTCCGCCTCGAAGCCGGCATGCCCCTGTACGGCAACGAGCTGAACGCCGGGCTGACCCCCTTCGACGCGGGCCTCGGCCGGGTCGTGAAGTTCGACAAGCCGGGCGACTTCGTCGGCCGCGCGGCGCTCGCGCCGCTGAAGGACGTGCCTCCGCGCCGGCGCCTCACCGGCCTGGTCGCGCGTGGCCGCCGAGTGCCGCGCCACGGCTACCCTGTGGTGCTGCTGACTGACGGCACCGTCGTTGGGGAGGTCACCAGCGGCGCGCCCTCGCAGTCCCTCGGCAAGCCGATCGCGATGGCCTACGTGGACACCAACGTGTCCGAAGGGCTCGCGGTCGACATCCGTGGTAGCCATGAACCGGTCGACGTGGTTGACCTGCCTTTTTACCGGAGGAGCATGTGAGCAGCATTCCCGAGGAGCTCAGCTACACCAAGGAGCACGAGTGGGTGGCCGGGCTCGACGACGGCCTCACCGTGACCGTGGGGATCACGGCGTTCGCCGCCGACGCGCTGGGTGACGTGGTCTACGTCCAACTGCCGGAGACGGGTGCGACCGTCGAGGCCGGGGACGCCATCGGAGAGGTCGAGTCCACCAAGTCCGTGAGCGACATCTACGCGCCGGTGACGGGCGAGGTCGTCGAGGCCAACCAGACCGTCGTGGACGACCCCTCCCTGGTCAACTCCGACCCATACGGCGAGGGCTGGCTGTTCCGCGTGCGCATCGAGGGAACCCCCGAGGATCTGCTCAGCGCCGAGGAGTACACCACCGTCACCACCGCCGAGTCCTGACGACCCCGGCCGTCCCGCCGTCCGCCACCGAGCGCCATCACCCCGGCGAGCCGTCCGTGCTCGCCGGGGCCCCCGCACAACCTGCTCCGAAGGGCCGAGATCAATGGCGATCAGCGTCTTCGATCTGTTCAAGATAGGCATCGGGCCGTCGAGCTCGCACACGGGCGGCCCCATGGCGGCGGCGCACAAGTTCGCCCGGGGGCTCGACCGCGACGGGCTGCTGGAGAAGACGGCCCGGGTGGAGGTCATCCTCTACGGCTCGCTCGGTCTCACCGGCAAGGGGCACGGCAGCGACAAGGCCGTCCTGCTGGGGCTGTCGGGCGAGAAGCCCGAGCTGGTCGACGTCGACTCCATCGACGGCCGGCTGGCCCAGATGCGCTCGTCCGGCACCGTGAGGCTGTACGGCTCGCGCGAGATCCCCTTCGTGGTCGGCGAGGACCTCGTCTTCGAGCGCAAGATCTCGCTGCCGCACCACCCGAACGGCATGCGCTTCACCGCCTTCTCCCCCGAGGGCGAGTCCCTCCGGGAGAAGATCTACTACTCGGTCGGCGGCGGGTTCGTCGTGGACGAGAACGCCACGGGAGCCGACCGCATCAAGCCCGACGACACCGAGCTCCCCCACCCCTTCACCACGGCGGCGGAGCTTCTCCGCCACTGCTCTGAGACCGGCCTGTCGATCTCCGGGCTGATGCTGGAGAACGAGAAGGCCTTCGGCCGTACTGAGGCCGAGATCCGGGCCGAGCTGCTGCGGCTCTGGCAGGTCATGGCCGACTGCGTACGGCGCGGCAGCGCCAAGGAAGGCGTGCTCCCCGGAGGCCTCAAGGTCAAGCGGCGGGCCAACCAGCTCTTCCGGCGGCTGCAGAGTGAGGCGCCCGAGAAGGACCCGCTCCAGACGATGGACTGGGTCACCCTGTTCGCCCTCGCCGTGAACGAGGAGAACGCGGCGGGCGGCCGCATCGTGACCGCGCCCACCAACGGCGCCGCCGGCATCATCCCGGCCGTGCTGACGTACTACGACCGGTTCACGCCGCAGGCCGACGACGAGGGCATCATCCGCTTCCTGCTCACGGCAGGGGCGATCGGCGTGCTGTTCAAGGAGAACGCGTCGATCTCCGGGGCCGAGGTCGGCTGCCAGGGCGAGGTCGGCTCCGCCTGCTCGATGGCCGCCGCCGGCCTCACCGAGGTGCTCGGAGGCACGCCCGAGCAGGTCGAGAACGCCGCCGAGATCGGCATCGAGCACAACCTCGGCCTGACCTGCGACCCGATCGGCGGCCTGGTGCAGATCCCCTGCATCGAGCGCAACGCGGTCGCCTCGATCAAGGCCATCGCGGCGGCCCGCATCGCCCTGCGCGGCGACGGCCGCCACTTCGTCTCCCTGGACAAGGCCATCAAGACCATGCGCGACACGGGACGCGACATGCTCGACAAATACAAGGAAACCAGCCGAGGCGGCCTGGCCGTGAACGTCATCGAGTGCTGATCCCCGGCCCATGACGGCGTGCCCGCCGAGACAGGTCGAGGGAACCGAGGGCCGAAACCGGCAGGGCTGCCGAACTCATCGTCGCTCCGCTGCCAAGAGCGGTCGGGAATCCTTCGTGCCACCGCTCGTCCACCGGGTGGGGCTTTCGTAGGTCTGCTGTGACGAACCCTGCGTCTCGGAGCGTCCTGGAGTAGTACTCCAGCGGACGCGGCCAGGAGGCGATCACCGAGGGTGATTCGAGCCCGTCGGCCGGCAGATTCTGGTCGACGCCCCGCGACGTGTCGACGCTCGCTCGACCCCTGGCCGCCGCAGAGATCATCCCAGTTATGGGGATATAAAGCGCTTCATCCGATATACCGCACAAGTGGCCCGTCGGGGCGATATCCCATTTGCCGCATTAAACGGCAGTCGACACACTTGCCGGATTAATCATCTGTGTTGCCGCCTCAATACGGGGTAGTTCACCTATGTGCCGCCATTATGGTGATACAGCGCTCGATTCTCTGCATTTACTAGCTGGGGGTATTTAGGTGATTCATCCACCTAGAGACAGGCAGTCTCTGACGCGAATGATCAACGACCGATCCCTGTTCGCTTACATCGGCGCGGCGGTGACGGCCGGGGCGCTCATGGCGCTGCCGCTTCCCGCGCAGGCCAACTCGCACGCCGGCACCTCGAACGGCGCCCACGCCCGCCTCACGTTCCCGTCGACACCCGACGGCGGCGGAGGCGGAGGAGGCGAGGAAGAGGCTCCCGCCGCGAAGAAGCCCAGAAAGGAAATCCGGAAACACCACCGAATTCGCTACGTCGCCCACCGTCCGCGAAAGCACCACGAACATTTCCACCAACCGCAACCGCGAGAGAACGTCGATGTCTCTGTCGACTCCGAGCACGGCGGAGGCGGCGACCGCCGACACCACTGGGGGAATCACGGCCACCACCACAACAATCATTTCGCCGACGACCTCTACCGCACGCGGCACCTGCGCAGGTTCCACAGCTATCGCGAGGCCCGCGAGGCGCTCATCCGGGACGCGAACCGCTGGTTCCGTCACAAATCGGAGAAGGCCCACCCGAAGCGCGTCAAGGGCCACGATGATGTACGCGTCATGCGTGAAGAGCCCAGCGCTCGCCGGGATTCCGGCCGGCAAGGCGATTAAGGGCCGCCGGGACCCCAGAGCCCGGGGGTGAGCCAGGCACCCAGGGATCGGCCGGACCTGCGGGTCCGGCCGGTTCCTCCGGCTACGAGTGGCCCGCCGGGGCCCTCCAGCCGGGAAGGTCAGGCCGTGGCGGGGGCCGTCAGGAGGTCGGCCGTCCGGAGAACGCGGGCGAAGCCGCCGTGATGGAGGCTGGCGCCGGTGGCCCGGGTGAGTTCCTCGGCGGTGACCACCTCGCCGTCGGGGCCGACGGCGTCGAAGGTGTGCATCGCGTCGATCGCGAACAGCACGCGGTACCCGAGGTTGCCCCCCATGCGGGCCGTGGTCTCGTTGCACATGTTGGTCTGGATACCGACGATGACGATCTGCCCGATCCCGCGCTCGCGCAGCCACTCGTCCAGATTCGGCTTTCCATAGAAGGCGGAGTTGACGGACTTGGTGACGAAAAGGTCGGGCGCCTCCGGCCCCAGGGACTCCCCCACAAGACCCTTCAATTCGTTGCCCGGCATACCGGGCGCCAGGGGCGAACCCGGCGCCGAATCCTGCCGCACGACCACGACCGGCCGCCGCTGTGCGCGCCAGTCCCGGATCAGCGCGGCGATGTTCTCCTCGGCGGCCGGGTTGTCCCGACGGCCGAAATAGGGGTCCTCGAAACCCATCTGCACGTCGACGACGATGAGGGCGGCGTTCTTCTCGATCTGGATCTCGCTCATGACGACAAGCTTCGTCGCGCGGGCGTGCACGCACGAGTGGCAGAGATGTCATCGTGCGATACTTTTCTGCCATGCGCACCGTGGCGACCCTCATCTACGACGACATGCGCGCCTTCGACTACGCGGTCATCGCCGAAGTCTGGGGCATGGACCGTACGGACGGCGGGGTGCCCGCCTTCGAGCTGCGCCGCTGCTCGGCGGACGGCCGGCCCGTACGGATGCACCCCGGCGCGCTGGTCGAGGCGACGCACGGGCTGGACGGCCTGGCCGGCGCGGACCTGATCGTGGCACCCGGCCGGGAGGACCCCTTCGCCCCGGTGCCCAGCGAGGTAGCCGAGGCGCTACGCGCCGCACGTGCGACCGGGAAGACGATCGCTTCGCTGTGCGCGGGGGCGTTCGTGCTGGCTGCCGCGGGCATCCTCGATGGACGCCGGGCCGTCACCCACTGGCGCCTCACCGAGCGGCTCGCCCTCGACCACCCTGACACTGTCGTCGTACCCGACGTGCTGTTCATGGAGGACGACGGTGTCTGGACCGCGGCCGGTACGGTCGGCGGTGTCGACCTCTGCCTGGAGCTGGTCCGGCGGGCGCACGGCGCGGCCGTGGCCAACACGATCGCCCGCCGCATGGTCACCGCCGCGCACCGCGACGGCGGCCAGGCCCAGTTCGTCGAACGGCCGGTCCCGCAGGCCGTCGGTGCGCAGTCGGTCATCACGACCACGCTGGAGTGGGCCCTCGGCCACCTCGACCGGCCGCTCACCGTCACCGACCTGGCGAGGCACGCCCGTACGGCGCCGCGTACCTTCGCCCGTAACTTCGCGGCGCTCACCGGCACCACGCCCGCGCAGTGGCTGATCAGGCAGCGGGTCACCGAGGCGCAGCGACTGCTGGAGACCACGGACCTGTCTGTCGAGCAGGTCGCCACGCGGTGCGGCTTCGGCACGGCGACAATGCTCCGCCGCCACTTCAGCCGAGTCGTCGGCACAGCCCCGAGCCGATACCGCCGCACCTTCGCCCACACCTGACCAGAGACGCCAGACCGGACGCACCCGCCCCTGACCGGACACGCTCACCACCTGAGCGGACGCGACCGCCACCTGACCGGACGCGCCTGCGCTACCGTGCGCGTAGCAGTTCAAGGCCCAGACGGACGCCGCCGATCGCGATCAGGGCGCCGTGTGCGATGCGGAGCGCGGGCGGGCCGAAGAACTGCGGGATGAACAGGGCGAAGCCGACGGCGAGCGGCACACCGCTCCAGCGTGCCAGCGTGCCCGAACGCCAGACCGCGACGGCCGCCATCGTCGTACCGACCCCCAGCAGCACGAGCCCCACCGCGAACATGGTGGCCGCCGCGGGAATGAATCGGAATTCGTCGACCATCCGCAGCAGCGACGTGCTGCCCTCCTGGACGGCGCGGTGACCGATGACGTTCGCGCCGAAGACCTCGACGCCGTAGTAGGGAAGGGTCAGGCCCGCGCCGATCCACGTGACCACGAGCGCGTGAAGGGTACGGCGCTGGTTCAGCACCAGGTGGAGTGCCAGCAGTCCCAGCGTGAGCAGGATGAACCCGACGGCGGCGAACAGGTGGGACGCGATCCAGGCCTGCGAGGCCATCGCCGCGGCACCGGCCAGGGACGACTCGTCGGCGTACGGCCGCACCAACGGATAGGCGAGGAACAGGACGCCGGCGGCCACGAGGGCCGCGGCCCCCAGGCGGGGGCGGGGAAGCGCGGGGACGGAGACGTTCACGAGTGTCGTTCCTATCGAGGGGAGGTGAGAGCCCTGGCAGACGCTCTGCTTCGAGAGCAATGCTCTCTATTACGATCGTCGATGTCAACCCAGTCCCCTGCTCTGAAGTCACGTACGATGTCCCCAGGTCGGCCCGGCCCCCGTTCTGCCTCCGTGTCGGCCTGGAGATCCCACGCTGTGCGTCCGGATGGCCGTACGCGAAACCCTGGTTCGCCGCTGAAGGAACCGAAGGGCACCTTCGATCGGATGTGGATTCCCTGGGAGCCTGTGGACAACGGGCGCGGGGGGCCGCGCGGGGCACCTAGCATGAAACCCCGTCGTCACCCCGAGGAGGTTCCGGTGCTGCCGGGCACGGCTCCGAACGCGGCCACCCCCACTGCCGCCGAGACCTCCGCCCCCCGCCAAGTGAGGGCCACAGCCAGGTCGTTCGCGCGGGCGCACTGGGTCTTCCTGCTGGCGCTGGGCGCCGGAGCCGCTCTGAGGCTGGTCGCCGTCCTTGGTTACCGCCCGGCGCTGTGGTTCTGGGCCGACTCGTTCGTCTACGTCAAGGCGGCCCTCGATCCGCAGCCGCTGGATTCGCGCCCTTCGGGGTACTCCCTGTTCCTGTGGGCCCTGCGCCCGCTGGAGAGCTTCGGCGCTGTCGTGGTCGTCCAGCACCTGCTCGGGCTCGGCATGGCGGTCTGCGTCTACGCCCTGCTCCGCCGCCGCGCCCGGCTGCCCGGCTGGGGGGCGACCCTCGCGGCCGTCCCGGTGCTGCTCGACGTCCACCTGGTCCAGCTCGAGCACCTGGTCATGGCCGACCTGCTGTTCACCTTCCTGGTGACGGCGGCGGTGACCGTGCTGCTCTGGCGGGAGCGCCCGACCGTGTGGACGGCCGTGGCCGCCGGGCTCCTGCTGGTGGCCGCCACCTGCACCCGCACCGTCGGCCTGCCCGTGCTGGTCATCGCGCTCGTCTGCATGGTGCTCGCACGGGCGGGGTGGCGGGCCCTGATCGCCGTCGCGCTGGCGGGCGCGGTCGGCATCGGCGGGTACGCGGTGTGGTTCCACAGCGAGCACGGGAGCTACGGCCTCGGCCAGAGCAACGTCTGGCTCTGGGCGCGCACGATGACGTTCGCCGACTGCGCGAAGATCCGGCCGCCCGGCGACGAGAAGGTGCTCTGCCCCACGGAGCCGGTCGGCGAGCGTCCCGCGCCTCCGGTCTACATCTGGGACGCCGGGTCGCCGCTCGCCAAGGTGCGCAAGGACGCCGACCGCGAGCGGCTCGCGGGCAGGTTCACCACGGAGGCGATCATGGCGCAGCCGTTCGACTTCCTGCTGACCGGCGTCAAGGACGCCCTGTGGGGCTTCGAGTGGACCCGCAGGGTCTATCCCACCCCCGGCCCGCAGAGCGCGTACGTCTTCCCCGACTCCGTGAAGCCGTTCACTGACAAGATCGCCTCATCCGGCCGCACCGCGCCCGAGCTGACCTCGGCTTACCAGGGCCGCAGCGGCGACACGGTGGTCGCCGAGCCGTACGCCGGCTGGCTGCGCGCCTACCAGGAGCAGGGCTATGTCCGCGGCCCGCTGCTGGCGCTCATCATGCTCGTGGGCCTGTTCGGGGTGCTCGTGCGCTGGCGGCGGCTGGGCGGGCCGGTGCTCCTGCCGTGGGCGGTGGCCGTGACGCTGCTCGTGCTGCCGCCGCTGATCGCCGCGTTCGACCACCGGTACGTCGTGCCCGTCATACCGGTCGCGTGCATGGCGGCGGGCCTGACGTTCGAGGGCCTGCGCCGCGTCAGGCGTCCCGCCGGGCGCCGCAGAGCCGCGACCCACCCGGCGCCGGGCGAGGCGCGGCCCGCACCAGGTACGGACTGACGTCCGCGCGCTTTTGCCAGGTACGGAGTGGTGCCGTGACAGCCATCTAACGTGACCTAGGCTCGTTCACGGGGCCCGGATTAAGCTTCGGTCATGGACGACCGCCAGCGCTATGACCGGGCCACCGCGGATCTCGACCCCCCGTTCGCCATCCTCGACCTGGACGCCCTGCGGTCCAACGGCGCCGCCATGGCCCGCCGTGCCCGGGGCAAGCCGATCAGGGTGGCCAGCAAGTCGATCCGATCCCGGGCCGTGCTGCGGCGGGTGCTGGAGATCGACGGCTTCGCCGGCGTCATGGGCTTCACCCTTCCCGAGGCCCTGTGGCTGGCCTCCGAGGGCTTCTCCGACATCCTGGTCGCCTACCCCACCACGGACAGGAAGGCGCTGGCCGAGCTGGCGGGTGACGCGCGGGCGGCCAGGGAGATCACGCTGATGGTCGACTGCCCCGAGCACCTGGACGTCATCGACGAGGCGGTCGACGCCGTGCCGTCCCGCCACGAGATCCGCATATGTCTGGACATCGATGCGGCGTTCACCGCGCTGGCGGGCAGGCTGCGCGCCGGGGTGCTGCGCTCGTCGGTCAGGGAACCGGAGCAGGCGGCCGAGCTGGCCGCCGAGATCGCGAAGCGCCCGGGGTTCCGGATGGTCGGCCTGATGGCGTACGAGGCCCAGATCGCGGGCGTGGGCGACCGGGTGCCCGGCCCGTACGGCCAGGTGATCCGCTGGATGCAGGCCCGTTCGCAGCGGGAGCTGATCGTGCGCAGGGGGCGCATCGCCGAGGCCGTCCGGCAGGTGACCGACCTGGAGTTCGTCAACGGCGGCGGCACCGGGTCGGTCGAGAAGACCGCGCGCGAGAAGGCGATCACCGAGGTCGCGGCCGGGTCGGGGTTCTTCCACCCGCGCCTGTTCGACTTCTACCGGGGCTTCACGGGCCGTCCCGCCGCGCTGTTCGCGCTCCCCGTCGTGCGCAGGCCCGTCAACGGCGTGGTCACCGTGCTGGGCGGCGGCTACCACGCCTCCGGCTCCGCGGGCGCGTCCCGGCTGCCTCAGCCGTACCTTCCCGCCGGGCTGCGGTACGACGCGCGGGAGGGCGCGGGCGAGGTGCAGACTCCCCTGCTCGGCCAGGCGGCCCACGATCTGCGGATCGGCGACCGGGTGTGGTTCCGCCACGCCAAGGCCGGCGAGCTCTGCGAACGCTTCGACGCGCTCCACCTGATCGAGGGCGACCGCGTGGTGGAGACCGTGCCGACCTATCGCGGCGAGGGCAGGACCTTCCTCTGACCGGCGCCCGCGAGGGTCAGGCGCGGCGGCGGCGCCAGAGGGCTATCGCGGCGCCCACCACGACGACGGCGCCGACGCCGATGAGGATCGGCGCGAGGCTCCTCGGAGGAAAGTCGTCGTGCCAGCCGTCCTCCTCACCGTAGGCCCCCGGCTCGGCGTACTTCGCCGGGTACGCCACGCCGAAGGCCATGTCGCGTGCCGCCATGACCAGCTGCTCGGCGTTGGCCTTGGCCTTGGCGACGCCCCGCCCCGCGACCCGCTTGGGGCTCACGCGATCAACGATGGCGTCCACGGTGACAGCCAGCTCCGCCCGGGTGCGCTCGATGTCCTTCTCGAGCGCCTCGGGATCGGTGTCCGCCATGACGATCCCCTTCTCTTCCGGGCGAGCCGCCCTCGCCCGGCTCGCCGCTACGCTTGCAGCGATCAGTCTGTCAGGTCGGGCATCCACCCGGCACGGTGGGCGTGCCGGTAGGTTGTCTCCGTGACGCAGACGAGACTCGAGCCCGGCGACGCCGCACCCGACTTCACCCTGCCCGATGCCGAGGGCAAGGACATCAGCCTCGAATCCTTCCGTGGCAAGCGGGTCATCCTTTACTTCTACCCCGCCGCGATGACGCCTGGGTGCACGAAGCAGGCGTGCGATTTCCGCGACAGCCTCGACGGCCTGGCCGCGGCCGGCATCACCGTGCTCGGCGTGTCGAAGGATTCCCCGCAGAAGCTCGCGAAGTTCACCGAGCGCGACTCGCTGACGTTCCCGCTGCTGTCCGACCCCGGGCTCGCCGTCCACCAGGCGTACGGCGCCTACGGCGAGAAGACGATGTACGGCAGGACGACGGTCGGGGTGCTGCGGTCCACGTTCGTCATCGACGCCGACGGCAAGATCGAGAAGGCGCTGTACAACGTGAAGGCCACGGGTCACGTCGCGCGCCTGCGCAAAGACCTGGGCCTCGCTTAATAGGTACGGCTGTCGCCCCGCGCTCAACTAGGATGGCGCAAGCCGCACAGGCATGGGGTCGTAGCCCAATGGCAGGAGGCACAGGTTTTAGGTACCTGACAGTGTGGGTTCGAATCCCACCGACCCCACCGCGACTTGTCCGGGCCACAACGAGAGCCGCCTCCATTCCGATGGAGGCGGCTCGATCGCGATCGGCCCGCTGGGCATGGGGCGTCAGGCGCGGGAAGGGGAGACGGTCTGGGGTCTCGGGGCCGCGTGGCTTTTCCCCCTGCCACGCGACCCGTCGTCTTTCTGCCCCGGCATCACTATCTCCCTTTACTCACCCGGAGGTGCTCCCAAAAAGAACTATCCCTTACGGGCCGTAAGACCGGTGTAAGCCATTTGTCGGTTCCGAGGCGCATACGACCTGGGTCGTAGGAACAGATCCCTCTCCAGATGGAAGGGACGTGAACTGCGCGAACGTAGTGTTGGATCCGTGTTCGGCAGAGTGCGCGCATGGGGGTCCCGCCACGGCAGGGTGGTGGACGTCCTCGTCATGGCACCGCTCGTCTTCCTGTGCCTCGTGTCGGCCGGCAACCGGGGCGGTCATCTGCCGGGCATCGTCAGCCCCGGGGTGCCGGGATACCTCGCGCTGTCCGCCGCGCTCATCGCCCCGCTCGCCTGGCGGCGGAGCCGGCCCGTCCATGTCTTCACCGCCATCGCGCTCATCGCCTTCCTGCAGTGGCTGGCCGCGATCGAACCGGTCCCCGCGGACGTCGCGGTCCTCGTGGCGATGTACAGCGTCGCGTCGTACCGTCCCCTGCGCTGGGCACTCGCCGCCGGGGCCATCGCCGAGCTCGGCGTGTGCCTGCTCGTGGTGCGCTACGGCCAGCCGAGCCTGCTGGCCTTCGCCTCCGGATCGGTGTTCGCGGTCGCGGCCTGGATCGCCGGCATCTACGCCAACACCCGGCGGCGCTACCTCGAAAGCCTGGAGGAGCGGGCCCGGCGCGCCGAGCACGAGCGCGACCAGCAGGTGCGCATCGCCGCGGCGGCCGAGCGGGCGCGCATCGCCCGCGAGCTGCACGACGTGGTGGCCCACAACGTGAGCGTGATGATCGTCCAGGCCGACGGCGCGGGCTACACCATCGACAGCGACCCCGAGCAGGCGCGCCGGGCCGTACAGACGATCTCCAGCACCGGACGGCAGGCGCTCGCCGAGATGCGCCGCCTGGTCGGGGTGCTGAGGCAGGACGACGCGCGCGAGGAGGAGTACGCGCCCCAGCCGGGCGTGGGCGACCTCGACGAGCTGATGACGCACATCCGCCAGTCGGGCCTGCCGGTGGAGTTCACCGTGAGCGGCACCCACCGTGACCTGCCGGAGGGCGAGCAGCTCGTGATCTACCGCATCGTCCAGGAGGCCCTGACCAACGCGCTCAAGCACGGCGGCCCGGAGACCCGCGCCCGGGTCGAGATGGAGTACGGTCCGCGGGACATCATGTTGCGGGTGACCGACGACGGGCGGGGCGCGGCGGCACCCCGGAGCATCGACGGGCACGGGCTGATCGGCATGCGCGAGCGCGTCGCGATGTACGACGGCAGCGTGCACGCCTCCCCGCGCCCCGGAGGGGGTTTCCAGGTGGCCGTACGACTGCCGGTGAGCAGGGCCGCGTGAGCATCAGGGTCGTCCTGGTCGACGACCAGGAGCTCGTACGGGCCGGTTTCCGCATGGTCCTCGGGGCCCAGCCGGACATCGACGTCGTCGGAGAGGCCGCCGACGGAGCCGCCGCCGTGCGGTTGCTCGGCTCCGTGCGGGCCGACATCGTGCTGATGGACGTGCGCATGCCGCGCGTGGACGGCGTGGAGGCGACCCGGCTGATCCAGGCCATGCCCGACCCGCCCAGGGTGCTCATCCTGACGACCTTCGACCTCGACGAGTACGCCTTCGCGGCGCTGAAGGCCGGGGCGTCGGGGTTCCTGCTCAAGGACGTGCCGCCCTCCGACCTGATCAGCGCCATCCACTCCGTGCACGCCGGGGACGCCGTGGTGGCGCCCAGCACGACCAGGCGGCTGCTGCGGCGGTTCACCGCCCAACTGCCCGCCACCCCCGCCGTGGAGCCGCAAGGCCTGCGCCAGCTCACCGCACGCGAGCGCGAGGTCCTGGTGCTGGTCGGGCGGGGCCTGTCCAACACGGAGATCGCGCAGCGGCTCACCCTCGCGGAGGCGACGGTCAAGACGCACCTCGGCCGGGTGCTCGCCAAGCTCGGCGTGCGCGACCGCGCCCAGGTGGTGGTGTACGCCTACGAGACCGGGCTCATCACCCCCTACCGCGAGGGCGACGAGCGATAGCCCCGCGGGGCCGGGGTCGGCCGAAAGGCTGAGTCACGCCTACCCCAGCAGTCGCACAGGGCCTCCGCCACCCCTCCCTGGGCGTACCCGAAGTCCGTTCCCAGGGCTCATGGTTCGCGGCCGGCGCGGCAATAGCGTGGATCTCGCGGAGAGTTTCCGCATTTCACCTGCTTATCGCTTGAGGAGCCGCAGTGACCATCACCGGAGAGGAAGCCGTCCGCCGGACCGCACCCGCCGCCGTCGTCGCCAAGGGAGTGACCAAGGTCTACGGCGAGGGCGACGCCGCCGTGCACGCGCTGGGCGGGGTCGACGTCAGGTTCGACACCGGTGCCTTCACCGCGATCATGGGCCCGTCGGGCTCGGGGAAGTCCACGCTGATGCACTGCCTGGCGGGGCTGGACACCGTCACCGAAGGCGAGGTGCGCATCGGCGACGTCGAGATCACCCGGCTGAGCGACAAGCGGCTCACCCTGCTGCGGCGCGAGCGGGTGGGGTTCATCTTCCAGGCCTTCAACCTGCTGCCGACGCTGACCGCCGAGCAGAACATCCGCCTGCCGCTGGACATCGCCGGCCGCCAGGCCGACCAGGAGCTGTTCGACACGGTGATCCGCACCGTCGGGCTGCGCGACCGGCTCAGGCACAAGCCGAGCGAGCTGTCGGGCGGCCAGCAGCAGCGCGTCGCGGTCGCCCGGGCGCTCATCAGCAAGCCCCAGGTCATCTTCGCGGACGAGCCCACCGGCAACCTGGACTCGCGCAGCGGCGCGGAGGTGCTGTCCTTCCTGCGCACCTCGGTACGGGAGCTCGGCCAGACCATCGTCATGGTGACCCACGACCCCGTCGCCGCCTCCTACGCCGACCGCGTGGTGTTCCTGCGTGACGGCCTGCTGGTCACCGAGCTGGCGCAGCCCTCCCCGCAGACCGTGCTCGACACGCTGATGAAGCTGGAGGGCTGAGGTGTTCCGCACCACTCTGGCGGGGCTGCGGGCGCACAAGCTCCGGCTCCTGCTCACCTCGCTGGCGATCACGCTCGGGGTGGGGTTCATCGCGGGCACGTTCGTGCTCACCGACACGCTCCAGGCCGGCTTCTCCCAGCGCATCGCCGCCTCCGCCGACAAGGTGGACGTGGCGGTGCTTCCCTCCGGCTCCGGCGGCGGCGAGCGGCCCGCCCGGCTGCTCGCGAGCGACCTCGACAAGGTCCGGGGCGTCACCGGCGTCGCCGAGGCGCAGGGCCTGGTCCAGGGCGAGGCCGCGCTGATCGGCAAGGACGGCAAGGCGGTCGGGGACGTCCCGACCACCGGCGTGTCCGTCGTCACCGGCAGGCTGAACCGCACGGCGATCACCTCCGGCTCGGCCCCGGCCACCGCCGACCAGATCGTCATCGACGAGAACACCGCCAAGACCAGGGGCTTCACGCCGGGCGACACCGTCTCGGTGCTGGACGGTCAGGGCAAGCCGCACACGTTCCGGCTGGTCGGGCTCTTCGACGTGGGCGTGGACCAGCAGCTCGCCTACACGGGCGCGGTCGGGTTCACCGCCGCCACGGCCCAGGCGATGACCGGGGAGAAGGGCTTCACCGAGATCGACGTCGCGGCGGCGGACGGCGTCACGCCGGAGAGCCTCAAGGCCGCGGTCTCCTCGGCGCTGGCCGGCACGAAGTTCAAGGCCTGGACCGGGGACGAGCTCACCAGAGAACTGGCCAGGTCCAGCGGCGCCGACACGGAGTTCCTCACCCTCGGACTGCTGATGTTCGGCCTGGTCGCGATGCTCGTCGCGGCGCTGGTCATCTACAACACCTTCAACATCCTGGTCGCTCAGCGCACCAGGGAGATGGCACTGCTTCGCTGCATCGGCGCCACCCGCAGGCAGGTCTTCGGCTCCATCCTCCTGGAGTCGGTGGTGGTCGGGCTCATCTCCTCCGCTCTCGGCCTGCTGACCGGGCTGGGCCTCGGCGCCGGGGCGCTCGCGGTACTGAGGGCCTTCGGGCAGGACCTGCCCTCGGGCGGCGTATCGCTGGCGCCGAGGACCATCGCCCTGGCCCTCGCCATCGGCCTGGTCGTGACCGTCGGGGCGGCGCTGCTGCCCGCGCGCACGGCCACCAAGGTCGCCCCGATCGCGGCGCTGCGTACCCAGACCGACGACCACACCTTCAGGACCGGCGTCGTGCGGATCACGTTCGCCGCGCTGTTCCTGCTGGGCGGCGTGGGGGCGACCGTGGCCGCGGTCACGATGCCCCCCGGGCCGGTCGCGCTCTACGTCGTCATGGGCGGGGGCGTGCTGACCTTCTGCGCCGTGCTGATCCTCGGCCCGGTCATCGTCAGGCCGCTGAGCGCGTTCGCCGGCTGGGCGCCCGCCAAGCTGCTCGGGGTCCCGGGCAGGCTCGCGATGGACAACTCCCGGCGCAACCCGAAGCGCTCGGCCACGACGACGGTCGCGCTGACGATCGGGGTGACGCTGATGACGCTGATCTCGGTCATCACCGCGACCACCCGGGCGACGTACACGGCGCGGCTGGACGAGCAGTTCCCGGTCGACTACCTGGTCTCGGCGCAGGCGTCCGGATCCGGTGAGGCCGCGCTCCCCCGAGCCCTGGCCGCCGGCCTCCGTACGCGGCCCGAACTGGCCTCGGTGGTGCAGATCCGGGAGGCGGACGCCAAGACGGGCCAGGCCGGCAGGACGCTTCAGGTCGGCATGTTCAGCGGGCCGTACACGCCCGCGCTGCAGAAGGGCTCGACGCGGGGCTTCACGGCCGGGTCGGCGCTGGTGTCCGGCCAGGTCGCCAAGGACCTCGGGGTCGCGCCGGGCGACTCGATCGCGCTGGCCACGCCCGAGGCGGGCACCGTGAACGTCAAGGTCCTCGGGGTCTTCGACTCCAGCACCGTGTCGCTGCCGGACGTCACCGTGCCCGAGGGCGCCTTCGAGAAGTACTTCGGCCCGCTCGGCGACCGGCGGATTCTGGTGAACGCCAAGGACGGCGTCGCCTCCGACGTCTCCAGGAAGGCGGTCGAGGCGGTGGCCCAGCCGTACCCGACCGCCAAGGTCCTCAGCTCCACCGAGGTCAGGAGCCAGTTCGACGAGGCGCTGGACATGATGCTCATGATCATCGCTGGGCTGCTCGGGCTGGCGGTCCTCATCTCGCTGCTGGGCATCGCCAACACGCTGAGCCTGTCGGTGCACGAACGCACCCGGGAGTCGGCGCTGCTCAGGGCCCTTGGCCTGACCCGGCCCCAGCTTCGGCGGATGCTGTCGGTGGAGGCGCTGATCCTCGGCCTCATGGGGGCGATCGTCGGTGTGGCGCTGGGCGTCACGTTCGGCTGGGCGGCCACGCGGACGCTGGTGGAGGGCATCCTGTTCCGGGTGCCCGTGTCCCAGGTGCTGCTGTTCGTCCTGCTGTCCGGCCTCGCCGGAGTGCTCGCGGCCGTACTGCCCGGCCGGCGGGCGGCGCGGGCCTCCATCGTCGGCTCCCTGGCGAGCGACTGACGTCCCCCCGCATGCGGGGTCATGGGGCCTGGTCCGAGCGGCCGGTGCGTTGCGTGGCGAAGACTCCCCGCCAGTGCTCGGCCGCCTGGGCCATGTCGCGGCCGACGAAGCCGAAGAACCGGCTCATCTGGTCCAGCCGGGTGCCGGCGGGGGTGGCGTCGCCGAGGACCTCGGCCCCCTGCCGGGCGGCGTCCGCCCACATCGCGCAGATCTGCACCTCCCTCGCGGTGGCGCGATACCAGACGTCGTCGTCGATGAGGTACCGCTCGCGCCGCCGCCGGGCGTCGCGCTCGCGCCTGACCAGGCCGAGCTGTTCGAGGTAGCCGACGGCCTTGGACACCGACGCCGGGCTGACGCACAACCGCCGCACCAGCTCGGCGGCGGTGAGGCTGGCGACGTCATCGGTGATCAGGCAGGCGAGCACCCTGGCCGGCATCCTCGGCAGCCCCGTCCGGGTCATCATCGCCGTGAACCGCTCCTCGAAGTCCCGCACCGCCTCGCGGTCACGGCCGTACGCGTCGACGGCGGCCGGTGCCGCGGGGGACGTGACCGGCTTGCCCCGGCGGGCGCGCCGCCCGGTGGCCTGCTGGGCGTGATCGGCCCGGTAGCCGGCGTAACCGCCGTTGCGGGTCACCTCGCGGCTGACCGTCGACGTCGGCCGCCCCAGCCGCCTGGCGATCTCGGCGTACTGGAGCCCCTCGGCGACCCCCGACGCGATGTGCCGGCGGTCCTCGTAGGTCAGCCGTCCTCCTGGCATGTGCGCTCCCCTTCCGCCTGCCGGTCGTCTGCCATGGGACAGTGTGCGTTCACGCGCAGCACATTGCAACGGAGGCTTCCTGCGTTGCATTCATCTTGAGGCTCATTGCACTGTGTTTCGCATGGCCTACCAGCATGTATTCGCGACCTAAGGGATTCAGACGTTGAGGTTCGACTGAACGCAACGTAGCCTTCGTTCCGAAGTGAAGGTGCTGGACGATGACCGGGGCCACAGACGCCGTCCGCCTCGGCCGGAAGGAGCCGTCATGACCACGTCACTCCCCGACGCGGCGCCGCTGCCGAACACCCACTCTCCGGAGTGCCCCTTCGACCCGCCCGCGGAGCTGGCGGGGCTGCGCGAGAAGCACCCGGTCAGCCCGATGGCCTTCCCCGACGGGCACGTGGGCTGGCTCGTGACCACCCACGCCCTGGTGCGCGCGGTGCTGTCCGACCCCCGCTTCAGCGCCCGGGCCGAGCTCCTGCACTTCCCCGTCCCCGGGCCGACCGCCACCGCGAAGCCCCGGCCGGCGCCCCCGGGCATCTTCACCCAGACCGACCCGCCCGAGCACACCCGCTACCGGCACCTGCTCACCGGCCAGTTCACCGTCCGACGCATGCGCGGGCTCACCGAACGCGTCCAGGAGATCACCTCCGACCACCTGGACGCCATGGAACGGCACGGCCCGCCGGTCGACCTGATGCGATCCTTCGCGCTGCCCATCCCCTCGCTGGTGATCTGCGAGCTGCTCGGGGTGCCGTACTCGGACCGGGAGTCGTTCCAGGAGCACTCGACCGCGCTGATGCGCCTGGACAACTCCCCGCAGGAGATGTTCGCCGCCTACAACGCGCTGCGCGACTTCATGGGGAAGCTGGTGCTCGCCAAGCGCGCCGAGCCGACCGACGACCTGCTCAGCGGCCTGACCACCAGCGGGCTCACCGACGAGGAGCTCACCAACGT
This sequence comes from Sphaerisporangium viridialbum, assembly GCF_049674955.1. Classification (GTDB taxonomy): domain Bacteria; phylum Actinomycetota; class Actinomycetes; order Streptosporangiales; family Streptosporangiaceae; genus Sphaerisporangium; species Sphaerisporangium viridialbum. The sequence continues at coordinate 2,017,226 of NZ_CP187232.1, read as the reverse complement.
CGGCTTCACGCTGCTGGGCGCCGGGCACGAGACCACCGCGAACATGCTGTCGCTCGGCGCCTTCGCCCTGCTGCGCCATCCTGACCAGCTGGCCGTGCTGCGCGCCGACCCGGGCGGCATCGACCAGGCCGTCGAGGAGCTGCTGCGCTATCTGAGCATCATCCCCTGCACGGTGCGCGTCGCGCTGGAGGACGTCGAGCTGGGCGGGCAGACCATCAAGGCGGGGCAGACGGTCACCCTGTCGGTCCCGGCGGCCAACCGTGACCCCCAGCGGTTCGCCGACCCCGACAGCCTCGACCTGCGCCGGTCGGCGAGCGGGCACGTGGCGTTCGGCCACGGCATCCACCAGTGCATCGGCCAGCAGCTGGCGCGCGTCGAGATGCGGGTAGGGTACGCCGCGCTCTTCGAGCGGTTCCCGACCCTGCGCCTCGCGGTCGCGCCCGAGGAGGTGCCGCTGCGCGACGACATGCTCATCTACGGCGTGCACAGCCTCCCGGTCACCTGGGACGCGACCTTGCGTGACGGGGACGTCTAACGGGGGCGGCGTCCCTGCCACTGGTCGGCGACGGCCTCGGGGTTCAGCAGGGGACGGATCGAGAGCTCCCCGGTGAATCCGTCGATGACCACGCACCCGCCCCCGACGGTGGCGGGCAACGTGCCGGGATCCTCGGGCTCGGGCGTCCTCGCCCAGGCGACGTACCCCTCGTCGAAGGCGTGCAGCCCGACCTCGGTGGCCTCCTCGGCGGAAAGCGGGCCGTTGAAGTACTCCTCGGCCAGCAGCCTGGCCTGCTCGGCCGAGAGCCTCCGCCCGCTCACAGGCGCCGCCCCCGCCGGTCGATCACGACACAGAAGACGCCGGTGACCGGCCCGGGTGGCGGGTCGACGGAGGTGTGCCCGCGCTGGGCGTCGATCCAGACCACCTCACCCGCCGCGTTGACGGCGTTCCAAGCGTGGTTGCCGCCGGACGGCCAGCGGGTGACCAGCACGGCCGCCGCGCCGTGACCGCCGGCCCCCAGGCGCTGCGCGATCGTGGTGTACGCGCGACGCCCCTGCCCGACGTACTCGAAACGGTGCCCGAGCCAGCGCTCCGCACGGGCGACGCCGCCCGGCTCCCCGCTGAGCGAGGGCCTGCCCACCCGGTCGTACTCCGGCTGCCGGGGCGCGGCCACCGCCGGCTCGCCGTGCCAGGTGGAGATGACCGCGAGCGCGCAGTCGAGGGAGTTGGTCGCCCGGAAGGGGTCCTCCGAGGGGCCCTCCCCGTTGACCAGGCGCACCCAGGTGCCGCGCGGGTCGGGGAAGCGGGCCCCGTCGGGCACGACCTGGCACAGGTCGCGCTGGACCTGCGGGTCGGGCCTCGCCAGGCCGCCGGGCGTGCCGTACGGCCTGCAGGTGTCGAGCCGGGGAGGCCGGCTCGGACCGTCGAACCAGTCGGCCCCCGGACCCGGCCACTTGGGCAGGAGCCCGTCGTGCCGCCGAGCGGGCCCGTCGTGCCCCGGGGACGGCAGGCCGGGCCAGCGCGGCTGCATCCTGTCGTGCCGCTGCCGCGCCGAGATGTCCTGGCGTTGCGGCGGGCCGTCGTGCCGGCCGGAGACCGGGCCGCCGTGCCAGGCGGAGACCGGTCCGTCGTTGACGGCGAGCGGCCGAAGGACCGGCCGCCACTCGTCGGCGGAGGCCTCGGCCGCCAGCTCGTAATCACGCCATCGGACACCGTCGGAGGTGACGACGGGGTTGTAGCCCGCCCCCGCGGACCCGCGCCGGGACGCCCCCCTCGGCGGTGGACCGCCGTAACTGGCTCCGGACAATGTGCTCCCCCAAATCCCCGCACCGACCCGGTCAGTGGCCGATCGTAGGGGCGCCGCTGACGGCGGGCGGCCGATTCCCGGATTCACCTGGGACCACACGCCTGGACACGCCGCACGGGGAGCCGGCGGGGCTACTTCACGACGACGAGGATGGAGTGCCAGCCTGAGGCGCCGTCCGGCGCGGGAGGGGCGTAGTCGGGGGTCTGGGTCTGTCCCGTCGCGTCGGTGGCGCGAACCTCGATGGTGTGCTTCCCGGGAGTGGCCTGCCAGTCGTCCACGACCCACTGCCGCCAGGTGTCGGGCCCCGGCACCTCGGCCAGCCGCGCCTGCCGCCAGGAGCCCTTGTCGACGCGCACCTCGACCGCGTCGATGCCCCGGTGCTGCGCCCACGCCACGCCCGCGATGGCCGTACGGCCGGCGGTGATCGTGGAGCCGCCCCGGGGAAGGTCGATGCGGGACTCGGTCTTGATGGGCCCCTTGGGCGCCCAGCCGCGCGGCGTCCAGTACGCCTCGTCCTGGTCGAAGCGGGTGACCTTGATGTCGGTGACCCACTTGGTCGCCGACACGTAGCCGTACAGGCCGGGGATCACCTGGCGGACCGGGAAGCCGTGGGAGACCGGCAGGACCTCGCCGTTCATCGCGATGGCGAGCAGCGCGTCGCGGCCGTCCATCGCGACGTCCACGGGGGTGCCGCAGGTCCATCCGTCCGAGGAGGTGGACAGCAGCATGTCGGCCCCCGAGCGGATGCCGGCGTCGCGGAGCACGTCGGCCAGGCGCGCGCCCAGCCAGCGGGCGTTCCCGACGTACGGCCCCCCGACGTCGTTCGAGACGCAGGTCAGCGTCACGTCGGCCTCCATGAGCGGCCGCTTGAGCAGGTCGGCGTAGGTGAGCTCGACGGGCCTGTCGACCATGCCGTGGATCTTCAGCGTCCAGGTCTTCGGATCGACCTGGGGCACCACCAGCGCCGTGTCGACGCGGTAGAAGTCGCGGTTCGGGGTGGTGAAGGGAAACAGGTCCTTCAGGCGGAGGTCGGCCCCGGCCGGGAGGGGCTTGGCGGGCGTCGCGGGCCGGGGCAGCGCGATCCGCGCCCGTTCGGTGTCGACGTTGAGCCGGCCGGCGAGGCCCCGGCCGGCCAGCCCCGCGGCCCCGGCGACGACGACGCCCGCGGCGACCCCGGTGAGCAGGCCGCGCCGGTCGAACTCGTACGGCTGCGCGCCCGGACGCATGACGGCCGGCCCCTCCACCGTCCCGCCGACGCCCTCGGAGTCCTCCGGGGCCTCCGTCGGCCGAGGGGCCTCAGGCGGCTCGGGAGCCCGGTAGCGGCGCAGGTCCTCGTACCCGGGCTCCACTGCGGGCCAGGTGCGACGGACCAGGATGCTCAGCGCCCAGGCGCCGGCCCCCGCGCCGACCACGGACGGCAGGACATCGAGGGGGCCGGAGTCCGGCCGGCTGAACGCCGCCGCCATGCCGATGATGCCGAAGATCATCATGCCGGTGGTGCCGAACCCGACGCGCCTGCGGGCCAGCAGCCCGAGCCCGGCCGCGATCAGGACCAGCACGACGACGATGCCCGAGATCAGCACGAGCTTGTCGTTGGCGCCGAAGGTGCGGATGGCCCACTCCTTGAGCGCCGCCGGAGTGCGGTCGATCGCCGCGTCGCCGACGGCGATGACCGGGGACGCCTTCGGGTTGAGCAGGCCGGCGACGAGCTGGCCGATCCCCAAGGCGACCGCACCCGCCACCACGCCGATGAGCGCCGCCGCCCATGCGTGACCGCGCGGGGGCGTCTGGTTCGTGTTCACAGACGAACGCTACGCCCAAAGCCCCAGCGCGGTTCTTACGCCCTGGTTACGGGGAACCCGGCCCTATGCCCCACACCCGATGCAAAGCCTCAGGCGCGGAGCAGCTCGCGCATGACGGGCACCAGGGCGCGGAAGGCGCGCCCACGGTGGCTGATGGCGTCCTTGTCGGCGGGCGGCATCTCGGCGGTCGTGCGGCTCTCGCCCTCGGGGACGAAGGCGGGGTCGTACCCGAACCCGTTGGTGCCGCGCGGCACGCGGATCACGGCCCCGGCGAGCGTGCCCTCGACCACGCGCTCGTGCCCGGAAGGCAGGGCGATCGCCGCCGCGCAGGCGAAGTGGGCGCCCCTGCGGCCGTCGGGGACGTCCGACACCTGGGCGAGCAGGAGCCGCAGGTTGGCGGCGTCGTCACCGTGGGACCCCGACCAGCGGGCCGAGAAGACCCCTGGCATGCCGTTCAGCGCGTCGACGCAGAGGCCGGAGTCGTCGGCGATCGCGGGCAGCCCGCTCGCCGAGGCGACCGCGTGCGCCTTGAGCAGGGCGTTCTCGGCGAAGGTGAGGCCGGTCTCGGCGACCTCGCCGATCTCGGGGAACTCGTCGAGCCCGACCAGCTCGGTCTTCTGGTCGGCCTCGGCCAGGATGCGCCGCAGCTCGACGATCTTGCCCTTGTTGCGGGTGGCCAGGACGACCCTCGGCGCCGCGCTCACGAGAGGGCCTCGCGCTGGCGCAGGGTCAGCTCGGCGCAGCCCCCGCCGGCGAGGTCGAGCAGGGCGTCGAGGGTCGAGCGGTCGAACGGGACGCCCTCGGCGGTGCCCTGGACCTCGACGAACTCGCCCGACCCGGTCATGACGACGTTCATGTCGGTCTCGGCGGCGACGTCCTCGCGGTAGCACAGGTCGAGCAGCGGGGTGGACCCGACGATGCCGACCGAGACGGCGGCCACGGAGTTGACCAGCGGGTCGCCGGGGCACATCTTGCGCTTGCGCATCCAGGCGATGGCGTCGGCCAGAGCGACGTACGCCCCGGTGATGGCCGCCGTGCGGGTGCCGCCGTCGGCCTGGAGCACGTCGCAGTCGAGCACGATGGAGTTCTCGCCGAGGGCCTTGTAGTCGACGCAGGCCCGCAGGGAGCGCCCGATCAGGCGGGAGATCTCGTGGGTGCGCCCGCCGATCTTGCCGCGCACCGACTCGCGGTCGGTGCGGGTGTTGGTCGCGCGGGGCAGCATGGCGTACTCGGCGGTGATCCAGCCGAGCCCGCTCCCCCTGCGCCAGCGCGGCACGCTGTCCTGCACGGAGGCGGCGCACAGCACCTTGGTGCCGCCGAACTCCACGAGGACAGAGCCCTCGGCGTGGGCGAGCCAGTCGCGGGTGATCGTCACCGGCCGAAGCTGATCGGGACTACGTCCATCGTCACGTGCCATGAGCCTCACCTTAGGTCATACACGGCCCCGCTCCGTGCGAGTTCGACGCGGCCCTCGAAGCCGCCGCGGCAGGCGTCCCCGAGGATCTCGGACGGGTCGTACCACGGCACCAGGTGGGTGAGCACGAGCGTGCCGACGCCCGCGCGGGCCGCGTGCTCGGCGGCCTGCCTGCCGTTCATGTGGAGGCCGACCGGCGTGCCCGGCCGGTCGAGGAAGGACGCCTCGCAGAGCAGGAGGTCGGCTCCCGCGGCCAGCTTGACCAGTTCGGGGCACTCCCCGGTGTCGGCGGAGTACGCCACCGAGTGGCCGCCGTGCGAGACGCGGAAGCCGTACGTCTCCACGGGGTGGTTCATCGGCGCGGCCGTCACCTCGAACGGGCCCACGGAGAAGGTGCCGGGCGCCAGCGGCACGAAGTCGAACGCGGTCTCAAGGCCGGGCTCCTCGTCCATGCCGTAGGCGGCGGCCAGGCGGCGCGGGGCGTCCTCGGGCGCGTGCACCGGCACGCGGGGCAGCGGCCGGTCGGGCGAGTAGGTGCGCACCACGTGGTAGGAGCACAGGTCGAGACAGTGGTCGGCGTGCAGGTGCGACAGGCAGATGGCGTCCACGTCGTACAGGCCGATGTGCCGCTGGAGGGCTCCGAGCGAGCCGTTGCCGAAGTCGAGCAGCAGGCGGAACCCCTCCGCCTCCAGCAGGTAACACGACGCGGGGCTCTCTGGTCCGGGAAAGCTCCCTGAGCACCCGACGATCGTCAACTTCACTACGACCTCCTAACTCGGCGCGGTCAACGCCTCTTCACCCGGAACGTCCTCGACCATGGCGCGCTCGACGGTACCGATCTCGGGTCCGAGGAACCGCCGTCCGAGGTCCGCGAACAACGCGCCGTCGCCGGTCGCGCGGAACCTGTGGCGGGGCGTCGAGCCCTGGCCCGCGAGCCCGCGGTCGTGGAGGACGCGGAAGACGTCCTTGGCCGTCTCGTCCGCGCTGGACACCAGCGTGACGCCGTCGCCCATGACGTAGGAGATCGCGCCGGCGAGCAGCGGGTAGTGCGTGCAGCCGAGGATCAGCGTGTCGCAGCCGCCGTCGATCACCGGCTGGAGGTACTCCCTGGCCACCTCGATGAGCTCCTCGCTCATGGTCTCGCCCCGCTCCACGAACTCCACCAGCCGCGGCGCCGCCACGCCCGTGAGCCGCACGTCGGGCGCCGCCGCGAAGGCGTCGTGGTAGGCCATGGACTCGATGGTCGCCCGCGTGGCGATCACTCCCACCCGGCCGTTCCTGGTGGCCCGTACGGCCCTGCGCGTCGCGGGCTGGATGACCTCGACCACGGGGACGTCGTAGCGCTCCCTGGCGTCCCTCAGCACCGCGGCGCTCGCGCTGTTGCAGGCGATGACGAGCATCTTCACGTCGTGCTCGACGAGGTGGTCCATCACCTGGAGGGCGTAGGCGCGCACCTCGGCGATGCGCTTCGGCCCGTACGGCTGGCGCGCGGTGTCGGCCACGTACAGGATCGACTCGTTCGGGAGCTGGTCGATGATCGCACGGGCGACCGTGAGGCCCCCCACGCCGCTGTCGAAGACCCCTATGGCGGGGTCCTCCGTAGCACTCTGATCGTCTGCTGATTCGATGATGCTGACCCACGGCGCGTGGGCGACACTCCCGATGTCCGACATGATTCCCAAGGTTAGGGGACCATGAACAATCGCTCGCGGTAAGAATTCTCACATCGGAGTAATCCCTGTTGATCGCCCGATCGGCGCCGCCCGGTCAGCCCCGGCCCAGGCGGGCGAGCTGGCGCGACTGGGCCACCAGGTTTCCCTCGGAGTCCCACACCTCGACGTCCTCGTCGAACCAGCCGTCCCTGATCAGGCGCCCCTGGCCGATGAGGGTCAGCCAGCCGGGCGCGGGCAGCGCGCGCAGGTGCCAGGTCAGCTCGACCGTCGGGGCCCACCCCCGGCTGCCCGCCGAGAAGACGACGGGCGGCAGCGCGTCCACGGCGAGGGCCAGGACGAAGGGATCGGGCTCCTGGGGCTCCGCCATGCGGAAGTACGCCCGGGACTCCGGCCGGCCGCTCGGGTCCCCGGTGAGCCACCCGATGCTCGGCGGGTCGAACCGCATCTCCATCTGGGCGTTGAGCGTCATGTTGGACTCGGGCTTCGGTTCGGGCAGCGTGACGCAGTCCTCGATGGGCGGCATGGCGACCAGGGGCTGCGCGGCCCACTGGCTCGCGGTGTCCCCGAGCGTGGCCGTGGTCACGAGCGTGTCCAGGTAGGCGGTGTCGTCCTGGATCAGGGTCGCCCGGGTCATCGCGGCGGTCCTGCCCGCCTTCAGCCGCTCCAGCCGTACGCGGGCGGGCCCGGGCACCGGGGCCCTGAGGAACTGGACGGCGGTGGACACCGGGTGGTCGTGCGGTGAGGCGTCCACGACGGCGCGCAGCACCACGGCCATGAGGTAGCCGCCGTTGAGCGGCCCCCCGATCGAGTAGCCGGGATCGAGGCACACGTCGTACGTGGTCTCGTCGACCCTGATCGCCTGCGTCGCCTCGTCGAACTTCGTCATCTGTGCTCGTTGCCCCGCTTCGCCGCCCGTACCGAATGTTGTTCTGGCCCAATACCTTACCGACGCGCTTCGGCACGCGCTCAACGGAGGTTCAAGAAAGCGCCCTGCAAGTGTCTCTCTACCGGCGCGATTTAGGTTCCCGGTGAATCCCTCCTAATGCCCCGAGAGTGGAACATGCCAGGCCAACCTCCGCCCCCGTACCCCTTCAACCAGGACCCCGACCGGACCGTGTCCTACCGGCACCCCGCGCCCGGCCAGGTCTCCGGCCCCCAGACGCAGCCCTACGCGCACGCCGCCCAGCCCCCCGCCGGACCGCCCCCCTGGCGGCAGGAGGAGCTCGGCCCGCCCGTGCCGCCCGCCAGGAAGACGGGAAAGGGATGGCTGCTCGCGATCGTCGCGGCCGTCCTCGTGGTCCTGGTCGGCGGTGGCGGGGTGTACGCCGTGAGCCTGCTCAGCGGGGGCGGCACGCAGCCCGAGGACGTGCTCCCCGGGGGCACCCTGGCGTACGTGCGGGTCGACCTGGACCCGGCGGCCAACCAGAAGATCGCGCTGTTCAACCTCGCCAGGAAGTTCTCCGCCACCCGCGACAGCTTCACCGGCGACGACCCGCGCAGGGCGCTCTTCGGCCTGCTCAGCAAGGACAGCGAGGACCTCGCCAAGGTCGACTACGCCCGCGACGTCGAGCCCTGGCTCGGGGCCCGCGTCGGCTTCGGGCTGCTGTCCCCGCTTCCCGGGAAGCGGACGCCAGAGGTCGCCGTGGCAGTGCAGGTCACGGACGAGACCAAGGCCCGCGCCGGGCTGGCCAAGCTGAACGCGGGCGGGGAGTTGAAGGGCCTGGCGTTCCGGGAGGACTACGCGATCCTCGCGGCGACCCAGACGGCGGCCGACTCCTACGCCAAGGCGGCGCCGCTGTCGGGGAACGCCGACTTCGCCGCCGACCTGAAGGCCATCGGTGAGCCGGGCGTGCTCTCTTTCTGGGGCAACGTGGGCGAGATCGCCAAGGCGGCGGGCAACGCCATGCCAAGCGACGCCGCCACGCTCGACATGATCAAGAACGTGCGCCTCGCGGGCGCCCTGCGGTTCGACAGCGGCTACGCCGAACTGACCGGGATCTCCCGTGGCTCGACCGTGCAGGGGCCGGCCGACACCGGGGGAATACGCCTCGGCACCCTGCCCGCCTCCACCGTGGGGGCCGTGTCGGTCTCGGGCCTCGGCGAGACGCTCGCCAAGCAGTGGCCGCAGATCATGAAGGCCGCCGATGGCTCCGCGGGGAGCCAGGCCTTCACCGACTTCGTCACCCGGGCCCAGGAGACGTACGGCATCGCCCTGCCCGCCGACCTCGTGACCCTGCTCGGCGAGAACCTGACGGTGGCGGTGGACGAGCAGGGCCTCGACGGCGAGATACCGAACGTCGGCGCCGTGCTCACCACCGACCCGGCCAAGGCCCAGGAGGTCGTCGCGAAGATCGAGCGGTTCCTCGCCGACTCCGGGACCGGGGCTCCGCGGATCGCCAAGGCCGCGGGCGACGGGAAGCTGATCCTCGCGAGCTCGCAGGACTACGCGGGCAGGCTGAACGAGGCGGGGACGCTGGGCGACAGCGAGGCCTTCAAGATCGCGATCCCGGACGCGGACTCGGCGACGGCCGCGCTGTTCGTCGACCTGGACAAGATCGAGAAGTACTACCTCGACAACCTTCAGGGCGAGGAGCGGGCCAACTTCCAGGCACTGCGGGCCGTGGGCCTGAGCGGCAGGCAGTCGGGCGACACCACGTCGTTCAGCCTGCGCGTGCTGTTCAACTAGACCGGCCGGAAGAACCGATCGGCCGCCTCCCGGGGGGAAGGCGGCCGATCGGTCTTCGCGATGGAGATCAGGCCCAGAGCTGGCCTTCGAGGCGGTCCTCCGCCTCGCCGAGCGTGCCCTCGTAGGCGCCGGTCGAAAGGTACTTCCAGCCGCCGTCGGCCACGATGAACGCGATGTCGGCCCGCTCGCCCGCCTTGACGGCCTTGGCCGCGATGCCGAGGGCCGCGTGCAGGGCGCAACCGGTGGAGATGCCGGCGAAGATGCCCTCGGTGCCGAGCAGCTCGCGCGTGCGCCGCAGGGCGTCAGCCGAGGTCACCGAGAACCGCGTGGTCAGCACGTCGGCGTCGTAGATCTCGGGGATGAAGCCCTCGTCCACGTTGCGCAGCCCGTACACGAGCTCGCCGTACCTCGGCTCGGCGGCCACGATCTGGACCCCGGGCACCTGCTCGCGCAGGTAGCGGCCGACGCCCATCAGCGTGCCCGTGGTGCCGAGCCCTGCGACGAAGTGGGTGATCGACGGCAGGTCCTCGAAGATCTCGGGCCCGGTCGACTCGTAGTGGGAGCGCCAGTTCGCCGGGTTGCCGTACTGGTAGAGCATGACCCAGGAGGGGTTCTCCTCGGCCAGCTTCTTGGCGACCCGCACGGCCTCGTTGGAGCCGCCCGCCGCCGGCGAGGAGATGATCTCCGCGCCGTACATGCGCAGCAGCTGGCGGCGCTCCTCGGAGGTGTTCTCCGGCATGACGCAGATCAGCTTGTAGCCCTTGAGCCGGGCCGACATGGCGAGCGAGATGCCGGTGTTGCCCGACGTCGGTTCGAGGATCGTGCAGCCCGGGCTGAGAAGGCCGTCCTTCTCCCCCTGCTCGATCATCCACAGCGCCGGGCGGTCCTTGACCGAGCCGGTCGGGTTGCGGTCTTCCAGCTTGGCCCAGATGCGCACGTCCGGGGACGGCGACAGGCGCGGCAGCCCGACCAGGGGGGTGTGCCCGACCGAGTCGATCAGCGAGTCGAAGCGCATGACTAGCGCCTGCCTCCGGCCACGGCGGGCAGCACGGTCACGGTGTCGCCGTCGGCGACCGGGGTGTCCAGGCCGCCGAGGAAGCGGACGTCCTCGTCGTTGAGGTAGACGTTGACGAACCGGCGCAGGCCGGAGTCGTCGACGATGCGGGCCCGCAGGCCCGGGTGGCGGGATTCCAGGTCACCGATCAGGTCGGACAGCGTCGCGCCTGCGGCGTTGACGGACTTCTCGCCGTCGGTGTAGGTGCGGAGGATGGTCGGAATGCGAACCTCGATGGCCATCGCGGGTCAATCTCCTTGGTCAGTTGTCGTCACGGGGCACCCAACGAGTGCGAACACGGTCGGTCGGGCGGGGATTCCTGCGATCAGGAACAGTCGTAGACGACGGCAAAGGGAGTATGCGCGAAAAGATGGTTCTGCACGGGCGACGAATGCCCAGGGCGCAGTCCAGCGCCCCCCAACTCCGGGTCAATCGTCAGCATGTTCCCAACTCTACAGCTTCGGAGGGTCCGTGCAGGTGGCCCTGCGCGCAGGGGGTCAGGCGGGGACGATCTCGACCTTCTCCTCGGTCACGACGCCGTCCACCACGCGGTACGAGCGGAACTGCACGTTGTCGGGATCGGCCGTGGACACCAGCACGTAGTGGGCGTTCGGCTCGGAGGCGTAGGTCACGTCGGTGCGCGAGGGATACGCCTCGGTCGAGGTGTGGGAGTGGTAGATCACCACCGGCTCCTCGTCGCGGTCGTCCATCTCGCGCCACACCCGGAACTGCTCCATGGAGTCGAAGCGGTAGAACGTCGGAGACCGCTCGGCGTTCTCCATGGGGATGAAGCGCTCGGGACGGTCGGACCCGGCAGGCCCGGCGATCACCCCGCAGGCCTCATCCGGGTGATCGGCCCAGGCGTGGGCAACGATCTTGTCGACCAGTTCCCGTGAGATCGTCAGCATGCCTGGAAGTTACCAAAGGGCTCGGACCAGCGTGTCCTGGAGGTAGGTGAGCCAGTCGTAGGTGACGTAGGCCGGGTAGCGAGGATCGTCCTCGGCCATCTCGGCCAGCTCCTCGTGGATCTCCTCGGTGACCTCCAGGCGCACGCCCAGCGCGAGCCGCACGTCGTTGAGCGCCCGCAGCCAGGCCTGCGCCTGCTCGGCGGTGAGCTCGACCTTGCCCTGCTCGGCGGTCTCCAGCAGGGTCTCGGCGTCGGCGCGCTTGCCCTCGCGCAGGGTGGCCTCGGTGTAGCGCCTGAACTCCGCCGAGGCCTTCTCGTCGTCGGCGTACGCGGAGGGGAACAGCCGGGCCAGCACGGGATCGGACGGCTCCTCGGCGGACCCGATGCCGAGCGCCCGCTCAAGCGGGTCGTCGCCGGTGGCGCCGGGCTCGACGAGGCCGAGGACCTGCGCCACCAGCGAGCGCAGGATCGAGGCCTCCCCCGCGTCGAGCAGGATGGTGACCGCGCCGCTCCCCGCCGAGCTGAAGCCGGTGCTCACGCGGAGTCCCGCTGGACGGTGGCCCAGAGCCCGTAGGAGTGAAGGATCTGCACGTCGCGTTCCATCTCCTCACGGGTGCCGCTGGCGACGACGGCCCTGCCTTTGTGGTGCACGTCGAGCATGAGCTTCTCGGCCTTGGGCTTGGGGTAGCCGAAGACGGTCTGCAGCACGTAGGTCACGTATGACATGAGATTGACCGGGTCGTTCCAGACGATCGTCAGCCACGGAAGGTCGGGGCGGACGTCCGTCGACGGACGTTCGACCTCGGCTGGAGCGGTACTACCCACGTTCCCATCCTGCCCTACCTCAGTCGTAGTCTTCGACTTGTGAAGATGGCCATGAGCAGCGCGTTGCTTACCGATCACTATGAGCTGACGATGCTGCAGGCGGCATTGAGCAGCGGAGCCGCCGGCAATCGCGCGGTCTTCGAGGTCTTCGCACGTCACCTGCCTCTCGGGCGGCGGTACGGTGTGGTCGCGGGCACCGGCAGGGTGCTGGACGCCCTCGCGGACTTCCGTTTCGGCGAGGCCGAGATCTCCTTCCTGCGCGAGCACCGCGTGGTGAACGACCAGACGCTGGACTTCCTCGCGTCCTACCGCTTCTCGGGCGACGTGCACGGCTACCGCGAGGGCGAGGTCTACTTCCCCGGCTCCCCGATCATGGTCGTGGAGGGCACGTTCGCCGAGGCCGTGCTGCTGGAGACCGTGATCCTCTCCATGCTCAACCACGACTCGGCGATCGCCACGGCGGCGTCCCGCATGGTCCACGCGGCGGGCGCGCGGCCGATCATCGAGATGGGCTCCCGCCGCACGCACGAGCGGGCGGCGGTCGCCGCGGCCCGGGCGGCGTACCTCGCGGGGTTCTCCTCCACCTCCAACCTCATGGCCGGGAGCGTCTACGGCGTGCCGACGGCCGGCACCAGCGCGCACGCCTTCACGCTGCTGCACAGCTCCGAGTACGACGCCTTCCAGGCCCAGATCGACTCCCTCGGCGCCGACACCACCCTGCTCGTCGACACCTACGACGTCGCCAAGGCCGTACGGACGGCGGTGGAGCTCGCCGGGCCGGGGCTCGGGGCGGTGCGCATCGACTCCGGCGACCTGGCCGTGGCCGCCCACGAGGTGCGCCAGATGCTCGACGCGCTCGGCGCCACCAGGACGCGCATCGTGGTCACCGGCGACCTCGACGAGTACGCCATCGCGGCGCTCGCCGCCGCCCCGGTCGACGGGTACGGCGTGGGCACCTCGCTGGTCACCGGCTCGGGCGCGCCCACGGCCGCCATGGTCTACAAGCTCGTCGCCCGCGAGGACTCCGAGGGCGCGATCACCCCGGTCGCGAAGAAGTCGGTCGGCAAGCCCAGCAAGGGCGGCAGGAAGCACGCCTTCCGGGCCCTTGCGGACGGCGTCGCGGTCGCCGAGCTGGTCACCACCTCACCCGGCGAGCCCGTGCCCGACGGCGCCAGGCCGCTGCTGCACGAGCTCGTACGGGGCGGCGAGATCGTCGGGCGCGAGCCCCTCGCCGCCGCCAGGGAACGGCACCGCGCGTCCGTGGCCGAGCTGCCCGCCCTCGCGCATCAGCTCTCGCAGGGTGACGCGGTGATCCCCACCGTGTTCTCGTAGTTCTCTCAGCGCGCTCCCCTCCCTTCCCCCGAATCAGGAGCATTCATGACCACAGCGCTCGTCATCGTGGACGTGCAGAACGACTTCTGCGAGGGCGGCAGCCTGCCCGTGGGCGGCGGCGCCCAGGTGGCCGCCGCCATCGGCCCGCACGCCGCCGCCGGGGGCTACGACCACGTGGTGGCCACCCGTGACTACCACGTCGACCCCGGGACGCACTTCGCCGACCGGCCGGACTACGTGCGCACGTGGCCGGCCCACTGCGTGGTGGGGACGTCCGGGGCCGACTTCCACCCGGCGCTCGACACCTCCGCCGTCGAGGAGGTCTTCAGCAAGGGCAGGCACAGCGCGGCCTACAGCGGGTTCGAGGGCCAGAGCGGCGACGGCACCGGCCTGGCCGAGTGGCTGGCCGCGCGCGGCGTCGAGCAGGTGGACGTCGTGGGCATCGCCACCGACCACTGCGTGCGGGCCACCGCCCTGGACGCCGCCGGGAACGGCTTCAGGGTGCGCGTGCTGCTCGATCTGACGGCGGGCGTCGCGGCGGCGACCACCGAGAAGGCCCTCACCGACCTCGCCTCGGCCGGCGTCGAGCTCACCGGCACCCCCGTCGTCCAGACCCCCTGACGAGCCCCCCGGGCCGGGGAACGGTCAGCGGGACCGCTGGGTGGCCCACTTGCGGACGGTCTCGATGCGCTGGCGGATCTGGTCGGAGGAGGCCTGGGCGATGGCGGGACCCCCGCACGCCCTGCGCAGCTCGGCGTGGATGACGCCGTGGGGCTGGCCGGTGCGGTGGTTCCAGGCGCCCACGAGGCCGTTCAGCTCCTTGCGCAGGGCGGCGATCTCCTCGTGCGGGGCCAGGGCGGGCGGGGGCGGGGCATCGACCGCCTTGCGCCGCCTGGCGGCCTGCTGCTCGGCCTGGTGCTTGCGGAGCAGCACCGCCACCTGGTCGGGCTCCAGCAGGCCGGGAAGGCCGAGGAAGTCCTCCTCCTCGGGGGAGCCGGTCTCGGCCGACGTGCCGAACTCGCCGCCGTCGAACAGCACCCGGTCGAAGGTGGCCGAGGCCTCCACGGTCTCGAAGGGCAGCTCGTCACCGAGGACGTCGGGATTGTCCTTCTGCTGCCGGGCCTCGTCGACGAGGAAGTCGTCGAGGCCCTCCTCGGGGACCTTGCGGTCGAGCACGTGGTCGCGCTCGGCCTCCATCTCGCCCGCCAGGCCCATGAGGGTGGGCACCGAGGGCAGGAACACCGAGGCGGTCTCGCCCCGCTTGCGGGCCCGGACGAAGCGCCCCACCGCCTGGGCGAAGAACAGCGGGGTCGAGACGCTGGTGGCGTAGACGCCGACGGCCAGACGCGGGATGTCGACGCCTTCCGAGACCATGCGCACCGCGACCAGCCAGCGCTCCTCTGAGGCGCTGAACTGCTTGATCTTGTCGGAGGCCCCGGGGTCGTCGGAGAGCACGATGGTGGCGCCCTGGCCGGTGATCGCCCGCAGGTGCTTGGCGTAGGCACGGGCGGTCTCGTGGTCGGTGGCGATCACCATCGCGCCCGCGTCGGGAACGCCCCGCCGCACCTCGGTGAGCCGCTTGTCGGCGGCCAGCAGGACCTGGCGGATCCAGTCGCCCTTGGGATCGAGGGCCGCGCGCCAGGCCTGGCCGAGCTGGTCCTTGGTGAGGGGCGTGCCGAGCGTCGCGGTGATCTCGTCGCCCGCGCGGGTGCGCCAGCGCATCTCCCCGGCGTACGCCAGGAAGATCACGGGACGGACCACGCCGTCCGCCAGGGCCGGGCCGTACCCGTAGGAGTAGTCGGACAGGCTGCGCCGGACGCCCTCGCCGTCCTCGGCGTAGGTGACGAACGGGATGGGGTTGGTGTCGGACCTGAACGGGGTGCCGGTGAGGGCGAGCCGCCGCGCGGCCGGCTCGAAGGCCTCGCGCACGCCGTCGCCCCAGGACTTGGCGTCGCCCGCGTGGTGGATCTCGTCGAAGATGACCAGCGTCTTGCGGGCCTCGGTGCGCGCGCGGTGGAGCGCGGGGTGCATCGACACCTGGGCGTAGGTCACCGCGACGCCGGCGTAGTCGCGGGAGGTGGCGCCCTGACTGTTCTTGAACTCGGGGTCGATGGCGATGCCGACCCTGCCCGCCGCGTCGGCCCACTGGCGCTTGAGGTGCTCGGTGGGCGTGACGACCGTCACGGCGCGCACGATGCCCCGGCTCAGCAGCTCGCTGGCGATGCGCAGCGCGTACGTCGTCTTGCCCGCGCCGGGGGTGGCCACGGTGAGGAAGTCGCGCGGCTCGCGCCGGAAGTAGAGGTCGAGGGCCTCCTGCTGCCAGGCGCGGAGCTTCGGCGCGGTGCCCCATGCGGCGCGGTCGGGATAGGAGGGTGACAGATGGGACGCGGCAAACGAGCTCACGCGGACCTCCTTGTCAGATGGCCTCTGCGGACCGCCGGGGCGTGGCCGCCACTGATGATCTTGTCGCTGCGCTCGTTTCGCTCCCTCACAGTGAAGCCACCATAGTGGGGACCACCGACAAGACGTGCCGACCCTCGGGGATTCTCGCCACGCCGCCCTCGCCGTGCTAGGAGGGCTCGCGCCGTCACGCACCGTGACTTCGGCTACCTCAGGCCCCTGACGACGGCGTCGATCTCGGCCCGCCGCGCCGGGTCGTCGGGCTGGGCGAGGCCGAGCACCACCACGCTGCGGTCGTCCTTGGTGAGAAGTGTCACGCGAAGGTAAGAAGGCTGGTTCACCACGTCGGTGTAGCCGGCGCGCAGAGCCCGTGAGTGACCGGAGTACCCGCCCACCGTGATGGGACGGTCGTCGACGACATCGACGGTGTCCCCGTGCAGCAGCAGCCGCCCGTACAGGTCGGCCAGGTCGAGAGTGGCGGCCCTCGGCCCCGACACCGCGACGGAGTCCGCCGGCCGGGTCATGACCAGCGCGGAGCCCCCCGCGGTGGCCACGGAGGTGAACCCCGTGACCGGCGGCACCGTTCCGCGCCGCCATCCCTGGGGCAGCGGATAGCTAACGCCCGCCGCAGGGTCCGCGACGTCCACCTGCGGGCCGGGCGCGTGCAGGAGGCTCACGACGAAGGCGACGCTGCCGGCGACCAGCGCGACGCCCGCCGCCAGTGCCAGCGCGAAGACCAGCGCCCTCCTGAGCCAGGGCGGCACCCTGACCCGCGACGGCGGCGCGGGCGCGCCGTACAGGCGGGCCGACGGCGGAAGGCCCTCGGCCTCAGGCGGAGGCCACGCGCGATCGCCATACGGCCGTCGCTCGATGCGGTGCTCGTCCACGGCGCCTCCTCCCGTGCACTGAGTATCGGCACCGAAGGCACCCGTTCGTCAACGAGCACTTGATTATCGTGCGCAGAAACTATGGGAGCGGACCCGAGATCAGACGGCGGGGGCGCGGTAGGCGGTCCACATGTCGTGCATCCGCGCGGCCTGGCCGGCGGTGAACTCCGACATGCAGCGGTCGTGGGCGTAGTCCATGAAGTTGTGGATCGGGTCCTCACCGGTGTCGGGGCAGGTGTCCTTGCGCGCGGGACAGCCCTGCGTGGGGACGGCCTCGGGCGGGGTGTCGTCGACGGAGTCGCCCGGCTGCGCGCAGCCGTTCTCGAAGGTGTGCAGCAGCCCGAGCCAGTGGCCGATCTCGTGCACCGCGGTGTAGCCCTTGGAGAAGTCGCGCAGGGCCCCGCCCGGCAGGCTGCGCCAGTCGATCACGACGCCGTCGAGGCTCGGACGGCTCTGGTACCAGTGCGGATAGGTCGCGTAGCCGAGCACCAGCTCGCCGAGCTGGGCCACGTAGAGGTTGAGCGTCTCGGGCCCGCCCTTGCGCAGCCGCTGCTTCATCGCCGCCTCGTTGCCGAGCGGCTCGCGGAACCACGTGGGGTTGTCGGTGTGCGTCACGCCGCGAAGGACGAAGCGGATTCCGGTGTCGACCCCTCCCAGCCGCCCCCCGTACGCGGCGTTGAGCGTGTCGACCTGGGGGCCGAGGGAGGCGTCCGTGGCGCCCATGCGCCCGTCGGTGATCACGTGGATCCACAGTGGCACGGTGACCGTGACCGCCCGTGGCTCGGCGGCCTGCGAGGCGCGCAGCCGCCGGCGCATGCCCGAGAGCATGCGGGCGGCCTCGCGCGGGCCGAGCGTGTACGGCTCGGCCCCCCGCATATCGGGCTTGGCGACCCGTGCCCCCGGCGCGTGGCGGCCGGCCTCCCGCGTGTCGGCCCTCGGCGGCCGGGCATGCCCGCACGAGCGCGTGGCCGCCGCGCGGGCCGGGCCGGGCACGCCTGCGAGCGTGAACAGGCACACCAAAGACACGGCCACCGTGCGCCGCACCATGCACTCCCCCGTTGTTCCTGGTCGGAGTGCTGACGCTAGCTTCAGTGGCGCCGATCAGCCGGGAGCAACACTCACTTGCCGTCGCCCGGCTGGCCACCCAGCGGAAGCCCTTCGTAGATCTCTTTGCATTCGGGGCACACCGGGTACTTCTTGGGGTCGCGGCTGGGCACCCACACCTTGCCGCAGAGAGCCCTGATAGGCGTGCCGGTCACCATGCTCTCGGTGATCTTGTTCTTGTCGGCGTAGTGCGAGAACCGCTCATGGTCCCCCTCGTCGCCATGCGAGAGGTTCGGCCGCACTTCACTCTCGGGAAGGATCTTCGTGCTCACGACATCCGAGTCTACGTGCGCGCGGGCGCGCTCAGGCGGACGAATCCCTCACTCATGACGGTACGGCCCGCGCGGGCGCGCGAGCCGTACCGTAGGGCACCTTGGACCGGGCGGTCAGCCCACGTGGACGGGGGCGTCCTCGACCTTGCGGCCCGCCTTGACGAACAGCGCGAGGACGGCCGCGAGGACGGCCACCGCGACGGCCACGCCGAAGCCGAAGTGCATGCCGTCGAGGAACGACAGATGCGCGGCCCGCGTGATCGCCTCCGCGACGGGCTTGGCCGCCCCGGGCGGCACGGGCGCCACGCCGAGCGCGACGGCGTCCTTCATCGCGTCGATCTGGGCCCCGGTGGCCGGCATCTTGGCGTCGGCGAGGTGCCCTGGCAGGACGTCCGCGACCTTGGCGGTGATCAGCGCGCCCAGCACGGCGGTGCCGAGCGAGCCGCCCACCTGCATGGCGGACTGCTGCATGCCCCCGGCGACGCCGCTGAGCTCCACCGGCGAGTTGCCGACGATGACCTCGGTGGCTCCGACCATGACGGGCGAGAGGCCGAACGCGAGCAGCGCGAACGGGATCGCGGTGTCGACGTATCCGGCGTCGAGCCCGAGGCGCGACAGCAGGAACATCGAGGTGGCGGTGATGAGCATGCCTGCGGCGATGGGCACCCTCGGGCCGAACTTGCTCAGCGCGAAGCCGGCCAGGGGCGAGGCGACGATCATGCCGGCGCTCATCGGGAGCATGCGCATGCCCGACTCCAGCGGGGACAGGCCGTGCACGCCCTGGAAGAAGAACGTGAGGAAGAACATCGCGCCGAACATCGAGAAGGCCATCAGCACCATCAGCGCCGTGCCGATGGACACCGAGGCGTTGTGGAACAGGCTGAGCGGCAGCAGCGGCTCGGCCGCCTTGCGCTGCCAGAAGACGAAGGCGGCGCCCAGCACCACGGCGCCGGCGACGAACGCGATCGTCTTGGCGTCACCCCAGCCGTAGCCCGGCGCCTTGATGATCGCCCACACCAGGCAGAACATCGCCCCCGACAGCAGCGCCACGCCCGGAATGTCGATCTTCGACAGCGACTCGGCCTTGCTCTCCTTGATCACCCAGAGGCCGACGAGTAGCGCGATGACGCCGACCGGCACGTTGATGAAGAAGACCGACTGCCAGCTGACGTTCTCGACCAGCAGGCCGCCGACGATGGGGCCCGCGGCGCTCGACACGCCGATCGCCGCGCCCCAGATGCCGATCGCCATGTTGAGCCGCTCGGCCGGGAACGCCGCGCGGAGCAGGGCGAGGGCGGCGGGCTGGAGAAGCGCGCCGAACAGGCCCTGGAGCACGCGCAGGGCGATCAGCACGCCGATGGACGAGGTGAGGCCGATGGCCAGCGAGGTGAGGGCGAAACCGGCGATGCCGACGAGGAAGACCCTCTTGTGCCCGAAGAGGTCACCGAGCTTGCCCGCGGTGATCAGGAAGACGGCCAGGGCGAGCAGGTAGCCACTGGTGATCCACTGAAGATCCGAGAGCGATGCCCCGAGTTCCTTGCCGATCACCGGGTTGGCGATGGCGACGACGGTGCCGTCGAGCATTACCATGATCACGCCCAGCGCGACCGCGAGCAGCGTCAGCCATGGATGGCCGTGACCACGTCGGGCCGGCGCGTCTGGGCGCGCGGCCAGCGCTTGTGTCATGGAAGGGTCCCCCTGTTTCGATGAATGGTCAGCACTCGGTAATTTAAGTCAGTCCATGACAGATGACAAACTCTTTTATACGACAGATGGTGACTTGTGGCAGAATGTGAAGTGAAGGTTTCGAGGAGGTGTCTGGGATGGGTCTTCGGGAGCGCAAGAAGCACCAGACCCGCCTGGCGCTGATCGACGCCGCCTTCGAGCTGTTCCTGGCCCAGGGATACGAAGCCACCACCGTCGACCAGATCGCCGCCGCGGTGGACGTCTCACCCCGCACCTTCTTCCGCTACTTCGGCAGCAAGGAGGACCTCGCGCTCGACTTCACCGTGGAGTACGAGGAGCTCATCACCACCGCCCTCGTGGCCCGGCCCGAGGGCGAGCCCCCGCTGACGGCCCTCGCCGAGGCCTTCCGCGAGTTCATCCACATGATGGAGCGGACCGCCGAGGAGGACACCGAGCGGTTCCTCACGCACCGGCAGGTGATCGACGCGAACCCCGCGCTGCTGGCCACGAGCTTCGCCCGCATGAGCGAGACCGAGAAGCTGCTCACCGTCGAGATGGCCCGCCGCCAGGGTACGGATCCGGCCGCCGACCCGCGACCCCGGCTGCTCGTGGCCTTCGTCACATCGGCGATCCGCGTCGGCTTCGAGTGCTCCGTCGACGGGACCGCCCACCTCGGCACCCTGGTCGCCAACGTCGAGAGGACCCTGGCCCTCGCCGAGGAGGCGCTGCGCCCCGGCTGGGATCAGTTGAGCTTGGGGTCGTCCGGGCAGGTGGCCACGAAGGCCAGCTCGCCGGGCTGACGGCGCAGCACCGACCGCCAGAGGTTCGACGGGCGCGAGTCGAAGGTGTCGCCGGGCTCGGCCTCCACGACGTACCACGAGCCCTCGCGGATCTCGGCCTCAAGCTGGCCGGCCGTCCAGCCCGCGTAGCCCGCGAAGATGCGCATCTGCGTGATCTCGCCGGCCAGGATCTCGGGGGGAGCGTCGAGGTCCACCGTGCCGAGCTTGGAGACCGCCGAGGTGCCCGCGTGCAGCCTTCGCCACCCGAGAGGCTCCTCCCCGCTCGGCACCGAGGCCAGGGCCAGCGCGCTGTCGGTCTGCACGGGCCCGCCCTCGAAGAGCACAGGGGGCCCGCTCACGAGCGAATCCCACGATGGGAGCACCTGGGTCACGGTGACCTCGCTCGGCCGGTTGAGCATGACGCCGAGGGTCCCACCGTCCTCGTCGTGTTCGAGCACCAACACGACACCGCGCCGGAAATTCGGATCGTCCAGCAGTGGCGTCGCCACCAGCAGCCCGCCGACGTAGATCGCCTCCGCCATGCATCCATCATGACGCGTGATGCCCCGAACGCGCGCCTGACCCCCGCCAGAGACGGCTTTCACCTCGCGTTATGTTACCCATGGCGATCAAAGGGGAACTCTCCGTGACAGAGATCACCCGATGGAGGATCAGTTTGCGGAATCCGCGCCGTGCAGAGAGCCGCGAAGAGAGGGGAGGGCCCGAATGAACCGCCTCATACTGGTGGCCCTCATGGCGGTCGGCGCCGCCGTCGGCATCCCCGCGGTCCGCACCTCACACGCCGCGGGCTCGGCCGGGGACGGGCGCGACGGACGCGACCCGCGCGACGGACGCGTCCAGGTCGCCGTCTCCAGGGTCGAGTGCCCCGGGAGCAAGGCCAACGTCGTCATGACCGCGCCGCGCGACCACGGCACCGTGGAGTACTCCGTCTACCGGGGCAACACCCTCGTGCGCAACGGCGTGCTGTGGCCGGGCGTCGAGCGCACCATCCCCGTCTACGTCGAGCCGCGCTCCACCGAGCGCATCGGGGTCACGCTTGCGGGCCAGGGCACCACGAGATACCAGGTCTGGTCGCGCTGCGAGGCCGGCCAGGAGTCCTACGGCGAGTACCGCGAGTCGGTCTACAGCGAGAGCAGTGAGAGCGGCGACAGCGACGAGCGAAGCGGCGGCGGCCATCACGTCAACAGCCTGCGTGCCCACAGGTACAACCCTCTGCTCCGCAGGCAGCCGGTCGACCACCTGCCCTACACCGGGCCGCCCGCCGACCTCTACGGCAAGCTGGCGACCGCCGTGGGCCTGGTCGTCTTCGGCGGCATGCTGTGGTGGGTCGGCATGATCTGGCCGCGCCGCACGCCCGCCGAGCCGCTCCTGCGCCCGCGCTCGCCGTACGGGGGGCGCCGCTACCCGGAGCTGTAGGGCGCCCGCCGGGGCGCGGCGCCCGCCGCCATGGTGCCTACGCCCGCCTACGCCTCCGTCAAGCCCCGCACCTTGCCGCCCGCGGACTCCCGGACGGCCGCCGCGACCGCGCCGGCGACGTCGGGGTGGAAGACGCTCGGGATGATGTAGTTCGGCCCGAGCTCCTCCTCCGACACGACGTTCGCCAGGGCGTTGGCCGCGGCGAGCAGCATGGACTCCGTGACCGTGCGCGACTGCGCGTCGAGCAGGCCGCGGAAGACGCCGGGGAAGGCCAGCACGTTGTTGATCTGGTTCGGGTAGTCGGACCGGCCGGTGGCCACCACCGCGGCGTGCTCCCTGGCGTCGTCGGGCGACACCTCGGGCTCGGGGTTGGCCAGCGCGAAGACCACTGCCTTGTCGGCCATGGTGGCGATGTCGTCGCCGTTGAGGATGCCGGGGGCCGAGACGCCGATGAACACGTCGGCGCCCTTCACCGCGCCCCGCACGTCGCCGCCGTACCCCTCGGCGTTGGTGTTGTCGGCGATCCAGCGCAGTGAGTCGTCGAGGTCGTCACGGCCCTTGTGGACCGCGCCCAGGTAGTCGCAGACGACGACGTTGCGGGCCCCCGCCGCGAGGAGCAGCCGCAGCACGGCCGTGCCCGCGGCGCCGGCCCCGGCCATCGCGATCTTCACGTCGGGCAGCGCCTTGCCGACGACGCGCAGCGCGTTCGTCAGGGCGGCCAGCACGCAGATGGCCGTGCCGTGCTGGTCGTCGTGGAAGACGGGGATGTCGAGCAGGTCGCGGAGCCGCCGCTCGATCTCGAAGCACCGCGGCGCCGAGATGTCCTCGAGGTTGATGCCGCCGAAGCCGGGCGCGATGCAGCGGACGACCTCCACGATGGTGTCGACGTCCTGCGTGTCCAGGCAGAGCGGCCAGGCGTCGATGCCGGCGAACCGCTTGAACAGGGCGGCCTTGCCCTCCATGACGGGCAGCGCCGCCGCCGGCCCGATGTTGCCGAGGCCGAGCACGGCGGACCCGTCGGTGACCACCGCGACGGTGTTGCGCTTGATGGTGAGGCGGCGGGCGTCCTCGGGGTTGCGGGCGATGGCCAGCGAGACCCGGGCGACGCCCGGGGTGTACGCCATGGACAGCTCGTCACGGTTGCGCAGCGGCACCTTCGACTGCATCTCGATCTTGCCGCCGAGGTGCATCAGGAAGGTGCGGTCACTGACCTTGTGCAGGACGACGCCGTCGACGGCGTCGAGGCTGTCGACGATCGCCTGGGCATGGTCGGTGTCCTTGGCCGCGCACGTGACGTCGATGCGCAGCTTCTCGTGACCGGCATTGGTCACGTCGAGGGCGGTCACCACTCCGCCGGCGTTCTCTACCGCGTGGGTGAGCTGGCTGACGGCCTTGCCGCCTGCCGGCACCTCCAGACGGACGGTGATCGAGTACGACACGCTCGGCACGGTGGCCACGTCAATCCGCTCCTTTGCGGGTGCTTGTG
This sequence comes from Sphaerisporangium viridialbum, assembly GCF_049674955.1. GTDB lineage: Bacteria > Actinomycetota > Actinomycetes > Streptosporangiales > Streptosporangiaceae > Sphaerisporangium > Sphaerisporangium viridialbum. The sequence continues at coordinate 1,993,680 of NZ_CP187232.1, read as the reverse complement.
GTCGCGCTCGCTCGGGTGCTCGATGTCGCGCATCCGGCTCGCCTGCTCCATTCGGGGATATCCATCGTGCCAGACCAGGCCGAGAGCTTCCGCCGTCCTACCACAAAGGATCACAGTTCAGGCCCCCGTCGCCGCGCGTTCGCGCGGCCATGAGTCGCTCCCGTGACCCTGTGGGGCACGGGAACGTGGCGCGGCGGAGGGGGCGCGGGGGTCAGAAGAGGGCGCTGGCGAGACCCCTGCGGGCCTTGGCGACGGAGGGGTCCCCCGAGGGGAGCGCGTCGAACAGGTCGAGCAGGTGGCGGCGCACGCGGTCACGCTCGTCGCCGGAGGTGCGGCGCACGAGCCGGACGAGGCGGTCGAACGCCTCGTCGACCCTGCCGCCGAGCATCTCGACATCGGCCGCCTGGGTCTGCGCCTCGACGTCGGCCGGGCTCTCGGCGGCCCGGCGGAACACGGCGTCGGGGTCGAGGTCCTGGGTGCGGCGCACGAGCCCCACCCCGGCCAGGCCGATCTTGGCGTCCGGGTCGGCGGGGGCACGGGCGAGCAGCCGCTCGTAGGCCGCCGCGGCGGCGTCGAGGTCGCCCTCCTCGATGGCCTGCTCGGCCGCGAGCAGGTCGGGGTCGGCGGGCGGCTGGGCCGGCTGGGCCTGCCGGCCCTCCTCGCCCGCCGGCGGCGCCTCACCCTCGGGCGGGAGGTACTGCGCGAGGGCCTGCAGCAGCTGGTCGAGCCACTGCCGCACCTGCGCCTCGGGGAGCGCGCCCTGGAAGCCCGTCACCGCCTGGCCCTGGAAGACGGCCAGCACGGTCGGGATGCTCTGCACCTGGAGCGCGCCGCTGATCTGGGGGCTCGCGTCGACGTCGACCTTGGCGAGCACCCACCGGCCCGCCGCCTCGGCGGCGAGCTTCTCGAGGATCGGGCTGAGCTGCTTGCACGGCTCGCACCAGGTGGCCCACAGGTCGAGGACCACCGGGACGCGCATGGAGCGCTCGATCACCTCGGTGGCGAAGGTCTCGTCGGTGACGTCGATGACCACGGCGCCGCCTGGCGTGGCCGGGGCGCCGCCGGAAGCGGCCTGTGCCGCGGCCGCCTCACGACGGGCCTGGGCTTCCAGTGCCTGCTTGCGCGCGCCGAGGTCCACGGCCCCCTGCAACGATGCCGGTCGAGTGAAGTCCGCTGGGCTCATAGTCCAATCCTGCCGCATCCCGCGCGTGCTCATGGTCGCGCCCGCCCCACGCCGGGGACGGCACCGCTATGTCACGCCTTTATCCCAACTTTTCACGGAACTGTCATAAGACGCGACTATCACGAAATATGGGCTCGGCATGAATTCAGCTCACATGGAGGTGGGTGTGAAACGCGTCATCGTCGTCTCCGCCGCTGCCGTCGTGATCGCCGCGACAGCGGCGTTCCCGGCGCAGGCCGGCCGAACAACGGCCGAGCCCGCGGCCACGACCCAGTACGTCGTCCTGTACAAGGAAGGCGCCACGGCGGCGAACGCCCAGAAGGCGATCGAGGCAGCGGGTGGCACCGTCGTCAAGGTGAACACCGCCGTCGGCCTCGCCACGGTCACCACAACGAACGCCGGCTTCATCTCGGCGATCAAGGACAACGCCGCGATCGACGGCGTCGCCCGTGATCGGGTCATCGGCAGCGTCCCCAAGTCCGCCGCGAGGACGGCGATCGGGGCCCGGGCGACCAACCAGGCGAAGGCCGTCGAGAAGGAGGGCCGCGAGCACGGGGCCGTCAAGCACGACCGCAACGCCAAGGCCGAGCCGCTCTCGGACCTTCAGTGGGACATGAAGCAGATCCACGCCGAAGAGGCCCACAAGTACGAGAAGGGTGACCCGAAGGTGCTGGTCGGCATCCTCGACACCGGCATCGACGGCTCACACCCCGACATCGCCCCGAACTTCAACCGGTCCCTCAGCCGGAACTTCACGGTCGACATCCCCTACGACGCCAACGGGGACGTGGTGGACGGGCCGTGCGAGGAAGAGCCCGACCAGTCCTGCAACGACCCGAACGACGTCGACGAGGACGGGCACGGGACGCACGTCGCCTCCTCGATCGCCGCGCCGATCAACAAGCTCGGCATCTCGGGCGTCGCTCCCGGCGTCACCCTGGTCAACCTGCGCGCCGGCCAGGACTCGGGCTACTTCTTCCTGCAGCCCACCGTGGACGCCCTGACGTACGCGGGCGACATCGGCGTCGACGTGGTCAACATGAGCTACTACATCGACCCGTGGCTGTTCAACTGCACCGACAACCCGGCTGACTCGCCGGAGAGCCGGCTGGAGCAGGCGACGGTCATCAAGGCCACCCAGCGCGCCCTGAACTACGCGCACCGGCACGGCGTCACGCTGGTCTCCGCGGCCGGCAACGGCGCCACCGACTACACCAAGGTGATCACCGACGCCTCCAGCCCGGACTTCGCCAGCGTGCCAGGCCAGGCGCCGTACTCCCGGACCATCCCGCCGAGCTGCGTCTCCATGCCGAGCGAGGGCGAGCACGTGATCTCGGTGTCCTCCACCGGCATCAGCAAGCGCAAGTCGTACTACTCCGACTACGGCAACGGGTACGTCGACGTGGCCTCCCCCGGCGGTGACGCCTACGACACCCCCGGCGGCACCCGCGACATCACCAAGGCCACGCTGTCGGCCTATCCCAAGTCCCTCGCCATCGCCAACGGCGAGATCGACGCCGACGGCAACCCGACCGTGAACTACGTGGTGAAGGACTGCGCGGGCGCCACCTGCGCGTACTACCAGTACCTGCAGGGCACCTCGATGGCCTCGCCCCGCGCGGCCGGCGTCGCGGCGCTGATCGTCAGCAAGTACGGGCACCGCGACGGGCGGAACGGCAAGACGCTCGACCCCGACGTCGTCGAGGCGATCATGAAGGGCACGGCCACCAAGACGCCCTGCCCGAACCCGCCCGCCTACACCTACACCCGCCACCTGCCCAGCGGCGCGACAGTCACGGCCACTCACACCTGTGAGGGGACCACGGCGTCGAACGGCTTCTACGGCAAGGGCATCGTCGACGCCCTGCGCGCCGTCAGTCTGTAACCCGGATCAGCCCGGTCACGGAGGGACCCATCCCCGCGGGGGTGGGTCCCTTCCGGCGTCCGGGGCCTTGCCGGGTCACTCGGGGGCGGGCTCGAAGTCTCCGGCGGCCACCCTTATGGTCCGCATGAGGCCGAACATCTCGGCGAGGTCGGACTCGCCGTACATCGTCATGCAGAAGTCGGCGGCCATCAGGTCGTCGGTCGCCCGCCGCACCACCTCGCGCCCCTTGCCGGTGATCTCGGCGAGCACCCCGCGCCCGTCCTTGGGGTTGCGCATGCGGCGGACGAGCCCGGCGCGCTCCAGGCGGTCGACGGTGTTGGTCACGCTCGTCGGGTGCACCATGAGCCGATCGCCGATGCGCGACAGCGGCAGCGCGCCCGTGCGGCTGAACGTCAGCAGCACGAGCGCCTCGTAACGCGCGAACGTCAAGTCATGCGGTCTGAGCAGCGTGTCCAGTTGCCCGAGCAGGATCTGGTGCGCTCTCATGATCGATGTGACGGCCGCCATGGCGGATGACGGCCCGAAACGGACACGCCACGTTTCGGCGGCGCGCTCAATGGGGTCGAACGGCAAGTTAAGCGGCTTCGGTACACCGATGGACACAACGCTACGCTAGCGCCTGCCCCGAGCACTGACGCAGGGTGACTGAGTTTCATGGGTTACCCAAGAAGCGGGACGACAAACATCACGCTCCGTTATGGTGTTCATGTCAAGAGGTGAGGCGCGGCAAAGCCCGGTCCAAAGCATGGGGAAAGCCGCGCCGTGCGACGCGAGGCGCGGCTATGCGATCCCGTGGACGCACGGCGTGGCGGGTTGGATCTGGCAGGGGTGCCAAGGGGCCGGCACCAGTGCCGACAGCGCCGCTCATCCAGGCACGGGGGGTCCTAAATGAAGATCATTGATGCAGCAGCACGGGCGGCGTGGCCGTATTTCCGGTCCACGCGGGGCCGTGCTTGAGCAGAGGGGCGTTTCACGCGAGGAGCTGAAGCACAGCGCGCTGGTGGCGGTAGGAATACTGCTCGCGCTGGGCCTGCTCGCCGCGTGGAGCGTCCTTGTTCCGGGCATTTCCGCATGGGAGAACATCGTCGTCGCGGTGATCGGCTCGCTCCGGCTGACCGGTCCCGTCGCCGCCGCGTTCGCCGCGTGGGTGGCCGTGCGCAAGCGGCGCGCGTTGCGCGGGCGGTTGCTGGGCACCTGGCAGGTGCTGAGAGCCCCGCTGGCGATCCTGGTGGTCGTCGTGGGCGCCTTCGGCGCGACCGTCACCCTGCTGGCGATGAAGGCCGTCCTGACCGAGCAGGCGGGCCATCTGGCGCCCACCGGCCTCGCCGTGGGCGCCGCCGGCCTGGCCCTCTACGCCGTGATCGGGTGGGTCACCGGCTGGGCCCTGCCCTGGACGGTCACGCCGCTGGTGGCGGGGGTCGCCTGCTACGGCCTGTTCACGTCGCTGGCCGGCGGCTCGGCCTGGGCGGTCAGGCTGGCGCCGAGCACGTCCGAGCCGTACGACCCGTTCGAGGGGCTGAGCCCGGCCGCGTTCGAGAACCAGACCCTCTGGCTCCTCGGCCTCACCGCCGCCGTCCTGCTCACCTGGACGGCGGCCGTCACCCGGCGGGCCCTCGCGCTCGCCGGGGCGATGCTGGCGGTCCTCGTGGCGGGTACGGGCATGGCGCGGCTGCTGAGCGAGCCGCAGGCCGTCGCCGCCACCGAGCCGATGGTCTACAGCTGCCAGGAGTGGCCGATCACGGTCTGCGTGCATCCGGGGATGCGCAGCGGGCTCACCGAGCTGGGGGCCACGTTCACCACGATCGCCGCCCGCCTGACCGGCACGCCCGGCGCGTTCGCCCGCGTCGAGCAGCGTCCGCGCGACGACGACGGCGTGCCGGGTCCCGGTGTGGTGCCGATCCACATCGACGACCTCACGCCCGGGTTCGCCTCGCGGGCCGCCGAGGAGTTCGTGGAGCGGCTGGCGAGCCCCTGTGGGGAGGGTCCCGCGGGCGGCTACCGCGCCATCGTGACGGCCTGGCTGCGCGGGGAGCCGCTGCCCAGCGGCCCGCTGCCCGGCCACCAGGCGGCGGCGGCATGGTTCTCGGCCCTCACCGAGAGCCAGCGCCGCGACTGGCTGCGCATGTTCTACACCGACTTCGCCACCTGCCGGCTGAAGGCGTCGCACTTCGGAGGGGTGGCCACCCAGCCGGTGCCCCGTCCAATGACCCGGGGGAGCGGCGGGCCGGTGACTCCCCCGCCCGGCGACGAGACGGCCGGCGGCTACCCCGCCCAGTCCCCCGTCCCCGGCTCCCCCTACCCCACGATGCCGAGCCCTTCCGGGCCGCCGTCCGCGACCACGTCCGGTCCCGGCACGTCCGGTTCCGGCACGTCCGGTCCTGGTACGCCCGGTCCCGGTACGTCCGGTTCTGGGGAGGAGCGGGCCACCGACGCCGGTGCGGGGACCGGCCGGCACTGGCGCGAGCCCGCCGGCCGTCCCGGCCCGGTGATCGCCCCGGGCGGGCGGGAGAGCTCCGCGATGGCCCCGGGCCGGCGCGGCTCCGGGTTGCTGGGCCATCGACACCACAGGGGGCTGGCTCTCGGGTGCCACACGAGCACCCGTTCCCGGACATGATGTGAGAAGACGCTCATCTCGGGAAGGAGAGTGGCCGTGAACCGCCAGACGTCGACCCCCCAGACGGCGGCTGCCGCGGGACCGGCTGAGCGCCGGTCCCGACGCGGCTGGCGCTACCTCGCGGGCTTCCTCACACTGCTGGTCATCCTCTTCGTGGGCGCGAGGCTGACCTGGTCATATCTCAATCCCTTCGGCGAGACGACGGTCGACAGGAGCCAGCCGGTGCTCCTGCAGTCGATCCAGAACATGAGCCGCTTCCAGGCCGCCAGCGGCAACTTCCAGGTCATCGTCGACCTGGAGAAGGACGCCGCCTTCCTGCCCGACGCCATCAAGGGCTCGCGCACCCTGTTCGTCGGCGCCGGAAGCGTGGACGCGTACGTCGACTTCTCCGCGATGGGCAAGGACGCGCTCACCGTCTCCCCCGATCGCACCGAGGTCACCGTACGGCTGCCGCGCGCGCAACTGGAGAAGACCAACCTCGACAACAAGAAGTCCTACGTCTACGCCCAGGAGCGCGGCATCCTCGACCGCGTCCAGGACATGCTGTCGAACTCCCCGCAGAACCAGCAGGAGCTCTACGTCCTGGCCGAGCAGAAGATCGCCGAAGCCGCCCAGGCCAGCGACCTGCGCGCCCGCGCCGACCAGAACACCAAGCTCATGCTCGAAGGCATGCTCAAGTCCCTCGGCTTCAAGAAGGTGACCGTGAAGTTCGCCGACGAGCCGTGAGGCCCGACCCCGGGTGACGACAGCGGGCCTCCGCCGCGCTCACGTCAGCCGGATGGCGAGCGTGCCGTCCGGCTCCAGGCCGACCCGCGGGCCGTAGTCGCGGCCGGCCCTGTCGAGGGTCGCCCGTAGCCACTCGGACTCTTCGCGGGCGGCGTGCCGCAGGCGCATCCGGCGAGCCCGCATTGGCGTCATGCGCAGGCCGGCCAGCCTTCCCGACCCCGGCTCCACCGAGGCGAAGTACAGCAGCCGCAGTTCGTCGCGGTACTCCTCGTGGCCGGTGATGCCCTCGTAGTCGTCGACGAGGTCGCCGCAGCCGTAGAGGATGAGCCGGTCGCGGTACACCTCGATCGGCCGGGGATGGTGGGAGGAGTGCCCGTGCACGACGTCGGCGCCGGCGTCGACCAGTTCGTGGGCGAGGCGCCTCTGCGTCCGGGAGACGTCGTAGCCCCAGTTGGAGCCCCAGTGGATGGAGACGACCACGACGTCGCCGGGGCGCTTCACCTGCCGCACACGGTCGGCCGGCTCGGCGGCTCCGGTACGCGGCGACTCGGGAAGGAAGTCGACGCCGGCCCGATCCGAGGTGGCCGCCCACCCCGGCGGGACGCCGCTCGACTCCATCGCCCATGAGAAGACCACCACCCGCACACCACCGCCGACCGTGACGATCGCGGGCCGCCGCGCCTCGTCCGCCGTCCGCCCGGCCCCCACCGCCCGCAGTCCGGCGCCGGCCAGGGCGTCGAGCGTCTCGGCGAGGCCCCGGCGGCCGAAGTCGAGCACGTGGTTGTTCGCCAGCGCGCAGGCATCGGGCCGGACGGCGGCCAGGCAGGGCAGGTTGGCGGGGTTCATCCGGTAGTGCGCGGCCTTCCCCGGTGCGAACTCGTCGCAGCGCGTGACGCTCGTCTCCAGGTTCACGATGCGGACATCCGGCGCGGCCTCCTCCAGCGCCCGCAGGGCATCACCCCACGGCCAGGAGAAGCCGGCAGGACGGGGAATCGGGCCGTTCGCCGCCTCCGCCAGCCTGACGTAGTCGACGGCGTCCCGGACCCATGGCTCCCGCAGTGTCGCATCCCCGGGATGCGGAAGGATCTGGTCGACTCCCCGGCCGAGCATGACGTCGCCGCAGAGGAACAACGTCACCGGATCGGCGCGCATGCTCCCATGCTAGGCGCGTCCCTCACATCAGGAACGCCCGCGGGTGTTGCGGTCGTGGACGATGGTGTACGTGCTGCGCAGAGCCTCCATCGACGCGTCGTAGGAGGCCTGGGCGACGCCCGTGAACAGGCAGTCGACCACCATGAGCTGGGCGATGCGGCTGCCGAGCGCGCCGGAGCGGAACCTCGTCTCCCGCGCGGCGGTGGTGAGCACGACGTCGGCCGTGGCCGCGAGCGGCGACTCGCGGAAGTTGGTGATGGCGATCGTCGCGGCGCCGGCCTTGCGGGCGATCGCCAGGAACTCGACGGTGTCGACGGTCGCGCCGGTGTGCGAGATGGCGATGGCGACGCAGGCGTTGTCGAGGGTGGCCGCGGAGGTCCAGGCCGAGTGCGGGTCACGCCAGTTGATGGCCGTCCTGCCGATGCGGGTGAGCTTCTGCTGGAGGTCGAGCCCGACGAAGGAGCTCGCGCCGACGCCGAAGCTGTCGAGGCGGCGGGCGGAGAGCACGAGCGTGACGGCATGGCCGAGCGCCCGGGTGTCGAGCGTGCGGGCGGTGTCGGCGATGGAGAGCGTCTCGTTCATCGCCACCTTGGCGACGATCTCGTCCAGCGTGTCGTCGCGGTCGATGTCGCCGGACATCTCGGAGATGCTCGACGTCGTGAGCTCTTCCCGCGTCACCTCACGGGTGAGGTCGATGCGGAAGTCCTTGTAGTGCGCGTAGCCCATGCGCTGGTAGAAGCGCACCACCGAGGTGGTCGAGGTGCCGCACCGGGAGGCCAGTTCGGCGATCGAGAGGTTGGCCGCCTCGGCCGGGTTGTCCAGGAAGACCTGCGCGAGGCGCTTCTCCGACGGTCGTAACCCGGGTAAGGCCGCCCGTATCCGTACCAGGACCACCCCGGACTCCGTGTGACCGGCCCCGCCTCCACTCATCCCCACTCCTCGTTTTAGCCTTGTCCGGTCGTTCCGGAAATAAAATTACACAAACCACACCAACTCATGTACTTTTATGCCTCAACTTGGACACCACGGATGCTTCCTGGGTGACCGCGCAGCTCAGCGCGCCGGCAGCGCAGCATCGAATGTCACTGAGGAGACCATATGTGGCACACATCACGATTGACCCGTGGCACCCTTCTGGCGATCGGGGTCGCCACAGCGGCGTCGACCGCGCTCACCGGCTGCTCATCCTCCGCGCAGGCGCCCAAGCCCGGCGCCGCGGGCGGAACCGGCGGCAACCTGGTCGTGGGCGTCACGTCCGACCCTGACACGCTCTTCCCCTGGAAGGCCACGCAGTTCCAGGCGGTCAACGTGTTGCAGAACATCTATGGCACCCTCACCGAGTTCGACAAGGACCTCAACGTCGTCCCGGGGCTGGCCACGTCATGGGAGACCTCGAAGGACGGCCGCACGCTGACCTTCACCCTGCGCGACGGCGTCACCTTCAGCGACGGCAGCGCCCTCGACTCCAAGGACGTGAAGTCCTCGCTCGACCGGATCAAGGACGAGGCCACCGCGGCGGTCGCGAGCGCCTCGCTGGCCTCGGTCACCTCGGTCGACGCACCCGACCCGAAGACCGTGGTGCTGCACCTCAGCGCGCCGGACGCCGCGCTGCCGTCCAACCTCGCCGTGGTCAACATGGCCATCCTCTCCTCGGACGACACCGAGGCGTCGCTCAACACCACCCCCGACGGGACCGGGCCGTTCGTGCTTGCGAACCGGGTCGCGGGCCAGGCGCTCACCCTCGTCAAGAACGAGAAGTACTGGGGCGACAAGCCGAAGCTCGCGGGCATCGAGTTCCGGGTGATCCCCGACGAGTCCTCGATCGTCTCCGCGATGCAGTCGGGCAACGTGCAGCTCGCGGTCTTCGACGACCCGCTCGTGGCCAGGACCGCGGCGGCCGCGCAGCTCGGGGTGGCCAAGACCCCGCAGCTCAGCTACCACGTCCTCCAGCTGAACGGGCGCCGCGGCGACCTCACCGACGTCAACGTGCGCCTCGCCGTCCAGTGCGCGGTCGACCGCAAGCAGGTGCTCGACACCGCGGCCCTCGGCGAGGGCACGGTGACCGGGCCGATCACGGCGCCGGCCTTCAAGTCCAACCCCGACCAGCGCCCGTGCCCCACGCGCGACCTTGGCAAGGCCGCCGAGTACCTTGGCAAGGCGGGCAAGGGCTCCGGAGTGACGATCAAGACGATCGTCTCCCAGGGCGAGTACTCCACGTCGGTCAACGAGGCCCAGAGCCTCAAGGCGCAGCTGGCCGAGGCCAAGATCAACCTCGACCTGGAGGTCCTCGAGTCCGGCGCGTACGTCGACCGCTGGGTCGCCGGCGACTTCGACGCCGCCGTCGCGCTGAACGGCGGGCGCCCCGACCCCGACGGCATGTACAGCAGGTACTTCACCAGCAAGGGGAACCTCAACAAGGTCACCGGCTACAGCTCGCCGGAGCTCGACAAGCTCTTCGCCGAGGGCAAGGCGACCACCGACCAGGCCGAGCGCAAGGTGATCTACGACAAGGTGTCCGCGGAGCTGGAGAACAACGCGCCGTGGATCTGGCTCTTCACCGGATACACCTACACCGCGACCACATCACAGGTACAGGGGTTCACCCCGATGGCGAACGGCTCCCTCCAGTACCTGCGCACCACGGCCGTCAACTAGCCGCCTTCCTGGTGGGGCGCCCCCGCGGCGCCCCACCAGGGGCGAGGACCCAGGCATATGTTGCAGACACTCATCCACAACCGCGTCGCGCGGCGCGTGGCGAGCATGATCGGCACACTCCTCGGCGTGGCCGTCTTCGTGTTCGTCATGCTCCGCGCGATCCCCGGCAACCAGATCACGGCGGGACTCGGCACGGAGGCGGCGGCGCTGTCCCCGGCCCAGCAGGAGGCGCTCCAGCGCTACTACGGGCTCGACCAGCCGCTGTTCACGCAGTTCTTCTCCTGGCTCGGCAACCTCTTCACCGGCAACCTCGGCTACTCGGCGCGCGCCCAGCAGAGCGTGCTCGACCTCACCCTGCACTCCCTGCCGGTCACCTTCGAGCTGGCCGTGCTCTCGATCATCCTCGCGCTGCTGATCGGCATCCCGCTCGGCATGCTGGCGGCCTCGAAGCCCGATTCGGGAAGGGACGCCTTCGGCCAGCTCGTGAGCCTCGCCGGGCTGTCGGTGCCGGCCTTCCTCCTCGCGACGACCCTGCTGTCGGTCTTCGCGTCCTCGTTCGGCTTCAACCCGAACGGCCAGGGCTTCGCGTCCCTCGCCGAGGACCCGCTGCTCAACCTGCGGCAGATGCTCATGCCCGCGTTCGTGCTCGGGTTCGGCATCGCGGCGCCCATCCTGCGCACCACGCGGACCGCCGTCCTTGAGGTCCGTTCCGACGACTTCGTCCGCACCGCGCGCGCCAAGGGCGTCCCGGCGCGGCGCCTCCAGACCAAGCACGTCCTACGCAACGCGCTCGTCCCGATCGTCACGATGACCGGCCTGCAGTTCGGCTACCTGCTGGGCGGCGCCGTCGTCGTCGAGCAGATCTTCTCGGTCCCCGGCATCGGACGGCAGGTCCTGCTCGGCATCCAGCAGAAGGAGTACGCGGTCGTCCAGAGCACGGTGCTGGTCATCGCGCTGACGTTCGTCATCGTCAACCTCCTGACCGACGTCCTCTACCGCGTCATCGACCCAAGGGTGGGGGCCTGATGACCGAGATCGCGCAGACCGCCCAGATACCGCCGGGCGCGCGCAAGGGCACCCACCGTCTCCGCGGCCTGCTGAGGAGCCCGAGCGGCCTCGCCGGCCTGGTCATCGTCGTGGTACTGGCGATCGTCTCGCTGCTGTCCTTCTTCCATGCGCTCCCGTACGACCCGATCGCCCAGAACCCGCCCGAGCGTCTCCTGCCTCCGTCCTCCGGGCACCTGCTCGGCACCGACCAGTTCGGCCGCGACATCTTCTCCCGCGTCGCGGCGGGTGCCGCGAGCTCCGCGCTCATCGCGGTCGTCGCCGTGGCCTTCGCCTCGGTCATCGGCACCCTGGCGGGGCTCGTCGCGGGCTTCTACCGGGGCTTCGCCGACGGCGCCATCGGCGGGGTGACGAACGTGCTGTTCGCCTTCCCGCCGCTGCTGCTGGCGCTGTCGCTCGCGTCGGTGTTCGACCGCAACTGGTTCACCGTGGCGGTCGCGATCGCGATCGTCTACGTGCCCATCTTCATCCGCGTCACCCGGGGCCCCGTTCTGTCGCTCCGGGAGATCGAGTACGTCAAGGCGGCCAGGAGCACCGGCCAGAGCCAGTGGATGATCATGATGCGGCACGTGCTGCCGAACATCACCTCGATCATCATCATCCAGGTGGCCCTGTCCCTGTCGTGGGCGGTCCTCACCGAGGCGTCACTGAGCTTCCTCGGCCTGGGCACACCTCCCCCGTCGCCCTCGCTCGGGTCGATGATCTTCGAGGCCCGCACCCTGGTCTCCATCGCTCCATGGACGATGATCGCGCCCGGAGTCGTCGTCGTGCTGCTGGTCGTCGGGCTCAACCTGCTCGGCGACGGCCTGCGCGACACACTCGACCCGAGAAACCGAGGAAAGCGTTGAGCGGCAACCCTTCAGAATCCGCCCGGCTCGGCGACCTCGTCACCGAGGCCACCGACCCCCGGTACGCCGAAATCGACAAGATGACGGTGGGCGAGCTGGCCGCGGCCATGAACGAGGCCGACACCACGGTGCCCGGCGCGATCGCCCGGGCGCTCCCCCAGATCACGAGCGCCATCGAGACGGCGGCGGAACGCATGAAGGCCGGCGGACGCCTCATCTACGTCGGCGCGGGGACCCCGGGACGCCTCGGGGTGCTCGACGCCTCGGAGTGCCCTCCCACCTACGGCACCCCGCCTGAGCAGGTCTTCGGCATCATCGCGGGGGGCCAGAGCGCGATCGTCTCCCCGTCCGAGGGTGCCGAGGACGACACCGACGCCGCGGTGGCGGCGATCGAGGCCGCCGCCGTCGGCTCGCTCGACACCGTGGTGGGAGTCACCTCCAGCGGGCGAACCCCGTACGTCCTGTCGGCGATCCGGCGCGCCCGGGAACGCGGGGCGCTGACCGTGGGACTCTCGTGCAACGCCGGGAGCCCGCTGAGCGAGGCGGCCGAGCACGCGATCGAGGTGATCGTGGGGCCGGAGGTCGTGAGCGGCTCCACCCGGCTCAAGGCCGGCACCGCGCAGAAGCTCGTGCTCAACATGTTCTCGACGATCGTCATGGTGCAGCTCGGCAAGACGTACGGCAACCTGATGGTCGACGTCAGGGCCACCAACGGGAAGCTGCGCGAGCGGGCGATCCGCATCATGCGCACGGTCACCGGCGCCAGGCGGGACGAGGCGATCAGCACCCTCGACAGCAACGACTACAACGTCAAACAGGCGATCGTGGCATTCCGCCTCGGCCTGACCCCCCAGGAGGCCATGGCCCGCCTCGTCGAGAGCAGCGGCCGTCTCCGTGTGGCACTCGGAGAGCGGTCATGAGAATCCTCGGGATGATTTCCGGCACCTCGCACGACGGCATCGACGCCGCCCTGGTGGACTTCGGGAGCGTGGGCGACACGCTCAACGCGGTGGTCGAGTACACGGCCAGCACCCCCTACCCGGCCGAGCTCCGCGCCCGCCTGGTCGCGGCGCTCCCCCCGGCGGCGACGACGCTCGCCGAGATGTGCGAGCTCGACACCCTCATCGGCCAGTGCTTCGCCGAGGCCGCCGCCGCGGCGATCGCGAAGGCCGGTGCGGTCGACCTCATCGTCTCGCACGGCCAGACGGTGTTCCACTGGGTCGAAGGCGCGCACGCCCTCGGCACCCTGCAGATCGGCCAGCCCGCCTGGATCGCCGAGCGTACGGGAGCGCCGGTGCTCTCCGACGTGCGCGTCCGCGACATCACGGCGGGCGGCCACGGCGCTCCCCTCGTCTCCCTGCTCGACGCCCTCCTGCTCGCGGGCCACGAGGGCATCGCTGCCGCGCTCAACCTGGGCGGCATCGCGAACATGACCCTGATGCGCGGCGCCGGCGACCTCGTCGCCTATGACATCGGGCCGGCGAACGCGCTCATCGACGCGGTCGTGGTGGGCAAGCGGCTGAGCGAGCGCGGGTTCGACGAGGACGGGCGCATCGCCGCCTCGGGAACGGTCGACGAGCGCCTTCTGGAAGTCCTGCTCGACGACCCCTACTACCGGTGGCCCGCCCCCAAGAGCACCGGCAAGGAGCTCTTCCACCTGGCCTACGTCGAGGACGCGATGGCGAAGGCCGGCAGCAGGCCCGGCGCGGCGGACCTGGTGGCGACCCTCACCGAGCTCACCGTGCGCACGGTCGCGAGAGATCTGACGGCCGCCGGCGTGGACCTCGTCGTCGCCTCCGGTGGCGGGTGCCGCAACCCCGTGCTGATGGACGGCCTGCGGCGCGCGCTTCCTGGCGTGACCATCGCGCTCTCCGACGAGTACGGCGCTCCCGCCGACGACAAGGAGGCGATCGCCTTCGCCCTCATCGGCTGGCACACCGCGCACGGCCTGCCGGGGACCGTGCCCGCGGGTACGGGCGCCCGGGCCGCCCGCGTCCTCGGCACCCTCACGCCGGGAGCGGGACCGCTCGTCCTCCCCGCCCCGGCGGCCGAGGCTCCCCGCGCGCTCACGCTGACCCGGCGGCGCGCGGGCCGGGAGGCGATGCCCGCCACCCTCCGGCTCGCGACCCGCGACGATCTCGACGGAATCGTCGAGGTCTTCCTCTCGTGCTGGCACGAGAGCTACGCGCGGGTCCTGCCGGCGCGCCTGGTCGCGAGCATGACGCCGGACCGGGCGCGGGCACTCTGGGCCAGGGTGCTGGAGGAACCGGGGCCGGCCGAGGTCGTCGTCGCCCTCGGCGAAAGGGACGGCGCCCCCTCGGTGCTCGGCGTCACGCGGTACGTACGGCAGGACGACGGCGACGGCATGGTGCACTCGCTGTACGTGCGCCCGGGCGCCCAGGGCATGGGCCTCGGTGCCGCTCTGCTGCGGGCGGCGGAGTCCGCGCTGTCGGAGGCGGGCGCCCCACGCGCGTTCCTGTGGGTGTTCCGCGGCAACGAGCCCTCGATCGGCTTCTACCGCCGCCAGGGCTGGGCGCCGGACGGCGGGGAGCGCACCACGGCCGAGTTCGGCGAGCCCGAGCTGCGGCTGGTGAAGGAGCTCCCGTGAGCCCGGCAGTGGTAGCGCCGGCCCGGGAGGGCCGTCACCGATGAACGCCCTCGCCACGACCGCGGAACGCCTCGTCTCGGCTCTCCCCTACGGCCGGGTGCGGCCGCCGCCCGGGGTCGCCCTGGCCGTGCGGACCCCGTGGTTCGACGCGGACGCGTGCGCCGGCCACCGCACCGTCCGCTGGGAGGACGGCGAGCGCGTGGGTGCGGATCCCCTGACGATCGGCACCCACCACGATCTCGCCTCGGTCACCAAGGTCGTCGGCACCACGACGGCGCTCATGCGCCTGGTGTCCGACCGGATCGTGGGCCTCGACACCGAGGTGAGCCGCTACCTCCCCGGCTTCCGCGGCGGCGGGAAGGGGAGCGTGACGGTACGCGATCTCCTGCTGCACCGGGGAGGGCTGTGGGAGTGGCATCCGCTCTACATCGCGGCCGGCGACCCTGAGGAGGCCTACCGTGTCGCCGAGGAGCTGCCCCTGCGCTACCGGCCGCGCGAGGGGCGCCACTACTCCGACCTCGGTTTCATCCTGCTCGGGCGCGTCGTCGCCACCGCCGCCGGACTCGCCCTCGACCAGGCGGTGTCCGAGCTCGTGCTCGGGCCGCTCGGCCTGGACGCGACCCGGTACGCCGTACCGGCGGGGGAACCCGTGGCGACGGGGGCCAGGGACGACCGCGTCGAGATCGGCATGCTCGACTCCGGGACGCCGTACCCGGTGCCCTACCGCAGCGGCGACTTCTCCGGCTGGCGCCGGGGGCCCGTGCACGGGCGGGTCGCCGACGGCAACGCCTACCACGCCTTCGGCGGCATCTCCGGCCACGCCGGGCTGTTCTCGACGGTGCCCGATCTGCTGCGTTTCGCGAGCGCGCTGTCCGGCTACCGCGAGCACGACGCGCTCGTACGGCCCGAGGTGGCGCGGGAGTTCTTCGCGCCGGGCCCCGACGAGGCGCAGGCGCTGGGCTTCCGCAGATACCGGCTGCGGCTCGGCGGCGAGACCCTCACCGTGCTCGGCCATCCCGGCTATGTCGGATGCGCCGTCGGCTTCGTGCCGGACCGCGGCGTCGCCCTGGCCCTCGCCAGCAATCGCCTGCTGGTGGAGGGAACCCCCGTACCCGGCGAGACGCTCTGGCACGAGCTGCTGAAGGCCACCGCGACAGAGATCGAGAAGAGAAGCGGACGATGACCGAGGTGACCATGACGACCCCCACCCCGCTACTGGAGATCCGTAACCTGTCGGTCGCGTTCCGCACGGGCGGTCAGGACGTCACGGTCGTGAAGGACGTCTCGATGGAGATCCTTCCCGGCCAGACCGTGGCGGTCGTCGGCGAGTCCGGCTCAGGGAAGTCGACCACGGCCGCCGCGGTCAACCGGCTGCTGCCGGACAACGGCCGCATCACGGGCGGCGAGGTGCTCTTCGAGGGACGTGACCTGGCCACCGCGAACGAGCGGCGGATGACCGCGATCCGCGGGGCGGGCATCGGGTTCGTGCCGCAGGACCCGATGTCGAACCTCAACCCGCTCATGCGCATCGGCGACCAGATCGGGGAGGCCCTGGAAGTCCACGGGCGCGCCACCGGCAGGGCCGCGCGCGCACGAGTGGTCGAGCTGCTGGAGATGGTCGGCATCCCCGAGCCGGCACGGCGGGCGGACCAGTACCCGCACGAGTTCTCGGGCGGCATGCGGCAGCGCGCGCTGATCGCCATGGGCCTGGCCTGCCGGCCGAAGCTGCTCATCGCCGACGAGCCCACCTCCGCGCTCGACGTCACCGTGCAGCGGCGCATCCTCGACCAGCTGGAGACGCTCACCAGGGACATGGGCACGGCGGTGTTCCTCATCACGCACGACCTCGCTCTCGCGGCGGAGCGTGCCGACACCGTCGTCGTCATGTACCGGGGTGAGATCGTCGAGGCCGGTGTCGCCGCCGAGATCCTCGCCGACCCCCGGCACGAGTACACCCAGCGCCTGCTCAGGGCGGTTCCCAGCCTGTCCTCCACGAGCATGGTGACGGCACCGGCCGTCTCCACGAGCGTGGTGACGGCGTCCGCCGCGACCGCGCGGGACCGGGCCGAGCCCGACCCGCCCGCCTCGACCGCTTCGCTCGCCCCGCCGGCCTCGACCATTTCGCCCCGCCACCTCGTGGAGATCGAGGACCTGAGCAAGGTCTTCACGACACGCGCGGCGGGCACGGGCGTCCCCTCCCGGTTCACGGCGGTCGACGGGGTCAGCTTCGGCATCCCGCGCGGGCAGACCGTCTCCATCGTCGGCGAATCCGGGTCGGGCAAGTCGACGACCGCGAACCTGCTGCTCGGTCTCGACGACATCACCTCCGGACGCATCCTGTTCGACGGCACCGACCTCACCTCGCTGCGGCGTCGCGAGCTGTTCGCGTTCCGCCGCCGGGTGCAGCCCGTCTTCCAGAACCCCTACGCCTCGCTCGACCCTCGCTACACCGTCGAGAAATCGATCAGCGAGCCGCTGCGGGTGCACCGGGTGGGCACCGCGAAGAGCAGGAAGCAGGCCGTGGCCCGCCTGCTCGACCAGGTGTCGCTCCCCTCCTCGATGGCCGGACGGCTCCCGCACGAGCTCTCCGGCGGGCAGCGCCAGCGCGTCGCGATCGCGAGGGCGCTCGCGCTCTCGCCCGAGCTCGTCGTGCTCGACGAGGCCGTGTCGGCGCTCGACGTCCTCGTGCAGGCACAGATCCTCGAACTGCTCGCCGATCTCCAGCGGGAGCTCTCTCTCAGCTACCTGTTCATCAGCCACGACCTCGCGGTCGTGCGCATGATCTCGCACACCGTTCATGTGATGCGGGGTGGGCGCATCGTGGAGACCGGCACTCCACGTGAGATCTTCGAGAACCCCGGGGCGGAGTACACCCGCGAACTGCTGGCCGCGATCCCCGGCACCCGACGAGCGGCGTAGCGCGGGCGGTCAGCGGCGTAGCGCGGGCGGTCAGCGGCGTAGCAGGTGTCAGTGGCGTAGCAGGTGTCAGCGGCATGGCGGGGGTCAGCGGACCACCTCGACGTTCGCCATCATGCCGTTGTCCTCGTGGTTGAGGATGTGGCAGTGGTAGGGATGCTTGCCGAGGAAGTCGCGGAAGCGCATCCGTATCACGACCTGGCCGCGCACCGGGAGCTGCACGGTGTCCTGCAGGCCGTGAGCCGCGTAGGGCCTGCCGTTGACGCTCATGAGCTGGAAGTCGGAAGAGTGAAGGGCCGTAGGAGATCGTACGATCCGGGACGTTGATGTCCCGGCGGGACGCTCCGTACCCGTGTGTAATACCTCGCCCCGGATGGGGGCGGCTCGTCGAGCGACGGGCCGCCCCCGGGGACATGGGCGCGGAGGCGCGGCCGTCAGGCGGGGGCGGTGAAGGTGTAGGTGCCCGCGCCGAGCTGGAAGGTCGCCGCGCCGTCGGTGTAGCCCATCGGCGCCGCCTGAGGGGGCGCGGTCACGGCGGAGGACGACGACGCGGGGACCCGGACGGTGGCGGTGGCGTTGGCCGGGATCTCCACCCGCAGGGTCAGCGTGCCGCCCGCGATGGACCAGTCGCTCAGCGCCCTGCCGTACGGGGTGCGCAGGTCGGCCTTGCCGGAGGTGAGGCCGCCGCCCGGCCGGGGCGCGATGGTGATCCGGCGGTAGCCGGGATCGCGGGCATCGGGCCCGAGGCCGCCGACCGAGCGGTACAGCCAGTCGCCCACAGAGCCGAGACCGTAGTGGTTGAAGGAGTTCATCCCGGGGTCCTGCGGGGAGCCGTCGGTGCGGATGCCGTCCCAGCGCTCCCAGATCGTGGTGGCCCCTCGGCTGTTCATGTACCCCCAGCCGGGATATCCGGGCTGCAGCAGCACCTGGTAGGCGGTGTCGAGGTGGCCGTGGTCGGCCAGCACGGGCAGGAGGTTCTCGACGCCGAGGAAGCCCACGCTGAGGTGGCCGCCGCTCGCCGCCACCTTGGCCGCGAGCCTGTCGGCGACGGCCTGCACCCGGGCGTCGGGCACCAAGCCGAACGCCAGCGCGAGCACGTAGCCGGTCTGGGTGTTCCCCGACACGGTGCCGTCGGCGGCCACGAACCTGCCGGTGAACGCCTGCGCCACCTGGTCGGCGAGCGCGCCGTAGGTGGCGGCGTCGGAGGCGCGCCCGGTCGCGGCGGCCATCTGGGCGAGCAGCCGGGCGCTGTGGCCGAAGAACGCCGTGGAGATCAGGTCGTTGGCGGTGTTGTCGTTGACGTTGAGCCAGTCGCCGTAGGTGTCCTGGTTGCGTATCAGATCGGCTCCGGCAGTGCTCCTGGAGTAGTCGACCCAGCGCTTCATCGCGGCGAAGTGCTCGTCGACGACCCGCACGTCGCCGTAGCGCTGCCAGAGGGTGTACGGGACGATGACGCCCGCGTCGGCCCAGCCCGCCTTGCCCGCCCCGCAGCAGACGTCGGGCGCCACGTCGGTGAACGCGCCGTCCGCGTGCTGGGCGTCGGCCAGGTCGTCGGCGAACTTGCCGAGAAGGCCCTGCACGTCGAAGTTGAAGGTCGAGGTTCCGGCGAAGATGCCGATGTCGCCGGTCCAGCCCAGCCGCTCGTCGCGCTGCGGGCAGTCGGTGGGGACCGAGAGCATGTTGGAGCGCGCTCCCCACAGGATGTTGTGCTGAAGCTGGTTGACCAGCGCGCTGGAGGTGGTGAAGCCACCGGTCGCCTGGCCGTTGGTCCACGCGGCGAGCCCGGTGACGCTGGCGGTCGTGGGCGTGCCGGGGAAGCCCGTGAGCTCGACGTAGCGGTAGCCGTGCACGGTGAACCTCGGCTCGTACACCTCGTCGGCCCCGGTGCCCGCGAGGGTGAAGCGGTCCGTCTGGCGGGCCGCGCGCAGGTTGGCGGTGTAGATGGTGCCGTCGGCGTTGAGCACCTCGGCGTGGCGCATCGTCACGGTGGTGCCCGCCGCGCCGCGCACGCGCAGGCGGTTCCAGCCCGCGAAGTTCTGCCCCATGTCGAGGACCCACATGCCGGGCTTGGGCTGGGTCACCGACACCGGAGTGATGCTCGCCTGCACGGCGACGCCTGGATCGACGGCGGCGACGAGGTGCGGCTTCGCCCCGCCGCGGACGGTGACCGGGGCCCAGCCGGCGTCGTCGTACGCGGCGGTGTCCCAGCCCGCGCGGACGGCCCGCGCGTCGTACTCCTCGCCCTGGTAGAGATCGTCCGCGCCGATCGGACTCGGCGCCGCCCGCCATGAGGAGTCGGTGCGCACGGTCTGCGTGGTGCCGTCGGTGAAGCGCACGCGGAGCTGGGCGGAGTACGACGGCCTGCTGCCGTACTTCTGGCTTCCCGCGAAGCCAATGGAGCCGGAGTACCAGCCGTTGCCGAGCAGCGCGCCGAGGGCGTTGTCACCCTGGCGGACCAGGAAGGTCACGTCGTAGGTGCGGTAGGCCAGGCGCTTGTTGTAGTCGGTCCAGCCCGGCGCCAGCGCCTCGGTGCCGACCTTCGTCCCGTTGACGCGGGTCTCGTGCAGGCCGAGCGCGGTGACCATGAGGCGCGCGGAGGCCACCGGCTTGCCGAGGGCGAACCCCTTGCGGAGGTAGGGCGCGGGCTCGGCCACCGCGACGTTCGAGCTCCAGGGCCCGGAGCCGTAGGCGGCGGCGACGCGCGCGGCGGGCCACCCCGAGTCGTCGAACCCGGAGTCCTGCCAGCCGGACGGCCCACTCTGCGCGGCCTTCCACCCCGCGTCGGTGACGAGCCTGGTGCTGCCCGCGCCCGCCACGTCGACCTCCAGCGCGGCGACCACCCCGGCCGGGGAGACGGTGGTGTTCTGCGCCGAGATCGCGAGGGTGTTGGCGCCCGCCCGCAGCCGGGCCGCGATGTCGACGACGGCGGCGGACTTCCACGAGTCGACGGCCCTCGGCGAGGAGCTGACCTGGATGCCGTTCACCCACACGTCGGCGGTGTCGTCACCGGTGACGGTGAGCCGTGCCCGGCCGATCGTGCCGGCGGGCAGCGTGAACTGCCGCCTGAGGAACCAGGTGCCCTGCGGCGCGCTGGACGCGGGGTCTCCCTCCGGATACCAGATCCAGCTCGCCCCCGCCAGGGCGGGCGCGCCGGCCGGGGCGCCGACGAAGTCGGCCTGCCACTCGGCCGGCGGGTCGAGCAGGCCGGTCTCGAACCAGGTGACCGGCCCCCAGGCGCCCGCCCTGCCCTGGGTGTCCCACACTCGCACCCGCCAGTGGTAACGCGTGCCCGACGCCAGCGCCGCACCGCCGTAGACCGCGTCCACGGACCTGCCGGAGACCACCCGGCCGCTGTTCCAGAGGTCGCCGGTGCCGGACTGGGCGCCGCTCTCGGTGGAGGCGACGAGGATCTGGTACGCCGCCTGGACCTGCTCCCCCGCGCCTCCGGTGAGCTGCCACCCGAAGCGGGGGGCGCGCGCGTCGATGCCGAGCGGGGTCGGCCGGTGCTCGGTGGTGGGGGCGGCCACGGCCAGCGGCGAGGCGGCGCCGAGGTCGGGAGCCGCCACACCGGTGCCCCAGGGAGCGGCCCCGTAGGTGCCGGAGACCGCCGCCGCGGGCCAGGACCCGTCGGCGAACCCCGGCTCGATCCAGCCGGGGGTGACCGTGCTCGCGGCCTTCCACGCGCCGTCGGTGACCAGGTCGACCGTGCCTCCGGCAGTGGTCACCCTGAGCCTGGCGATCACGCCCGCCGGGCCCGCCGTGGTGTTGCGCGCCGCCAAGGCGATCGTGTTGGCGCCGGCGCGGACGGCGGACGCCAGGTCGACGTAGATCGCCTGCCGCCAGGAGTCGGTCCTCCGGGGCGAACCGGCCAGCGGCACGCCGTTGAGCCAGACGTCGACCGTGTCGTCTCCGGTGACCACGAGCTGGGCGTCGGTGACCGCGCCCGCGGGGACGGTGAAGCCGCGCCGCAGGTAGCGGGTGCCGACCGGCGCGGACTGGCTCGGGCTCCCCTCGGGATACCAGATCCAGGCGGCGCCGGACAGGTCGGGGACGGCGGCGGCCTGGGCGGCCGTCGACGCGGCGGGGATGGGGCCGAGCAGGAGTGCGACCAGGGCCAGGACGGCGGTCGCCAGCGTGCGTAGCCGGTGCGGACGAGCGGATGTGGGGGGCATGCCGACTCTCCTGGAGATCCGTGGGGGTACGGAACAGGTGGATCAGTGGCTGGTAAAACGGTTTAAGGCGATGTGACCTTCGCGGGGTGCCGCGCCGGGGCTCCGGCCCGGCGGAAAGGATGCCGGGCGTTCCGGCTCTGACGTCGCGTCGCGGGCGCTTCCTGGGTTCTGATCACGACGCCGGCAGGTGGCACGCGCATGCTCGACTCGCCGACCATGAGCCCTCCAGAGGCAGCCCGCTCAAAAACGTTTTAAATTCGAGAGGACGATAAAACAGCCGGCCGCGAGCGTCAATAGCCGCTTGACGATTTCCCTTGACGACCCGAAGACAAGCCGGTGATTCTCCTGACATTCGCCCCGAATTCCGGGACTCCCGGCAGGGCCGGCCATCTCTGAGATCGCCGCGTCACTCCCTGTGCTATGTCACACAGCAGGAGCAAGGTGATGTCGAACCCATAAAGGGATCTTGTCGGCCATCTGGACATTAGCGGAGATTGTGGGTGTTCTCCCCATACCCTCCCAGGAGACTTCGCGTGCCAAAGTTAAGCGCAGTACTGGTCGCACTCGGCCTCGTCGCGGTCGGCGCGGTGGGCGTCACCCCGGCCCAGGCGAGTGCCGAACCCTCCATCACCGTCCAGCAGGGCCGGACCCAGCCGGTCTTCTCCTACGCCGACGCCGTCCGCGAGCACGTCTATGTCGAGTCCCCCGTCGACAGTGACTCCGACGGGAAGCTGGACCGTGTCCGCGTCGACATCATCAGGCCCAAGGAGTCGGGTCCCGGGCTCAAGGTGCCGGTGATCATCGACGAGAGCCCGTACTACGACAACTCCGGTCGCGGCAACGAGTCCGAGCGGAAGGTCTACGACGCGGAGGGGAACCTCGCCAAGTTCCCCCTGTTCTACGACAACTACTTCGTCCCGCGCGGTTACGCGGTGCTCAACGTCGACATGATCGGCACCACCAAGTCCGAGGGGTGCCCCGACGTCGGCGGGCGGGCCGACGTGCTGGGCGGCAAGGCCGTCATCGACTGGCTGAACGGCCGCGCCACCGCCTACCGTGAGGACGGCACGCCGGCGGTCGCCGACTGGACCACCGGCAAGGCCGCGATGATCGGAAAGTCCTACGACGGCACGCTGGCCAACGCCGTCGCGGCGACCGGCGTCAAGGGCCTCGAGACCATCGTCCCGATCTCGGCGATCAGCTCCTGGTACAAGTACCAGCGCTCCAACGGCGTGATCTACAACTTCGACTACATGTCGTACCTGGCGAGGGTCATCGACACCGACCCGATCGCCAAGTGCGCCGCGGCACGGGCGCGCCTGGATGCCGAGGACGGCGACGACACCGGCAACTACAACGCCTTCTGGGCCGAGCGGGACTACATCGCGGGCACGCTGGGCGACGTCTCCAAGGTGCGCGCCAGCGTCTTCGTCGTGCACACGGTCAACGACCTCAACGTCAAGCCCGACAACTTCTCCACCTGGTGGAAGGGCCTGGCCGACAGGAACGTGCCCCGCAAGATCTGGGTCGGGCAGTACCAGCACGTGGACCCGTTCGACTTCGAGGGACGCCGCGACCTGTGGGTCGACACGCTGCACCGCTGGTTCGACTTCTGGCTGCTCGGCGTGAAGAACGGCATCATGAACGAGCCCCGCGCCGACGTGCAGACCGGGCCCACCAGCTGGACCACCCAGCGCGACTGGCCGGCCCCGCTCGGGGTGAAGCTCTCCCTGCGCCCCGGCGCGGACGGCTCGCTCGGCCTGCTCGCGGCCAAGAAGGACACGACGGCCACCTTCACCGACGTCCGCCAGTCCGAGGACGCGATGGTGGCCGACGTCGGCACGGAGAAGCCAGGACGGGTGGCCTTCACCACCGGTGAGCTGCCGGCGAACCTGCGCCTGTCCGGCACGCCCGTCGTGGACCTGCGCGTCGCCCTCGACAAGCCCACCTCGAACCTGACCGCGCTGCTCGTCGACTTCGGCGAGGACAGCCGCGTCGACTGGCGTCGCGGCCAGGGCATCACGACCCTCACCGAGGAGACCTGCCACGGCGAGAGCACGGCCTCCGACGACGGCTGCTACAAGAAGGTCGTCGGCAACGTCGCCACCCGTCCGCTGGAGATCGTGGCCCGCGGCTGGATCGACGTGCAGAACCGCGACTCGCTCAGCACCTCCTCGCCGCTGCCCGAGGGGCAGTACGGCACGGTCAAGTGGGAGACCCTTCCACAGGACTACACCTTCAAGAAGGGTCACAGGCTCGGCCTCGTCATCGCGGGCACCGACTCGACCTACTCCGGCGAGCGGGCCACCGGCGCGACCGTCACCGTCGACCTGAGCAAGAGCAAGGTGGAGTTCCCGCTCGCGCTCGGCTCCCTGATCTTCGACCTGGTCAAGGACAAGGTGAAGTGGCACGGGCCGAAGCAGCTCGACCTGCCGGTTCCTGAGGCTCGTCTCTACTGATCCCCGCTGACGCCGAGTTTCCCGGCGTCGACTCCGGGCCCGGCGGCCTCGCCGCCGGGCCCGTTGGTCTGTCCGGCCCGGTGACACCGCGTGAGCCTTCACGGGGTAATGGGATGGGTTCGGCGACCGTCCACTGAGTGCGCCCCCAGGTAATCGCCACCCGAAGCATCCTCCGACCCATATTGACAAGTGGCTGTAAATACCTCCGCTGTCCTCTTCGTCATGAAATATCCCGGCAATGGCGGTTCCTGCGGGCAACCGTCCCGTGCTGAATCCGTGTTCTGGAATCCAGTCATTCGATGGGGTTGAACCGTTCCAGAGCTGCCATCATCGCCGTGTGCTCGTGCCCCGCTCAGGCTCTGGAGACCGCCGATGACGAAAAGACCGATCCTCTTAGGCACCCTGATCGCGCTGAGTCTGGTGACGGCGCTCGTCGCCCCGGCCTCGGCCGCGCACGCCTCCTCGGCGAACGTCTACCGAGGCCGGGCCACCGTGACCCTGGAGAGCTACGACTACTGCGGCAGCGGCGGCGGGCGCCGGCTGACCGGCCGCACCTCCTACCGTTCCGCCGCGCAGTTCAGCACCGGCCCGCGCAAGACGTACGGCGGGTACGTCGAGCGCAATCCGTTCACCTGGCTGTTCTACGTCGGGAACATCGGCGCGACCGGATCGTTCCAGGTCGGGTCGGCGGCGGTGGCCAAGCCCCCGGGTGTGCTGCTCAACTACTGGACCAGTTCGTACAGCAGCGGCAGGTTCACCGGACGCCTCGTGGCCTCGCACTCGGACAAGGCCACCACCTACAACACCTTCTTCGGCCAGCAGGACCTGATTCCCTGCCGTTCCGGCCTCGGTACCATCCCCATGACCTACGCGCTCCAGGCCGGCACCCGCATCAGCGGCACGATCGGGAGCGGCGGAGCCCATCTGACGATGACCGGCGGGACGAACGAGGGCTTCTATGCGTTCCGCGTCGTCTTCTCGGCCTGACCTCGCGCGGCGGGCCGTCCCGATCGCCGGGCCGGCCCGCCGCGTACGAGGCGGTCTCCCGGCAGCCGCGCCCCTCGCGGGCCACCTCTCGTAGCGGGGTCGCACATGGCAGGCTCCCCGGACATCGTCGCCGTCTGGTCCCGGCGCGTCGCCGAGCGGGTCACCCCCGCCGAGGCCGCGTCCGCCGAGCGAGTCGGCGCCGCGTACGTCGCGGGCGGCGGGCGGCGCCGCGACCTGCTGCGGACCGCGGCGGGCTCCGAGCCCGGAGGGTTCGGCGGCGGCCTCGGTCCGGGCGAGCTGCCGATCGTCCTGGACGGCCTCCGCCACCTGGCCGGCCATCTGCTCGGACTGGCCTCCGGCCACCCGCTGGCCGACCTGCTCGCGCTGCTCGTCATGCGGGGGATCACCACCGGGGCACCGGATGACGAGCAGCGCGAGCGGGCGGCCGCCGAGCCGGAGCTCGACCGGGTGATCGGCGCGTTCGGCGACCGCCTGCGCGCCCAGGGGGTCGCCCCCGAGCGGGCGCGGGAGCTCACCTACGACACCCTCAAGCTGGTCTTCCAGCACGACCGTGACACCCCCGAGATCGAGGCGTTCCTCCGGGCGCTCGCGGGCAGCCCTCCCGCCGCGCCGGTGCCGGGCGGCCCGCCGCCCGGCCACCCGCCCGCCGTCCGCGGCGACTCCACGGGATGGATGCCGCCTCCCTGGCTGTGGTTCTACTTCCTCGGGGTCACCGCCCCGTCCGTGCCCGGGCTCGTGGAGAGCTTCGAGGCCGACGCCGACGGCGTCACCGCGCTCGCCGGGGCTCTGGCCGCCGGGGCGCGGCGAGCGGCCGTCGCGCTTCTCACCGGAGCCGGCCTGCTGGAGTTCTTCCCCGCCGCTCTCCTCCTCGCCGGCATCGCGGGAGTCCTGTTCCCCGGCGCGCGCGGGCGCTGGGCCGAGCGGCGGCACCACCTTTCGCCGAGCGGCGATCCGGTGATCGAGGAGAT
Source organism: Sphaerisporangium viridialbum (assembly GCF_049674955.1). Classification (GTDB taxonomy): domain Bacteria; phylum Actinomycetota; class Actinomycetes; order Streptosporangiales; family Streptosporangiaceae; genus Sphaerisporangium; species Sphaerisporangium viridialbum. The sequence continues at coordinate 1,967,421 of NZ_CP187232.1, read as the reverse complement.
GTCCGCGTTCGTACACCGCCACGCCTCGGCGATCGAGCTGCGGCTCGGCGAACGCCACGATCGGATGGCCCGCGTCTACCCCATGGGCTGGCGGGAGGCGCGCATCGCCGTCTATCCCCCGCTGCTGCGCCTGTGGCACGACGACCGGGAGGCGGCACGGGCCGTGCTGCTCCACGAGGTCGCCCACCTGCGGCAGGGCGACCACCTGATCGTCGGCCTCGCCGGCCCGTTCGGGTGGTTCGTCAGGGTGTGGAGCGTGATCCTCATCGCCCTCGCGGTGGTCGTGTTCGCGTTCTCGCTGTTCGCCGGGGGGCCGGAAAGCTCCGCGCTGCTCGCCTCCCTGCTCCACGACGCGGCCTCGATCCCGATCGGCCTGATCCTGCCCGTGGCGGGCCTGTGGGTCGCCGAGCTCAGCGCCGACCGCTTCGCGCTGCACGAGACGGCACCGGACGCGCTGCGCCGCGCCCTCGGCCCCGTCCGCGGCCGCAGCCCGGCCGCCAGGCTCCTGGACGGGCTCACCCACCCGCCCCTCCGGCTGCGGCTGTGGGCCATCGGCGCGGGGCCGGGCGGCATCGCGGCCCTCGCCGCCCTGTGGCCGGCGGCGGTCGTCGTGCGGGCCGGCGCCATAGCGCTGTTCGAGCTTGCCGCGTACCTGCTGACCGGGTTCTCCTTCGGCGACGCGCTCGGCGCCGTGGTCCACGACCTGCGGGCCGACCTGGCGTCCGCGCGGACGACGCTGATCGAGATGATCGTGCTGCTGGTCAACTGGCCGCTTCTCGCGCCGCTGTGGCTGCGCGTCTGGACGCCCGTGCGCGGCGTACGGCAGCGCTTCGCGCCCTATCTGCTGTCGGCCCTGATCCCGGGGGCTCTGGTCACAGGCGGCCTGACGAGCGGCGCCGCGGTCGCGGGCGAGATCCCCGCCGCCACGAGCACCCCCGTCCCTGCGGCGGCGCCGGCGGCCACACCTGAACGGACCGGCCTGGTCGATGACCGCCCATGGGACGGCCGGCCCCTGCCCGCCGAGATGCGGATCACCGCCTTCACCTCGCTCACCCAGCAGGCCGGATCACCCGAGTGGAAGGGCGTCGCGGCGGGCTGGCTCGGCGGCGGCGTCTGGCGGGCCGAGAAGGACGGGCGGCTGAGCTTCTCCACCATGGCGAGCCGCCCGGACCTGAGACCGGGCGAGGGCCACTGGCTGCGCGTGGGCGGCAGGGTCACCTTCTGGCTGGCCGTCGAGTCGGACGTCCGGGGCGAGACCGTGACCACCGAGATCGGCGGCGACGTGGACCTCGGAAGGAGACCGGCCGTCATGAGCGCCCAGTGGGCCCCAAAGGTGGACGCCTCGCACCTCACCGCGCTCATGTCGGCACCCGCCCTCGCGTTCACCGCCCCGCTGGACGTCTACCCCGCGCCCTAGCTCACCGGCACGTGGATCCAGCAGGGCTCGGCGAAGTCCTTGTCGGGGACCCTGGCGACGATCCGCTCGAAGCGCAGGCCGGGCTCGCCGGCGAAGGCGGTCTTCACCGAGCTGAGGTAGAGCCCTTCCGCGACGATCACGATGTGGTGTCCAGGGGCTCCGGCCAGCGCCGCCTTGGCCTCCGCGCAGTCGCGCAGCCGGTGCGCCCGTATCACGCCGTCGCCGCCGAACCCGTTGACCTCCGGGTAGACCATGTCCTCGTCCAGCGCGACCCGCAACCGCACCGCGTACTCGGGGCGGACGTGGCGATTGGCCTCGGCGAGCGCGCTCGCCAGCTCGCGCAGGAACCGTCGGATCACCTGCGGCTCCTCGATGCCCGGGGGCATGACGATCAGGTGGCCGTCGCCCTGCCCCTGGCGGTCGCACTCCTGCGGGTCGACCCGCGCGGCGGACAGTGCCAGGTCGAGCACCCGCACGAGGACGGTCTGCACCCTCCCCTGCTCGCTCGCGTCGCGTTTGGCGGAACCCTCGACGTCGACCGTGACGCACATCCGCCTGGCGCCCCGGCGCGCCGGCTCCTCGCGCGCCGCGGGCGAGGCCGCCGAGAACGCGCCGTCCAGCAGGCTGAGCTCGAAAGAGCGGGGCTCCCCGGTCGTGACGGGGACGTCGATACCCAGCTCGGTGTCCGCGAGCCTCGCCGACACCCCGATCGTCCCGGTCAGCGATGTGGTGTCCTTGGGCGCCTGCAGCAGCACTCTGGCCACGCGGCTCCCCTCGATCAGGGAGGCGCCGGGCTCGGGCCTGATGCGCCAGCGGAAGTCGCCTCGGCCGTCCCCGAACGTGGTCAGGGTGCCGAGCGCCTTGGGGTCGTCGTAGCGCACGGCGGTGAGCTGCCGCGCGACCACGTCGCCGTCGTCCAGGGCGACCTCGAAGACGGCCTCGACGTAGCTCAGGCCCGGCGCCGCCTCCTCCAGGTCGAAGGGGAACAGCACCTGCGTGTAGGCCCATCCCCCGGCGCCGCGCGACGCCGCCACCTCGGGCGGGAGGTCGCCGGGCGGCACGGCGACGACCATCGGACGGCCCAGCACGACCCCGGCCTCGCGGGTGAACCGCGTGCCCGCGCCCTGGAGGGTCTCCTCGGCCACCAGGTCGACTCGTGCCTCAATCGCGTAGCCAAGCTCGGTCACTCGGCACCTCCAGGATCATCAGGGTCAGTCGGGCAGCCCGAACAGCGTGAAGGCCGCCCAGTCCCGCGGGTCGTCGGAGCGGCCGGTGAGCATCGAGCACTGCGCCGCCCGCAGGGCCTGGGCGGTGCCGAGGCCGCCGTTCAGACGCAGGTCGCAGAAGCGCCGCAGCACGCGCAGGCTGTCGCGCTCGCGCACGGGCCACAGCGTCATGAGCACGGCGAGCGGCCCGGCCGCGAGGAAGGCCCTGCTGAGCCCGATGATCCCGTCGCCGGTCACCCGCCCCGCCCCGGTCTCGCAGGCGGCGAGGACGACCAGCCGCGCGGGCAGGTCGAGCTCGTGCACGGCGCCGGCCGTGACCTCGCCTCCGGCCAGCGCGACGTAGGAGGCCATCGGATCGTCGGGCAGCGCCTGCGCGTGGGTGGCCAGGCAGAGCACCGAGGGCCGTACGGCCGCGCCCTCCACCATGGCCGCCGGCGTAGCGGCGGCACCGATATGGACCTCCGCGCCGGCGAAAAGGCCGGAGACCACGCCGAAGCGCTCGCGCAGGAGCGGAAGCGGCGGCAGGCCGCCGGGCATCGGCTCGGGGTCGACCAGCGCGCACAACCTCGGCGGCGCGGCCGGTGCGCCCGTACGCCGGGCCATGAGCGCGGGCAGGATCGAGGCGGCGGGCAGCACCGTCGTGGTGTGGCGCTCGGCGAGGTGAGGTCCCCCGGCGCCCACCAGCGCGTGGAACGGCACCCGCAGCAGCTCCTCGTGGGGCACCAGCGCCACGGCCGTCTCGGGGTCACGGGGCAGCCACCTGGCCACCGGATCCCACAGGACGCCGCCGAGCAGGCGCAGCAGCTCACGCGCCCGCGCCCGGTCGAACGTCTCGGCCCTGAGGTGACGGTGCAGCTCGTCGACCCACCCCCGCAACGCGCCGCGGTCCACCCGCAGGTCGGCCGTCTCCATCCCGTGCGGCCCGGCCACGAAGACGACCAGCCGGTCACCGCGCAGGAAGTACTCCACGACCGGTCCGCCGTACTCCCCGAGCAGCGCCGACATCCGGGCCGGGGTGAGCACGGGAGCGGGCCGCCGGCCGCTCATCAGGTCGGCGAACGCGCGGGCGCGGGCCATCTCGGAGGCGACCAGGGCGGCCTCGCCGGCACCGAGGTCGAGGAAGAGACCGGGCAGGTCCCCGAGGAAGGACCCGGCCTCCTCCATCATCTGGATGCGGTCCCAGTCGGTGCCGGCGCGCGCTCGCCACTGCTCGACGTACCTGGCCATCCGCGCCGTCGCCTCGGTGTTGCCCTCCCTCGTACGGCGCGCGTGCCCGACCGGGTCGAGCCTTTCGAGGTGGTCGCGATGATGTTCCAGCCGTTCGGCGGCACCCGTCAGGGCCACGGCGAGGTCGTCAACGGGGTCCACGAACCCGGCGGCCAGGGCCCGCTCCACGAGCGCGCGGAGCCGCACCGGCACCCGGGCCAGCGACTCGGCCGCCTCGGCGACGCCACGGGCCAGCCCGGCCAGGCCGTACGGCGCCGGGTCGAGGCGGCCGATCAGCCCGGCCGCGGCGGCGATCTCGGAGTCCGCCGCCGCGACCAGGTCGCCGAGGTGCCCGCGTGCCGCGATGGACGCGAGCACCTGCCGGTCGAAGGCGAGAGACTCCCGCACGCCGGCCAGGAAACGGCCCCACGCCCCGGTCACCGCGTCGCCGACGCTCAGCTCGCGGCGCAGGCCGGCGGCCTCCCGCAGGTGGCCGACGAGCGCGCCGAGGTGGCCGGCGGCGAAGTCCAGCGAGATCTGCCCGGACAGGGCGTTGAGCCTGTTGATCGGTGAGGAGGGATCGCCGTGCGGCTCCTCCTCGGCCGCCGCCGGCCACGGCGGAACCTCGGCGTCCTCGGCGTCCTCGGCTCGGTGGCCCGTGACCGTCGCCTCGTAGCCGACCTGCCTGCCGTCGAGCCCCACTCCGGAGAGCCACACGGTGCCGGAGAGGACATGGCCCCGTACGGACATCCGCGCCATGCCGGTGCGGGCCTCGATCGGCAGGTCGAACCCGGGGCCCATCGGGCTCACGACGGCCGCCCACCAGATCGGAGGCGCCGTGGGGGCCTGCGACGGCCCGAGAGTCACCGTCACGCCCGCGTCGTCCGACGTCACCCGCGCGTCGTCGTCGCCGGCGACGACCCACAGCAGGCTGCCCGGAGCCTGGCCTGGAGAGGAGAGCATGAACAGCGGCGAATCGCCCCACTCCACGGAGACGTCGACGTCTGGGCAGGGCTCCCCGTCGATCAGAGGCGAGGCCGTGCCCGTGAATCGCCGCCACACACGATCACCCGGCCGTTCCGCCACGATGAACGATGCTAGGGACTTCTGCCCGCCTCCGCCACAAGGTGCGGAAGGGCGTACCGCCTCGGATCAGGACGACGGGACGGTGATGATCAGCGCGTCTCCCTGGCCGCCGCCACCGCGCAGGCCCGCCGCGCCGACGCCACCGCCCCGGAGGGCGGGGGCGGCCGGGGGCCGCTGGGTGATCAGGGGAGAATCAAGGATGTGGAGCGGATGAATCCGGACGAGCGAAGGCGGGGGTCCCCCTCCCGCGTACAGCTCCTGTCCTGGGAGCGTCCTGACGGCGAGGCATCCGCGAAGGCATCACGGGGTGAGGCCGCGGCGGCGGGTGGGCACGGCGGATGCTGAACCTGGACAGGCTGGTGAACGTCCTCGGCGGCTACGGGGCCCGCCTGTGCTGCGCCCCCGCGTCACGGGATGTGGAACTGCGCAGCGTGGTGGTGCACGATCCGACCGACACCCGCCCCGCGACCGGTGACGTGTTCCTGTCGGTCGGGGTGGAATCGGCGGCCGAGGCTGTACGGCTGGCGCGGTCGGCGCGTGCCGCCGCGGTGCTGGTGCGCGGGACCCCGCCACTCGACGAGACCGCGCGGGCGGACGCGCAGGGCGGCGGGATCGCCGTCCTGCTCGTGGAACCCGAGGTGTCCTGGAGCCAGCTCTTCGCCGTGGTGTACGGCCTGGTGCTCGAAGGCCGGGAGACCGATGCGGGGCGTGGGCCGACCGACCTGTTGGCGTTCGCGGACACGCTCGCCGACGCACTCGGCTACGCGGTGACGATCGAGGATCAGATGTCGCGCGTCCTGGCCTACTCCGGCTCGCAGCACACCGCCGACCCGGCACGGCTGGAGACGATTCTGGGCAGGCGGGTGCCGGACACCATGCGCCCGCTGTTCGAGAAGCAGGGCGTCTTCGCGCATCTGGCGGCCTCCGACGAGCCGCTGTTCGTCGAGCCCTCACCCGAGCACGGCCTCAGGGGCCGCATGGTGGTCGCCGTGCGCGCCGGGCGTGAGCTGCTGGGGTCGATATGGGTCGAGTGCGAGCGCCCGCTGTCGGCCGAGCGCCGGACGGTCCTTGGTGACGGGGCGCAGGCGGTCGCGCTGCACCTGCTGCGTTCCCGGGTCAGCGCGGACCTGGAGCGTCAGGTGGAATCTGATCTCGTCATCCGCCTGCTGGAGGGCACGGCCGACGCGCCCGCCGTGATCAGCAGGCTCGGCCTGCCCCAGGAGCGGTTCCGGGTGATCGCGCTCCAGGCGCACGTCGCCGAGGAGAGGCATGCCGCGATCCTGATGGCCTTCGAACGCGCGACCACGGGCTTCGGCTGGTCACGGCCGGGGCGCAGCGCCCTGTTCGGCAACACCCTGTACACCGTGCTGCCGTGCGACGACGTCACGCCCGCCCGCGCCTGGCTCACCGCGATCGCGAACGTCCTGCCACGACAGGTCACCGTGTACGCCGGCGTCGGCGGAGCCGCGGAGCCCGCCCAGCTGCCCGCGAGCAGGCAGGAGGCCGACGAGAGCCTCGCCCTTCGGGCGGCACGGCCCGGCGACGCCCTCGCGGTCGTCTACGACGAGTCATGGGACGCGATCCTGCTGCAACGTCTCCGGGCGGCCGCCTCGGCGGGACGTACCCCCGCCCGCGGGCCGGTCGCCGAGCTGTCCCGGCGGGACGCCGAGCACGGCACCCGGTACGTCGCGACGCTACGTGCCTGGCTGGAGGCACAGGGAGATCTGGCCGTCGCCGCGAACCGCCTCGACGTCCATCCGAACACCGTCCGCTACCGGCTCCGGAAGATGGCCGAGATCACCGACCTGCGGCTGGACGTACCGGAAAAACGGCTGGCCATGATCATCGCGTTGGCCGTAAGCCAGGACACACGGCCTTGATCTCTCCGCCGTTGTCGTAAGCGGACAAAGCCCACCCTCGTGCTTGTCCGAACGCACAAACCGTCCTCGGGCCCCAGGGGCGATGCTCAGATGCAGGCGAGCGAGGCTCGCGACAGACAGAGCACGTCACAGGATGTCAGAGCGGAGATGTGGTCATGGGTATCGATGGTGGACCGCGCACGGCGGTGGTGATCGGCGCCGGCGTGGTGGGGCTGTCCACCGCGTGGTTCCTGCAGGAGCGTGGCGTGGACGTCACCGTGGTCGACCGTGACGGCGTGGCCGCGGGCGCGTCGTGGGGCAACGCGGGCTGGCTCTCGCCGGGGCTCGCCATCCCGCTGAACGAGCCCGGAGTCCTGCGCTACGGCCTGCGCTCCCTGCTCGACCGGAGCGCCCCGCTGCACGTGCCGGCCACGCCCGACATCGGGCTGTGGTCGTTCCTCACGCGGTTCGCGATGAACTGCGGCTGGAAGTCCTGGGGCCGTGCCGTAAAGGCCAACCTCCCGTTGAACGAGGAATGCCTGGAAGCCTTCGACGTGCTCACCTCCAACGGCGTCGAGGCCCCCACGACGGAAGCCCCCATCATGGCCGCCTTCGAGAACCCGCGACAGGCCGTAGCACTCCTGCACGAGCTCGAGCGGATCAACCGGTCCGGGCTGGAGATCCAGTACAGCGCGTTCGAGGGCCACGACCTCGGCAGGCAGGCGCCGCAGCTCTCCGCCCAGGCGAAGGCCGGTATCCGGCTGGACGGGCAGCGCTACGTCGACCCCGGACGGTTCACGCACTCGCTGGCCGCCTCCGTCGTCGCCCGAGGCGGCACGATCCGGTCCGGTTTCCGGGTCACCGGGGTGGACACCGACTCCGGCGGGCTCTCCGTCCGGTCGAGTGAGGGAGACTCCGTCAGGGCCGACGCCGTGGTCCTGGCCACCGGCGCCTGGCTGAACCAGCTCGGCAAGGAGTGGGGGGTCCGCGTGCCGGTGCGCGCCGGACGCGGGTACTCGTTCACGGTGCCGACCGACCAGCCCGTGCCCGGGCCGATCTACCTGCCCGCCGTGCGCGTGGCCTGCACGCCGTACCAGGACAAGCTGCGCGTCGCGGGAACGATGGAGTTCCGCGACGCCGACGCCCCCCTGTACCAGAGGCGCGTCGACGCGATCATCGCGTCCGCCAGGCCGCTGCTGGCCGGCGTCTCCTGGGAGGAGCGCACCGATACCTGGGTCGGCCCCCGCCCCGTCACCCCGGACGGGCGGCCCCTCATCGGAGCCACCCGCGCCCCCGGAAGGTTCGTCGCAGGCGGACACGGCATGTGGGGCCTCACCCAAGGGCCGATCACCGGCCGCATGCTCGCCGAGCAGATCACCACCGGCAAGCAGCCCGCGGCCCTCCGGGACTTCGACCCCACCCGCTGACCCGCCCACCGGCTCCGCCACGACGGGATCCGGCCTCCGGCGTGCCGCCTCGGGTCAGGAGGACGGGACGGTGATGATCAGGGCGTCGCCCTGACCTCCGCCACCGCAGAGGCCGGCGGCGCCCACGCCGCCGCCCCGGCGGCGGAGCTCGTGGGCGAGCGTCAGGACGATGCGCGCGCCGGAGACGCCGATGGGGTGCCCGAGCGCTATGCCGCCGCCGTTGACGTTGACCTTGTCCTGCGGCACCCCGAGCTCCTTGGACGACTGGAGCACGACCGCCGCGAACGCCTCGTTGATCTCGACCAGGTCGAGGTCCTCCACGCTCATGCCCTGCTTGCCGAGGGCCTGGAGGATGGCGTTGGCCGGCTGGGACTGCAGGGAGTTGTCCGGGCCCGCGACGTTGCCGTGGGCACCGATCTCGGCGAGCCAGGGGAGGCCGAGCTCCTCGGCCTTGGCCCTGGACATCACCACGACCGCGCAGGCGCCGTCGGAGATCTGGGAGGACGACCCCGCCGTGATCGTGCCGTCCTTGGCGAAGGCCGGCCGCAGCCTCGCCAGCGTCTCCACGGAGGTGTCGCCGCGGATGCCCTCGTCGGCGGAGAACACGATGGGGTCGCCCTTGCGCTGCGGGATGGTCACCGGGACGATCTCGTCGTCGAACCTGCCGTCCTTGACCGCGGCGGCGGCGAGCTGGTGCGAGCGGGCGGAGAAGGCGTCCTGCTCCTCCCGCCCGAGGCCGAGGCGGGTGTTGTGCCGCTCGGTGGACTCGCCCATCGACACCTGGTCGAACACGTCGGTGAGCCCGTCGAAGGCCATCGAGTCGAGAATGTCGGACCCGCCGAACTTCACGCCCTTGCGCAGGCCGGGCAGCAGGTGGGGCGCGTTGGTCATCGACTCCATGCCGCCCGCGACGACGATGTCGAACTCGCCGGCGCGGATCAGCTGGTCGGCCAGGGCGATGGCGTCGAGCCCCGACAGGCAGACCTTGTTGATGGTGAGCGACGGCACGCTCATCGGGATGCCGGCCTTCACCGCGGCCTGCCGCGACGGGATCTGGCCGGCGCCGGCCTGGATGACCTGGCCCATGATGACGTACTCGACGAGCTCGGGCGCGACGCCGGAGCGCTCCAGGGCCGCCTTGATCGCGAGGCCGCCGAGCTCGGCGGCGGACAGGTCCGACAGCGAGCCGAGCAGGCGGCCGATGGGCGTGCGTGCCCCGGCGACGATGACGGAGCGCGACATGCCGGACGGGATGGCGGGAGAACTGGACACCAGGGCCTCCATGATGGGGTCTTCGGCGACTTTGCCACCATACCTAGGACGGGCCACACGACTTCAGAGAGGTCGGCCGGAACGCTCCCGGCCGACCGTGGCCGCCGTACGAGCAGGGAGGACACGCAATGCTGCTGAGAATCGACCATGTTGGCATCGCCTGCGAGAATCTCGACGAGAAGATCGCGTTCTACGAGGCGACCTTCGGCGTGACCGTGGTCAGCCGGGAGGTCAACGAGGAGCAGGGGGTGAAGGAAGCCATGCTGCACGTGGCGGACGGTGAGGGAGGCGGCTCCTATATCCAGCTGCTGGAGCCGCTGAGCGCGGACACCCCGGTGGGCAAGTTCCTCGCGAAGCGGGGTGAGGGCCTCCACCACGTCGCGTACGGGGTGACGGACGTCACCGAGGCGATCGAACAGATCGGCGGCGCGGGGGTGCGATTGATCGACAAACAGCCCCGCCACGGTGCAATGGGCACCTCAATCGCGTTTCTTCATCCGAAAGACGTGGGAGGAGTCTTGACAGAGCTGGTGGAGTCTCCCATGCGCCAGTCGTAGCACCCGAAACTCAACAATGGCTTATTCGTAACAAGTCGCGCAGAAAGTCGGACGGGACCTCCAATTCGGCAACACCGGAGTACGCTGGCCTACCATCCGGACGTGGATCCCGCCATGGACGGGCGAGCCGAGCACGAGGATCCAGGGGTGAGCGAGAGCTCTCCCCTGCTAGCGAGTGCCCGAGCGAGCGCGACCGTTGGAAGCGGGTCCCCGCCTCGGATGTCCGCCCCCCCGTCCGGCCCGTGTAGCCGTCTCGACAACCCAGGATCGAGCCTCATGCAGTCCGACATCGACGCCCAGCTGAACAATTTCTTTGAAGACGCCCCCACGCGGGAATTCGACGTGGTTCTCCGTGGCTACGACCGGCACCAGGTTCACGACCACTTGAAGCAGCTCGACACCGACCTGCGTCAGACCCGTGAGCAGCTCTCCGCGTTGCAGCGGGAGCTTTCCGACTCGCAGCGTCAACTGCAGGAGCAGGAGCGCCCGACCTACTCCGGGCTAGGTGCCCGCATTGAGCAGTTGCTGCGTCTGGCGGAGGAGCAGGCCACCGAGCTGGTGCAGGCCGCCAGGTCCGAGGCCAACGAGATAAAGGCCGCGGCGAAGGTTGACGCTGCGGATGTGCGGGCGGCCGCGGAGAACGAGGCCGCCGAGAAGCGCGCGCTCGCCACCCGCGAGACCGACGAGATGCGCACCATGGCCGAGCGGGAGGCCGAGGAGATCCGCTCGACCGCCAAGCGCGAGGCCGACGAGCTGACCTCCACCACCGAGCGCGAGGTCTCCAAGCTCCGGGCCACGGCCGACCACGAGGTGGCCGAGAAGCGCGCCGACGCCGAGCGCGAGATCGCCAAGCTGCGCACCACCACCGAGCGTGAGGTGGCCCAGCTCCGCGCCTCCACCAAGCGCGAGCGCGACGAGGTGCTCACCACCGCCAAGCGCCAGGCCGACGAGATGCGGGCCCAGGCCCAGCGTGTGCTGGAGGAGTCCGAGGCCAAGCGCGCCCAGGACGAGGCCGAGTTCGAGATCCAGCTCGCCGCCCGCCGCGAGGAGGCCGAGCGCCAGGAGTCCGAGCGCCACGCCACCGCCCAGGCCGCGACGCAGAAGCTCGTCGCCGAGGCCGAGCAGCGCGCCGCGACCGCCGAGCAGCGGGCCACCAAGGCCACCCAGCAGGCCGAGCAGAGCCGTCGCGAGGCGGACACCCACGCCAAGCAGCTGCTCGCGAACGCCCGCAAGAACGCCGACCAGCTGGTCGCCGAGGCCAAGACCAGCGCCGAGTCGATCGTGTCGGACGCCAAGTCCGAGGCCGAGCGCAACAGGACCGTCGCCCAGCGCCAGGTCGACGAGCTGACCCGCCAGCGCGACAGCATCACGAGCCACCTCGCGCAGCTTCGCCAGCTGCTCGGTGGCGCGGCCCTGCCGGGCATGGACGAGGCACCGGCGGTCGCCGCCGCGCCGCCGAAGCCCGCCCTCGCGGCCACGCCCGTCGCACCCGAGAAGCCCAGCCCCGCAGCGGCCCCGCAGCGGGCGGCCGCGTCGGCCGAGGACGAGTCCGAGTGGTGGCAGGAGTAGGCACCTCACCACATCAGGGGCGTTAGGGACGGCTACCAGGAGAGCCTGGCGATCACCATGGTCGCTAGGCTCTCCTCTGTTGTCCGCACCGTTTCCACCCCGTACGGCACGCAGACGGTTCCCGCAGTGGCAGCCCTCCCGCCGTCATCACCTCACCTCCCAACCCCTGACGCCGAGGAGCAGCCGTGCCAGAGCCCGCCACGGACGCGGTACCCGTACCCGATGTCCCCGGGAGGCCGGGAGCCGCGCGCGCCATGCCCGCGGACGCGGCGGAGGCGACCGACATCCTGCCGGCCGCCGTGCCCTACCCGTCCCGTACGGCCCCGCCGAGCCCGGGTCACCAGGCCGCGTCCAGGCCGGGCTCACCTGCCGGGCGGGCGCCCGGGGCCCCCGCCAGGACCACCGTCGACGGGCCGGCCGATCACGGTGCGGACGCCGCGCTGCCGTACGGCCTGCCGGGCAAGCCGCTGGCGCGGGGGCCGTTCCTCTGGGGCCTGACGGCGGCGCTCGGCGTGCTCACCGCGTGGGCGCTGGCCCAGGCGCTTATCAGCTCCCGCAGCGTGATCGTGCTGATCGTGGTGGCCGCGTTCCTCGCGGTCGGGCTCAACCCGGTCGTGGAGATCCTCCAGAGGCGGGGGCTGAACCGGCGCTGGGCCATCTCGATCGTGTTCCTCGGGGTGATCGCGCTCTTCGTGCTGTTCGGGCTGGCGATCGTGCCGCCGGTCAGCCAGGAGTCCAGCGACTTCGTCAGCGCCGTGCCGGGATACGTCGAGTCCCTGATGGCGAACCCCACGATCAAGCAGCTGGACACCGACTACCAGATCATCGCCAACATCCAGACCTACATCACCAGCGGCGGCCTCGGCGCGACCGTGGCCGGCGGCATCCTGGGCGCGGGGGCGGTCGTGCTCGACGCGTTCTTCTCCGGGTTCACCCTGCTGGTGCTGACGCTCTACTTCCTCGGATCGCTTCCCGTGATCAAGGAGTACCTGCTCCTGCTGGTGCCCGCCAGCCGCCGCCCCCGCACGCGGGCCATCGGCGACGAGATCCTTTCGGGCATCGGAGGCTACGTGGCGGGCAACGTGCTGATCTCGGTGATCGCGGGCGGCCTGTCCTGGCTGTTCCTGACGATCGCCGGGGCCAAGTACGCGCTGGCGCTGGCGCTGGTCGTGGCGGTCACCGACCTCATCCCGCTGGTGGGCGCGACGGTGGGCGCGGTGCTGGTGTCCGCCGTCGGGTTCCTCCAGTCGGGCACGCTGGGCATCGCCTGCGTCATCTTCTTCGTGGTCTACCAGCAGATCGAGAACTACGTGATCTACCCGCGCGTGATGAGCAGGTCGGTGGACGTGGCCCCGGCCGTGTCGGTGATCGCCGCCCTGTTCGGCGGCGCCCTGCTCGGAGCGGTGGGCGCGCTGCTGGCCATCCCGGTCGCCGCCGCGGTCGCGCTCATCGTCCGCGAGGTGGTCCTCCCCCGGCAGGCCCAGCTCTAGACGCCCGCGGATCAGGTGGCGGTGACGCCTCCGTCGATGAACAGCACCTGCCCGGTCATGTACGCCGAAGCCGGACTGGCCAGGAAGACCGCCGGGTGGGCCATCTCCTCGGGGGTGCCCCAGCGGCCCATGGGCACCGACGAGATGGTGGCCCGGCTGGCGTTCTCGTCCTCCCAGAGGCTGCGGTTCAGGTCGGTGGCGGTCCAGCCGGGGCACAGGGCGTTGACGCGGACGCCGTTGCCGGCCCACTCCAGGGCGAGGCTCTTGGTGAGGGCGACCAGGCCGGCCTTGGCCGCGGCGTACGGGGCCATGAAGGGGGCGCCCTGGGCGGCGACGGACGCGATGTTGATCACTGAACCGCCCCCGCGCTCCAGCAGGTGCGGCGCGACGGCGTGGCACACCGCCATGGCCGAGTCGAGGTTGAGCCTCATGAGCTTGTCCCACCCGGACAGCCGCAGGTCCTTGAAGGGGACGATGAAGTTCGAGCCGCCCGCGTTGTTCACGACGATGTCGAGGTGGCCCAGGCTCTCGATCGCCTCCCGCACGGCCGCGCCCGCCGCCTCCCTGTCCGTGAGGTCGCAGGGGATGGCGTACGCCCGGCGGCCGAGGGCCTCGACCTCCTTGACCACCTCCGCCAGGGTCTCGGGCGACCGCGCGACCAGCGCGACATCGGCGCCCGCCTCGGCGTAGGCCAGGGCGATCGCCCGCCCGATGCCCCGGGACGCACCGGTGACGAGCGCGTTGCGCCCGGAAAGATCAAACGCCTGCATGACGGCCTCCTCGCTAGAACCGAACAAGATTCTATGGGTCCGCGCCGCCCGGCGTCACACTTCGGTGGGCAAGGGGCAGGCCGCCGGGTTCACCCGCTTGACGATCTCGTTCAGCACGATGCGCACGTAGGGCTCGCCGACCCACAGGTGCTTGGCGTTGTCCACGCCCACCACCTCGGCCTGCGGGACCCTGGCGAAGCGCCGCCGCGCCTCCTCGGGCCTGAGGTAGTCGTCGAACTCCGGCACCAGCGCGACCAGCGGGCGCCCGAACTCCGCCCAGGCGTCCAGGTCGGCGTCCCCGGCGCGGTTCAGGGGAGGCGAGAGCAGGACCGCGCCCTGCACGAGTGGATCGTGCCCCCACTTCAGCGCCAGCTCGGTGCCGAACGACCAGCCGAGCAGCCAGGGGTTCGGCAGTTCGTGGAACTCGGCGTACTCAAGGGCCGCCGCCACGTCGAACCGCTCCGCCTCGCCGTCGTCGAAGGCCCCCTCGGACTTACCCCGGTCGGAGGCGGTGCCCCGGGTGTTGAAGCGCAGCACCGCGATGCCGGCGAGGGCGGGCAGCCGGTAGGCGGCCTTGCGCAGCACGTGGCTGTCCATCATGCCCTCGGCCGTCGGGAGCGGGTGGAGGCAGATGAGCGTGGCCACCGGGCGCCCCTCGGGAGGCAGCGCCAGCTCACCCACCAGCGTCAGCCCGTCGGCGGTGTGCAGCTCGATGTCCTCCCGTACGGCGGGCAGGACCGTCGACGAGCGAATCTCCAATGCCGGCTCCTCAAAATAGCGGTCTGTCGTTGGCGGCCCCGGGGCGTGAGCCGTTCAGTAGCGGGAGCGGCCGGGGCCCCGGTCGACGCGCTTGCTCCAGCAGGCGGTGTGCCAGTGACGGCGCTCACCCTCGCCACCGGTCCAGTTGGGCCAGCTGACGACGTGCGGCAGGCCCGGCCGGATCTCGTGGTCGCAGCCAGGGCACCTGTACACCTTCTCGGTGCTCGCGCCCGAGACCCTGCGCACCTTCCACTCGCCGTCCGGCCAGTCCTCTACCCGTTCCATCCCGCGGAGAACGCCGTCCAGGGGACGAGCGGGCTCGCCGCGCCGACCCTTTCCCGAAGAGTCGATACGGCGGGCTCGGCGGGGGCTCATAACATCACAAACATCGATGTAAAGGGTGTTCTTCCGTCACCGGCCCCGAATGCTCGTCGCCCCGGCGGTCACCAGGCGGTCGAGCAGCGGAGCGGGCGCGAAGGAGGGCTCGCGGTACTCGGCGTAGAGCGCCCGCAGGCCGTCGCGCACGGTGGAGGGCCCGATGGCGTCCAGCGTCTCGAACGGCCCGGCGGGGTAGCCGCAGCCGAGCCTCATCGCGGTGTCGATGTCCTCGATGGAGGCGTATCCCGAGTCGTACATGCGCACGGCGTCGTTGAGATAGGGATACAGCAGCGCGTCGACCACGAACCCGGCGCGGTCGGCGCACGGCACCGGGTTCAGCCCGAGCACCTTGACGAGGTCGTGCGCGGCCAGGGCCACCTCGGGCGAGGTGAGCGCCGTCGACACCAGCTCGGCCACGTCGCCCCCCACCAGGTGGAGCCCGACCAGGCGCTCGGGGCGCGGGAGCCCTGCGGCGTGCTCGACGACCGGGGTGCTGGACAGCGCGATCACCACGTCGGCGTCGTGCGCCTCACCCCGCTTGAACCCCGCGGCGGCGAGCCTTGACGACAGCTCCTCGGCGCCCTCCCCCAGGACGCAGACCGACGCCACGCCCATCTTGACCGGGAACTCCGAGGCGGCCCGCGCGGGCGCCCCTTCGTAGTCGTGGAAGCCCCGCCCGCTCTTGCGCCCGAGCAGCCCGGCGGTGACCAGCTCGCGCAGGATGGGGGCCGGCGCGTGCACGCGGTCGCGGCTCTCCTGGAAGAGCACCTCGCAGACCTCGTGCGAGGTGTCCAGCCCGATGAGGTCGAGCAGCGCGAACGGCCCCATGGGAAGGCCGGCGCCGAGCTTCATCGCGGTGTCGATGTCGTCCCGCGATGCCACGCGGCGCTCCAGCAGCGTCGCGGCGTGGTTGAGGTAACCGAGGAGCAGCCGGTTGACCACGAACCCGGCCCGGTCGCCCACGGTCACCGGAGTCTTGCCGAGGCGCCGGGCGAGCGCGGCGACGTCGTCCGCGACCCCGTCTTCCGTGACCACCGTGTGTACGACCTCGACGAGCTTCATCACCGGGGCGGGGTTGAAGAAGTGCATGCCGATGACCTGACCGGGGCGGGAGGTCGTGGCCGCGATCGCGGTGACCGAGAGGGACGAGGTGTTCGTCGCCAGCACGGTGCCGGGCCCGCAGATGCGGTCGAGGTCGGTGAACAGGGCGCGCTTGTAGTCCATGACCTCGGGGATCGCCTCGATCACCAGGTCGGCGCCGCCCAGGTCGTCCAGGGAGCCCGTGAAGGTCAGCCGGCCGACGATCTCGTCGCGCTCGGCCCCGGTCAGCTTGCCCCGGCTCACCGCCCTGTCGGTGGACCTGCGGATGTGCCCCCGGCCGCGCTCCAGCGCCTCCGCGTCGACCTCCACGCCGATCACGCTCAGCCCGGCGCGGGCGAACACCTCGGCGATGCCCGCACCCATGGTGCCGAGCCCGACGACTCCGACGGTCTTGAACGCGCGCGCCATCCTGCCCTCCCTGTCCCGTTGCCCGCCAGTCTCCCAGAGGGCTCGCCGTCATCCCAACCGCCCCCCGCAGTACCCACGCAGGTCCTCCCACCCGGGCACCTTCGAAGACCGCCCGGCCCGGCCGGGACGGGGGGTAGGGTTGGCGGTCATGCGGCTGGTCATCGCGCGATGCAGCGTGGATTACGTGGGACGACTGACGGCGCACCTCCCGATGGCGCCCCGGCTGATCCTCATCAAGGCGGACGGTTCGGTGTCCATCCATGCGGACGACCGGGCCTTCAAGCCGCTCAACTGGATGAACCCACCGTGCAAGGTGCGCGAGGAAGAAGGCACCTGGACCGTCACGCACGGCAAGACGGGCGAGAAGCTCATCCTGACGATGGAGGAGATCCTGCACGACTCCTCCCACGAGCTCGGGGTCGACCCCGGGCTGCAGAAGGACGGCGTCGAGGCCCACCTCCAGGAGCTGCTGGCGGAGCACATCCACACCCTCGGCGACGGCTGGAGCCTGATCCGCAGGGAGTACCCCACGGCGATCGGCCCGGTCGACATCCTCTGCCGCGACCAGCTCGGCGGCACCGTCGCCATCGAGATCAAGCGGCGCGGCGACATCGACGGGGTCGAGCAGCTCACGCGCTACCTGGAGCTGCTCAACCGCGACACGCTGCTCGCGCCGGTCAAGGGCATCTTCGCGGCCCAGGAGATCAGGCCGCAGGCGCGGGTGCTCGCCACCGACCGTGGCATCGGCTGCGTGACCCTCGACTACGACGCTCTCCGCGGCATCGAGCGCACCGACACGCTCTTCTGACCGCGGCGCTCACGGTTCGGGCGGCTCTCAGAGCCGAGCGCCGCGGGTCCCCGCAGCGAAGATCATGGTGATTTCCTCCGGTTTGCCCCCGGAGTTCCCTCGTGCGCCACCAAAGTGCCACGTGGGACCAGCAGTGTGCTTGAGGTTTTCGGCAAGCCTTTGGAGTGCACACATGGATCACCATCCCGAACCCGGCGGAGTCGGGCGCCGCGCCCTGCTGCAGGCGGCGATCGCCGCCCCCGTCGCGGCGGCCGCCTCGACCACCGGGCTGGGCGCCACGCCGGCGTACGCCTCGTCGAACCGGCCCGGCCGCTTCGACGAGGACAGCCCTCGTTTCGCGGTCGCCGTGCTACCGGACACCCAGTACCTCTTCGACGAGGACAGTTCCGACCCGGCCCCGCTGCGGGAGACGTTCCGCTACCTGATCGAGGAACGCAAGTCAGGAAATGTCGCTTTTATGACGCATCTTGGCGACGTGACCGAGCATGGCAGCGAGCACGAGATCGAACTCGCGGGCGACACGTTCCGGAGCATCGACGGAAAGGTGCCCTACAGCGTCCTAGCCGGCAACCACGACATCCGATCGTCCACGGACGACCAGCGTGGCGACTCGGCCTACCTGCGGGCCTTCGGTCCGCATCGCTTCGCCAAGGCGCCGACGTTCGGCGGCGCGTCTCCGGACGGCTACAACAGCTACCACGTCGTGCACGCCGCCGGTCGCCGATGGCTCGTGCTGGCGCTGGACTGGCGGATCTCGGACAGAGGGCTGGGATGGGCACAGGGCGTCATCGACGCCAACCGGACGCTTCCCGTCATCCTCACCACGCACGAGCTCGCCTGGGCGGACGACTCCGGACAGGCCTATCTCTCTGACTACGGGCAAAGACTGTGGGATCGGTTCATCCGCCGCAATGACCAGATCTTCCTCACCCTCAACGGCCACTACTGGCCGCCGGGACGCACGGTCCTGAAGAACGACGCGGGCAACGAGGTCCACGTCCACATCACCAACTACCAGGACCGCTACTACGGCGGCGCCGCGATGATCCGTCTCTACACGTTCGACCTCGTACGCAAGGTGATCGACGTCGAGACGTTCTCGCCCTGGCTTCTGGCCCGCGACCCGGGGCGGCGGGCGCCGCTGGAGGCCGAGACGCTCGAACTGACCGGCCCCGCGGACCGGTTCAGCCTCGAGATCGACTTCGACGAGCGCTTCAAGGGCTTCGCCCCGCGCGTGCTCCCCGCGCCGCGGCCGGCCGCCGCGGTGATGCCGAAGGGCACCGTGGCGTACTGGCGATTCGACGAGTCCGGCATCCAGGGAACCGGGCGAGACGGCGGCGTGATCGCCGACGGCACCGTGGCGCGCGACCTCACCGGCAGGGGGAACGACCTCACCGTGGGCCGGCTGCATTCCAGCTCCCCTGAGGTCTTGACGTGGTCGTCCGGACATCACGAAGGGCAGCCGGCGCACGCGAGCCTTCGCTTCGACGGGGGGAAGAACCCCGATCGCGGCGCGGTGCTGAGAACGGCGGCGAACGCGCCGATCAACAGCACGAAGTTCGAGTCCGGCTACACGATCGAGGCGTTCGTCAAGCTTCCCGAGCCGTTCGAGGGCGACCACGCCTGGATGGGCATTCTGAGCTGGGAGGGACGCAACGGCGATGCGGGGAAGACGAGCGGCTGGTCACCGGACGAGCCGACCTGCAGCCTGAACCTCTCCCCCGAGCGGTTCCTGCAGTACGTCGTCTACCCCCTGCACCGTGACGCGGACCCCACCTCGTGGAGCCACGCCCTGCCCATCGGACGATGGATGCACATCGCGGTGGTCAACGACAAACGGCGCACCGTGATCTACGTCGACGGCTCGAAGATCGCCCGCAATCCGACCCAGGAGTCGAACGGCATCACCACGCTGGGCAAGCCCTTCGCCATCGGCGGCACCCAGTTCGCGGAGCAGTACGGCCAGGGCTTCTACGGCTGGATCGGTGATGTGCGCATCATGTCGCGCGCGCTGAGCCCCCGCGAGTTCCTGGTGCCGTTCGCCTGAGCCCGCCCGACCGGCGGCCGGCTCATCTTACGTCGGCCGCCGGCCTGCAGGGCGTGCCTTCCCGCGCGGAAGGCACGCCCGTACGGCCCGGCGGCGCCGATCGGCTACCAGTGGTGGCTACCCGGTGGCGGATTATGGCCATGTCGTAATCGGCGGGCAGCGTTATCTCGTACTGCATGGCGTGCATGAGAACCTTCCGGTCGAATCCGCTTCAGCGGGCCTGCGAGGAGAGCAGCGCGAGCACACCCCTGATCGCCTGGTCGAACGGCTCCGCGGACCCGGCGGCCCGCGCCAGCACGTAACCGCCCTGCAGCACCGCCACGATCGTCGCGGCCGTCTCGGCGGGCACGAGCCCGGGCGGGAGCTCCCCGCGCGCCTGCCCCTCGGCGAGCACCTCCGCGACCTCCCGGTAGGTAGTTGTCCGGCTACTCCGAGAATTTGTGGAAAACAAATGCAACGCTTCGGGTGCCGTCGATCGTCTAGATCATGAAAGCGGGGGCTGGTAAGGGGCGCTCTAACCGAATTCTTACCTGCCGAGGTGATGGGACTCACTACTCTCACCTCGAATTAAGCATGCTCCCGGCGATCCATGGCATATGACACACGAGGGGCATAACCATGACGTCACCCGGCAAGGAGTCTTTGGCGTGTTAGCGAGGGCACGGCAGGCTTTCGCCCGCGCGGCCCTAGGGCTGCTCGAGCTGGTCAACGGGAGGAGGGCACGCAGGGCGCCGGCACGCGGCACGGGGACCGTCCGGATCCTGCTGCTGCACGCCTACGGCATGGGAGGCACGATCCGCACCGTGCTCAATCTCGCCGCCTACCTGTCACGGGAGCGCGAGGTGGAGATCGTCAGCCTCGTCCGCACGGCCGAGGAGCCGTTCTTCGAGCTGCCTCCCGGGGTGAAGGTCACCTTCCTGGACGACAGGACCGTCCCGCGCGGCCGGATCGCGGAGTTCCTCTCGCGCCGCCCCAGCAGGCTGGTGCCCGAGGAGGAGAAGGCCTATCTCAGCATGAGCCTGCTGACGGACCTGAGGCTGGTCCGCTTCCTGCGGTCACTGCGAGGTGGCGTGGTCATCGGGACGCGGCCGGGGTTCAACCTGATCATGAGCCTGTTCGCGCCGCCGGAGGTTCTCACCATCGGCCAGGAGCACGTCACCCTGGAGTCCCACGGGCCCGGCCTCCAGGCCCAGATCAAGAGGCGGTACGGCAGGCTCGACGCGTTCACCACGCTCACCGAGGCTGATCTGAAGCAGTACGCCAAGATGCTGAGGTCCCATCCGCCCAAGCGCCTGCTGCGCATCCCGAACGCCATCCCCGACCTCGGGGGCGACATCTCGTCCCTGGACGAGAAGGTCGTCGTCGGCATCGGCCGCATCGTGTGGGCCAAGGGGTTCGACCGGCTGGTCAACGCCTGGAAGACCGTGGCGGAGGCGCATCCCGACTGGGTGCTGCGCATCTACGGAGGCGGCACGCCCGAGCGTGAGGAGAAGCTCCAGACCCGCATCGACAAGGCGGGGCTCTCGGACAAGGTCTTCCTGATGGGCAGCACCCCGGAGATCGGCGCCGAGCTGGCCAAGTCCTCGATCTACGCCGTGAGCTCGCGCTACGAGGGGTTCGGCATGACGATCCTGGAGGCGATGAGCAAGGGGGTGCCGGTGGTCAGCTTCGACTGCCCGCACGGCCCGAAGGAGATCATCACCCACGAGCACGACGGCCTGCTCGTCCGCTCCAAGAAGGCCGCCGCGCTCGGCGAGGGCATCCGCCGTCTCATCGAGGACGAGGAGCTCCGCCGCACGCTCGGCGCGAACGCCGTGGGCACCGCCGCCAACTACGACCCCGACGTCATCGGCGCCCAGTGGACGGCCCTGCTGGCGGACCTCGACGAGTCCGGGGCCGAGCCGCCGAGGTCCCCGGACTGCTCCATCGGCACCCCCGCGTAGCACGCATGTCCACCGAACGGTGGACAGAGGGGTCGGCCCCTCGATGGTGCCGCGCGAGCCGCAAGGGCACGATGATCGAGGCATGACGCAGACAGCGGTGATGGCCCGGGGCCTCACCAAGCGGTACGGCGACGTGCGGGCGGTGGACGGTGTCGACCTGGAGATCCAGGCGGGCGAGGTGTTCGCCATCCTTGGCCCGAACGGCGCCGGGAAGTCGACCACCGTCGAGATCCTGGAGGGCTACCGCAAGCGGGACGCCGGCGAGGTGAGCGTGCTCGGCACCGACCCCCAGCACCCGACCCGGCTCTGGCGCAGCCGGGTCGGCATCGTGCTCCAGACGGCGAACGACACGGCCGAGCTGACGGTCCGCGAGACCGTCCGCCACTTCGCCGGCTACTACCCGAACCCCAGGGACCCCGACGAGGTGATCGCCAGGGTGGGGCTGACGGAGAAGGCCGGCAATCGCGTCCGGCAGCTCTCCGGCGGTCAGCGACGGCGGGTGGACGTGGCCTTGGGCGTGGTCGGCAACCCTGAGCTGCTGTTCCTGGACGAGCCGACGACCGGCTTCGACCCCGAGGCGCGGCGCGGGTTCTGGGACCTGGTCGAGAGCCTGGCGCACGACGGCACGACGATCGTGCTCACCACGCACTACCTCGACGAGGCCGAGGCCCTCGCCGACCGCGTCGCGGTCATCGCGGGGGGCCGCATCGTGGCCGAGGACCGGCCCGCCACATTAGGGGGACGCGCGACCGCCAAGGCCCGGGTGAGCTGGCTCGACGAGGGCGAGCGCAAGCATCTCGACACCGGCACCCCCACGAAGACGGTCATGGAGCTGACCCGCCGGTTCGACGGCGAGGTGCCCGAGCTGACCGTCACCCGCCCTTCCCTGGAGGACATCTACCTGGAGCTGATCGGCTCCCCCCACCCCCAAGCGCCCTCCCCCGAGGTATCCCCATGAGCGACGTCGTCACCGCCTCCACGGCCACCGCCGCGGCCCCCCATCGCCTCCCCTCGGTCGTCGCCCTCGGCTGGTCGAGGGGCGTCGCCGAGACGAGGATGTTCTTCCGCGAGAAGGACGCGGTCATCTTCACCTTCGCCTTCCCGATCATCCTGCTCGTGATCTTCGGGTCGATCTTCCAGGGAACGTTCGAGGGCAGCCCGGTCACCGTCTCGCAGGTCTACACCGCCGGCCTCATCGGTGCGGGGGTCATGAGCGCCAGCTTCCAGAACCTCGGCATCGGCATCTCCGTCGACCGGGACGACGGCACGCTGAAGCGCCTCGCCGGAACCCCCCTCCCGCGCAGCGCGTACTTCATTGGAAAGATCCTGAATGTCCTGGTGGTGGCCGTGCTGGAGGTCGCGATCCTGCTGGCCATCGGCGTGGTGGCGTACGACCTGACGCTTCCCGCCGAGCTGTTCCGCTGGGCCACCTTCACCTGGGTGTTCCTGCTCGGCATCACCGGCTCGGCGCTGCTGGGCATCGCGGTCAGCAGCCTGCCCCGGTCCGCGAGGAGCGCGACGGCGGTGATCAGCATGCCGTTCGTGGTGCTCCAGTTCATATCGGGAGTGTTCATCCCGTCGACCGAGCTCCCCGGATGGCTGCTCAATATCGCCTCGTTCTTCCCGCTGAAGTGGATGTGCCAGGGCTTCAGGTCGGTGTTCCTGGGCGACGCGGGGGCCGCCCTGGAGGTGACGAAGTCCTACGAACTGGACCGCGTGGCCCTCGTCCTGGCAGCGTGGGCGGTCGGAGGTCTTGTCCTGTGCCTGACGACGTTCCGCTGGAAGAGCCGCCGCGACGGATGACGCCCCGCACAACGCCGCGGGTGTTCCGGGGCCCGGCCGCGGCGGGCCGCAGGAGCGCGAGGATCCACGCCTGGGAGGCCTTCCGCGGCTGGGAGATCCTCTTCCTGGTGGCCTTCCTGGTCACCGTCGTGTTCGTGGTGATCGACGGCGACACCGAGGTGGCCACCAAGGTGGTCGCGATCGTCCTGCTGACGGTCTGCGCCACCGCGTACCTCGCCGTCGGCCGCCCGGTGATCAAGGGGGACGAGTACGACCTCCGGTCCGGGCTGGTCTACGCCGGCTTCGTCGTCGTCGCGTTCGTCCCGGCCACGATCATCGCCCCCGCCTCCTCCTTCGCGCTCTTCGCGCTCTGCCCGCAGGCGTTCATGCTCCTGCCTCCCCGGTGGGCGCTCGGGGCAGTGCTGACCCTCAACATCTCACCGGCCGTCCGCTTCCTGGTGCGGCCGGACCTCGACCTGACCGGGGTCCTCACCTTCGTCGCGACCAGCGCGATGAGCCTCACGGTGGCGCTGGTGTTCGGGCCCTGGATCACGCGCATCATCCACCAGAGCGCCGACCGGGCCGATCTCATCGACGAGCTTTCGGCCAGCCGGGCGGAGATCGAACGGCTCTCCCGCGAGCGCGGGGCCCTCGCCGAGCGCGAACGGCTGGCCGGCGAGATCCACGACACGCTGGCCCAGGGTTTCACCAGCATCATCATGCTCATCCAGGCCGCAGAGGCGCAGGCCGACCCGTCCAGGCACCTCGCGCTCGCCGTGCGCACCGCGAGGGAGAACCTCGAGGAGGCGCGCGGCCTGATCGCCGCGCTGAGCCCCGCGCCCCTCGACGGATCCACCCTCGACGAGGCGCTGCGCAGGATCACGGCCCGGCTGGGCGAGGAGCTGGGCATGCCCGCGAGCTTCGCGACCGAGGGCGCCTCGCGCGCGCTGCCGCCCGGCATCGAGGTCGTCCTGATCCGGGCCGCCCAGGAGGGCCTGGCGAACGTGCGCAAGCACGCGGCGGCGTCCTCCGCGGGCGTCCGCCTGGAGTACGGGGAGCACGAGGTGGTGCTTCGCGTCCGCGACGACGGCTCGGGCTTCGGCGGCCCTGCCACCACCACCGGGTACGGCCTGCGCGCCATGCGCAGCCGGGTGGAGCAGGCGGGGGGCACCCTTGAGGTGGACAGCGCACCGGGATGCGGCACCGAGCTGACCGTACGGCTTCCCCATGAGGAGTGTCTCCAGTGATACGCGTGCTGATCGTCGACGACCATCCCGTGGTACGAGAGGGCCTGCGCGGCATGCTGGAGGCCGATCCCGGCATCAGCGTGGCCGGGGAGGCCGGATCGGGCGACGAGGCGGTGGCGCGCGCCCGCGAGCTGCGGCCCGAGGTGATCCTCATGGACCTGCGCATGCCGGGAGGCGACGGTGTGGGGGCCATCGCGCGCATCCTGGCCGACCGCGCCGAGAGCCGGGTGATCGTCCTCACCACGTACGAGACCGACCAGGACATCGTGCGCGCGGTCGAGGCCGGTGCCGCCGGTTACCTGCTGAAGGACACTTCGCGGGCCGACCTGGTGGCGGCGGTCTTCGGTGCCGCGCGCGGCGAGACCGTCCTGTCCCCCTCGGTGGCGACGAAGCTGGTCACCCGGATGCGCGCCCCGGCGGCCGAGTCGCTGTCCAGGCGCGAGACCGAGGTGCTGGCGCTGGTCGCGCGTGGCCTGACCAACGCCGAGGTGGGCAAGGAGCTGTTCATCAGCGAGACGACGGTCAAGACCCACCTGTTGCGGATCTTCGGCAAGCTGGGCGTCTCCGACCGTACGGCCGCCGTCACCACGGCGCTCGGCCGCGGCCTCCTGTGACCGCGCGGCCACGGATTCCAGTACGCGAGAGATGGTTTGCCCCGCAACGAGGGGGCTATGGTGGCCCCAGATCCCCTGGCGGAAAGCAGTGTGGTCCGGGAAGCGCGGCCGCGAGGGCCGAGAAGGAGACGCCATGTCAACGGCTACCGAGCAGCGCACCTTCGACTCCGTGAACCCCGCCTCCGGGGTCGTCGTGGGCACCCATCCCCTCCATGACGCCGAAGCCGTGCGGGCCGCCGTGGAGAGCGCGCGGGAGGCGGCCGTCTGGTGGGCGGGCCTCGGGTTCGAGCGGCGCAAGCGGCGGCTGCTCGACTTCAAGGCCGTCCTCACCCAGAACCTCACCCGCGTCGCCACGCTGATCCACGAGGAGACGGGCAAGCCGATCGGCGACGCCACCCTTGAGACGGTGCTCGCAATCACCCACCTCGACTGGGCGGCGCGCAACGCGCGCAAGGTCCTCGGCCCGCGCCGGGTCCCCACGGGCATGATCGGCATCAATCTCGCCGCCACCCTGGAGTACCTCCCGCTGGGCGTCGTCGGGGTGATCGGGCCGTGGAACTACCCCGTCTTCACCCCGATGGGCTCGATCGCGTACGCGCTCGCCGCCGGGAACGCCGTGGTCTTCAAGCCCAGCGAGCTCACTCCCGGGGTCGGCGCGCTCCTGGCCGAGCTGTTCGCGCAGAGCGTCCCTGAGCGCCAGGTGTTCCAGGTGGTCACCGGCCTCGGCGAGACCGGGGCCGCGCTCGCCGCGCACCCGGGCATCCGCAAGATCGCCTTCACCGGCTCGACCGCCACGGCCAAGCGGGTCATGGCCGCCTGCGCCGCCAACCTCACGCCGATGGTGGCCGAGTGCGGGGGCAAGGACGCGCTGATCGTCGACGCGGACGCCGACCTCGCCGCCGCGGCCGACGCGGCGGTCTGGGGCGCGATGTCCAACGCCGGCCAGACCTGCGTGGGCGTCGAGCGCGTCTACGTGGTGGAGCGCGTCTACGACGACTTCCTGCGCGAGCTCACCGAGCGGGCGCGGGCCGTGCGCGGCGGGGAGGACTACGGGCCGATCACCATGCCCGCCCAGACCGACATCATCCGGCGCCACGTCGACGACGCCCTCGCCAAGGGGGCCAAGGCCGTGGTGGGCGGCGCGGAGTCCGTCCGGCCCCCGTACGTCGATCCGGTGGTCCTCACCGACGTCCCCGAGGACTCCAGCGCGGTGCGGGAGGAGACCTTCGGGCCGACGATCACGGTGCGGAAGGTCGCCACGGTGGAGGAGGCGCTGGAGAAGGCCAACGCCGTCGCCTACGGCCTGGGCGGCACCGTCTTCTCGGGCAACGCGCGCCGGGCCATGGAGCTCGCCCGGGCGATGCTCACGGGCATGACGGCGATCAACTCCGTCATCTCCTTCGCGGGCGTGCCCTCGCTGCCGTTCGGCGGGGTGGGAGAGTCGGGGTTCGGGCGCATCCACGGCGCGGACGGGCTGCGCGAGTTCGCCCGACCGAAGGCGATCTCCAGGCAGCGTTTCGCCATACCGGGAATGAATCTGACGTCCTTCAGCCGCACCCCCGCTGACCTGGACCGACTCGTGAAGGTGATCACCTTCCTGCACGGCAGGCGCAAGAGCTAGTTGTCCCGATACTTCCCGAAAAACGATCTTGCGTCCATAATGATGGGTTCTTACGGGGCCAGCAGGACGCGAGGTGTGCAGTGGCGACGGGACGCGACTACCGGGGAATGACGGCGGAGCAGCGATTAGCCGACCGCAGGGAGCGGTTGCTCACTGCCGCGTACACGCTGTTCGCCGGCGCGGGTTTCACCGCGACCACGATCGAACGATTGTGCGCGGCCGCACGCATCTCGAACCGTGCCTTCTACGAATGTTTCACCGGCCGTGAGGACCTGATGCGGGCGGTCTACGACCGCTGCGTCGGCGAGACCCTCCTCTCGGTCGCCAAGGCCATCGGCGAGGCGCCTCCCGACGCGGACAGCAGGATCCAGGCGGGCATCAGCGAGTACATCACCTTCGTCACCCGCGACACCCGGCGCGCCCGGATCATGCACCTTGAGGTGCGGCGGGCCGGCGACATCCTCACCGCCCGCCGGCAGCGCGCGGTGACGGGCTTCACCCAGATGATCGAGGAGACCCTGGGGGACCTCCCCGGCGGCCTTCCGCACCGGACTCACCTGCTCGCCCTTGGGATGGTGGGCGCGATCCAGGAGCTTCTGATCGAATGGGTCCTGGCACCCACCCCGCCGCCCCTGGAGCACCTCATCGAGACCGCCGTGCACATCTTCCGGCGCTCCTTCGGCTCCTGACCACCCGGGCCCCTCGGAGCCCTGATGAGGCGGCGGTCAGGCCACGGCGGCGGCAGGAAGCTCGACCGTGAGCACCCGGTGCAGCCGGGTGACGGCGAGCAGCCGCATGACGCGCGGGGGCACTCCCCGCAGCACCAGGCGGCGCTCCGCGCGCAGTGCGCGGCGATGCGTGCCCACGAGCACGCCGAGCCCGGTGGCGTCGATCATCTCCAGGCCGGACAGGTCGACGATCATGTCACCGTCGCCGGTGTCGACCGCCTCGTGCAGGCGAGGACGCAGCCTCGCTACCGTCCCCACGTCCAGACGCGACCCGACGCTGACCACCTGGTATCCCGGACCACTCCGGCGTGGCATGCCGCCTCCTTCTGTCCGGCGACCTTGACAGGCCGCGTCAGATCCCTGCCCACCCTTCCGCGGCCTATGCCGATATCTGGCGGAATCCGGCCGAAGGCCGTCTCGGGGCGGCCCGTTACGCTGGGCGGCATGACGCGAGCTGACAACGACAAGCCGGTGGTGCTCTCCACCATCTACACCCGCACCGGGGACGACGGCACCACGACGCTCGGCGACATGAGCCGCACGAGCAAGACCGATCCCCGGCTGGCCGCGTACGCCGACGTCGAGGAGGCGAACGCCGCGATCGGCGTGGCGATGGCGCTGGGCGACCTGTCCCCCGAGATCGCCGAGGTGCTGGCCCGGGTGCAGAACGAACTGTTCGACGTCGGAGCCGACCTGTGCACCCCCGTGACGGAGAACCCGGAGTTCCCCCCGCTGCGGGTGGAGCCGTCCTACGTCGAGTGGCTGGAGACGCAGTGCGACCGGTTCAACGAGGAGCTGAAGCCGCTGCGCAGCTTCATCCTCCCGGGCGGCGCATCCGGCCCCGCGCTCCTGCACGTGGCCCGCACTGTCGTACGCCGCGCCGAGCGCACCACGTGGTCGGCGCTAGAGACCCATGACGACGTGAACCCGCTCACCGCGAAGTACCTCAACCGCCTCAGCGACCTGATGTTCATCATCTGCCGCGTCGCCTCGAACGGCGAGGAGCTCCTCTGGAAGCCCGGCGGCACCCGATAGCACCGCGCCCCTCGAGCCGCCGAGCGAAGCGAGGCAAGAAAACACATCTACGCCGCGTCGAGGTGGGCGCTGGGAGGGGCCGACTCGACCCAGGCCAGGAAGCCGGTGAGGGCGTCCTCGCTCATCGCGAGCGAGACGCCCGCGCAGTCGACGGTCCAGTAGCCGGCGGGGCCCTCCTCGCCGACGAGGGGACGACGGGTGGAAACGGTGAGGCCGCGCCTCGCGATAGCGTGGCGCGGCCTCAGTCGCAGTCCAAGAAACGGGATCCAGTGGAGCTCTCCGCCCGCATAGCGGGCCACCCCACTCCTCCAGGCGCGGTCTCCCGTGCGGAGGCTACATACGACGTTGCCCCGCGAGCGGGCGAGCATGAGCCCGCGAAGGCAGAGGAGGACGGCGATCGCCACAACGCTTATCAGAATGTCCAGCGCCGCCATCGTCGCCCCCCACTTTCATGTTCGTTGTCGGTCAGACCTCTTCGCCGGCAGCACGCAGCCGGGCCCTGGCACGCTTGGCCTCGACCTGGGCGTCGGTGTCCTCACCGTCGGCGTCGACGGACGCGAGAGCACGCTGCAGCGCGTCACGGGCCGCGGACACGTCGACCTCGGACCCGAGCTCGGCCGTCTCGGCCAGGACCGACACGTCGTTGTTGGCCACCGAGATGAACCCGCCGTGGACGGCGGCGACGATGTCGCCTCCCTCTGCGCGCTTCACGCGGAGGACACCGCCCTCCACGAGGACACCTAGCACGGGCGCATGATTCGGCATAATACCGATCTCGCCGTCCACGGTCTTGGCAATCACCATGTCGGCCTCGCCGGACCAGATCTCGCGTTCCGGCGACACGACGCCGATGCGGAGCTTTGCCATCACAAACCTTCCTCGAATGCCGGTACGGCCGGGCCGTACCGGCACCCAGTTGTCAGCGGGCCAGTTCCTTCGCCTTGGCGATGGCCTGGTCGATGCCGCCGACCATGAAGAACGCCTGCTCGGGCAGGTGGTCGTACTCGCCCTCGCACAGGCCCTTGAAGGAGCGGATGGTCTCCTCGACCGGCACGAACTCTCCCGGCTGGCCGGTGAACGCCTCGGCGGCGTACATCGGGTGGGACAGGAAACGCTCGATGCGGCGAGCACGCTGGACGACGACCTTGTCCTCTTCCGACAGCTCGTCGATGCCGAGGATCGCGATGATGTCCTGCAGCTCGCGGTACTTCTGCAGGATCCGCTTGGTCTCCTGGGCGACCCGGTAGTGCTCCTCGCCGACGATCTGCGGGTCGAGGATCCGGGAGCTGGAGTCGAGCGGGTCCACCGCGGGGTAGATGCCCTTCTCCGAGATCGGCCGCGACAGAACGGTCTGCGCGTCGAGGTGCGCGAACGCGTTGTGCGGGGCCGGGTCGGTGATGTCGTCCGCGGGGACGTAGATCGCCTGCATGGAGGTGATCGAGTGACCGCGGGTCGAGGTGATGCGCTCCTGGAGAACGCCCATCTCGTCGGCCAGGGTCGGCTGGTAACCCACCGCGGACGGCATGCGGCCGAGCAGGGTGGACACCTCGGAACCGGCCTGGGTGAAGCGGAAGATGTTGTCGATGAACAGCAGCACGTCCTGCTTCTGCTCGTCCCGGAAGTACTCCGCCATGGTGAGCGCGGAGAGCGCGACGCGCAGACGCGTGCCCGGGGGCTCGTCCATCTGGCCGAACACCAGGGCGGTGTCCTTGAGGACGTCCGCCTCCTCCATCTCCAGCCAGAGGTCGTTGCCCTCACGGGTGCGCTCGCCGACGCCGGCGAAGACCGACGTACCGGAGAACTTCAGCGCGACCCGTCGGATCATCTCCTGGATGAGGACGGTCTTGCCGACGCCCGCGCCGCCGAACAGGCCGATCTTGCCACCCTTGACGTACGGGGTGAGCAGGTCGATGACCTTGATGCCGGTGGGCAGCATCTCGGTGCGCGACTCGAGCTGGTCGAACGCCGGGGACGGACGGTGGATGCCCCAGCGCTCGGTGATCTGCAGCGAGGAGGTGGGGGTGTCCAGCGCCTCGCCCAGGGTGTTCCACACGTGGCCCTTGACGACGTCGCCGACGGGCACCGAGATGGGGCCGCCGGTGTCGTTCACGACGGCGCCGCGCACGAGGCCGTCGGTGGGCTGCATGGAGATGGCGCGGACGAGGTTGTCGCCCAGGTGCTGGGCGACCTCCATGGTCAGCAGCTTGGTGTCCTCGCCGAGGGTGACCTCGGTGGTCAGCGCGTTGTAGATCTCCGGCATCGCCTCGACGGGGAACTCCACGTCGACGACGGGACCCGTGACGCGGGCCACACGACCTACAGCGGTCGCGACGGTCTCAACAGTCATTGTGGTTTCTCACTCTTTCCCCGCTGAGGCGTCGGCGAGCGCGTTGGCGCCGCCGACGATCTCACTGATTTCCTGGGTGATCTCGGCCTGGCGAGCCTGGTTCATCTGCTGGGTGAAGGTGCGGATGAGCTCGTTGGCGTTGTCGGTCGCCGACTTCATCGCCCTGCGGCGGGAGGCGTGCTCCGAGGCGGCCGACTGGAGCAGCGCGTTGTAGATGCGCGACTCGATGTAGCGGGGAAGGAGCTGGTTGAGCACCTCACCCGCGGTCGGCTCGAACTCGTAGTACGGCAGCGGGCCCCCGACCGGCTCTTCGGTGGTCTCCTCCACCTCGAGCGGCAGGATCCGCGTGACCTGCACCTCCTGCGTCAGCATGGAGACGAACCGGGTGTACACGACGTGGATCTCGTCGATGCCGTTCTCGTCCGCGAAGGCGCTGACCAGCGAGCCCGCGATTTCCTTGGCGTGGGCGTAGAGCGGGTTGTCGGAGAACCCCGACCACTCCCCGCTCATCTCCCGGCTGCGGAAGCGGTGCCATCCGATGCCCTTGCGGCCGACGACGAACGGCTTCATCGCCACGTTGCGGCCACGAAGGTGACCGGCCAGCGCCTCGGCCTCGCGCAGGATGTTGGCGTTGAAGCCACCGGCGAAGCCGCGGTCACTGGTCACGATCAGCACGCCGGCCGAGACCGGCTGGTCCTTCGCGACCGTCAGCGGGTGGTCGACGTCCGCCGTGTTGCTGAGGACGGCCGACACCGCGCGAGTGATCTCGCGCTCGTACGGTACGGCCGCCTCCATGCGCTGCTGCGCCTTGATGATGCGCGACGAGGCGATGAGCTCCTGGGCGCGGGTGATCTTCGCCGTGGACTTGACCGACCTGATCCGCCGCCGCAGCAGTCTTAGCTGGGCACCCATCGGCTACTTCTTCTCGGTCTTGCGGACGTGCTTCACGATCTTCTCCTGGCCGACCTCGTCCGCGCTGAGCGCCTCGACCGGCTCGTCCTGGATCAGCAGCTCGCCGGACGACGTCTGGAACGTCTTCTTGAACTCCGTGATCGCGTCCTTGAGGGTCGTGACCGTGTCGTCGTTCAGGTCCTTGGTCTCGCGGATGCTGTCGAGCACGCCCTTGTACTGCGAGGAGAGGTACTCGAGGAACTCGGCCTCGAAGCGGGCCACGTCCTCCAGCGGCACGTCGTCCAGCTCACCGCTGGTGCCGGCCCAGACCGAGACGACTTCCCTCTCCACAGGGTACGGGGTGTACTGCGGCTGCTTGAGCAGCTCGACCAGCCGGGCACCGCGCTCCAGCTGGGCGCGGGAGGCCGCGTCCAGGTCGGAGGCGAAGGCCGCGAAGGCCTCCAGGTCGCGGTACTGCGACAGGGACAGGCGCAGCGTGCCCGCGACCTTCCGCATCGCCTTGATCTGCGCCGAGCCGCCGACTCGGGAGACCGAGACACCGACGTTGATCGCCGGACGGACACCCGCGTTGAACAGGTCGGTCTCCAGGAAGCACTGACCGTCGGTGATGGAGATGACGTTGGTCGGGATGAACGCCGACACGTCGTTGCCCTTGGTCTCGATGATCGGAAGACCGGTCATCGAGCCCGCGCCGAGGTCGTCGGAGAGCTTGGCGCAGCGCTCCAGCAGACGCGAGTGCAAGTAGAAGACGTCGCCGGGGAACGCCTCACGGCCCGGCGGACGGCGCAGCAGCAGGGAAACGGCGCGGTATGCGTCGGCCTGCTTGGTCAGGTCGTCGAAAACGATGAGAACGTGCTTGCCCTGGTACATCCAGTGCTGGCCGATGGCCGAACCGGTGTAGGGCGCGAGGTACTTGTAACCGGCCGGGTCCGAGGCGGGGGCGGCGACGATGGTGGTGTACTCCATCGCGCCCGCCTCCTCCAGGCGGGCCCTGACCTGCGCGATCGTGGAACCCTTCTGGCCGACCGCGACGTAGACGCAGCGAACCTGCTTCGACGGGTCGCCGGTGGCCCAGTTCTCGCGCTGGTTGAGGATCGTGTCCACGGCGATCGCGGTCTTGCCCGTGCCGCGGTCACCGATGATCAGCTGGCGCTGGCCGCGGCCGATCGGCGTCATGGCGTCGATCGCCTTGAGGCCGGTCTGCAGCGGCTCCTTCACCGGCTGACGCTGGACGACCGAGGGCGCCTGCACTTCGAGGGGACGGCGCCCCTCGGCCTCGATGCCGCCCTTGCCGTCGAGCGGGTTGCCCAGCGGGTCGACCACGCGGCCGAGGAAGTTGTCCCCGACCGGCACGGACAGGACCTCGCCCGTCCTGCGAACCGACTGGCCCTCCTCGACTCCGCTGAAGTCGCCCAGGACGACGACACCGATCTCCCGGACGTCCAGGTTCAGCGCCAGTCCACGCGTGCCGTCCTCGAACTCGAGCAGCTCGTTCGCCATCGCCGAGGGAAGGCCCGAGATGTGGGCGATGCCGTCGCCGGCGTCGACGACGGTCCCGATCTCCTCACGCGCCCCGCCTTCCGGCTCGTACGCCTGAACGAACCGCTCAAGCGCGTCCCGGATCTCGTCCGGCCGGATCGTCAGCTCCGCCATCTCTACTCAGTCTCCCTATTCATCGGCCGCCTCGACACTCCTAGCCGGCCAACCGGCGGCGGACATCTTCAATACGTCCTGCGATCGTGGTGTCGATCAGCTCGTCGCCGAGCCTGACCGAGAATCCACCCAGCACCCGCGGATCCACCTCGGTGTTCAGGTGGATGTCACGACCGTACGTGGTGCGCAACCAGGTTGCGAGACGCTGCCTCTGGGCATCGCTCAGCGGAACCGCGCTGCGTACCACGGCGACAAGTTGCTGCCGCTGCTCCGCGACGAGCTGGATGTAGGTGTCCAGCCCCCGTTCCAAGCTACGCCCTCGCGGGTGCCGCACGAGCTGCGTGATCAGCCGCAGCGAGGACGGCGCGACCCTGTCGCCCAGCAGCTCGGCGAGCAGCTGGCGCTTGGGCTCTCCTGGAACGGCCGGGTCGACCAGCGCCAGGCGCAGCGAGGGATTGGCCTCGACGATGCGGCCGAACCGGAAAAGCTCGTCCTCCACATCGTCGAGCCTGCCCTGCGACTCGGCCTCGGCGGCCGAGGCGATGACGCTGAGCCGCTCCAGCGCGTCCGAAAGGTCCGGGGACCTGGACCACTTGGCGGAGACGGCCGCGACGACCGTCTCCAGGGCGGCGTCGCTGATCTTCCCGCCCAGCAGGGACCGCACTACCTCGGCCTTCTGCTCCGCGGAGCGGGCAGGGTCGGCGAGGTTGCGCCGGAGCCCGTGCTCACGGTCGAGCAGGACGGCGACGCCGTGCAGGTCCTCGGCCAGGCGGCCGAGGTCCGCCGTCGCGGCCACCGCGTTGAAACGCTCCTCGACTTCGGCGAACGAGGTGCGGCTCAGGCCCCTCATCAGCGCACCGCCGCCCCGCCTGCGGACTCGAGCTCCTCCAGGAACCGGTCCACGACACGGCTCTGCCGGGTTTCGTCCTCGAGCGACTCCCCGACGATGCGGCCCGCGAGCTCGGTCGCGAGGCGGCCGAGCTCGCCGCGCAGCTGGGCGAACGCCTGCTGGCGGTCGGCCTCGATCTGCGCGTGCGCGGCCTCGACCAGGCGCCTGGCCTCGGCCTGGGCCTCCTCGCGGAGCTCGACCTTGATCTGAGCGGCCTGCTCACGAGCCTCTTCCCGCATGCGGGCGGCCTCGTGACGAGCCTCGTTCAGCTTGGCCTTGTACTCCTCCAGCGTGCGCTGGGCCTCGGCCTGGGCATCCTCGGCCTTCTTGATGCCGCCTTCGATGGCCTCGGTCCGCTCCTCGAGAGTCTTCTGGATGCGCGGGGTGAGAATCCTGCCGACGACGAGGAAAACGACCAGGAACGCGAAGCCGCCGACGATGAGCTCATAAGCATGCGGGATGAGCGGGTTTTCCGCTTCCGCGAGGAGCCTGGCTCCCAGAGGCATGGCTGCAGCCTTTCGTCAGGGGTGTTCGCGTTACTTGATGCTCTGGAAGATGAACGGCGCGACCAGACCGATGAGGGCCAGCGCCTCGGTGAGGACGAAGCCCAGCAGCATGTTCTGGCGGATCAGGCCGTAAGCCTCAGGCTGGCGGGCGATGGCCTGCACACCCTGGCCGAAGATGATGCCGACGCCGATGCCGGGGCCGATGGCGGCGAGACCATAGCCGATGGCGGTGACGTTGCCGGAGACCTCAGCAAGAAGGCTCATTGTGATGCTTTCCTTTACTGTCGGCCGGTGAGGGGTTCACCGGTCTGGACTAGGTCAGTGGTGATCTCAGTGGTCGGGGTGCAGCGAACCGCCGATGTACATGGCGGCCAGCATCGTGAAGAGGAACGCCTGCAGGTACTCGATGAAGATCTCGAAGCCGGTCATCACGATCGTCATCAGCACGCCGAGGACGCCGACAGCGGCACCCGTGACGGTGAGCCTCTCGAACAGGAACCAGAAGCCGACCGCGCTGAAGAACGCGAGCAGCATGTGACCGGCGAACATGTTCGCGAAGAGTCGGACGGCGTGCGTGAACGGCGCGATGATCATGTTCGAGAGGAACTCGATCGGGGCGAGCAGCACGTAGATGGGCTTGGGCAGCCCGGGGGGGAACATCATGTTCCTGAAGTAGCCGATGAACCCCTGGTGCTTGATCCCCAGGTAGATCTTGATCACGTAGATCGTGACCGCGAAGACGAGCGGGAAGGCGATGTGCGAGGCGATCGGGATCTGGACGAACGGCACGACACCGAAGACGTTCCAGAGGAGGATCAGGAAGAACAGGGAGAGCAGCAGCGGCATCCAGCGCTCGGCGTCCTTGCCCAGGAACGGGCGGGCCACCTGGTCGCGGACGAAGAGGTAGCCGAGCTCACCCATGTTCTGCAGGCCGCGGGGCACGAGTTTCGGCCTGGAGAAGGCTGCCCACCCGAGCGCGCACACGATAAGCGCGCCGGCGACGGCGAGCAGCACGGGCTTGGACGCCCATTCCGGGGCGCCTGGCCAGAGCGGGGGGAAGTTGAAGATCGAAGGCCCGGGGGCCTCGAACTCTCCGTCGGCGAGGACCGTCAGCGCGCTCACGCGGCGTTCCCTCCAAGATGGTGGATCAACAGAAGACTGCGGGATGTGGTCGGCGCGCTCAGCGGCCGTACTTCACATAGACCAGGTAGACGGCGAGCACGACCCCGAGGATGACGCCTATCGGGAAAAACGCGCCCACGCCAGTCCAACGGTCCAGCAACCAGCCGATGCCGCCCCAGACCAGCATCCCGGCGATCAGAGTGCTCGGGATTGACCAGGCGGCATTGGCGAAGTCGCGGCCGTCTTCCTCGGGCTTGCGCTGCTCGCTCATCGCGGGCACGACGATAGCAGGCGTGCAGGGGACTAGTCATATCGGACCCCACACCGGCCCCGGGGAATCCTACGCTCATCACCGGCCACCTTGTCCGGGGACCTTGGCGTCCGGGTCGACGTAGAGCATTTTCAGTTTGAGGAAGGCGCGCACCTCGCCGATCGTCCACACGATCGTGCAGATGACGACGCTCCACCCGAAGGCCTTCGGCGCGAAGGCCGTGGCGTCCGAGAAGGAGCTCAGGAGCACCATCAGCAGGATGACCTTGACCAAGTAGCCCAGCACGGCGGCCAGCATCATCATCTGGGGCGAGACGCGGCCCGCCCAGGTGACGGCGACCAGGCCGGCGGTGAAGAACGCGGCGACCACGACGACTCCGATGGCCGCTCCCAGCGCACCCTTGGTTCCGGCCATCAGGGCGGCGACGACCACGACAACCAGCCCGACCGCGATGGTGGGTACAGCCGCGCCTTTGAGCGCGCGAACGTCGTTGGCCTGCATCGGTGCTCCAAGAAACAGTTGTCAAGCGAGCGATTGCTACCTTGCGAGGCGAGTCCTGCCCGCCCCCTGCTAGTGAAAGGTATCACAAGCTCAGGAATGGGCGCCTTTACCTGGGCTTTCTTGCAGGTAGACCGGCGAATCGATGATCCACCGCCGCGTCTTGGCGAACCTGGTGGACCAACCTGTGGTCAGGAAGTGGACCGACCTGTGGTCGGCGGACCGCGAGATCAGCCCGTGGCCGCGGACGCGCGGGAACTGGTGGCCGCGCCCGGCACCGGCGGGTCCTCCGCCGCCGGCCCGGAGTCGGGCCCCGGCCCCCGCCGCGAGGCGTGGGTGCCCCCGCCTCGGCCTCCCCGGCCGGAACGCCAGAGCGGCAGGCCCATCATCACCAGCACGACCAGCGCGAGCAGCACGACGACGGGGAAGACGATCAGCGGCACGCCGCCCACCGACAGGCCCACGACGGTCGCGGCGAACAGGAACGTCCACGCGTACATGATGAGCACGGTGCGCCGGTGCGAGTGGCCGACCTGCAGGAGCCGGTGGTGCAGGTGGCCCCGGTCGGGCGCGAACGGCGACTTCCCGTACGAGGTGCGCCGCACCACCGCCATGACGAGGTCGGCGAGCGGGAGCACCATCACCGCGAGGGGAAGCAGGATCGGCAGCACGACGGGGAAGCGGTTGATGTCGCCGGCGGCGCCGTTGTAGTCGACGGTGCCGGTGACCGTGACCACCGAGGTGGCGAGCACCAGGCCGATCAGCATCGCGCCCGTGTCGCCCATGAAGATCTTGGCGGGGTGGAAGTTGTGCGGCAGGAAGCCGAGGCACATGCCGATCAGGATGGCGGTGATGGCGGCAGTGACGCTGAGGCGGCCCTGGTCCATGCTGTCGGTGAGCGCGACGGTCCACGCGAACGTCGCCAGCGCGGCGATGCAGACGATGCCGGCCGCCAGGCCGTCCAGGCCGTCCACGAAGTTCACCGCGTTGATGGCCACCACGACGATCAGGATGGTGATGGTCGTCTGCAGCGTGCTGTCGAGGCTGATGGTGTTCCCGTTGGGCAGCGGAACCCACAGAAGGGTGAGCTTGAACGCGACGAGCAGCCCGGCCGCGGCGATCTGCCCGCCGAGCTTGATGAAGGCGTCCATCCCCCACCAGTCGTCGAGGAAGCCGATCAGCACGATCACCCCGCCCGCGAGGGCCAGCGCGATGACGGTCTTGCCGTCGCCCATCCGGGGATCGGCCAGTTTGGGACCGATGTGGTCCAACTGGCTCGCGACGAACAGCCCTGCCAGCATGCCCGCGTACATCGCCAGGCCGCCGAGGCGTGGGGTGCGTACCGTGTGCACGTCTCTCTCACGGATCTCCGGCGCGGCGCCGATGCGCAGCGCGAAAACCCTGACCAGCGGGACCAGCAGATAAGTGACCGCCGCTGCTACCAGCGCTATGAGAGTGTATTCGCGCACGAACCTAGTTTCCCGGATTGTCCGGTCAGATGTGACCGGAAAACTGCACAGAACAGCACATTAACCGCGTGGATACGCTGGATGACCCCGGGTGAGCTGCGTCACCCGCTCGGCCACCGACGCTACCGCACGCTCATCGCGCACCGCCTGCGCCACCATCGAGGCGATCTCCTTCATCTCGGTCACCCCCATGCCCTGCGTCGTGACGCACGGGGTGCCGATGCGGATGCCGGACGTCACCGTGGGCGGCTCGGGGTCGTACGGGATGGTGTTGCGGTTGAGGGTGATCCTCGCACGGGCGCACCTCTGCTCGGCCATCGCTCCCGTCACCCCGAGGCCGCGCAGGTCGATCAGCGCGAGATGGGTGTCGGTGCCGCCGGAGACCGGGCGCATGCCCTCGCCCGCGAGCGCGTCGGTCAGCGCGCGGGCGTTGGTCACCACGTGCTCGGCGTACGTGCGGAACTCCGGCCGTCCCGCCTCGCCGAAGGCCACCGCCTTGGCCGCTATCGCGTGCATCAGCGGGCCGCCCTGGACGAACGGGAACACCGCCCGGTCGATCTTCGCGGCCAGCTCCGCCGTGCACAGGATGCCCCCGCCCCTCGGCCCGCGCAGGGACTTGTGCGTCGTGAACGTCACCACATCGGCGTGCGGCACGGGCGAGGGAGCCGCGCCGCCCGCCACCAGGCCGATCGTGTGCGCTACGTCCGCGAGCAGCCAGGCCCCCACCTCGTCGGCGATGCCGCGGAACACCGCGAAGTCGATGAACCGGGGGTAGGCCGTGGCGCCGCAGATGATCAGCTTGGGCTGGTGCCTGACCGCGAGCTCGCTGACCTCGTCGTAGTCGATCGTCTCGGTGTCGCGCCGCACCCCGTACGCCACGACGTCGAACCAGCGCCCGGAGAAGTTCACCTTGGAGCCGTGGGTCAGGTGGCCGCCGTGGGAGAGCTCCATCGCGAGCACGGTGTCCCCCGGCTGGAGCAGCGCCGCGTACGCGGCCAGGTTGGCCGACGCGCCCGAATGGGGCTGGACGTTGGCGTGGTCGGCCCCGAACAGCGCCTTCGCCCGGTCGATGGCGAGTCGCTCCGCGCGGTCGACCACCTCGCAGCCGCCGTAGTAGCGCCTGCCGGGATACCCCTCGGCGTACTTGTTGGTGAGCGTGGAGCCCAGCGCCGCGATCACCGCAGGGGAGGCGAAGTTCTCACTGGCGATCAGCTGGAGGCCGCCGCGCTGCCGCGCGAGCTCGTCGAGCAGGATCTGGGCGATCTCCGGATCCTCCCGCTGAAGCTCGGAGAAATCGGGCCCGTAGAAGTCATCAGCGTGCTCGTGGTCGCGCCCTTTCGCGTGCATGGCTCGCTCACCACTCCTTTCCCCCCGCGGAAACGCGCGCGGTAAGGACCACCGATCTCCCCACTGTATGCCTCGTGATGCCAGGTCACCGCACTTCCGCGGCGTGGATCAGCTGTAGGCGTGGGGAGCGCTGGACGCGGTGGGCACCCAGCGGGGGGTGTCCGCCGCCTGGTCGCTGATCGCGGTCAGCACGGCCTGGCGGTACATGCCGAGACGGTTGCGCCACTCGGTCATGTCCTGGACGTAGCGCTCGGCGACCGGCGCGTCCCAGACGTCCCGGCTGCGGGCCATCTGGTACGCCTTGTCGAGCGAGGTGGTGAGCCCTTCGAGCAGCGGCTGCGTCTGCTGCCAGAGGTCGACGAGCTTCTGGTACTCGGGGTTGAAACGCCAGTTGCTCGCCTGGCCGTCCGGGCTGAACGGGTCGGGCGAGGACGACGCGGGCGGCGTCTCCCCTGGCTGGAGCGGCTGCGGCGCCGGCGGGTCGGCATACATCTCAGGCGGCCCTCCTCTACGAACCGGACGGCGACGTCACGCCGCCCCTACCCTCGGACAACGAACTCGCGCCTTCGGACGAACTCGTTCCCTCGGACGAACTCGTGGCCTCGGACGAGCTCGACCCCCACCCAGCCGGCGGCGACTCCCCCTCACCCGAATAGGCGCCCTCCGCCCCTCCCGCACCCTCCACATACGCACTCCCCGGATACGGACCGTCCGCACTCCCCGGGTACAGACCGTCCGCTCCGCCCGGATACGGACCGTCCGCACTCCCCGGATACGGACCGTCCGCACTCCCCGGGTACAGACCGTCCGCTCCGCCCGGATACGGACCGTCCGCACTCCCCGGATACGGACCGTCCGCCCGTCCCGGGCTCACCGCTTCGGGGGAGCTCGCCTCGGCGTGGTGGGGGCCGTTGCCGCTGTAGTCGCCGTATCGGGCCCCGTCGCCGCCAGGGGCATAGACACCTGACTGAACGTGCTGACCGGCCTGAACAGCGCCCTGAGGAGCCGCCAGACCCTGCTCAGTCGCCTGCCCTCCCGAGTCCGGGGGCAGCGGTGCCGACGGTTTGGCCGAGCCGGACGGATCGCCGGGCTCGACATAGCCGACAGGCCCGTCCGCGTGGGGATGGCCGGGGGCGGCCCCGTCCGGAGGGACGACCACGGGCTGTTCCAACGGAGGGATCTTGTCCATGTTCTGCATCAGCCAGTGGAGGTGCTCCGCGCTCGGCGGTTTCATGGTGACCTCGACGACCCGCACGCCGTCGACGTCGATCACTCGCGTCCGCTCCTGCGTGGTGTCGATGTCGTGGGGATTGTTCTTGTTCGGCGTATCAAGCTGACCATCAGAACCCCCCTGCCCCCCATCCCCAGCCGGAGGCACACCCTGCGACTCCCCACCATGGGGAACCCCCTCCCCAGTCGGACCCGCCTCAGCCCTCGGCACGGCATCAGCGTTAGGAACCGCGTCACCCGTCGGCGCCGGATCAGCCGTCGGGGCGGCATCAGCATTGGGCGCGGAGTTCCCCGTAGGCGCTGGATCTGCCTTGGGAGTGGGATCAGCGTTGGGAGCGGAGTCACCCGTCGGCGCGGAGTCAGCTCTGGGAGCCGAGTCGCCTGTGGGAGCCGGATCTGCCTTGGGGGCAGGATCGGACCTTTCGGCCTTCGGGCTGGGATCCGAGCCGTCAATCTGGTGGGCGTCCTGCTTGTCAGGCTTGTCCGCCTGAGGGGCACCCTGGTTGTCGGAATGCTGAGGCTTCGGAGCTGGATCTGATTTGTCGGCCTTCGGGCCGGGACCCGAGGTGTCGCTCTTAGGCGCTTCGTGCTTCTCCGGCTTGTCAGCCTTCGGCGAAGGATCCGACTGATCGGACTTGGGAGACTCGTGCTTGTCGACCTTGTCCGCCTGCGGCGACTCGACCTTGTGCGTCTTGTCCTGCGGGTCGGCCTTGGGGCCATGGTCCTTGTCGGCCTTGGGCGCGGGATCCTTCTCAGCCTTGGGGCCATGGTCCTTGTCGGGCTTCTCAGCCTTCGGGGTGTCGTGCTTGTCGGCCTTGGGGGTGTCGTCCTTGTCCGACGTCGGCGCGTGATCCTTTTCGGGCTTGTCGGACTTCGGGGGGTCGTGCTTTTCGGTCTTCGGGGCATGGTCCCTGTCGGGCTTGTCGGCCTTGGGAGTGTGGTCCTTGTCGGACTTCGGGGGGTCCTGCTTGTGTGACTTGTCCTGGGGGTCGGCGGTGGGAGTGCCGTCCTTGTTGGCCTTGTCAGACTTATCTGCCTTATCGGACTTGTCGTTCTTGGAGTTGGAGTCCTGCTTTTCGGCAGTGGTCTGCTTCATGCTCTTGGGACCGGTCGCCGGGTCGTTCTGCTTTTCCTTCTTCTCCAGAAGGACGAGCCGGGCGCCGACATCCTTGACCAGGGTGTCTCCCGCGTCCGCCACCTGGGCGGGCCGGTGGGTCGCCGGTACGGACAGACCGGCTCCGCTCGTCAGCTGGGTGATGCGGGACTCGACGGTGCGCATCTGCGCGCCCGCACGCCCGACCTCGGCCAACAGATCACGGACCAGCTTCGGGTCCATTCCGTCCAGCTTGCCCATGGGCGTCTCCCGGTGCTCGTGGTCGCCGCTCCCCCTGGTCCGCTCTCTGGAGAGGGCTCGCGCCCGCTCGCAGCTATGCTCCCTCGCTCCCGCCCGTCGCTCAAGAGCACAGACGCACTTCACGGTACTGAGATCCACCGACCGTACGCCTCGGCGATAGCCATACGGCATGAGTCACGAGGGAAACGAGCGGCGCCTGAGCCGGAGCCCAGACGCCGCCATTCGCGCTACCGCCCAGCGTCAGCCCTCAATCCACGCACAGACGACCGTCCCTCTCGGGAGACGACCGTGCTTCTCGTGGAGTCAGGGCCGACAGGCTTCCCAGCGTCAGCCGTCTTTTCTGGTGGCGTCGGCCGTGCCGGAGCCGTTGGATCTCGCCGAGTCGGCCACACCGGCTCCGCCGACCTTGTCAACGGGGTCGACCGCAACGGGCTTGTCACCCTTGGCGCCCTTGTCGGCGGTCTCGGGCCTCTCGAGAGTCTCGGCGGTCTCGGCCTCCTCGGGCTTCTCGGTGTCCGCGAGCTTCTCGGGCTTCTCGGGAGTCTCGGCGTCCGCGAGCTTCTCGGGGTTCTCGGAGGTTTCCGGCGCCCCGGATGGCCGGATGTCGTCGGCCGGAGCGGTCTTGACGATCGGGGCTTCCTCGACGACCTGGTCCGTCTCAGCAGGCTTGTCGGCCTGATCAGCCTTGTCAGCTAGGTCGGTCTTGGCAGAGAGATCCGTCTTGGCAGGAAGGTCGGTCTTGTCGGAGAGGTCGGTCTGGTCCGTCTCGCTTGCGGGGCCGGACTTCTTGAGGTCCAGTCCCTCCTCGGGGTCGGCGTCCGTCGCGACGTACCCGATCACACTCCGCAGCTTCTCGACCGAGATGGCGCCCTTGCGCAGCACCCGGGGCACGGGCGTCGTCAGGTCGATGATCGTGGAAGGCGTGCTGTCGGCGCACGCGCCGCCGTCGAGGTAGACCGCGACCGACTCCCCGAGCTGCTCCTCGGCGTTCGCCGCGGTCGTCGCGGGCGGCGCGCCCGACCGGTTGGCGCTGCTCACCGCCATCGGCCCGGTCTCCTTGAGAAGCTCCAGCGTGATCGCGTGCAGCGGCATCCGGACCGCGACGGTGCCCTTGGAGTCGCCGAGGTCCCAGTTGAGCGAGCGGCTCGCCCGGCAGACCAGCGTCAGCGGGCCCGGCCAGAACGAGTCGATGAGATCCTGCCCATGGGTGCCGAGATCCTCCACCAGGGCGCCCGCCGCGCGGACGGTGCCGACCAGCACGGGGACGGGCATGTCTCTGCCACGCCCCTTGGCCTCCAGCAGGGCCGCGACCGCCGACGGGGTGAAGGCGTCGGCTCCGATGCCGTAGACCGTGTCCGTCGGTATGACCACGAGCTCGCCGGCCCGGATGGCCGACGCCGCGTCGGCCAGCCCTGCGGCACGCTCCTCGATGTTCGAAGAGTCATAACGTCGACTCACGACTTTCATCCTCCCACGTGCGTGGGCCCCGACGCCGGGAGACCGGTGCGCGGACCCTATTCCTGGCCGAATCGTGCCGTGACGAAACGATCGCGGTTGGCGAGATCGGCGTTGTTACGGGCGTCCCGCCACCCGCGCTCCTCGGAGAACACGAGATAGACGGCCGAACCCTGCTGATCGGCGTGCTCGACCGCGACGAGGCCGCCGGGACGCAGAAGCCGCCGGGCCGTACGTTCGACCGCGCGCACCTCGTCCAGACCGTCCTCCCCCGAGCCGTACAGGGCCCGGGACGGATCGTAGTCGCGAACCTCGGGATCGCGTGGCACGGCCCCCGGCGGGATGTACGGGGGGTTGGAGACGACGAGGTCAACCTGGCCGTCGAGCTCGGGAAGGCAGTCGGCGAGGTCCTCGGGGTGGAGGGAGACGCGACCCTGGCCATGCTCCACGATGTTCTGCTTGGCCCAGCCGTACGCCACCGGATCGACCTCGACCGCGTGCACCTGGGCGAGCGCGACCTCCTGGGCGATCGACAGGGCGATGGCACCGGAGCCGGTGCCGAGATCGACCACGACCGGGGACGCGACGTCCATCTCGCGCAGCCGGTCGATCGCCCAGCCCGCGACCACCTCGGTCTCAGGACGCGGCACGAAGACGCCGGGACCGACCTCCAGCGACAGATAGCGGAAGTAGGCGTGCCCGGTGATGTGCTGCAGCGGCTCCCGCGCCTCGCGACGAGCGATGCCCTCCCAGAACAGCGCGTCGAACTCGGAATCGGGCACCGTGTGGAGCTGGCCACGCCGCACACCATGGACGAACGCCGCGATCTCCTCAGCGTCGGTTCGCGGTGAGGGCACACCCGCCTCGGCCAGCCGGGCGGTGGCGAGCGCTATCTCGTCCATCAGCAGGGTCATGGGAGTTTTCGTCGATTGTGTCGTTACGAGTGGGAGGCGAGCTTGTCCGCCATCTCGGCGTCCGTCAGGGCCTGTATGACCGCGGACAGGTCGCCGTCGAGGACGTGGTCGAGGTTGTAGGCCTTGAACCCTACGCGGTGGTCGGAGATGCGGTTCTCCGGGAAGTTGTAGGTGCGGACGCGCTCGGAACGGTCGACCGTGCGCACCTGGGACTTGCGCTCGGCCGATGCGGCGGCGTCGGCCTCCTCCTGGGCGATGGCGAGGAGCCGCGCGCGCAGGATCCGCAGGGCGGACTCCTTGTTCTGCAGCTGGCTCTTCTCGTTCTGGCAGGAGACGACTACTCCGGTCGGCACATGGGTGATGCGCACGGCCGAGTCGGTGGTGTTGACGCTCTGGCCGCCGGGGCCGGAGCTGCGGAACACGTCGATGCGGAGGTCGTTGGGGTCGATCTGCACGTCGACGTCCTCGGCCTCCGGGTACACCAGGACGCCGGCCGCCGAGGTGTGGATGCGGCCCTGCGACTCGGTGACCGGAACGCGCTGGACCCGGTGGACCCCGCCCTCGAACTTCAGG
Organism: Sphaerisporangium viridialbum; assembly: GCF_049674955.1. GTDB lineage: Bacteria > Actinomycetota > Actinomycetes > Streptosporangiales > Streptosporangiaceae > Sphaerisporangium > Sphaerisporangium viridialbum. The sequence goes on along the minus strand of NZ_CP187232.1, from coordinate 1,922,531 downwards.
CGCGACCACACGCCGTCGGCGCCCTTGCCCTTCACCGCGACCGTGACGTCCTTGTAGCCGCCGAGGTCGGAGTGCTGCGCGTCGATGATCTCGGTCTTCCAGCCGACGCGCTCGGCGTACCGGAGATACATCCGGAGCAGGTCTCCGGCGAACAGGGCGGACTCCTCGCCGCCCTCGCCGGCCTTGATCTCCATGATGATGTCTTTGTCGTCGTTGGGGTCGCGCGGGACGAGCAGGTGCGTGAGCCGCTCCTCCAATGCGGGGATGCGGCCTTCGAGCTCGGCGGCCTCCTCGGCGAAGGCGGCGTCCTCGCCGGCGAGCTCCTTGGCGGCCTGCAGGTCGTCGCGGACGCCTTCGAGCTCGCGGTAGATGGAGACGATGGGCGTCAGCTGGGCGTAGCGCTTGCCGAGCGTACGCGCCTGGTTCTGGTCGGCGTGCACGGCGGGGTCGGCGAGCTTCTGCTCAAGCTCCGCGTACTCGTTGAGCAACTCGTCGAGGTTCACCGTGCGTCCTTCTTCCTTCACCGACAGGCAAGAACCGGGGCCATCACCAAGAACGCCGACCCGGGCACGCCCCCCGGGAACGGGGGGCGATTCCGAGCCGGCGCTTCTTGCCGAGCTACTTGCTCGCGGGCTTCTTGCCGAAACGCTTCTCGAAGCGGGCGACCCGGCCACCGGTGTCCAGGATCTTCTGCTTGCCCGTGTAGAACGGGTGGCAGGCGGAGCACACGTCGGCGTGGATGACGCCGTTCTTGGCGGTGCTACGGGTGGTGAAGCTGCTGCCACAGCTACACGTCACCTGAGTGGTGTGGTACTCCGGGTGAATGTCGGGCTTCATGTCAATCCTCTCTGGCGCGGTCGCCGGGTCGCCTTCGTCTCTCGCGGTCAGGTGACGCGCGGGCGGGCGGGAACCGGAACCGCCGTGGTTCGGCTACCAGTGTGCCAGATCCTGTAACCACACCAGGCCATCGATCATTCCCGGGCGGGAGGGACCCGTTCCGGGCGGGACAGGACCCTGACACGGCGCCGCCGGGGCGATCTCCGGCGGCCTGCCGAGCTTAGGTCAACGAGCACCAATATTTCCCCAAAATTCCGCACATGGACGCAAGGGCAGCGCAACGTAAGGGTCGCGCTTCCCTCACGACAGCGCGCGCGACGTACGACACGAGGGGCTGCGCCTGACCCGGGTGCACCGGCCTAGGCGTGGCCGAGATAGGCCAGCACCGCGAGCACGCGGCGATGGTCGTCGGGCGTGGGGTCGAGGCCCAGCTTGCCGAAGATGCCGGAGATGTGCTTCTCGACCGCGCCCTCGGTGACGCGCAGACGCCCGGCGATCGCGTTGTTGGACCGGCCCTCCGCCATCAGCCCCAGCACTTCGGACTCCCTGGCGGTCAGGGAGTGCATCGGACGGTCGTGCCGGCGGCGGCTTAGCAGCTGCATGACGACCTCGGGGTCGATGACCGTGCCGCCGGAGGCGACCCGGCGGACCGCGTCGAGGAACTCGGCGACGTCGGCGACCCGCTCCTTGAGCAGGTAGCCCACCGCCGCCGCGCCGCGCCCGATGAGCTCGGTGGCGTAGCGCTCCTCGACGTACTGCGACAGCACCAGCACGGGCAGGCCGGGCACCAGCGCGCGGGCCGCGAGCGCCGCCCGCAGACCCTCGTCGGTGTGGCTCGGCGGCATCCGCACGTCGACGACCGCGAGATCGGGCTCGTACGTGCGCACGGCCTCGACCAGGCCAGGGCCGTCGCCCGTCGCGGCGACCGTGTCGATGCCTCCGTCGGCGAGCAGCCTGATCAGGCCTTCCCGCAGCAGGACGGAGTCCTCCGCGATCACCACCCGCACGGCGGCCGCCACATGAGGATCATCACCATTCGTACGGTAGCCGGGCGCGGACGAGCGTGGGGCCGCCCGGCGGGCTTTCGACGGTCAGCGTGCCGTCGATCGTCGCCGCGCGGTCGGCGAGCCCCGCGAGCCCGCCGCCCGATCGCGCCTCCGCCCCGCCGATGCCGTTGTCCCGCACCTCGACCACGACCCGATCGTCCTGCCGGCTGACCCGGACCGACGCCTCGGTGGCCACCGAGTGCTTGGCGACGTTCGCGAGCGACTCGGCGACGATGAAGTACGCGATGCTCTCCACCGCTGCGGGCGGGCGTTCGATGATCTCGACCGAGACGGCCACGCGCACCGGCGCCCGGGCGGCGAGCGCCGACAGCGCCGCGTCGAGGCCCCTGTCGGTGAGGATGGCGGGATAGATGCCGCGCGCGAGATCGCGTAACTCGGTGATCGCGGCCTTGGTGCCCGCGTGGGCCTGGGCGAGCAGCTCTCTGGCCTCCTCGGGATGGGAGTCGAGCTTCGCCTGGGCCCTTCCGAGGTCGAGGGCCACCGCCAGCAGCCGCTGCTGGGCCCCGTCGTGCAGGTCGCGCTCGATCCTGCGCCGCTCGGCCTCGGCGGCGTCCACGCCCCTGGCCCGGCTCGCCCGCAGATGCATGACCCGCGCCTCGTCACCGGGACCGAGGAGCGCGGTGGCCAGCGTGCCGTGGAGCCAGGCCATGGCCCGGACGATGTAGAGCGTGGCGACCAGGAGGAGCAGGCCCACGAAGGCCCACGGCAGTGACCCGGGCACGCTTTCGATCACCAGGCGGTCGGTGAGCGTGGTCGTCTGACCCGACATCACGAGAAGCGGCTGGACCAGGAAGCCGATGGAGGACACCCACAGCGTCAGCGAGACGAGGAACTCGACCATGCCGAGCGGGAAAAGCAGCAGCAGGTAACCGAGGTCCCTCCAGGTGGCGGGATCGCCGAACAGCCACCCCAGATGGCTGCCCAGCCCCCGGCCCGGCCTCGGCCGGTACGGATCGGGGATGGTGACGCCCAGGGCGAGCCGCAGGAGGCGGCGCTCCAGCATGGCCCCAGCCCGCCAGAGCAGCATCGTCAGCACGAGCAGCGGCAGGCCGATCCAGATGATGATCATCGTGGCCGCGGTGGGCACGGCCGTGGCGAGGATCACGAACCAGGTGACGCCGGGGACCAGGCTGACCATCAGGTAGGGCGCGGCCCGCCAGGTCATGGGGTCGACGAGCAGGCCCAGAGGCCCGCGCGGCCCCAGCGGCACGCGCTCGCGCAACGGCGGGCGCCCTGTCACCGCCGCCTCGGCAGTCATCCTGTGGCTCCTCCCGTCGGGCATCCTGCCGGGCATCGCGTCGGGCATCTGCCGGACCGGGCCCGGGTGCCGTCACTCGACCGGATGACACGAGCATGCCAAGTGCTCGGGCGCGACGCCATGGAGTGGGCCTGAGACCTCGGGTGGGGAAAACCCCCGCCTGAACGGGAGGCGCGCCGCCAAGCCCATCATGCCTCGGCGAGGCCCAGGGGCGGGCGGTACGCGTTTCGGATCACGCGGACACGAAGAAGGGGCGGCGGGCCAGATGGCCCGCCGCCCCGACTTGGCGAAACGTGCTGGTCACCCGGGAGAACCGGGTGCCGTTGACGCTGGTGGTGCTAGTCGCGCTCGGAGCTGACCGTGGTCTTCTGGACCTGGAGGAGGAACTCCGCGTTGGACTGCGTCTCCCTCATCTTCTCCAGCAGGAGCTCCAGCGCCTGCTGCATGTCGAGGGCGTGAAGCACGCGACGCAGCTTCCAGACGATCTGCAGCTCGTCCCTGGACATGAGGATCTCTTCCTTACGGGTGCCGGACGCGTCGACGTCCACCGCGGGGAAGATGCGCTTGTCGGCCAGCGAGCGGTTGAGCTTGAGCTCGGCGTTGCCGGTGCCCTTGAACTCCTCGAAGATGACCTCGTCCATCTTGGAGCCGGTCTCCACCAGCGCCGTGGCGAGGATCGTCAGCGAGCCGCCGTTCTCGATGTTGCGGGCGGCGCCGAAGAACCGCTTGGGCGGGTACAGCGCCGTCGAGTCGACACCACCGGACAGGATGCGCCCGGACGCCGGGGCCGCGAGGTTGTACGCGCGGCCGAGGCGGGTGATGGAGTCGAGGAGCACGACCACGTCGTGGCCCAGCTCCACCAGCCGCTTGGCGCGCTCGATGGCGAGCTCGGCGACGGTGGTGTGGTCCTCGGCGGGACGGTCGAAGGTCGAGTGGATGACCTCGCCCTTCACCGACCTCTGCATGTCGGTGACCTCTTCGGGACGCTCGTCCACGAGGACGACCATCAGGTGGCACTCGGGGTTGTTCCTGGTGATCGCGTTGGCGATCGCCTGGAGCACCATCGTCTTGCCGGCCTTGGGCGGGGAGACGATGAGACCGCGCTGGCCCTTGCCGATCGGCGCGACCAAGTCGATGATGCGGGTCGTCAGGATGCCCGGGTCGGTCTCCAGGCGCAGCCGCTCCTGCGGGTACAGCGGGGTCAGCTTGGAGAAGTCCGGCCGGTTGCGCCCCTGCTCGGGGTCCATGCCGTTGACGGTGTCGAGCCGCACGAGGGCGTTGAACTTCTCGCGGCGCTCGCCGTCGCGCGGCTGGCGCACCGCGCCGGTGATGACGTCGCCCTTGCGCAGGCCGTTGCGGCGGATCTGCGCCAGCGAGACGTACACGTCGTTGGAGCCCGGCAGGTAACCGCTGGTGCGCACGAACGCGTAGTTGTCGAGGATGTCGAGGATGCCGGCGATCGGGATGAGGACGTCGTCGTCACCGATCACGGGCTCGTTGCTGTCGAAGCGGTCGCGGCCACGACGGTTGCGCTCCCTGAACCGGCCACGGCGACCGCGGCGGTCGTCGTCGCCCTGCGGGTCGGGACCCTGGTCACGGCCCTGGCCACGGCCCTGGTCGCGCGTCTGCTCACGGCCCTGGTCACGGGACTGCTCACGGCCCTGGTCGCGGGTCTGCTCGCGCCCCTGGTCACGGGACTGGTCACGGGACTGGTCGCGGCCCTGGTCACGGGACTGCTCACGACGGCCCGGAGCGTCGCCCGCGTCGGCGGCGCGCTGCTCGGGACGGCTGTTGTCGTTGCGGTTGTCGGGGCGGTTGTCGCCACGGTCGCGCCGGTCGTTGCCACGGCCACGGCGCTCGCCGCGCTCGGCGCGGTCGCCGCGCTCACGGCGGGACTCGCCTCGCTCGGGGCGCGTCTCGGCCTGACCGGCCTCGACGGGCGCGGAAGCGGAGGCGGACGCGGCGGCCACGGGGGCCTGCTCGACGGGCTGCGCCTCCACGACGGGGGCCCGCTCTTCGCGGGTCTCGACGACTGCCTCGACCGGTGCCGGGCGGGAACGTTCCCTGCGGGTGCGGGCCGGGCGCTCGGCTACCGGCTCCGCGGTGACCGCGGGTGCCGCGGCGGCCGTGGGAGCCGGGGCGGCGGCGGGCTCGGCGGAGGTAGAGGCACCGTCAGCAGTTACGCCCTGCTTCTCCTGGATGGCCGCGATGAGCTGGCTCTTGCGCATCCGTCCGGTCCCGCTGATGCCCAGGCTCGACGCGAGAGCCTGCAACTCGGGCAGCACCATGGCAGACAGGCCGGTGCCAGAGCGACGGCGCGGCTTGGCCGCGGCGCGGGTGGGGGTGTCGCCGGCGACCGGCGCTGCGCCGGAGACGTCGGAGAGGAGTTCGGTGGTGTCGCTCAACTAAAAGGTCCTTCCCAGGGGTCGGGCGTCGGCCACGATCAGCCAGGCGTCCCGGTGGTGCGACCCGGCGGGACAGACCGGGTCGGGCTGTACGAATTTCTGAGGTGTCGGGAAGCCGGTGCGTCGAACCGGCACATGGCCGTCACCGTCGAGATTCGCGAGCCGTTGGGGGCCCGGGGGTCGCCCCCCGGCTGGTTACCGCCGACCAGATGTCGATGTCCGTCGAACGCGCATGTCCCCGATTACGCCGCTTCTCGACGCGCCAACCGGATGTGGACCAACCGGAGGTGATCAATTCGGGAAGCCCGCTGTGCGGCCCACGTCTTGCGACGGAAGGCGCGATCCAGCGATGTATGGCTGACAAGCACGCACCCGCAACGGGGGCATCTGGTGCGGCTATCAGCCTAACATCACCAGCGCACACTGCTATTCCCTGAAGGTCGAAGATGCATCAGCGTGTCTCGGGAAACTGAACGCTCGCGCCAGACTGGTCGACGTCCAATGGCTGGATGTGCCAGTCACTACCCACTTCCGACGCGATCAAATCATGGGTATCCGTCGTTCCGAACACGAGAACCGTCGGACCGGCTCCCGACACAACGGCGGGCACCCCTGCCACGCGGAGACGTTTTACCAGATCAGCCGTGCCCGGCATCGCAGGCGCGCGGTAGATCTGATGCAGACGGTCTTCGGTGGCGGCTAGCAACAACCCGCTCTCCGGCCGCTGGGTAAGCGCCGCGATGAGCAGGGCGGCGCGTCCGGCGTTCGCCGCTGCGTCGGCATGCGGCACGTCCTTCGGCAGAAGCCCGCGCGCCTCCTCGGTGGAGAGCCGGGTTCTCGGCACGCACACCACAGGTCGGACGCCCCCATGCGGGCTCAACTTCAGCTTACGCGGAGTTCCGTCCAGGTCGGTCCACGCGATGGTGAGACCTCCGGACAGGCACGGCGCGACGTTGTCGGGGTGACCCTCGATCTCGGTGGCCAGCGCGAACACCTCGTCGTCCGGCATGCCGGGCGCGGCGAGCGCCCGGGCGGCCATGATGCCCGCGCAGATGGCGGCGGAGGACGAGCCCAGCCCCCGTGCGTGCGGGATGCGGTTGAGGCACCGCAGCCGGATGCCACGCGGCTGCGGGACTCCCGCGCGGTCGAACGTGGCGCGCATCGCCCGCACGATCAGGTGGCCCTCGCCGGTGTCGAGCTCCCCCGCGCCCTGGCCCTCGACCCGCACCTCGACGGCGCGGCCGCCCGAGGGCACCTGGTCGACGAGGCCGGCCTCGACCTCGTCGTACAGGGTGAGGGCGAGGCCCAGCGAGTCGAATCCCGGGCCGAGATTCGCGCTGGTGGCGGGCACGCGAACGACGACGGTGTTGCTCGTTGCCATGCGTTTCCTCGTTTTCGTCGATCTCGGGCGCTCTCGGACGCGTCAGGCGAGCTCGAGGGCGCCGGCGGCCGCGAAGGCGTCGACCGGGATCGTCAGCGGGGTGGGCGCTCCGGAGATCGCCCAGTCGGGGTCCTTCAGGCCGTTGCCCGTCACGGTGCACACGACGCGCTCGCCCTGGCGGAGAAGCCCCTGCTCGTGGGCCTGGAGCAGGCCTGCCACGCTCGCGGCCGAGGCCAGCTCGACGAACACGCCCTCCTCCTGGGCGAGGAGCTTGTACGCCGCGGCGATCTGCCGGTCGGTGACGGCCTGGATGGCTCCGCCCGACTCGTCGCGGGCGGCCTCGGCGAGCCTCCAGGAGGCCGGGTTGCCGATGCGGATCGCCGTGGCGATCGTGTGCGGGTGGGTGACCGGCGCGCCGTTGACGATGGGCGCCGACCCGCTGGCCTGGAAGCCGAGCATGCGCGGGGTCTTGGTGGCCATGCCGTCCGCGGCGTACTCGCGGTAGCCCATCCAGTACGCCGAGATGTTGCCGGCGTTGCCCACGGGGATGCAGTGCACGTCGGGCGCGTCGCCGAGGGCGTCGACGATCTCGAAGGCCCCGGTCTTCTGCCCCTGGAGCCGGTGGGGGTTGACCGAGTTGACCAGGGCGATCGGGTAGTTCTCCGCGAGCTTCCTCGTCATCTCGAGGCAGTCGTCGAAGGAGCCGTCGACCTGGAGCAGCTTGGCGCCGTGGACGAGCGCCTGGGCGAGCTTGCCCATAGCGATCTTGCCACGCGGGACCAGGACCGCGCAGGTCAGCCCGGCCCGGACGGCGTAGGCCGCGGCGGAGGCGCTGGTGTTGCCGGTGGAGGCGCAGATGACCGCCTTGGCGCCCTCTTCGAGGGCCTTGCTGATCGCCACGGTCATGCCGCGGTCCTTGAAGCTGCCGGTGGGGTTGAGCCCCTCGACCTTGAGATGGACGTCGCACCCGGTGAGGGCCGACACGCGCCTCGCGGGGACCAGCGGCGTGCCGCCTTCGAGCAACGTGACCACGGGCGTCGTCGTGGTCACGGGGAGCCGGTCACGGTATTCCTCGATAAGGCCACGCCACGCCCTGAACATTTGTTGCTCCTCCCGCGCCCGGCCCAGCGCGAAGCGGGCCCGACAGCGCGTAACCATGGGTCCGCTGCCAGCGGTATCAGGCAATGAGTCTACGGGGGGCGCAAACCCCGCCGCGTCGCCCGTCCACAGGCTGGACCGCCTCGGCAAACCATTGACATCAATCCTCGGGCAGGCACCCTCGCGCCGGCCCCGAATGCGGCCAAGACCGCATCCCTGAAGAACCCCCGAAATCCTCACTGTCTCTTTAGCATCTTTTCCACCAGAATTGGGGAATCACCGTCCCCAAAATGGGGCCGACTACAGACGCCCGGAGGGGAAACGTCGCCGTGACCGACGACCAGATCTTCCACGCTTGTCACGGCACCGATGTGAACCCGGCCCGTCCTGACGCCGGGAACGTCCATACGGCCCGCGAATCCGGGCACGCCGACCGCTTGCACTGGATTCTCGACCACCTGCCCGCGAGCCGACCCGGGCGTCCCGTCGCCGTGCTCGATCTAGGCTGCGACGACGGCGAGCTGTCGCTGCTGCTCGCGGAGCGGGGCGACCGGGTGACCGGGATCGACGTGGAGCCGCCCGCCATCGCCCGCGCGCGCCGCCTGCGCGACCGGCTCCCGGCCGACGTGGCGTCGCGCACGGAGTTCGCGGTGGGCGACGGGCACGGCCTGGACGGCGTCCCGGACGGCTCGTTCGACGCGGCCGTGGCCGGTGAGGTGCTCGACCGCGCCGGGGATCCCGTCCAGGTGCTCGGGGAGCTCCACCGGGCGCTCCGGCCGGGGGCCACGCTCGTGTTCACGGTGCCCTACGGCGTGAGCGAAGAGATCCTGCGGCTCGCCCAGTCCGGGAGCGCCGAGCCCGAGGACGACGGGCCGGCCGAGGTGCGCCCCGGGCCGGACGACGACGGCGAGCGCCGGCGGGTCTTCTACCACGGCAGTCTCCGCCACCTGGTCGAGCCGCTGTTCGAGATCCGCGAGCTGACCGTGCTGCGGCGGCACCTGGCCGGAGTGGCGGTACGCCGCGACGAGCAGCGCGGCACGCCCGGTTTCGCGCTGAGCCGTGCCGAGACGGCGTTCCTGCAGCGCGAGCGGCACCTGCACGGGGAGATCGGCGAGCTGCGGGCGCGCTGCGCCGAGATGGCCGCGCGCGAGATCGCGCTCATGCGCGCCGGAGAGGACCTGCTCGGCCGCAACGCCGAACTGCGCGCCGAGGCCACCCGTCTCCGGCACCGCGTGGGCCACCTCGAAGGCCGCCTCGCCGAGTACCGCGAGCTGATCGCCCGGCTGCGCCGGTCGCGGGCGTGGCGGCTCATCACCGCCTACCGCCGCGTCCGCCACCCCTCCGGCGGGAAGGTCACGGGCCGGGACGCGGTCGCGCCGGTCGCCGCGAAGCTTCCCCTGGTGATCACGGCGTCCACGGGTGCCGCGCGGCCCGCCCTGCCGGCCCGTACGGAGGCGCCGGCGGCGGTGACCCCCGCGAAGTAGCGCGCTTCGGCCGCGAACGCGCGCGCCAGGGAAGGCTATGCGTCAGGCGGGAAGGTGACCCGGGCAAGGTGGTCCGGGAAAGGGTGTGCGCTCGGCGGGGAGGTGGCCCGGTAAAGGCGTGAGTAAAGCCCGCGTGGTTAGCGAGGGATCGCCGGGGGCATTGAAGGATCCGCAGGTGGCGGTCATCGTGAGCTGTCAGGGCCTCTTATGAAGCTCCCAGGTTCCTTGTATAGGGTCGGCTCCCGGCGGCCAACCGGAGCGACGAAGGAGCGATCATCTTGACCCGCCGCGTCGACCGCGCCACGACAGCACGTCACCGACGAACGCTTGAGGCAAGGGCTTCCTCCTCATGACTGATACCCCCAGAATCCCGAGACCCCCTGTTCCCGCCGGGGCGGGCGACCGGCCCGTCATCCGGCACAACGACTACTCCCCCCTGGTCCCGCCCTCGCTGGGCGAGTGGACGCCCCGCCTGCCGGTCAGCGTGGTCATCCCCGCCTACGGCGGCCGGCGGCGCCTCGACCTGACCCTCGCCGCGCTGGCCGCGCAGACGTACCCCTCGGGCCTGATGGAGGTCGTCGTCGTCGACGACGGCAGCGAGCCGCCCCTGCGGCTGCCCGGCATCCGCCCGGAGAACACCCGCGTGGTCCCGAGCGCGCCCGGCGGCTGGGGTACGGCCCACGCGCTGAACACCGGGGTGCGCGCCGCGGAGGGGGAGATCGTCCAGCGCCTCGACGCCGACATGGTGACCTCCCGGGAGCACATCGAGGCGCTCATGCGCTGGCACCACCTCACCGACTACGTGGTGACGATCGGCGCCAAGGTCTTCGTGGAGGAGCCCGCCCTGACGGCGGCCGAGGTGCACGCGGCGGTGCGCGAGGGAGCGCTCGACACGCTTTTCGACCTGTCCAGGGCCGTCCCCAGCTCGACGGAGGCGACCATCCGCCGCCTGGACGGGCTGCGCGCCAGCAAGAACCCGTACCACGTCTGCACCGGGCCGACCGTCTCGTTCCGCCGTGCCCTGTTCTTCCAGGTGGGTGGCCTGGATCCCGAGGTGCTCAGGGGCGAGGACACCGAGTTCGCCTACCGGCTGGCGATGAGCGGCGCCGTGTTCGTCCCGGACATGGAGGCGCGGGCCGTCCATCTCGGGATGCCGGCGCAGCGCGTCGACAGGGAGGCGACCGTCCGGGTGGTGGCCCCCTTCCTGGCCCACCGGGTGCCGCTCCGCCGCGACCTGCGCAAGGAGCCCGGAAGGGACTGGCTGGTGCCGTACGTCGAGGTGGTGCTCGACGCGGACGGCTCCACCGAGCCTGAGGTGCGCGCGGCGGTGAGCGCGGCGCTGGGCGGGAGCCTGCCCGATGTGGCGGTCACGCTCGTCGGGCCGTGGGGGGAGCTGGCCCAGGGCCGCCACCCGGTGCTCGGTGATCCCGACTTCGAGCTGCGGCTGGTCCACGAGCAGTTCCGGTACGACAAGCACGTCCGAATCACCCCTGCGGCCGTCCCCGACCCGGCGCCCATCCCGTTCCGGTACACCGGACCGGTGGACGTGCCGCTGGGGCGCCGTTCGCTGGAGCTGATGATCAAGGCCGTCACGGATGACCGGGCCGGGCTGCTGGTGGTGGAGTTCCCCGACGGCCGTACGGCCCGACTGGAACGCACCGACGCCCTCAACCGCGCCCGCCTGCTCACCGCACCGGGCGAGAATGTCCCCCCCGGGACTGGACCTCTCCCCGGGACGGACCATCTTCCCAGGGCCAGGGATCTCACCGGAACGGACCATCGTTCCAGGGTCGGGGATCTCACCGGGGAGGATCTCGCCGGGGTGATCGAGCGGACCCACGGGGTGCGGCGCGGCCGTGCCGCCGAGTTCTGGCCACAGGCGAAAGGCAGGCCCAAGACGGTGCCGGCCGACGACGGCCGAGCCGGAGCCGGGCCGGGCACGCCCGCCGGAGGAGCCGCCGGAGGGGCCGCCGACCCCACTCCGGAGCGGTCCCCTGGCGACAGGCCGGGAGCCTCGGAGCCGGCGGGCCACACGCGCCAGCCCGCCCGTACCGCCTCCGGGCCGGCCCGCGAGAAACTCACCAGCCGACTGCGTACAGCCCTCCGCGGACGCTGACAAGCGATACACCCGGCCCAAGGGGCCAGCGGCTCAGACGGCCTAGCGGCTCAGACGGTCCAGCGGCTCAGACGGTCCAGCGGTTCATACGGTCCAGACCGCCAGGAGTATCAGCGGTTCAGAGGATCCAGACGCTCCAGCGGTTCCGGTGGTGAATCGCTAGGTGGTGGGCGTTGGGGAGGAGCCCTCGGGGGTCGGGGAGGTCGCCTGGCCGGTCTGCCCCTCGGGCGGCGTCACCGGGCCGGTCTCTCCCCCGGGCGGCGGGGACGACGGGGAGCCGTTGGCCGCGGGCGGCGACCCGGCTCGCCGGGCGGAGATGCGCTTGATCATGGTGCGCAGACGGCTCGCCTTGAGCGTGGCGACCTCCCTGCGCAGACCGCCGACCTCGCGGCGTAGATCGACGGCGGTCTTGCGCCACCGGCCGGACTCCTCGCGCCACTTGCCCACCTGGCCGCGCAGCCGCTCGACCTCCTTGGTGAGCCTGGCCACCTCGGCCTCGGTCTCCAGCCTGGCCCGGTAGGCCATCCTGCGGCCCCTGCCCGGGGAGGTCTCCGTGGACGGCACGAAGCCCAGCGTCTCGCCGTCGATCCACAGCGAGCCGAAGACGTCGTCGACCGCTTCGTCGTACCGCCCGGTGCCCGCTTCGCCGTACGGACGGGAAGCGTCCGCCTGGCCGGTGCCCGTTTCGGCGTACGGGCGGGAAGCGTCCGCCTCGCCCTGCGGGTGGGAAGGGGGCTCGGGGGCCGTGACGAGGGCGGCGCGGGCGAAGGCGGCGCGGCGTTCCAGACGGGCCTCGGCCACACCCTCGGCGGTCTCGGCGAGCAGCACGCTGACCAGCCCGTACCCGCCGTCCACCGCGAGGTCGAGCAGCCGGGCGAGGGTGTCCTCCTCCGGCACCCAGCCCGCGGGGAGGCGCAGCCGGAACGGTGCGAGGTGCTCGGCCTCGGACGCCGTGAGCAGCACCCGGCCCTCGTAGGCGTAGTGGCCGTGGACGAGGGTCAGGTCGAGACGGGAGTCGGTGAGGGGAGCCCGGCGCTCGGGGACCATGGAGTCCCAGGGGCCGGTCAGCAGCACCGAGACGTCGGGGACCGTGCCCGCGAGGACGGCGTCCACGGTGGCGCGAGTCTCCTCGTAGCCCTCGGCCTCGACCACGACTTCGAGGTACGGCACCTTCCACTGGCGCGTGGGATGACCGCGGAGCCAGCGGTACTGGGGGACGCGGTCGCCGATCAGGGCGTGGCTGACCCGGTCGATGGGCTGCTTGTCGCGCATGCGCATCGACGGCCCGAGGTGAAACCCGCGGGCCAGCGGCTCGGGGACGAACACCGCCCCCGCCTGCGCCAGGCGGTACCCCATTTCGGTGTCCTGGCCGAGGATGAGCTCCTCGTCCATGGGCCCCGCGTCGTCGATGAGCCGGCGGTTCACCGAGGTGGCGCCGCCCACGTGCAGGCTGAAGGCGCGGTTCGGGGTCTCGGTGAGGCCGTTGGTGCGATCGACCAGGTCGACCAGCCACTCGTGCGGCTCGGCCGGCTCGAAGAGCTTCGCGAGGTCGTCCGCCGCCGCCACGACCTCCGGCGGGGGCAGCGCGGCCGTCGTGAACCGCAGGTAGCTGGTCACGACGAGGTACGGCGCGAGGTGGTGCCACCGCATGTGCGCCTCGACCTCGTGCCGGTCGGCGACCACGTCGGAATCGAGCCAGTGGATCACCTCGCCGGTCGCGGCGGCGAGCCCGGCGTTGCGCGCGTTGGCCCTGCCGGGCGTGTCGCAGACGATCAGCCGGGTGCCGGGCGGGCGGATGCCGGGCAGGCGCAGGGCCGGGCTGCTGCCGTTGTCGACGACGACGACCTCGATCAGCTCCGCGGGGTAGCTCTGCGCGGAGAGCCCCGCGAGCACGAGGTCGAGCTTCTCCTGGCCGTTGTAGGCCGGCACCACGACGCTCACCCGGAGGCTCGGAGTCCAGGCGCCGAGCGCCGGAGGGTCGAGCACCGTGTAGTCGTTGCCGCGGATGCGCCGTGTCATGAGGCTTCCAGGATCAGGCTCGGGCGGAAGCCGCGCCACTGGTTCGCCGCCACTCGCAGGAAATGGGCGAGGGGAAGCTGCCAGGTGTGCCCGGCGGCGAGCGATCGGCGCAGGACGTACCCGAGGCCCTGGGTGCGGTAGATGCGGGCGCCGGCGGCGTGGGCGGCCTTCAGGAACTGGGCGTCCACCCCCCGCGGCACCCCCTCGAACCCGCCTATTTCCTGAAATTTCGCCCGAGCGAGGAAGATCGTACCGCCGGCGACGTGATCGGACCAGATCTCGCTGGTGTAGTCGGTGCGGCGGATCGTGACGTTCAGCGGCTCCAGGTAGAAGAACTCCGCCGTCGTGCCCACGATGTCGGCCCCGCTGTACGCCCGGGCCAGCAGCAGGTCGGAGAGATGCTCCGGGGAGTACCAGTCGTCGTCGTCCCACTTGGTGATCTCGTCGCCGCCCGCCCTGGCCGCCGCCTGGTTGAGCACCTCGCCGAACGGCGTGGCCTCGTCCGCCTCCACGACCGTGACCGGCAGCGGGAAGCCGTCGAGCGCCCGGCGCACCTCCTCGTGCGACGCGGGGACGCCGTGCAGCCCGAGCAGGACCTCCACCTCGACGTCGCGCTGGCGCGCGATCTGGGCGAGCGCGGACCCGAGCAGGTGCGGCCGCTTGCTGGACATCACCACGCTGACCTTCGGCACGGCGGCGCCGGGAGGGCGCGCGGGACGTGTCGCGTGGCGCCGCAGCCGCAGGCTGTGCTCCTCCCTGCGCAGGTCGCTCACCGAGCGGAGCGACGCGTCGCGCGGGCCGGGGGCCCAGGAGGTGAGCAACCCGGCGAGCCCGGCATCGGCCTCCTCGACCCAGGCGGGCACGTCGTCGGCGTACACCGGGACCCCGGCCAAGGCCAGGCCGAGGATCGTCTCCAGCACACCCGCCCGGCCGTGCGGCCAGCGGACGCGCAACCCGTCGAAGGGACGGAGCCGTACGATGTCGGCCGCGCTCAGGGGGAGGTTCGCGGCCTCACCGGCGAGCCGGGGCCGCCCGTCCTCGAAGGCCAGGTCGGCCGCGCCCGCCGACGGAGTGCGCACGTAGCCGAGCGGTGTGGGATCGCCCTCTCCCAACGCGCCACCTCTCATTCGAGCCCCGCGGGGGCGGGGGAAGACGGCAGTCACCCAGGCCCGCCGTCGAGACCTTCACCCGAGCCCGGAGCAGGGTCAGCGCGTGTCGTCGCCCTCGACGCGCATCACGCTGGTCACGCCTCTGACGATGTCGAGCTCGCGGAGGTCATCTATTGTCGCGGACAGCGCGGCGTCGTGGGCCCTGTGGGTGACGAGCACGAGCTGGGCGTCGTCGCCGTGGCCCTCCTGGCGCACGGTCTGGATCGACACGTCGTGCTTGGCGAAGATGTCGGCGACCGTGGCCAGCACGCCCGGCTTGTCGGCGACGTCCAGGGACACGTGGTAGCGCGTGATCGTCTCGCCCATCGGATGCACGGGCAGGTCGGCGTAGGTGGACTCCTGGGGCCCGTGGGTGCCCGCGATGCGGTTGCGCGCCACGGCCACCAGGTCGCCCAGCACCGCCGAAGCGGTGGGGGCCCCGCCGGCGCCCTTGCCGTAGAACATCAGCTGCCCGGCGGACTCGGCCTCGACGAACACCGCGTTGTACGCCTCGCGGACCCCGGCCAGCGGGTGGCTCCTCGGGATCATCGCCGGGTGGACGCGGACGCCGACCGAGCGGCCGTCGTCGGACCTGGCGCAGATGGCCAGCAGCTTGATGACGTACCCCATGGCCTTGGCGCTGGACACGTCGGTGGCGGTGATCTCGGTGATGCCCTCGCGGTGCACGTCGGCGGCCGTCACCCGGCTGTGGAAGGCCAGCCCCGCGAGGATCGCCGCCTTGGCGGCGGCGTCGAAGCCCTCGACGTCGGCCGTCGGGTCGGCCTCGGCGTACCCGAGGGACTGGGCCTCGTCCAGCGCGTCGGTGAACGAGGCGCCCGAGGTGTCCATCTTGTCGAGGATGTAGTTGGTGGTGCCGTTGACGATGCCGAGCACGCGGTGGACGCGGTCGCCCGCCAGGGACTCGCGCAGCGGCCGGAGCAGCGGGATCGCCCCGGCCACGCTGGCCTCGAAGTACAGGTCGACGCCGTTCTCCTTGGCGGAGCCGTGAACCGTGGCGCCGTCCTCGGCGAGCAGGGCCTTGTTGGCGGTGACGATCGACTTGCCCGTGGACATGGCGGCCAGGATGAGCGACCTGGCCGGCTCGATGCCGCCGATCACCTCCACCACGATGTCGACGTCGTCCCTGGTCACCAGGGCCTCGGCGTCGGTGGTCAGCAGAGCGGGGTCCACGTCGCTGTCACGCTTGCGGCCGAGGCGCCTGACCGCCACCCCGGCGAGCTCCAGCGGGGCGCCGATGCGGGCGGCGAGGTCATCGGCCTGCTCGTGCAGGAGCCGCACGACCTGCGAGCCGACGACTCCGCAGCCGAGCAGCGCGACCTTCAGCGGCTTGCCGGCCCCGCCGGGCTTCTCATGCCTTCCGCGCCTGTCGGAGGCCGGCTCGGGGGACTCCTGAGTGCCCTGAGGCCCTTCGGGTTCGACGGGTTTCACGCTTGCCCCCTCAACAGGTCGTCCTCGGTCTCCCTGCGCACGATCACGCGCGGCACGCCGTCCCTCACCGCGACCACCGCGGGCCTCGGGAGGTAGTTGTAGTTGTGCGCCAGCGACCGGCAGTAGGCCCCCGTGGCCGGGACGGCGAGCAGGTCGCCCGCCGCGATGTCCCTCGGCAGCCACACGTCGCGGACCACGATGTCACCGCTCTCGCAGTGCTTTCCGACCACCCGGGACAGCACGGGATGGGCGTCGCTGGTGCGGGACGCCAGCACGCAGGTGTAGTCGGCCCCGTACAGCGCGGTGCGGAGGTTGTCGCTCATGCCGCCGTCGACGCTGACGTACGACCGGAGGCCTTCGACGTCCTTGACCGTGCCGACCTCGTAGAGGGTCACGCCGCCGGGGCCGGCGATGGCCCGCCCGGGCTCGACCGTGAGCCGGGGCACGGGAAGACCGGCGTCCTCGCAGACCCTGGAGACGATCTCGCGGAGGCTGTCGGCGATCACCTTGATGTCGGGCGCGTCGTCGCCCTCGACGTAGGCGATGCCGTAGCCGCCGCCGAGGTCGAGCTCGGGCAGGAAGACGCCGTGCTCCCGCTTGATCTGCGTCAGCAGCACCGCGAGGCGCCGGGCGGCGACCTCGAAGCCCGCCGTGTCGAAGATCTGGGACCCGATGTGGGAGTGCAGGCCGACCAGCTCCAGCTGGGGCAGGGCCAGGATGCGGCGCACGGCCTCGGCCGCCGCGCCGCTGTTGAGCGAGAGGCCGAACTTCTGGTCGTCATGGGCCGTCGCGATGAACTCGTGCGTGTGCGCCTCGACGCCGGTGGTGACCCGGATCTGGATCTTGGGCCGCACGCCCAGCTCTTCCGCGAGGTAGCCGACGCGGGCGATCTCGTCGAAGGAGTCGACGACGATGTGGCCGACCCCTGCCCGCAGCGCCCTTTCGAGCTCGGCGTACGACTTGTTGTTGCCGTGCAGGGCGATGCGCTCGGGCGGGAAGCCGACGCTCAGCGCGACGGCGAGCTCGCCGCCGCTGCAGACGTCGAGCCCGAGGCCCTCCTGGTCGACCCAGCGGGCGACCTCCTTGCACAGGAACGCCTTGCCCGCGTAATAGACGTCGTCACCCTGGAAGGCGGCCTTGTAGTCGCGGCAGCGGGAACGGAAGTCGTCCTCGTCGACCACGTACAGAGGGGTGCCGTACTCTCGGGCGAGATCGCGGACGTCCACGCCGGCGATCGTGATCGCGCCGTCCACACGGCCGGACATCCGCGGCCAGATGGTGGGGACGAGCGTGTTGAGGTCGGCGGGGGCCTGCGGAGGACGCTCCTCGGGCAGCACCTCCGCGTGCCGGTCACCGGCGGGATGGGCGAATCGACTCACCCGCATGAGGCTATCCGACCCCGTGATCCCACCGCGCCCGATGCTCAACCAGCGAGACAACGAGGTGGAAGATCTCCAGAACGGCAGGCCGCCAGGCGTACCACTTCCGGCTTTCTGCCCGTTTTTGTCATATTTTCTCGGGAGGGGTCTCCCCCAGTTCTGTCAACCCCTCCCCCAGGACCTTCCGGACCGCTCGCGCCAACCAGACGCGGGCCGCATGAGCGCCGGTCGGCGCCTCGTCGCCCTTCGGGATCGCCGGGACGTGCTCGAACGCGTCGTGGTAGGCCCCGGCCAGCCGCTCCAGATACGCCACCCGGCCCGCGTCCTGCCCCTCCCGCCTGCTCGGCGCCTCGGCCAGCACCCTCAGCACCGCCCGGTCGCGGGGATCGCCGAGCAACTCGGGCCGGAAGATCTGGACGTCCATGCCGAGGTCGCGGCACCACCGCTCGACGGCTCCCGCCCGCACGTAGGCGTACCTCACGGCGAATCCGGGGTTGCCCCACGTGCGCGGCGCGTCCGGCCACGGCGCCTCCGCCCGGTCACGAAGCGCCGGCGCAGTCTCGGCGGGCACGGCGGGCTCAGCGGACACGGCGGGCTCGGCGGGCTCGGCGGGCTCGGCCAGGATCTCGCGGACGATCTCGCCCGGCTCGGCCACCTCGATCACCAGGAAGCCGTTCGGCCGCACGTGGACCGCCCGCACTCCCGGCTCGGCGCGAAGCCGTACCGCCAGCTCCTCGGCGACCTCGCGCGCCGGCGCGCCCGCCCGCCTCAGCGCCGCCGTCGAGACGTACGCCGCTTCCCGCTCCCACGACCCCCGCGGGACGGGAGACGAGCCGAGGATGGCGCGCAGCCTCTCCACGTTCACCCCCTCGGCGTGCCTGACGACCACAGGGCCCACGCTACGGTGCTTCCTCCGGCGGCGAGGTGACCGATCATCGAGCGGTACCGGCTGGATCGGGCATGACGTACCGGTAGCCGCACCGGATACGGCTTTCCCGGATTGCATTGTCATTGACGGACGAAACCCACAATAAAGGCTATCCAATATATGTCGTTAGGATGATTTTCCAGCGTAGATAACCCAGAAGGGACCGCCGTGCGGACGACGATCCTGATCACCTCTCCTGGCACATTCGAAGCCCCAGGACTCGAACTCCTCCACTTCTCCCCGATCTTCCCCGGCGGGCCGGAATGGCTCACCAAGCCGGTACTGATCGCCATGCTCAGCTCGGTCGTCATCATCGCCGTGTGCTGGGCCGCGTTCGCCAAACCGAAGATCGTGCCGCGAGGCTGGCAGAGCATCGGCGAGTACGCCTACATGTTCGTGCGCGAACAGGTGGCCAAGCCCAACCTCGGCAAGGACGCCGACCGGTGGATGGGTCTCCTGCTCACCGTTTTCCTGACCGTACTGGTCTGGAACCTTATGGGCGTCATTCCCCTCATCCAATTCCCCGTGGCCGCGCACATCGCCTTCCCCCTCGTGCTGGCGATCAACGTGTACGGCATCAAGCTCTACATGGGCGTCAAGCACCACGGCGTGCGCGGCTACCTGAAAGGAATCGTGTACCTACCCGGCCTACCGGGCTGGGCGTACGGGCTCTACGCCCCGCTGATCCTCGCCGAGACCTTCATCAACTCGCTGTTCACGCATTTCATCCGGGTGTTCGCAAACATGTTCGCCGGTCACATGATTTTGGCCTTCTTCAGCTCGGTCGGCTTCTGGTTCCTGTTCGAGAACCTCAGCCCGCTCGGTGCGGGCGTCGGCGTGCTCGGCGTGCTGATGACGATCCTGATGACCGCGTTCGAGATGTTCATCCAGTTCCTGCAGGCATACCTCTTCGCTCTGCTCGCCGCGATGTTCATCGCCAGCGGCCTCCACGGCTCACACTGACAACGCGCCGAAGTCCTGACCGGCGCGCTCGGGAGGCGAGGTTCTGTCGGAGGGACTCGGCATACTGCCGCCATGGAACCTCGTGTCTCGTTGATCACCCTGGGCGTGACCGATCTAGCTCGCTCGTACCGGTTCTACAAGGACGGGCTCGGGTTACCGACGTCGCGCACCCCGGAGGACGGCATCGTGTTCTTCCAGACCTCAGGGGTCACGCTCGCGCTCTTCCCGTACGACCAGCTCGCCGAGGACGTCGGACCTGGCTGGGACATGCCGCGCTCAAGATTCACCGGGATCACGCTGGCGCACAACGTCCGCGAGAAGCACCAGGTCGACGAGGTGCTCGCGCTGGCGGCAGCCGCGGGGGCGGAGATCGTCAAACCGGCCGCGGACACCTCCTGGGGCGGATACTCCGGATACTTCTCGGACCCGGACGGGTACCTGTGGGAGGTCGCCCACGGCGCCTTCGACTTCAACGCAGACGGTTCACTACGCGTGACCTGACAACTCCAGCAGGTCAAATGCACCGGAGGTGGGGGTCAGATCATGGCGAGGGGTTCGGCGGGGGTGTAGCCGTGCAGGTGGGAGGAGGACAGGAGGCGAGCCTCGGTGGAGGGGCGGCGGCAGACGTAGGAGTAGCGGTCGGCCGAGTAGACGCGGATGCCGTCGGTGCGGCACTGGCGCATCAGCACGTCGTCCCACTCCTCCGACACGTCGGCGATGCCCAGGTCGACCAGGGTCTGGCGGCGGCCGAGCAGCGTTCCGCCCCCGAGCTCGGGCAGGAAGCGCTGCTCTGCGCCGGGCTGGCGCAGCAGTGTCGCCCCGGTGCCCTGGATGTGCGCGTAGAACGAGGCCTTGCCGAGGATCTCGGCCTCCACGGCCGAGAAGTACCGCACCAGGTCGGCCAGGTAGTGCTCGCCGTACAGGTCGCGGGGGTCCAGGACGGCGACCAGATCTCCGTCGGCCAGCCGGAGCGCCCGGTCGAGCGCGGCGCCCCGGGTCACCGGCGCGCCGGCCTCGCGTACGACCACGTCGCCCCCGTGCACCGCTCGCGCGGCCTTCTCGACGACGGCGGCGTCCAGCCCCTCGGCGACGATCACGAGCTGGCCGGGAGCGTGGGCCTGCCCGCGGAGCTGGGCGAGCAGGTGGTCGAGTTCCATGGCACTCGTGACCGCCGTGACGGCCGTGATCGTGGCGGAGTTCCGCACCGAGGGCAGGCCCGCGACGTCGAGCAGCGGGTCGAGCAGCGGGGTGACCGGCATCGTGGCGCGCCAGGCCACGTGGGCTTCCGACGCGCATTGGAGGTCGGCCGCCAGGTACTCGCCGATCGAGTCCACGGCCCGCCGCAGCGAGGCCTCGTCTCCGGCGACGGGGGCGGCGAGCTGCATGATCGGGGTGCCGCAGGCGTACAGCTCCTCCACGGTGCGCGCGTCGGCGTCCGGTCCGGCGAGCACCATCGAGACCGAGCGATAGGCGGTCAGCAGGTCGTCGTAGGTGGCCTTGTCGGTGATCAGCGGCCGCCATCCGGCGCCGGGCGGCGGGTCGCCCTGGACGGCCGTCCCGAGCAGTCCTACACCGGCCCGTCCGTCGGCAATGGCCCCGTTGGCGATGACCCCGCCCCCTGGGCCGGCACCGTTCCCGGGCTCTGTTCCGGGGGCGGTGGGTACGGGGCCCGCGGGGATGAGGTTGTGGACGCGGGGCTGGACGGCGTGTGGGAGGACTCCGATGCGGTCGTGGCGCAGCGCGGCCCGCCACTCGCGCGCCCTGGCCTCCGAGGTCGCCAGCACGTGATCGAAGAGCGAGGCCATGGGCACGCTGGTGGAGATCGGGCCGCCGGAGTGCCAGAACATCGTCCGGATGCCCCTGCGGGCGCACTCCTCGACCAGGTCGCGCAGGCCGCGGGACCGTCCGGCGAGCTCCTCCAGCCACCGCCCGCCGTTGCCCTGCCGGGGTCCGGGCCGTACGGACTCCACGAACAGCAGGTGGGGACGGTGCTCGTCCAGCATCGCCCGCCAGTTGTCGGGGCCGAAGTTGGTGACCTGGCGCCATTCGTAGCGGAACAGGGCCTCGGACTGCCGGTCGACGATGGCGGCCACGGTGAGGTACGGCCGCGCCAGGGGCCCCTTGGGGACCACGAAGCCCTCGGCCATGGCCGTGGACGCCGCCGGTCCCGCCGTCTCGGGGACGACGGGCGCCACGGGCGGGACCTCGGCGGCCGGGGGCACCGGCGAGAAGTCCGAGCGCTTCGGCGCCGAGCGCTTGCTGATCGGGGTGCGGAGGGTGCGGGCGACCTCGCCGGGGTTCTTGGTGTGGATGGCGTCGCCCAGCTTGGACCACCGGCTGGCCTGCACGGACTCCAGCCGCCACTGGGCGACCTCGGTCTGGTAGCGCTGCTCGGCGAGGTTCTTCGCGAGCTGCGCCGCCTGCCTCTCTGCGGCCTTCAGTCGGGCCTCCGCCTCCCGCATGCGGGTGACGGCCTCCGCCTCCGACACGGCCGCCCTCGCGAGCCGTTCCTGGTAGTCGGCCAGCAGGCGGGTGAGCTCGGCGGCGCCTGAAGCCGCCGCCACGGCCGCTTCGAGAGCCGACCGGGTGCTCTCCAACTCTTCACTCATGCCATCACCGTGTCCCCAGACGTCGAGCAAGAATAATCGCAGATCTGGGTCGACCATCTCGAACCACGACAAGTCCGTACACTCGGCAGGTATTCGCCGAGGGGGGAGATCCAGTGCGCAAGGGGATGTGGCCGGAGTACGCGGCGCGGCCGTACGTCTGCGGCGCGATCGGGGCCTACGACCCGGCCAGACTGGAACTGCTCCGCGACGCGGGCCCCCCGGTGCGAGAGGTCCACCGGGCGCAGGACGCGGCGCTGCTGAGCTCCTCGCCCCTGTCCTCGTACGGCGAGGACGCCGGTCGCTTCGCCTGGGCGGAGCGGGGGCCGGCGGGGGCGATGTCCTGGTGGGCGGCGGGCGAGACCTGGGAGACCCCCGGGCTGATCGACGAGCCGGACGCCGTCACCCTGCACACGGGCGCGTTCGGGCTGATCGACGTCTACTACCTGGCGGACGGCGACGCGATCTACTTCGCGGGCGGCATCGAGCCGCTGCTGGCGCTCGCGCGCCGGCCGTACGAGGTCAACTGGGACGCCTGGGCCGCCATACTCAAGCTGACCTACCCGCTGCTGGAGGACACGCCCTACCGGGAGGTCAGGCGGCTGCCCGGCTCGACCGCCCTCGTCTGGTCACGCCCGGCCCGCAGGATCACCGTCGAGAAGCGCACCCCCCGCTGGGTGCGTGAGGAGCCGTTCGACCGGGGTGTCACGGCCGGTGACATCGTCGCGCTGCTGCACGAGGCGCTCAAGCCCTTCGACGACCGGCCGCTGCTGGTGCCGGTGAGCGGCGGGTACGACTCGCGGCTGCTGGCCTCGGTGGCGACGGCCCGCAAGATGGACGTCGAGTCGTGGACGACCAGCCCGGACGACGGCCTGGACAACGACATCGACTTCGCCCGGTACGTCACCCGCGAGCTGGGCATCTCCCACCGGATCGTCCCGCAGGACCCGGCGGCGTACCCCGACGAGGCGCGGTGGGCGGCACGCAGGCTGGAGTACCTGACCAGCCACCACGCGTGGTACTCCCCCTTCGCCCGCGAGGTCCACAAGGCGGGACGGGCGGTCGTGGACGGCCTGGCGGGCGGGCCGCTGATGAAGAACTTCCTGATCACCGCGGACGCGGTGGACGCGGGATCCTCCGCCGACCGGCAGGCGGCCCTGCTCGCCGCCCTCGCGACCGGGGAGCCGCACCTGCCGATGCTGTCCGCGCCCGCGCTCGCGTTCGTGGACGACCGGGTCGGCGCGGCCTTCTCCCAGGCGACCTCGATGCTGCGCGGCCACAGGTCGGAGCTCCCGCTGAGCGTGCTGCACACCCGTACGGCCAGGGGCATCGCCCGCTCCCCGGTGAACCTCGTCGGCCCGGAGGCCACGCCGGTCTTCCCGTTCCTGTATCCGGACTTCTTCGACGCCACGCTGTCGGTGCCCGTGGACCGCAAGGAGGGCGGGAAGTTCTACCGCGAGATCCTCCGGGCCGCGAACCCGCGCGTGGCCGCCCTCCCGTCCACCAACGGCGCGCTGCCGCACCGCCGCGTGCCGCTCCGCTCGAACGGCCCGGCCGCGCGCGAGTGGAACCACCGGATGCTGCTGAAGGCGGCGACGGTCCGTGGCCTGATGTCGGAGCAGATGCTCGACGTGATCGCCGGAGGGCCGGACGCGCTGACCGCCTTCGGCTCGTGGAACTCCCGTTTCTGGCTGCGCGGGCTCGTGCTTTTCGGCTCCTGGCTGACCGACTACGAGGACGTGCTCGGCGACCTCACGCCACCGTGGTCCGGCACCTCGTGAACCGCTTCACAATCCGTCCGCGAACCACCCTCCGACCTGCGGAGACACGGAGGGTGCGCGGGGCGTTACGTGGGTGGTCTCGGGAGTGTGACCGATTACGCGGTTGGCACGCTGGGCCGCCCTGGCTGATCGTCTTCGGATGACCCTTATGGCCTGCTAGTCTTCCGCGAAACAGCGCCGAAACACGCTGCGCACCGAGCCACCCCTTCGGTGCCGGCGTCGGGCGGGAGCCGCAGGGATGACGGCTCCGACGGCGCGAGCCCCCTTGTGTTGCACCGCCCTACTCTCTTGATGCGAGCCATATCTATGAGCGCTTCACCATGCCCGGACTCAGTTTCCGAAGACTTCATCTCCTCCGACCCCCGGTGGTACAAGAGAGCCGTCTTCTACGAAGTGCTGGTGCGCGGCTTCCGTGACTCCAACGGCGACGGAACCGGCGACCTGCGAGGTTTGATCGAGAAGCTCGACTACCTGCAGTGGCTCGGCGTGGACTGCCTGTGGCTGCTCCCGCTGTACGAGTCGCCGCTGCGCGACGGCGGTTACGACATCGCCGACTACATGAAGATCCTCCAGGAGTTCGGCGATCTCGGGGACTTCGTGCAGCTGATCGAGCAGGCACACCAGCGGGGCATCCGCATCATCACCGACCTTGTGATGAATCACACAAGCGACCGGCACCCGTGGTTCCAGGCCTCCCGGCACGACCCCACCGGGCCGTACGGGGACTTCTACGTGTGGTCGGACGACCCGACGCGATACCCGGACGCGCCCATCATCTTCGTCGGCGCCGAAGAGTCCAACTGGACCTACGACCCGGTGCGCGGCCAGTACTACTGGCACAGGTTCTTCCACCACCAGCCCGACCTGAACTACGAGAACCCGGCCGTTCAGGACGCCATGCTTGAGGTTTTGAGGTTCTGGCTCGACCTGGGCATCGACGGCTTCCGCCTGGACGCCGTGCCGTACCTCTTCGAGCGCGAGGGCACCGCCTGCTCCGGCCTGCCGGAGACCCACGCCTACCTCAAGCGGGTCAGGGCCGAGGTCGACCGCCTGTACCCCGACCGGGTGCTGCTCGCCGAGGCCAACGGCTGGCCCGAGGACGTCGTGGAGTACTTCGGCGACGCCACCACGGGCGGCGACGAGTGCCACATGGCGTTCCACTTCCCGCTCATGCCGCGCATCTTCATGGCGGTGCGCCGGCAGTCGCGGGAGCCGATCTCGGAGATCATGTCCCGCACCCCCAAGCTCCCCGAGAGCGCCCAGTGGGGCATCTTCCTTCGCAACCACGACGAGCTGACGCTCGAGACGGTCACCGAGGAAGAGCGCGACTACATGCACGCGGAGTACGCCAAGGACCCGCGCATGCGGGCCTACCTCGGCATCCGGCGCAGGCTCGCCCCGCTGCTGGAGAACGACCGCGACCAGATCGAGCTGTTCACCGCGCTGCTGCTGTCCATGCCGGGCTCCCCGATCATGTACTACGGCGACGAGATCGGCATGGGCGACAACATCTGGCTGGAGGACCGCGACTCGGTGCGCACGCCGATGCAGTGGAGCCCCGACCGCAACGCCGGCTTCTCCAGCGGCGACCCCGGCCGTCTCTACCTGCCGGCCATCATGGACCCGATCTACGGCTACCAGGCCGTCAACGTCGAGGCCCAGATGAAGAGCGGCTCGTCGCTGCTGCACTTCACCAAGAAGATGCTGGAGGTGCGGAGGCAGCACCCGGTGTTCGGCACAGGCGCCTACACCGAGCTGTGGTCGCCGAACTACAGCGTGCTGGCGTTCGTCAGGGAAGAGGGCGGCGACCGCATGCTGTGCGTCAACAACCTCTCCAAGCACCCCCAGCCGGTGGAGCTTGACCTGCGGCGGTTCGCGGGCATGACCCCGGTGGAGTGCCGGGGCGACGTGGCCTTCCCCGTGATCGGCGAGCTTCCCTACCTGCTCACCCTGCCGGGGCACGGCTTCTACTGGTTCTCGCTCACCGAGCGCTGAGGCACCCGCGTCCCGGTGACCCTCAGCGGGGGGTCACCGGGACGCGCGCTCTGGCGGCCCTGCGGGCGGGGATCAGCGCGACCAGCAGAGCCGCGCCGACGACCGTCACGACCGCGATGAGCAGGGTCAGGGGGGCGGGCGAGCGGCCGATGCCCGCGCCGATGCCGCTGGAGGCTCCCTGAAGGTCGATCAGTCCCGACGACACCAGAGCCCCCGCCACCGCGCCCGCGCCGACGCCGAGCACCGCGAGTAGCCCCGTGCCGGTCACCAGGGTGGCCATGACCTGGCGCGGGGTGAGCCCCATGGCCTTGAGCACGGCGAGGTCGAGCGCGTGGTCGCGCAGCCCCAGCGCGCTCGCGGTGAGCAGGTTGGCCAGTCCCAGCAGGGCCAGCACCACGACCAGCGCGACGATGATCGGCCTGATGACCGAGAGCCGGTCCGCCGGGTTCACCACCTGGGACACCTCCAGCGACTGCGCCTGGAGCCGCGACCGCACCACCGCCGGGTCGGCTCCCTGGCGCAGCGCGAGGCCGTAGAACTGCGGCGGGAGGGCGTCCTTCGGGGCGAGGCTGTCCAGCGCCACAGAGAGCACCTCGCCGTCCTGCTCGGGCTCCAGGACGCGCCCGACGATGCGGACGATCAGCGGCGTGCCGCCGATCGTGAGCCGGGTGCGGTCGCCGATGCGCACGTTCAGCAGGTCGAGCAGGCCCTGGCCCGCCACGGCCTCGCCGCGGTCGCGGTACGGGCGCCCCTCGACGACCGAGAAGGGATAGGGGTCGGTGATGGTGCCGATCGCCCTGGTGCGCACGGTGCGGGTCTGCCCGGGGACCAGCGCGTCCACCTCCGCCCCGGGGTAGGAGGCCACCACGTCGGCGTCGGCGAGCGCCAGCCGGTTGGCCTCCTCGGAGGTGAGGCGCCCCTGGCGTACGGTCAGCGCGGCGGCCTGGCCGACCTGCTCAGGATGGCTCCTGAAGGCGTCCAGCGAGGCCCAGCAGCCCAGGCCGATGGTGATCATCATCATCGGGATCGCGAGGCCGAACGACGTCAGCAGGGCCGGGAGCCTGCGCGTGAAGGCGTCCCTGGCCCCGAGCACGAGCGCGGGCGGCAGCCGTACGAGAAGGGCCAGGCGGGCCATGCGCGACAGGTGGCCCCGGGGCGGCGCGGCCGGGGCCGCGGGGATCGGCGGCGTGCGGCCGCCGCGCCACGCGGGCAGCCAGACGGCGACCAGGACCACCAGGGCGGTGCCGAGGGCGATGGCCAGCAGCGGCGCCGAGGAGAGCGGGACCACGACGGTCTCCGCCAGCGCGTACACCGTGATCAGCCGCCCGCAGACCACCCCGAGCGCGATGCCGGCGAGGCCGAGGGTGCCGTGCTCGGCGAGCAGCATGCGGACGACCTGGCGCCGGGTGAAGCCCAGGGACTTCAGCGTGGCGATGTCACGCTGCTGAGTGAGCACCCGGCCGCCGGTCGCGTTGGCGATGGCGAGGGCCGCGGCCACGAGTCCGGCGACGCCGAAGAGCGCGAGCAGCACCCCGAGCAGCCGGTTGTCCAGGGCCATGGAGGCCTGGACCTCGCGCCAGGTGGACACCCGCTGCACCTGGCCCGCGAGCTTGGTGATCGTGCGCTGGACGATCAGTGAGGTGGCCTCGGGGTCGGCCAGCCGCAGCCCGGTCACCGACTCGCTGCGGCCGAGCGCGGGCTCGACCTGGTCGAGGGTGCCGGCGAGCGTCCAGGCGAGGCCGGGGGTCCACTCGGGGTAGAAGCCCTGGTCGCCGCTCTCGGCGAGCCCGACCACCGTGAGCGCGTGCGTAGCGCCGTTGAGGCCGATGACCGAGAACGATCCGCCGGGGCGCAGGCCCGTGGCCTGGGCGAACGACCGCTCCACGACCACGCCCTCCGGCTCGCCCGGGTCGAGCCAGCGGCCCTCGCGCACGAGGGGACGGCCCACGGCGGGAAGCACGGGCGCCATCTCCTGCAGCGCGACCGGGGTCTTCTTCCCACCCTGGGCCAGGGTCGCGGGGGCACTGCGGT
The DNA here is from genome assembly GCF_049674955.1 of Sphaerisporangium viridialbum. GTDB lineage: Bacteria > Actinomycetota > Actinomycetes > Streptosporangiales > Streptosporangiaceae > Sphaerisporangium > Sphaerisporangium viridialbum. Next base: position 1,894,586 of record NZ_CP187232.1, on the reverse strand, counting down.
ACGGCCCGGCGACGTCGGTGACGCCGTCGAGGGCCCTGAGCGTCGCGGGGTCGGGCGCGTCCTTGGTGTGGATCCACACGTGGGCGCCGTTGCCCCGCTCGAACAGGCCCCGCCAGGGGTTGGTGCCGTCCTCAAGGAGGGTGGCCGCGGTGATGAGCGCGCTGACGATGCCGGTGACCGCGAGCACCGTGAGCAGCGCCTGGGCCCGTCTGGCCCGCAGGTCGGCGCGGATCCAGCGGAACTCGGCCCTGGTCGTGCTGTGGCTCATCGGGCCCCGTCCCCGTGCGCCGGCCGGCCCCTGCGGTGTCTCATCGCGCGCTATCCCCGCAGCTCGACCACGTCGCCCGCGCCGCCTTTGGGGCGGCGGCGGGTGTGGCCGACGGCTCCGTCGTCGACGATCTGGCCGTCGAGGAGGGTCACCACCCGGTCGGCCAGCCCCGCCACCCGGGCGTCGTGGGTGACCATGACGATCGTCTGGCCCTGCCTGTGCACCTCTCCGATGAGGCGGAGCACGTCGCGGGTGTTGCGGCTGTCGAGGTTGCCGGTGGGCTCGTCCGCCAGCAGCACCTGGGGGTGGTTGGCGAGCGCCCTGGCCAGCGCGACCCGCTGCTGCTCGCCGCCGGAGAGCTGCGCGGGGGCGGTGTCGGCCTTGTCGGCCAGCCCGAGCTCGCCGAGGAGGTACTCCCTGCGCTCGCGCGCGTGCTTGGGGGACGCGCCGCCCAGCAGCGCGGGAAGCTCGACATTGTCGGCGGCGGTCATGTTGTCGACCAGGTTGAAGAACTGGAAGACGAAGCCGATCTTCTGGCGGCGCAGGATCGCCCACGCGCTCTCGTTGAGGGTGTCCGCGCGCCTGCCCTCCACCCAGATCTCGCCGCTCGTGCGCGTGTCGAGGCCGCCGAGCATGTGGACGAGCGTGGACTTGCCCGAGCCGGACGGGCCCATGATGGCCACGAACTCCCCTGGCTCGACCCGCAGATCGATGCCGCGCACCGCGGGCACGGGCAGGCCGCCGGTCTGGTAGATCTTCACCAGGTTCACCGTCTGGATGGCACTCGGCGCGGTCACTGGGGTCGTTCCGTCTTCATGGCGCTCGCTCCGCTCACGCGGCGTGAGGGCGCCCTTGCCCTCACCCGCAGGTTCACTCAAGTCAGGCCAGGTCCTCCTGGCAGCGTTCGAGCCAGTCCAGGTCCGCTTGGAGATGGAGCATGGCACCTTCGATCAGCAGCTGCGCGGGGAGGTTCTCCCGGTCGGTCTGCTGGGCGAGTTCTACCAGATCGCGCATGATAGCGAGATAATGCCGGCGCTGCCGGTTGATCAGCGCCATGCGGTCGGCGATGCCGGTCAGCGGCGCCAGCACGAGCTTCATGAAGAACTCGTCCCGCACCCTCGGCCCCTCGGTGGGCGAGTCGACCCACTCGTCGAGGGCCTCACGGCCCTGTGCCGTGCAGTAGTAGACCTTCTTGTTCGGGCGGTTGGACTGCTCGACGTCGACGCTGCGGACCAGGCCGTCCTTCTCCAGCCTGCCGAGCGTGACGTAGATCTGCCCGATGTTGGGGGAGGGGTACGCGGAGCCGAAGAGCTGCTCGAGAGCCTGTTTCAGCTCATACCCGTGGGCAGGTTCCTTCGACAGGAGCGCCAGCAAATGGAGCCGCACGCCCCACCTCCCTCGGGCTTCACGTTACCTGAGTGTTACGGGCTGATCCGTTGACGTTCACATTATCGCTATGCATAACATGCATGCATCTACATAACACGCATGTAACCCAATCAACATCCGGAGGACACGTGCGACGTCTGGCCCCCCTACTGCTGGCGGCGCTGCTGCTCGGCGGCTGCGCGGGGCTCGGCGAGCGCGCGGAGGTCCAGAGCGCGGGCACGGACGGAACAGGTCCGATGACCTTCGCCACCGGGCGTGACACGACCGGCTACATGCAGCCGCTGATCGACCGATGGAACCGCGCGCACCCCAGGGAGCAGGTCACCCTCCTGGAGCTCCCCGAGGCCGCGGACGAGCAGCGCGCGCAGATGGTCGCCAACCTGCAGGCCAGGAGCGAGCGCTACGACGTGCTCGGCCTGGACGTCGTCTGGACGGCGGAGTTCGCCGACGCCGGGTGGATCGTGCCCCTCGACCGGAGCATGTTCCCGCTCGACAAGTTCCTGCAGCCGGTCGTGGACACGGCTCTCTACCAGGGCAAGCTCTACGCGGTGCCGTACACCAGCAACGCGGGGCTCCTTTACTACCGCAAGGACATCCTGGATGCCGAGCACCTCAAGCCGCCCAAGACCTGGGCCGAGCTGCGCGACCAGGCCACCCGCCTCGGCAAGAAGTACAAGCTGGACGGCTACGCCGGCCAGTTCCTCCCTTACGAGGGCCTGACCGTCAACTTCGCGGAGGCCGTGCAGTCCGCGGGCGGCCAGATCCTCAGCCCGGACGGCACCAGGGTCACCCTCGACCTCGGCAGCGCGAGGACCGGGCTCGACTTCCTGGTCGACGGCGTGCGCCAGGGCTGGATCCCGCAGGACGCGCTCACCTTCAAGGAGGAGGAGTCGCGCCTGGCGTTCCAGCAGGGCGAGCTGCTGTTCGCCCGCAACTGGCCGCACGCGTACGGCCCGGCCACGCGGTCGGCCATCGCGGGCAAGTTCGCGGTGACGCGGCTGCCCGGCCTCAACGGGCCCGGGTCCAGCACGCTCGGCGGCCTGAACCTCGCCATAAGCGCGTACTCCAAGCACCAGAAGTCGGCGCTGGAGTTCATCCGCTACTTCACGGGCCTGGAGAACGAGCGAAGCGTGCTCACCGACGGCTCCTTCCCCCCTGTGTGGTCGGAGCTGTACGACGACCCGGCCCTCATCAAGAGTTATCCATATCTCCCGGTGCTCAAGCAGAGCATCATGTCTGCCCGGCCGAGACCGGTCAGCTCCAAATACGACCAGGTCAGCCTGGTTATCTCGAGTGCCGTCTCCGACGCGCTCAATCTCAGGAAACCGAGCGACGAGACCGTCGCCTCCCTGAAGCAGGAACTCAGCGAGATCATCCGCACCCAATAGGCGAGGGCGATCCCCCCGCCCATCATCCCGAATCACCTCATCCCAAAAACTCATCCTTCATTTCGGGGCCTTCAACAGGAGGTAGCACCATGCGTGTCAAGACGACTGCGGTGGCGGCCGGGCTCATGCTCGCGGCCGCCGCGTGCGGCGGTCAGTCCAGCGACACCACGCCCTCGGCGAGCGGCAGCGCTCCGGCTGCCAAGTCCCTGGCGGGGACGACGATCGAGATCGCCGCCAAGTGGACGGGCGACGAGCAGAAGAGCTTCCAGAAGGTCCTGACGGCCTTCGAGGAGAAGACCGGCGCCAAGGTCACCTACGCCTCCACGGGTGAGGACACCGGCGCCTACCTCGGCCCGCGCATCCAGGGCGGCAACCCGCCGGACGTCGCGGTCCTGCCGCAGCCCGGCCTCGTGCAGCAGTACGCCGACCAGGGCGCCCTCAAGCCCCTGTCCAGCGAGGTCCAGGCGCAGATCGACCAGAACTACACCCCGTACTGGAAGGGCCTCGGCTCGGCCAGCGGCCAGGTGTACGGCGTGCTGGTCAAGGCCGCGCACAAGTCCCTGATCTGGTACCGCGCCCCCGCGTTCGACGACGCGGGCACCCAGCCCGCCACCACGTGGGACGAGCTGATCGGCAAGACCGCGCAGTCCCTGGCCGACTCCGGCACCGCCCCGTTCGCCCTCTGCGGCGCCTCCGGCTGGACGCTGACCGACCTGTTCGAGAACGTCTACCTGTCCACCGCGGGCCCGGAGAACTACGACAAGCTCTCCAAGCACGAGATCCCGTGGACCGACCCCTCCGTGACCACGGCGCTGGAGAAGATCGCCCAGATCTTCGGCAAGAAGGAGTTCATGCTGGGCGGCTCCTCCGGCGCCCTGCAGACCGACTTCCCGACCTGCGCCACCCAGGTCTACGGCGAGAAGAAGGCCGCCATGGTCATCGAGGCCGACTTCGTCGGCGTCACGGCCGTCCAGTCCGGCGCCAAGGTCGGCGAGGACGCCAAGATCATGCCGTTCCCGAAGGCCGGCGACACCGCCCCCGTCATCCTCGGCGGTGACGTCGCGGTGGCGATGAAGGACTCCAAGGGAGCCATGGCCCTGCTGGAGTACCTCGCCTCCGCGGAGGGCGGCTCGGTCTGGGCGAAGAACCCCGGCTACCTCTCGCCGAACCGCAACGTCTCCCCCGACAACTACCCGGACGACCTGACCAAGCAGCTCGCGCAGACGATCATCTCCGCCGGCGAGTCGGTGCGGTATGACATGTCCGACCTGGCGCCGAGTGCCTTCGGCGGCACCGACGGCAAGGGCGAGTGGAAGGACCTCCAGGACTTCCTGCGCAACCCCAAGGACATCAAGGGCACGCAGGAGAAGCTCGAGGCTGACGCCGCCAAGGCCTGGAAGAAGTAGGGGCGAAGGCCGTGACCGAACGGTTGGACGGCCCGCAGACCCCGCGTGGCGACGGCGATGCCGCCGTCGCCCGCGGGGCCTCCCCCGGACCAGACGAGACCACCGAGACGACGGGCGGCACCACCTCCGTCCAGGAAAAGCCCGCCGGCACCGCGCACCCGGCCCTTGAGGACGTCGCCACCGGCGGGCCCGCCGCGGCGAAGGTCAGCTACGGCGGCTCGGGCAACCTCGGCCCCTCCCCCAAGATCGCCGTGTTCTTCCTGCTCCCGGCGTTCATCCTGCTCGGGGCCTGGGTGGTCTACCCGATCATCTACTCGATCATCCGCAGCCTGTACGACGCGACCGGCGGCACCTTCGTCGGCCTCGGCAACTACGGGGCCATCTTCAGCGACTCTGGCACGCTGAGCACGATCAGGAACAACCTGATCTGGGTCGTCGTGGCCCCGAGCCTGGTGACGGTGCTCGGCCTGATCTTCGCGGTGCTGACCGAGCGGATCCGCTGGGCCACCGCCTTCAAGCTGATCGTGTTCATGCCCATGGCGGTGTCGCTGCTGGCCTCCGGAGTCATCTTCCGGCTGGTCTACGAGCAGGACCCCGACAAGGGCGTGGCGAACGCCATCATCACCTCGGTGCACGACGTGTTCGCGGCGAGCAGCGGCTACCCCGGCGCGCGGCCCCGCGAGAACGACCAGGCGCCGGTGGTGGCCGAGAAGGGCGCGGTCGTCAGCCGGCAGCCCGCCCAGGCCGGACAGCAGGTGCTCATCCCGCTGGTCGGCATGAAGCCGGAGGCGCTTCCCGCCGGCGCCGCCGCCGCCAAGCCCGCGTCCGCGGCCCCGGGCGAGCTCGCCGGCACGGTGTGGCTCGACTTCACCCCTGGCGGCGGCACGGTCAACCAGATGGACGGCAACGAGAAGGGCATGCCGGACGTGACCGTCGAGGCGGTCTCCGGCGGCGCGGTCAAGGCGACCACCACGACCGCCGCCGACGGGAGCTTCCACTTCGCCGGGCTGCCCTCGGGCTCCTACCAGGTGCGGCTGCCGCAGTCGAACTTCACCCAGCCGTTCTCCGGGGTCACCTGGCTCGGCCCCGCGCTCATCACCCCGGCCATCATCGGCGCGTTCATCTGGGTGTGGGCGGGGTTCGCCATGGTGCTGATCGCGGCGGGCCTGTCAGCCATCCCGCGTGACGCGCTGGAGGCGGCCCGCATCGACGGCGCGACGGAATGGCAGGTGTTCCGCCGCATCACCATCCCGCTGCTCTCCCCGGTGCTCCTCGTCGTCCTCGTCACGATGATCATCAATACGTTGAAGGTCTTCGACCTGGTCTTCGTCATCGCCCCGGGATCGGTGCAACCCAACGCCAACGTGATCGCGCTGGAGATGTGGCGCGTGTCGTTCGGCGGCGGCGGGAACCAGGGGCTGGGCAGCGCACTGGCGATCTTCCTGCTCGTGCTGGTGCTGCCGTTCATGGCCATCAACATTCGGCGGTTCCGGAGGGACCAGGCATGACGACTCTCACCGCGTCCCAGCCGGCCACGGCCGGCAGCGCGGGCGCACCACAGCGGGGAGTGCTCTCCCGGGTCGTCGACAGGCTCGGCGGCGGGCTGGTCCAGGTCGTCCTGATCGTGCTGGCCCTGTTCTGGCTGCTCCCCACGCTCGGCCTGCTGGTGGTGTCGCTGCGTGGCGACACCGACAACAACTCCAGCGGGTGGTGGACCTTCTTCACCAAGCCCGCGCAGCTCACGTTCGAGAACTACAGCAACCTGCTGGCGAGCGGGTTCACCTCGTCGTTCTGGAACACCGTGGCCATCACGGTGCCGGCGACCGTCCTGGTCATCGGCATCGCGGCCATGGCGGGGTACGCGTTCGCGTGGATGGAGTTCCCCGGGCGTGACGGGCTGTTCCTGGTGGTCATCGCGCTGCTGGTGGTGCCGATCCAGATCGCCCTGATCCCCATCGCCAAGATGTACGGATTTCTCGGGATTTTTGGGTCGATTCCCGGTGTGGTGTTGTTCCACGTGGCCTTCGGACTGCCCTTCGCCATCTTCCTGCTGCGCAACTTCTTCGTCGGCATCCCCAAGGAGCTGCTCGAAGCCGCGCGCATGGACGGGGCGGCGGAGTGGAAGATCTTCGCGACGGTGGTGTTCCCGCTGGCCAAGCCCGCGGTCGCCTCGCTCGGCATCTTCCAGTTCCTGTGGGTGTGGAACGACCTGCTCGTCGCCCTGGTCTTCGCCGACACCGGCGCCCAGCCGATGACCAAGGCGCTGCAGTCACAGATGCGCCAGTTCGGTACCAACGTGGACATCCTCGCGCCTGGCGCCTTCCTGTCGCTGATCATCCCGCTGGTGCTGTTCTTCTCCTTCCAGCGCTACTTCGTCCAGGGCCTGCTCGCCGGCTCGGTGAAGTAGACGATCTTCCCGGGTGCCTGTCTCTCGGGGGCAGGCGGGCGCCCGGGAGCCCGCTCCGCCGGGCGCGGGGCTTGGCCGGTTCCCGTCCGCCGTGCTCGGCGGCGCGGCTAAGATCCGGACATGACCGGTCGTCCATTGAACGAAGTCGTCGAATCCGGGTGGGCAACCGCCCTGGAGCCCGTCGCCGAGCGCATCGCCGCGCTCGGCGACTTCCTCCGGCAGGAGATCGCCGAGGGCAGGCAGTACCTCCCCGCGGGGGCCAACGTGCTGAGGGCGTTCCAGCAGCCCCTCGACCAGGTGCGCGTGCTCATCGTCGGGCAGGATCCCTACCCCACGCCCGGCCACCCCGTCGGCCTGAGCTTCTCCGTCGCCCCGGACGTGCGCCCGCTGCCCGGCAGCCTGGTCAACATCTTCAAGGAGTACTCCGCCGACCTCGGCTACCCCCCGCCGGGCAACGGCGACCTCACCCCGTGGACCGAGCAGGGCGTGCTGCTGCTCAACAGGGTGCTCACCGTGGCCCCCGGCAAGCCCGCCTCCCATCGCGGCAAGGGCTGGGAGGAGGTCACCGAGCAGGCCATCCACGCGCTCGTCGCCCGGGGCGGCCCGCTCGTCGCCATCCTCTGGGGGCGCGACGCCCGGTCGCTCAAGCCGATGCTCGGACAGGTGCCGTGCATCGAGTCCGCGCACCCGAGCCCGCTTTCGGCGCGCAACGGCTTCTTCGGCACCCACCCGTTCAGCCGGGCGAACCAGCTCCTCGAGAAGCAGGGCGCGGGCCCCATCGAGTGGAAGCTCCCCTGATCCGTACCCCCCGCGCTCGCTCACCGCGGTGAGCGAGCGCGTCGTCCGGGCGGCGCGGGCCCTGCCCGGCGCGCGGCCCGCCTAGGCCGGGCCGCCGGCCCGCCGGAGCGTCGCGCCGACCAGGGCGCGCGCCTCCTCCTGCACCTGGGCCAGGTGCTCCGGCCCCTTGAACGACTCCGCGTAGATCTTGTACACGTCCTCCGTGCCGGACGGGCGGGCCGCGAACCAGGCGTTCTCCGTGGAGACCTTGATCCCGCCGAGCGGGGCGCCGTTCCCCGGCGCGGAGTTCTGGACCGCGCTCACCGGCTCCCCGGCGAGCGTTCCCGCCGTGACGTCCCCGGCCGACAGCCGCGCGAGCGCCGCCTTCTCCTCCCGCGTGGCGGGGGCGTCGACGCGGGCGTACGCCGGCTCGCCGAACCTGTCCACCAGCCCGGCGTAGTGCTCGCTGGGCGACTTTCCGGTCACCGCGACGATCTCCGACGCCAGCAGGGCCAGGATGATGCCGTCCTTGTCGGTGGTCCAGATCGACCCGTCGCGGCGGAGGAACGAGGCGCCCGCGCTCTCCTCGCCGCCGAAGCCCAGTGACCCGTCGAGCAGGCCGCCGACGAACCACTTGAACCCGACGGGCACCTCGTACAGCTCGCGGCCGAGGTCGGCGACCACCCGGTCGATCATGCCGCTGCTGACCATGGTCTTGCCGACGCGGGCGCCGTCCGGCCACCCGGGGCGGTGGCTCCACAGGTAGGAGATCGCGACGGCCAGGTAGTGGTTGGGGTTCATCAGCCCGGCGTCCGGGGTCACGATGCCGTGCCTGTCGGCGTCCGCGTCGTTGCCGGTGGACACCTGGAAGGCCGACCGGTTCGCGATGAGGGAGGCCATGGCGTACGGGGAGGAGCAGTCCATGCGGATCTTGCCGTCCCAGTCGAGCGTCATGAACCGCCAGGTGGGGTCCACCTGGGGGTTCACCACGGTGAGGTCCAGCCCGTGCCGCTCGGCGATCTCCCCCCAGTACGCCACGCTCGCGCCGCCCAGCGGATCGGCTCCGATGCGCACCGAGGCGCCGCGGATCGCCGCCACGTCGATCACCGAGGGCAGGTCGTCCACGTACGAGCCGAGGAAGTCGTACCGGCCGGTGGTCTCGGCCGTCACCGCACGCTCGTACGGGATGCGCAGGACCTCCTTCAGCCCCCCGGCGATCAGCGCGTTGGCGCGGTCCTGGATCCAGGAGGTGGCGTCGGTCTCGGCCGGGCCGCCGTTCGGCGGGTTGTACTTGTACCCGCCGTCGCCCGGCGGGTTGTGCGAGGGGGTCACCACGACGCCGTCCGCGAGGCCGGTGGCGCGTCCGCGGTTGTGGGCGAGGATGGCGTGCGACACCGCCGGGGTGGGCGTGTAGCCGTCCCGGCTGTCGATCAGCACGGTGACGCCGTTGGCGGCGAAGACCTCCAGCGCGGTGACGCGCGCGGGCTCCGACAGCGCGTGCGTGTCCACTCCGAGGAACAGCGGCCCGTCGACGCCCTGCTGAGCCCGGTACTCGCAGACGGCCTGGCTGGTGGCGAGGATGTGCTCCTCGTTGAACGCGGTGACGAGGGACGATCCCCGATGGCCGGAGGTCCCGAAGGAGACGCGCTGTTCCGGGCGGCCCGGGTCGGGGTGCAGGGCGTAGTACGCCGTCACGAGACGGGGCACATCCACCAGATCGGACGCCTGCGCCGGCTTCCCAGCGCGCTCGTGCACCATGAGAACTCCTCGTCACGCTCGTTCAGGTCAGATGGGCACTACCCCCGCGACATCCGGTTCATACGGATATCAAACCTCCCGAGGGGGCGCCACGGCCGATGGTACTCAGCCCTTCCGATCGCGAGCCGTCGTGTCCACGTACTCCTGGTGTCCGGAGCCATACGTTCCGAGCATTTGGGCCGATTTGGAAGGACTCTTTCCGGTACGCTCGAAGGTGCTGGACCACACGCATCCGGGGGGCCCGTGCGGACGGCGTCGGCGCGAGTCTGGAGGACGCGGTGATCGGTGAGGCCCCGGGCGGTGTCGACGTCCACACGGCGAACGCGGCCCGCATCTACGACTACATGCTCGGCGGCAAGGACAACTTCGCCGCGGACCGTGAGGCGGCCGAGCAGATCGTCAAGGTGTTCCCCGAGTCCCGCGACGGCGTCCGGCGCAACCGCGAGTTCCTCGGCAAGGTCGTCCGCTACCTGGCCGCCGAGGTCGGCATCCGCCAGTTCGTCGACATCGGCGCGGGCCTGCCCACCGCGAACAACGTCCACCAGGTGGCCCACTCCGTGGCTCCCGACGCCCGCACGGTGTACGTCGACAACGACCCGGTGGTGTGCGTGCACGGCCGGGCGCTGCTCGCGAAGACCGCCACCGTCGCCATGGTCAACGGCGACGTCCGCAAGCCGGAGGACATCCACGCGAAGGTCGCCCAGACCGGGCTCGTCGACTGGAGCAGGCCGGTCGGCCTGCTGATGGTGGCCGTGCTCCACTTCGTGGACGAGCCGCACGAGCACGTGGCCAGGCTGCGCGAGATGGTCGCGCCGGGCAGCTACCTGGGGATCACGCACCTCACCGTGACCGGCGAGCGCGGCGGCGACACCGAGCGGCTGCGCCAGATCTACTCCCGGGCGAACACGCCCGTGACGCCCCGGCCCGCCGAGGAGATCGCCCGCCTCTTCGGCGACTTCGAACCCGTGCCCAGCACCCTGTTCATCCCGCCCTACCTGGTCGAACGCTTTGGTTCCCTCGGCTCGGGCGGCGTGGCCCGCAAGCCCTGACCGGCGGCGACCTTCGCGGCCGCCTCCCGCGCCTCGGCGACGGCGGCCGGGATGTCGAGCACCGGGTAGATCACGTGACGGATCACCCGTGCGGGATCCACGACCAGGATCAGGCGCTTGAGTCTGAGCGCCTGGCCCGCCCGGAACGTGGGCAGCCTTAGCGCCGCCGCCATGCGCAGGTCCATGTCCGAGAGCAGCGGAAACGTGATGCCCTCCGCCGTCGCGAAGGCGGCCTGCTCGTCGGGGCGCTGGGTGCTGACGCCGTGGATCGCGACGCCTTCGGCGGCGAAGCCGGGGGCGGCGTCACGGAACAGCCGGTTCTCCAGGGTGCAGCCGACCGCGCCCGGCACCTGCCCCCAGTAGGGGGGCAGCGGCGCGGGAATCCCCGTCGCCGGGTAGGTGAACAGCACGGTCGCCCGAGAGCTCCCCACCACGTCCATGGGCGAGCCGGTCACGGCGTCACCGCCCGCGGGGCCTGCCGAGGGCAGGACGAGCGGGTCGGGGATCTCCATCCCTCGCAGGGCCTGGACCCGCCCTGCCTCGGCGCTCTCAGGGGCCGCGCTTCCGGTGAGCGAGCCGTCGGCCAGCAGCCACCGGTCGGCCCAGTCCTGCATGGAGATCAGCACGGGCGCGAGCGCCCATCCGGTCTCGGTGAGCACGTACTCGTGCCGTACGGGCCCCGTCTGGTACGGCTGCCGCCTGAGGACGTCATGCTCGACCAGGTGCCCGAGCCGCTCGGTGAGCACCTTACGCGAGATGCCCAGCTCGGCGAGCAGCTCCTCGAAGCGGTGGTGGCCGCGCGTGACCTCGCGCACGACGAGCAGGCTCCACCAGTCGCCGATGACGGCCGCGGCCTGCGCGATCGCGCACTGGAGGTCCCGCTCGCGAAGTTCCCGTGCCATGGGCTCACTTTACGCTCGTGTCCGTCTCTGATAGAAACTTGTCAGTCCCTAAAGGAGACTTACATGCTCACCCCCACACTTTCCGTGAACGTCGCCTGGTCGACCTTCCACAGGCCTGGTCGGTCACCCGGCGCGCCTACCCCTGGTCGTACTTCGTCGGCACCCTGATGCTCGGCGTCTTCACCGTCGGCCTGGCGTACCTCGGGCTCGCGGCCATCGGCGGGGGCCGGGTGGCGGGTGACTTCGTCGCCGCGACCGGGTCGGCGGACTACCTCGGCTACATCACCGTCGGCGCGGCGGCGTTCATGTTCACCACCCACGGCATCCTGTGGGTCGCCAAGGCGCTCATCCAGGAGCAGCGGGAGGGCACGCTCGGGGCGCTGCTCGTCGCGCCCGCGAGCCGCCTGCCCTACCTGCTGGGGTTCGCCGCGTTCGCCTTCACCGCCATCGCCCTGGAGGTCGCGGTCCTGCTCGTGTGCGCCTACGCCCTCGGGGTACGTCCGGCGGCTTCCGGCGCGGCGGAAGCCGTGGCGGCCGTCCTCGCCCTGGGCATGGCGGTGTTCGGGATGTCGACGGTGCTGAGCGCCCTCATGATCACGGCAGGCGAGGCCCACATCACGCAGAACACCGTGTTCCTCGCCATCGCCCTGCTGTCGGGGTTCACCTTTCCCCGCCAGTACCTGCCCGGCGTCTTCCAGTGGCTCGGCGAGCTGGTGCCCACGACGGCGGCCATGGACGTCATCAGGGGGGTCTTCACCACGGGCGGCGGCCTCGTACCCTGCCGGCTGGCCGTCGCCCTCGGCCTCGGCCTGATCTACACCGTCGCGGGCCTGTTGTGGCTGCCCCGCGCCGAACGGCACGCGATGGAGAGGAGCTACTGACGATGATCAGGACAGCGGGGCTGCGCAAGGAATTCCGCGCCGGCCGCGCCACCAAGGTGGCGGTGGACGGACTCACGCTGGAGATCCCGCCCGGGCGGGTGACGGGCCTGCTCGGCCTGAACGGCGCGGGCAAGACCACCACGATCAAAATCCTGGCCACGCTGCTGCGCCAGACCGGCGGCACCGTGCGGGTGGACGGCCTCGACCCGCTGAAGGACCCGAACGCCGTGCGCAGGAGGATCAACCTCATCGCGGGCGGCGAGCGCATGGTCTACGCCCGGATGACCGGCCGGGAGAACCTCTGGTACTTCGGCCAGCTCTACGACGTCCCGCGTACCGCGCTCGACGCCCGCATCGCCGAGCTCCTCGCCCTGGTCGGCCTGACCGGCGCGGCGGACACGATGGTGGAGCGCTACTCGCGAGGCATGGCCCAGCGGCTGTCCATCGCCCGGGGGCTGATCAACGATCCGGCCTACCTGCTGCTCGACGAGCCCACCCTCGGCCTGGACGCGCCGATCGCCCGTGACCTGCGGCGCGTGGTCGCCCGGCTCGCCGCGGAGGGCAAGGGCGTCCTGCTCACCTCCCACTACCTGGCCGAGGTGGAGGAGCTGTGCGAGCACGTGTACGTGATCGGCGACGGCAGGCACCTCACCTCGGGAAGCCCGGCCGAGCTGACGGCCCAGACCGGCTGCCACCGCACCGTACGGGTCACGGTCTCCGACCCGTCGCCGGAGGTGGAGAGCGCCGTCAGGTCCTTCGCCGACCGGCTCGGCGCGGTCGCCGGGCTGGAACGGGCCGAGGACGGGGCCCTGGTCGTCTCCTTCAGCCATCCCGGCGACATCGCCGGTCCGCTCACCATGGCCATCGTCGGCGCGGGCGGCACCCTGGGCGGTCTGGAGGTCGCCGACCCCTCACTGGAGGACGCGATCCTCGCCCTCAACGACGCCGCCGGGCTGGTCACCGCGTGAGGTCGCCGAAGCCGCACGAAGTCCTGCTGTACGGCATGCACCGCGAAGGCGTGAACCGGCCCGGCCGGGTGCCCCCGCCTCCTGACCTGCCGGCGAATGGCGGCTCCACGCAGCGCGTCTCAAGGAAGGACGGGGCCATGCGGCACGCGCCAAGGTGTTCAGGGCTGAGGCGCTCAAGCAGCACCGCCGGGTCTTCGGCAGCAAGCTGGTCGTCTTCTCGATGCTGCTCTGGCCGCTGATGCAGCTCGCGGCGACGTACTACACCGTGCGCCCGCTCGCCGCCACACCGGGCATCGCCGAACGCTGGCCGCTGGCGGCCGACCCCCAGCGCCTGCTGGCGTTCCTGGCCACCGGCGCGCTCGGGTTCACGTTATTTTCTGACGACGGCGGCTCTTCCGTCGGCGGGGGTCAGGGCTGGGGGTTGGCGAGGTGGCGTTCGAGGGACTCGACCTTGGAGGTCATGGCGTCGTCCACGCCCTCGCGCAGGTCGGCCTTGAGCACCAGGCTGACGCGGGGGGCGACCTCGGCGACGGCCTCGACGGCGCGCTTCACGACGTCCATGACCTCGTCCCACCCGCCCTCTACCGTGGTGAACATGGCGTCGGTGCTGTTCGGCAGGCCGCTCTCGCGGACCACGCGGACCGCTCTTGCCACGGGCTCGGCCACGGCCTCGCCCACGCCGAGCGGGGTGACGGAGAATGCGACGATCATCTGTCCATTGTCCACGAGGGGACGAGCGGGGGTGGATAGCCCGGCACCCTCGGCGAGGCCTTCCACGGCTCGTGGATCAGCGGGGCCGGCAGCCCGGCCAGCTCGGGGACATACCTGCGCACGTACGCGCCGTCCGCGTCGAACCTGTGCGCCTGGCGCAGGGGGTTGAGCACGCGGTTCGGCCTGGTGTCGTTGCCCGTGCCCGCGACCCACTGCCAGTTGCCCCAGTTGTTCGGGATGTCCCCGTCCAGCAGCAACTCGGCGAAGTGCTCCCCGCCCACCCGCCAGTGGATCGTCAGCCGCTTGGTCAGGAAGGAGCCGACGATCATGCGGGCGCGGTTGTGCATCCAGCCCTCGGCGAGGAGCTGGCGCATCCCGGCGTCCACGATCGGCACTCCGGTCATGCCCTCCCGCCAGGCCTGGGCGGCGTCCTCGTCGTCGTTCCAGTCGGTCCTCCTCGGCCGGTAGTCGCGTCGCGGCAGGTCGGGGAAGGCCAGCGCGACCTGATAGTAGAAGTCGCGCCAGCAGAGCTGCCTGACGAAGTCGTCGGCGCCGACGTGGTCCATGGCCCGGGCGGCCACCTCGGACGGCGACACGCAGCCGAACCGGAGATACGGGCTCAGCATGGAGGTCTGGTCCTCCGCCAGCGTGTCGTGCCCCTCGGCGTAGTCGGCCAGGCAGAGCTTCAGCCACAGGTCCAGGCGCCGCCGGGCCGCGGTCTCGCCGCCGCGCAGGTTCCCGTACGGCTTGCGCGGCCGCACGGGCAGCTCCCCCGGTTCGATGCCGTCGGGCAGCGGGACCAGCTTCGGCGGCCCGAGCACCGGCCGGTGACGCGCGCTCGACCAGGCCCGCCAGTAAGGGGTGAAGACGCGGTAGTGATCCCCACCGGCGGGCACCAGCTCGCCGGACGGCACGACGGTCACGCCAGGAAACAGCCGGAAGTCCAGCCGGTGGGCCTCGCACTCCTTCGCGAGGCGCCGCTCGCGCGCGCGGGCGTACGCGCTGACGTCCGCCGAGGCGTAGATCGCCGACGCCCGGAGCTCGGTCGCGAGCCGGACGGCCTCGGCCACGGGGTCGCCCCGGCGGACCACCAGGTCGCCTCCGAGATCGCGGAGTGACGACCTCAGGTCCGCGAGGGCCTCGGCCAGGAAGCCCTGGCGGTGGTGTCCGCGTATCGCGGTGTCCAGGACGAACAGGGGGACGACCGAGCGTGCGCGGGCGCACGCCTCGGCCAGCGCCGGGTGGTCGTGCACCCGCAGATCCCTGGTGAGCAGCACGATGACGGTGTCCACACCTAGGTCTTCGAAGGTCGCGGGCGAGCGGTTGCGTCCGGCGGCGGGTGGCTTGCGAAGAAATCAGCGAGAGGGGAAGCGCGGCCGGACGTACGAGCCGAGGTTTGATCGTCCGGGGCGGTCCTGGCGGGTGCCGTCACCTGGCAGGCTGTTACCTCGACGGGCGGGCTCGCGAGCAGGGGCCGGAGCAGAGCGAGATGGACGAGCGCACAGGTGAGATGACCGGCGAGCCGGTCGACGAGGGGCCGAGTTACGGCATCGGCGCCGTCGCCCGGCGGCTCGGCGTGCCCGCTCCCACCCTGCGCACCTGGAACCTCCGCTACGGCATCGGGCCGAGCCACCGCAGCCCCGGCGGGCACCGGCGCTACGACGCGGCCGACCTGCTGCGCCTTGAGGAGATGAACCGCCTGATCAGGGCCGGGCTGCCGCCCGCCGAGGCCGCCCAGGCGGCCTTGAGGCCGCGGGCCGAGGCCACGGAGGTGACGGTCTCGGGGCGGGCGAGGCCGGAGGAGCCTGGAGGGCCCGCCGAGGCGCCGGTCCTCGCGCGATTTTCGCAAAGAGTGGACCAGGCGGCGCCCGAGACGGGCGCCGGGCGGGTTCCGAGCGCCGCGGTCCTCGCCAGGGCGGCGCTGAACCTCGACGGTGACGCCGTGGTCACCGGCCTCACCTCGGCCCTCGATGAGCGCGGGGTCGCCTGGACGTGGGAGCGGCTGGTCCTGCCGGTCTTCGACATGATCACCAGGCGGCAGGAGGCGACGGGCTCCGGCGTCGAGATCGAGCACCTGTTCTCCGAGCGGCTGCTGAGCGCGCTGAGCGAGCGCACCGGCAGGCCCGCCCGTCCCTCGCATCCCCGCGTCGTCCTGCTGGCCTGCGCGGAGGACGAGCAGCACAGCCTGCCGGTGTACGCGCTCGCCGCGACGCTGACCACGACCGAGGGCCTTGAGACGCGCGTCCTCGGTCCGCGCACGCCCCACGCCGCGCTGGCGGACGCCATGCGCCGCCTCGGGCCGCTGGTGGTCTTCGTCTGGTCGCAGCTCGACGCCACGGGCGATCCCGCGCCGCTCCGGGCGCTGCCGGCGCTCCGGCCGGCGAGCCGGATCATCGTGGGCGGCCCCGGCTGGTGGGACGAACGCCTTCCCGCCGGGGTAGGCCGGGTGACCTCCCTTCAGGACGCCGTGGCCCAGGTACGCGCCACGCTTCGCTAGATCCTTACCCCCTGCCGCCGGCTCCGTTCGCCGATCGTTCTTGACCCGGCCCGGCCCTCGTTTTGGACGTCCTTGGGTTGCACTGTGCCCGCTCACCGGGCTATGAATAGGTTTTGAGTAAGTTTTCCAGCCCCGAGGAGGGTCCAATGACGGGCACACTGGGCATCCGTCTGGCGAGCGGTGACGACACCGCCCTCGCGGAGTGCTACCGGACGTACGGGTCACTGGTCGCGGCCTACCTGCGCAGGCTCGTCCCCGCGCAGGACATCGAGGACGTACGGCAGGTGGTCTTCTCAGAGGTGTGGCGCTCGCGGCACCGCTACGATCCGAGCCGGAGCCTTCCGGCCTGGCTGCTCGGCATCACCCGCAAGCGCGCCATCGACCACCTGCGGGTGCGGGTGCTCACGACCGTCCCGCTGGACAGCGTGTCGGAGCCCAGGGGCGGCGACGGCCGCGATCTGGCCGACGTGCTCGGCAGGCGTGACCAGGTCCAGCGGGCGCTGGCGGTGCTGCCCGAGCCGCAGCGCGAGGCGATCGAGCTCGCCTACTACGGCGAGCTCACCCAGCGGGAGATCGCCGAGCGGCTCGACGTGCCGCTCGGCACCGTGAAGGCCCGTACCGCACGCGGCCTGCACCGCCTGTCGACGATGCTGTCCCCGATCGCGGCGTGAACGGCGTCAAAGGCGTGTGAGCCGGGAACGGCGTGAGCGCGCGGGCTCACGCCGTATGGTCCGTGACGGTCAGGCCGGCCGGACCACGGCCAGGGAGTGCGGCGGCAGGGACAGGCCGTCGCCGGTGAGCGCGACCTTCGGGTCGGAGGCGATCAGCACCGTGCCCGGCGCGAGCTCCACGGTCACCGGCAAGTTGCCGAGGTTGGCGGCCACGCGGAACGAGCCCCGGTGGACGACGATCCAGCGGTCCTCCTCGCCGAAGTCGACGGACACGCGGTCGAGCCGGGGGTCGGCGAGGTCGGGGATGGTCTTCCTGAGCCTGATCAGGTCGCGGTACCAGCCGAGCAGTTCCTCGTGGACCGGCGACGACAGCTCGCTCCAGTCGAGCTTCGAGCGGTGGAACGTCGCCTCGTCCTGCGGGTCGGGGGCCGTCGTACCCCAGTCGTCGTAGCCGAAGCCGACGAACTCCCGCTCCCTGCGCTCGCTCTCGCCCTGCGCGAGGTGCGGCTCCACGTGGTCGGTGAAGAACAGGAACGGCGTGCTCGCCCCCCACTCCTCTCCCATGAACAGCATCGGGGTGAACGGCGAGGTCAGCAGCAGGCCGGCCCCGACCTTGAGCGCCTCGGGCGAGAGCCGGTCGCCCATCGCCCGGTTGCCGATCTGGTCGTGGTTCTGCAGCGAGCACACGAAGCGGTAGCCGGGGACGCGGTGCCGGTCGACCGGGCGTCCGTGCGTGCGCCCCCGGAACGTGGAGAACGTGCCGTCGTGCAGGTAGGCCGAGGTGAGGACCTTGGCGAGCACCTCCATCGGCCCGAAGTCGCAGTAGTACCCGTGCCGCTCGCCGGTCAGGGCGGAGTGCAGGGCGTGGTGCACGTCGTCGTCCCAGGTGCCGGCCAGGCCGTAGCCCCCGGCCTCGCGCGGGGTGATCAGCCGGGGGTCGTTCATGTCGGACTCGGCGATCAGCGTCAGCGGCCGGCCGAGCGCGGCCGACAGCGCGTCCGTCTCCTCCGCCAGCTCCTCCAGGAAGTGCAGGGCCCGCTTGTCGTGCAGGGCGTGCACGGCGTCCAGGCGCAGCCCGTCGACGTGGTAGTCGCGCAGCCACTGCATGGCGTTGCCGATGAAGTAGCGGCGCACCTCGTCGGAGAGCTTGCCGTCCAGGTTGACCGCCTGCCCCCAGAACGAGGACGCGGACTCGTGGAGGTAGGGACCGAACTGGGCGAGGAAGTTGCCGGACGGTCCGAGGTGGTTGTAGACCACGTCCAGCAGCACGCCGATGCCCGCACGATGGCAGGCGTCCACGAACCGCTTGAGCCCGTCGGGCCCGCCGTACTCCTCGTGCACCGCGTAGAGGTCGACCCCGTCGTACCCCCAGTTGTGGCGGCCCGGCACCGGCGGCACGGGGAGCAGCTCCACGAAGTCGACGCCGAGCCCGGCGAGGTGGCCGAGCCTGCCCGCCGCCGCGTCGAAGGTGCCCTCCTTGGTGAACGTGCCGACGTGCAACTCGTAGATCACCGAGCCGGCCAGGTCGCGCCCGCGCCAGGCCTGGTCGCTCCAGGTGAAGCGGTCGTGCTCGTAGACCCGGCTCGGCCCGAAGACGCCGTACGGCTGCCGGCGCGTCCTCGGGTCGGGGAACGCCTCTCCGCCGTCGACGCTGAAGGCGTAGTCGGTGTCATGGGAGGCGCCGGGCACCTCCGCCGTCCACCAGCCGTCCTCCCGGTGGGCCATCTCGTGCCGGTGGGTCTTGTCGATCTCCACCTCGACACGGCCTGCCGTCGGTGCCCAGACCTCGAACATGTTCCTCCCCGCAGTGCTCCAGAACGGAGTGTCCCCGACCCACGTGGCGCCGATGACCGCCGCCCGCTATTCCCTTTCCAGCAACGCCACCGGATAACACGCGAGCAGGTGGGCGAACGGGATGCGCCCGGTGTGCCGCGTGCCGGTGAGCACGTCGCGCCACCTGCCGGGAGGCAGGGTCAGCGTCTCGGCGCCCCAGCCGCCGCGCCGCTCCAGGCCGGCCGGGAACCGCGTGGCCACCGCCACGGCCTGGTCGCCCCTGGCGAACGCGATGACATGCTCGCGCCCCGCGCCCGCCTCGTCGGCTTCGAGCGGGATGTACGGCGCGGCGGGGTCGAGCTCGGCGCGCGACCTCAGCGCCGACGTGGTGACCTGGAGCTTGGCCGCGTCCCAGCTGTCGCCGCCCGGGGCCGTGAGGAGGGACCGCCGGTAGGCGAAGTCCACCGGCCGCCGGTTGTCGGGGTCGACCAGCGAGAAGTCGGTGGTCTCGCTGCCCTGGTAGACGTCGGGGATGCCCGGCATCATCAGCTGCACGAGCTTCTGGCCGAGGGAGTTCACCCGGGCGTACTTGTCGAGCCGCTCGGTGAACGCGGCGACCGAGGGCCCGCAGACGTCGATCGCCCGCGCGGCGAAGTCGCGGACGCCCTTCTCGTACGCGGTGTCCGGCGTCATCCAGGAGATGGTGGTCTTGGCCTCTCTGGCCGCCTTGTACAGGTAGTCGCTGAAGCGCTCGACGCTGATCGGCCAGGCCGCCATGAGGTTCTGCCAGGCGAGGTAGTCGAGCTTGGGATCGAAGGAGACCTGCTCCGACCAGCCCGCCACCGCCTCCGCCCACTCGCCGGGAAGCTCGGACAGGACGGCGAGGCGGGCGCGGACGTCCTCCGAGCGCTTGGTGTCGTGCGTGGAGAGCGTGGTCATCGTGTACGGCGCCATGCCGGCGCAGAACGCGTGGAACTCCGCCGCGGAGACGCCGAAGCGGTCGGGCTCACCGCCGACCTCGTTCAGGCAGGCCAGCGGGTACCAGCGGTACAGCGCGGTGTCCTCCACGCCCTTGGCCATGACCGGACCGCAGGTCTGCTGGAAGCGGGTGACGGTCTCGGCGGGGCCGGACAGGACCAGCTCGGCCGCCCTGGCCACCGCGTCGGGATCGGCGTGCCGGGCCGCCTCCGCGGCGGCCGCGCGGATCAGCCTCAGGGTCTCGGCCGGAGGCTCCTCGCCGGGGACCGTGTAGGCCCGGTAGACCGGCATCGCCGCGAGCAGCTCGACCATGGCCTCGCGCAGCTCGGGCACGTCCCGGGTGAGCCGGTCGACCTCGCCGCCGAAGAACTGCGCCAAGACCTGCTTTTTCGCCTCATAACGCACGATGTCGTAATCGGCGGGGAAAGCGGTGTGCTGGAGGAACGTGCCGACCAGCGGCCCGGCACCCGCCGGATCGACGAACAGCCGGGTGACCATGTTGAGCGCGTCGTACCCGGTCGTGCCGTCGCACGCCCAGTCGTCCGGCAGCCGCTCGTCGTCGATGAGGATCTTCTCCGCGACCGTCCACACCGGGGCCAGCTCGCGCAGCCGGGCCAGGTAGGCGCGCGGATCGGCCAGCCCGTCGGGATGGTCGACCCGCAGCCCGGTGATGACCCCCTCCGCCACCAGCGACAGGATCACCCGGTGGGTGGCGTCGAAGACCTCGGCGTCCTCGACGCGGAGCCCGATGAGGGACGACACGTCGAAGAACCGCCGGTAGCCGGGGCTCTCACGCCACGGCACCAGCCGGTAGAACTGGTCGTCCAGCCGCCCGCCGCTGCCCTGCCGTACGGGGAACTCGTGGTCGTAGTAGCGCAGCACGTCACCGTCGGCCACCACCTCGGCCTCGACGTCGGTGTCGCCGCCGAGCACGGGCATCGCGACCTTGCCGCCGGACCAGTCGAGGTCGAACCACCGCGCCGAGGGCGACTCGGGGCCGTCCTTCAGGACCTCCCAGAGCCGGGCGTTGGCCGACTCGGGGACGGGCACGGTCATGTGGTTCGGCACGATGTCGGCGATCAGGGGGAGTCCCCTGGCCGCGAGCTCGCGCAGGCCCGCGATGCCGCCGAGCTCCTCCCTGACCCTCGAGTGGTCGGTCACGTCGTAGCCGTGGAGCGAGGCCGGCACCGCCTGCAGGATCGGCGAGAGGTAGAGGTGGCTCACCCCCAGCTCGGCGAGGTAGCCGACCAGGCCGGCCGCCTCCCCGAACCCGAAGTCCGGGGTGAGCTGCAGCCGGTAGGTCGCCGTGGGCTTCGCGGGAGCCGTGGGTTCGGCCGCCACGGCCCCCACGGACGCCGCGGGCTTCGCGGATTCGGTCACGTCGTGTCCTCCGAATGTCAGAAGGGCATGCCCTGGAGCCGCTCAGGCACGGCGTAGCACCCGGACAGACCTACCCGCGACGGGCACCTCCTCACCCGCCCGGTACAGCTTGGAGTCGATCGTGATCGGCACCGCGGTGTCGATCTCGGGCACCCACACCTCGCCGAAGTCCTTCGGGATGGTGAACCGGATGATGTCGTGGTGGGCGTTGAACATCAGCAGGAACGAGTCGTCGACGACGCGGCGTCCCCGCCGGTCGGGCTCGGTGATGGCCTCGCCGTTGAGGAAGACGCAGAGCGACCTGGCGTAGCCGTTGTGCCAGTCGGCGTCGGCCATCTCCTGGCCGGACGGGGTGAGCCAGGCGATGTCGGTCAGCTCGTCGCCCGAGCCTCGCACCGCGCGCCCGAAGAAGAACCTCCTGCGCCGGAACACCGGGTGGTCGCGGCGGAGCCTGGCGAGCCGCTGGGTGAACTCCAGGAGCAGCCAGTTCTCGCGGACGTCCGACCAGTCGACCCAGCTGATCTCGTTGTCCTGGCAGTAGGCGTTGTTGTTGCCATCCTGCGTGCGGCCCAGCTCGTCGCCGTGGGAGAGCATCGGCACGCCCTGCGACAGGAACAGCGTGGCCAGGAAGTTGCGCTTCTGCTGCTCGCGCAACGCCTCGATCGCGCCGCCGGCCGGGCCCTCCTCGCCGCAGTTCCACGACCGGTTGTCGTCCGTGCCGTCGCGGTTGCCCTCGCCGTTCGCCTCGTTGTGCTTGTTGTTGTACGACACGAGGTCGCGCAGCGTGAAGCCGTCGTGGCAGGTGACGAAGTTGATCGACGCGGCGGGACGGCGGCTGTCGTCCTGGTAGAGGTCGCTGGATCCGGTGAGGCGCGAGGCGAACTCCGGCAGCGCGGCGGGTTCGCCCCGCCACATGTCGCGGATCGTGTCGCGGTAGCGGCCGTTCCACTCGGTCCACCTGGGCGGGAAGTTGCCCACCTGGTAGCCGCCCGGCCCGACGTCCCACGGCTCGGCGATGAGCTTGACCTGGCTGAGCACGGGGTCCTGCTGGACGAGGTCGAAGAAGGCCGACAGCCTGTCGACCTCGTGCAGCTCCCTGGCCAGGGTCGAGGCGAGGTCGAAGCGGAACCCGTCGACGTGCATCTCGATGACCCAGTAGCGCAGCGAGTCCATGATGAGCTGGAGCGTGTGCGGCGAGCGCATCAGCAGGCTGTTGCCGGTGCCCGTCGTGTCCATGTAGTAGTGCTGGTCGTCGTCCACGAGCCGGTAGTAGGCCTCGTTGTCGATGCCGCGCATGCTGAGAGTGGGCCCGAGGTGGTTGCCCTCGGCCGTGTGGTTGTAGACGACGTCGAGGATGACCTCGATGTTCGCCTCGTGCAGGGCTTTCACCATGGCCTTGAACTCCAGCACCTGCCCGCCCCGCTCGCCCGAGCTGGAGTAGGCGTTGTGCGGCGCGAAGAAGCCGATGGTGTTGTAGCCCCAGTAGTTGGTCAGCCCGCGCTGCTCCAGCGTGTCGTCGGTGACGAACTGGTGCACCGGCATCAGCTCGACCGCCGTCACCCCGAGCCCCGTCAGGTGATCGATGATCTCGGGGTGCCCGAGCGCGGCGTAGGTGCCGCGGATGCGCTCGGGGATCCGGGGGTGCTGGATGGTCAGCCCCCGGACGTGCGCCTCGTAGATCACCGTGTCGTGGTACGGCGTCGCGGGCGGCCTGTCGTGCCCCCATCCGAAGAAGGGGTTGACCACGATGGACTTCGGCACGTACGCGGCCGAGTCGGTGTCCTCACGGCTGTCGGGGTCGCCGAAGCGGTAGCCGTAGACGGCCTGGTCCCACCGCACGCCGCCCTCGATCGCCTTGGCGTACGGGTCGAGAAGCAGCTTGTTCGGGTTGCAGCGCTGCCCGCGCGAGGGTTCGTACGGGCCGTGCACGCGGTAGCCGTACCGCTGGCCGGGCCCTATGCCCGGCAGGTATCCATGCCAGACGAACCCCTCGCACTCGGTGAGCGCGACGCGTTCCTCCTTGTGGCCGTCGTCGAAGAGGCAGAGCTCCACGCGCTCGCCGACCTCGGTATAGAGCGCGAAGTTCGTTCCCGCGCCGTCATATGTAGCCCCGAGCGGATAGGGGTCGCCGGGCCAAGTTTCGATCATGTCACCACCCGGATAGGGATTTGCCCCATGTTCCCCCGACCATGCCACTCAGCGCAGCTCGGTGAGTCAATCACTTGTCCAAGGGGGACATTGTGCGCGTCTGTGTCAAGGACCTTCTGTCACGGCGCCACTCCCCACGTACTGCCACGTGATCGTGCGACACGAGCCAGGCTACTCGACATCGCCAGGTCAGCCCGCACCGGACACTCGCCTCTCGGCGGCTCGCGCCGCCTCCTCGCCGATCTCCTCGTCCCCGGTCACCTCGGCGAGCAGAGCCAGCACCGGCGCCTCGTAAAGCAGGGCGCCCGAGCTCCTGACGAAGTCCAGACCTTCCCTCAGGTGCCGCTCGGCGAGGGCCCCGTCGCCGAGGGCCACGGCCAGCCTGCCGAGGCACAGCTCGGCCAGCGACCAGCCGAACAGGCCGTTCTTGAGGGTGATCCGGTCGTACAGCGCACGCGCGGCGGCCGGGTCGCCCACGGCCAGGCAGATCTCGCTCAGCGCGTCGGCGATGAACCGGTAGTAGAGGTCGTGACCGACCGCCTCGAACCCGTCGGCGGACAGCTCCGCGAGGACCGCCCGCACCTCGCCGCGCCGGTCGAGGTGCTCACCGGCCGCGTCCGGGGCCGCCGCGCCCAGGTCGAGCAGGGCGAGGCAGCGCACGAGCCGCCTGCTCAGGTCGTCGGGACGTCCGGCGGGCATCACGTCGGCCATCGCGAGCGCCTCCGCCGCGCGACCGCGGGACCGCAGGACGAGCGCCCTGAACAGCTGAGTGCGGGCGTCGGGGTCGCCCCGGCCGAGCGCCCCCTCGGGGTGGGCGAGACCCGACTCCTCCGCGCGGGCGAGTGCCTCGCCGAACCGGCCGCGCAGGTAGGCCGTGACGGCCGTCTGCCAGGCCGCGAGGCTCACCATCGCGGGCTGGCGAAGGCTCAGGGCGGTCTCGTACAGCCAGGCCAGGAGCTCGTCGGCCCGGTCGAAGTCGCCCGCCGAGACGCGCATGATGTAGTCGGCCTCGCGCCCGAGCCACTCGTAGGGAAGGTCCCCGATCCTGACGCCGACCTCGATGATCTCGTCGACCAGGGCCTGCCGCTCGCGGGGGTCGGCGTCGCCGCGCAGCAGCATCTCGTGGGCGACGAGCGCGCGGAGCAGCGACCGGTCGTCCCCTGACCGCCTGGCCCGCCGTACGGCCTCCATGGCGAGGTCGCCGCTCTCCTCCATCGACCGCCGGTAGTAACCGGCCACCGCCAGCGCCGCCAGGAGTTGCGGCGCCCAGGGCGAGTCGCCGGGATGGTCGCGCAGGACCCGCTCGATGCGGGCGGCGAACCTGTCCATGCCGGCCCATTCCTCGAACATGAGCCAGTAGATCAGGTCGGAGAAGCCGAGAGCGGCGCGGGCGAGCCTGTCGATGTCGCCCATCTCCTCGGCGAGCGCGGCGGCCTCGTCCAGCGTGGCCCGCACCGCCGTGCTCATCCCCGCGGCCGCCTGCGCCTCCGCGAGGTCGAGGAGCAGGTCACAGCGCAAAGCCCGGTCCGCGGGGCGCTCGGTCAGCCGGACGGCCTGCCCGAGGTGCTCCACCGCGTCCTCGTAGGCGAACTGCCCCATGGCGTGGGCCGCCGCGCGGCGGGCGTAGTCGATCGCCTTGGCGGCCGTCCCCGAGAGGACCAGCCCCTCGCGGTAGTGGTGGGCGATCTCTGCCAGGGGCGCGTCGCCGCGGCGCTCCAGCACGAAGGCCACCCGCGCGTGCAGGCGGCGCCTGCGCAGCGGGGCGAGCCCTGAGCGCAGCACATCCCTGACGATGTCGTGGACGAACCGGTGGCCGATCGGCGGCTCGGCCCGCTCGGCGAGCAGCCCGGCGCGCACCGCCGCGTCGAGGATGTCGAGCACCTGGTCCTGCGGCACGTCGGCGATCTCGGCCAGCACGTCGAGCAGCACGTCCAGCCGGGCCTCCCTGCCGAGGAGCGCGGCCGAGGTCAGGACGTCGCCGGTGTGCGGCGGCAGCGCGGCGATGCGACCCATGACCACGTCGGAGACGGCCTCGGGCGCGGGGACGTCCTCGCCCAGCCGCACGACCTCGCCCAGGAAGAAGGGGTTCCCCGCCGTCAGCCACGCCATCCGGCCCGCGAGCGCCGGATCGGCGCCCGCCCGGCCGAGGTACTCGCCGATGGCGGTCTCGGACAGGCCACGCAGGGCGATCCGCTCGACGTGCGGCAGCCGTACGAGGGCCGAGAGGGGGCGGGACAGCGGCCGGCCGGCGTCGGTGTCCCGGTAGGTCGCCACGATGGTCAGCGCCGGGCACGCGCGGGTCGTCGCCAGGAACTCCAGCAGCCCGAGCGAGGAGACGTCCGCCCACTGGAGGTCGTCGAGGACGACGAGCACGCGGCCGTGCCCGTTCACCAGCCGGACGACCGCCTCGTAGAGCGGGAAGCCCTCCCCCGCGCCCGCCAGCTCGGCCAGCTCGCCCTCGCGCCCGGTGAGCTCGCGCACGGCCTGCGCCCACGGCCAGAACGGCGGGGCGCCGCTGCCGTCCCAGCACCGGCCGAACGCCACCGTACGGCCGGCGGCGCGGGCGGCCCGCGCGGCCTGCTCGGCGAGGCTCGTCTTGCCGATCCCCGGCTCTCCCGCGATCAGCACGACCCTGTGGTCCGCCGCGGCGACGGCGTCCGACAGCAGGGCGGACTCCCGCGCCCTGCCCACCAGCGGCGACGGCTCCGGCTCGGGCAGGGCGGGTGCGGCGGTGATCGTGCCGCGAGGGATCAGCGAGGGATCCTGGGCGAGTATCGCCCTCTCCATCTCGCGGGAGCCAGGGTCGGGGTCGAGGCCCAGCTCCTCGACCAGCAGCCGCCTTCCCTCGGCGAGCGTGGCCAGGGCGTCGGCCTGCCGTCCTGCCTGGTAGAGCGCGTGGGCGCGCAGGCGGCGCAGACGTTCACGCAAGGGAAACCCGGCGAGGAGCCGGGTCAGCTCGGGCACCATCCCGGCCCCGACGCCGAGACCGAGCTCCGCCTCGGCGGTGTCCTCCACCAGCGTCAGCCTCAGCTCGCCGAGGTGGGAGATCTCCGCACGCGCCCAGGAGTCCTCCTCGAAGCCCGAGAGCGGGTCTCCCCGCCACTCGGCGAGCGCGCGGCGCAGCTCGTCCCTCGCCCCGGCCAGGTCGCCGCGGCCGAGCAGCCGCGCCCCCTTCGCCGCGTGCGCCCTGGCCCGCGCGAGGTCGAGGCTCTCGTCGGGAACGACCAGGGCGTAACCCCCGAGCTTGCTCACGAGGATGCTGGGGGCCACCGCTCGGACGCGTCCGGGCTCCAGGATGCGGCGGAGCTTGGAGACGTACGCCTGGACGGTGTTGAGCGCGCCCGCGGGCGGCTCGTCCTCCCAGAGCGCCTCGATGATCCTCGCGGGGCTCATCGGGCGCGGCGCGGCCAGCATGCACATGGCCAGGACGGCCTGTTGCTGGTGCGGTCCGAGGTCAAGGGGGCTCTCGCCGTCGGCGAGCACGCAGACAGGACCAAGCAGGCGAAACTCCACGCAGCTCCCTTGGATGCCCGAGCAGGACTGCGCCGATATTAACCAGTGCCAACCCGGTCGCATACGGCATACCTGGCACGGTCCATCCAGTGTGCCGGAATTCCACTCAAGTGGCGAAACATGGTGGTAACACTCAGCTGACGTGCAGGAAGGCTCAGTGGATTCCCAGAAACGCTGGGTAGCGTGCACCGGCATGGATTGGAAGCGCAAAGCCAACGAGACCCTGGGCGGGTTCACGGGATTCCAGCTCAGCAGGGTCGGCCAGGCGGGGCCGTCCGGACCGGGGGTTGCTCCCGCGACCACCAGCCCTGTTAACACAGTTGAAACAATCAGGCCGCCAGTGGACCCGAAGACGGACCGCCTGCTGGTCGCGCCGGTCTTCGTCCTGTCGCCCGTGCGCTCCGGGTCCACGCTGCTCCGGGCGCTGCTCGACAGCCACTCGATGCTGCACGCCCCCCATGAGCTGCATGTACGGCGGCTGACCGTCGGCTTCGGCACGTCGCTGGCCGAGAAGGCGATGGACGCGCTCGGCCACAACCAGGCCGACCTGGAGCACCTGCTGTGGGACCGCGTGCTCCACCGCGAGCTGGCCAGGAGCGGCAAGCTGACCATCGTCGACAAGACGCCGGCCAACGCCTTCGCCTACAAGCGCATCGCCACCTGCTGGCCGGACGCCCGGTTCGTCTTCCTGCTGCGCCACCCGGTGTCCATCGCGCGGTCGTGGTACGAGGCGGGCGGGGAGAAGAGGTCGCCGGAGGCGGCGGCGCTGGACGCCCTGCGCTACATGAAGGCGGTCCAGAAGGCCAGGACGGCCCTCACCGGGCTGACCGTGCGCTACGAGGACCTGACCCGGGACCCCGAGAGCGAGACGCGGCGCGTCTGCGAATTCCTGGGCGTCCCCTGGGAGCGGGAGATGCTGTCCTACGGCGACCGCCTGCTGCTGGAGAAGGGCCTCGGCGACTGGAAGGACAAGATCCGTACCGGGACCGTGCAGCCGGGACGCGAGCTGCCGGGCGCGGACGAGATACCGGAGTCGCTGCGGCCGATCTGCGCCTGCTGGGGCTACACCGCGGACAAAGCGGAGGGCCCATGAGGATCCGCTACCTGCTCCTGCACGCGTACGGCATGGGCGGCACGATCCGCACCGTGATCAACCAGGCCGGCCACATGGCCGCCGCCGGGCACGACGTCCAGATCGTCAGCGTCGTGCGGCGCAGGAAGAAGCCGCGGTTCCCCGTAGACCCCCGCGTGGAGATCGTGACGCTGGCCGACCAGCGGGACGGCGTGCGGCGCGACTCGGTGGCGCGCCGGGCGTGGCGGAGGATGCGCGGCAAGGTCGTCCCCGCCGGCGAGTTCGCGGCGTCGTACTTCACCGAGCGCGTCGAGAAGGCGGTCATCGACTACGTCTCCTCCCTCGACTCCGGGGTGCTCGTGACAACCCGGCCGGCGCTGAACCTCATCTCCGCGCGCCACGCCCCAGAGCACGTGGTGCGGGTCGCGCAGGAGCACATGAACCTCGCCACCCACAGGGACGACGTGCGCGAGGAGATCGTGCGCCACTACGGCGGGCTCGACGCCGTGGTCGTGCTCACCGAGACCGACCGGGCGGACTACCAGCGGGTGCTGCCGGAGGCGCGGGTCCACCGCATCCCCAACGCGGTCCACATGCTCGGCCCCGCGACCTCCGGGGACGGCGGGCGCATCGTGGTCGCGGCCGGTCGCCTGTACGCGCAGAAGGGGTTCGACCTCCTCATCCCCGCCTTCGAGTGGGTGGCGCGCGCGCATCCCGACTGGCGGCTGCGCATCTACGGCACCGGCCCGAAGAAGGCGCAGCTGCAGGAGCTGATCGACCAGCGGCAGCTCGGGGACAACGTCTTCCTGATGGGACGCAGCGACCACCTCGACCAGGAGCTGGCGAAGGCTTCGATCTTCGTGCTCAGCTCCAGGTTCGAGGGGCTGCCCATGGTGATGATCGAGGCCATGACCCACGCGCTGGCGATCGTGAGCTTCGACTGCCCCACGGGGCCGGGGGACGTCATCACGCACGGGTCCGACGGGTTGCTCGTCGCTCCCGAGGATACCGGGGGGCTGGCCGAGGCCATGAACCGGCTGGTGGAGGACGCCGAACTCCGGAGGCGCCTCGGCGCCGAGGCCAGGAGGACGGTGCGGCGGTACTCGCCGGACGAGGTCATGCCGACCTGGGAGAGCCTGTTCACCGAGCTTCTGCGGGCCAAGCAGGACGGCGGCCACCGGACGCGCACGCCGAACGGCTAGCGCTTCACGCCGGGGCACGCCAGGGCACGCCGGGGCACGCCGCCCGGCCGGGGGGGGCCGGGCGGCGCGGGGGTCAGGGCACCCAGTAGTTGCCGCTCGCGATGATCATCACCTGGAGCTGGATGCTGGTCGAGTAGTAGTCGCTCGACGTGAACGAGGTGTTGAGCATCTTGGTCCACAGGGCGTCGAGCCATGCCTGGCTGCCGGGGTCGGTCATCGCCGCGACCGTGAACGGCGCGAAGAACGCCGGCTCGCTGCCGCTCTCGATCTGCGACCCCGCGAGCGAGTAGCCGACCGCGATCTTGGCGGGGTCGCCGCCCGTCTTGCCCTTGATCCAGGTGTTCAGCTTGCGCGCCGAGGCGAGCGAGGCGCTGTCGCCGCTGGTCACGGCGTCGGCGCCGATCCGCCACGGGTCACGGCAGGCGTTCCACCAGTACTTCCCGTCGTTGGGGTCCTCCAGCACCTGCCCGGGGGCGGGCTTCGGCGTGGAGTTGGTGTTCACGACGAAGTCCGCGAGCAGGCCGGTCGAGGAGGCGTAGGTGGCCTGCTGGGAGGTGATCAGGTTCTGGTGGGCGGTCCTGATGGTGTCCCAGGCGGTGTCGCCCGTCGCCTTCCTGAACGCCCTGAAGTGGTCGATCAGCCAGTCGGACGACCGGGTGATGTAGTAGGTGGAGTCCCCGGAGGTGCTCCAGTCGCCGAGCCGCATCAGGTGGGTGGCCGGGTTCACCTCGCTCGCCTTGATGGCGTTGATGTGCCTGGTCGCGAGGTCCTTGTAGTTGTAGGTGCCCGCGCTCCCCCACTGCCGGTCGGCGAGCAGGAGGCCGTAGGCCACGTCGAGGTCGCCGTCGGTCGCCGAGTCCGAGCCGTTCACGCTCTTGCAGGAGGTGTCCTGCTCGGCCGCCAGCAGGTTCGCGTTGTTCACCGAGGGGTGCGCGAGCATGTACTTCACCATGCCGTCGAACGCGGTCTTGGCGTTCGGGTCCGCCCCGGCCATCGTCGCGAGGACCACCATGCCGTAGCCCTGGCCCTCGGCGACGTACGGGTGGTCGGCGTCCGGCGAGATGACCTCGTACCAGCCGTTCCCGCAGTTCTGCTTCAGGAAGGCCGCCTTCCACTTGTTGTAGTAGGTGATGACGGCCTGGTCCAGCGTCGCCTGCGAGCCGGACGGCCTGAGGGTTCCCGAGGCGTACGGGACCAGGTGGCTTCCGAACGGCACGGCGGGGCCGCCACCGTCCGCCTGCGTCGTGACGGTCAGGTAGTCGACGTTGGGGCCGCCGTTGGCGGTCGTGGCCGTCGCCCGGATCGTGTTGACGCCCGCGTTCAGCGTCGCGGTCACCGTGCCGTCGGCCCAGGTGTCCCAGGAACCCGTCCCGGCGAACGCCTTGGCGGCGGCGACGACCGTGCCGTTCACGCTGATGTCCATCGGGCGGTTGACGGCGGTCCCGTTGGCGTAGCGCACCACCAGGCCGGCGCTGCCGGCAGTGGGCGCGTTGACCGACCACTGCACATAGCTACCGGAGACATTGGTGTAGTCGACGAAACCCGAGCCGGAGTAACCGGAGTGGTCGGCCGCCACCGAGCCCTGCGAGATCGTGGCGGCCTCCGCCTCGTACCGCGTGGAGGCGGCCGAGGCGCCGACCTGGGCCGTGGCGGCCAGCGCGAGGGTGAGCGTGACGAGGATGGTGGAGACGGTGCGTGGAAGGCGATGCACCTTGGCTGTCCTCTCCCTAGGGGGTGTTCGGGCGATGGGGCCAGGAGAGTTAAGAAAGCTTCTTAACAATTCTTGACCATAGGAACACCGTCAACTGGGCGCCGTCAAGCACCTGCGGGAGCGTATTCGGCGAGACTTGTCCGCGCAGTTCAGAGCAGCGGAAGGCCCCCGATGCGGCCCTGCCGTACCGGGTCGGCACTGTCAGGGCCGTCTTGTCAGGACGCGTCGTGGCGCGCCCGCCAAGGCGGTCCGGCAGCGCGGGCTCATGTGGTCGGAACGGTCGCACCGAGCCTTAGAGGCGTTTGTTAGTAAGGTTTCCTTACCTGCCTCTGCGGAGGACCGTAAGGCCGTCACGGCCGATCGTCAAGGTTCTCGTCACGCGCATGGCGGCGGGGGCGCCGCCGATCGGGCGGAACGGCTCAGTCGCTCTTCCTGGCGAGCGGGACGGCTCGAATGCTTTCCTGGCGAGTGGGACGGCTCGAATGCTTTCCAGCCGACCGGGACGGCTCAGGCGCTCTTCCTGGCGGCCGGAGGCTCGAAGAAGTTGAGCAGGCCGTCGCCCTTGCAGGTGCGGCACGTGCGGCCGCCTTCCCCCCTGCCGTCTCCCCCGCATGTGCAGCACACGACCACCCGGTCGAACCGGGGATCGCGGTAGGTGTGCCTGGTCCGGTACCGGCTGATCGCCCAGCCCTGCACCCACGCGAACCCGTCGATCTCAGCGAAAAAAGCGTCGCTGAGCTCCCAGTGGCGGGCCATCGCCTGCTCGCGTATGAGGGTCCATAGGTTGACTGCGATCCCGGTGGGGCTGACATTCATAGAGGATCGTCCTCTCGTCCGGGTGACGCGGGTGTTCCGGACCGGACCGATGCCCCACCACCGATCCAGCCTTGAGTCGGCTCCGAACCGGCCGTCCGGCTCGTCGCACGGCCGTCCCCGTCCCGCAGGGGCGCCACCCCGCCATGGCGCGACTTCACAGGGGTGGTATCAGCTGCGTTAGGGGCTACCCTTCTCTTTACCCTGGTTCATGCCAAGTGCAACCGCCAATGGCAATTGCCACAGGAAAGTGTCGTCGGCGTATACCTTCGGCGTCCACCCCGGGCGAATAGTGTTAGCTGTTAGCAACGGAGCTGCCTGGGCAAACTTGGGGGCACGCGGCGATGGCCGCATCAGGAAGAGGTGAGCGTCGATGGCCGGGGCGAATCCGACCCTACGGCGCCGTCAGCTCGCCACCCGCCTCCGCGAACTGAGAAAGGGCGCGGGGCTGAGCCTCGAAGAA
This sequence comes from Sphaerisporangium viridialbum, assembly GCF_049674955.1. Taxonomy (GTDB): domain Bacteria; phylum Actinomycetota; class Actinomycetes; order Streptosporangiales; family Streptosporangiaceae; genus Sphaerisporangium; species Sphaerisporangium viridialbum. The sequence goes on along the minus strand of NZ_CP187232.1, from coordinate 1,862,461 downwards.
GCCGCCCAGAGGCTCGAATGCTCGACGGCCAAGATCAGCCGCATAGAGACCGCCCAGCGGAGCGTCATTCCCCGGGACGTGCGCGACCTGTGCCAGATCTACGGGATCGACCAGGCGGAGGCCGACGCCCTCATCTCCATGGCCAGGGAAGCGCGCCAGGCCGGCTGGTGGCAGGAATACGAAGACCTGGACCTCGATCCGTATATCGGCCTCGAAAGCGAGGCGTCCTCCATCACGATGTACGAGACGACCACCGTTCCGAGCCTCCTGCAGACGGAGGACTACGCGCGGGAAGTGATCCGCGGATGCCTTCCGCGGATCAAGCAGGAGGTTCTCGAGGAGCGCGTCGACGCCCGCCTGAAGCGGCAGCGGCTCCACACCGAGGACGACCCGCCCAATTGCTGGGTGCTTCTCGACGAATCGGTCCTCCACCGTCACGTCGGCGGTCACTCCGTTATGCACGCCCAGCTTGAACGCGTCATCGAGCTCTCCGGCCTTCCCCATGTGATCATCCAGGTGATTCCCTTCACGGTCGGGGCGCACATCGGCTTCGACAGCATGTTCATCCTTCTGGAATTCCCCGACAACATGGTTCCGGACACCGTTTATGTCGAGTCTTTGATGGGCGATTTCTATCTCGAGAAGCCGCGCGAGCTGGAGCGCTTCCGCGAGGTCATCACCCACCTGCGGGCCGCGGCGCTGAATCCGCGCGACTCGGTTTCCCTGATCGCCGACATGCGCACGCGGTACGCGCCGTAGCGGGTGGGGCCCGGCGCACGGTGGGAGCCTCTCCCCCTTTTGCCGCGCTATACCCCATACAGGCCAAACCACGCATCATGTTCGAACGGGTACCGCAACGACACTTCGGACTATTCGCCCATATCGGACATGTAGCTATGGGAACTACGGGAGGAAGCTCCCGAGTAAATACAGATCTCTCCAACTTCGACCAGCTCAACCCCTTGATCGTGTTGACATGTCCCCAGTAGCTGCGATAAATGATCACCAGGAGCCCCCGCAAGCAGAGAGCCTGCCCTTCCACGGCCAGGTCTCAGCGGGGGCTCATGCCTATTTATCCGGCCCGATCAAGTCGGTCGCGCCCGTCCGGGGGACGCCATCGTCCGGATGGACGCACGGCGAGGGATCCTCAGTGACCTCAGGAGAGACGATGACGTCGCATCACCCTTTCGGGTATTCCGGCCCGCAGTGGCGGACCGCAAGCGGATGTAACAACGGAACCTGCGTGGAGGTCGCCGAGCTTCCGCACGGCGGCGTCGGGATCCGCGACAACAAGGACGGCAACAGCCCCGTCCTCGAATTCACCCTCGACGAGTTCCGCACCTTCGTGCGCGGCGTCAAGGCCGGCGAATTCGATATCTGATCCGGAGACCCCCGCTTCGCGGCCCGCTTTCGGGCCCCGGCGGATCCGGTGAGAGACAGTGCGACCGAGGACGCCGGCATCGGCGCTCCGGCCGCTGAGAAAGCAACCAGATCCTTCACCTAAAGGCCGACGGTCGCGGAAAGGCCCGGACGTTACGAGCGTCGGGCAGGCCCGCGGGAGCACCGCTCCCAATATGATGCGTGACAGTGGAATCCAGATGAAACGCGGGCGAGCAGGCGGCGCCGGACAGCTCTACCGGCGCCGTTTTCGAAGTCCGCCGCCGCGCCCACCGGCCCATCATGACCTGGCTTAACGCGATTCTTCAAGTTATTTCCGGCATTCTCGCCATTCGTACCCCCCGGCCGCCCGCGAAGCCCGTTCGCCATGCCCGGCCCCGCCGCGGGGAGCGGATCAGGGGAGATGGCCGTCGCATCTGGGATGGTTATTGACCCCAATGGTCACATCACTCGCTCGGACGCCTGGAACACCAGCGTGACGGCACCGTTTTTCCGAGCGGCGATCAACTATAATTTCGCCGAGCGCAATGCCCTGAGCGGAAATACGGCGAAGGTTTCATGGAGAGGGAGGCGCATGTCAGGCGAACCTGCGTTCCATGGGGTGACGTGGTACGCGGCTTGCAACAACGGCAGTTGTGTCGAGGTGGCGTACGACGACGGGTGGATCGGCGTGCGTGACGGCAAGGATGACGGAAGCCCGATCCTCGTCTACTCCGGCACCGAGTGGGAGTCCTTCATCGAGGCCGCCAAAGAGGGGCGGTTCGACCTCGACCGGCTTGTGACCGACAGCCGCTGAGCATGCCGCGAGCGCCCGCGCCTCTTCTACCTCGGCCGGGTTTGCGGAGGAACGTATGGGTAGCCGGAGACCTTTCCCCTTGCAACATTCCCCCGGAGGATACGCAGATGGGCGGATTCAAGAAGTTCTTGATGCGCGGCAATCTGGTGGAGCTCGCCGTCGCGGTCGTCGTCGGCGCCACCTTCAGCGGGCTGGTCCAGGCGCTGGTGGCCGACCTGGTGACACCACTGATCGGCGCGATCACCGGCGGCAGGCAGCCCGACTTCTCGCAGTACTCCTTCAAGCTCAACGGTTCTGAGTTCAAGTACGGCGACTTCATCAATCACCTGCTGACCTTCCTCATCATCGCCGCGGTGATCTACTGGCTGGTGGTCATGCCGATGACGCGGCTGATCGGCTTCTTCGACCGCGACAAGCAGGCGACCGAGAAGCAGTGCCCCGAGTGCCTGAGCGACATCCCGATCGACGCCCGCCGCTGCGCCTTCTGCACCGTCGAGCTCACCGCGGTTCCGGCCGGCGACCGGCCGCCCGCCTGACCCGGGGCCACCGGCACTTCGCGGGGGCACACCCCTGGTGACCGCCCCCGCGGTGCCTCCTGGACGTCCCGGCGAGCCGCTGCCACCGGTCTGCTATAGCTCCGGCATAGCCCCGGTGTCTTTTCGGCAAGAACCTTTACGAATCCACCTCTTCTGGGTGACCATGGGTGCGTTCCGCCCCTGCCGCGTCGCCGCATCGGCGAGACCCGCGATGTGACCTGCGGGTTGGCAGGCCCGATAGATCCAGCCTTTCGGTGATCTAGGAGGACTCATGCGCACACGGAACCGACGGTTACGCGGCTTCGGCCGCGTCGCCGCCGTACTCGCCGGGCTGCTGGTAACGGCCGCCGCGCCGCCTCAGACGCCGACCACGCCGGGCCGGCCGTCGTGCTCGGCCATCACCCCCACTGGCCTGACGCTGTCGTGGGGCGCCTCGACCGACGACGTGGGCGTCGCCGCGTACGACATCTACAACGACGGCAACAAGCTGGGCGAGGCCCCGGGAAACGCCACCTCCAAGGCGCTGACCGGGCTGTCCCCCGCCACCCGGTACCGCCTGTCGGTGTTCGCCCGTGACGCGGCCGGCAACGTGTCGCCGAGCAGCGCCCAGGCCGTCTGCACCACGCGGTCCAGCTCGGACACCCGGGCTCCGACGGCACCCTCTCGGCTCGGCTCCTCCAGCGTGGCCTCCACCAGCGCGCGCCTGTCCTGGACTGCCTCCACCGGCAACACCGGCGTCACCGCGTACGAGGTCAGGAGCGGTTCCAACGTCTACGCCACCGTGACCGGCACCCCGCCGGCCACCTCCGTCACCGTCACCGGCCTGGCGTGCAGCAGTCCGTACAAGCTGACCGTGGTCGCCAAGGACGCCGCGCAGAACGTCTCGGCGCCCAGCAACCCGGTGACGTTCACCACGACGTCGTGCGCGGGCGACGGGGGCACCCCCTCCGGGATCACCACCATCTCCACCGGCTGGTCGATCCCCTGGGGCACCTACTGGATGCCGGACGGGCGGACGGCCCTGGTGACCGAGCGGGACACGTTCAAGGTCTTCAAGGTCACGCCCGCCGGGGCGCGCACGCAGGTCGGCACGGTGCCGAACACGGTCACCACCGATGGCGAGGGCGGCCTGCTCGGAGTGGCGGTCGACCCGGCCTGGGCGAGCAACCACTACGTCTACTTCATGCACACGGCCTCTGAGGGCAACCGCGTCGTCCGGATGACCTACAACGGCACGACCCTGACCGGCTACACGATCCTGGTGCAGGGGATCAAGAAGAACCGCTACCACAACGGCGGCCGCCTGGCCTTCGGCCCCGACGGCTACCTCTACGCCTCCACCGGCGACGCGCAGACCTCCAGCCTGGCCCAGGACAGGAACTCGCTCAACGGCAAGATCCTCAGGATGACCACCACCGGAGCGCCCGCCCCCGGCAACCCCTTCGGCACGCTGGTCTACTCCTACGGGCACCGCAACCCGCAGGGCCTGGCCTTCGACCGCAACGGCCGGCTCTGGGAGGCGGAGTTCGGCGACAACTACGTCGACGAGCTCAACCTGATCAAACCCGGTGCCAACTACGGCTGGCCCACCTGCGAGGGCACCTGCGGCGTCTCGGGGATGACCAACCCCAAGGCGACGTGGCCGGTGTCCACCGCCTCTCCGAGCGGCATCGCGATCGTCCGCAACGTGGTCTACATGGCGGCCCTGCGAGGCGAGCGCCTCTGGAGGATCCCGATCAACGGCGACACCGAGGCCGTCGGCACCCCCACCGCCTACTACGTCGGCACTTACGGGCGCCTGCGGACCGTCACCAAGGTGCCGGGCGGCGACCAGCTCTGGCTGTCGACCACGAACGCCGACAACAACGGCGGCGCCGGCCCCGGCTCGGACCAGATCCTCCGCGTCACGATCTCCTAGCGCCTTCCCGGGTACGGCCGATGGCCGTACCCGATGGGGAGAGGCAGGAATAGCGGCTGTTGAGGGTGGGTTGTTCGGGCTGTGAGTGATCTGATCCGTGGTGTCGCCCGTGGCGAGTCGAGTGTCCCGCTCTCCATCCTCGACCTGGCCACCGTCGGCCACGGCGACACCCCAGCCGACGCCCTGCGGACGACCACCGAGCTCGCGCAGCGGGCCGAGGACTGGGGATACCACCGGTTCTGGGTGGCCGAGCACCACGGGATGCCGAGCGTCGCCAGCTCCTCCCCCGCCGTGCTCCTCGCCCACCTCGGCGCGAGCACCCGCGAGATCCGGCTGGGCTCGGGCGGCGTCATGCTGCCCAACCACGCCCCGCTCATCATCGCCGAGCAGTTCGGCACCCTGCACGCGCTGCATCCAGGACGTGTCGACCTCGGGCTCGGGCGCGCGCCCGGCACCGACCAGGCGACCGCCCGGGCGCTGCGCCGTACGGCCACCCCGGACGCCGACGACTTCCCCCAGCAGCTCGCCGAGCTCATCGCCTTCCTGGACGACAGCTACCCGGCCGGGCACCAGTACGAGCACATCAGGGCCGTCCCCGGCGAGGCGAGCGCCCCCGGCTCCGGACGCCCTCCGATCTGGCTGCTCGGCTCAAGCGGCTTCAGCGCCCAGCTCGCGGGGCTGCTCGGACTGCCGTTCGCCTTCGCTCACCACTTCAGCGCGGCCAACACGCTGCCCGCCCTGGAGATCTACCGCTCGGCGTTCACCCCGTCCGGCGTGCTCAACCGGCCGTACGCGATGATCGGCGTCGGCGCGGTGGCGGCGGACACGGCCGAGGAGGCGCTGCGCAGGGCGCGCACGGGCGCGCTCGGCATGCTGCGGCTGCGGCGCGGGCAGCCCGCCCCGCTGCCCACACCGGAGGAGGCCGAGGCGTATCCCTACAGCCCGGTCGAGCAGCAGTTCGTCAGCGACTGGCTCTCGAACCTCGTCTACGGCGACCCGGCCACCGTGCGCGCCGGCCTCGAGGCGCTGCGCGAGCGTACCGGCGCGGATGAGCTCATGATCACCACCGGGGTCCACGGGGGCGAGGCGCGGCTCCGCTCGTACGAGCTGATCGCCGACGCGTACGGCATGAACAAGCCGGCGCACTAACCGGCCGAACGGGCTGCAATCCGGCAGACGCCACGAAGGACGTCCAGGACGGGCATACCGCCCAGGCCGCTGCCGACCGGATCGACCGGCCGCACGGGAGGCCTCGGTAACATCCCGGTAACACGAGCGGCCGGCGACCGCCGGTCATCTCGCCCCGCCCGGCGGAGCTGAGCAGGCAGACCGGGGTCCGCCGCTTCCGCCCGCCGCCCCGGCTCGCGGGCCCCGGCCCCCCGACTTCACCAGGAAACTCTGACTGGGACCTTTCTTCGACTGGAATATGTCCGTAACATCGCCTCCAGATCGGCGTGGAACATTTATCGGAAACATCTGTTGACACGCAAGAAATACTGTTATTGTAATGGGAGCGCTCCCACGCCTTCGCGATATACCTTGAAAGCGGAGGAAGCCGGATGGCTGACCAGCCCACGCTTGCCCAGGTAGCAGCCGAAGCAGGGGTCTCCCCCGCCACGGCCTCACGCGTTCTCACCGGATCCGTCCGTGTGAGCACCTCCACCCGCCGCCAGGTCCATGACGCCATGTCACGTCTGGGTTACGTGCGGCACCGCGCGCCCCGCGGGACTTCGGCCCGGCGGTCCGACCAGCTTGTCGCGGCGGTGATCTGCGAGCACACCCAGCGCATGTTCTCCGAACCGTTCTACGCACGACTGCTGTCCGCCGCGGACGAGGTCTTCACCAGCTACGGCGTGCCCTTCGTCGTCATGACCGCCACACCGGCGACGTCGACGATCGCCGCGCCACCGCTGGTGACGGGATCCTTCGACGGCGTCCTGCTCGCGGGCGCCAGGGAGCGACATCCCCTCGCGGTCACCCTGGCCGCCTCGGGCATCGCCGTACGGAGCGCGGGCCGCCCGCCGGACGGCATCGACCTGCCCTTCGTCGACATGGACAACTTCGACGGAGCCCGCCAGGCGGCGGAGCACCTCCTGCTGACGAACCGGCGGGCGATCACGGTGATCGCGGGGCCGCCGACGCTGCCCGGTGCCCGAGATCGCCTCGACGGGTTCCTCAAGACGCTCAACGCGGCCGGGATGACCGACGTCCCTGTGGCGTACGGCGACTTCACCCACGCGTCGGGCGCGCACGCCATGCAGTGGCTTCTGCAGCGCTCGCCGCACCTCGACGCGGTCTTCGCCGCCTCCGACCCCATGGCGGCGGGGGCGATGCAGGCCCTGCGGCGCGCGGGACGCCGGGTGCCCGACGACGTGGCCGTGGTCGGGTTCGACGACGCCCCGCTCGCCAGGCACACCTCGCCCACGCTGACCACCGTCCGCCAGCCCGTCGAGGAGCTCGCGGTGCTGGCGGCCAGGATGCTGCTCATGTCGATCACCTCGGAGGACGAGGTGCCGCACGGCAACCCGATTCTGCCCACGGAGCTGGTGGTCCGTGAATCAACTTGATTCGGGAGGCATGCGGGAAGGTGATGTGCTCACGCGCAGATACCGGCTCGTCGAGCAGATCGCGTCGGGAGGGATGTCCGCCATCTGGCGGGCGTTCGACCAGTCGCTTCACCGTACGGTCGCGATCAAGGTGCTGGACGGCAGCGTCGGCGGCGACCACGGTGGCCGCGACCTCATCCGGAGGGAGGCGCGGGCGACCGCCCGCCTGATCCATCCGGACGCGATCGAGGTCTACGACTACGGCGAGACGGTCACCGCCCGGGGCAGGCTCGCCGCGTACGTCGTGATGCGCCTGCTGGACGGCCGCCCGCTCTCCGAGAGGATCACCGAGGGGCCCCTGCCCTGGCGGGAGGCCGCGGTCATCGGGGCCCGGGTGGCCCTGGTGCTCGCGGCCGCCCACCAGCGCGGCATCGTCCACCGCGACGTCACGGCCGAGAACGTGCTGCTCACGCCCGAGGGCGCCAAGCTGCTCGACTTCGGGATAGCGGCGTTCGTGGGCGAGCAGGTCGACAAGCGGCTGGCCGACTTCGGCACCCCGCCGTACGTGGCGCCCGAGCGCCTGACCTGCGCCAGCGTGCATCCCGCCGTCGACGTGTACGCGCTCGGCGTGCTGCTGTTCGAGATGCTCACCGCCGCCCACCCCTACCCTGAGACCACCTGGGAGGGGCTGGAGGCGGCCCGCCGCACCGGCCCGCCGCCGGCGCCGAGCGGGGTGCCCGGCCTGCCGCCCGAGGTGGCCGAGCTGTGCAGGAGCTGCCTGTCCCAGGAGCCTGGCGACCGGCCGAGCGCGCAGCACGTGGCCGAGACGCTCACCGCGTCGCTCAGCGCTTCGGTCGCCGCCGTCCGCGAGACGGCCGTGTGGATGCGGCGGGCGCGGATGGCCTCCGTGGCGGTCGCCGCGCTGGCCACCTGGACCGCCGCCCTGCTGTGGATACAACCTGACCTGCCGGGGCCGGTCGCGGCGGCGGTCAGCAGCCGGTCCACCGAGGCGGGGCCGAGCGGCACCCCGGCGCCGGAGAGCTCCGACCGGCACTCGGGCGCGCTCGCCGAGCCGATCTCGGAAGGGAGCGGATCCGAGGCGCCGGACCGGTCCCCCGCCACCGCCGCGTCCCAGCCGGAGGCGTCCTCCCCGCCGAGGTCGCCAGGACCCTCGCGGTCACCGCGCTCGCCGGACCCGCCCGCCGCCGAGCCGGAGCGTACGGCGGCCCCGGCCGGCACGCGCGCCCTTCCGACGCTCACCCAGGCCGTGGGGCGGTTCGACGCGGCCCTCGCGGCGGGCGAGACGACCGGAGAGATCCGCGCCGACGTCGCGCTCGACCTGCGGCAGGTGGTGCACAACCTCCTGCAGTCGCTCGGCGACCCCGGAGAAGGGCTGAAGGGCGTGCGCAGGAAGCTGGACGACCGGGCGCGGGAGGGAGGCCTGACACCCGGGGTCCACGCCGAGCTGGATCGGGGGCTCACCCTGATCGGCGCGGCGCTCCAGAAGGCGGCCTGATAAATCGACGCTTCATTCGAATACTTTTCCGCCGCATTCCACTTGAGGTCGCGGGACCCCTTTTCATGAATAGGGGTCCCGCGACCTTCTGAATGTTCTTGACTACGGCTTCCTGACTACGATCTTGCCCATCCGGCAGGCGGCACCCCGTTGGTGGGAGCGCTCCCAGCCTCTGGGCCCTCCAGTGCCCGCCCCGGCACCGGTCGCCGGCATGAAAGTTACATACGTCCGCGCAGGTCATCGGAGGAACGGCTCCGGTCGCGGTTGACGTGCCGGAAAAGCGCGCCGAAGCATGACGAGCGCGGCCCGGCCATACCCGGCCACCGCCGGCGGCCCCGGCCGTACCCGGTCGCGACCACCACGCCTCCCGGCGGTGCCGTCGCGCCTCGCCTCATTGATGAAGGGCACCCGATGAAATCTGCATGGAGCGGCAGGAGGTGGCAGGCCGCGCTCACCGTGGTCGCCACCACCGCCGCCACCACCGCGCTGGCGGTCACGCTCGGCTCGGCCCCCGCCCAGGCGGCGGGCGGCACCGGCACGGGCTACCTGCACACCAGCGGCAACAAGATCGTCGACAGTACCGGCGCCACCGTCCGGCTGACCGGCATCAACTGGTTCGGCATGGAGACCGACAACAAGACCTTCCACGGCCTGTGGGCGAACAATCCCTGGAAGAGCCAGCTAGACCTCATGGCGAGCCTCGGCTACAACACGATCCGGGTGCCGTTCTCCGACGACGCCATCAAGCCCGGCGCGGTCGCGACCAGCGTGAACACCTACAGCAACCCCGATCTCGTCGGGCTGTCGCCCATGCAGATCCTGGACAAGGTCGTGGAGTACTCCGGGACCAAGGGGATGCGCATCATCCTCGACCGGCACCGGCCCACCTCGGCGGGGCAGACCGCGCTCTGGTACACCTCGGGGGTCCCCGAGAGCACCTGGATCAACGACTGGAAGTCGCTCGCGCAGCACTACGCGGGCAACACCACCGTCATCGGCGCCGACCTGCACAACGAGCCGCACGCCGACGGCACCGAGCCGCAGAGCACCGGCTCCTGCTGGGGCTGTGGCGACACCGCCCGCGACTGGCGGCTCGCCGCCGAGCGCGCGGGGAACGCGATCCTGTCGGTGCAGCCCAACTGGCTCATCTTCGTGGAGGGCGTGAGCTGCCCGAGCGGCGGCAACGCCAACGTCTGGGACAACATCCCCGACGAGCCCTGCGGCTGGTGGGGCGGCAACCTCTCCAAGGCCGGGGAATTCCCGGTGCGGCTGAACGTGGCCAACCGGCTCGTCTACTCCCCCCACGAGTACGCCACCTCGGTCTTCCACCAGACGTGGTTCGACGACCCGGCGTACCCGGCGAACATGCCCGCCATCTGGGACCGGTTCTGGGGCTACCTGTACAAGCAGAACATCGCGCCCATCATGATGGGCGAGTTCGGCACCACGCTGGCCAGCAACACCGACAAGATCTGGCTCCAGGAGCTGATGAAGTACACCGGAACCGGCGTGAACGGCATGTCCTTCACCTACTGGTCCTGGAACCCCAACTCTGGTGACACCGGCGGCATCCTGAAGGACGACTGGGCGACTGTCGACCAGGCCAAGCAGAGCATCCTGCAGCCGTACCTCATCCCGCCCACGGGCGGCGGCGGAGGCGGGGGCGGCACCCCCTCGCCCACGCCCACGCCGACGCCCACGCCGACGCCCACCCCGCCCCCGACCACCACCTGCGGGACGACGTACGCGGTGACGAACTCCTGGTCGGGCGGGTTCCAGGCCGGGCTCACCGTGAAGAACAACGGCACGGCGAGCTGGAACAACTGGTCGGTGAGGTGGACGATGCCGTCCGGGGTGACCCTCAGCAGCGGATGGAACGCCACGGTCACGCAGAGCGGGACCACCTTCACCGCGAAGGCCCCGACCTACGCGGCGAACCTCGCGCCCGGGCAGTCGGTCGTCGTGGGCTTCAACGCCAACGGGCCCTCGACCCCCGGACCGTCCAACATCATCTGCTCGTAGAGCGTCAGGGTCCAGCGGACCCGCCGACGCCGACGAGGGCGTGCCGACACCCGGCACGCCCTCGTTTCATTACCAGAGCCGGACGAAAAACGCTTCACCGGAATAACGCTAATGTCACCCGACGGCGGGTGACATTTCCTTTTTATCCGCAGATGGGCCCGGATTTAAATCTTCCGCATGTCGCATGACGATAGTGACGCCAACGGTAAGTACGGTGGATCTCGAGACGCATCATCGGCAATGCGTTTTCACATAGCAATACTAGAAGCAAAGGACCGCTTTATGAAAGATGCCAGTCGGCCTCGCGTCGGGCCACGACATTTCGTCCGTTCCTTGCTGGCAGCGGCTCTCCCAGCGATGGTCGCGATGGGAGTCGTCATCGCGACACCACATACGGCGAGCGCGGCCGTAGCGCCGGTCCCGCTCGGCACGGCCGGGAACTTCGCGGTTCTGGCCGGAACGGGCGTCACGAACTCCGGGGCCACGTCCGTCACCGGAGACCTCGGTGAGAGCCCCAGCGCGACAGTGGTGGGCTTCCCGCCCGGCATCATCGCCGGAACGATGCACGCGGGCGACGCGACCGCCGGGCAGGCTCAGACGGACCTGACCGCCGCCTACAACAACGCCTCCACCCGTACGGCCACCGCCACCGTGGCGAGTGAGCTGGGAGGCACCACGAAGACGCCGGGTGTCTACAACTCCACCTCGAGCTTCTTCACCATCAACGGGAACCTGGTCCTCGACGCGCAGGGAGACCCGAACGCGGTCTTCATCTTCCAGTCGGCCTCGACGCTCGTCACCGGGCCCGGCAGCACGGTGACCCTCACCGGCGGCGCCCAGGCCTGCAACGTCATCTGGGCGGTCGCGGGCACGGCCACGCTGGGCGCGACGTCCAGGTTCGCCGGAAGCCTCCTCGGGCTGGCCTCCATCGCCGTCGGCACCGGCGCCACCGTGAACGGCCGCCTTCTCGCCAAGACCACCGTCACCCTGGACACCGACGCCGTCACCCGGCCCATCTGCCAGAGCGCCAGGTCGACCACGACGACGCTGGTCTCGTCGTGCACGGCCATAGGGACCCAGGGCCCGCTGACCCTGACCGCGACGGTGCGAAGCGGGAGCGGCACCGTTCCGACCGGCCAGGTCATCTTCACCAGTGACGGCGTCAGCCTGGGCGCGGCGCAGATCGACGGGAACGGACGCGCCACGCTGACCTCGCCGAACCTGGCGGAAGGCGTGCGCCGGATCATCGCCGGCTACCCGGGCACGACGCTGATGGACCCCAGCACATCGTCGGTCCTGCTGCTGCGCGTCGGCCCTAACCACACCTGCCCCGCCGAGCAGAAGTGCGACAAGGACGAGAAGGGCAAGGAGGACAAGGAGGACAAGGAGGTCAGCACCACCGACCGTGACGAGAACCGGCTCCTCAGGAACCACCGCAGGGACCGGTTCCACCACCACCGGCACCACGGCCGCCTCGTCACCGTCCAGACCCTGCACACGCTGCACGGCGTGGTCCACGAGGGCGGGGGCGGCGGGCACCACTCCAGCTACCACGCCGGGTCCGGGCACCACCCCGTTCACCACCACAAGGTGTACTACAAGGCTCACAAGAAGCCGCGCATGCACCATCACTACCATCACCGGCACTATTACCGGCCGCGTCCGCACGTCGGCGTCACCGGATGACGTGAGGTCGTGAAATAACCGCGGGGCCCGTCCGATCCCATCGGACGGGCCCCATTTCATGAGCGGCAGCGATTCTCCGGTGCGGCGGCGCTGTTTTCTCCCGCCATTCGGCCGGAGCCGCCGGCCACCGGATTTCCAGCTATTTCTCGTGCTCGGTTTTACCGGACTTCATCCGTGGCCGGCTGAGATCAGGTGCCGTTCGCGCCGGGGAGGCCGCCCGGCCCCCATGGCGCGGGGCCGCTGGACGGTTCCCGCGTGGCGGTCTCCCACGGAGACGCGGCGGGCTCGTCCCCGGGCGTCCGATCGGAGGCGGCCCGCTCCGGAGCCGTCTCCCCCGGGACGGCCGGCTCGTCGTCCCGCTTACGGCGGTCGAACTCCTCCTCCAGTTCGCGAGTGCGGGACGCGAAGTCGTCCAGGGCGTCCTCGGAACCGCGCAGCAGCGTCTCCATCCATGACTCCTCGAGCTCTCTCAGCTCGTCGCGCAGATCTCGCACGCTCAGGTTTCTCGGATCGACTCTGTTCATGACACCACCCTGTACCCAGTGACCCGAATCAGTCACCTCCCTACAAAGCGGCATATCTCACACTCGCTGGGTAGCCGGGCCGGCCGCCGGGCGCCGGTTCCCCGCCGTCACCTGGGAGCCCGGCATGATCCACTGACCTGCGGCCGGACCCCGCCCGGCCCCCTCGGCCGACCTGAAAGTTTCAGGAGCCGACCGGCGGACGGCGTAAGGCCCGCGTAAGAACAGGCTGGCTGGCGATGCCGCGCGCGTCCACGCGCTGAAATCCGCCTGACACGTCATTGACATCTTCGTTGTACTCACCAGAATCCGATGTGGGAGCGCTCCCATATCACACCACCTTCCTCACCCGGTACGAGACCGACGCTGTGCCAACTTCTGTACCATCCATCGCCTTTCATCACCTTGGAGTACGTTCAGAATGTCAACACCATCGTTAGGGGCGGGAGCGCTCCCACGTTCACGGATGAAAAGACGTGGCGTGTGGGTCGCGCTCACCAGCCTGGCGGCCGGCCTCTTCACCGTCCTGGCCTCCGTACCGGCTTCCGCGGCCGTCGCCTGTACGGTCGACTACGTCGACAACAACTGGGGTGGCGGCGGCTTCGGCGCCAGCCTTAAGGTCACCAACAAGGGCGACGCCTGGACCAACTGGACCCTGACCTTCACCCTCCCGGGGAACGAGAAGGTCGCCCAGGGGTGGAGCGCCGACTGGACACAGAGTGGCCAGAACGTGACGGCCAAGAGCCTGAGCTGGAACGGCGCCCTCAGCAACGGCCAGTCGACGGACATCGGCTTCAACGGCTCCTACACCGGCACCTACGCCGGCAAGCCGACCTCGTTCACCGTCAACGGCGTCACCTGCAACGGGGGCACCCCGGTCAACCAGCCGCCCACCGTGAGCCTGACCTCGCCGACCGCCGGCCAGACCTTCACCGCGCCCGCCACGGTCAACCTGGCCGCCACGGCCGCCGACAGCGACGGCACGGTCTCCAAGGTCGACTTCTACAACGGCACCACGCTGCTCGGCACGGACACCACCGCCCCTTACACCTACAGCTGGACGGGCGTCGCGGCGGGCAGCTACTCGCTCACGGCGAAGGCGACCGACAACCTCGGCGCCACGACCACGTCGAGCCCGGTGGGGATCACGGTGTCCGGCACCACGGCGTCCACCATCGTCGTGAGCCCGACGACCTTGGTCGTCCCGAGAGGCGGCACCGCGACGTACGCGGTGAGCCTGTCGAAGGCACCCACCGCCAACGTGACCGTGGCCACCACCAAGGCCACCGGTGGCAGCGCCGACCTCAGCGTGCAGTCCGGAGCGTCGCTGACGTTCACGCCTTCCAACTGGAACACGGCGCAGAACGTCACCATCGCCGCCGCCAACACGACCGGCACCGGCACCGCGACGTTCAACTCGGCCGCCTCCGGCTGGACCACCGGCTCGGTCACCGCCACCAAGGCGGACGACGGTGGCACGGGCAACGAGTACATCACCCGCTTCACCACGCTGTACAACAAGCTGCACGACCCGGCCAACGGGTACTTCTCGCCGCAGGGCGTGCCGTACCACTCGGTCGAGACCCTGATGGTCGAGGCACCCGACCAGGGCCACGAGACGACCTCCGAGGCGTTCAGCTACATGCTGTGGCTGGAGGCGGTGTACGGGCAGGTCACCGGCACGTGGACCAGGTTCAACGACGCCTGGGCGACGATGGAGAAGTACATCATCCCCGCCACGGCCGACCAGCCGACCAACTCCTTCTACAACGCCGGCAAGCCGGCCACCTACGCCGGTGAGTGGGACGACATCAAGCAGTACCCCTCGAAGCTGGACGGCAACGTCTCGGTCGGCGTCGACCCCATCGCGGGCGAGCTGAAGACCGCGTACGGCAACAGCGACGTGTACGGCATGCACTGGCTGCTCGACGTCGACAACACCTACGGGTTCGGCCGCTGCGGCGACGGCACCACCAAGCCCGCCTACATCAACACCTACCAGCGCGGGCCGGAGGAGTCGGTCTTCGAGACCGTGCCCCAGCCGTCCTGCGACACGTTCAAGTTCGGCGGCCCGAACGGCTACCTGGACCTGTTCACCGGTGACAGCTCCTACGCCAAGCAGTGGAAGTACACCAACGCCCCCGACGCCGACGCGCGCGCCGTCCAGGCCGCCTACTGGGCGTACACCTGGGCCACCGCGCAGGGCAAGGGCTCGCAGGTCTCGGCGACCGTCGCCAAGGCCGCGAAGATGGGCGACTACCTCCGCTACGCGATGTACGACAAGTACTTCAAGAAGGAGGGCTGCACCAGCACCTCCTGCGCGGCGGGCACCGGCAAGGACAGCTCGGCCTACCTGCTCTCCTGGTACTACGCCTGGGGCGGCGCGTCCGACTCCTCCGCCGGCTGGGCATGGCGCATCGGCTCCAGCCACAACCACTCCGGCTACCAGAACCCGCTCGCGGCCTGGGCCCTGTCGAACGTGGACGCGCTCAAGCCCAAGGGCACGACCGCCGTGGCCGACTGGAGCACCAGCCTGACGCGGCAGCTGGAGTTCTACCGCTGGCTGCAGTCGACCGAGGGCGCGATCGCGGGCGGCGCGACCAACAGCTGGCAGGGTCACTACGCGGCCCCGCCGGCCGGCACGCCGACCTTCTACGGCATGGCGTACGACTGGCAGCCCGTCTACCACGACCCGCCGTCGAACCAGTGGTTCGGTTTCCAGGCGTGGTCGATGGAGCGGGTGGCGGAGTACTACTACGCCAGCGGCAACGCCACCGCCAAGGCCGTCCTCGACAAGTGGGTCGCCTGGGCCAGCGCCAACACCACGGTCAACACCGACGGCACCTTCCAGATCCCGTCGACGCTGAGGTGGACCGGCCAGCCGGACACCTGGAACGCCTCGAGCCCCGGCTCGAACGCGAGCCTGCACGTGAGCATCGCGGACTACACCAACGACGTCGGCGTCGCCGGCTCCTACGCCAAGGTCCTGATGTACTACGCCGCCAAGGCCAACAACACGGCGGCGAAGAACCTCGCCAAGGCGCTGCTCGACGGCATCTGGAAGAACAACCAGGACGCCAAGGGCGTGTCGGTGCCGGAGACCAAGGCCGACTACCGCCGCCTCAACGACCCGATCTACATCCCCGCCGGCTGGACCGGCAAGATGCCGAACGGCGACCCGATCAACTCCAGCTCCACCTTCATCTCGATCAGGTCCTGGTACAAGAACGACCCGGACTGGCCGAAGGTGCAGAACTACCTGAACGGCACGGCTCCGGCCCCGACGTTCAACTACCACCGGTTCTGGGCGCAGGCCGACGTCGCCATCGCCCTCGCCGAGTACGGGCGGCTCTTCCCCTGATCCGACCGGCCCGGGTGCGGTGGTGCCTGACACACCACCGCACCCCCTGAAGGGCGGAGTGCGGTGGCGCCTGACACGTCACCACACCCTCTCGATGGGCGGGGTGCGGTGGGCCTGACCCCCACCGCACCCCGCTCGCCCCCATCTCACGACCTTTCCGGTCAGCTCCACCAGCGTTCCCAGCTCGAGAGGCGATCGATGTCCCTCAGACGCACCCTCACCGGCCTGGCGATCCTCGTCGCGTCGGCCACGATCTTCCCCGTGCTCACGTCCTCCGCGGCGGCGGCACCCGCTTTCAACTACGGCGAGGCGCTGCAGAAGTCGCTGTTCTTCTACGAGGCCCAGCGCTCGGGCCACCTTCCCGCGGCCAACCGCGTCACGTGGCGGGGCGACTCGGGACTCAACGACGGCAAGGACGCCGGCCTCGACCTCACCGGGGGCTGGTACGACGCGGGCGACCACGTCAAGTTCGGCCTGCCGATGGCGGCCAGCACCACCATGCTCGCCTGGGGCGGCGTCGAGTACCGCGACGCGTACCAGAGCTCCGGGCAACTCCCGTACCTGCTCGACAACCTGAAGTGGGTCAACGACTACTTCATCAAGGCGCACCCCTCGCCGAACGTGCTGTACGGCCAGGTGGGCAACGGCGGCACCGACCACGCGTGGTGGGGCCCGGCCGAGGTGATGCCGATGAACCGCCCCTCGTACAAGATCGACGCGACGTGCGGCGGATCGGACCTCGCGGGCGAGACGGCGGCGGCGATGGCGGCCTCCTCGATGGTCTTCCGCCCGACGAACCCGGCCTACGCCGACACGCTGGTCTCCCACGCACGACAGCTCTACACCTTCGCCGACACGGTGCGGAAGAAGTACAGCGACTGCATCACCGACGCGGCGGGGTACTACCAGTCGTGGAGCGGCTACAACGACGAGCTGGTCTGGGGCGCGATCTGGCTCTACCGGGCGACCGGCGAGGCGTCGTACCTGACCAAGGCCGAGACGTACTACGACAACCTCGGCACCGAGCCGCAGAGCACGACCCGCTCCTACAAGTGGACGATCGCCTGGGACGACAAGTCGTACGGCGCTTACGTCCTGCTGGCCAGGCTCACCGGCAAGCAGAAGTACGTGGACGACGCCAACCGCTGGCTCGACTGGTGGACCGTCGGCGTGAACGGCGCCAAGGTCAACTACTCGCCGGGCGGCGAGGCCGTGCTCGACCAGTGGGGGTCGCTGCGCTACGCCGCCAACACCGCGTTCACCGCGCTCGTCTACAGCGACTGGCTGACCGACGCCACCCGTAAGGCGAGATATCACGACTTCGGGGTCAGGCAGATCAACTACGCGCTGGGCGACAATCCGCGCAAGTCGTCGTACATGATCGGCTTCGGCGCCAACCCGCTGCGGAACCCGCACCACCGCACGGCGCACGGCTCCTGGTCCAACAACCTCAACGAGCCGGCCGACAGCAGGCACATCCTGTACGGCGCGCTGGTCGGCGGGCCGACGACCGCCAACGACGCCTATACCGACAGCCGCAGCGACTACGTGATGAACGAGGTCGCGACCGACTACAACGCCGCCTTCACCGGCGCGCTCGCGCGGCTCTACAAGGAGTACGGCGGCTCTCCGCTCTCGAACTTCCCCGTCGCCGAGACGCCCGACGGGCCGGAGATCTACCTCCAGGCCTCGGTCAACTCGACCGGCTCCACCTACACCGAGATCAAGGCGCTGGTGGTGAACCACTCGGCGTGGCCCGCACGCGCGCTGACGGACGGCACCTTCCGCTACTACTTCACGCTGGACGGCGACACCACGCCGGGCCAGATCACGCTGTCCTCCGCGTACACCCAGTGCAAGCCTCCGACGGGCCCGACCCTGGTGTCCGGCAAGGTGTACTACGTCACGATCGACTGTTCAGGCACGGCGATCGCGCCCGCCGGCCAGTCGGAGTCGCGGCGTGAGGTGCAGTTCCGCATCGCCAGCTCGTCGGGGTCCTGGGACCCGTCCAACGACTGGTCGTACACGGGCGTGGCGACCACTCCCGGCGCGACCCCGGTCACCGTGCGGAACATCCCGCTGTACTCGGGCGGCACCAAGATCTGGGGCGACCCGCCCGGCACGCAGCCCACCCCGACTCCGACACCGACCCCCACACCCACACCCACACCGACGCCCACTCCGACACCGACCCCGACGCCCACTCCGACACCGACACGGACCCCGACTCCGACACCGACTCCGACGGTGGGCGCGGCGTGCGCGGCGACGTACCAGGTCACCAGCTCCTGGCAGGGCGGCTTCCAGGCCGACGTGGCGGTGCGGAACAGCGGCAGCACGGCGATCAACGGCTGGACCGTCGCGTGGACCTTCCCCAGCGGCCAGACGATCACACAGATCTGGGGAGCCACCTACACGCAGACCGGAGCCGGCGTGTCGGCGAGGAACCTCAACTGGAACGGCGGCCTGGCGGCCGGCGGGTCCGCGTCGTTCGGCTTCATCGCGAACGGAGCCAACGGAGTCCCGGCCTCCGTGACCTGCACGCCCGCCTAGCCCCTCATCCGTGGTCTCGATTTGCCCTGGGAGCGCGAGACCACGGCCCGGCCGGGCCCCGCAAAGGCCCGGCCGGGCACTCCCCACGCTCCCTGAGGGGAGGCGAGGGAAGCTGGGAAACCCCTGAGACGGGACGCCCATAACGTACATATCGGTACTCTCGGAGGCCACGCAGCCGAGTCGGGAGAGTGCCGGTGATCAGATCCGTCGCGCGGAACCACGTGATCTTCGGCCTCGCGCTCGTCGCGGCGGCGCTCGTACGGCTGTGCGCCATGCTGGGCTACCGGCGGGCGATCTGGTTCGACGGCGACTCCTACACCTACATCTCAGGAGCGCTGGAGCTGTGGCCGAGCCGGTCGCGGAGCTCGGGATACTCACTGTTCCTCTGGGTGCTGGAGCCGTTCCACAGCACCACGCTGGTCGTCGCGATCCAGCACCTGCTCGGGCTGCTGTGCGCCGTCGTGGTCTACGCCCTCCTGCGGAGGTACGGCCTGCCGGGCTGGGGCGCGACCCTGCTGGCGGTTCCCCTGCTCTTCGACGCGTACCAGATCCAGCTCGAACACATGATCATGGCCGACGTGCTGTTCGCGACGCTCCTGGTGGTGGCCGCCGCGATCCTGCTGTGGCGCCGGGTGCTCACCGTCCCCTGGGGCGTGACGGCCGGGCTGCTCCTCGGGTGCGCCGCGGTCATGCGCACGGTCGGGGTCCCCTTGCTGGTCGTGGTGGTGGCCTGCCTGCTCCTGCGCAGGGCGGGATGGCGGGGCGTGGTGGCGGCGGCCGTCGCCATGGTGGTCCCCCTCGGCGCCTACGCCACCTGGTACCGCGCCGAGCAGGGAAGCTTCGCGCTGAGCAGCGCCGACGGCACGTTCCTGTGGGCGCGGACGATGACCTTCGCCGACTGCTCCGAGATCAGGCCGCCCGCGGCGGTCAGGTGGCTGTGCCCGACCGTTCCCGTGGACCAGCGGATCGCCGCCTCCCGCTACATCTGGACGCCGGGCTCGCCGGTGCGCAGGCTGCCGATGTTCAGCGACGAGGCCAACGATCTGACCCGCCAGTTCGCGCTCCGCGCCATCGAGGCGCAGCCGCTGGACTACGCGGCGACGGTGTTCGGCGACGCGGTCAAGGCCTTCTCCTGGACGCGGCTGCCGCACCCGTCCGCGAGCCTCGTGAAGTCGTACGAGTTCGCCGGCACGTCGACGACCATGCCCACCTTCGAGGTGAAGGAGGGCATGAGCGCCGCCGAGGCCGCGCGGGAGTACGAGAACGGGCCGGCGCAGACCCGCCTCGTGCAGCCGTTCGCGGACGCGATGGTGGCCTACCAGCGGTGGGTCCACGTGCCGGGGCCGCTGCTGGGGCTCCTGCTGGCCGTGGGGCTCGCGGGAGTGGTCCTGCAGGCGCGGCGGCGGTGCGCCGACGCCCTGCTCGCCCTGGCCAGCGGGCTCGCCCTGCTGGTCCTTCCCGCGATGACCGCCGACTTCGACCACCGTTACGTGCTCATGGTGCTGCCCTTCGCCGTGCTCGCGACCGGCTTCGCCTTCTCCCGTACGCGGGCGCCGGTGGGCGGACGCCGCCCTCGCCTGGTGGGTCAGGCGGTGATTCCGTCGCGGGACGCGTGACGGCGGAGAAGCAGCATCGCCGCGTCGTCCGGCAGAGGCCCGCCGACATGGTTGATCAGATCCGTGCGCAGCTTGTCGAGTGCGGTCTGCGGATCGGCGTTGGCGAGCAGGCCGGCCCGTTCGAACAGGGGATAGAAGGCTTTTGTGGCATCACGGGCCTCGATCACCCCGTCGGTGTACAGCAGGATCTGGTCGCCGTTCTCGAAGCGGATCCGGTGCGGTTCGGGTGGGATGCGGGCAAGCGACGCGAGGCCGAGTGGCGGGGCTTCCACATCCGGGCCGGCGAAGGAGACGTGGCCGTCGCGGCGCATGATCAGGGGTGCCGGGTGGCCGAAGTTCAGCAGGGAGATCTCGTCCTGGTGGACCTCGGCGAGGATGGCGGTGACGAATTTCTCCCCACTCAGGTGCCGGGCGAGGCTTGATTCCAGTCGCTCTCCAACGCCGGGCAGGTCGGGTTCTTCGTAGGCGGCCTCCCGGAACGCGCCCAGCACCCAGGCGGCTGTCTCCACGGCTTCCAGGCCTTTGCCCTGGACGTCGCCGATGAGCAGCCGGACGCCGTCCGGCGTGGTGACCACCTCGTACAGGTCGCCGCCGATCTGGGCCTCCGCCGCCGCGGAGGTGTAGGACAGGGCGATACGAAGGTCTCCTGCCCGGCGCGGGACCGGGCGCAGGAGCACGCGCTGGGCGGCCTCCGCGACCATTCGCACGTTGGCGAGTTCACGCTCACGCCGGATGCGCAGGTGGCTGGCGAGCACGCTGGCCCCGGTGACGCCGATGATCGTGACGATGGTGAGGTTGTTCTGCGGGGTGAGCAGGAGCTTGCTGTAGTAGGCGAGGGGCACACATATGCCGAGTGCCAGCGCGCCCACCGCCGCCGTCCGCCGGATGCTGCCGGACACCGAGGCGAACGTCGGGCCCAGTGTCAGGAGCGGCAGGAAGCCCAGCCTGGGGCCGGCGAGCAGGTCGATCACGGCGACGGCCACCAAGGCGACGAACGGCAGCGACCTGAGCACTGCCTGTGATTCACGGTGATGGTTCGTCGCGGACGAGTGCAGGGCGGACCTCCAATGATCTACGGCCAGGTTATCGGCAAGTGCTACATCCGGCTCATATGTCCCGGATACGGATATGTGCCGTTCTTCTCCGAAGAGAGTGCCCGCTTCTCAAGCTCGAGCGCGAATCCGGGCGACAGGATGTCGGGGGCGTTGCCGTCGTCGCTGACCACGGGCGTTCTCCTATGCACGTGTGGGCCGGTGCGCCACCGTCCGGCCTGGCCCCCGCGCGTACGGTCGTACTGACGGTAGGTCGGGGGGTCTGCGGAGAGATATGCGGAGAACTACGTAGGTCCGGGATGCCCGAGCCCGGCCAGGGACCGCTGGGAAAACCGCTCACATCCGCCGAAAGTTAAACAGAATGGTTGAGTCGCATACCGAGCGGAACGGGGGGTTTCGATGGCACGGGCTGTCCGGCTGGCGATCGCCGCGGGCGTGCTGGCCCTCGCGGCGGGATCGGCGCCCCTGCTGCACGGCGAGCCCGACCGGGTGCTGGAGATCGCCCAGGCCATCCAGCGCGGCCAGGAGCAGTCACGGTGGCCGGGCGGGGAGATCCCGTACGTCTGGGGCGGCGGCCACGGGGCGAGACCCGGGCCCTCGCTCGGCACCTGCCAGGGCTACCACGGCTCCGTCAAGCCGTGCCCGGCCGCGACCACCCGCGGTCTGGACTGCTCTGGCCTGGCCCGCTGGGTGTACCAGCTCGCCTTCCAGAGGGACGTGCTGGGCAACGGCACCACCGACGACCACGTCCGCCGCCTGCGCAAGATCGCCCCTGCGACGGCCCGCCCCGGCGACCTGGTCTTCTACGGCAAGATCCGCAAGAAGACGGTCAGAACCCACCACGTCGGCATCTACATCGGCGGCGGAAAGATGATCAACGCTCTCCGCACCGGCACGACCGTCCGCACCGACCGGGTGACCATCCTCCCCGACCTCGCCGGCTACTACAGATACGACGGCTGACACCGGCCGTGAGGGCCGGCGTCTCAGGCCGGGACGGGGGCCACCGGCCTCCCGGCGGGCACGCGGGCCGCCGTGCCCCCCGGTGTCCCCGGCTTCCCGGCCTCGGCGCGGGCCGTCTCCTTCATCCGCTGCACCGCCGCGCCGAGGAGCGTCGCGGCGGCGGCGCTGCCGAGGGCGATGGCCCAGCCCACCGGTCCGAGAGGCCGGCTGCCGAAGAACCTGCTCACACCCGGCAGGGTGACGACCAGCCACAGCACGGCGACCGACACCAGCGAGGCGAGCACGACCACCTTGTCCCGTCCGCCGCCCGCCACGGTCTGGAAGAGCTGGGCCGACACGAGCGCGACCAGCCCGATCGTGTCCGCCCGTCCTCGCGTGCCGGTCAGCCGCCCGACGAGCCAGGCCGCGGTGGCGGCGCTCGCGGTGACGACCGCGCGCAGGTAGATGTCCCTGGTCAGCGACGCGCCGAGCGACGCCTCCGGGCCCTCGGCGAGCAGCTTCTCCGGATCGGTCGACGCGGGCGGCCGTACGGCGACCGCCAGGGCGGGCACCATGTCGGTGAGGAGGTTCACCAGCAGGAGCTGGCGGGCGTTCAGCGCGCTCCCGCCCGCGAGGAGGCCGGACCCCACCGTGAACACGATCTCCCCGACGTTGCCGCCGAGAAGGATGCTCAGCGAGTCGCGCACCGAACTCCACATGGCCCTGCCCTCGACGATCGCGTCCACGATCGTCTCGATGCGGTCGTCGGTCACCACGAGGTCGGCGGCGGCGCGGGCGGCAGGGGTGGCGCGGGAGCCGAGGGCGATCCCCACGTCGGCCATGCGGATCGCGGGGGCGTCGTTGGCTCCGTCGCCCGTGACGGCCACGACCTCGCCCGCCCGGCGAAGGCAGGTGACGATCCGCGCCTTGTGCGCGGGGGTCGTGCGCGCGAAGACGGCCACCTCCGGCAGCACCTTGGTCAGAGTGTCGTCGTCGAGCGCGTCGAGCTCGGGGCCGGTCATGACGCGCCCGCCGTTCAGGACGTCCAGCTCCGCGGCGATGGACTCGGCGGTGCTGGGGTGGTCGCCGGTGACCATCACGATCCGCACCCCGGCGCGGAACAGCCGGTTGACGCTCTCCTTGGCCGTCGGGCGCACCGGGTCGGCGAGGCCGAGGAAGCCCAGGAAGCACAGGTCGTCGATGCGCGACTCGTCGAGGTCGCCCCGGTCGGAGGCGGGACGCTCGGCGACGGCCAGCACCCGGTAGCCCTGGTGCGCCAGCCTGTCGACCTCGCGTTCGAGCTCCCGCCGCACGGTCTCGGTGAGTGGAACGACCTTTCCGTCCCTGAGAACCTTGTCGCAGTGCGTGACCACGATCTCGGGGGCGCCCTTGACGCTCAGCAGGTGCCCCTGCTCGGTACGGCCCAGAACGGCGTGGTAGCCCCGCCCCGGCTCGAAGGGCAGCTCGTCCACGCGTTCCCAGGTGCGCAACCCCTCCTGGGGCGTGACGCCCTGCCGCTGAGCCCCGTCGAGGACGGCGCGGTCGGTGGGATGCGCGATCACGCGCCCCCCGCCGGACAGGGGGCTCGCCCGGACGGCGGCGGCGAGGATGTGCCTGAGCTGTTCCGTGGCCTCCTCCACGGGCCGCCCGGCATGCCCGTCCGACAGGTACCGCAGGCTGATGTGCCCTTCGGTCAGCGTCCCCGTCTTGTCGAAGCAGAGCACGTTGACCCGCCCGAGCGCCTCGATGGTGGACGGGTTCCGCACGAGCGCGGCACGCTTCGACAGCCGCCGCGCCGCCGCGAGCTCGGCCACGGTGGCGACGAACGGAAGTCCCTCGGGCACCGCGGCCACGGTCAGGCTGACGGCGGGCGCGAGAGCCGAGGCCAGCGGCCGGCCGCGGAGCACATCGGTGAGCAGCAGGACGGCCCCCGCGCCGATCGACAGCGGCAGGATCCGCCGGCTCAGCTCGCGGAGCCGCAGCTCCACCCCGGTCGGCGGGCTCGGCTCCGCGGCGAGCCTGGCGCTGCGGCCCGCCTCGGTCATGTCGCCCGTCGCCACGATCACCGCCCGCCCGCTGCCCGCCGCGACCGTGGTGCCCTGGTAGACCATGGAGCTCCGGTCGGCGATGGCCGCGGCGACGGTGGGCGCCGCCGTCTTGGTGACGAGCTGCGACTCGCCGGTGAGCGTCGACTCGTCCACCTCCAGGCCGACCGCCTTGATGACGCGCGCGTCGGCGGGCACGGCGTCGCCCGCGCGCAGCTCCACCACGTCGCCGGGGGCGAGGTCCTCCCTGGTCGCGGTCACGGTTCCCTCGGGACGGCGCAGCCGTACGTGGACCTGGGTGGCCTCGGTCAGGCGGTGCAGCGCCTTGTCCGCCCTGAACCGCTGCACGCCGCCGAGGAAGGCGTTGATCACCATCACCCCGCTGATCATCACCGCGTCGAGCACCGAGCCCACCAGCGCCGAGATGCCGGCCCCGGCCGCGAGCGCGGGGGTGAGCGGGTTCGCCAGCTCCTCCACGGTCGTGTGCGCCAGCGAGCGCGGCTCCTCGCCCTCTGTGGTCCCCGTCTCGCGCCTGCGCCGCACCGCGTCGGCGTCGGGTATCCCGTCGGACGACGAGCCGAGCCGCGAGAGGACCTCCTTGACCGACATCGCGTGCCAGGGAGTGGTGTCCGCGCGCAGCGGGGTCGGTACGCGCGCGGCGGACCGGCCCGACCACTCGCCCAGGATGACGGCGACGAGCGAGACGAAGGCGTTCACGAAGTACGCGCGGCGAAGCGAGGTCACCTCGGGCCCGGCCATCGCCAGCAGGCTGCCCACCACCGCCCCCGTGGCGCCGAGATGCACGCCGTTACGGCTGACGCCCACCGCCCGCGGCAGGCAGGTGAGGAACAGGTGGACGCCGGAGGGCTCGGCGGCGATGTCGGCGTCCCACGGCAGGTCCGCCTGTCCCAGGTCGGCGACGCCGACGCCGATGTCCGCCTGGGCGAGCGCCTCCCGCGCCTCCCGTGACACCACGACCACGCCGTGGCCCCGCGCCTGGAGGTCGTACACCCGGTCGGCCAGCTCGGCGCCGCCCGGGAGCACCTGCCCGATCGCGAGCCGCTGGGCGAGCCCGTCGTCTCCCGCCAGCATCACCGTGCCCGCGGCCTTGGCCGCCGCGACGATGGCCACGGCCAGCGGGTCGATCTCCCGCGCCAGGCCCACGACCGCGATCGGCGTGCCGTTCCTGCGCACCTCGATGGCCCGCAGACCGCGTTCTCGCCACGCGGGCGCGTGCGCGGGGAGCAGGGCGGCGAGGTCGTTGAGCGGCGCGGTGGACCAGCCGTCGCCGCTCCGGCCGCCGCCGGGGTCCGCGAAGTCGACGAGCGAGTACAGCCGGGCGTACAGCTCGCCGGACTTCACGCCCTCCACGAGCGGCTCGACCCGGTCGATGCTCCAGGAGCCGGTGGTCAGCGAGCCGGCGTCGAGGATCACCGTGTCGACCCGGTCCATCGCGCGCAGGGCCCCGGCGTCGAGGACGATCGAGTCGCGCGTGCACAGCGCACGGCCGATGGCCCCGGCGAAGGCCTCACGCGTCAGATTCCCGACCCTCGGCGTGACGGACACGAGGATCGGCAGCGCGCGCCGGGTGTGGGGCGCGATGATCCGCGCGCCCACGTAGGCGGAGACCGCCACCGGGCTCGCGACGACCGCGTACCGCTCGACGGGCCCGTGCGGCAGGTGCCCGCGGCGCGGCCGGGAGGCCGCCCTGATGTGCTGGTAGCCACCCGGCTTCTCCGCCAGCCGCTCCTCCAGGCGTTCCCAGGTGCGCCGCTCGGCCGTCGCCTCCACGTACCGGCACAGCGACGCCGCGGCCTGCGCGACCAGCCCGAGCGGTCGCAACGCGAGCGTCTGGGCGACCAGGTTGACCGTGGTGAACAGGGAGTTCGCGGGCCCGCGCCCGAGAACGGCGTCGAGCGGTTCACGCAGGAACGGGGTGGAGTTCACCAGGTGCGTCACGGCGGGCACGGCCGGGGGAAGCGGCCGGATCCGCGCCATCCTCGCGGCGGCCACCAGGCCGAGGGCGCCGGCACCGGCCGTGAGCCGGATGGTCGCGCGCACGTGCTCCTCGACCAGGCGGACCGGCGACTGGTGTGCCCTCTCCTCCTGGGAGTCGAGCTCCGCGACGATCGCCATCAGCTCGTCCTGGCCGATCTCGTCCGGGTCGCACCGTACGAAGACCCAGCCGAGACGGCCGTTGACCTCCGCCCGCTCGACGCCGGGCAGCGCGGTCAGGCGCTCCTCCAGCGCCCGCGCGGCGTCCTCGGTGCCCGGGGCGCCGATGGCGTGCAGGTCGACGCGCAGCCCTCCGGGGCAGGCGGCGAGCCTGCGAGGGGTCGGGACGAGGTCCCGGAGCGGATCGGGCAGCACGCCCCGCAGCAACGACGCGGACGAGCCCAGCACCCGGGTCAGGAACATCCGGCCCTCCAGCAGGCGCAACCCATCATCCCTCCAGGCGGGAGCGGGGGGCCCTTCCACCGGAACCACCCGCTGTGCCCAGGTCGGACGCGGTGTCCCGATGGCCGTAATGCCGTCCCCGACACTGTTCCGCCATCCATCCCCCCATAAACCCAGCCCACCCCCCGGCCTCGGGGTGTGAAAGTTTCCGGGGTTCGGGCTGGTGGGTGCGGGGGTGGGGGCGGGTTGGTTGACCTCGGGGGTGGGGGGTTCTTACGGTCGCGGCGACATCCAGGAGGAGCCGATGACCGCCGTGCCCCGCTCGCGCCACCTGATGAGGGCGTTGAGGATACCCGTTCTGGTGATGCTGGCCCTCGCGGCGTTCGGTGTCGTGGAACAGCCGCACCCGGCCAAGGCGCTCGACACGCCGCCGTACAAGGATCCGAGCCTGAGCGTCGCGGCCAGGGTGAACGATCTGCTGTCGCGCATGTCGCTGGACGACAAGGTGGGGCAGATGACGCAGGCCGAGCGGGCGGCGCTCAACCCGGTGTCGGACCTCGCGACGTACCGGATCGGGTCGGTGCTGTCGGGCGGCGGGTCCGTGCCGTCGCCCAACACGGCCACGGGCTGGGCCGACATGTACGACAACTTCCAGCGGCAGTCGCTGTCCACGCCGCTGGGCATCCCGATGATCTACGGGGTGGACGCCGTGCACGGCGACAACAACGTGGGCGGGGCGACGATCTTCCCGCACAACATCGGGCTCGGCGCGGCGCGTGATCCCGACCTGGTCCAGCGGGTGGGCCGGGCCACGGCCGAGGAGGTGTCGGGGACCGGGGTCGACTGGACCTTCGCGCCCTGTCTCTGCGTGGCCCGCGACGACCGCTGGGGGCGCACCTACGAGTCGTTCAGCGAGAATCCGGCGCTGGTCAGCCAGATGGCGACCATCGTCACCGGGTTCCAGGGCTCGTCGCTGAACGGCCCCGCCTCCATCCTCGCCACAGCCAAGCACTACATGGGCGACGGGGGCACCACGGGAGGCAAGGACCAGGGCGACACCCAGCTCAGCGAGGCCGACCTGCGCGCCATCCACCTGCCGCCGTTCAGGGCCGCCGTCGAGCGGGGCGTGGGCTCTGTGATGATCTCCTTCAGCAGCTGGAACGGGCAGAAGATGCACGGCAACCGCTACCTCATCACCGACGTGCTGAAGGGCGAGCTGGGGTTCGGCGGCTTCGTGGTGACCGACTGGGCCGCCATCGACCAGCTCGACGGCCAGCCCGGCTTCACGGCGGACGAGGTCAGGACCGCGATCAACGCGGGCGTCGACATGGTGATGGTGCCGAACGACTACAAGAAGTTCATCTCCCTGCTGAAGTCGGAGGTACAGGCCGGGCGGGTCACGACGGCGCGCGTCGACGACGCGAACCGGCGGATCCTCACCAAGAAGTTCGAACTGGGGCTGTTCGAGAAGCCGCTGACGGACCGGTCGTACACGCCGACGGTGGGCAACGCCGCGCACCGGGCGGTGGCGCGTGAGGCCGTACGCAAGTCGCAGGTGCTGCTGAAGAACGACGGCAACCTGCTGCCGCTCGCGAAGGCGGGCGGGAAGATCTTCGTGGCCGGCAAGAGCGCCGACGACATCGGCAACCAGAGCGGCGGCTGGACCATCACCTGGCAGGGCTCATCCGGGGCGATCACCACGGGCACGACCATCCTGCAGGGTATCCGCGACAAGGTGGGCTCCGGCGCGACCGTCACCTACAGCCGCGACGGGACGGGCATCGACTCCTCGTACCGGGCCGCGATCGCCGTGGTCGGCGAGACGCCGTACGCCGAGGGGCAGGGCGACCGGCCCTCGTCCCTCAGCCTGGACGCGACCGACCTCGCCACGCTCTCGCGGCTGCGGGCGTCCGGCGTGCCGGTGGTCGTCGTGCTGGTGTCCGGCAGGCCGATGGACATCGCCTCGCAGGTCGGCGGATGGAAAGCGCTGGTGGCCGCCTGGCTGCCCGGCACCGAGGGCGGCGGCGTGGCGGACGTGCTGTTCGGCGACTACGCGCCGACCGGGAAGCTGCCGATGACCTGGATGCGCGAGTTCGCCCAGCAACCGATCAACACCGGGGACGGCAAGCCGGCGCTGTACGACTACGGCTACGGGCTGACGTACTCGACGTCCACTCCCAGCCCGACTCCCACGCCCACCCCGACGCCCACGCCCACCCCGACACCGACACCGACGTCCACGCCGGGCGGGCTCGGGTGCAAGGTGGCCTACAAGGTCAGCAGTCAGTGGCAGGGCGGGTTCAACGCGGACGTGACCATCAACGTCACCGGGGTCGCGGTGAACGGCTGGACCCTCACCTTCACCTTCGCGGGGGACCAGCGCGTCACCAACGCCTGGAACGCCACGGTCACGCAGAGCGGGACGCGGGCCACCGCGGCCGACGGCGGGTGGAACGCGCGCATCCCCGCGGGCGGCAGCGCCTCCTTCGGCTTCACCGCCTCGGTCGGCGGGACGAACGCCCCGCCCACGGCGTTCTCCCTGAACGGGGTGCCCTGCTCGGCCGTCTGACGGGCACGACAGGCCTTCGCCGGGTGGTCCTCGGAAGCGGCGCCGTTCCCGGCGCCCTGGAGGATCGGCCCGGCGAAGGCGCCTGACCGTTATGACATTTGTCCCAGCCAACTGTGGAAGATCCGCACTGCGCCGATCGGTGACGGTACTGACAGAGTGGAGAGGTGGAAAACGCTGACCTCTCCCTCCGGCCGCCACGGCACCGTGTCAGCCGCACCGCGATCTGGTTCTGGGGTGTGCGAGCCGCCATGGGATGGCTCGCACTGATCGCCGCGCAGATCGTGTGGGCCGTGGCCGACGACGGCAACCGCGCCGTCCACCTCACCGTCCTCGCCGTCACCGTCGTCCTCGGCCTGGCCCACGTGACCGTGATGCCGTGGTGGAGGTACCGGGTCCACCGCTGGGAGACCACGGCCGACGCCGTCTACACCCAGTCGGGATGGCTCCAGCAGGAGTGGCGCATCGCGCCGATCTCCCGCATCCAGACCGTGGACAGCGAGCGCGGGCCGCTTGAGCAGCTCTTCGGGCTGGCCAACGTCACGGTCACCACCGCGTCGGCCGCAGGCCCGCTGCGCGTCAACGGCCTCGATCGCGGTACGGCGCAGCGCCTCGTGGACGAGCTGACCGCGAACACCCAGGCGACCACCGGTGATGCCACGTGAGCGGGACGGGTCCGGGGGCCGAGGCCGGCACGACGGCGGGCGACGGTCCGACGGCCGCACCCGGCGCGGCGGACCCGACCGCGACGGCGGGCGCCACCGGCACGGTAGGCACAGAGGATGCGGGCCGGTGGCGGCGGCTCAGCAGGCGCATGCTGGTGATCCATCCCTTCCAGGAGGTCGTGCGCAGCGCCCCCGCGCTGATCGGCCTGCTGTTCGCCGGATCCACCCAGGGCGGGCGCGGTCACCTGTGGAGCCTGGCCGGCCTCGGCATCATGCTCGTCGTGGGCACCCTGCGGTGGTTCACCACGACCTACCGCGTCACGCCGCAGTACGTCCAGGTGCGCAAGGGCCTGGTCCGCAGGCAGGTGCTGACCGCTCCGCGCGACCGGATCAGGACGGTCGACGTCACCTCCCACGTGCTTCACCGCCTCCTCGGGCTGGCCAGGGTCGAGATCGGCACCGGCCGATCCGACAGGAAGGACGGCGGCACGCTCAAGCTCGACGCGCTCCACGCGACCGAGGTGGAACGGCTGCGCGACGAGCTGCTGCACCGCCGTCCCGCCGCCCCGGGCGCCGTCGTCCCGGCTCCGTCCATGGCGCCCGTCACCTCGGGCGGCCCGGGCACCCCCGACTACGCGGCGCCGTCCGGTGGCCCGGCCACGGCCGCTGGGGCCGTCTCCCCGGCAGAGGACGCGTACGCCCGCAGGTCCGCCGAGACCGAGCTGGCCGCGCTGCGGCCGGCATGGATCCGCTTCGGCCCGTTCACCCTGTCGGGGCTGGTCACGGTGGGCGTGCTCGCGGGTTTCGTCTCGCGCATCGCGTCCGAGGGCAACGTCGACCTGCTGTCGATAGGGCCGGTGCGGCAGGTGGCCGACTGGTTCGGCCGGGGAGCGCTCTGGCTGCAGGTCGCCGGCTCGGTGGCGCTGCTCGCGGTGTTCGTCGCCGTCGCCTCCACGCTCGGGTACGTGCTCGCGTTCTGGCGGTTCCGGCTCACCCGTACCGCCGGCGGCACCCTGCACGTGACCCGTGGCCTCATCACCACGCGGGCCACCACGCTGGAGGAGCGCCGCCTCCGCGGCGTCGAGCTCAGCGAGCCGCTGCTCCTGCGCGCGGCGAGCGGGGCCCGGGTCATCGCCGTGGCCACCGGCCTGCGGGTCGGGCGCGGCGCCCAGCGCGGCGGGTCGATGCTGCTGCCGCCCGCACCACGGGCCGAGGCCCGGGCCGTGGCCGCCCGCGTGCTCGGCACCGCCGGGCCTCTGGAGGCGGAGCTCGTCCCCCACGGCCCCGCGGCCCTGCGCCGCCGCTTCACCCGCGCCCTGGCCTGCTGCGGAAGCCTGACCTTGGTGCTCCTGGCTCTGTGGCACTGGACGGGACTGCCCGCCTGGACCTGGCAGGCGGCCATCGTGGTCACGGTCGCGGCCATGCCCCTGGCGGCCGACCGCTACCGGAGCCTCGGCCACACGGTCGCGGAAGGCCATCTCGTCACGCGATGGGGCTCGGTCGTACGGCGGCACGTGGCACTGAAGAACGACGGCATCATCGGGTGGAACCTCAGCAGGTCGTTCTTCCAGCGGCGCGCCGGTCTCGCCACGCTGACGGCGACCACCGCGGCGGGCCGCCAGGGGTACGGCGTCTGGGACGTCGACCTCACCGAGGCGCTGCGCGTCGCGGACCAGGGGATCCCCGGGCTGCTCACCCCGTTCCTCGTGAACGCCAGCACGACGGGCCCTCAGCCCGCGGAAACGCGC
The DNA here is from genome assembly GCF_049674955.1 of Sphaerisporangium viridialbum. Taxonomy (GTDB): domain Bacteria; phylum Actinomycetota; class Actinomycetes; order Streptosporangiales; family Streptosporangiaceae; genus Sphaerisporangium; species Sphaerisporangium viridialbum. The sequence continues at coordinate 1,830,577 of NZ_CP187232.1, read as the reverse complement.
CCGCACGCGTAGTTCCCCAGATCGAGGGCATCGACGAGGCGCACTGCGTGTCGGCGTGGGGCCACGACTTCCGGCCCGACTACCTGCGGCTGGGCCAGGCCATCGAGCGGCTCGGCCACCCTCCCGTGGTCGCCCTGACCGCCACCGCCGCCCCGCTGGTCCGCGACGACATCCTCACCTCCCTCGGGCTGCCGGACGCGCGGCAGGTCGTCCGGGGCTTCGACCGGCCCAACATCGATCGGAGATGCCGGGCGCGGACCCCTGGCTTCAGCCATGGGGGTAAGCCCGGCGCGGGAAGGCGCTCTGGCGCCTGAGCGTGCCTTGACCGGAACCGGCTGCGGCAGCGCACCACGCGCTGGTACAGTCAGTCGCGGTCGAACACGTGAGCGATAACCAAGCTCGCAACTTTGGCCATTACTCACCGCCGGGAGGGCGGAGCCCGCGTCACCCAGAACGGGATCGTGGGCTGGGGCGTGGAAACCCGCGTAAGCGGGGCCGGAAGGTGAACCGCCGAGCAGCAGCGTCGCGACCATGCGCAGAGCCGCACGGTTGGGACGGCTGGAATCCCCCGCATTCATCCGTGGGGAGCGCTTCAAGCACGCCAAGGTACGGCACAGCGCGTGGGGACCCGGGGTGGTCATGAGCCGGGAGCCCGACCGGGTCACCGTGCTCTTCGAGGACGTGGGCTACAAGACCCTCTCCCTGGAGGCCGTCGAACGCGACAACCTCCTCGTACTCGCGGGCTAGGGCTGGAAGCGGTAGCCCATTCCCGGTTCTGTGAGCAGGTGGCGGGGGTGGGCGGGGTCGGCTTCGAGCTTGCGGCGGAGCTGCACCATGTACTGCCGCAGGTAGTGGGTCTCCTTGACGTAACCGCCGCCCCAGACCTCGGTGAGGAGCCGGCGCTGGCTGATCAGCTTGCCCGGGTTGCGGAGCAGGATCGACAGCAGGTGCCACTCGGTCGGGGTGAGCCGCACCCCGCCGGAGACGGTCATCCCGACCAGGTCGACCACGTGGTCCCCGATCGGGATCTCGGCGAGCTCCTCCTCGTGGGTGGCCGCGCGCCTGGTCACGGCCCGGATCCTGGCCAGGAGCTCGTCGATGCCGAAGGGCTTGGTGACGTAGTCGTCCGCCCCGGCGTCGAGCGCGTCCACCTTGTCGGCGCTGCCGGCCCGGCCCGACAGGACGATGATCGGAACGCTGGTCCAGCCCCGCAGGCCGTGGATGACCTCCACACCGTCGATGTCCGGCAGCCCGAGGTCGAGCACGACCAGGTCCGGGTGCCATCCCGCGGCGTGGCGGAGCGCGGTGCTCCCGTCGCGGGCCACCTCGACGTCGTAGTGCCGTGCGACGAGGTTGATGCGCAGCGCCCGCAGCAGCTGGGGTTCGTCGTCGACAACGAGGATCTTGGTCATACGGCGCCCGCTCTGGAGATGGGGAGGGTGAGGATCATGGTGAGGCCGCCTCCGGGGGTCTCCTCCGGCACGAGGCTGCCGCCCATGGCCTCGGTGAGGCCCCGGGCGAGCGCCAGGCCGAGGCCGACCCCGGTGTGGTTGTCGCGGTCGCCGAGACGCTGGAACGGCAGGAAGACCTGGTCGTGCTGGGAGACGGGGATGCCGGGCCCTCTGTCGATGATCCGGATCTCGACGTGCCGGCCGTACGAGCTGGCCGTGACCAGCACCTTCTCCCCCGGCGGGCTGTATCTGACCGCGTTGGCGATGAGGTTCACCAGCACGCGCTCCAGCAGCGCCGGGTCGGCGACGACCTCGGGCAGCTCGTCGGAGATCTCGTCGACGACCCGCTCGCGGTGCGGCCCGAGGTCGTCCAGCGCGCGGGGCATGACATCCTCCACGCCGACAGGCCCGGAGGCCACGCCGAGGACCCCGGCCTGCAGGCGGCTCATGTCCAGCAGGTTCGCGACCAGGCGGTCGAGCTTCTCCAGCGACTCGTCGGCGGTGGCCAGAAGCTCGCGGTAGTCCTCCCGGCTCCACTCGATGTCGCCGCGGAGGCTGTCCACCGCGGCCTTGGCCGAGGCGAGCGGGGTGCGCAGGTCGTGGCTGACGGCGGCGAGCAGGGCCGTACGCATCTTGTCGGCCTCCTCCAGCGGCCGCGCCCGCTCGGCCTCCTCGGCGAGGCGCTCCTGGCGGAGGGCGACGGCCGCCTCGGCCGCGAACGCCTCGACCACCCTGCGGTCGGCGGCGTCCAGCAGCCGCCCGCACAGCGCCATGACCAGGTCGTCGTCGATCACCACGTCGGTGTCCCCCTCGGCGGGGCAGCCGCACGGGCCGCCCCCCGCCGTCGCGACGACGCGCCAGGCGCGCGGATCGGACCGGTCGCCGGGGGTCGGCTCGACCTCGGGCCGCCGCTCCAGCAGGGTGACGGCCGTCAGCCCGAAGGTCTCCCGCAGCCGGGCGAGCAGCGAGGGAAGGGCGGCGTCGCCGCGCAGCACGTGCCCGGCCAGGGTGGACAGCACCTCGGCGTCGGCGCCCGCCCGCGCGGCCTCGCGCGTACGGCGGGCCGCGACGTCGACCACGGCGCTGACCATCACCGCCACCAGCACGTACACGGTGAGAGCAAGGAGGTTCTCCGCCCGGGCGACGGTCAGCGTGTGGACCGGCGGGGTGAAGAAGAAGTTGAGCAGCCCGAACCCCAGCACCGCCGCCGTGACGGCCGGCCACATGCCGCCCACCAGGGCCACGGAGACGACCATGAGCAGGAACAGCAGGATCTCGGTCGGCAACATGACGTGGGGGCGGAGCCCGTGGAGCACGACCGTCAGGAGTGGCAGCCCGGCCAGCGTGAGCGCCCATCCGGCGCCGCGCCGCCGCCACGTGAGCGCCGCGTGGCGCGACGGCCGGGCGCGGCCCCTCCCGGCCACCTCGTGGCTGATCATGTGGACGTCGATCGACCCGGAGAGCGCCGTCGTGGTCACGCCGACGCCCCGGGAGAAGACCTGCGCGAGCCGCCCGCGCCGTGATGCCCCGAGGACGAGCTGGGTGGCGTTCACGCCCCTGGCGAAGTCGAGCAGCGCGCGGGCGACGTCGTCGCCGACGACCTGGTGATAGCTGCCTCCCAGGCTCTCGATCAGGGCGCGCTGCCGCGCGAGGTGCGCGGGATCGGCCCCGGTCAGCCCGTCGGACCTGGTGACGTGCACGCCCATCAGGTCGGCGGCGCGGTTCCTGTCGGCGATCCTGGCGGCCCTGCGGATGAGCGTCTCGCCCTCCGGGCCTCCGGTGAGCGCCACCACCACGCGTTCCCTGGTCTCCCAGGTGCCCGCGATGCCGTGCTCCGCGCGGTAGCGGTCGAGCTGGTCCTCGACCTTGCCGGCGACCCAGAGCAGGGCCAGCTCGCGCAGGGCGGTGAGGTTCCCCACCCGGAAGTAGTTCGACAGCGCCGCGTCGATCTTCTCCGGCGCGTAGACGTTGCCGTGGGCCATGCGGCGGCGCAGCGCCTCAGGGGCCATGTCGATCAGCTCGACCTGGTCGGCCCGCCGTACCACCTCGTCCGGGATCGTCTCGCGCTGGGGCACTCCCGTGATCTCCTGCACCACGTCGTTGATCGACTCCAGGTGCTGGATGTTGACCGTGGTGATCACGTCGATGCCCGCTTCGAGGATGTCCTCCACGTCCTGCCAGCGCTTGACGTTCCGCGAGCCTGGAACGTTGGTGTGCGCGATCTCGTCGACCAGCGCGACCTTCGGCCGCCGCCTGATCACCGCGTCGGGATCGAGCTCGGTGAAGACCGCGTCCCGGTACACCAGCGTGCACCGCGGCACGGCCTCCAGCCCTTCGAGCAGCTCGGCGGTATGGGCGCGCCCATGGGTCTCCACCAGGCCCACGACGACGTCCGTGCCCCGTCCGGCCCGGCGGTGCGCCTCCGCGAGCATCGCGAAGGTCTTCCCCACACCGGGCGCCGCGCCCAGATAGACCCGCAGCCGGCCCCTGTCGGGTTCCCCCATGAGTCCCAGGCTACGACCCCGCGCGTGGTCCCTTGATCAGGGCGGCCACGTGCGGGGCCGCGCGGCTACGCGGCGGCGGCGCGGGGCTCGGATCCCCTGCCCGGGATGAGCGGTGTGCCGAGGATGGCGTGGCCGACCACGGCGAGGCAGACGAAGCCGAGCACGAGACCCCAGCTCACGTCGGTCAGGTGGTGCATGCCCCTGTACAGGCGGGAGATGCCGACGATCAGCGGGGCCGCGATGCCGAGCACCCACCACAGCACCTTGAGCGCGGTGTGGCGATGGGTGTGCAGGGCGAGCACGAGCGCCATCCCGCAGTAGAAGCCGACCGCGGCGCTGGTGTGCCCCGAGGGGAAGCTTGAGGTCGGCGGCGCGGGATCGAGGTGGTGGACCGTCGGCCTTGGGCGCTGGATGAAGACCGTGGCCAGCAGGAACACCGCCGACTGCGTCCAGACGGACAGGATGATGAAGATCGACTCGCGCCACCGCCTGAAGACCAGCCGGAACGCGATCGCCGCGATGGCCGTCAGGACGATGATCACCGGAGTGTCAGAAAGCATCGAGCCGAAGTGTGTGAGCGTGTTGAACAGCGGGGTGCGGTCCTCAGCGAGCCCCTGGTTCACCGCCACCTCACCCGCGACCTCGGCGTGCAGCGGCTTGATGATCAGCCACCCGACGCCGAGCGTGACCGCGGCGAGTAACACGAGGGGAAGCAGGATGAGGCGCAGCACCCATGCGACGGTCTCCGACGCCCGCGTGCCGCTCGCCGTCACCCTAGTGTCCGTGACCATACGCACTTCCCTTCGGGGAGATGTCCTCCTTGGCCTCCGGCTCGACACCCTCTCGGTGCGGCTCGGAGGGACGGCGTCCCATTTCACGACGCCAGGTCTCGAACGCGGCCGTCGTCGCCGCGACGACCGCCATGCCGAACACGACACCCGCCACCACGTCGCTGACCCAGTGCACGCCGAGGGCCACCCGCGTGTACGCGACCCCGACGACGATCACCGTCCCGACGATCCAGGCGATCACCCTCTGGCGGCGGCCGAGGACGGGCAGGAGCAGCAGGATCAGCACGCCGACGCCGAGCGTCACGTTCACCGCGTGCCCTGAGGGGAACGACGAGCCGGGCGCCAGGTCGACGGGGTTCGGCAGGTGGGGACGGGCGCGGGCCACGAGCGCCTTGAGCCCCAGCCCGAGCAGCCCGCCGACCGCGATGGTCGTCACCGCCCAGGCCGCGAGCCGGGGGGCACGCCGGTAGACCAGCCAGGCCGCCGCCACCCCGATCAGCACCCGCCAGGTCCCGGGGCCGAAGACGTTGGTCCAGAGCCGCAGGAAGCTCACCCAGGCCGGATGCGCCAGCGCGTAGGTGTGCAGCGTGTCGGCCGCGCCCTCGTCGAGCCGGTTGAGCGGTCCGAACGAGGTCTCCACCAGGACCAGCAGGAGCGTGAACGGAATCAGGACGAGGATCACCGCGCCCGACGCGAGCGTGAGCCGCAGGCCCAGCCGCTTGTCGGGGTCGAACCGCTTCCCGAACCATCCGTCCCTGCCGCCGAACCACGATCCGCGCGTGCCGGCCTTCTGTGTTCCATTCACGAACGACATTCCCTTCCCGTACCGGCGCCGCTTCCCCGAGCGGTTCCCGAACGTGCTCGTCACTGCCCGCATCCCGCCGGATCGGGCTTCGTACCTCCCTCGGCTCCGGTACGGCTGCCCGCGGGACCGGGGTCGGCCTTGATCGGGCCGCCCGCGCCCCCTCGGCACGCCTCAAGCTGTGCCGCGAAGGACAGTCCGAGGAACAGCGCCACGGAGCTGAGCAGCGACCACAGAAGCAGCGCCATCACGGCGGTCAGCGGCCCGTAGGTCGCGCCGAAGGAGCCGGTGTTCTCGATATAGAAGGCCAGTGCCCAGGTGAACAGGGTCCAAAGCGCGAGAGCGACGATCGCCCCCGCCGCGAGCCAGGTGTGCCCCGGCTGCTTGCGCCGGGGCGCGGCGCGGAACAGCACCGAGGCCGACAGCACCGCGAGCAGGAAGCCGACCGGCCACCGCAGCACCGTCCAGGCCATGGTCGCCGTGTCCCCCCAGTCGTACACCCGCGCGATCGCGCGGCCGATGGCCTTGCCGCCCACCATGATCACGAACCCGAGGGTCATCAGGGAGCCGGCCGTGAGGGCCATCAGCACGGCCTTGGTGTACTTGCGGCGGAAGGGGCTGTCGCGCTCGACACCGTAGATGCGGTTGGCGCCGCGCTCGATCTGGGCCATGGCGGTCGTCAGCCCGACCACGGCGGTCACGAGGCCGAACCACAGGGCGATGGCACCGCCGTCACCGGCGTGGCGCTCGTGCACCGCGAGGGCGTCCTTGATGACCTCCTCGCCCGAGCCCGAGGCGAACTGGCGGATGATGAGCCGCATCACCTGCCCGAACTCCTCCTGGTGGACCACCGAGCTGAGCCCGACGGCGGCGATGGCGCCGGGGATGATCGCCAGGCAGATCTGGAAGGCCAGCGCCCGCGAGTGGCTGAAGCCGTCGCCGTACCTGAACCGGACGAACGAGTCGCGGACGAGGTGCCACCCGCCGTACCGGCGCAGGGTCGCCCACGCGTCGTCGGCGCTGAGCTCCTCGCCGCTCATCGACCTGGTCTGCGGGACCGTGGTGGCCGTGCCCATGGGTCAGCGCTCCGTTCCGCGGGGCGTCCGCAGCAGCAGCGCCTTGGGGCTCGTCTCGACGGACATGGTGGTGCCGTAGCCGATGGGGTCGCCGTCGCACTCGTACAGGACGGCCGGCTCGACGTCGATCTTGATCCGGGCGGCGGTGTACCGCTCCGCCCGCCGGTCGTAGCGCTGCGACCGCGTCAGCACGTGGCCCACCACGCGCAGCCAGTCCATCGGGGTGCGCGGGGCGAGGATGAGGATGTCGAGGTGCCCGTCGTCCGGCCGGGCGTCGGGCAGCAGGCGCAGGCCGCCCTGGAGCCGGCCGACGTTGCCGATCAGGACCATCATCGCCCGCCTGCGCAGCGTCGTGCGCCCGTCCAGGCAGAGCGTGACCTGGAACGGCCGGTCGCGCAGGTGCTTGACCAGGCCGCCCACGTAGGCGAGCCAGCCGATCTTGGCCTTGGCGCCGTCGCTCGTGCTGTGCGCCATGGACGCGTCGAGGCCGATGCCCGCCATGACGACGAACGGGCGGCCGTCGATCGCGCCGACGTCGATCGCCCGCGTCTCGCCCTCCACCCCGGTGCGGACGGCCTCCGCCGGCGTGGCGGGGAGCCCGAGGTTGCGGGCCAGGAGGTTGCCGGTGCCGACGGACAGGATGGCCAAGGGCACCCCCGTGCCCATCAGTCCCTCGACGCACGCGCGCACGGTGCCGTCGCCGCCGGAGGCGAAGACCAGCTCGGCCCCCTCGGAAACGGCCCGCTCGGCCATGCTCACGCCGGGGTCCTCGGCCGTCGTCTCGATCCACAGCGGCTCGTCCCAGCCGTAACGCGCAAGCTCGGCCGTCACCTCGGCGCGGTGGCGGTCCATCTCGGACACCTTGGTCGGGTTCACAATCACTGCAGCTTGGGGCACGGCAGTGCTTGCTACCCGGATTGCGGTGCTTTGAACGGCCGTTGCCGGGCGCCGGGGCTCAGGTGCCGGTCAGCACCTCGGCCACGACGCAGGTGATGTTGTCGGGCCCCCCGCCCTCCTTGGCGAGATCGATGAGCCGCTGGGCGGCCTCGCCCAGGTCGGTCATCGTGGTCAGGGTCTCGTGCAGCGCCTGCGGCCCGACCACGCCGCTGAGCCCGTCGGAGCAGATCAGGTAGCGGTCGCCCGTGCGGGCCTCGCGCATGGAGAGGTCGGGCTCGACGGACCCGCTCCCGCCGAGCGCCCGCATGAGCAGGGAGCGGCGCGGATGCGCGGCGGCCTGCTCGGGGGTCATCTGCCCGTCGTCCACGAGGGACTGGACCAGGGTGTGGTCACGCGTGATCTGGTAGAGGTAGCCCTCGCGGAGCAAGTAGGCACGAGAGTCGCCGATGTGGGCGAGCGCGAACCTCGGGCCGTCCCACAGCATGGCGGTGAGGGTCGTGCCCATGCCGGTGAGCTTGGGATCGCGCCCGGCCATGTCCTTCAGCCGCCGGTCGGCCTCGGAGATCGTGGTCTCCAGCGTTCCGAGCAGGTCGGCGCTGGGAGGGTCGCTGTCCAGGGCGGACATCGTGGCGATGACGGTCGCGCTGGCCACCTCGCCGTGGCTGTGCCCGCCCATCCCGTCGGCGACGGCGAGAAGCCTCGGACCGGCGTACACCGAGTCTTCGTTCTGCTGGCGGCGCAGGCCGACGTCGGTGCGAGCCGCGTAACGCAGCGTGAACGACGCGTTGTTCGACATGACCTCAGTAAATCATTGGTTGAAACACTTCACAACCATATAATTGGTGGATTGGAGCGGCATGGTCGACTAATCTGACCGTGGGGCGCCTGGGTAGACCCCGAGCAGGGAGATGCGACGCGAATGGGACACGACGCCATGTTGAACGCAGGCGACATCGCCCGGCTCGCCGATGTCGGGCGCGCGGCGGTGAGCAACTGGCGGCGCCGCTACGACGACTTCCCCCAGCCTGTGGGCGGCACGGCCGCGAGCCCGTTGTTCTCCCTCCCCGAGGTCGAGGACTGGCTGCGCCGTAATGGCAAATCCTATGAGATGTCGCTGGGCGACCGGGTCTGGCAGCGGTTACGCGCCTCCGGTGACGACCTGCGGCTCGGCGACCTGGTCGGCTGCGCGGGAGCCTTCCTGCTCTACCTGCGGCGCGAGCCCGACGGCTGGAAGGCGATCACCCGGAGCCCCGAGCCCGCCAAGCGGCTCCACCAGGCCGCCGCCACCGCGACGGCCGACCTTCCCGTCCCGGTCGACTGGGGCCTGATCGACGCCCGGCTCTACCGGCTGATCGCCGACCTGGCCGCGGAGAACGGGCCGCTCGCCGCCTTCGAGCTGCTCTGCGAGCGCTACGCCGAGGCCCATTCCCGGCAGCTCTCCGTCACGCGGTCCGACGTCGCCGAGCAGGTGGCGCGGCTCGCCCGCCTGGAGGCCGCGACCGGCGGCACCTTCGCCGTCTTCGACCCGGCGTGCGGCGTCGGGGGCCTCCTGCTGCCCTTCGCGGACGCGCGGGTGCGCGGGCAGGAGAGCGGCGAGACCTCGGCGCTGCTCACGGCCGTACGGCTGCTGCTGCGCGACGCGCGCGCGGAGGTCGTCGCCGGCGACTCGCTCCGGCTCGACGGGTTCCCCGACGTGCGCGCCGACATCGTGGTCTGCGACCCGCCGTTCAACGAGCGCGCGTGGGGGTACGAGGAGCTGACCGGCGACCCCCGGTGGGAGTACGGCCTGCCGCCGCGCGGGGAGTCCGAGCTCGCCTGGGTGCAGCACTGCCTGGCCCACGCGCGCCCCGGCGGGCTGGTCGCCATCCTCATGCCCGCCGCCGCCGCGAGCCGCCGCCCCGGCAAGCGCATCCGGGGCAACCTGCTGCGGGCCGGCGCGCTGCGCGCGGTGGTCACGCTGTCGGCGGGAGGCCCCGACCTGTGGCTGCTGCGCCGCCCTGAGGCCGGCGAGCGCCCGCCGTCGCTGGTGCTGATGATGGACGCCACCGACGACCTCTCGACCGTCGAGGCCGCCTGGCGCGCGTTCACGGCCGATCCCGAGTCCGAGCCGCCCGGCACCGCGCGGGCCGTCCGCATCATCGACCTGCTGGACGACGAGGTCGACCTCAGCCCCGCGCGGCACCGCCCGCACCCGCCCGAGGAGGACCCGGCCCTCGGGTTCGGCGCGGTGGAGCACCGCTTCCGCGCGGCGGTGGCCGCGCTGCCCGAGGCGCTGCCCGGCATCGCGCCGCTCGCCGAGGCGCGCGACCTGCCGAGCACCACCGTCGGCGAGCTGGTCAGGGCGGGGCTGGTGACGATCCAGCAAGGGCCGCCGAGGATGCCTTCCGGCACCGGCGACCTGCCCGTGCTGACCGCCGCCGACCTCGCCACCGGAGGCGGGCCCTCCGGCCGCACCGGAAGCCACCAGGGTCACGTCGTCCTCGCGGCCGGGGACGTCGTCGCCACGAACACCACCGCGGAGACCGCCGTCCGCACCGTCGCCGAGGGCGGCGCCGTGCTCGGGCCCCAGCTCCACCTCTACCGGGTCGACCGCGAGCGGATGGATCCCGACTTCCTGGCCGGATACCTCCGCTACGCCGGCACGTCCGGCGCGGCTCGGGCGTATTCCGGGGCGAGCCGGGTCGACGCCCGCCGGGTGCGCATCCCAAGGCTCTCCCTTTCCGAGCAGCAGGTGTACGGCCGCGCCTTCCGCGAGCTGCTCGCCCTGGAGGACCGGCTGCGCGAGACGACCGCCCTGGGAGAGACGCTCGTCCGGCTAGGCTTTGACGGTCTGGTCGGCGGCCGCCTGCGGCCCAACGGTTAAGGGTGTATTTTTCCCCGATAGATCATCAGGAGGGGCGAATGGTCATCGGCGACCGGTACGTGCTCGACGACCTGCCCCTCGGCCAGGGCGGCATGGGCGCCGTCTACGGCGGCCACGACAGGCATCTCGACCGCAAGGTGGCCGTGAAGTTCCTGCGGTTCCCCGGCGGGCACGACGAGGAGCTGGAGCAGCGCTTCATGCGCGAGGCGCGCATCCTGGCCAGGCTGGAGCACGCGGGGGCGCCGATCCTCTACGACTTCGGCACCTTCGACCGGCGGCTGTTCCAGGTCATGCAGTTCATCGACGGCGTCACCGTCGCCGATCTCGTGAGCGAGCACGGGCCGCTCCCGGTGCCCTGGGCCGCCGCGATCACCGCCCAGGCGTGCGCGGTGCTGTCCGCCGCCCACGCCCTGTCCATCTGCCATCGCGACCTCAAGCCGACCAACCTCATGCTCTGTCCCGACGGCAGCGTCAAGGTGCTCGACTTCGGGCTCGCGATGCTGCGGGAGGCGGACGTCGCGCAGTTCACCCGCATCGGCCAGATCCTCGGCACCCCGGCGTACATGTCACCCGAGCAGATCCAGCGCGGGCTGGCGGGCCCGCGCAGCGACCTCTACGCCCTCGGCTGCGTCCTGCACGAGATGCTGACCGGCCGGCAGCTCTTCGCCGGGCCCACGGAGTACGCCGTGTTCGAGAAGCAGGTGAACGAGACGCCTCAGGAGGTGCCCGGCGTGCCGGAGGAGCTGAACCGGCTGATCGCCGGCCTGCTGGAGAAGACGCCTGAGAACCGTCCCGCCGACGCGAACACGCTGTACGAGCGCCTGCAGCCCTTCGCGGTCGACCTTCCCATGCTCCCCGGGTTCCTCACCCCGCCCTCGGTGCCGAGCCCCGGCCGCATGTACGCCCGCGTGGTCGGCCGCGTCCTTCCCTGACCGTCTCAGCTCGGCCGGGCCCCGCCCGTCGCCCGGCTCTGGTCAGCAGCCGTCCGTCGTGTTCAGGTTGGTGAGCACGGCACCGAAGATGTCGTGCAGTTGCCGTACCTGCTCCGGGGTGAGCCGGTCGAACAGCACGCGACGCACCTCCTCGACATGCCCGGGGGCCGCCTCGGCCAGCGCGGCGAAGCCCTCGCCGGTGAGCGTGGCCACGGTCGTGCGGCCGTCGCCGGGGCGCTTGCGCCTTCGCACCCAGCCCTGCGCCTCCAGCTTGGCCACCGCGTGCGACAGCCTGCTGGCCGACGAGCGCACCAGCTGCGCCAGCTCGGTCATCGTCATCGAGCGCTCGGGCGCCTCCGACAGCATCGCCAGGATCATGTAGTACGTGTGCGGCATCGCGGCGTCCCGCTGGAGCTGCCGGTCGAGGGACTCGTGCAGGAGCTGCGAGGCCCAGAGAAAGGTACGCCAGGTCCTCTGCTCATCCTCGTCCAGCCACCGCGTCTCGCTCACGCCCCCAGTTTACCGGTTCACTTGAGCGCTCAATTGTGACGACCTGCCGCGCCGCCCCGATGCGCGATCAGTATTCGATATCGTGCAGGATCACCCCGTATCGGCTGAGAGGTCGTCGTGTCGAGCTCCCCCTGGTTATCCCGGCTCTCGCTCCTGCTCTGGACCGGCGCTCTGGCGCTGGCCGTGTTCCCGACCTGGCACAACGGGCTTCCCTGGGACGCCTGGCGCCTCTGGGACGACACGGTCGCCGGCCGGATCCCCGGCAACCCTTACGGGGAGCCGTTCCCGGTGTCGGTGGCCAGAGGCGACGCCGGCACGATCGTGCGGACGGCGCAGCAGTGGGGGGTCCCCGCCATCCTCGTGCTCGCCGGGTTCCTCGCGTGCGTCAGGTGGGGAAGGCCCCAGGCCACCGGGCGGCGCATCGCCTGCGTCCTGGCCCTGCTGGCGGTCGGCGGGCCGCTCGCCCGCCAGTACTTCTCCCCGGAAGCCTGCCTGATCTTCGGATTCGGCAGCGGCCACTGGTCCGCGGCCTTGCTGGACGAGCTGGGCTGGACCCAGGCGGCCTACCTGGGAGCCGCCGTACTCGTCGTGCTCGCGGCACGCGCCATGGGCACCGGCGAACCCGAGCAGGATCAGCAGAGCGGCCCGCGACCCTCGGTGGAGTGGCGGCGGCCGGTCGCGGCCCTCGCCGACTACCTGCTCGTGCTGGTCATCGCCACCGTCGCCACCACGGGCCTCGACATGCTCGCGCTGCCGAGCTTCTCCCGCGACGTCGACCACGGGCTGCTGGGCGGCTACAAGCTCTGGGACACCGGCCCCGCCTGGCCCCTGCTGGTGATCGCGGTCTTCATCTACTTCTGGGCACAGCACGCACGCTGGGGCCAGACGGTGGGCAAGCGGCTGCTGGGTGTGCGCGTCGTGTCGCTCCAGACGGACGCGCCGCCGTCAGTCGCCAGGGCCGCGCTGCGGGCCGTGGTGTTCCCCGCTCTCGCCATGGTCCCCGAGTACGGCGTGCTCATCATGCTCGCCGACATGCTGTGGATGCTCGTCGACCCCCGGGCGCGCTGCCTGCACGACCGGCTCGCGGGGACGTTCGTCACCGCCGCGCGGCAGTACGTGCCCCAGCCGTGAGCGGGCCCGGCCGCCCCGGTGACGCCCCTTCTGCGGCCCCTCAGCGGGTGCCGGTGGGGGTGTGGCGGAGGGCTCCGCCGGGGAGGGCGCCGGTGGGGCGGCCGTCGGCGATGACGGGGACGCCGCCGACGAAGACGTACGGGATGCCGGTGGGCCGCCGGCGGGGGTCGTCGAAGGTGGCCGCGTCGCCGACCGTGAGCGGGTCGAACAGCACCAGGTCGGCGTGGTACCCCGGCCTGACCAGCCCGCGCTCGACGAGCCTCAGCCGCCTGGCGGCGTTGCCGGTGAGGTGGGCGACGCACTCCTCCAGCGTGAGCACGCCCTCGTCCCGCGCGTAGTGACCGAGGTAGCGGGGAAAGGAGCCCCACGCGCGGGGATGCGGCCGCGCGCCGGTGAGCAGGCCGTCGCTCCCGCATGTGTGCGCGGGGTGCCGCATGATGGCCCGCACGTTCTCCTCGTTGCCCACGAGCTGAAGGATCGTGGTGCCGAGCTCGTCGTCGAGCAGCTGCTCGCGGTACACCTCGAAGGGCGCGCGGCCTGAGTCGGCGGCCAGCCGGGCGATCGTACGGCCGACGCGGCCGGCGAGGGCGGGCGAGCGGGTGCCGGAGATCTGGATGGTGTCCCAGTCGACGGGCACGCCGTGGCAGCCGTCGGAGCCGTCCTCCTCCATGACCCGCCTGACGCGCTCTGCCGTCGCGGGGTCGCGGAGCCGCGCGAGGGTGTGGTCGGGACCGCCCTCGGACGCCCAGCTCGGCAGCAGCGCGGCCAGCGTGGTGGAGCCGGGCAGGTAGGGATAGGTGTCCAGGGTGATGTCGCAGCCGCCGTCGATCGCGGTGTCGAGCAGGCGCAGGAGCTCCCCCGCCCGGCCGGCGTTGACGGCGAAGTTCATCGTCGCGTGGGCCAGGTGCAGCGGGCAGCCCGACGCGCGCGACACCTCGACCATCTCGGCGTACGCCTCCAGCGCGCCCGCGCCGTACGAGCGGTGGTGCGGGGAGTAGTAGCCGCCGAGCCGGGCGACGACCCGGCACAGCTCCACCAGCTCATCGGTGCCCGCGTACATGCCGGGGGTGTAGGTGAGCCCGCTGGACATGCCGATCGCGCCCTCGGCCATGGCCTCGGCGACCAGCGTCTTCTGCCGCTCCAGCTCGGCCTCGGTGGGGGGCCGCGCGTCCCAGCCCATGGCCAGCGCCCGCACCGTGCCCTGCGGCACGAGGTAGCAGGCGTTGACGGCGATGCCCCGGTCGAGCCGCGCGAGGTACTCGCCGACCGACCGCCAGTCCCAGTCGAACCCCTCGGGGTCGCCGTTCCATCCGGCGAGCTGCCTGCGGAGCTGCGCGAGCGTGGTGTCGTCGACGGGCGCGTACGACAGCCCGTCCTGCCCGAGGACCTCGCAGGTGACGCCCTGGCCGACCTTGGCCAGATGGCCGGGGTCCGACAGCAGGGCCAGGTCGGAGTGGGCGTGCATGTCGACGAAGCCGGGCGCGAGCACGAGCCCGTGCGCGTCGAGGCTCCGGCCGGGGCCGCCCTCCCCCGGCGGGACGATCGCGGCGATCCGGCCGCCGCTCACGGTGACGTCCGCGGCGTAGGCGGGCGCGCCCGTGCCGTCGGCCACGCTCGCCCCCCGGACGACCAGCCCGTCCGTCACCCGGTCACCTCCCCGCCGATCTCCCTCAGGAGTACACCAGAGTGGGCGCCCCCGGCGTGAACTCGGTGTGGATGAGACGGGACGGCACGCCGAGGTGCAGCAGGCGGGAGGTCGTCACCTGCACCATGTCGGGTGAGCCGCAGACGAAGATGTCCCCGTCCAGGGCGACGCGGTGGTTGAGCAGCGCGTCCACCGCGCTCTCCCTGCGCCATTCCTGGGGGTCGTCGGAGACCGCCTTGACCACCCGCAGGCGCCGGTGGTGGGAGCGCAGGGCGCGCAGGTCGGCGAGGTCGTAGGCGTCGCCGGCGTACCGGACGCCGTGGAAGAGGTCGATGCTCGGCCGGTCGGGCAGCCACATCGACTCCTCGATGAGCGCCTTGAGCGGCGAGAGCCCGGTGCCCCCCGCGATGAAGATCAGATGGGAGGTGCTCGCGCGTTCGAGGACGAGGGAGCCGCGCGGCGGCCCGAGCTTGATGGTGTCGCCCGGGCGCGTGTGGTGGGCCAGCGCGGTGCTGACCCATCCCCCCGACACGACCCGCACGTGGAAGGTCAGCCGGTTGTCACGTCGCTGCGCGTTGGCGATCGAGTACGGCCGCCACACCTTGGGCCAGTAGGGCGTCTGCAGGGTGGCGTACTGGCCCGCCTTGTACGGGTAGGGCTGGTCGGGCTCGACGGTGATCACGGCGATCTCGCGCGTGCGCATCTCGTGCGCCACCACGACCCCGGTCCACGCGGGCGGCGTGTACGCGGCCTCCTGCTCTGCGGCCTGCACCATCACGTCGGCGATGAACTGGTAGGCGTCGATCCACGCCGAGTCGTACACGGCCCGCCAGGCGTCCCCGGCGTTGGCCCGCATGGCGATGACCAGGCACCGCCCCACGGCGGGATAGTGCTCCGGCACGACCCCGTACTTGCGGTGGTCGCGCGCGAGCTGGCCGAGGTACTCCCCGAGCCCCTCGATGTTCTCCAGGTTGAGCACGACCTGAGTGAGCGCCCGCAGCAGGCGGTCGCGCTGGCTGTCCATCGCTGGCGGGAACATCTCGCGGATGTGGGGATAGTCCGCGAAGAGCTTCGCGTAGAAGTGCATGGCGACCTTGTCGGCCACCGGCTCGACCAGAGCCCAGCTCTGGCGGATCAGTCCGATGTCGATGCTCATGGCGTTACTCGGCCGACCGGCCCGCTTCCTGTCGCTCGCGTTCACGGCCCCGCGTGGCGGCGACGCCGAAGTGGTCGTCGCCCGCGGGCCTGCGGCCCTCGGCGTCGCGGCGCCTGCGGTCCTGCCTGGCCAGGAGCGGGATGTGCTTGGAGCAGTGGATGTAGGCCTCCTCGACCTCGACCATGACCCACCGGTCGGCGCGGCGTCCGGGGGCGGTCTGGTCCTCGTCGGTCAGTCCATGGCGGCGGGCCGCGTCGTAGGCGGTGGTGATGGTCGCCGCGCCGTTCACGTGCAGCCCCACCAGGTCGTCGAAGAAGTCGACGAACAGCAGGCTGAGGTGCGGGTTCTCCATGATGTTGCCCATGCTCGCGAGCACGCCGTTGCCCCGGAACTCCGGGTAGATCAGTCTGCCGGGGTCTAGCACCCGGACGAATCCCGGCGGGCCCGCGCGGAAGGAGGTGTCGCAGTTGCCCGCCGCGTCGGAAGTGCCGATGAAGGCCATCTCCTGGCGGGCGACGAACTCCTGCATCTCGGGCGTCAGGCGGTCGACCACCTGCCGGTCGTAGAAGCGGAGCGCCCGCTCTCGCGTGGAGAACAGGCTCTGGAGGAGGTGCTCGCCCCTCGACCCAGGCAGCCCTTCGCCCTCCCGACCGTCGTACGGCCCGTGCTCCATCTACGCTCCCATCACCGTCGCGTCCACCACTGCCCGAGGTGTGCAACGAAGCCGACTAATCGCCACAAAAACCCCATAGGCAACATCCGCCACAATAACGGGGGAATCACACACGTGCCCACGATCTACCGAAATAATCCTGACTTGCCCAAGTCATGCGCGGCGCCAGGCTTCCATGATCCCGGGGCACGCGTCAACCATGCCTGGTCCGGCGGGATGGATCAGAAGTACGTCCTCACGAGATCGACGACCGCGGGGTCCGGTGCGTCGATGTCGTCGACCACGGGGATCAGCGTCCACTTGTCGAACGCCGTGCACGGGTGGGAGAGCCCGAGGCGCACCACGTCGCCGCAGCCGACGCCGGAGCCGTCGCCGAGCGCCAGGAAGGTGAGCTGGTCGTTGAGCGCGGTGACCCGGGCCTCGCCGAGGATCGAGCCGCTCCCGCCGCGCACGGCCTGCGGCTCGGGCAGCCCCTCGTCGAACGGCAGGTCGCGCTTGCCCGCGTCGAGCAGCGCGAGCCCCGGCTCCGGCCGCGACACGACCCGGGCCCACCCGTGCATCGCCGGACGCAGCGGCCCGGGCCCGGCGCCGCGCGAGAACGGGGAGATCGCGCGGTAGAAGCCGTCGTCGTGCACGACGTACGCGCCCGACCGCAGCACCACGCGCGCGCCGAGCCCGCCGAGGACCTCCACGACCTGGTCGAAGTACGCGCTGCCGCCCGCGGTGACGACGGGCTCGTCGACCTCGTACGCGAGCCTGCCGTGGAGCGTGGCCATCCGCCTCAGGAAGCCGTCCACCGCGGCGAGGCTCGCCGCGGAGGCGTCGTGGCCGAGCGCGCCCTCGTACCCGGCGACGCCGGCCAGGCGCAGTGTGGGAGCGGCCCGCACCGCGCCGGCGATCGCGACCGCCTCGGCCACGTCCCGCACGCCGGTACGGCCGCCCGGCGCGCCCAGCTCGACGCACACGTCCACCGGCCGATCGGTGCCCGCCTCGCGCAGGGCGGCGTCCATGATGGCGACGGAACGGGCGGAGTCCACCCAGCAGGAGAACGAGAAGCCGGGGTCCCCGTCGAGCTGGGCGCCGATCCACGCCAGCCCCGCGGGGTCGAGCAGGCTGCCGGCGAGCATCAGGCGGCTCACCCCGAAGGCCCGGGCGACGCGGAGCTGCGGCAGGTTCGCGAGCGTGAGACCCCAGGCCCCGGCGGCGAGCTGGCGCTGCCAGAGGGCGGGCGCCATCGTGCTCTTGCCGTGCGGGGCCAGGGAGACCCCCGCGGCCGCGACCCAGGCGGCCATCGTCTCGATGTTGTGGTCCAGGGCCCGGCGTTCCAGGGTGAGCAACGGCGTCCCGAAGTCCGCGAGCGAGGGCCGCCGGGAGAGGTACTCCCCGGCCGTGACCCCGGAGGCGTCCAGGGGCGCGGCCTTGAACCGCCAGTCGAGCCGCTCCTCGCGCAGTGCGGCGACAGCGGCGGCGTCGATGGGCACCGGGCCTCCTCTTTTGCGTGGATTGCGCTAGTTTCTACCCGCGTTATCACTGCCGGTCAACGTGACCGGGAAGCCTGGAAGCCGATCTTCGGAGCCGCAATGAGTGACAAGACCGCCGTCCGCACCGACGGCGCTCCCGCGCCCGCGTGGGTCTTCTCCCAGGGCGTGCGCAAGGGCCCGCTCCTGCAGGTCTCCGGCCAGGGACCCCAGGACCCGGGGACGTCGGAGTACGTCCACCCGGGCGACGTGCGCGCCCAGACCCGCAGGACCCTGGAGAACGTCAAGGCCATCCTCACGGCCGGCGGCGCGACCGTCGAGGACGTGATGATGTTCCGGGTCTACCTCACCAAAAGGGAGGACTTCGCCCCGATGAACGAGGCCTACGGCGACTTCGTCAGGGAGAACTGCCCGAGCGGGGTGCTGCCCTGCCGCACCACCGTCTTCACCGGACTGCCCAACGAGGCGATGCTCGTGGAGATCGACGCCCTCGCCTACGTCGGCTGACGGCGCCTGACGTCCGCTCAGCCGGTCGACCTCGCCTCAGGTCAGCTCGGCGAAGCGCTCCACCTTCTCGATCGTCCCCGACACGATGATGACGTCGCCGTACATCAGTACGGTGTCCGCCGTGGCGTAGGTGAACTCCTGGCCCTGGCTCTTGACGCCCACGATCGTGACGCCGTGCTTCTTGCGCAGCCTGGACTCCCCGAGGGAAACGCCCACCAGATCCTTCGGGGGGCGGGTCTTGACCAGGGCGAAGTTCTCGTCGACCTCGATGTAGTCGAGCATCCTGCCGGTGACCAGGTGGGCCACCCGCTCGCCCATGTCGTGCTCGGGCAGCACGACGTGCCGGATGCCGATCTGCTCCAGGATGCGGGCGTGCTGGCGGCTGACCGCCTTGGCCCAGATGTTCTCCACCTCCAGCTCGACGAGCAGAGAGGCGGTCAGGATGCTCGCCTCCAGGTCACCGCCGATCGCCACCACGGCCTGGTAGAAGTCGGGCACACCGAGCTGCCTGAGCGCCTCCATGTCGGTGGAGTCGGCGGCGACGACGTGGGTGAGGCTCCCCGCGAGGCTCTGCACCACCTTCGGCCGGTTGTCGATGGCCAGGACCTCGGTGCCCCGGCGTACGAGCTCAAGCGCGAGCGAGGTGCCGAAACGGCCCAGCCCGATCACCACCACGGGACTGTCTCTGCTGTACTCAGCCAACGATGGGTCGCTCCTCCGGCAACTCGTAACGGGTGGTGCGCTCGCGCAGCGCGAGCGCGGAACCGAGGGTGAGCGGGCCGACGCGCCCCACGAACATCAGCAGCAGGATCAGCACGTGCCCGGCGGCGGGCAGGTCGGCGGTGATGCCGGTGGACATGCCGGCCGTGCCGAACGCCGACACCGCTTCGAACAGCACCCTGTCCAGGCTGTGCGGCGTCAGCGCGAGCAGCGCGTACGTCGCGACGGCGACCAGGCCCACCCCGAGCAGCGCGATCGCCAGTGCCTGGCGCTGGATGGTCTCGGGGATGCGGCGGCGGCCGACGTTCACCCGCGTCTCGCCGCGCAGCTCGGCCCACAGGACGAAGGCCAGCAGCCCGAACGTGGTCACCTTGATGCCGCCGCCGGTGCTGGCGCTGCCTGCGCCGATGAACATCAGCACGTCGGTGGCCAGCCAGCTTGAGGGGTACATCTGCGTGATGTCGATGCTGTTGAAGCCCGCGCTGCGGGGCATGACGCCGGTGAAGAACGCGGCCAGCAGCTTGGCCGGGTCGGACAGCGGGCCGAGCGTCCTGGGGTTGGACCATTCGGTCAACAGGAACACCACCGTGCCGAACACGATCAGCACGGCCGACATCGCGAGCGTGATCCGGGTGAGGATCGACCACCTGCTCGGACGCCGCCACGACCGGAGCAGCTCGAACCACACGGGGAAGCCGAGCCCGCCGATGATGACGGCGACCGCGATGGTGACGCAGATCCAGGGATCGGAGACGAACCTCATCAGGCTGTCGGGCCAGAGCGCGAACCCCGAGTTGTTGAACGCCGCGACGGCGTGGAAGGCGCCGAGGTAGGCCGCCCTCCCGACGGGCTCGCCGTACCCGATCATGAACCGGGCGGTGAGCACGGCCGTGACGACGACCTCCGACACCAGGCTGAAGACGACCACCTTGCGGACGACCCTGCGAAGGTCGATCATGCTGAGCGCCTTGGTCTCCGCCTGGGCCAGCAGGCTGGCCCGCAGCCCCAGCCGGCCGGAGACCATCACGGCGAAGAGCGTGGCCAGGGTCATGATGCCGAGGCCGCCCACCTGGACCAGCCCCACGATGACGACCTCCCCGAACATCGACCAGTGCGTGCCGGTGTCCACGATCACCAGCCCGGTGACGCACACGGCGGAGGTGGCCGTGAACAGCGCCTCCAGCAGGTCGGCCCGCTGCCCGGTGGTCGTGGCGAGCGGCAGGGAGAGCAGCGCCGTGCCGAGGAGGGCCACCAGGCCGAATCCGCCCACGATCACCTGCGCGGGGTGCTGGAAGCGGCCCAGCATGGCTCCGGCGAACCCGGTGCCGCCGCTCAGCTGTGTCATGGGACCGCCGATACGCGGGCACGGCGGGAGACGGGATCGGCGAACGTCACGATCATGGAGCCCCCGGCCGGAACAGTGAGGCGGCGGCATCCGCGGACCGGACGCCCCAGCGCACCGATGCACAGTAACAAGCACCCGAAAGCCTGACCAACCGCACGGCAACCCTCCACGCCCGGCTGCCCCGGCCCGTTTGCCCGATGCCTCAGGGGTAGGGCCGGCCTTCTTCGACTTCTACGCCAGGGAAGTGCTCCCGCACATCTGTCAGGCCAGCCGTAAGAGGCTGCGGCGCGGCACTCTTGTACCGTTCCGATTCTGCGCGCAGGGGGCACGTCCAGGGCATCGCCACCACGGGCAGGCGACGGCCTTTCGGCACTCACATGGGAGTCCGTCCCGTCGAGGCGCCGGACGCCGATCCAGGAGAAGATCGGTTCTTATGAACCAGCACATCACCGTGATCGGTGAAGCCGTGGCGGACGCCTTCGTCATCCCCGGGGAGGGCATGCTGGACCTACAGGTACGCCCGGGGGGCGGCCCGGTGAACACCGCCGTCGCCCTCGGGCGCCTGGGCACGCCGGTGCGGTTCCTCGGCCGCCTGGCGGACGACACCCTCGGGCGACTCATCCGCGACCACCTCGCCGGCTCGGGGGTCGACCTGAGCGCGTGCGTCACCGCCCCGGAGCGCGCCACGCTGGCGATCACGGCGGTGAACGAGGCCGGGCAGGCCTCCTACGACTTCTACACCGAGGGCACCGCCGACTGGCTCTGGACCGCGGAGGAGCTGGCCGAGCGGGCGCCGTACGACGCCCGCTGCGTGCACGCCGGCTCGCTCGCGCTGGCGCTCGCGCCCGGCGGGCCGCACATCGAGCGGCTGCTGGAGGCCGTGCGAGCCCAGGCCACGATCTCCATCGACCCGAACGTGCGCACGGCCCTGGTGCCGGTCTCCACCTACCTCGAAGCCCTCCCCCGGTGGGCGCGGATCGCCGACATCCTCAGGCTCAGCGACGAGGACCTGGCCCACCTCGGGCTGTCGGCGGAGGATGCCTTCACCACCTGGCACGGGCACGGCGTCCGTCTGGTCGTCGTGACCGGCGGCACCGGCGACGTGCACGCCTCGCTCGACGGCGTGCGGATCACGGTCCCGGCCGTCGAGGTGGAGGCCGTCGACACCGTGGGCGCGGGCGACACGTTCACGGCGGGGCTGCTGCACGTGCTGGAACACCGAGGACGGCTCGGCGGGCGCCTCCCCGACCTCACCCCCGCGGACGTCGAGGCCGCCATCGCCTTCGCCGTACGAGCCGCCGCCGAGACCTGCAAGGTCCCCGGCGCCAACCCCCCATGGGCCCACCAGCTCACCTGAAGACGCCACGGCCACGTACGTTCCACCCGGCTTGCACCAGTTAAAGGGGAGGCGGATGCCGCCGCCCGGGCTGGAGCGGTGAAGCGGCGGGTCGGTACGCTCGCACGGAGCAGGACCGTGAAAGGGAGTGGGCATGGCCACCGAATCCCCCCAGCCGCTGGACATCCCCGTCGACGGAGGCGAGCTGCGCGCGCTCCGGTGGGGCACCGGGGACGCCGTCATCCTGGCGGCTCACGGGATCACCGGCTCCGCCGCCTCCTGGCAGGCGGTCGCCGGGCACCTTCCCGCCGGATGGTCACTGATCGCCGTCGACCTGCGCGGCCGGGGCGGCAGCACCGACCTGCCGGGGCCGTTCGGCTTCGACCGCCACAGCGCCGACCTGAACGCCGCCGCCCGCCACATCGGCGCCGGGCAGTACGTGCTGACGGGGCACTCCATGGGCGCGTACGTCGCGCTGCTCGCCGCCGCGCGAAGCCCGGAACCGTACCGCCGTCTGGTGCTCGTCGACGGCGGGATCCCGCTGCCCGTACCCGAGGGCCTCGACCCGGACGTGGTGATGCGGGCGACGCTCGGCCCCGCACTGGCCAGGCTCAGCCGGACCTTCGACTCCGTCGAGGAGTACTTCGACTTCTGGCGCGCTCATCCCGCGTTCAAGGACTCCTGGAGCGACGACCTGGAGTTCTACCTGCGGTACGACCTCACCGGCGAGCCGGGCGCCCTGCGTTCTCGCGCCCAGCCCTCAGCGGTGCGCGCCGACGGGCACGACCTGCTGAGCAGCGGCCAGAAGATCAACGAGGCGCTGCGCGCGCTGAAGCTCCCCACCGTGCTCCTCACGGCCCCCAGCGGCATGATGGGCGACCCCCCGCCGTTCCTGCCCCCCGCCCTGGTCACCGAGGCCCAAGCCCAGTCCCCCGCCCTGGACGCCGAAGTCATCCCCGACACCAACCACTACACCATCCTCTTCAACCCCCCAGCAGCCCAAACCATCATGAGCCACCTGACCACCTGACACTGATCAGCCGTGGGTCCATTCGTGGGCGAGGAGGCTCATGGTCAGGGATGACCACCACTCGCCATTCACCAGGGTGACCTCGCGCTGGACGCCTTCACGCTGGAAGCCGAGGCGCTCGTACAGGCGGATGGCGCTCGCGTTGTGGGTGTACACGCCGAGGTCGACGCGGTGGACCTTCATCTCCTCGAAGGCGACCCGGAGCGCGGCCCGGAACATCGCCGCGCCGTATCCGCGGCCACGAGCCTGCGGCGAGACCAGGACCATGCCCAGGCGGGCGGACCAGCGTCGAGCGTCCGGCTTGAGCGAGATCTGGCCGACCGGCGTACCGTCCGCCTCGGTCGCGACCAGCGTGCGCCGGTCAGGGTCGGCGGCATGGAAGGCGACGAGCTGATCGGGGTCGAACGGCCAGGAGAACCCCGCGTTCCCCGACCACGTGGTCAGCTCCTCTGCTCCGTCAACCCAGGACGCGACGGTCACCGCGTCACCCGCCTCGAACGCGCGCAGATCGATCATCCGCCCATGTCTACCAGCCCCCATTGCAACCCGGCGAACCCCACCACCCCGGAACGCACTCATCCCTTCCCGGTTCCTGTGTGAAGCTCCCCACCGCGCTCTCACCCCCCGGCGGCATGACGGGCGGCCCCCACCGTTCCTGCTCGCTCGAACATGTCATGTTCGCCGTGCCGGGAGGGTGACCCCCCTGTTTATTGATCGCGATGCGGAAGTGGGTGGCCGGGCTGACAATTGACCACCATCATGGTCAAGTGACCTCGATCACCCGAGTCAGGACAGAAGCCCTGCTCCCCCCGTTCAGCCGGACCCCCGTCCTCTCCGTCGCACTGGCGACCAGCGCCGTTCTGCTCGCCGTCAGCCCCTGGTACGGCTACCACCGCGACGAACTCTACTTCCGGCTGCTGGGCGGGCATCCGCAGCTGGGATATTTCGATACACCGCCGCTCACCCCGATGATCGCCCGGTGGTCGACGGCCGTCTTCGGCGACACGGTCGTCGCCCTGCGGATCGTGCCCGCCCTGTGCGCCGGGCTCGTGATCGTGCTCGTCGCGCTCATCACCAGGGAGCTCGGCGGGAACCGCCGAGCGCAGATCCTGGCCGCGGCGGGAACGGCCACCGCGTCGCTACCTCTGATCGCCGGGCACACGCTGCTCACCCTCACTCCGGATCTCTTGCTGTGGACGGCCACCACGCTGTGCCTGATGCGCGCGCTGCTTCGAGGCGATGGGCGGTACTGGATCTGGGTCGGCCTGATCGCGGGGTTCGCCACCTACAACCGCGATCTGATCGTGCTGCTGCTGGGCGCCATCGGCGTGGGCATCCTGGCCGCCGGCCCGCGCGAGGTCCTGAAGGACAAGCGTCTGTGGATCGGCGCCCTGCTCGCGATCGCGGTCGCGGCGCCCAACCTGGTCTACCAGGTGACCCATGACTGGCCGCAGTTCCAGATGGCCGAGGCGTTGAAGATCGACGAGGGGACCACCAACAGGATCACCTTCGTTCCCCTGCAGCTCTTGCTGCTCGGCCCGCCCCAGGCGGTGGTGGGCGTGGTGGGATGGCGCCGGCTGTGGCGGGACCCCCGGACCCGGGCCCTCTCCATCGCGTATCCGGTGGCCTGCGCGGTCACCCTCTACTCGGCGGGCAGGGCCGACTACCTCGTGGGGTTCCTGCTGTACCTGTTCGCCGCCGGCTGCGTCTCCGCCGCCGAATGGCGGTGGCGCCGGACGCTGGTCACGGCGTTCGCGGTCACCGCGGTCGTCTCGATCGTCGTGGCCTTGCCGGTCATCCCGGCCGCCTCGCTGCCCGGAACCCCGGTCGCCGTCGCCAACGAGGTGTCCGTCGAGTCCGTGGGGATGTACGACCTGGCCCGACAGGTCGGCCAGGTGGTACACGGGCTGCCCGAGCAGGAGCGGGCCGGGGCGGTGCTGCTGGCCGGGAACTACGGGGAGGCCGGCGCGCTCGACCGGTGGGCGGGCGAGTTCGGCCTGCCGAAGGTCTACAGCGGCCACAACGAACTGTGGTGGTGGGGCCCGCCTCCCGAAGGGACGCGAGTGGTGGTGGCGGTCGACTTCACCGCTCGGGGCCTCGGCACGGTGTTCGCCCGATGCACCCAGGCCGCCACGGTGACCGGGATGGCCGGCGAGGAGCAGGACAACCCGATCATCGTCTGCCACGACCCGCTCCAGCCATGGAGTCAGATCTGGCCGAAGGTCCGTCACTACAACTGACCCGCGTGGGCGGATGCCGGGTATCTCCGGCCTTCGCCCGGCAGGAGTGTCGCGGGACGCGCTCTCGCTGGGAAACGGCGCCCAGGCCGGTGGCCCGGGACTCGGCGGTAGGGCTTGTCGTTCGGCCTACGCGGGATCCACGTCCCTGACCCGGCCTGCACGTCGACAGAAAAGGACCCCACGGAGGGCTCGCGCCCCCCGTGGGGTCCTCGGTCATCTGTGGGTCAGGAGAAGGCCCACGCGAAGAGGTGCAGCGAGCCGCCCTCGACCGGTGAGAACTTCACGCTCTTCACCTTCTTGCCCGCGGTCAGCGCGATCGGCTGGGCGGCGAAGACGAACGTGCTGAGCGGCTGGATCTGCCAGGAGCCGGAGTACAACCGGTAGGGCGCCTGGGCCACGATCTCGTTGCCGTAGCTGGGCGGGCTACCTCCGTAGTTCAGCATCCAGTCGCTGAAGCCCAGCTTGGCCGTGCTCGTCGAGCCGTCGGTGTAGGTGATCGTCGTGTCCACCAGCGGCGCGGTGTTGGTGCCCGACCCGAGGAAGGCGAGCTTGGTGGCCCCGTCGGGCGCCGCCATCTCGATCGCCTGGTTGCCGGTCACCAGGTTGTCCCACTCGCCGAGCCTGCGGTTCGGCCAGGTGAACTGGAAGCCCTTCCAGTCGACCTTGCCGCCCGGCCGCAGCCCGGCTCCCGCGAGCGCCTGCGCCGGATAGCCGAACCCGGTTCCGTCGAGGTTGGCCTGGCCCGGCTCGGCCTCGTCGCCGATGCCGGCGTTGTTCATGTACCAGTCGATCGTCCCGCGCTTGGCCACGTTGAGCCGTACGCCGGTGGTCTGCGCCGTGGAGACCGAGCCCGAGGACGTCGGCTCCGTCGCGGAGATCGGCACGGTCTGGAACCCGACGCCCACGCCGGCGCCCACGGTGATACTGAGCTTCACCGTGGCCCTGCCTCCGGCCGGCACCACGAGGGTCCCACTGGCGGGTGACACGGTGATGCCCGCCGGCGGCTTCGCCTCCCACTTCAGCGACACGGCCTTGGTCGCGGACTGCGCGGCGAACAGCGCCTCGAAGGTGCCGCCCGGCTCGACCGGGCCGCTGCCCGGGTCGGCGCCGATGACGTACTGCTTCGCGCCGTCGTTGAACGACGGCGGCACGTCGTTCACGCCGGCTCCGAACGTGGTGTTCGGCGTGGTGCCGAGCGTGAAGTCGAGCCGGCCGCCACCGGTGGCGAACGACTCCGGCAGCCACGCCTTGGTGGTCCGCACCCCGTTCACCTTGAGCGTCTGGACGTACCTGGCGGCGGAGCCGGGCGCGTTGATCTCGATGCTCCCCTTGTCCCGCGTAATAGTGATCTTGTCGAACAGCGGGGTGTTGACCAGCAGTTCCGCCCTGCCGGGGATGGCGGGGAAGATGCCCATCGCCGACCACACGTACCAGGAGCCCATGGCCCCGAGGTCGTCGTTCCCCGCCAGCCCGTCCGGGCCCGGCGTGAACAGCTCCTGCTGCACCCGCCGCACGAGGTCCTGGGTCTTGTACGGCTGCCCGGCCCACGCGTACAGCCACGGCGCCGGCATGGCCGGCTCGTTGCCCATGTAGGCGTAGGGCTCCCTCGGACCGGCGTTGAGCTTCTTGAAGTACCCGTCGAGCCGGCCGACCGCCTTGGCGTTGCCGCCCATGACGTCGAACAGCCCGCGCGGGTTGTGCGGCACCAGCCAGTGGTACTGCGCGCCGTTGCCCTCGATGTAGACGTCGGGGCTCGCGGGGTCGAAGGGGGAGGTGAACGACCCTTCGGCCATGCGCGGCTGGATCCAGGAGTTGGCCGGGTTGTAGATGTTCTGCCAGGCCTGCGAGCGCTTCATGAACTCGCCGGACGTCGTCGCGTCGCCGAGACGGGAGGCGAGCTGGGCGAGCCCGAAGTCCGCGATGCCGTACTCCAGGGTCGAGGAGGGGTCCGCCGGGACGTACCCCTTCGTCATGTAGGCGGCGTTGCCCGGCCGCTCGTCGTACTTGGCCTGCGGGTGGCCGATGTCCATCGGGCCGACGCGCTTGGCCGCCGCGACCATGGCCTTCAGGACCGTGGGGGCGTCGTAGCCGCGCGCCCCGAAGGCGTACATGCTGGAGATGATCGAGTGGAACGGGTCGCCCACCATGACGCCGGTGACCGCGCTCTGGTGCGACCACCGGTCCCACACGTTGCCGATCGACTGCGCGTTGTCGTACATCGACTGCGCGATGTCGCTGCCCACGTCGGGCGCGAGCAGGGCGAGGAGCTGCACCTCGCTGCGGTAGATGTCCCACCCGGAGAACGTCGCGTAGTGGTGACGGCCCGCGGCGACCTTGTGCGGCTTGTTGTCCATCCCGGTGTACGTGCCGTCGGCGTCCTCGGCGACGTACGGCTGCAGCAGGGAGTGGTAGAGGTTGCTGTAGAAGGTACGACGCTGGTCCAGGGTGCCGCCGGTGACCCGCACCTGGCCGAGCCGCTTGCTCCAGGTGGCCCGGGCCTTCTGCGCCACCTGGTCGAGCCCGTCGGTGCCGATCTCGGTCCTGACGTTGTTCCGGGCCCCGTCGACGCTCACGTACGACAGTCCCACGCGCATCTGCACCGGCCTGGCGGAGTCGAACTGCAGGTAGGCGCCCGACCCGGGGCCGTTCACGACCACATCCTGGGCCGTCACGGTCTCGCCCGTGACCTTGGCCTTGGAGGCGTTCCTGACCGTCTGGACGCCGGGGAGCACGGCGTCGTCCTTCCACGTGCCGGAACCCGTGACCGGCTGGTCGAAGGTGGCGGAGAAGTAGACCCTGTAGCGCATCGGGGGGCCGCAGAACCCGCCGGTCTGCACCCAGCCCTCGACGGTGTTCCCCGTGATCCGGGTCTCACCGTCGTCGATGCCGTTGACCGAGCCGCTGGTGTTCAGCAGCAGCGTGCCGGGCTTGCCCGGTGGGAAGGTGAACCGCCCCACACCGGCGCGCGTGCTCACCGACAGCTCGGCCTTGACCCCGGTGTCCAGGGTGGTGCCGTAGAAGCCGGGCGACGACTTCTCGTTCTCATGCTTGAACGTCGGCACGTAGTCGTCGCCATGGGTGGCCGGCGACCTGCCGATCGTCCCGGAGATCGGCATCACGGGGAAGTCCTGCGCGCCCGTGCATCCGGGCCCCGAGATGTGGGTCATGGAGAACCCGCGCAGGCGGTTGTCCTCCCATTTGTAGCCGCCGCCGGCGTTCGCCACCGTGTCGGGGCTCCACTGCATCATCCCGAACGGCAGGACGGCACCGGGGAAGTTCATGCCCGCCCCGCCGCCGTGACCGAAGTCGGGGCCTCCCTCCTTGGTCCCCAGAAAGGTGTTGACCAAGGCGGCCGGATCTTCGTCGGGGGTGGACTGGACGACCGCGCCCCCCGGAAATGCCGTCGCGGCCAGAACGGCGGCGACTATCGGTAACGACCATATGGACAAGGCACGTCCTCCAGGCAGTGAGTTCACGTCACAGAAACATGAACGCGAATCACCAGAGGGCGTCAACCTGCAGAAATTGCGGCCACAAGTTGCCACCGCGGCACGCGGCGGCCTGTGAGGACGGCCTTCCCGCGCACCCGGGGACGCCCGTCGCACCCCATCCCACCTGGTACGACGTCCCATCCGCCCACCGGCGAGAACGTGGGGCGAGCCCCCGGGCGAGGGCCGGGAAAACGGGGTCAGGAGCATCGGTCAACACGATTCCTACACGAACAGGGGTTGGCTCGCATCGATAACTGCGGCAAATTCGGCACTATTACCGGTTGACTCCATACAGCAGGGGAATTCAGCGATGACTGTCCTGTCCACCATTGCGGTCGAGAAATCCCCGGCTCAGGAGATCGACGGCCGGGCACCGTCGGTACGCCTCGCGCGGCTGCTCGACCCCGGCTCCCCCGTGCCCCTCCACGGCGACGACGACAGCGGTGTGAGCGCCGTACGCGGGCTGGTGGACGGAGCCCCGGTGGTCGCCTACTGCACCGACGCGACGCGCATGGGCGGCGCGCTCGGGGCCGCCGGCGCGACGCACATCGTGGCGGCGATCGAGGCGGCCGAGCGCATGGGGTGCCCGGTGGTCGGCCTGTGGCACTCCGGAGGCGCCCGGCTGGCCGACGGGGTCGAGTCGATGCACGGCGTCGGGCTGATGTTCGCCGCCATGACCAGGGCCTCCGGCGTGATCCCGCAGATCTCCGTCGTCCTCGGGCCCGCGGCGGGAGCCGCCGCCTACGGCCCGGCGCTCACCGACATCGTCATGATGGCCGACGCCGCCCGTGTCTTCGTGACAGGTCCCGACATCGTGCGAAGCGTCACGGGCGAGACCATCGACATGGCGGGGCTCGGCGGCCCCGAGACGCACGGCCCCAAGTCCGGGGTGGCCCATGTGACGGTCGGCGGCGAGGACGAGGCGTACGTACGGGCCCGCCGCCTCGTCGGGTTCTTCTCCCGGCCGGGCGCCTTCGACCTCACGCGCCTGCGGGAGCACCGGGACCTCGGAGCTTTCCTCCCCGAGTCACCCCGCCGGGCGTACGACGTGCGGCCGCTCGTCCACGCCATCATGGACGCCGACGAGGCCGGGGTGGTCTTCGAGGAGCTGCAGCCGCGCTGGGCCGCCAACCTCCTGGTGGGGCTCGGCAGGCTCGGCGGCAGGTCGGTCGGCGTGCTCGCCAACAACCCCATCCGCAAGGGCGGCTGCCTGGACTCGCTGTCCGCCGAGAAGGGCTCGCGCTTCGTCCGCATGTGCGACTCGCTCGGCATCCCTCTCGTCGTGCTGGTGGACGTGCCGGGCTACCTCCCCGGAGTCGGGCAGGAGTGGGGCGGCGTCGTCAGGCGGGGCGCCAAGCTCCTGCACGCCTTCGCCGAGGCCGTCGTGCCCCGGGTCACCCTGATCACCCGCAAGTCCTACGGCGGGGCCTACATCGCCATGAACTCCCGCTCGCTCGGCGCCACGGCGGTCTTCGCCTGGCCCGGCGCGGAGGTGGCGGTGATGGGCGCCGAGGCGGCGGTCGGCGTCCTGCACAAGAAGGCGCTCGCCGCGGCCCCCGAGGACGGACGGGACGCGTTGCGGGCGCGCCTGGTCGAGGAGCACCGGCGGGTGGCCGGCGGCGTCGAGCGGGCGATGTCCCTCGGGGTCGTCGACGAGGTGATCGCGCCCGCGACCACGCGGCTCCGGCTGGCGGAGGCCCTGGCGGGGGCGCCGCATTCCCGGGGACGCCATTCCAACATTCCGCTGTGAATATCGAGAGGCGGAAACACACCCGAAGGAGGTGCCACCGTGTTTCAGATCGGAGTGGTCCTTGTAGGCGGCCCGTCATACCTGCCCACCGATCAGCGAATTCAACGGGTCACGACCGTCGCCGAGACCTTGAAACTGCCCGTCGGCGGAGGATACGAACACTTCAGCCATCAGGGTGAGAGCACGGAAATCGACGGGGTCGATTTCCCGGTGTTCCGCTGGTTCATGCGCACCGCCATAGCCGAATGACGTTCGGCCGCTGGTTCCCGCGCACGACAATAGCCGAATGATGTTCGGCCGTTGACGGCGCGATAATCCGGAATCCCCACCGCGGAGAACGGCCACGTCAGAACGTGACGTGGCCGTTCGCACGGGCGGTCGCTAGAAGTGGCGCAGCATGGGCCACAGGGTGGACCACGGGGCATGCGGGCCCGTGCACAGCTGGACGACGTCGTCCTGCAGCTCGTTGCCCGGCTCGAACCCGAGGTCGACGCGCTCCGCCGGCCGGCACTCGCCGAAGTGCCGGGGAAGCCGCAGGTTGTCCTTGTGGTACACGAGCACCACAGGCCCGTCGGCGGAGTCCGGCGGCGGGCCCCACTCGGCGTAGCTCATGTGGGCGGAGTAGGCAGGCGGCAGGCCGTGGCCCGGGCCGTACCGCGCGATCGCCGCGGCCTCGCCGTAGTTCTGGGCGAAGACGACGGCCCGCGAGCGCTGCTCGGCGGGAATTCGCCCCCAGACGCCCGCGACGGTGGACGCCAGCGTGGGCCAGCCCACCTGCTCGCCCTGCTCGCGGTTCATCGCGCTGACGACGTGCACGGTCTCGGGCGGCAGCACGGGCAGCGTCACGACGATGTTGACCAGGGCGGCGACGGCGACCACGGCCGCGAGCACCCGGCTCCGCCGCCTGGTGCCCGCCCAGCGGTCGACGCTCGTGGCGCCCGCCGCCATCGCCACGATCAGCAGCGGCAGCACGTAGTAGGACTTGCCACCAAAGATCGGCACGACCACCACGAGCAGCGGGACGGCCACCGCGAACGGCCGTGCCCACCGGATCGCCGGATCGCGCCACAGCCGTACGAGCCCGGCCGCCCAGATCGGCACGAACAGCGGGGAGAGCTGCACGAGCAGGAGGGGCACGAACATCAGGCGGTTCTCGCCGCCCTCGCGGTCGCTGATGCCGGCCGCCACGGTGAACTGGGGCCAGCCGTGCGCCGCCGCCCACAGAAGGTTCGGCGACGCCAGGACCAGCGCGACGGCCGCCCCGGCGAGGAGCCACCAGGTGCGCAGCACCCGCCTCGGCCCGGCCGCCAGCACCGAGACCAGCAGCGCCACCACCACCAGGGCGACGAGCTGCTTGTTGAGCATGCCGATGCCGATGACGGCGCCGATCGCCAGATACCAGCGGCCGTCTCCGGTGCGCAGCAGCCTCAGCACGAGCCAGCTGATGACGAGCCACGCGAGCATGTCGAACGTGGCCGTGGCGAGCATGTGGCCGAGCCCGAGGACGATGCCGGAGGTGGCGGTGAAGACCGCCGCGAGCGACTGGGCACGCCGGCCTCCCCCGAGCTCCCTGGCGACCAGCGCGACGACCACGACGGTGAGGACGCCGAGCAGGGTGCCCACGACGCGCAGCCCGACGGGAGTCTCGCCGAACAGGGCGGTGCTCGCCCGGGCCAGCAGCGGGGTCAGCGGCGGCTGGTCGATGTATCCCCAGGCCGGCCGGTCGCCCGCGACCATGAAGTACAGCTCGTCACGGTGGAACCCGTAACGGCCGGACAGAGCTGTGAGCAGCGCGGCGAGCGCTGCGGCGACGACCGCGACCGGCCCAGCCGCGAACGGCGGCAGTCCCCCGGGACGGTCGTCGTCTTCGTCCGACACCGATGTGTCGGAATGCGCGATAGTCATGACAATTGAGCATGACAGCAGACCGGTGGGTTGACGTCAAGCTCGGGGAATCGTGGCCCGGCCGATGGCCTGTTCTTTCAGGCCACTTCTTGCCACAAGCGGGCCCATCATCTCCAGGGACCGTGGCGGTAACCTCGATTTCACCGGGTCAGCCGTATTCAGCCGTCGGATGGCGCGAGGTATTCAGTGCGCCGGCCGAATATGCGGCGGACATGCCGCATGAATGGAAGTCGCAACGATAACACCCTACAGCGCGGATGCCACAGTCGGCGTGAATGGTTAAGGAGGTGGCACGTTGCTGGAAGCAATCGATCTGGTCAAGCGCTATGGCTCGGTCCAGGCTCTCGACGGGTTCAACCTGAGCGTGGCGGCCGGTGAGATCGTCGGGCTCGTCGGGCACAACGGCGCGGGGAAGACGACCTTCGTCGAGATCGTGTCACACCTGATCCGCCCGGACAGCGGCCACGTGATCATCGACGGCAGGCCGCCCTCCGCCACCAGCGGCCGGGTGGGGGTCGCGCCCCAGCACATCGCGCTCTACCCCTCCATCACCGTCCGCGAGCACCTGGAGCTCTTCGGCAAGCTCGCCGGCCTGCGCCGGGCGGCTCTGCAGAGCGCCATCGACGATCTCGTCGTCGCGCTGCGGCTCAACGACTTCATCGACCGGCACACGGCCGGCCTGTCCGGCGGCCAGCAGCGCCGCACCCAGGCGGCCACCGCGCTCGTCCACCGGCCGGGGCTGCTGCTGCTCGACGAGCCCACCGCGGGAGCCGACCTGGAGACCAGGGAGGCGATGCTCGACGTGGTGAAGCAGCGTGCCGGCGAGGGCGCCGCCGTCGTCTACACCACCCACTACCTCCCCGAGCTCACCGAGCTCCAGGCCACGATCGCGGTCGCGCGCAACGGCCGCGTCATCGCCAGAGGCACCTACGAGGAGCTGGTGGACGGGCTGCCGGGCGAGGTGAGGCTCCTCCTGGACAACGGGGAGGAGCTCACGGTCTCGACGACGGACCCGGCGGCCACCCTGATCGACATGCTCGGCCGCGCCGAGCACCCGATCAGCGCGGTCGACGTGCGCAATCCCTCCCTCGACGACCTCTACAGATCCCTGGCGGTCAGCGATGCTTCTTGATGCCGCACCCCTGGAAACCTCCCACCGGACCGGCGCGCTCGACACCCTGCGTGACGCCGCGTACCGGATCGGCGCGCTGGCAAAGCACAACACGACCATCCGCCTGCGCGACCCGGGGCAGATGATCAGCTACGTCGTCATGCCGATGGTGCTCATGCTGGTGCTGAAGCCGCTGTACGTCAGGGCGGTCGACGGCGGCGCCACCAAGGTGGTCACCGGCCTGCTGGTGATGTTCTCGGTGTTCGCCATCTCCATCGCGGGCAACGCGATCCTCGTCGAGCGGACCTGGCGCACCTGGGACCGCCTGCGCGTGAGCAGGGCCTCGGCGACCGAGCTGCTGCTCGGCAAGACCATACCGATCTTCGTCGTGATGGTCGTGCAGCAGACGATCCTGCTCATCTACGGCTGCCTGGTCATCGGGCTGCCGGTGCCGCGTTCCCTCGGGTTCGTCGCCCTGGCGATGGCGCTCTGGGCCTTCACGCTGCTCTCGATCGGCGCGGCGCTCGCCACGATCGTCCGCAGTCACGGCGAGCTCAGCGTGATCTCCGACGTGGGCGCCCTCACCCTCAGCTCGCTCGGCGGCGCGCTGGTGCCGCTGAGCATCATGCCCGAGTGGGCGCAGATCGCCGCCCACGTGTCACCCGGGTACTGGGCCCTGACGATGCTGCAGGCCGCCGTGCGCGGCGACGCCGCGAGCATGCTGGCCCCGGCCGGGGTCCTGCTGGCGATCGGCCTGGTGTCCGGCACGTTCGCCGTCCGCCGGCTGACGCGCGGATGGGGCCGCAGCCGTTTGCTTTGACGCACATTTCGATCACACAGGCACATAAGGGGCATGTTGATGAAGCAACATTCACCTGGCGACTCGAAACACTCGACGGACGAGTCCGATATTGCGATCATCGGCATGGCCGGTCGATTTCCGGGCGCGGACGACGTCGAGACGTTCTGGCGCAACATCAGCACCGGGGTCGAGTCCTTCACCCGGTTCTCCGACGAGGACCTAACGCTCGCGGGCGTCCACCCGACGACCTTCCAGCAGCCGAACTACGTCAGAAGCCGCCCGATCCTCGACGACATCCGCGGGTTCGACGCCGGGTTCTTCGGCTACAACCCCCGCGAGGCCACGCTGGCCGACCCGCAGCAGCGCGTCTTCCTGGAGTGCGTGTGGGAGGTCCTCGAGACCGCCGGCTACGCCTCGCCGGGCGACCGGGGCAGCGTCGGCGTGTTCGCGGGAATGAACATCAGCGCCTACCTGCTGACCCGCCTCAAGGCGTTCGACATGGGCATCGACCCGTCCGCGCTGATGATCGGCAACGACAAGGACTCGCTCGCCACGAACGTGTCCTTCCGGCTCGACCTCTCGGGCCCGAGCGTCACGGTGCAGACCTTCTGCTCGACCTCGCTGGTCGCCGTGCACCTCGCCAGCGAGAGCCTGCGCCGCGACGAGTGCGACATGGCCCTGGCCGGTGGCGTGTCGATCCGCATCCCGGACAGGATCGGCTACCTGTGGGAGGAGGGCGGCCAGGAGTCGCCCGACGGCCACGTGCGCACCTTCGACGCCGAAGGCAAGGGAAGCATGTTCGGCGACGGCGCCGCCGTCGTCATGCTCAAGCGCCTCGACCGCGCGCTGGCCGACCGGGACACCGTGCTCGCCGTCATCCGCGCCTCCCACATCAACAACGACGGCGCGATGAAGTTCAGCTATCTGGCACCGAGCATCGACGGCCAGCGCAGGTGCGTCTCCAGGGCCATCGAGAAGGCGGGGGTGGACCCGTCGGCCATCTCCTACGTGGAGGCCCACGGCACCGCGACCGAGGTCGGCGACCCGATGGAGGTCGCCGCCCTGACCCGCGCCTTCGGCCCGACCGAGGCGAAGCAGTACTGCGTGCTCGGATCGATCAAGCCCAACGTCGGCCACCTCGACCGGGCGTCCGGCGTGACCGGGCTGATCAAGGTGATCCAGTCGCTGCGCCACGAGCTGATCCCGGGGACCCTGCACTACCGCTCCCCGAACCCCGAGATCGACTTCGACAACAGCCCCTTCCGGGTGACCTCCGAGCCCACGCCGTGGCCGCGCAGCTCCGACCGGCCGAGGATCGCCGGCATCAGCTCCCTCGGCATGGGCGGCACGAACGCCCACGCCATCGTCACCGAGGCCCCGGCGGTCGCACCGCGCCGCGAGCGCCCGCGCCGCTGGCAGGTTCTGCCGGTGTCGGCCCGCTCCGCGGCCGCCGCCGAGCGGTCGTGCGCCAGGCTGGCCGAGCGGCTGGAGTCGGCGCCGGATCTCGACCTCGGCGACGTCGCGTACACGCTCCAGGTCGGCCGCAAGCTCTTCGGCCACCGCAAGGTCGTCATCGCCGACTCCACCGGGCGCGCGGCCGAGCTGCTCGCCGACGTGGCCGGGCCGCTGGGCCGTACGGACGCCACGATCGGCCGCAAGGTCGGGTTCCTGATCGCCGGGGTCGGCGAGCAGTACCCGGGCATGGTGGCGGCGCTGTACGCCGACGACCCGGCCTTCCGCGAGGACGTCGACGAGTGCGTGGCCATCCTCGGCCTCACCGAGGCGGCACAGCTGTCCGACATGTTCGTGCCCGCGAAAGCGGACGCGAGCGAGGCCGGTGACCTCGCCCGGCTCCTCGGGCGCGCGGGCGACACCGCGCCCCGGCCCACCTCCGACGCGCACCTGATCCAGCCCGCCGTCTTCGTCGCCGAGTACGCGCTGGCGCGGCAGTTCACGCGCTGGGGCGTCAAGCCCGAGATCATGGTGGGCTACAGCCTCGGCGAGTACGTGGCCGCCTGCCTGTCGGGCGTGCTGTCGCTCCCCGACGCGCTCCGGCTGGTCGCCTACCGCGCCAAGCTGATCACCTCGCAGCCCGAGGGCGCCATGCTCGCCGTCGCGGCGGACGAGCGGCGGCTGCGCGCGGTGCTCGGCGAGCTGTTCACCCGCGACCTGGACGTGGCGGTGCGCACCGGCTCGCAGGTCGTGCTGGCCGGCCCCGTCGAGGCGGTCGAGGAGGCCGCCGCCCTGCTGCTGAAGGCGGAGATCGGAAGCAGGCGCCTCGCGACCACCCACGCGTACCACTCGCGGATGCTGGCACCGGTGGCCGCCGAGCTCACCGCCTGGATCACCGACAACGTCACCCTCAACGCGCCGGCCATCCCGTACATCAGCAACGTCACCGGACAGCCCGCCACCGAGGAGGTCGTCACCGACCCCGGCTACTGGGCCCGGCACATGTGCGAGACGGTGGAGTTCGGGGCGGCGCTGGCCCACGTGCTGGACGGCGGCGAGACGGCCCTCGCCGAGATCGGCCCGGGACAGTCCCTCGGCGCGCTGACCCGCGGCCACCCCGACTGCCAGCGGACGCAGTGGCCGCTTATCGTCACGACCCTGCCGGCCGCGAACGACAAGCTGGACGCCCACGCCGCGGGCGCCACGGCGGTCGGCAAGCTCTGGCTGACCGGGGTCACGGTCGACTGGCCGGCGCTGCACGAGGTCTCCCCCGCCGACGTCGCGCCGGGCGACCGCTGGGCTCCCGGACGCGTACCGCTGCCGACGTACCCGTTCGAGCACCAGGAGTACTGGCTCGAGATCGACCAGACCGCGGCCGGCAGCGGCGCGCCCCTGCTCGACGAGAACGACCCGACCAGCATCGCCAAGGCGCTCCCCCGGCTGCCCGAGGACCAGTGGGTCAATGTGCCGGTATGGCACCAGACCACGCCCCGGCCGGCCCGCGCCGAGGAGGCGGGCCGGTGGCTGATCTACACCGACACAGGCCTGGCGGACACGCTCGCCGCGTCGCTGCGCGAGCACCTTACGTCGGCGGGCCGCGAGGTCGTGCTGGTACGGCCGGGCGACGGGTTCGCCGCCGGGCCGGACGGCATGGTGGTGCGGCCGGGCTCGCAGGAGGACGCCATCGCCGTGCTGCGGGAGCTGGGCGACCAGGACCGCCGGCCCGAGCGCATCGTCCACCTGTGGACCGCGGGCGCGGCACGAACCGACGGAGACGCGACGGAGGACTGCCTCCAGCGCGGCCTGCACACCCTGGTCGCGTTCGCCCGCGCCGCGGGTGACGTCGGGCTCTCGCCGTGGTCGCTCGACATCGTCACCGTCGGCAGCCAGCGCGTGCTCCCGGGCGACGTGGTCCACGCCGAGCGCGGCACCCTGCTCGGCCCGTGCCGGCTGATCCCGGTCGAGTACCCGCGCGTCCAGACCAGGCTCATCGACCTCGACGCCGCCACGGCCGAGCAGTGGCCGCGCGCGGTGCTCGCCGAGCTCCGCGCCGAGCCCGCCGACCAGGTCGTGGCGCTGCGCGACGGCCGGCGCTGGGTCCCCGGCTACGAGGTGCTCGACGCGTCCTGCATCGAGGACGCCGCTCCCGCCGCCGGCGTCCGCCCCGGCGGCACGTACCTGGTGACCGGCGGCCTCGGCGGCATCGGCCTGGCCATGGCCGAGCGGCTCGCCGAGCAGTACCAGGCGCGCCTGGTGCTGATGGGCAGGACACCGGTGCCTCCCCGGGAGCAGTGGGGCCAGATCCTGGCCTCCCCGAGCACGGCCGACGAGGTGCGCAGGCGGCTCGACGGCCTCCAGCGGCTGGTGACGGCCGGCACCGAGGTCGTCACGGTGGCCGGCGACGTCTCGCAGCTCACCGACGTGCGCCGCGCGGTCGGCACCGCGATCGAGCGGTTCGGCGAGCTCAACGGCGTGCTGCACTGCGCGGCGGTGCCCGCCGTCGGGCTGATGCAGTTCAAGACCGCCGCCGACATCGAACGGGTGCTCGCGCCGAAGGTCGCGGGCACGCTGGCCATCGCCGAGGCGCTGCGGGATGTGCCGGTCGACTTCGTCGCGTTGTTCTCCTCGACCACCTCGGCGACGGGTGGCGGCGCGGGCCAGGTCGACTACTGCGCGGCCAACGCCTACCTCGACGCGTTCGCGCTCAGCGACGCGCTCCCCGGGTGCACCGTCGCCTCGATCGACTGGGGCGAGTGGACCTGGAACGGCTGGACCGAGGGCCTCGACAACTACGACGAGGGGTCGCGGCAGTACTTCGAGTGGTACCGCGAGACGTTCGGCATCAGCTTCGACCAGGGGTTCCAGACGCTGCTCCGGGTGCTCGCCAGCGGCGAGCCGCACACGATCGCGTCCACGCAGGACTTCGCGCCCCTGGTCGCGATGAGCCGCCGCTCGTCGATCGAGAGCCACCAGGCGACGGTCAAGAAGATCAGGGACGCGTTCGGCCGGCATCCGCGGCCGGACCTGTCGACGGCGTACGTCGAGCCGCAGTCGCCGGCCGAGGAGACCATCGCCGGGGTGTGGTCCGAGGCGCTCGGCCTGGAACAGGTCGGCGTGCACGACAACTTCTTCGAGCTCGGCGGCAACTCCCTGCTCGGCATGGAGATCATCGCCGAGGTCCGCAAGGCGCTCGAACTCTCCTACCTGCCGCCGCACCTCCTGTACCAGGCGCCCACGGTCGCCTCGCTCGCCGAGGCCGCCACCGCAGGCGAGGAGAAGGACGAACAGGCCGCCGGGGCCCGCGACCAGCAGCGGTCCCGCATCGAACAGCGACGCAACATGCTCCGGAGCGGAAGGACGTCATGACGGTAACCGACTACGACTCGGCGGTCGCACTGATCGGAATGTCCGGGCGCTTCCCCGGAGCCGGCAGCGTCGCGGAGCTATGGCGCAACGTGCTGGCCGGGGTCAAGGGCCTGCGGGAGATCACCGACGAGGAGCTGCGCGAGACCGGCGTGGAGCCCGGTCAGCTGGCCGACCCGCGCTACGTCCGCATCGGCGGCCCCCTGGACGGGCTGGACCAGTTCGACGCCACGGTCTTCGGGATCAACCCCCGCGAGGCCGAGACGATGGACCCCCAGCACAAGCTGTTCCTGGAGTGCTCCTGGGAGGCCCTGGAGAGCGCGGGATACTGCCCGACCGACGTGCCGGGGCAGGTCGCGGTCTTCGCCGGCTGCGGCTTCCCCGACTACATCGTGCAGAACATCCAGCACCTCGCCGGGCAGCCGGGCGGCGCCCTGCTCATGGCCGTCGGCAACGAGCGCGACTCGCTCGCCTCGCTGGTCTCCTACAAGCTCGGCCTGCGCGGCCCCGCCGTGACGGTGCAGACCTTCTGCTCGACGTCGCTGGTGTCGGTGCACCTGGCCTGCCAGAGCCTGCTGACGTACGAATGCGACATCGCGCTGGCCGGCGGGGCCTTCACCCCGCTCCCCCAGCCGTCCGGCTACCTGTACGAGCAGGGCGGCATCATGTCGCCGGACGGGAAGGTCCGCAGCTTCGACGCCGAGGCGAGCGGCACCGTCATGGGCAGCGGCGTGGGCACGGTCGCGCTCAAGCGCATGTCCGACGCGATCAACGACGGCGACGTCATCCACGCGGTGATCCTCGGGTCCGCGGCGAACAACGACGGCCGGATGCGGGCCGGATACACCGCGCCCGGCGTCGACGGCCAGGCCGAGGTGATCGAGTCCGCCCTCGGCGTGGCCGGGGTGAAGCCCGACACCGTCGGCTACGTCGAGTGCCACGCGACGGGCACCATGCTGGGCGACTCCATCGAGCTGGCCGCCATGAACCGGGCGTTCGCCCAACCGCGTGAGACGCCCTGCGTGCTCGGCTCGCTCAAGCCGAGCATCGGCCACCTCGACCGCGCCTCCGGGGTCACCGGCCTGATGCGCGCGGCGCTCACCCTCAAGCACGAGCTGCTCCCGGGTACGCCCGACTACCAGACCCCGAACCCGGCGCTGGCGACGGCGCAGGACCGCTTCACCGTGCTCACCGAGCACCGTCCGTGGCCCGAGGGCCCGCACCCGCGCCGCGCCGGGGTCAACTCCTTCGGCCTCGGGGGCACCAACGCCCATGTCGTCCTGGAGCAGGCGCCGCCGAGGCCCGGGCGGCCCGAGCGGCCGGGCCCGCACCTGCTGGTGTACTCGGGGACCGACGAGCAGGCCCTGTCTGACCTGACCGAGCGCCTGCGGGAGCACCTCGACGGCAACCGCGACGAGGACCTCGCCGACGTGGCCTTCACGCTCCAGGTGTCCCGCGGCGGCTTCGCCCGGCGGCGGGCCGTCGTTTGCCGTGACCGCGACGACGCGCTCGCCGCGCTCGCCGACCCGGCACGCTGGATCGACGGCAAGACCCAGCGGCGCAACCCCAAGGTCCTGCTGGTCGAGCCGGCCGAGGACGTACCGTCCACCTGGTGGCCCGAGTTGCACGCGGCGGTCGCCGAGGTGCTGCGTCCCGGCGGCGAGGCCCGCGGCTCGTCCCGTCCGGGCGGCACCGGCCGTGACGAGGCGCTGAGCGCGCTCGCCGACGCCCTGAGCGGGCTCGGGGTGCACGTGCTCCGCGACGGGTCCACCCCGCCGTCCGGAGTCGAGGAGGTCACCGTCGCGCCGAGCGGCGGCGCGACGGCCGCCGAGTGGCTGCTCGCCACCGTGGCCCGGCTGTGGCAGGCCGGCAGCTCCATCGACTGGGCGGCGCTGCACCGGGGCGCCGGGCGCCGGGTCGAGCTGCCCACCTACCCGTTCCAGCGGCGCAGGTTCTGGGTCAAGCCCAGGCCCGGCCAGGCGGCGGCGCCCCCGTCCGAGGGGAAGACCTTCGACCGCTCGCGGTGGACGTACCTGCCGACGTGGCAGCAGCACCCGCTGCCGGTCGCCGGCCTCGACGAGCGGCTCAGGCTGGCCGGACCCTGGCTGGTCTTCACCGACGACGAGCGGGGCGAGGCGCTGGTCGAGCGCCTCAACGACGCCGGCGCCGAGGTGACCGCCGTGCGCGGTGGCGACCGGTTCCACCAGGACGACGCGGGCGACTTCACCGTGCGGGTCGACAAGGCCGACGACATGGCCGAGCTGCTCTACTCGCTGGCTGCCGGCCCCCGCGCGATCATCCACGGGTTCAGCCTGGCGGGCGCCGAGGCGGGCCAGGGGGACGACCCCGTGGCGCACTTCGACGGCGAGCAGTACCGGGGCTTCTACTCGGCCCTGGCGCTCGCGCGGGAGCTGGTCGACAACACCGGCTCCGCGCCGCGCGCCGAGCTGGCCCTGCTGACCTCCGAGGCGGTGGGGGTGCTCGGCTCCGATCTGCGTCACCCGGAACACTCCACCCTCGCGGCGCTCGCGCCGAGCCTCGCCCAGGAGAACCCCCGGCTGCGCTGCCGCCACATCGACAGCGACGTCGTGCCGGCGGGCAACCCCGGCGCGTTGCGAACGCTGGCCACGCAGATCCTGGCCGCGGTCGTGTGCCCGCACGAGGGGCCGGTCGCGGTCCGCGCGGGCGAGACCTGGCTGCGGCGGTACGAGCCGTTCCCCGTGCAGGAGCTCACCGAGGAGGACCGTCCGGTCCGCGACGGCGACACGGTGCTGATCACCGGTGGCCTCGGCGACGTCGGGCTCGTGCTCTCCCGCCACCTGGCGAGCAAGTACGGATGCCGGCTGGTGCTCACCGCGCGCTCCCCGCTGCCGCCCCGGGAGGAGTGGGAGGGGTACCTTTCGGCGGTGCCCGAGCGCGGCGAGCGGACCGCCCGGCACATCCGCAACATCCTCGACCTGGAGGCCCGGGGCGCCACGGTGCTCGCCATGTCGGCCGACGCGTCCGACGAGGCGCAGATGCGGGCGGTCGTCGAGGCGGCGGTCGAGCGCTTCGGCGAGATCGACGTGGCCGTCCACGGCGCGGGAGTGCAGGAGGGCGGCTTCTTCAACTTCGCCCACCTCATGGACCGCGACCAGTGCGACGCGCACATGGCCGCCAAGGTCAAGGGCTTCCACGTCCTGCAGGCGGTGCTCAAGGACCAGGCCCCCGACCGGCGCATCACCCTGTCCTCCATCGCCGCCGTCCTCGGCGGGATGACGCTGGCCCCATACGCGGCGGCCAACGCCGCGCTGGACGCCTACATCCGCGTCGCCCGCACCTCCGACGCCGGCCGGTGGATCACCGTCGACTGGGACACCTGGAGCATCGACCCCAACCGCCTGGAAGGGCACAGCTCGGCCGTGCTCGACTACGCGATGGCGCCCGCCGAGGCCGTCGACGTGTTCGAGCGGGCCCTGTCCGCCGGGGACCGGGTGGGGCACCTGGTCATCTCGACCGGCTCGCTGGACGCCCGCATCGCCCAGTGGGTCACCGGGGACATCCACGAGGCCAACGACGAGTACGACGACCAGGAACGCCACCCCCGGCCCGACCTGAGCACCCCGTACGTGGAGCCGCGCGAGGGCACCGAGGCCACGCTGTCCGAGATCTGGTCGCGGGTGCTGAGCATCGAGCCGATCGGCGCCACGGACAACTTCTTCGAGCTGGGCGGCCACTCGCTGCTGGCGATCGAGCTGACCACGCGGATCCGCAAGGCCCTGAACGCCTCGGTGCCGGTCACCGGGCTGCTGGAGTGCCCGACGGTCCGCCAGCTCGCCGCGCTGCTCGACTCCCGGGACCAGGTGGACGGAGTGGAGGAGGAGTGAAGCAGCCCGAATACCTGCGCAGGGTGCAGGGCTTCGCCCGGCGCGAGCTGCTGGGCAAGGACGCCTACCTCGACTCGCTCGCCGACGCTCCGCTGCCGCTGTACGAGCGCTTCGCCGAGACCGGCCTGGCGAACTGGTGGCTGCCCAAGGAACACGGCGGGCTCGGGCTCGGCCTCCAGGAGAGCGTGCGCATCGTCTCCGAGCTGGCCTATGGCGACGCGGGAGTGGCGTTCACGCTGTTCATCCCGGTGCTGACGACCAGCATGGTCGCGTGGTACGGCAGCGAGGAGCTCAAGGAGCGCCACCTCGGCCGCATGGTGGCCGAGAACGGATCCTGCGCGACGCTCGGCAGCGAGCACGCGGCGGGCAGCGAGCTGGCCCGCATCACCACCATGGCCGCCCGCGACGGCGACTCCATCGTGCTCAACGGGCAGAAGGCCTTCTCCACCAACGCCGGCTTCGCGCAGTTCCTCGTCGTGATCGCCCGCTCGCAGGAGGACCCGTCGGGGTACCTCGCCGTCCTGGTGCCGAGGGACACCCCGGGCGTGCGGATCGACAAGCGGTGGGACGTGATCGGGCTGCGCTCGTCGGCGACCTACCAGGTCACGTTCACCGACTGCCGCGTCCCCGCGGGCAACGTCCTGCGGGGCAACGGGCTGCGGCTGCTGGAGGTCGGGCTGAACGCCAGCCGGATCCTCATCGCCGCGACGGGGCTCGGCATCGCCCGCAGGGTGCGGGACGTGTGCATGGAGTACGGCAAGTCCAAGTCGGTGAAGGGCTCCCCGCTGGCCGGCAACGCGGTGTTCGCCGGCCGGCTGGGCCAGTTCGAGATGCAGATCGACGTGATGGTCAACCAGTGCCTGGCCGCGGCGCGCGCGTACGACGCCGTCGCGGTCCGGCCGGACGCGGGCGAGGAGTTCCTGCGCATCGGGACCCTGAAGTCCGCCCTCACCACGAAGATGTTCTGCGGCCAGACCGGCTGGCAGATCGCCTCCACGGCCTCCGAGATGTTCGGCGGCCTCGGCTACACCCACGAGTCGGTCATCGGCAAACTGCTGCGCGACGTGCGGTACGTCTCGATCGTCGAGGGCGGTGACGACGTGCTGCGCGACCTGGTGTTCAGCCGGTACGTGGTCCCGGTGTCGAAGCGGTCGTGAACCCGTGACCGGTAACGAGACGCCGGCGGTTCGCTTCCGCCCCTGACCACCCCACCTGAACAGCCCGAACGCCCCGCGCTGACCTGCGCGGGGCGTTCTTTTCGTGTTCGAAGACGGCCGGAGGGCATCGGTCAGCCCGTCGAAGAAGTCGGCCACACCTTCCAGAGCGTCGTGGAACGGGCGCGCACGCCGATCAGCCTTTACCGCGGACCTGGCGAGCCGTTCCCTGAGGATCTCCGAATATGGTACTGCGATCTATCTCGCAGGGCTCCGAATTACTTTTGCGCAAGATCGATCTTCACGTGGCATTCCATTATGCCTTCTTCCGTTGCACAAACTTTTAGCAGAAGGATAACCAATATGGCCGGCCGGCCCTCTGGTCCGCACGTGCCGGGGATCCAGGAGGATTGGCGCTCACCGTCGAGAGAGACGCCTGTGTTTATCGATCGCAGGCGAGGGGATAGCTGTCGTCGTAATCGCCCATTTCGGGCGAATCGACAGATCCGGGAGGCTGA
Organism: Sphaerisporangium viridialbum; assembly: GCF_049674955.1. Lineage (GTDB taxonomy): Bacteria > Actinomycetota > Actinomycetes > Streptosporangiales > Streptosporangiaceae > Sphaerisporangium > Sphaerisporangium viridialbum. The sequence continues at coordinate 1,786,078 of NZ_CP187232.1, read as the reverse complement.
CATGAATGGCTACCTACCGTATCGCGATAGCACTCCGGCGGCCCGCATTGGGGGCGTCCGCGGCTGGCAGGCGGAGATTCTTCGCGGCGAGTCGTAGCTGAGTGAACCGAGGTACTGCGGTGCGTCAAGGCCGCAGTGCCTCTACCCATGGCAGGCGGGGCGACGCATCGGGGGGCGTTTGTGGCGCGATTGTTCTACCCTGCCGCTTGGCGCGGCGATGTGGTGGAGGATCTCTTCGGTTTCCCGGTTTCCGATCCCTACCGGTGGCTGGAAGACGGCAGTGATCCGCGCGTGCGGGACTGGGCCGCGGCCCAGGATCGTCTCTTCGGCACGTATCGCGCCGGATGGAGTGACAAGCAATCGTGGGCGTCTTTGGTCGATCAGGTGTCATCCTCCGGCGTGTCAGAGCCGCCGATGGCGCGTGGTTCGGTCATGTTCCTCGCCGAGCAGCTACGTGGGGATGAGCAACGGCGCCTGCTCGTCGTCGACGCCGGGGGGAACAGGCGGGTGCTAGTCGATCCGGCAGAGATCGATCCGTCCGGCCGCACCGGGCTGTACGCCTGGTGGCCATCGCGCGAAGGCGAACGTGTGGCCGTCCAGATGGAGGTCGCCGAGCAGCCCGGCAGCGACATCCTGGTGCTGGACGTGCGTACCGGCGAGGCGGTGGACGGGCCGTTGCCACGCGCCCGTAACACCTCGCTCGCCTGGCTGCCGGGAGGGGACGCGTTCTACTACGTCAGCCGTGTTCCCGATGAGGAACTGGCCCCCGGCGACAGGCGTCTGCAGCGGCGGGTGAGGTTGCATCGGATCGGTTCGCCCTGGCGGACCGACGCGGTGGTGCTCGGCGGCGACGACGCCCCAGACCACTATTACGGGCTCACGGTCAGCGCCGACGGCCGTCATCTGGCGATCACCGTGATGGTCGGGCCCGCCTCACACAACGATGTGTACGTGGCCGAGCTCATCGACCCGGAGGCCCCGCGTTTCATCAAGATCGTGGACGGAAGCACCATACGCGCCCGGGTACTCCCGCGCTTCCTCCCGGACGACAATCTGCTGCTGGTCACCGACTACCAGGCCCCGTGTGGCCGCATCTGCATGGCGCACCGGGACGATACCGATCCGGCCGCATGGCGCACGCTGGTGGCCGAAGATCCCGAGGCCCCGTTGGACGAGTGTCTGGTCCTGGACGACCCGGCACTTCCGCGGCCCCTCCTGCTGGTGGCACGCGCCCGCCACGGCACCTCCGCCGTGACCCTGCACGACCTGGCCAGTGGCCGGCCGCTCAGCGGTCTGCCCCTCCCCGGCGCGGGCATCGTGTCGTCCCTGCGCACGAAGATCCCACACGGACATCACGCATGGTTCAGCTACTGCGACGCGACCACGCCCCCCACCATCTACCGCTACGACGCCGCCAGCGGGACGACGGAACAGGAAACCGGCGCCACAACAGCGGGACACACTCCGGAGATCCGCAGCCGCGGCGTCCGCTACCACGCCGGCGACGGCACCGAGATCATGCTGTTCCTGTTCACCCCAGCTGAGGAACACCAGGGCCCCCGCCCCACCCTCCTTTACGGCTACGGCAGCTTCGGCATGCCGATGCGCCCATGGTTCTTCCCCCTGGCGGCCGCATGGGTCGGCGCCGGCGGCACCTACGCGGTCGCCTGCGTGCGCGGAGGCGGCGAAGAAGGCCAACGCTGGCACGACGCCGGCCGCGGACCACACAAACACCGCGCGATCAGCGACTTCAACGACGCCGCGACCTGGCTCATCAACACCGGTCGAACCACCCGCGACCAACTGGCGATCTATGGCCAGTCCGCCGGCGGCCTACTGGTCACCGCAGCCGCCACACAGCGACCAGACCTGTACGCCGCGGTCATCGCCGAAGGCCCGCTATGTGACATGGTGCGCTACGAAAACTTCGGCCTGGGATGCACATGGACCGACGAATTCGGTACCGCTTCCCAACCCGAACAACTCCAATGCCTGCTCTCGTACTCCCCCTACCACAACGTCACGCCCGGAGCCCGCTATCCCGCATTCCTCCTCACCGGCGCGGTAACCGACCTGCAGACCGGAGAGGCCCACGTCACCAAGATGTGCGCGGCCCTCCAACACGCCACCAGCAGTGACCGGCCGATCCTCATGCGCCGAGAACCCGACACCGCCCACGCCGCCTCCCCCGCGAGCAAAGAACGCGCCCTGACCGCGGACATCCTGGCCTTCGCCGGAAAATACACCGGTCTATCCCCGAAAACGACAACCATGCGTCCTCACGAGACCGCCGCAGAACCACACTGAGATCGCCACCGCCCTAGCTGCGCACGCCGGGCGGGCTGCCGGCCAGGTGCTCGGACGTGTGGTGGAACCTTGGGATCTCAATACCGAAAGTATTCGATACCCGTGGGTATGGTACGGTCTCCGGTGTGAACGAGATCGAGAGCCACCAGCCCGAGCCGATCCCGCGCGTGCCACGTGCGGAGGTGCGCCGCCGACTGCTGGCCGCGGCCGCGCACGCCTTCGCCGAGCATGGCTACGCCGATAGCCGACTTGAGGACATCGCCCACAGCGCCGGCTTCACCAAGGGCGCCGTCTACTCCAACTTCGGCAGCAAGCAGGGCCTGTTCGGGGCGATCCTCCGCGAGCACTCCGACACCGAGCTGACCACCGTGATGTCCGAGGTCCGTGACACCGAAAACGTGGCGGAGGCGGTCGGCCAGGCCGCTCGGCTTGTCGCACAGCGCATCGTCAACGACACCGAACGGGGACAGCTCGGACTGGAGTTCGCGGCCCGGGCCGCCCGAGACGAGCCGACCAGGGAGATCGTCGCCGCGCTGCGCGGCGCGCAGCGAGAGGCGGCGTCCCGATCCATCGCCGAGGTCGCCCGACGCGGCGGATTCAGCCCGGCGGTCGATCCTGACCTCGCCGCGCTGATCGTGCACTGTCTGAGCAACGGCCTGTCCATGGAACGCCTCGCCGACCCCGAAGCCGTCAGCATCGAAACGGCCGAGCGGGCCCTGGCGACCGTCCTCACCGCGCTGCTGGCCCCGCCCCCGAGCGGCTGACGACGCTCACGAACGGTCCCGGCCTCACCGGCCACCGTGCTCACCGGCGGGACCGTCCTCCGAACGCGGCATCGGCCCACCTCGATGCCGCACCACCCCCATCGCTCCCATTCCCGGAGGCGCCTCATGCCCACGCCCGACCCCACCCCGCGCGTACTTCTGGCGGCTGGAGGTGCACTCCTGACGTTCGCCGTCCTGATGGGATGCGGCGGTCCCGCCGATGACGCCGGTCCGGAGAAGCGCGGCTTCGGGCCGGCCGGGGACAGGCTCACCATCTCCAGCGGCAGTGGGGAGCTGACCGTCCGGCCCTCCGATGTCGACGAAATCGAGGTGAAACGCTGGTTCACCGGGTGGTCCCTCATCGGCGCGAAGACCAGAGCGACGTGGGAACTCAGCGGCGAGACCCTCACCCTGGCCACCGACTGCGCATCCCTGGTCATCGGCCGGTGCGACGTCCGCTACGAGGTGCTCGTACCCCGGCACGTGGCACTGACGGTCGGGGGGACCAACGGGCAGATCACCGCCTCCGGCTTCGACAAAGCGCTGCGGATCGACTCGGACAACGGCGCGATCCGCGTCGAAGACGCCTCCGGCCCCCTCTCCCTGGGGACCTCCAGCGGGGAGCTGCGCGCCCTCGGTATCACCTCAGGCCGGGTCACGGCCGAATCCGAGAACGGGGAGATCCACCTCTCCTTCACCGGGGTCCCCGACCAGGTCGAGGCGACGGCGGATAACGGGACGGTGACGGTCGAGCTGCCTGACGCCTCGTACAACGTCACGACCACGACCGACAGCAGTGACGTGCGCACCGACGTGCCTAAGGACCCGGGCAGCCCACACGCGATCACGGTCAGGACCGACAACGGGGCGATCAATGTGCGCACCACCGGCAGGGCACCCCACGGCAGTCCGTGACCCCACCCCGCGCGGACCGTCTGCGCGGGCACACCACACCACATGGACGTCAGGAACCGCGATTCACCGTGCGAAAAGATTATATCGACTGGCTCAGGAACATTGGAATACTCTTCTTGTTCCCCTACCATACGGCGCGGGTGTTCAATGAGGCCTCGCCTTTCTACATCAAAGGCGAGGTGAACACGTTCTCATCCGTCCTGGTGCATCTGTCGTACTGGTTCATGCCTCTGCTTTTCCTCCTGGCGGGCACGTCAAGCTTCTACGCGCTTCAGCGCAGGTCCGCGAGGAAATACGTCAACGAGCGATTCTCCCGGCTTCTGGTGCCGCTCGTCTTCGGTGTTCTGGTGGTCGTCCCTCCGCAGGCTTACTACGCGATGAAGTTCCATCTCGGCCATCAAGGCGGGTACCTGGAGTTTCTGTGGACCTATTTCACCGATTTTTCTGACTGGTCGGAGTACGCGGGCGGTGTTTCGCCGGCGCACCTGTGGTTCATCTTGTTTCTCTTCCTCATATCGGTCGCCCTTGTGCTCCCGATGCGCAAGATGACCGAATCCGGATATTCGCCGACGTGGTCGCGGCACCCGCTCCTCATTCTCCTGCCGTTCGCGTTCTTGGCCGCGCTCTCCTTCCTGCCGGACGTGGGTGGAAAGAACATATTCGTCTATGCCGGATACTTCATGCTCGGCTTCTTCATCGCGACGAACGATGCGACCATCGACATGCTCGAGAAGTACCGGAGGGCATACCTTGCGGCGGCCTTCGTGGGAGCGGCCGGTGTTCTCATCGACACCTCAATTCTCGACAGCCGGCCGGGCATCGTCCCCGCAGGGTTGTACCAGCTCGTCTGCTTGGTGACCCTGCTCTCGATGCTCGGCTACGGGAAGCGGCACCTGAACAGGAGGCCGAAGTTCCTGACCTATTTCAACCCGGCGGCTTTCCCGGTCTACATCCTGCACCAGACATACCTGATCATCGTCGCCTACTACGTCCTGCAGGTCGTCGACCATGGAATCATTCCCTTTCTGCTCATCATGTTCCTGTCATTCGGATTGAGCCTTGCGACGTATGACCTCGTCCGCAGAGTGAATCCGGCCAGGGCCGTGTTCGGTCTTGCCCGTCTCCCGGCTCCGGCCCCGCGAGCAGCGGAGCGGACGGGCGCCCAGGGTCGATGAGGCCGCACTGCGCAAGCAGGTAGGTGGCGTCGCCGTGATGCGCCATCAGCTACACCACTTGCAGCTACACCACTTGCGCCAGATGGCTGAGCGCCGTAGGCCTCCTTGGCGCTCCACAGCCCGAAGTACTCGGTGCGGCGTGCAGTCGGCGTGGTCCAGGCGCTCGACTCCGCAGGCTGGTACATGCGCCTTGCCATCTCCAGGCAGTCGAGGTCCGGGCGGATCAACTCGACGTCCACGCCCACCCGCGACCCCGGCGGCGTCACCGCCACGCCCCGGCACCTGGTGAGTTCCAGGGCGCGAGCGCGTTGACCAGCGTGACCGTGCGATCTGCCGGGCCGAGCGGCATATCGGCGTTTTGTGTGGCATATCGGCGGCTTAGTGGCATTTGCCCAACGTTCGGCTGCATGCCTCTCCAAGGCAAACCGCGATCTCTAGGTTCCTCTTGCTGGGGATCAAGCTAAGGGAGACCGACATGCAGAAGAGCCCCGCAGTCCGGGGTCGCGGGATCACCAAGTCCTTCGGTGAGGTGATGGCACTCGACGGCGTCGACCTCGACGTGGCGAGCGGGCAGGTCCACGGCCTGGTCGGCCCGAACGGCGCGGGCAAGACGACGCTCCTCGGTCTGCTGTTGGGCCTGGCGGTCTCGGACAGCGGCCGCCTCGAGATCCTGGGCACGCCGGTCGGGCGGACGCTCGCCGTACCCGACGGTGTCGCGGGCTTCGTGGACGGACCCGGGCTCTATCCCTCGCTCACCGCTCGGCAGAACCTCTCGGCCCTGGCCTCACTGCGCCGGTACGAGGCCGGAGGCACCGCCGGCGTCGACGACGCGCTGGAGCAGGTCGGGCTCACCGACGTCGCCGACGACCGTGTCCGGGGCTTCTCACTGGGGATGCGCCAGCGGCTCGGGCTGGCCGCCGCGCTGCTCACCAAGCCGCGACTGCTCGTCCTCGACGAGCCGGCCAACGGCCTGGACCCCGCCGGTAAGCACCACGTGCACCGCGTGATCATGGGACTCGCCGCGGAGGGGACCGCGGTGGTCCTCTCCAGCCACCGGATGGACGACCTCGCCGCGCTGTGCTCCGAGGTCACCATCCTCGCCACCGGACGGGTCGTCTTCTCCGGGCCGGTGAGCAAACTCGCCGCCGAGAGCGGCGAGCTCGACTACCGGCTGCTCACCTCCGACCCGGCGGAGGCCAACCGGCTGGCGTCGGAGACGCCCGGGCTCAGCGTCGTGACCGGCCGCGACCCCGGCCAGCGTACGGACGCCGACGTCGTCGTCCGCGGGCCGGTGCCGGCCCTCGACGAGCTGGTCGTGCGGCTCGTGCGAGCCGGCGTGGCGCTCCGAGAGCTGGGGCCCGTGGTGGCGCCGCTGGAGGCCGCGTTCCTGGCCTTGACCGGGACCGGCACCGTGCCCGCGCAGACCGACCAGGAGGACATGTGATGACCGCGACCGTCACCCAACCCCGGGCCGGCGCCCGGCCGGCGCCCGTGCTGCACGGCTACCGGTTCGAGCTGGTCAAGCTGCTCTCCCAGTGGCGGATCCGCCTGCTGATCGCGGCCTGCTGGCTCGGCCCGGCGGCCTTCGTGGCCGCGGTGAGCCTGCAGAGCTCGCTCCCCGCCGACACGGTCTTCGGCCGCTGGATGAACGCGACCGGCTGGGCGGGGGCGCTGGTCGTGCTGGACTTCTCGTGCAGCTGGGCGCTCCCGCTGCTGACGGCGCTGGTCGCCGGCGACGTCTTCGCCGTCGAGGACCGGCTGGGCACCTGGCGCCACCTCCTCGTGGCGGTGCGCTCCCCGCGGCGGATCTTCGTGGCGAAGACCCTTGCCAGCCTCACCGTGATCCTGCTGCTCGTGGCCGGACTGGCCGCGTCGGGAATCGCCGGCGGCCTGGTCGCGGTGGGCAACCACCCGCTCGCCGGCCTGGACGGCCATCTCCTCGCCCCGGCGGAGGCGGCCGGCACGGTCCTGCTCGCGTGGGCCTGCGCGCTGGCGCCGACGCTGGCGTTCGCCGCGGTCGGCCTCCTCGGCTCGGTCGCCCTGGGCCGCTCCCCGATGGGGCTGTTGATGCCCGCGCTCCTCGCCTTCGCGTTGCAGCTCGCGCAGTTGCTCCCGCTGCCGGTAGTCGTGCGGCTGGCCCTGCCGAGCCACGCCTTCCTCGCCTGGCGCGGGCTTTTCACCAGCCCCGCGCAGGCGGGCCCCCTCCTCATCGGCCTCGCGGTGAGCCTCGCGTGGGCGGTCATCGCCACCGCGCTGGCCTACCGCCTGTTCCTGCGCCGCGACTTCACCGACCTGACATACGACGGGTCGGGCCGGCAGGTCCTCGTGGCGGCGGTCCTGCCACTGGCCGCACTGGTCGCCCTCACCGTCGGTGTGATCGCCGGCGCGACCCCGGCCACGGGCTCGGGGATCGAGAAGGAGAAGCTGCAGGACTCCCTCGCCACGGCGTACGCCCACCTCTACCGGCTGCAGACGCGGGAGCTCAATCGCCCGGACGTCACCGAGGCCCAGCTGCGGGCCACCGCGTCCTGCGACAAGGGCGGCTCCCAGGTCCTCGACGAGGGACCGGGCAACGACTGGCGGTGTGTCGTGTCCTGGCACCTCCCCGGCGCGACCGCCGTGGGCACCGCCATCTACCAGCTCGACGTCACCGCAGACGGGCGGTACGTCGCCGACGGAGACGGTCCGAAGGAGGTCAACGGCTACTTCCAGGTGCGCACCCCGACCGGGGACGCGCCCAACCCCCTGTGGCAGTTCGACGGGAACGTCGACCTGCTCACAAGCACTCCGAAGGAATGATTCATGCACGTCACGCGCCAGCGCGTCGCGAAGGTCCGTCTCGGGCTCTTCGGTGGACGCACCGGCCGCCGGATCCGCCTGGTGGCGGCCGGCACCGTAGCTCTCGCCGTCGCCGGCGGGGGCATCGCCTACGCCTCCACCGAGGTGTTCGGCGGCAACCAGGTCGGCTCCACGTACGAGGCCGGCCTGCAGCTCGCCAGCGACCAGGTCATCAAGCCGATCGGCGACCGCCTGCTCGTCGACAACGGCAAGCTGCTCGCCTCGACGGTCAGCCCGGACGGCCGCTTCCTCGCGGCGCTCACCAACGACCGGTCGATCGCCCTGACCATCGTCGACCTACAGAACTACAAGGTGCTGCAGCAGGCCGGGACCGCCTCGACCGCCGGTGTGCGCATCTCCAACAACAACGTCGGGCAGGAGGGGCCGGCCTACTCTCCGGACGGCAAGACCCTGTGGCTGCCGCAGATCGACGGCTTCAACCGCTTCCCGGTGAACGCCGACGGCACCCTCGGCACCCCGGCGTTCGCCACCATCGCCGCGCAGGGCTCGAAGAAGGCGCTGCCGGCCCAGGCGGTCTTCTCCGCTGACGGCAAGACCGTGTACGCCGCCGTCAACGGCCAGAACCGTGTCGTGGCGATGGACGCCGCGACCGGCGCGATTCAGCAGAGCTGGACCGTGGGCACCGCGCCGCGTGGTCTGGCGCTGGTCGGCGACAAGCTCTACGTCAGCAACGAGGGCGGCCGCCCGGCCAAGCCCGGCGAGACGACGATCAACTCCTACGGCACCCAGGTGCCGGCCGACCCGGTCACGGGCGCGACGACCACCGGCACCGTGAGCGTGATCAACATCGCCGACACGGCCGCTCCGGTGACCTCCATCGAGGTCGGTCTGCACCCCACCGCGATGCACGCCGCCCGCGGCGTGCTCTTCGTCACCGACACGTTCGACGACCAGGTCTCGGTCATCGACACGAACCGCGACGAGGTCGTCCAGACGATCGCCACCCAGCCGTGGCCGGAGTCCAAGGTCGGCTACGCCCCGAACGGCGTGACCCTGACCAAGGACGGCCACCTGCTGGTCACCCTCGGACGGGCGAACGCGGTCGCCGTCTACCGCTACACCAGGCCACAGGAGCCGGTCAGCTTCATCGGCCTGCTCCCGACGGACTACTACCCGGAGGAGGTGACCACCGTCGGAGACGACGTGGTCGTCACCAACACCCGCGGCATCGGCGAGCGCGGCCCGACGCGCACGATCAACAAGGGGACCGGCACCACGCCGGCCACGGGCCACAACACCCACGACTCGACCGGCTCGCTGCTTCGGTTCAAGCTGCCGAACGACCGGGAGATCGCCAAGTCGACGGCCACGGTCTTCGCCCAGAACGGCTGGGACAAGAACGACGTCAAGCAGGCCAAGGGCAAGTCCGAGCACGCCGTGCCGGTGCCGAAGCGCCTCGGTGACCTGTCGACCATCAAGCACGTCTTCCTGCTGGTCAAGGAGAACCGCTCCTACGACCAGATGTTCGGCGACGACCCGCGCGGCAACGGCGACCCGTCGCTGGCGCAGTTCGGTGAGAAGGTGACCCCGAACCAGCACGCTCTCGAGCGTCAGTTCGGTCTCTATGACAACACCTACGACATCGGCACCAACTCCGCCGAGGGCCACAACTGGCTGATGCAGGCCGACAACCCGGAGTACACCGAGTCCACCGCCGGCGAGTACCAGCGCAGCTACGACACGGAGGACGACGCGCTGGGCCACCAGCGCACCGGCTTCCTGTGGACCGGTGCCCAGGCCGCCGGCAAGACCGCTCGCAACTTCGGGGAGTTCACGCAGTTCCTGACCGTCCCCCCCGGCTCGTCGTGGCAGAAGTTCTACTGCGACGCCCGGAACATGGCGGCGACCGGTCAGGACACCACCATCAAGACGGACACCCAGTCGCCGATCCCGTCGCTCAACGACATCACCGTGCACTCCTACCCGAAGTACGACACCAACATCCCGGACCTCTACCGGTACGAGATCTGGAAGCGTGACTTCGAGGCCAACGGCCCGGCCAACCTCAACATGTTCTGGCTCTCCAGCGACCACACCGGTGGGGCGCCGAACGCGATCGCCCAGGTCGCCGACAACGACCTGGCCGTCGGCAAGATCGTTGACACCATCTCGCACAGCAAGTGGTGGAAGGACTCCGCGATCTTCGTGATCGAGGACGACACCCAGGACGGCGTCGACCACGTCGACGGCGCGCGCGGCCCCGTGCAGATCATCAGCCCCTGGGCCCAGCACGGCACCGTGGACAGCCACTACTACACGCAGATCACCATGATCCGCACCATCGAGCAGATCCTCGGGATCCAGCCGATGAACCAGAAGGACAGCGCCGCCACCCCGATGAGCCGGGCCTTCACCAACAAGCCCGACTACACGCCGTTCAATGTGGTGCCCAACCAGGTCCCGCTCACCGACGGCCTGGCCACCCCGCCGGCCTGCGGCAACGACACCCCGGCCGCGGCGGGCGCCTCGGCGGCTCCCGCGCAGACCACGGCGTCGGCCGTGCCCGCCGAGACGCAGCACATCATCGACGTCTGGACCGCCTGGCAGAAGGAGCAGCACCTGAGCGGGGCGAACGCGGTCCCGGACTACGCCAACCCCGCGCTCATGAACCACTTCACCTGGTACCAGGCGCACAACTGGACCACCCCCTACCCGGGTGAGGACAAGATCTTCACCCCGGCCGAAGTGCCCGGTGGCTACCTGCCGTCACCGGAGTCCGACGGCTGACCTCCGCACAACTCACACGACGGCCCACCGGGATCCCGGCGGGCCGTCTCGGCATGCCCAGGCGGCGCTGGATGCCCGGGTGAGCGACTACGACACCCTTCGCCCGCATCAGTCGCTGGACATGGCGGCTTCCGCTGCTTGAGGAGGTAGATGCCAGCGGGCCCAGACGGTCTTGCCGGGGGTGTCGGGGAGTTGGGTGATGCCCGTTTCGTGGGCGAGTGCGTCGACGATCGTCAGGCCGCGGCCGTGGTCGGCGTCGACCCCGAGGTCCAGGCGGCGGGGCTGTTCGAGGCCGTGGTCGGTGACCCGGACGCACAGCTCGCCGGGTCCGCCCCACAGGAAGAGCCTGATCGGGGGATCGCCGTAGTTGATCGCGTTGGCCAGCAGCTCGCTAGTAAGTCTTGGAAATGTACCTCTTCTGTTACAGAACACCTGGTCGCGGTGGGGTTGCTGTTCACCTACAGTGCCCCGTCTGCCTGGCTGTCCCGTATGCCGTCATCCCGCCCGTCAGGGAAGCAGGGCAGGAGGCAGGGGTACAGGTGGAGCACCCTACCGTCTGACCGACCTGTGCCCCTGCCCCCTGGTCTGCTTGGCTTTGCCCGGGGTGACGGCAGGAGGGACGGACAGGCTTCCACAGCAACCCGCTACGGTCTTTCGGCAACGCGGGTCGCTGCCCCCGGAGCCGGATTCCCCGCCGGAGGCGTCTTGCTTTGGTCTTTGGATGCTGACTCTATGCCTCGGTCAGGATGTAGAGCAGCGCGGCGAGAGTCGTCCCGCTGACGATGTCGCGCTTGTCGATCAATCGCCGTATGTCTGTGAGCGGAACCCACTCGATGCGCTCGGACTCCCATCCCTCGGTGGGCGGACCAAGATGGGTGGCGCTGTCCGCGCGAAAGATGTGGTGCTCGGAGTCAGAAATGCCATTGGTGGGCTGGGTGTAGAGCAGCGGGCGGAGCGGTCCGGGTCTCCACCCGGTCTCTTCCTCGACTTCGCGGGCGGCTGCGGCTATCGGCTCCTCGCCAGAGTCGATCTTGCCGATGGGAATTTCCCATCCCCACGTGTCGGTGATGAACCGATGTCGCCAGATCATCAGCACGCGGCGCTGGTCGTCGGTTACCACCGCTCCGGCTCCGGGGGCGGTGCGGATAAGACGATGGTCAAGGTGCCTGCCGTCTGGGAGTTCGACGTCGGCCAATCGGATGTCCAGCCACTGGTCGGTGTAGAGCGGCTCTTCTGAGTTGACCTTCCAACGCATGCGGCGCACTCCCAGCTTGGCGTCTGATCTCGACCCCACGCTACAAGGGAATAGCGGCCTGCTGCTCCACGCGCGTGAGAAACTCCCGGACAACCCGGCCGTCGTAGGGCCGTAGCGCGTCGGCTACCGTCGCCACACGATCGGCCATGACTCCTGATTCCATCCCCACGGCGCGGTCGAGCATTCTCCCTCCGGCGGCAACTGCCTGCTCCAAGTCACCTCGTTCGGCGAGGATAAGAGCAAGCGTCGCCAAACGGTGCGCCTGCCCTCGGAGATGACACTCATCGGCGGAAACCAGAGCCTCCTCCGCGTACTCCTGAGCGGCCTGGAGATCGCCGAGTCGGCGTAGCGCTTCGGCGTGCTGGCACTCCAACAGGCCGGGTTGGACGTATCCCGTCTCTGGCGGCTCATCGTCCTGGCGAATCCGTGCAGCAGTCGTCTCTGACATCTTCATGTGCGCATGACAACTAGCCCGGTCCTTCATCCGCGCGTAGGCCTTCGCCTGGAGCGTGTGAAGATCGGTTACCAGAGCAGGGGACAGATGGCCACGAGCCCCCCGTAGCGCCGTCTCGGCGTACTGGATCACGTAGCGGTGCTTCGCGCGGGACATCGCCTGATTGGCCAGCAGGGCAACCACATACCCGCCGAACGCGAGGTTGCCCGATGCCTTCGCCATACGCAGGGCATGAAAGAAGTAGCGCTGGGAGAGTGCTGGTCGGCCGGCGTCATAGGCGCAGATCCCCGCGAGGGCCACCAATCCCCCTGCTGCGCGAAACAGTTCACGCCCGGTCCTATCGTCGTGCCCGCCCTTGAGGAGCGGGGTCACACTGGCATTGAGGAACGCCACCACGCGCGGACGGACGGGTATACCTCCCACGCGGCGATACATCTGCTCGTAGCGGGTCCGGACATTCTTGAGGACCTGGACGTCTTGCATGCTCACCTGGTGCGGCCCTCGACGGGACACGTCCGCTTCGTGTGGGGGGTTCTCCCACTCGAATACGGGTGCGATAGCGGCCGGTCCCTCGATCATCGCGGCATTGGACAAGAACACTCGGTTACTGACATCGCCTCGCCACAACGCGATGGCCTGATCAACTGCCTGTGGAAGTTCCGGGCCTTCCTCGCTCACAGCACTACGGATCATGCCGATGTCAGCGAGGGATAGCGCCCGTCCTACCCTTGCCCCGATGATCTCGCAGATGATCTCGGGCACGTCGCCTCTAGGAACCGCTTTGTCTCTAATCCATCGCGCGACGGCCGAGTGATCGTAGCGAGTGGGGCGTTTGGCGGTTGATGTGCCCTCGTTGATGCGCGCGGCCAGTCCAGCATGAGAGATCCTCGCTTCGGCAAGTAACGAGTCAAGCAAGATGTTCGGTTCGCTCATACATCTCTCCTCGGGTTGGCTCGCTGGCCATATCTCGGAGTGTAAGCAGGTCCTCGCTTCGTGAGCGGTGTCCTACCCCTACGCAACCATCACGGCCCCATCACTTTCACACAGGGTGTGAAAGCCCTGCCGTTCTTCACCTCGATCACACCCTTATTCCCAAGGTGACTCCCACGGTCAACTGGGCTCATGACCTGATCGAGCTTCCTCGATGGGCCACGACGACGATGTCACGGAGGGTGGGTGTATGGCGAGCACGTTGGGTGGCGGTCCGGTCGACGCGGGCGGGGGGTTGTTCCGTTTCGTCCCTCTGTTGACACGGGTACGCCGCGTGTGGCGCGGATCTATAACTGTCTGCTGGGTGATGACGGGGATAGCTTCGCGTCGGAACGGGAGGCGGCGGCCCGTATCTTGGCGATGAATCCTCGGGTCCGGCACATGGTTTTGGCTAACCGCCAGTTCCTTGGGCGGGCGGTCCGGCACGCGGTGGGTACGAGGGGGATTCGTCAGCTTCTGGACATCGGGAGTGGTTACCCGACTCAGCGCAACGTTCACGAAGTGGCGCGATCGATCGCGCCGGATGCGTGTACGGTCTACGTCGATAATGACGAGGTCGTGGCCAGTCATGGGCGCGCTTTGCTGGCCGATGATCGGCGTAGTTTCTTTGTGGAGTGTGACCTTCGTCAGCCGGGTGAGATCATTTGAGCGGCTCAGACGGTGCTCGATTTCGCAAAGCCCGTTGCTGTGCTCTTGGTGGCGATTCTGCATTTCCTGCCTGATGGGGAGGATCCGCGCGGGATCGTCAAGGATCTGGTGGGGGCGCTGGCTCCGGGGTCGTTGCTTGTGGTGTCGCATGTCCTGGACGACCCTCAGACGCAGCGGGGGGCGCGGGTCTATGACAGGGCGAGTGCTCCTGTCGTGCCTCGCTCTCCTGAGCGGATCGGCGCGTTCTTCGACGGCTTGGACCTGGAGGTGCCGGGGCTGGTCACGTTGCCGATGTGGCGGCCCGATGATGACACCTGGTATCAGGATGAGGCCGATTCCATGCCGGTGCTGTGTGCGGTGGGGCGCAAGCCATGACGGGCCGGGTGGGCGGTTCCCCGGTGGGGGTGGCGGCGCGGCGGTTGTGTCGCAGCCTGGAAGATCACGGCGTGTTGGCGGCGGCTGTTCATGAAGGTGATGACGTGGCCTTGGTCATGGTCTCCAGCGGTCTGGTGCTATCGGGGCCCTGACATGCGTCTTCGCTACAAGTGGTGGACGGGGCGTTACTCGCGGGTGCGTCCGGGGCGATGGGTCTACTCCGAATGCCCGGCCTACACGCCGGCCACGGCTGCGCGGAGAGTTGTCGAACGGCTTCGGCAACTTCCCCCGGCACAGCTAGTCATGCCTGTCGGCGGAGGCTCTCCGATCAGCGGGCCGGGCTGATGCTCTATCCCCGTTACGATCCGGCCGATCTGCCGGACGAGCAGCGTCACGCGAACCTGAACACGGTGCGGCGTGCTCGTCTGGCGGTGGCCTTGCTGGTCGAGAGTGATCGTCAACGGCGGCAGGCTGAGGGCCTGATCCACTCTTGGGGGCTTGACCGGGAAGCCCTGGACAAAGCCGCTGCCTCCTTGGACATTCCGCCGATGTCAGATGAGGAATGGCAGGCGATTCAGGAGACCCGCCCCAAAGCCCCTGATCCTGAATCGGTGACGCAAGAACCTGCGGGCGACTAGTTAGCCGTTCGCCTCAAGGGGACGAATAACCGGAAGATTGGCTGTTGTCCCGGTCGTTTGTTTGATGTTCCTCGTGCGATGGATCGATGCAAACACATCTGACCAATACGACCGGGTGTCTCGAAGGTTCGAATCCTTCCGTCCCTACGTTCCTGTAAGAGCTAACTCAGAAGGAGGCGCGGTAAGGCATGGGCAAGGACGATAAGAATGACCCGAAGCACGCGGGTCCGCAGAAGCAGGACAAGCCGCTCAAAGTGGAGCGCCCTGGAAAGGACACCGGAGATAATCCGGCTAAGGGCGGGAAGCGCGGAAAGTGAACATCCGTCGTCGTATCGAAGCTCTGATCGGGGAACTCGAAGCGCATGGGGACCTCACAGAGCAGGAGTGGCGGACCGCGCTACTGGAGGTACCTCGGCACCTGTTCGTGCCTAACAAGGCGTGGGCCGCGCCCATCGGAGGAGATGGGTATCTGATCGACCGTGATCAGAGTCCCGAGGAATGGATGAACGCGGCGTACGCTGATCATCCGATCATCACGCAACTGGATGACGGCGCTACAGACATCGCGACAGGTGAGGGCTATTACACGTCCTCGCTTTCCGCTCCTGGGATCGTCGTGGATTTCCTGGAACTCCTCAGCCCATATGAGGGGGATCGAGTCCTGGAGATCGGTACGGGCACGGGGTGGACGGCGGCTCTCCTGGCTCATCGCGTCGGACAGGCCAACGTCACGAGCATTGAGATAGACAAGGCGGTTCTCGATGTGGCCGCTGAGAATCTCAAGGGCGCTGGTTATAACCCTCGGCTGATATGCGGGGACGGTGCACAAGGCTGCCGGGACTACGCGCCTTACGACAGGGTTCATGCAACCTGCGGCGTGTCCCTGGTGCCCTACGCCTGGGTAGAGCAGACACGCCCCGGCGGGATTGTCGTCTTCCCGTGGATGCCCGGAATCGAGCCCGGCCATAAGGCGGCACTCACCGTGGGGAGAAACGGCACTGCTAGTGGTCGCTTCTCGCGGCGTGGGGCTAGCTACATGATGCTCAGAGACCAACGCCCCCCCGGTGGCGAATACTCCAGCAACTACCGCGAGAGCAGAGCGACAGTGGACCCGCGCCGAATCTTCAAAGGTGGTGTCGGGCTGGATGTAGCACTGGCCGGGCTACTGCCTGATGTTTCGGCAACCACGGATCAGGGCGATGTTTTCCAAGCCTCCCTGTGGTTCGGCGATTCAGCGGCGCATGTCACCGGAGACAAAGTCACTCAGTACGGAGAGCGGAGTCTCTGGGATGAGCTGGAAGACGCCTTCTTCGCGTGGGTCGATTGGGGCTCTCCAGATCGTGACCGGTTCGGGATGACGGTCACTCCCAAGGGGCAATTCGTCTGGCTCGACACTCCGGACAACCCTGTCACGGAGCCGAGGGCCGGGCTTAACCGGTAATCGGCTAGTAGAGAGGCGAGGGACATGGGCAAGGAGGATAAGCAGGGGAAACCCGGCGGGAAAGAGAAGGTAGACAAACCTCCGGTGCGGACCCCGCAGAAACCGCCTGCTAGACCGGCAAAGAGTGAAGGCAGTTGCCGGAGATGCCATGGGAGAGGGTCTTACTTCGAGAATGGAACCATCATGTGGGTGTTATGCCCTGACATCTCGCACAAGAGCTAGATGTAGGTCGGCTTCGCCCTAGCTCGGTGGTACTCGGCGGGAGATCTAACCAGGACCGCGCTGATCTATCGAGTCGGTAAGGCATCTTGTGGAGGGCCCTCGCCCGGGTTGATTCCGGGCGGGGGACCTCTGCATGGGTTACGGATGGCAGGCGTCTTCGAATCGTGTGGCTGAGACGAACTTGGGCAGGGATTTGCTGATCCTGTCTGGTTGTCTTGCGTTCCACCCGATGGTACGGCTTATCGCCTTTCGTTGTGGTGGCGACTGTAGTTGAGGGGACCGCTGCAGGGGACACTCCCAGGTCCCCGTGACGGTTGACCAGCCATGGAGCGCACCGCTGCACCCGCCTGGTCACTCGCGGCAACACACGCATGGCCATAGACGCACTTCCTACGCTGGAAATAAGTACAGCCATCGCGTAATCTGGTGACATTCACCGACAGCACAGAAATATATACAGAAACAGATCGGGGGAGTTCTATGTTTGAACGGGTGTCGCATCTAAGACGTTCCGGCTTATTTGCTAAGTTCTTGACGGCGGCCCCGATTTGCTTCGTCGTCTGCACAACGGTCGGATGTCAGCCGAGAAGCGATCAAGATTTTCGTATTTGGAATGCTACTAGTGAGACGGTAACCGTGTCCTGGTATCAGGTATCCTATCCATGGGTGACCATTCCGCCTAAATACGGTAAAAACATGGGATATATTCTCGACTCGATATGCGACTCCGCTCTTACGAAGAACTCGCTAGTGGCGACCACGGCGAGTGGCAAGAAGTTCACTTATGGCCCCCCCGTCTGCAACGGAAACACCTGGAGAATCGGAGGATGACGAAAAGTTCACCCAAGGCGAATAGCAGAGTTGTGGGAAACGGTGATTGACGCAGCTGCGGTCTTATCAAAGCACTGTATGCGCTCGTCATTTCGGCAATGAACGGGTTGATGGACTGCGGCGGGTTGCCGGGGTGAGCGGCGTGGCCGGCGGAATGCCGTAGGCACCCGAAGGGCGACCATGAGGGAGTTCGGCCGGCGACGGCGCGGCGGAAAGTCGATCTAGGAGTGTTCCGCGGCTGAATGCTAAATGATCTTGACTTGTGGGCCGTGGAGGTGCCGGGGGCGGCAGTGCTCCGGTGTGCGGCGGGTTCGGTTGGTGCGGCGGGCGGCCGGTGCGGCGGTGCCCCGGAGCTGCCGCCGCCGGGACCGGCCCCCAGGCCGCATGCCCGGCGTGCGGCAGGGCGACAGGGCCGGGTGCGGCGGCGCGGAGCGCTGCCGCCTTGAACCAGTAAAGAAAATCTAGACCAGCTCATAGGGCCAGCAGTGTCCTGCTTCGGTTGACGCTTGACACCGCAGCCTCGGCTGATGGATGACATGATCAACCAGTAGGCGTGCCGAGTGTGCGTCTTGCGGCAGAAGAGGGCGGGTTAGGGGATCGTCGGCTTCCATGTGAGGGGAGGCGAGGTGATGCTGAGGCCGTGGAAACCATCTTCGCCAGACCCAGCGTCATGCCGCGTGTCCTGCCGACCGCTCCGGTCCTGGAGAGCTGGGATGCGGCCAACCATCCGAGCCAGCGGCGGCTGGCCGCCTACCTGGACGAAGTCGATGAGCTCGTGCACGCATGCGTACAGGCGGGCAGCGATCATCTCGCACTCGAGCTCACGGTCGGCCTGCCACAACAGGCTGCTCTAACCAGGGACGGCCGTGATCTCGATAACTACCTCTTTCCGATCGCCCGGCGGATCGGCGCCGGGCGCCTTGATGCGGTGTTCGCCCGTAAGCAACACGCGGCTACCTCGACCATCGCCGTTTCTGTGGCCGTCCACCTGGACGGTTTGCCCGGCGAGCCGCAGCTGCGGGTACGTACGACCAGCTCCAGTCAGTCGCCGGCGTGGAAGCGGGAGATTCGTGATGCCTGCAGCGCCGTCGTCGGCGCCCCGTTGCCCGATGGCCCGCTGGCGATGGGCATCCGATTCGCCGTGTCCCGCAGGCGCAACTGGTCAACGCTCTGGAAACCGGCCATTGATGCCTTAGGCCCGGTACTTGGCACGCCGGATCCTCGCAAGCCCTACCGTCCGAACGACGATCGGATCGTCGACCTCGCACTTCACCGGAGCCATGACGATGCCCTGGGCAACGATGTGGACATCGCCGTGTGGTGGCAGCAGTCGGTTACCTGACGAGGATCAGCCCTTCGGGCAAGCGCGCTGCGCGGCATGAGCGGGCGTTCCCGTGTGAGGGAGTGCTGTGTTGCCGGTTGGCGGCTGCGACGTGTAGGACGACTCTTGTCGTCACGTCCGTACGCCCGAGGTGCCGGGAGCCGAGTAATGGATGATCGTTTCAACGTGATCGTGAGCGCAGGATCGCTGAAGGTGACGGACGAGCACGCGGTGCATTTCCCTCATCGGTGGACGCCCGAGGGCGTGAGCGTCAGGACAGACTTCACCGGAGGACATCTCCTTCACCTCGCGGCCGCAGGATGCGTCCTCAACGACCTTTACCGGGAGGCCGCCGCACTGGGAATCGAACTCCTGGGAGTGTGCGTTTCCGCAGCCGGCGGCTTCGATACCGAGAGCTGGCGGTCAACCGGGATCACCTACACCGTTGACGTCAGCTCCACCGCTCCAGCCGAGAGCATCGCCCACCTGATCGACATCGTGGACTCCGTCGCCGAGATCCCCCGCGCCATCCGACGGGGTGCCACCGTGCAGAGGATCAGCTAACCGACCATCCAGGAACACAACCAACAAGGACTTCCGCACCGCTACGGCGGCATGAGCACGCGGTCGGCGGCAGAAGCGGATGTTCAGCGCCGTCATGGTGGGCAGTCTGTTGCGTGTGGCGGCGATCGCAACCCACGACGCTTACGCGGCCTGCCCGTTCACCTCGAGGGTGACGCCTGGCTTCTCGGCCCAGAAGGCGAGCAGTCCGGCGATCTCCTCAACCCTCGGGAACGGCTCCGGGTAGGACCAGACGACGTCCTCGGCCACACCGTCACCGGTCTGAACCGACCAGTAGACGGCGTCGCCCTTGAACGGGCAGTGCGACGTGGTTGTCGATGATCTGAGCAGGTCCATCTTCACGTCCGCCGGCGGCAGATAGTACCGCGGTGGACAGCCCGTCTCGGTGAGCAGGACCGGCCGGGAGGAGGTCGCGACGACCACGTCCTTGATCCGCACCACGACCTGATCCGATACAGGCGTGACCTCGATGTCATGTCCTCGTGTCTTCATAGAACGATCCCATCAAACTCTCCCCGCGGCCGCCAGCGAACACCTCCCGGCATGACCGCGCGACCAGCGGCAGAAGCGGATAAGGCGATTCACGACCGAAGCCCGTCAGCGAGTGTGTCCAATCGTCCATCTGAACGCTGCGGCCGCGTGGTTTGCACCTTGGCGAAGGTAGAAGCGATGCGCCTCGGTTCGTGCGACGCCGGACTCCAGGAAGACGAAGTCGGCGCCATGCTCTTGCGCCCACGTCCTGGCGGCTGTCAGCAGGCTGGCGCCGACACCTCGGGAGCGCCATTCGGGGTGCACGGCGAGATCCTCGATCGAAGCCCGGCGACCGAAGCGCACCGAGAGGATGTCCAGGTAGACGCTGGCAACGCCGACCAACTGGTCCTGAGGCGAGCGGGCTTCGAACAGTGCGACGTTCTCGCTCGCGAGGACCTGGGCGGTGCGCTCGACGGCGCGGTCGCGGTCCCAATCCGGAGGACGGCTGCCGGGCGGGTCGAAGAGCCACTCCAGCCCCGTTACGAACTCGGCCTCGGTACCTGGCTGGGGCCGTCGAATCTGGATGTTCATTAGATCATTATCGGGCTGAGTCGGTGATCGATGTCCCTCGGCGTCATGCATCCGCTCATCGGCATGAGCGGAAGTGTCGCGCGACATGATGGCCAGACCGCGCAGAGTTTGAGTCGATAGCCAGTTGGGGCGCACACGTCGATGACTGGGCCGTTCACGATCCTCGACTACCAGGCCGCCGAGGATCCCAGCATCGTCTACGTGGAGGTTGGCGCGGCCGGCGACCTGTTCCTGGAGAAACCGGCGGATTTGGCCCACTATCGACGCAAATATGGCTATCTGCAGGCATCAGCACTGAGCGCCGACGCATCACGGGGGTACCTTGAAGATCTGATCAAACAACTTGAATAGAGGGCGAGAAACATGGACCCCAGTGATCTCACCTGGCGCAAATCCTCCCGTAGCACTGCGGAAGGCGCGTGTGTTGAGGTAGCCGAGTTGTCCGGTGGAGGCAGGGCCGTACGCGACAGCAAGAACCCCACCGGCCCCATGCTGCGGTTCACCGCCAGCGAATGGGATGTGTTCCTGGACGGCACGAAGAACGGTGCCTTCGTGTAGCAGCGAGACGTTCCTCCGAAAGTGATCTCGTGGGTTATTTGGTTCACAGCCGGTATCGAGCTGCTCCGGGCGTAGGGAGTCACAGGCATAGGCCGGGACCGGTGACCACCGCCGCGGAGTAATCCGGCGCTACTACGTGATCGCCTGCGGAGGACGGCCGGCGGGAGAGCTTCCGGCCCTGGTGGAGCATGCGCAGGGGGAAGGCTGGACGGTCTGCGTGGTCACGACTCCCTCGGGAACCAAATTTCTGGATGCTCAGAGATTGAGCACCCTTACCGGCTATCCGGTCAGAAGCGAATACAAGAGACCCGAAGATCCGGACGTCCTCCCCACGCCCGACGCTCTCGTTGTCGTTCCCGCGACGTTCAACACGATCAACAAGTGGGCGCAGGGAATCAGCGACACTCTTGCACTCGGCCTCTTGAACGAAGCCCTCGGCCTCGGCCTGCCGATCATCGCGGTCCCGTGGCCCAACGTCGCACTCGCCCGCCACCCGGCCTTCCCAGTCAGCATCCAGCTGCTCCGGGCGTCGGGAGTCACGGTCATCCTCGATTTCGACCATCTTCCCGAACCCAACTCAGGAGCCCCTGGCGCCGCATCATTTCCCTGGGAGGACCTCCGGAAGGAACTCCACACCGTACGATCGAGCCTCAGCGATTGATCCAACGCGGGCCAGTCGCTGTCCGTGCCAGAACCATGCTCCCCGCGAACCGACGACCGTTACCCGCCGACCTTTCTCCCTGGAGAAAACGACCGCACCCACCCTCTTTCCCTCAAGGAGTTCGGGCCATCCGTGGAGATCTTCGGAGACGGCCCTGACAGTGGGCGCGAAGCCTCGTTTCAGCGCCTCAGCCACTTTCCACGCCGGATGGATAGTCACCTATGCCGATTGACTCAGCAATCCTTGCGAAGGCGATGTCAGCCTTCGAGGCTTTCATGCGGACTCCGTTTCCCGACAAGCCCGAGGGGGACGAATTTGGGGATCGTGTTATGGATCTCCTGTTGCTCGAGCCCAGCGTCGCAGCCAAACTGATTGCTGCACGCAACGGTCATGCAGACGGGATTGATTTGGATGACCTTCGGAAAGATCTTGATGAACTATCGCTACTAGAATCCAAGTTCGATCACATGTCCGTCGATCCAGTCGACGCACACCTTCGGGATAAGTACATCGAATATATTCATCTGCTATATCGGGCGGGTGACCTGCTCTTCCAGTCCCGGCTTAAATGCGGCGAGGATAGTTAACTTGGCGGCCGTAGCTCTCCACTGTTCGATCACCGGGTGAGTCCTCCTCGTGTGCGCGGACCTGTCCGAGCACACTCTCCCGGAACGCAGGCATACGCCTGTTCGTCCTGGTGCACGGGAGCCGACAGCAACGTCCCCCGCTGAGCGAGGCGTCCTCCAATCCCCACCAGACGAGGTGTCGTGACAGCGGCACGGGTCAGTGTCGGCCGGAGGCGCAGGTGACGCAGGTGTTGGTAGCCGGCGCGCTCGATCGCGATGCGTTGCCCGCAGCTCTCGCAGATCCCGTAGGTGCCATCGTGTAACCGCTCGTCGGCGAGGCGCTCCAGGGCCTGGACGTGGGCCCGCTCGGGTGCAAGTTGCCTTGACGCTGATGACAAGGTTCTAGCGTGGCTGCGGCAAGCGGGTGGGGAAGGTCGTCGACGCATGGTGAGGCTACGATGCCGCCGCAGTACCGGCGACTGCCCATCCATCGCATCGGCTGACCAACCAGGGGAATGACGATGAAGTTCGCAGTCAGCTACAGCACGCCCTACCACGGCATCGACCCCGACAGGATCGTGGCCTACGCCCAGCATGCCGAGGATTGCGGCTTCGAGTCGCTGTATGTTCCCGAGCACATCGCGCTGTACCCCGGTGCGATGGTCGGCCGCTTCGAGCTCCCGCCGTCGCTGCCGTACTTCGATCCGCTCGATTGCCTGAGCTTCGTCGCCGCGGCTACCCACCGGATCCTGCTCGGAACGGGTGTGCTGCTGCTGCCGTACCACCATCCGGTGGTCCTCGCCAAGCGTCTGGCGACCATTGATGTGCTGTCCAAGGGGCGGATGCGGCTGCTGACCGTGGGGCTCGGCGCCCTGCCCGGTGAGGCTCAGGCGGTGGGGGTCGACTTCAGCACCCGCGGGCGTCGTGCCGACGAGGCGATCGACGTGATGCGGCTGCTCTGGGCCGGCGGCGAAGACGGTGTCAGCTTCGCCGGGGAGTTCTTCACCTTCGATGACCTGTGCCAGTTCCCAAAGCCCTATGGGGTCACCCACCTGCCGATCCACATCGGCGGATCGAGCCGGGCGGCCGCACGCCGCGCCGGACGACGCGGCGACGGCTACTTCCCTGGTGGCGCGCTCGATCCGAACGAACGCGCCATCCAGCTGGACCTTGCCCGGTCGACCGCCATCGAAGCCGGCCGCAACCCGGAAACGCTGGAGTACACGCGATCGGGGCCGATCGACATGACCATCGACCAGGTGGAGGAATTCGCCGCTCAAGGCGTGACCCGCATCGTCGTGAGTGCCACCGCCACCGAACCAGACCGGCAACGCGAGGAGCTGTCCGCGTTCGCCCAGCGGTTCGCCCTCCTCGAACACCTCCCCAGCTAGTCCGGCCTAACGTCACCAGCACCGCGGCTACGGGATACTGCGGCCGGAGCCGATGGTGACCGGCAGCATGCGCGTGGCGGGTGTGCAGCCCGGGTATCGTCTACGGCCCGCAGAAGCGCCTCGCCGTCCATCTGCGGCTCACACACGAACTCGCGCACCTCGACCACGACGTCATCGTGTGGGGCCCGAGCAGCGTCGGACTCGACCCCATGCAGCGGCCCGACATTGATCGCCAGTTGCGTGAGGCCGCTGCCGCGACAGGCAGCGACCTGCTGGTCAATGTGGACGCTCGCGGCCCGTCCGGGCAGATCAACGTCCGGTTGGGCGACTGGGTGCCTCTCATGTCCAGTGCGATCGTGATCGCGGCCATTCTCGGGCTTGCCATCCGGCGGGTCGGGCGGCGCCTGGCCCACTGGGGCCGCCGCGAGACTCGGGCAGACAGCGACCGTGGCCGCAGCTAGCCCTGTTTGACGAATGTCCCATGAGATGTTGGGCTGCCCTGGCGGTCACCGTACTGATCGCGTCCGTGCCGGCTGCCATGAGTCCCGCCGCCGCGCAGGCAGGCGCTCCGGATCCGGCACGCGCACTCAAGCAGCAGTTCCGAAATGAGCATGGCGTTCGGATTTCCGAGACCACCCGCTACTTCTTCGGCAAGAAGTCGAAGGTCTCCGGGAGCGGGATCCGGATCAGTGGTCGTCGCCAGCTCGCCCCATCGGGTCCAGTGGCTGCGGATTTCACCTGGTGGGACCTTTCCCAGCCGAAGAAGGGGCTCCCGTCCAAGAAGTCGGACCCCTACCGGGTAATCCGCGTCGGTAAAAACGTGTACGACGATGCTGACCGGTATCCCGGGCCGGTTCCGGATGGCAAGAAGTGGGTCCGGTTCCCGAACGAGCACAGGGGACGCCTCGGCCGGGACATGGCCCGGGACGCCACCTTCCATGATGTCCACCCTCGTCCATGCACGGCGTCAGCACTTCGGTTAGCAAGATCCGGCGCGCCACTGCGACTTGTCGTACCGGATGGCTACCTTCTTCCGCATGACAGTCCCCGAGATCATCCCCATCGGCTACGAACCCGACTACCACACCGACACGATCGGCCACTGGGGAGACGGGCAGTTCCTCGGCTCGGTGGTCGCCGCCTTCCCTCGGGGCTACACCCACACCGACGACTGGCTCTCACACAAACGCTGGTACGCCGTACTGCACACCTTCGACGTCGCGGGTAACCACCTCGACTCCCGGATTGAGCGCACCGGGGCCGATGACGACCACCGGGCCTCCGTCGATACCGCCCAGGACCGGCTGAACCAGTGGCTCAATGCGCTCCCCGGCCTCCGCTACGGCGATATCGCCATCCGGCCCTTCCAGCATGAATTCGACGACGTGCTGTTCGGCCTCGTCATCGAAACCTTCGAGGGCCGGCAGCACGCCGAGCTCTATCCGAACACCATCGGCTTCTACGAACCCTGGGACGGCTCCTACTCCACCTGATCCATAGGGAAGGGCAGACACCTCGTCAGTGGTACCTCACCCTGATCAGGCGGCAGATGCGGGTCGGTGGCGTATGGCTACGTAAGACCGCGTTGCTGGACGCGACTGCTGTATTCACGCGCGGCGGCCTCACCGGCGACCGCTAACGCGGCGTCTGCTGCCCGTCCGGACCGGTGACCAGCGCCGCGGAGTAGCCCGGGGCGATGTCGAGCCAGCGGACCGGCCACACCGCGTCGGGATGGGTACGCGCGAGCACGGTTCCGTGGGGCGCGTTGGCTTCTCGGTTTACCAGGACGTCTCTGAGGCCGGCGAGGCCGATGCCGACCGCCTTGACGTAGGCCTCCTTGGCGCTCCACAGCCCGAAGTACTCGGTGCGGCGCGCAGCCGGGTCGGCGCGGTGCAGGCGGTCGACCTCCGCCGGCTGGTACATGCGCCTGGCCATCTCCAGGCAGTCGAGGTCCTGGCGGATCAACTCGACGTCCACGCCCACCCGCGACCCCGGCGGCGTCACCGCCACCAGCGCCCACTCCCCCGAGTGCGACAGGTTGAAGTCGAGCGGGGGACGGCCGTCCGGCAGCGCCAGGTACGGCCGTCCCCCCGCGTCGGTGTGAAAGGTGAGCTGTGAGGCGCGCACGCCGCACAGCCGGCCGAGGATGGCGCGGAGCGCGGCGTGCGCGATCGTGTAACGGTGCTTCTCGCTGGGGCTCGCGAGCCGGGACGCCCGCTCGCGCTCGGCGTCGGAGAGCATCCTCCACCACCTGGGGTCGTCCGGCTGGTCGAGGTGGATCCGCCAGACGCGGGGCCCGGTCACGCCCACCTTCTCGGCGCCTTGGTCGAGGTTGACCCTCCTGACCCGGGGCCCGGTCACGCTCACCTTCTCGGCGCCTCGGTCGAGGTTGGTCCTCCTGACCCGGGTCCCGGTGACGCTCACCTGCGCAGCGCCTCGGTGATGTACTTGTGGGTGAGGGCCGCCTGTTCGAACACCGCGAAGTGGCCGCCGGCGAACGGGTGCAGCGCGAACCGCCGGGAGGTGTGCTCCTCCCAGCCGTCCACGAGGCTCCGGTCGACCCTCGGGTCCTGGGCGGCCGGCATCGCCGTGATCGGGACGTCCAGCGGCGGTTCCTCCTGGTACTCGTAGGTCTCCTTGACCGTGAAGTCGGCCTGCACTGCGGGGAGGATCATGTCGAGGACCCCGGGGTCCGCCAGCAGCCATTCGGGCGTCCCGCCGAGCTTGCGCAGCATGTCCACCACCTCGGGCCGGGTCATATCGCGCACGAACGGCCCGACCTCCAGCGAGAGGTGCGGGGCGACCGACCCCGAGACGAACAGGTGCGCCGCCTCGGGACCGCCGCGGCGGCGGATCTCCCGCAGCAGCTCGAACCCCACCAGGGCGCCGAGGCTGTGCCCGTAGATGGCGTACCGGCGCCCCTCGGGGCCGAGCGCCAGATCCGCGAGCACGACGTCGGCGAGGTCGGCGACCAGCGGCTCCATGTGCTCGTACGGCGCCTCCCTGAGCCGGTTGTCCCTGCCGGGCGGCTGCACCGGCAGCACGGCCACCCCCGGAAGCTTGCGCTGCCACACCCGGAACGCCGAGGCCGCGCCGCCGGCGTGCGGCAGGCAGTACAGCGCGAGCGCGCCGGGATCGGCCCCGGTCTGGCCCCGGAACGGCAGCCACTTGGCCATGACGTCACTGCTCGTCAGGTCGTTGACGGTCATCTCTGCCTCATCAAAGGATCTCTAGCTGGACATACGGCGGCGGTGGCTGCACGCCGGTGAGGTCGGCCTCCAGCACCACGTGGGCGCCGTCCCTGCTCGCCTCGCGGAACCCCGCGAAGGCGTAGGTGATCTGCATCATGCGGTTCCTGCCGGTCTCCACGAAGTCGGCGCGCAGGGCCACGCCCGCCTCGTCCGCGAGCCGCATGATGTGGTTGAGCAGCACCATCCCGACTCCACGGGACATCACGCGGCACGACATCAGCATCATGCACAGCCGCCAGACCTTCTCGTCCTTCTCCACCAGCGCGAGCCCGATCTTGCCGTAGCTGCCGAACCTGTCGGTGAGCGAGGCGACCAGGAGCAGGTGGTCGGGCGAGTCGCGCAGCGCGTCCAGCTCCTCGTAGGAGTAGGTGCGCCCGGTCGAGTTGAGCTGGTTGGTACGTACCGTCAGCTCCTCGGCCCGCTGGAGGTCCTCGCGGCGGGCGGGCGCGATGGTGAACGCCATCCCGAGGCCCGCGAGGAACTCCTCGTTGGTGCCGACGAACTCGCCCTCCAGCTCGTCCCTGGCGATCTGCCCCTGGTACATCACGCGGCGCTGCGCGGACTCGTCGGTGACGAAGCGGGGGATGAACAGCGGCTGTGCCAGCGCCTCGTCCAGCTCGGCGACGTCGACGCGGGTCACCTCCGGCACCTCGTGCGCCACCTCGGCCAGCTCGAACTCCTGGTCGTCGACGAACGCGAACGCGTCGAGCCCGAGGTTGAGCGCCTTGGCGATGCGGCGGATGGAGTCGGACTTGGCGTTCCAGTTGATCTGCGGGAAGAGGAACAGCTCCGCGAGGCCGAGCGCCCGCAGCTTCTCGACCGCTGTGTCGTGATCGTTCTTGCTGGCTATGGAGTGCAGCACGCCCATGGCGTCCAGCCGGCGGATGTGGGCCACGACCGAGGGCCGCACGGTGACGTCGGCGTCCTCCAGCAGCACCCCGTCCCACAGGGTGTTGTCGAGATCCCACACGATGCACTTGACGCGCCCCTGCACGGGCTTCTCAGGGAGTACGGCGACGCTCTCCTGGGCCACGCTCATCACATCATCTCCCTGTCCACCTGCCCAGCGATGGTGATCCGCTGGATCTCGTTGCTGCCTTCGATGATCTCCATGACCTTCGCATCCCGGTAGAAGCGCGCCACGGGGTAGTCCGGGCTGCAGCCGTTGGCGCCGTGGATCTGGACCGCCTCCGAGGCGTGCCTGGCGGCGGCGGTGGACGCGAAGTACTTCGCCACCCAGGTGGCCATGAGCGTGGACGCCTCGCCGGCGTCCTTCAGCCGTCCCGCCTCGGCGCACAGCAGCCGGGCCGCCCGCGCGTCGGTGATCATGTCGGACAGCTTCGCCTGGATGAGGGGCCGGTCCCGCAGGACCGACCCGCCGACCTCGCGGCGCGCGGTGTAGGTGGCGCAGGCCTCCAGGCACGCCTGGATGATGCCGACCGAACCCGAGGCCACGCTGTAACGCCCGAGGTCCAGGGTGCCGGTCAGCACCATGCCCGCCGTGAACCCGCTCGGGCCGAGCAGCGCGTCCCCGTCGAGCCGTACGTCCTGGAACGACACCTCGGCGAGCATCGAGGCGCGGGTTCCGAGCATGTCGTCGATCGGGCGCACCTGAACGCCCGGGGCGTCCCTCGGGACCAGGAAGGCCCCGATGCTCGACGCGGTGCGGGCGAACACCAGGTACACGTCCGCCCGCTGGCCGCCGGTGATCCACTTCTTGACCCCGTTGAGCACCCAGCCGCCGCCCGCCTGTCCGGCGGTCGAGGTGATGCCCGAGGCGTCGCTGCCGGCGCCGGGCTCCGACAGGCAGAACGCCCCGAGGACGTCCCCCCGGCACAGCGCCGGCGCCCACCGCTCGCGCTGGGCCGGGGTGCCCCACCGCTGCACCGCCCACGACACCATGGTGTGCACCGTGAGCAGGCTGCGCACCGAGGAGCAGCCGCGTCCCACCTCCTCGTGGACCTCGCCGAGGGTCACCATGTCCATCCCGGCGCCGCCCGCCTCCTGCGGCAGGAACGGGGCCCACAGGCCCGCGGCGGCGATCTGGCCGAGCAGCTCCTCGGGTACGCGGCCCTTCTGGTCGTAGGCGTCCGCGTACGGAGTGATGTGGGCGTCGACGAACGCGCGTGCGGAACGACGGTCCACGACCTGGACCGTGTCCGGCGCGACCTGTGCCGGGATCGCCACCGTCACACCTGGACGGCGAGGTCCGACGACAGCCGGGCGACCAGCTCGGCCATCGAGTCCGCCGTGCGGAAGTTGTCGATGCGCAGCTCCTCGTTCGGGATGGTGACCCCGAAGGTCTTCTCGACGAACATCACCAGCTCCATCGCGAACAGCGAGTTGACGAACCCGAGCGCGAAGATGTCCTGGGACTCGGTGATCTCCGCCTGGGGGTACCGGCTACGGACGAAATCGAGGATCTGGTCCTTCGCGTTGTCAGACATTTACTGGCTCCCTTTTCGAGTGTCGGGGTGCTGCTAGAAGGTCGAGCCGACGGGCCGGCTGGCGCCGTCGTAGGTGTAGAAGCCCCGGCCGGTCTTGCGGCCGTGGAGTCCGGCGTCGGTCATCTGCTTCAGCAGCGGGCACGGCCGGTACTTGCTGTCGGAGTAGTGCTCGTACAGCACCTCCACGCTGTAGAGGATCGTGTCGACGCCGATCAGGTCGGCGGTCTCCAGCGGCCCCATGGGGTGCCCGAAGCAGCTGCGGAACACCTCGTCCACCGACGCCGCGTCGGCCACGCCCTCGTGCACGAGGAAGGCCGCCTCGTTGACGGTGAGCATCAGCACCCGGTTGGAGACGAACCCGCACGAGTCCTTGACGTCGATGGCCTTCTTGCCCATCGCGGTCAGCAGGTCCCTGGTGCGCTGGATGGTCTCCTGCGAGGTGTGGAAGCCGGGGATCAGCTCGACCGCCGGCTTGGCGGGCACGGGGTTCATGAAGTGGACGCCGATCACCTTGTCCGGCCGCCCGGTCACGGCCCCGACCTTGGTGATCGGGATCGCGGAGGTGTTGACGACGAACACGGTGTCCGGCCCGCAGACCGCGTCGAGGGTCTCGTAGACCTCCCGCTTGACGTCCCAGTTCTCCGTGACGTTCTCGATGACGACGTCGGCCTTGGCCGCCCCCTCGGCGCCGACCGCGGTGGTGATCCGGGCCAGCACCTCGTCGGGGTCGAGGGCGGGGCCGCCCATCAGCCGGCTCATGCGGCTGTTGTGGCGGATGGTCGCCAGCGCCTCCTTGAGGATCGTCTCGTCCTTGTCGACCAGGACCACCTCGTGCCCGGTCTGCGCCAGGTTCTGGGCGACCCCGACGCCCATGACACCCGCGCCCACTACGCCGATAACCGTCATGACCACTCCGTTTCTCGTCGTTACCGCCATGCCGGCATGCCATCCGCCGGCGCCCTTGCTGGTGGTGCTATCGGCCGCGCCTGCGGGCCGCCGAGGCTTCGAGGCCCGACCGGCGGAGCTGCGCGCGTACCTGGCTGCCGCCGTCGGCGTTCGCGAACGCCGGCGTCGCGCCCGAGGTCAGCGCCTCGATGGTCACGCCGAGCGCGGCCACCGTCGGCGCCTCGTAGAGGATGTGCGGCGGGAGCTCGTCCAGCTCGAACTCGCGGCGCAGGGCGGCCACGATGGAGACGCCGAGCAGCGAGTTCCCGCCGAGCTCGAAGAAGTTGTCCAGCACCCCGACACGGTCGAGCCTGAGCGACTCGCACCAGATCGCCGCGATCGTCTCCTCCGCCGGGCCTGAGGGCTCCTGGTAGGAGGTGACCAGCTCCGGACGGGGGTGCCGCTCGCCGGCCGCGCCGCCCATGGCGGGCGAGGTCACCGCCTCCAGGTTGAAGCGCGAGCTGCCGAGCACCACCGTCGGGAAGTCCTGGGTGGACACCACGACCCTCGGTTCGCGGGAGGCCAGCGCGCGCAGCAGCGACCGCCAGCCGTCCTCGAAGCCGATGCCGACGCGCGCCCGGTTCTCCCTGAAGAACTTCTGCAGCTCGTCGTCGTACCCGGCCAGGCCCGCCTCCCAGGCGTTCCAGGTCCACTCCCCCCAGTCGACCGACAGCACCCGCCTGCCCGAGTCGGCGAGCCGGTACGCGTAGCTGTCCAGGAAGGCGTTCGCGGAGCAGTAGTCCACCTGGCCCGGCCCGCCGCCGGTCGCCGAGGTGATCGAGGAGAACAGCACCAGGAAGTCCAGCTCGATCTCGTCGGGCTTCCCGATGCGCAGCGCCTCGGCGATGGCCAGCGTGCCGGCGATCTTCGGCGCCAGCACCGCGTCCAGTTCCTCGGGGCGCTTGAACTGCATCAGCCCCATGGCGGGCACCCCGGCGGCGTGGAGCACGCCGTGCAGGGCGCCGAAGCGCTCCCTTGCCACCTCGACCGCGCGCCGCACGTCCTCGGGGCTGCTCACGTCGCCGGTGACGATCTCGACCTCCGCGCCGAGCGCGATGATCTCGCTGACCCTGGCCACCCGCCGCCGGGTGGCCTCGTCGAAGGCCTCCGCGCCGGGTCCCCCGGCCAGGATGCCGGCCCACGCCTCACGCGGCGGCAGCCCGTGGCGGGCGAGCAGCACCAGCCTGGCCCGGCAGTCGCGGGCGAGGTGCTCGGCCATGCCGAGCGCGATGCCGCCGAGCCCGCCGGTGACCAGGTAGACGCCGCCTTCCCGCAGCACCCCGGTGTCGGCGGCGGGCGGCGCCATGGTCTCGTACCCGGGCACCCAGCGGCGGCCGTGCCGCAGCGCGACCGTACGGTCGGTCATCGGCCGCCGCAGCTCGGCCACCAGGCCGGCGAGCACGGGCGCGGCAGGGGACGCCTCCAGGTCGACGAGCCGGGTGGCCACCTTCGGGTACTCCAGGGGGATCACCAGGCACGGCCCCATCAGCGTGGCGCCGTCGGGGTCGGACACGTCGTCCGGCAGCACCTGCTGGGTGCCGGAGACCGCGACGTCCAGCGACCAGTCGTCCGTGCCCGACTCGGCCGCCGCCCTGGCGAGGGCGACCAGGGTGTGCAGGCCGTACCGGACGGCGGAGTCGCCGGGCGCCTCGCCGAGCGTCCACAGGTGCACCACCCGCGAAAGGGGACGGCCGGCCGCGCGCAGGTCGCGCAGCAGGGCGAGGGTGTCCTGCACGCTGCCCGGCCTGATCGTGTGGCCGTCGCCGGTCGCGGCGTACGCCTCGCCGGGCCGTACCAGGCTGATGGACGCCCCGGTCTCCGCGACCGCCCGCCGCAGCTCGGCCACCACGTCGTCGGCCACGCCTTCTCGGGTGTAGACCAGCCACGAGGCGGGCTGCCGCCCGGCCGGCGCGGGCGCCGCGGTCTGCCGCCAGACCGGCAGGTAGAGCCACTGGTCCTCGGGCAGCTTGGGCAGGCTCGTGATCGCCTCGAACAGGTCGGCGGGGTCGGGGGCCTCGCCCGGCAGCGCGAGGGCGCCCGGCGTCCGGCCCCGGCGTCCGGCGCGGGCCGGCGGGTCGATCCAGTAGCGGTGGCGCTGGAACGGGTAGGTCGGCAGCGGCACCCGGCCGGGCAGCAGAGCCGGGTCGGCGGCCTCGGCGTCGGGGTGGCGGCCGTGGTAGGCGGTCCAGTCGAGGTCGGCGCCGACCAGCCACAGCCGGGCGAGGCAGCCGGCGAGCACCGCGTCGTCGGGGCGGCCGTCGCTCCCGCCGGGCAGCGCGTTGAGGATCAACGGCCACCGCTGCGGCGGGCAGCCCGCGCCCCGCATCAGGGCGCCGAGCGACTGGCCCGGGCCGATCTCCACCACGGCCAGCTCCTGGTCGGCGAGCAGGGTGTCGATGCCGGCCGCGAACCGCACCGTCCCGCACATGTGGCGGGCCCAGTACGCCGGGTCGCACACCAGGTCAGCCTCCGCGAGCTCGCCGGTGAGGTTGGAGATGTACGGCAGCTCCGGGGGGTTGAGCCTGATGTTGGCCTTCACCCAGTCGGTGAGCTCACTGCTCAGGTGCTCCAGCATCCGCGAGTGGAACGCGTGCGTGGTCGTAAGGGGGCGGCACGCGATCTCGGCGCGCCGCAGGTCGGCGACCAGCAGGTCCATCGGCTCCACCGGGCCGGCGACGACCACGACCTGCGGGCCGTTGACCGCGGCGACGTCCAGGCCGCGCTCCTCCAGCCGGAACCGGCGGCGCAGCTCCTCGGCGGGCAGCGACACCGCGGCCATCGAGCCCGCCGGCACCTGGGCGATCAGCCTCGCCCTGTGCGCCACCAGGGCCATGGCGTCCTGCAGCGACAGCACTCCGGCCAGGCACGCCGCGACGTACTCCCCGAGGCTGTAGCCCAGCATGATCCGCGGAGTCACGCCCCAGGTCATCAGCGTGCGCGCCAGCGCGTACTCAAGGGCGAACAGCGCGGGCTGGACAACCTCCGTGCGCTCCAGGGCGGCGACCCGCCCGTCGGCGCCGCCGGAGCCCCCACGCCCCAGCAGGGCGGCGAGGCCGAGGCCGCCGCCGCGCTCGCCGGCGAGCAGGTCGGTCAGGTCCACATCCGGCAGCGCCTCGCGCAGCGGCGCGAGGCACTCGTCGAGGGTGGCGCGGAACACCGGCTCGCGCCGGTACAGCTCGGCCACCATCCCGGGGTACTGCTCGCCGACCCCGGCGAGCAGGAACGCCACCGGGCGCCCCTGGACGGTGTCGACGCGGCTCAGCACGCCGGGCTCCGCCGACTCCCCGCTCAGCGTGGCCGCGGCCTCCTCGACGGTGGCGGTCACGGTGGCCCGCCGGTGCTCGAAGGTCTTGCGCCCGACCTGGAGCGTGTACGCCACGTCGGCCAGCCGCGTGCCGGGCTCGGCGCGCAGGTGCGCACCGAGGCGCTCGCACGCCTGGTCGGCGGCGGTGGCGTTGCGCGCGGAGATCGGCAGCACCTGGTAGCGGCGGGCGGACTCGGAGTCCGCACGCGCGGCGACGGGCCGGGCGGGCGCCTCCTCGACCACCATGTGGACGTTGGTGCCGCCCATGCCGAGCGAGTTGATCCCCGCGATCCTCGGCCGGCCCTCGCGGGTGCGCCAGGGGGAAAGCTCGGCGTTCACGTAGAAGGGGCTGTCCTCGAAGTCGATCTCGGGGTTCGGGCTGGTGTAGTGCAGGCTGGGCGGGATCACCTTGTTCGACAGCGCGAACGAGGTCTTGATGAGCCCGCTCGCCCCCGCCGCGCGGTCCAGGTGCCCGACGTTGGTCTTCACCGAGCCGATCGGGCAGTACTGCTTGTCCCGGGTCGGGCCGAACGCGCGGGTCAGCGCCGCGACCTCGATCGGGTCGCCCAGCTCGGTCGCGGTGCCGTGCGCCTCGATGTAGCTGATGTCCTCCGCGGTGACCCCGGCGTCCGCCATCGCGTCGGCGATCACCCTGGCCTGGCCGACGACGCTCGGCGCGGTGTAGCCCACCTTGAGCGCGCCGTCGTTGTTCATCGCCGAGCCCCGGATCACCGCCCAGACGTGGTCGCCGTCGCGCAGCGCGTCGGAGAGCCGCTTGAGCACGACCACGGCGGCGCCGTCGCCGAACATGCTGCCGCGCGCCTGCGCGTCGAAGGTGCGCACGTGGCCGTCGGGCGACTCCATGCCGCCCGGCCCGAACCGGTGCCCCACCCGGTCGGGGACCCGGATCGAGACCCCGCCGGCCAGCGCCAGCTCGCACTCGCCGTTGCGCAGGCTCTGCACCGCGAGGTGCGCGGCCACCAGGGAGGTGGAGCAGAACGTCTGCACCGCCACGCTCGGCCCGTACAGGTCGAACAGGTAGGAGACCTGGGTGGTGAGGGCGTCCTTGTCGTTGCCCATGATGATCTCGTAGTGGCTGACGCCCTCGTCCTCGTCCAGCAGGCGCTCGCCCATCTGCAGCAGGTAGGTGCTGATGTTGGTGCCGCCGAACACGCCGACCCTGCCCCGGTGCTCAGGCGCCGCGTACCCGGCCTGCTCAAGCCCTTGCCAGCACACCTCCAGGAACGCCCGCTGCTGCGGGTCGGTGAGCGCGGCCGTGCGCGGGCTCATGCCGAAGAACGCCGCGTCGAAGCCGCTGATGTCGTCGAGCACCGGCCGGGCCGGCACGTACGACGGGTCCTTGATCAGCTCCGGCTCGACCCCGGAGGCCAGCAGCTCGTCCTCGGAGAAGAAGCTGATCGACTCGACGCCCTCCCGCAGGTTGTGCCAGAACGCGCCGACGTCGTCCGCCCCGGGGAAGCGCCCCGCCATGCCGACGATCGCGATGCGCCGGTCGTCCACCGGAACCGCTCCAGGCCCTTCGGGCCGCGCGGTCGCGATGGCGCGCGCCGCCGCCGTGGCCTTGGCGCGGGCCGGCGCGGGCCGGGGGGCCGCGGCGCCCTTCTCGTCGAGGATGCCCGCGAGCGTGTACACCGTCGGGGCCTCGAAGAGCATCACGGTCGGGACCGCGATGCCGAAGCGCTTCTTCACCAGGGCGAGCATCTGCAGCGCGACCAGGGAGTTGCCGCCGAGGTCGAAGAAGTTGTCCCTGGTGCCGACCGGCTCGATGCCGAGCACGTCCGACCACAGCCCGGCGAGCTCCCGCTCGGTCGCGCTCAGCGGCGGGCTGTACGGCTGGGGAAGCTCGGGCCGGGGGAACCGGGTGCCGTCGCCCGGTCCGGGTTCCGGCGCGGCCATCGCACGGGGCAGCCGGTCGTCCAGGCCGCCCGCCGCCACCACGAGGCTCGGCCCGTGCCCGGCGAGCACCTGGTCGAGGGCGTCGAGGCCCTCCTCGGTGCTCATGGCGTGGGCGGCCATCGCGGCGCCGATCCCGCCCTCGATGCGCTCCAGGGTGCAGGACCAGGTGTCCCAGCTCACGGTCACCCACCGGGTGGGCGATCGCCCGTCCTGGTACTTGATGTGGCGGCGGTGACCGATCGCGGTCAGCGCGGCGTTGGCCGCCGCGTAGCTGCCGAAGGTGATGCCGCCCAGCAGCGACGACGTCGAGGAGAACAGCACGCAGAAGTCGGGCACCCGCTCCGGCCCGAGCTCGTGGACCACCTCGTCCAGCACCAGGGCGCCGCCCACCTTGGCGCCGAAGTGCCGCGAGACGGCCCTCGCGTCCAGCTCGTGCAGGGAGCGGAAGGTGTCGCGTCCCGTCTCGGCGGCGGCATGGATGACGCCGTCGAGCCGGACGTCGCCGGGCAGCGTCTCCGCGAGCGCCGCGCGCATCGCGTCCGCGTCGGTCACGTCGACCCTCGGGGTCAGCACCTCGGCGCCGAGCGCGCGCAGCCGCCGCACCCCCTCGTAACGCGGGTCGCCCGCCGTGTCCGGGACGCCACCGCGGCTGGTGAGGATGAGCCGGGCCGCGCCAGACCGCACCAGGTGCTCGGCCACGAGCAGGCCGACGTCGCCGAGCCCGCCGGTCACCAGGTACGTCCCGCCGGACCGGATCCCCGGCCTGTTCTCCCCCTCCTCTCGCGCCGCCGGGACGTACCCGCGCACGTGGCGCCGGCCGTCCCGGTAGGCCACCAGCACGTCGCCGGCCGGCCGCCGGAGCTCGGCGGCCAGCGCCTCCGCGGCCTCGGCGGGCGCCACCTGGGCGTCGAGGTCGACGGCGTGGCAGTCGAGGTTGAGGTACTCCTGGTTGGCGACCAGCGGCAGCGTGGCGGCGGCGGCGTGGCCGGGCGAGGGGCTCTCGCCGTCGGCCACCGCCTGGCCGCCCTGGGTGACCAGGATGACCCTCGCGCTGCCCGCGGCGTCGCTGCCCCAGGCGTCCAGCATCCGGGAGAACGGGAGCACGGCCTGGCCGGGGTCGCGGCCGGAGCCGCCCCCGTCGAGCATGCGCAGGTCCACCATCGTGACCGGCCCGCCGGCGGCGAGCCGGCTCACCAGTGCGGTGTGGTCGTCCGCGGACCCGAAGTCCAGGACGTAGCCGCCCGCCACCTCGGCGAAGGCATCGCCCGCCCGCACCGTCACCACCTCGGTGCCCGCGGAGCGCAGCGTCCGCTCCAGCGCGTCGGCGACTCCGGTGCCATCGGCGACCAGGACGCACCGGGCGAGGGCCTGCGCCTCGGCGGGCAGCTCGGCCGGGGTCCAGTGCGGGACCATCACCTGGACATGGGCGGTGGCCCGCTCGGGCCCGGCCGCGCCGGCCGGGCCGGTGGCGAGCCCGGCCGCCTGGGCGGTGTGCCCGGCGGGCGGGTCGACCCAGTAGCGCTCCCGCTGGAACGGGTAGGCAGGCAGCCCCACCTTGGCGACGGGGCGGTCCTTCTGGTATCCCGCCCAGTCGACCGGCACGCCGGCCAGCCACAGCCGTCCGACCGCCTCGGCGAGAACGCCGCCGGCGGGCCGCGGATCGGCGGCGGCGGGCAGCGCGGGCACCACGAGCGGCCAGCGGTCGCGCGGGCAGTCGCGGTGGCCGCGCACCATCGCGCCGAGCGACTGGCCCGGGCCGATCTCCAGCAGGGCCATCTCGCCCTGCTCCAGCAGCGTGCCCAGCACCGCGTCGAACCGCACGGGGGCGCACATGTGCTCCGCCCAGTACCCGGGGTCGGTCACCTGCCCGGCGGACGCCAGGGTGCCGGTGACGTTGGAGATGTACGGGATGCGCGGCGCCTCCAGCGTGATGTTCGCGGCGATCCAGCCGGTCAGCTCGGCGCGTATCGGCTCCAGCATCCGCGAGTGGAACGCGTGGCCGGTGGCCAGCGGCCGGCACGGCACCCCCTCGGTCGCAAGGAACGCCCTGGCCGCCTCCATGGCCTTCGGCTCCCCGGCGATGACCGTCAGCTCGGGACCGTTCAGCGCGGCCACGTCCAGCCCGGCCACGCCCGCTCGTACGAGGCGGTCGCGCAGGTCGTCCGCGCTCAGCGGCACCGCGCTCATCGCGCCCTCGGGCAGCCCGCCGATCAGGTGCGCGCGGTGGGCGACCAGCGCCAGCGCCGACTCGAGCGACAGCACGCCCGCGAGGCACGCCGCGACGTACTCTCCCAGGCTGTACCCGGCCACCACCGAGGGCTCGACGCCCCACGACCGTACGAGCTGCGCCAGCGCGTACTCCACGGCGAACAGCGCCGGGTGGAGCAGCTCGGTGGGCGTCGTGTCGCCGCCGGCGGGCGTGGCCTCGCGGCCGAGCAGCCGGCCGAGCCCGCCATCGGCGTCCGGGGCCTGCCTGGGCCGCAGCATCTCGGCGAGCGGGTCCACCCCGCCCATCCGCCGCCGCAGCACCGAACGGCACTCGTCCAGCACCGCCTTGAACACCGGCTCGGTGCCGTAGAGGTCGGCGGCCATCCCGGGGTACTGCTCTCCAGTGCCCGCCACCAGGAACCCGACCTGCCGGTCCGTACGGCTCTCCGCGCGCGACAGCACCCCGGCGTCACGCATCCCCGCGGCGGCCTCGTCCACACTTCCGGCCACCAGCATCCGGCGGTGCCCGAAGAGCCGCCGCCCGGTCTGCAGGGTGTGCGCCACGTCGGACAGCCGGTGCGGGCTGGCCTCGTCGGCGAGGTGACCGGCGAGCCGCTCGGTCATCGCGTCGGCCGCGGCGGCGGTCCTGGCGGACCACACCAGCAGCTCGGGACGCGGCGTCGCCTCCGGCCGGGGGACGATCGGCGCCTCCTCCAGCACCACGTGGGCGTTGGTGCCGCCGATGCCGAACGCGCTCACCCCGGCCCTGCGGGTACGTCCCGGCTCCCTGGGCCAGGTCCTGAGCTCGGTGACCACCTCCAGGCGGGCCTCCCCCGCGTGCAGCTGGGGGTTCGGCTCCGCGAGGTTGCGGGTGGGCGGGATCTCGTCGTGGCGCAGGGCGAGCGCCGCCTTGATCAGGCTGGTCACCCCCGCCGCCCGGTCGAGGTGGCCGACGTTGGTCTTGACCGAGCCGATCAGGCACGACTCGTCGCGGAACACCTGCTGCAGCGCCGCCAGCTCGGCGGCGTCGCCGAGCGCGGTGCCGGTGCCGTGCGCCTCGACGTAGTCGATGTCGGCGGGCGTGAGGTCCGCGCTCGCGAGCGCCTCGGCCATCACGGCGGCCTGGCCCTGGACGCCGGGCGCGGTGAAGCCGACCTTCTTCCCCGCGTCGTTGTTCACCGCCCAGCCCCGGATGACGGCGTAGATCTGGTCGCCGTCGGCGAGCGCGTCCTCCAGCCGGCGCAGCGCGACCACGCCGACGCCGCTGCCGAGCGGGCTGCCGAGGCCGCCCGCGTCGAACGCCCGGCACTCGCCGTCCGGCGGCGCGATGCCGCCCTGCTGGTACAGGTAGCCGACCCTCTGCGGCACGCCGACCGCCACGCCGCCGGCCAGCGCGAGGTCGCACTCGAAGCCGGCCAGGCTGGTGGCGGCGGCGCACACCGCGACGAGCGAGGTCGAGCAGTAGCTCTGCACCCCGTAGCTGGGTCCCGACAGGCCGAGGGTGTGCGCCACCCGGGTGGTGAGCGAGTCCTTGTCGTTGGCGAGCCCGACCGCCAGCTCGCCCATGACGGAGCTGATCCCGCTCGGCACCAGGTTGTTCTGCAGGTAGGAGCTCCAGGCGCCGCCGCCGAAGACGCCGATGGCGCCGTCGAAGCGCGTGGGGTCGCAGCCGGCGTCCTCCAGCGCCTCGTGACTGTGCTCCAGGAAGAGCCGCTGCTGCGGGTCTAGGATCTGGGCCTCCTTGGGGCTGAACCCGAAGAAGCCCGCGTCGAACAGCTCGACGCCGTCGATGACCGCGCCGGCCTTCACGTAGCTCGGGTCCTGGAGCAGGTCCTCGGGCACCCCGGCGGCCCGCAGCTCCTCGTCGGTGAACCGGGTGATCCCCGACAGGCCGGCCCGGATGTTGGTCCACAGCTCGGCGACGCCGGATGCCCCGGGGAACCGCCCCGACATCCCGACGATCGCGATGTCGGTGCCGGAGGTCTCTCCGGCGATATCGTCAGTCACGTCTACCGTCCTCATTCCGGGTGCTGGAACGGGCACGGCGCCGCCGCTGCCCCCGAGCCGAACTGCTGGTGAGTGCTTGCCGTGCGGCGGTGTCGTCGCCCCCCGCACCGTCCACCGCCGCGGCGAACGCGGCGACGGTCGGATGCTCGAAGAGCACCGCGGGCGCGATCGGCACGCCGAGCTCCTTCTCGATGGCGAGCACCATGGCCATGCCGACCAGGGAGTTGCCCCCGAGGTCGAAGAACGGGTCGTGGATGCCTACCTGGTCGATGCCCAGGTAGGCCCCCCACACCTCGGCGATCTTGGTCTCCGGCTCGGTGCGCGGGGCCGCGTAGTCCGTGCGCAGCTGCGGCCGGGGGAACCTCTCGCCTCTGGGCACGGCCGAGGCCGCGCCGACGAGCGCGTCGATGTCGACCATGGCCGACCAGTCGCGCAGCACCTCGCGCAGCGGCTGGCGCACCGCCAGCACGCTGCCGTGCCCGCCGGCCACGATGCGGTCGAGGAGCGCGCAGCCCGCGTCGTCGGCGAAGCCGTACCGCTCGCGGTAGGAGCGCACCCGCTCGGCGAGCCCGCCCGCACCCTTCATCGCCTCGGCCTGCCAGTCGTCGTGCCGCCAAGGTCCCCAGGCGACCGACACGACCCTGGTCGACGGCGCCGCCGCCGACAGCGCGTCGCCGTACGCGTCGAGCACGGTGTTGGCCGCGCAGTAGTCGGCCTCGCCGATGCCGCCGAAGGCCGTCACCGCCGAGGAGTACAGGACCAGCACCTCGGGCCGCTGCTCGGCGGGCGTCCGCGGCCCCACCAGCTCGGCCAGCGGTCCCATCGCGAGGACCTTCGGGGCGAGCACCGTGCCTGCCTCGGCGGGCGTCCTGCGCTGCGCCATCCCTCCTGCGGGCACGCCCGCGGCGTGGATGACCCCGTGCAGCGCGCCGAAGTGTTCGCGGCAGCGGCGCAGCGCGTCCCTGAGCTGGTCCGGCACCCCGGCGTCCGCGGTGAGCAGGAGCACCTCGGCGCCCGCCGCCTCCAGCTCGGCGACGTCGCGCAGGCTGCGTTCCGCGCGGCCGCCGGGCTCCGGCTCCGCGTCTCGCGTCAGCGGGGTACGGCCGACGAGCGCGAACCGCCGCACGCCCTCGCTCAGCAGGTGCTTGGCCAGGGCCATTCCGAGCCCCCGGGCGCCGCCGGTGATCAGGTACACGCCGTCGGCGCGCCAGGGGATCCCCGCCTGCCCTTCTGGGGCGTCTCCCCAGGTCCGCTGCCAGCGACGGCCACGGCGCCAGCCCGTCAGCGTGTCGTGCGCGGCGATCGCCTCGCCCTGCTCGGGCTCGCGGAGCAGCTCGTACGCGAGCTGGCCGGACGCGCGCTCCCTCAGCCCCTCGCCGGAGTCCTCGGGGTCGAGGTCGACGCCGCTCCAGGTCAGGCCGGTGTACTCGTGCCGCACCGCCCGGCCGAGCCCGTGCGCCACGGCCTGGTACGGGGCGAGCGCGTCGCCGCCGAGGATCTCCGAGGCGCCCTGGCTCACTGTCAGCAGCCGGACGCCCTGTCGCGCGGGCAGCTCGTCGAACGCCTGGACCGCGAGCAGCAGGCTGTCGAAGCCGTGCCGGATCGCGTCACGCAGCTCCTCGTCGCCTGCGTACCCCGGGTTCAGCGCGGTGGTGAGCAGGCTCCACAGGTGCACGACGTGCACGGGGCCGCTCGCCTGCGCGACCGTACCGAACACCTCGCCGTAGTGCGCGGGCACCGCGGGGTCGATGACGATCCGCCGGCCCTCGCGCCGCAGCCCGGTGCCGGCGACCACCTCCACCACCTCGGTGCCGCCCGCGGCGGCCAGGTCGGCGAGCGCCCCGCCGATGCCGCCGGGGTCGGTGAACACGACCAGCGGGCCGGGGAGGCGGAGCGGGGTGCCGATCGGCGGCACGCCGCGCGTGGCGTCCTGCTGCCAGACCGGGGCGAAGCAGAAGTCCGCGGGCTCCGAGTGCCCCGTCGGCCGCATCGAGGGGGCGACGTGGCCCGGGTCCAGCGGCTCAGGCCAGAACCGCGTCCGCTGGAAGGGGTAGGACGGCAGGCTGATGATCTTGCCTCCGCCGGGGCCGGTGAGCTCCCAGTCCACCCCGACGCCGAGCTCCCACAGCCGCGCGCAGGTCTCCAGCAGCTCGGTACGGGCGTCCCCGCGCTCGCCCGCCGTCCAGCGCGCGGGCAGGGTGCCGAGCACGGCCGCGCCAGAACCGCTCGCCATGTTCTGCCGCACCAGGCCGCCGAGGGTCTGCCCCGCGCCCAGCTCGACGAACACGTCCACCTCCCTGGCCACGCAGTGCCGCACGCTGTCGGCGAAGCGCACCGGGCTGACCAGCTGGTCGGCCCAGTACGAGGCGCTCGTCGCCTGCTCGGGGGTCAGCGGCTCGCCGGTGAGGTTCGACACGATGGTGGTCTTCGGCGCGTGGCGCGGCACCGAGTCCAGCAGGGCGGCGAGCTTCTCGCGCGCCGGGCGGAGCAGGGACGAGTGGAAGGCGTGCGCGGAGCGCAGCGGGCGGCAGGCGACGCCGTCACCGGTCAGCAGGGCGCTCACCGCGTCGACCTCCGAGGGGATGCCGCTGAGCACCGTCATCGACGGGCCGTTGAGCGCCGCGATGTCCACCTCGGTGCCACTGGCCGCGAGCACGGCGCGGACCCGGTCCTCGCCCGCGGCGACCGCGACCATCTTGCCCGCGGGGGCGGCGCTGATCAGGTGGGCCCGCTCCACCACCACGTGCAGCGCGTCCTCCAGCGAGAAGACCCCGGCCAGGCAGGCGGCGACGTACTCGCCCAGGCTGTAGCCGACCAGCATGTCCGGCGCGACTCCCCAGTGCGCGAGGAGCTTCGCCAGCGCGTACTCGACCGTGAACATCAGCGGATGCGCGATCACGGCGTGGCTCAGAGGGTCGTCGGCCCGCTCCTGCCCGGCGCCGTCCCGGCCGAGCAGCGCCGCGAGGTCGCCCGTCGCCGGGCGCTGGGCCGGGACGTCCAGGTCAGGGAAGAACACCGGCCGCAGGTCCACGCCCGCCCGCTCCCCGGCCAGCTCGATGCACCGGTCGACCGCCTCGGCGTAGACCGGCTCCCTGTCGTACAGCTCCCTGCCGAGGCCCAGGTACTGGTCGCCGACGCCGGGCAGCAGGAACGCGACCCGGGGGTGTCCCTTCGTGCGGTACCCGCCGCCCTCGGCGGCCGTGCGCCGGAGCAGCCGGACGGCGTCCCCGAGGTCCGCGCAGACCAGGGCGCGCCGGTGGTCGTGCTCGGCGCGGCCGGCCCGCAGCGTGTGCGCGACGTCGGCCAGGGAGGGCTCGGGCAGCTCGGTCAGCCGGGCCGCGAGGCGTTCCGCCTGCTCGCGCAGGGCTGAGCCGCTCGACGCGGACACCGTGAGCACCCGCGCCGAGGCGATGCCCGGGCCGCCGGGAACGGCGGCCGGCTCCTCGGGGGACGGCGCGGCCTCCAGCACCAGGTGCGCGTTCGTCCCCGACCACCCGAACGAGCTGACGCCCGCCAGGCGGGGGGCGCCGTCGCCTGGTAGCCGCACCGCGCTGGTGACGGGCTGGACGCTGCCGTCCTCCGGTATCGCCGCCGCCGGCTCCGAGAGGTTCAGGTTGGGCGGGATCAGCTTGTTCTCGAGGATGAGGACCGTCTTGATCAGCCCGGCGACGCCCGCCGCGGCCTGGGTGTGACCGATGTTGGTCTTGACGGCGCCGACCCGCAGCGGGCGCTCGGGCGACCGCCTGCCGAAGACGTCGTGCAGCG
This sequence comes from Sphaerisporangium viridialbum, assembly GCF_049674955.1. Taxonomy (GTDB): domain Bacteria; phylum Actinomycetota; class Actinomycetes; order Streptosporangiales; family Streptosporangiaceae; genus Sphaerisporangium; species Sphaerisporangium viridialbum. The sequence goes on along the minus strand of NZ_CP187232.1, from coordinate 1,742,492 downwards.
CGGACAGCTCGATCGCGTCGCCCAGGTGGGTGCCGGAGCCGTGCGCCTCCACGTAGTCGATGTCGTCGGCGGTCACCCGGGCGGCGGTGAGCGCCCTGCTGATGACGTCGACCTGAGCGCCTCGGTTCGGCGCGGTGAGCCCGTTGCTGCGGCCGTCCTGGTTGACCGCCGAGCCGCGCAGCACCGCCCGGATCCGCCGGCCGTTCTTGATCGCCTTGGACAGCGGCTCCAGCACCACGACGCCGCCGCCCTCGCCGAGGACGTAGCCGTCGGCGCTCGCGTCGAAGGTCTTGCACTTCCCGTCCGCGCACAGCATCGACCCGGCGCACGCCTGGATGAAGCTGGACGGGTGGAGGGTCAGCGACGCGCCGGCCGCGATCGCGAGGTCGCACTCGCCGCGCCGCAGGGCCTCCGCCGCCAGGTGGACCGCGATCAGCGATGAGGAGCACGCCGTGTCGACCGTCAGCGTCGGGCCGCACAGGTTGAGCTGGTAGGCGATGCGCCCGGCCGCGACGCTGTACGCCGAGCCCTGGCCGAGGTACGGGTCCGCGAGCGCGTCCCCGCCCTGCCGTTCGAGCTGCAGCCGGCCGTACTGGAGGCTGTCCATGAAGCCGACCATCACGCCCGTGCGGCTTCCCGCCAGCCGTGACGGGGAGGTGCCGGCGTTCTCCAGCCCCTCCCAGGCCAGCTCCATCAGGAGGCGCTGCTGCGGGTCCATCCGCAGGGCCTCCCTCGGCGAGATGCCGAAGAACTCCGCGTCCCAGCCCGCGACGTCGGGCAGGAAGGTGCCGTACCGGGTGTAGACGCCGCCGGGGGAGCGCGGGTCGGGGTCGTAGTAGTCGTCTATGTCCCACCGTGACGCCGGCACCTCGGTCACGGCGCTCCTGCCCTCGCGGAGCAGGTCCCAGAACCCTTCGACCGTGTCGCCGCCCCCGGGGTAGCGGCAGGCCATCCCGATGATGGCGATGGGCTCATGGCCCCGGTCCTCCGCCTCGGCGAGACGGCGGCGCGTCTGGGTCAGTTCGACGGTCACGCGCTTGAGGTAGTCGCGGAGTTTGTCCTCGGTCCCCATCGGTCGAGCCTTTCCAGTAAGCGTGAGTCAGCAGGTCAGAGTTCGTTGTCGATGAGCGCGAAGATCTCCTCGTCGGAGGCGGAATCGATCTTCCCCACCACGCCGCCGGCGCCGTTGGGACCGTCAGGACCGGCGGCGAACCTGACCAGGCCGCTCTGCAGGATGGCGACGAGCCTGCCCCTGACGACCTCTCCCTCCCCGTTGAGGGCGGTCAGCATGGACTCGACCCGTTCCAGGGCACCGCGCAGGGTGTCCTCGGGCGAGGGCGCGGCCGGGGCGAGCGTCTTGAACAGGTAGTCGGTCAGGGCGGTGACCGTCGGATGGTCGAACACCAGCGTGGCGGGCAACCGCAGCCCGGTCTCGGCGTTGAGCCGGTTGCGCAGTTCCACCGCGGTCAGCGAGTCGAAGCCCAGCTCGTTGAACGCCCGGTCCATGCCGACGTTCTTGGCGTCGCCGTGCGCCAGGACGGCGGCGACGTGCGACCGCACCAGGTCGGCCAGGTGCCCGCGCGCCTCGGCCTCGGCCATCGCCCCCAGGCGTTCGGCCAGCCCGGCCGACCCCGCGGTGCGGCCTCCGGCGCTGGTGGCCGCGCGGCGCGGCGCGCGTACCAGGCCCCGGAGCATGGACGGCAGCCCGCCCGTCTCGGCGCGGGCGCGCAACCCGGCGACGTCCCAGCCGGAGGCGACCGTCAACGGTTCCGGGCTGGTCAGCGCCGAGTCGAACAGCTCAAGGCCCTGCTCCGCGGTCAGCGGCGCGACGCCCGAGCGGGCGAGGCGCGCCGTGTCCGCCGAGGTCAAAGCGCCGGTCATGTCGGAGTCGGTGTCCCACAGACCCCAGGCGACCGACACCGCCGGCAGGCCGAGCGCTCGCCTGTGGGCCGAAAGGACGTCCAGGAAGACGTTCGCCGCCGCGTAGTTGGCCTGGCCCGGGTTGCCCAGCACGCCGGCCAAGGACGAGAACACCACGAACGCCGCCAGCGGGAGATCCTTGGTCAGCTCGTGCAGGTGCCACGCCGCGTCGGCCTTGGGCGCGAGGACCCGGTCCAGCCGTTCCGCCGACAGCCCTTCGACGGTCGCGTCGTCCAGCACCCCGGCCGTGTGCACCACCCCGGTCAAGCCCGGGACCGACCCCAGCAACCCCGCCAGCGCGTCACGGTCGGAAACGTCACACGCCGCCACGGTGGCCCTCGCCCCCAGACCTTCCAGCTCGGACACCAACTCGAAGGCACCCGGCGCGTCCGGCCCACGGCGCGACACCAGCAGCAGATCCCGCACGCCATGGTGCTCCACCAGCCGCCGCGCGACCAGGCTGCCCAGCCCGCCCGTACCACCGGTCACCAGCACCGTCCCCGAAGCCAGGTCGCAGGGGGTTCGTTCCGCGACGTCCCGCCGCGCCAGGCGGGGCACCGACACCACGCCGTCTCGGACGGCCAGTTGCGACTCGCCCGAGGCGACCGCCGCCGCGACCAGACCCCACCCCGAGAAACCCTCCTCCGCGTCCAGCAGCACGAACAACCCCGGATGCTCAGCCTGCGCCGACCGCACCAAACCCCACACCGACCCGCCCACCACCCCCCCGACCTGCACCCCCGCACCAGGACCCGCCGCACCACCCGTCACCAGCACCAGACGAGAACCAGCGAACCGCTCATCGGCCACCCAACCCCGCACCAGACCCAGCACCCGGCCCGACAACTCACGCACCGAACCCGGCACATCCCCCGAACCCGCCACACACGAGACCACCACGAAATCCGGCACCGGCTCCCCCGCCGCCACCGCCACACCCAGCGCGTCCACATCCGCGAACCCGTCCAGCCCCGCCACCGGCTCACCCAGGAACACCCACCGCGACCCGTCCAGGGGTGCGACGGCCAGGTCGATCCAGTCGACGCCATGGGGCACCGGCCCGGCCGCACCGCCTGCCGCCGGCACCTGGGCCGCCACGGCCCGCGCCCGCAGGGAGTCCATCGAGAACACCGGCCGGCCGGAGACGTCCACGGCCTCGACGGCCCATCCGTCGTCCCCGGCCCCGGTCAGGCGAACCCGCAGCGCCCGGGCGCCCGCCGCCGGCAACCGCACGCCGCGGAACTCGAACGGCAACCTCAGCTCGCCCGCCCCGTCGGCGATCAGCAACGGATGGAACATCGCGTCCAGCAACGCCGGATGCAACCCGAACCCCGCCACCTCCACCTCGTCATCCACCGACACCTCGGCGAACAACTCACCACCACGACGCCAAACCCCCCGCACCCCCTGAAACACCGGCCCGTACTCATAACCCAGATCGGCCAACCGCTCGTAACCACCATCCAGCGGCACCACCGACGCGCCCTCCGGCGGCCACACCCCCGCCCAGCCGCACACCTCTGACGCGCCACCGACGGGGTCCACGGCCACCACGGCCGACGCGTGCCGCACCCACGCGGTGCCGCCGGCGTCCTGCGAACGCGAGAACACGGCCAGGTCGCGGCGGTCCCCGGCGTCCGGCCTGCCGACGGTGATCTGGATGCCGACGGTTCCGGCCTCCGGCAGGACGAGCGGAGCTTCGAGGACGAGCTCCTCGACGAACTCGCAGCCCGCGATGGTCCCGCCTTCGAGGGCCAGCTCGGCGAACGCGGCGCCGGGAAGCAGGACACCACCGCTGACGGAGTGGTCGGCGAGCCAGGGCGCGTCCGCCAGGGACAGCCGCCCGGTGAGCACGAAACCGCCGTCGGCCACCGGTACGACGGCGGTGAGCAGCGGGTGCCGCGAGCCGCCGATCCCGGAGCCGGTCGCGTGACCGGCGCGCTCCGAGCCGTCGAGCCAGTACCTGCGCCGCTCGAACGCGTAGGTGGGCAGGTCCACGTGCCGGTACGGCGCGGGCGCGAGCGCGGCCGTCCAGTCGACCTCGGCGCCGAGGACGTAGGCCCGGGCCACGGCGGTGAGGAAGCGGCGCCGGTCGCCGGACCCGCGGCGCAGCGACCCGCAGACGCGGGCGCCGATCCCGGCGGCCTCGCAGATGTCCTCGACGTCGGACACCAGCACGGGGTGCGGGCTCACCTCGACGAACAGCGGGGTGCCGTACCCGGCGAACGCCCCGACGGCCTGCTCGAACCGCACCGGGTTGCGCAGGTTGTCGAACCAGTAGTCGGTGGTGAGCTCCTCAGGGTCGACGAACCTGCCGGCCAGCGAGGAGCAGAAGGCCACCTCGGTGGGCCGGGGCGCCACCTGCTCCAGCGCCGCCAGCAGCTCGTCGCGCAGCTCTTCGATGTGCGGCGTGTGCGAGGCGTAGTCCACCGCGATCCGCCGCGTGCGCACGGTGTCGCCGCACGCGGCGGCGAACTCCTCCAGCGCGTCGAGGTCACCGGCCACCACCGCGCCGGCGGGCCCGCTGTGGACCGCCACCCAGAGCCGGTTCGACCACGGCTCCAGCCGCTCCCATACCTGCACGGCCGGCAGCGAGACCGCGAGCATGCCGCCGGTACCGCCGAGCTTCACCAGCGCCCGGCTCCGCAGGGCGACGACCTTGGCCGCGTCCTCCAGCCCGAGCGCTCCGGCGACGTACGCGGCGGCGATCTCCCCCTGCGAGTGGCCCACCACCGCCGCCGGGTTCACGCCCATCGACCGCCACAGCTCCGCGAGCGCCACCATGACCGCGAACAGCACCGGCTGGATGACGTCGGAGCCGGAAAGCGCCGGCGCGCCCTGCGCGCCACGCAGCACCCCCTCGACCGACCAGCTCGTGTACGGCTCCAGCGCCAGATCGCAGCGCCGCAGATGGGTGCGGAAGACCTCACTGTGGTCCAGCAGATCGACGGCCATGCCGGCCCACTGCGACCCCTGCCCGGGGAACACGAACACCGGCCGGACGTCGGTGGCCGCGAGGCCGCTGACCGCCGCCGCGTGCGGCAGGCCGTCCGCCAGCGCGCCCAGGCCCGCGACCAGTTCCGCCCGGTCCTCGGCCACGACCACCGCGCGATGGGCGAACCCCGGCCGCCGCGACAGCACCCGCCCGGCCGCCATCAGATCACCGGGCTGGGTCTCCAGTGCGTACGTACGCAACCGTCCCGCCTGAGCCCGCAGCGACGCCTCGGACTTCGCCGACACCACCCACACCAGCGGGCCCTCCGGCTCCACCGGAGCCGGGCCGTCCCCGGGCACCCCCTCCAAGATCACGTGCGCGTTCGTGCCGCTGACCCCGAAGCCGGACACCGCCACCCGCAGCGGACGGTCGCCCGGCAGCTCCACCGGCTCGGTGAGCAGCCGCACCCCGCCCGCCGACCAGTCGACGTGCGGCGTGGGCTCCTCCACATGCAGGGTGGGCGGCAGGGTCCGGTGTTCGAGCGCCTTGACCATCTTGATCACACCGGCGACGCCCGCGGCGGCCTGGGTGTGGCCGATGTTCGACTTCACCGAGCCGAGCCACAGGGGACGGTCGTCGGGGCGGTTGCGCCCGTAGGTGGCCAGCAGCGCCTGGGCCTCGATGGGGTCGCCGAGCCGGGTGCCGGTGCCGTGCGCCTCCACGGCGTCCACGTCCCGGGTGTCGAGGCGCGCGTCGGCGAGCGCCTGCCGCACCACGCGCTCCTGGGCCGGGCCGTTCGGCGCGGTCAGACCGTTGCTGGCGCCGTCCTGGTTGACCGCGGAACCGCGCACCACGGCCAGGATGCGGCGGCCGTCGCGCTGGGCGTCCGACAGCCGCGCAAGGGCGAGCACGCCCACACCCTCGGCCCACGCGGCGCCGTCGGCCGTGGAGGAGAACGACTTGCACCGCCCGTCGGGGGCCAGCGCGCGCTGCCGGGAGAACTCCACGAAGGGTTCGGGGGCCGCCATAACGGTCACGCCGCCGGCCAGCGCCAGCGAGCACTCCCCGCGCCGCAGCGCCTGCACGGCCAGGTGCACGGCCACCAGGGAGGACGAGCACGCGGTGTCGACGGAGATCGACGGCCCCTCCAGCCCGAAGGTGTACGACACCCGCCCCGACAGCACGCTGGACGCGCTCAACGTGAACAGCGAGCCCTCGACGGTCTCCGGGGAGGCGCCGAGGAACCGGCTGGCGTAGTGGTCGTACATGTTGCCCAGGTAGACGCCCGTGCGGGTGCCACGCAGGGTCGCCGGGTCGATGCCGGCCCGCTCGAACGCCTCCCACGTGGCCTCAAGGACGAGCCGGTGCTGCGGGTCGGTGGCGAGCGCACCACGCGGGCTCATCCCGAAGAAAGCCGCGTCGAAATCCCCCGCGTCATAGATGAACCCGCCATGCCGCGTGTACGACTTCCCGAACGCTTCAGGATCGGGGTCGTACAACCCCTCCACATCCCAACCCCGGTCGACCGGAAAATCCCCGATCGCATCCCCACCGGCGACCACCAGATCCCACAGATCCTCAGGACTCGCCACACCACCCGGAAAACGGCACGCCATCCCGATGATGGCGATCGGCTCATGGCGCCGGTCCTCGAACTCGGCGAGCCGTTGCCGGGTCTCGGTGAGTTCGACGGTCGCACGCTTGAGGTAGTCGCGGAGTTTGTCCTCGGTCCCCATCGGTCGAGCCTTTCCAGTAACGAGAGTCATAGGTCAGAGTTCGTTGTCGATGAGCGCGAAGATCTCCTCATCGGAAGCGGAATCGATCTTCTCCACGACCCCGTCGGCGCCGTTCGCGCCGCCGGCGCCGGCCGTGCCCGCGCCGAACCTGGTCAGGCCGCTCTGCAGGATGGCGACGAGCCTGCCCCTGACGACCTCTCCCTCCCCGTTGAGGGCGGTCAGCATGGACTCCACCCGTTCCAGGGCCACCCGCAGCGTCTCCTCCGGGGACGGCGCGGCCGGGGCGAGCGTCTTGAACAGGTAGTCGGTCAGCGCGGTGACCGTCGGATGGTCGAACACGAGCGTGGCGGGCAACCGCAGCCCGGTCTCGGCGTTGAGCCGGTTGCGCAGCTCCACCGCGGTCAGCGAGTCGAAGCCCAGCTCGTTGAACGCCCGGTCCATGCCGACGCTCTCGACGCTGCCGTGCGCGAGGACGGCCGCCACGTGCGAGCGGACGGTGTCCGTCAGCAGCCGCCGGGCGTCGATCTCGCTCATGCCGGCCAGGCGCTCGACCAGCCCGGCCGAGCCCGCCGCCCGGCCTCCGGCGCTGGTGGCCGCGCGGCGCGGCGCGCGTACCAGGCCTCGCAGCATGGACGGCAGCCCGCCGGTCTCGGCGCGGCCGCGCAACCCCGTGGTGTCCCACTTCGCGGCGACGACCAGTGGATCGGGCGAGGCGAACGCCGAGTCGAACAGCTCAAGGCCCTGCTCGGCGGTCAGCGGCGCGATGCCCGACCGTGCCATCCGGGCGACGTCGGCCGAGGTCAGGGTGCCGGTCATGTCGGAGTCGGTGTCCCACAGACCCCAGGCGACCGACACCGCGGGTAACCCCAGCGCTCGTCTGTGGGCCGAAAGGACGTCCAGGAACACGTTCGCCGACGCGTAGTTCGCCTGCCCGGCATTGCCCAGCACGCCCGCCAGCGAGGAGAACACCATGAAGAACTTCAGCGGGAGCTCCCGCGTCAGCTCGTGCAGGTGCCACGCCGCGTCGGCCTTCGGGGCGAACACCGCGTCCAGCCGTTCCGCCGACAGCCCTTCGACGGTCGCGTCGTCCAGCACCCCGGCCGTGTGCACCACCCCGGTCAAGCCCGGGACCGACCCCAGCAACCCGGCCAGCGCGTCACGGTCGGAAACGTCACACGCCGCCACGGTGGCCTTCGCCCCCAGACCTTCCAGCTCGGACACCAGCTCGAAGGCACCCGGCGCGTCCGGCCCACGGCGCGACACCAGCAGCAGATCCCGCACGCCATGGTGTTCCACCAGCCGCCGCGCGACCAGGCTGCCCAGGGCTCCGGTGCCTCCGGTGACCAGCACGGTCCCTGAGCCGGTCGCCAGGGGCCGGGCCGGCGCCTCGGCCGTCCGCCGCGTGAGGCGGGGTGCCAGCACCGCGCCTTCGCGCGCGGCCAGTTGCGACTCGCCCGAGGCGACCGCCGCCGCGACCAGACCCCACCCCGAGAAACCCTCCTCCGCGTCCAGCAGCACGAACAACCCCGGATGCTCGGCCTGCGCCGACCGCACCAGACCCCACACCGATGCGCCCACCACCCCCGCGACCTGCACCCCCGCACCAGGACCCGCCGCACCACCCGTCACCAGCACCAGACGAGAACCGGCGAACCGCTCATCGGCCACCCACCCCTGCACCAGACCCAGCACCCGGCCCGACAACTCACGCACAGCCCCAGGCACATCCCCCGAACCCGCCACACACGAGACCACCACGAAATCCGGCACCGGCTCCCCCGCCGCCACCGCCACACCCAGCGCGTCCACATCCGCGAACCCGTCCAGCCCCACCACCGGCTCACCCAGGAACACCCACCGGGAGTCGCCGTCGTCCTGGGTGACCGCGACGTCCACCCAGTCGACGCCGTGCGGCACGGCCACCGTCTGGCCGCCGCCCGCACCCGCCAGCGATTCGAGCGCGACCGAGCGCACCCGCAGCGACTCCATCGAGAAGACCGGCCGGCCGGAGACGTCGGCGGCCTCGATGGCGCACCCGTCGGTGCCCGCGGACTCCAGCCGGACCCGCAGCACCCGGGCACCGGCCGCGGACAGCCGCACGCCGCGGAACTCGAACGGCAACCTCAGCTCGCCCGCCCCGTCAGCGATCAGCAACGGATGGAACATCGCGTCCAGCAACGCCGGATGCAACCCGAACCCCGCCACCTCCACCTCGTCATCCACCGACACCTCGGCGAACAACTCACCACCACGACGCCAAACCCCCCGCACCCCCTGAAACACCGGCCCGTACTCATAACCCAGATCGGCCAGGCGCTCGTAACCACCATCCAGCGGCACCACCGACGCGCCCTCCGGCGGCCACACCCCCGCCCAGCCGTACACCCCGCCGGCCACGGCGCCGCCGGAGTCCACGGCCACGGCACCGGAGACGTGGCGGGTCCACGCGGCCTCCGGGTCGTCGGCCGGGCGGGAGTGCACCCGCACCTGGCGGGCGCCGGCCTCGTCGGCCCGCTCGACGACGACCTGCAACGCCAGCGCGCCCTGCTCCGGCAGCACCAGCGGCGCCTCGAACATCAGCTCCTCAAGAAGGTCGCAGCCGAGCTGGCCGGCGGCCTCCAGGACGATGTCGACGAACGCCGCGCCCGGCAGCACGGTCGCGCCGATCATCACGTGGTCGGCCAGCCACGGCGAGCCGGTGACCGACATGCGGCCGGTGAACACCGTCGTGCCGTCGTCGGCGATGTCGACCACCGCCCCGAGCAGGGGGTGGCCGAGCCCGCGCAGACCGGCCGACGAGACGTCCCCGGCGCGTACGGGCGAGAGGAGCCAGAAGCGCTCGCGGTCGAACGCGTACGTCGGGAGGTCGACGTCCGCGCCGCCGGACAGCCGGGGCCAGTCGACGGCCACGCCCGCCACGCAAGCCTGCGCGAGGCAGGTGACCAGCGCGTCCGGCTCCGGCCGCCGGCGCCTGTTGAGCGAGATGACCGAGGCGTCCGGCAGGGTGACGCACTCGTGCGCCATGCCGGACAGGACCGCGTCCGGCCCGACCTCGATGTACGTGCTCACCCCTTCGGTCTCCAGCCGGCCGATCGTCGCGTGGAACATGACGGGACGGCGGATCTGTTCCAGCCAGTACTCCGGCGCCGTCCAGGTGGCGTCGCCGGTCAGGTTGGTGGCGAACGGGATGCGCGCCTCGCCGAACCGCACGCTCTCCAGCTCGGCGGCGAACTCCGCGAGCATCGGCTCCATCAGCGGGGAGTGGAAGGCGTGGCTGACCGCGAGCCGCCGGGTCCGCCGGCCGAGCTCCCGCCACTCGTCGGCCACCGCCAGGCAGACCTCCTCCGCCCCGGAGACGACCACGCTGGTGGGGCCGTTGACCGCCGCGATCCCGACGAGATGCTCCTGACCGGCGAGGGTCGGCGCGACCTCCTCCTCGGTGGCCTCGATGGCGATCATCGCGCCCGGCTCGTCGAGCGCCTGCATCAGGCGGGCGCGTGCGGTGATCAGCCGTGCGGCGTCCGCCAGCGACCAGACTCCCGACACGTGCGCGGCGGCGAACTCGCCCACCGAGTGCCCGGCGACGTAGTCCGGCGTGACGCCGAGCGACTCCAGCAGCCGGTAGGCGGCCACCTCGAACGCGAACAGGGCCGGCTGGGTGTAGCGGGTCTCGTTCAGCGCCGCCGCATCGGGCGTGCCGGGCTCGGCCCACATCACCTCGCGCAGCGGGCGGTCGAGGTGGGCGTCGAGCGCGGCGCAGACCTCGTCCAGCGCCTCGGCGAACACCGGCGACACGGCGTACAGCTCGCGTCCCATCCCGAGCCGCTGCCCGCCCTGGCCGGTGAACAGGTACGCCAGCCTGGGCTTCTCCTGGGCGATGCCCTTGACCACCTCGGCCACCGGCTTGTCGCGCAGGTGGTCGGCGAGGGCGGCGATCAGGGCGTCGCGGTCGTGGCCGAGGACGACGGCGCGATGCTCGAACAGCGACCGTCCGGAGGCCAGGGAGTGCGCCACGTCGGCCGGGCGCAGAGTCTCGTGGGCGGTGACGAAGTCGTGCAGGCGGGCGGCCTGCCCGCGCAGCGACTGGGCGCTGTGCGCGCTGATGACCCAGGCCAGCGGGGCCGCGCCGGGGCCGGCGGTCACGCCGGGCGGGGCGGCGGGAGCGCTCGGCTGTTCCGGGGCCTCCTCCAGGACGACGTGGGCGTTCGTGCCGCCGATGCCGAACGAGGACACCCCGGACCTGCGCGGGTGACCGTCGCGCGACCAGTCCCTGGCCTCGGTCAGGAGCCCGACCCCCGACCAGTCGATGTGCTGCCCGGTCTCGTCGACGTGCAGCGTCCGCGGCAGTACCCCGTGCCGCATCGCCATCACCATCTTGATCACACCGGCGACGCCCGCAGCGGCCTGGGTGTGGCCGATGTTCGACTTCACCGAGCCGAGCCACAGGGGACGCGCGGCCGGGCGGTTGCGCCCGTAGGTGGCCATGAGGGCCTGCGCCTCGATCGGGTCCCCCAGGCGGGTACCGGTGCCGTGCGCCTCGACCGCGTCGACGTCCCGGGTGTCCAGGCGGGCGTCGGCGAGCGCCTGCTCCACCACGCGCTCCTGGGCCGGGCCGTTCGGCGCGGTCAGGCCGTTGCTGGCGCCGTCCTGGTTGACCGCCGACCCCCGGATCACCCCGAGAATCCGCCGTCCGTTGCGCTGGGCGTCCGAGAGCCGCTCCAGCGCGAGCACTCCCGCGCCCTCGGCCCACGCGGCGCCGTCGGCCGTGGAGGAGAACGACTTGCACCGCCCGTCAGGCGCCAGCGCGCGCTGCCGGGAGAACTCCACGAACGAGTCGGGGGTGGCCATCACCGTCACGCCGCCGGCCAGCGCCAGCGAGCACTCCCCGCGCCTGAGCCCCTGCACCGCCAGGTGCATCGCCACCAGCGAGGACGAGCACGCGGTGTCGACCGCGATCGAGGGGCCTTCTAGCCCGAAGGTGTACGACACCCGCCCCGGCAGCACGCTGGCGGCGCTGGACACCATGAGGATGCCCTCGACCGCTTCGGGGACGGCGCCGTTGGTGAACCGCAGCGAGTAGTCGTTGTACATGTTGCCCAGGTAGACGCCCGTGCGAGTGCCACGCAGGGTCGCCGGGTCGATGCCGGCCCGCTCGAACGCCTCCCACGTGGCCTCAAGGACGAGCCGGTGCTGCGGGTCGGTGGCGAGCGCACCACGCGGGCTCATCCCGAAGAAAGCCGCGTCGAAATCCCCCGCGTCATAGATGAACCCGCCATGCCGCGTGTACGACTTCCCCAGCGCCTCGGGATCGGGGTCGTACAACCCCTCCACATCCCAACCCCGGTCGACCGGAAAGCCACCGATCGCATCGCCGCCATCGACCACCAGGTCCCACAGATCCTCAGGACTGGCCACACCGCCCGGGTAGCGGCACGCCATGCCGATGATGGCGATCGGCTCGTGACGCCGATCCTCGACGCCGGTCAGGCGCTGCCGGGTCTCCGCGAGCTCGACGGTCACACGCTTGAGGTAGTCGCGTAGCTTTTCCTCATTGGCCATGATCGGGCCTTTCCAGGGAGGATCTCAGGGGAGACGTCATAGTTCGGTCGTCGATGAGCGCGAAGATCTCCTCATCGGAAGCGGAGTCGATCTTCTCGACCACGCCCTCGGCGCCGCCGGGGCCGCCCGTACCGGCGGCGAACCTGGTGATCAGACCGGCGCCGAACCTCGTGACGGCGCTCTGCGCGATGGCGACGAGCTTGCCGCGAATGGCCTCCGCGTCCTCGCTGGCGCCCGACAGCATCGACTCGACCCGTTCCACGGCCCCGCGCAGGGTGTCCTCAGGTGAGGGGGCGGCGGGCGCCAGCGTGCGGAAGAGGTAGTCGGTCAGGGCGGTAACGTTCGGGTGGTCGAACACCAGCGTCGCGGGCAACCGCAGTCCCGTGTCGCCGTTGAGCCGGTTGCGCAGCTCCACCCCGGTCAGCGAGTCGAACCCCAGCTCGTTGAACGCCCGGTCCACCCCGACGTTCTCGACGCTGCCGTGCGCGAGGACCGCGGCCACATGCGACCGCACCAGATCGGCCAGGTGACCGCGCGCCTCGGCCTCGGCCATCGCCGCGAGGCGCTCGACCAGGCCCGCCGATCCGGCCGCGGTGGAGGCCGCTCCCGCCGCGGTGGCGGTGGCGGCGCGTCGCAGCGCGCGCACCAGGCCGCGCAGCACCGACGGCAGCTCGCCCCTCTCTGCGCGGGCGCGCAGGGCGGTGTTGTCCCACCTGGCGGCGACGACCAGCGGGCCCGGCGAGGCGAGCGCCGAGTCGAACAGCTCAAGACCCTGCTCGACGGTCAGCGGCGCGATGCCCGCGCGGGCCAGGCGGGCCGTGTCCGCGGCCGACATCTGCCCCGACATCCCGGTGCCGACGGTGTCCCACAGCCCCCACGCCACCGACACGGCGGGCAGGCCCAGCTCGCGGCGGTGCGCCGCGAGGACGTCCAGGAACACGTTGGCGGCCGCGTAGTTGCCCTGGCCGGGGTTACCGACCACGCCGGCGACCGAGGAGAACACCACGAACCACGAGAGCGGGAGCTCCCGCGTCAGCTCGTGCAGGTACCAGGCCGCGTCCACCTTGGGGGCGAACACCGAGTCCAGCCGCTGCGCCGACAGCCCCTCCACGGTCGCGTCGTCCAGGACGCCCGCCGCGTGCACCACGCCGGTCAGCGGCACCTGCGAGGGGATCGACTCCAGCAGCGCCGCGAGCGCGTCGCGGTCCGACACGTCACAGGCCGCCACCGTGGCCCGCGCCCCGAGGCCCTCAAGCCGGGACACCAGTTCGGCGGCACCGGGCGCGTCCGGCCCGCGCCGCGACACCAGCAGAAGGTTCTGGGCTCCGTGCCTCTCCACCAGCCGCTGGGCGACCAGGCTGCCGAGCCCGCCCGTGCCGCCGGTCACCAGCACGGTTCCCGACCCCACGTCCGAGGACCCGGCCGGCGTCTCGGCCGTGCGGCGTGCCAGGCGGGGGACCAGGAGCTTCCCGTCCCGCGCCACCAGTTGCGACTCGCCCGAGGCCACCGCCGAGGCCACCAGCGGCCATCCGGAGAACCCGTCGCCGGCGTCCAGCAGGACGAACCGTCCCGGATGCTCGGCCTGCGCCGACCGCACCAGCCCCCACACCGGGCCCGCGACCACGGCCGGGACCATGCCGCCCGCCGGGTCGAAGACGCCCCGGGTCACGAACACCAGGCGGCAGCCCGCGAACCGCTCGTCGCCCACCCATGCCTGCACCAGGTCGAGGGCCTGGTACATGCCGTCGCGCACCGAGTACGGCACGTCGTCCGCGTCGGCCTCCGGCAGGTAGGGGACCAGGACGATGCCCGGGACCTCGCCCGCGGTCATCTCCGCGAGCGAGGCGAGGTCGTAGTAGCGCGGCGCGCTGACCCCGGCCCTGCCCAGCTCCTCCCCGATCTCGTCGGCGAAGCCGTCGTACCCGACCACGGCCCATCGCTGGTCGGCGAGGTCGGCGCCGGACGCCGCGAGGTCCACCCAGTCGACCGTGTACGAGGCCGCGTCCGACGCGGCGCGCGAGGCCGCGCCGTCTCTCGGGACCCGGCGCAGCGTCAGCGCGTCCACGCCCGCGATCCAGTTGCCCGCGCCGTCGTGGATCGCGAGGGACACCCGGTCGTCGCCGAGGTCCGCGATCCGCACCCGCGACGCCTCGGCGCCGAGGGCCGACACCCGCACCCCGCTCCAGGAGAACGGCAGCAGCAGCGAGGGCACGTCCTGCGCGGCCTCGGCCGAGTCGAGCACCAGCAGGTGCAGCGCCGCGTCCAGCAGCGCCGGGTGGAACGTGAACCGGCCGGCGTCCCCGCGGACGTGCTCCGGCAGGGCCACCTCGACGTACGCGCCGCCGTCCACGCGCCAGGCGGCCCGGAGCCCCCGGAACGCGGGGCCGTACTCGTAGCCGCGCTCGGCGAGCCGCTCGTACACCTCGTCCAGGTCGACCGCGACGCCCTCCGACGGCGGCCGGCCGGGGAGCCGTTCGGGGGCGGCGGTCGGGCCGATGGAGAGCGTGCCCGTGGCGTGCCGGGTCCAGGTGGCCTCGGCGTCGCCCGCCTGGCGGGCGTACACGGTGAGGCCGCGCCGGCCGTCCGCGTCCGCGCCGCCGACCGCGAGCTGCACCTGAACCGCCCCGGCCTCGGGCAGGAGCAGCGGAGCCTCCAGCGTCAGGTCCTCTATCTCGTCGCAGCCCGCCGTGGTGGCCGCTTCGAGGGCCAGTTCGACGAATGCGGTGCCCGGCAGCAGCACCCCGCCGTCCACGACGTGGTCGGCGAGCCACGGCATCGCGCCGCGCGACAGCCGCCCGGTGAGCAGGAACCCGTCGTCTCCGGCCAGCGGCACTACCGCGCCGAGGAGCGGGTGCCGGGAGGCGTCCATGCCCCGCGCGGCGACGTCCACGGTGGCGGCGGCGCCGTCGATCCAGTACCTGCGGTGCTCGAAGGGGTAGGTGGGCAGGTCGACGTGGCGGTGGGGCCCCTGGCCGAGCGCCCGCGCCCAGTCCACCTCGGCGCCGAGCACGTACGCCTGGCCCGCCGCCACCAGGAACCGGCGCCGGTCGCCGTCGTCCCGGCGGAGCGTCCCTGTGGCGCCGCCGGGTATGCCCGCCGCCTCCAGGGTGTCCTGGATGTGCCCGGTCAGCACGGGATGCGGGCTGGTCTCGATGAACAGCGGGGTCCCGTGCCCGGCGAAGGCCCGGATGCCCTCCTCGAACCGCACCGGGTTGCGCAGGCTGGTGTACCAGTACGCGGCGTTCAGCTCGGCGTGGCCGATGAACGCGCCCGCCAGCGAGGAGCAGAAGGCGACGTCGGTGGGCCGTGGCGAGACGTCGTCCAGCGTGGTGAGCAGCTCCTCGCGGAGCGCTTCGATGTGCGGCGTGTGGGCCGCGTAGTCGATCGCCACCCTGCGGGTCCGCACTTTCTCGCCGCAGGCGGCGGCGAACTCCTCCAGCGCGTCGAGGTCGCCGGCCACGACCGTGCTGGCCGGGCCGCTGTGCACGGCCACCCACAGCCGGTCGGTCCACGGCGAGAGCAGCTCCCGCGCCCGCGCGGCCGGCAGCGACACGGCGAGCATGCCGCCGCTGTCGCCGAGCTTCATCAGCGCCTGGCTGCGCAGAGCGACGACCTTGGCGGCGTCCTCCAGGCCGAGCGCTCCCGCGACGCAGGCGGCGGTGATCTCTCCCTGGGAGTGACCGATCACGGCGGAGGGCTCGACCCCGAGCGACCGCCACAGCTCCGCGAGGGACGCCATGACCGCGAACAGCACCGGCTGGATGACATCGGAGCCCGCAAGCGCCGGCGCGCCCTCCCTGCCGCGCAGCACCGCCTCCACCGACCAGCCGGTGTACGGCTCCAGCGCCGCCTCGCACCGCCGGAGGTGGGTGCGGAAGACCTCGCTCTCGTCCAGCAGGCCGACCGCCATCCCGGCCCACTGCGACCCCTGCCCGGGGAACACGAACACCGGACGCACGTCCGAGCCCGCCACCCCGCTCGCCAAGGTCGCGTGGGGCGTGCCGCCGGCCAGCGCGGCCAGGCCCGCGACCAGCTCTTCCCGGTCCTCGGCCACGACCACCGCGCGGTGGGCGAACCCCGGCCGCCGCGACAGCACCCGCCCGGCCGCCACCAGATCACCCGGCTCGGCCTCCAGCGCGTACGTACGCAACCGCCCCGCCTGAGCCCGCAACGACGCCTCGGACTTCGCCGACACCACCCACACCAGCGGGCCCTCCGGCTCCTCGGGAGCCGGGCCGGCCTGCGGGGGTCCCTCCAGGATGACGTGCGCGTTCGTGCCGCTGATGCCGAAGCCCGAGACGGCCGCCCGCAGCGGACGGTCGCCCGGCAGCTCCACCGGCTCGGTGAGCAGCCGCACCGAGCCGCCGCTCCAGTCGACGTGCGGCGTGGGCTCCTCCACATGCAGGGTGGAGGGCAGGGTCCGGTGTTCGAGCGCCTTGATCATCTTGATCACGCCGCCGACGCCGGCCGCGGCCTGGGTGTGGCCGATGTTCGACTTGAGCGAGCCGAGCCAGACCGGCCGGTCCGCGTCCCGGTTCGCGCCGTACGCGGCGATGATCGACTCTGCCTCGATGGGGTCCCCGAGCCTGGTGCCGGTGCCGTGCGCCTCGACCACGTCGACGTCGCCCGCGGAGAGTCCTGCGTCGGCGAGCGCCTGGCCGATGACCTCCCGCTGGGCCTGGCCGTTCGGGGCGGTCAGGCCGTTGCTGGCGCCGTCCTGGTTGACCGCGCCGCCCTTGATCACGGCGAGTACGGGGTGTCCGCGGCGACGGGCGTCGGACCAGCGCTCCAGCAGGAGCATCCCCGCGCCCTCGCCCCAGCCCGTGCCGTCCGCCGAGGCGGAGAACGCCTTGCAGCGGCCGTCGGGGGCGAGCCCGCCCTGGCGGCTGAACTCCACGAACATCCCGGGGCTGGACATGACCGTCGCGCCGCCGGCCAGCGCCAGCGAGCACTCCCCGCGCCGCAGCGCCTGCACCGCGAGGACGATCGCCACCAGCGAGGACGAGCACGCGGTGTCCACGGTGATCGCGGGCCCCCGCAGGCCCAGGGCGTACGCGATGCGCCCGGAGGCGACGCTGAGCGCGGTGCCGGTGAGCAGGTGACCGTCGGCGGCGCCGGTGGACTGGTGCAGCCGGGGGCCGTAGTCGGAGGCCATGGCGCCCACGAACACTCCGGTGGCGGACTCCCGCAGTTCGGCGGGGTCGAGGCCGGCCCGCTCGACGGTCTCCCAGCAGATCTCCATCAGCAGCCGCTGCTGGGGGTCCATGGCGGCCGCCTCGCGGGGGCTGATGCCGAAGAACCCGGCGTCGAACTGGTCGGCGTCGTGCAGGAAGCCGCCGTGCCTGGTGTCGCTGGTGCCCGACCGGCCGGGCCCGTGGGCGAACAGCGCGTCGAGGTCCCAGCCCCGGTTCGGGGGGAACTCCGTGATCGCGTCGGTGCCGGTGCGGACCAGCCGCCACAGGTCGTCCGGCGACTCGACGCCTCCGGGATAGCGGCAGCCCATGGCCACCACCACGATGGGGTCGGTCTCGTCGCGCGTGCGCGCCTCGGCCGCCGCTTCGGACGGCCCGTCGTGGAGCAGCCCGTACAGGTGGTCGATGAGCCGGTCGGGGGTCGGCTGGTCGTACAGCAGGCCGGTCGGCAGCCGCAGCCCGGTGGCCGACCTGAGCCGGTCGCGGAGGTCCTCCAGGGTCGCCGACTCGAAGCCGAGGTCCTTGAAGGTCCTGGCCGGCTCCAGGGCGCGGGTGTCCTGGTGCCCGAGCAGCCCGGCGGCGGTGGTCAGCACCAGCTCGCGCACCGCGCGCCGCGAGAGGCCGTCCGGGGTCCACGGGCCGGTGGGCGTCGCCGGCGCGGACGGCTCGCGCCCGGCCTCGACGGCCGGGCGATCGGGCCACTGGGATTCGCCGGGCGTCGCGGGACGATGGGCGTCGCCCGGCGTCCCTGGCCAGTACCGCTCGCGCTGGAAGGCGTAGGTGGGCAGGTCGACGAGCCGGGCGCCCGGCTCGGAATCGCCCAGAGTGGACCAGTCGACGTCGGCTCCGCGCGTGTACGCCTCGGCGAGCGCCCGCCGGAACCGGCCGGGCCCGCCGTCGCCCCGGCGCAGCGTGCCGACCACGGCCGCGTCCCGCTCGGCCTCCTCGATCGTCTCCTCGATGCCGGCCGTGAGCACCGGGTGCGGGCTGCACTCGACGAACAGGCCGCAGTGCTCGTCGAGCGCCCGCCGGGTGGCCTGGGCGAACAGCACGGGGTGGCGCAGGCTGCGGTACCAGTAGTCCGCGTCCAGCCCGGCGGTGTCCATCGGCTCGCCGGTCAGCGTGGAGACGAACAGCGTGCCGGTGCTCACCGGGCGGACGGGCGCCAGCGCGCTGAGCACCTCCTCGCGGATCCCCTCGACCTCGGCGGAGTGGGACGCGTAGTCGACCGGGAGGAGCTTGGTGCGGTACCCGTCGGCCGAGAGCCGCCGTTCCAGGTCGGAGAGCGCCTGCCGCGTCCCGGAGACGACCACGGAGCGAGGCCCGTTGTACGCGGCCACGGCCACGTGCGGCGCCAGCGGCCGTACGGCCGAGGTGACGACGTCAAGTGGGGCGGCGACCGACAGCATGCCGCCCCTGCCGGTGATGCCGGCGATCGCGCGGCTGCGCAGCGCCACGACCCTGGCGGCGTCCTGGAGAGACAGCGCTCCGGCGACGGTCGCCGCCGCGATCTCCCCCTGCGAGTGCCCGACGACCACGTGGGGCTCGACGCCGGCGGCCCGCCACAGCCCGGCGAGCGACACCATGACCGCCCACAGCGCCGGCTGGACCACGTCGACCCGGTCGAGGCCGGGCGCGCCGGGCGTCTCCCGCAGGACGTCGAGCAGGGAGTGGTCGGTGAACGGTGCGAGGGCCTCGGCGCATTCGGCGATCCGCCCGGCGAACGCGGGCGAGCCGGCCAGGAGGTCACGTGCCATGGCGGGCCACTGCGACCCCTGTCCGGGGAAGACGAACGCGCGGCGGCCGGCGGTCACCGACCCGGTGACCACGGACTCGCCGGGGAGCCCGGCGGCGAGCGCCTCCAGGCCGGCGAGCCGGGCGGCGCGGTCGGCGCCGAGCACGACCGCCCGGTGCTCGAACCGGGTGCGGCTGTGGACCAGGGCCAGCGCCACGTCCGCGGTCCCGGCCGAGGGGTCCTCGCCGGCACGGGCGTGCAGCCGCCGCGCCTGGCCCCGCAACGCGGCGGCGGAACGCGCGGACAGCACCCACGGCACGTCCGAGCCCGCGAACGCGACGGGTGCGACGGGGTCACCGGAGGCGGCGGAGCCGTCTGAGCGCGCGACCGGCTCGCCGGAAGCGGCGGAGCGCGCGGCCGGTTCGCCGGCGGAGGCGGCGGGTTCGCCTGGGGGCGGTTCGGAGAGGATCAGGTGGCAGTTGGTGCCGCCCATCCCGAAGGAGCTGACGCCCGCGACCAGGGGACGCCCGGCGGCGGGCCAGGGACGGGTGGACCGTACGACCTGGAGGCGCAGCTCGTCCAGCGGGATGTCGGGGTTGGGGGTCTCGAAGTTCAGGCTCGGCGGCAGCTCGCGGTGGCGAAGGCTCAGCGCCACCTTGAGGAACCCCGCGATGCCCGCGGCGCCTTCGAGGTGGCCGATGTTGGTCTTCACCGAGCCGACCAGAAGCGGGTCGGCGCCCGGCCGCCCGTCCCCGTCGGCGGCGCCGAGCGCGCCCGCCTCGACGGGGTCGCCGACCTTCGTGCCGGTGCCGTGCAGCTCCACGTACTGGACGTCGGCGGGCCCGACTCCGGCGCGGGCGCGGGCCAGCGTGATGACCTCCCGCTGGGCACGCCCGCTCGGCACCGTCAGCCCGTCGCCGCCGCCGTCGTTGTTGACGGCGCCGCCGAGGATCACGCAGTGGACCGCGTCCCCGTCGGCGAGCGCCGCGGAAAGGGGCTTGAGCACGACGAGCGCGCCGCCCTCGCCGCGCACGTACCCGTTGGCGCGGCTGTCGAAGACGTAGCAGCGGCCGTCCGGCGACAGCGCCCCGAAGCTGCCGATGGCGGCGGTGGTCTCCGCCAGCAGGTTGAGGTTCACGCCACCCGCGAGCGCGAGCCGGGTCTCGCCGCGGCGCAGGCTCTCGCAGGCCATCTGCACGGCCACCAGCGACGACGACTGGCCGGTGTCGAGGGTCAGGCTCGGGCCGTTCAGCCCGAGGAAGTACGAGACCCGGTTGGCGATCATGGCCCGGTTGGCGCCGGTGTAGGTGTGCCGGCCCACGCCGCCCGCGCCGATACGGTCCTGCAGCGCGGCGTAGTCGTTGGAGATCGCCCCGAGGAAGACTCCCGCGGCCGTGCCGCGCAGCGCGGCCGGGAGGATCCGCGCGTTCTCCAGCGCCTCCCACGACAGCTCGAGCGTCAGCCGCTGCTGGGGGTCCATGGCCGCGGCCTCGTTCGGGGAGATCCCGAAGAACCCGGCGTCGAAGCGGTCCACGTCCGGGATGAAGCCGCCCCGGGCGTACTCGACGGCCGTGGTGTGCGGCCACCGGCCTTCCGGCACCGCCGTCACCGCGTCCACGCCGTCGCGCAGCAGCCGCCAGAACCGCTCGGGGTCGTCCGCCCCGGGCAGCCGGCACGACATGCCCACGACGGCGACCGGCTCCTCCGCCGGGAAAACAGGACGGGCGTCCCGCCGGCCGGACTCGTCGGCCGTCGCGCCGGTCAGCTGAATCGACTCACCAACCATCAACGTGCCACCTCAAGCCTCGGGCATCACCAACATGACACCGCCGGTTTCGATAAAGACACCGCGCAGGAATGATGGACAGTAGTGTGGAATTGCGGCTATTGAATAGTTACTGCGACCTTAATGGCACCCCTCCGGCCTGGGCCACGGTCGCATGTTGGCACATTGTTGCCAGTAGCAAGTTGCCATCGCCTTCGACCGCTATTCGCACTTGACGTGGGCGTTCACGGTGAAGATGCTGGGGTTTCAGGGGGACCGCGGGGTTCCGGTACGGGTGGCCGCCACGGCCATTCCCGCCACCCGGCACCGGCCGGCAATCCGTGCGTTCACCCGAAGGAACGGCCTTCGCCTCTCAATTCCCCGACCTCGGATGAACGCCGCACAGGCGATCGGATATTCGTACTGCGGCCGGCGCGATCCGTAATGGACGGCAGAGCTGCCTCTTCAGGAGAGGGGCCCTAGAATGAGCGTTCTCCAGCGTCCCCGGCGATCCGGAATGCGCGCGCACGGGCCATTGCTCGCCGCGGTGGCGGTGTCCGGCGTGGTCGGCGTCGTCGCGCTCGCCGGGCTGCTCGTGGACGACCGGGTGCTCACCGGCGAGCCGATCTGGCTGAAGCCGTTCAAGTTCTCGGTCTCCGTCGCGCTGTACACGGCGACGCTCGCCTGGATGCTTTCGCACCTGCGGCGAGGCCGCCGGTGGGGCCGGTGGCTGGGCACCGTGATCGCGGCCATGGTCGCCGGGGAGCTGGTGCTGATCACCGTGCAGGCGTTCCACGGCCGGATGAGCCACTTCAACGTCCAGACCCCGCTGGACCGCCTCGTGTGGAACGGCATGACCGCGATGGTGGTGACCCTGTGGGTCGCCAACCTGGTCATCGCCGTCCTGCTGGTCACGCAGCGGTTCGAGGACCTCGCGATGGCGTCGGCGATCCGGCTCGGCACGGTCGTGTCGCTGGCCGGCATGGCGCTCGGCTTCTCCATGACGACGTCCACCCCCGCGCTGGACTCCATGCGGAGCGGCGTGGGCGACGGCATCACCGGCGCCCACAGCGTGGGAGTGCCCGACGGGGGGCCCGGCCTGCCCGTCGTCGGCTGGAGCACGTCCGGGGGCGACCTGCGGGTGGCCCACTTCCTCGGGATCCACGCCCTCCAGGCGATCCCGCTGATCGCCGTGGCGCTCGGCGCGCTGGCGCTCCGGACGGCCTGGCTGCGCCCCGAGCGGGTGCGCGTACGGCTGGTCCGCACAGCCGCGGGCTCGTACGCAGGAGTCGTCGCCGTGGCCGCCTGGCAGGCGCTTCGGGGGCAGCCCCTGACCCGCCCCGACGCGGCCACCCTCGTCACGTTCGTGACGCTTCTGGAAATGACGGCCGCCGCCGCCGCGGTGGTGCTGTGGATGGGGCGGCGAGACGCGGCGGGTGCCCCGACGAGTGCTCCGGAGGAGACGATATGTCCGTCGACGCCCCCCTCAGTTACGGCCAGCTCTTCAGCTGGCGAGAGATAGAGAGGTACCCGCAGGACTGGATGCGCGACGCCAACCTCCCGACGGCGTGGGACCTGCGGGGCCTCCCGCTGGACCGGGTGCTGACGGCGCTGCGGCTGCTGGTCGACCGGCACGAACCGCTGCGGACGACCTACCACGTCCAGGACGGGCAGCCGGTGCAGCGCGTCCACCCGGCCGTCACGTTGCCGATCGAGCGTGTCGACCGCGTGGTCGCCAGCCGCGAGGTCCCGGAACAGGCCAAGGACGAGCTGGCCGCCATCGGGTTCCCGATGACCGGCGCCCTGGGCTGGCGGGGGGTGCTGGTCACCACCGACGGCGCCCCGGTGTTCCTCGCGCTGTCGTTCTCCCACCTCATCCTCGACGTGTGGTCGATCCACCACCTGCAGGACCAGTTCCGGGCCCTGGTGGCCGACCCGCGTGCCACCGCGCGCATGGGGCCCGCGCCCCGCGAGCTCGCGCGGCGGCAGCGGAGCGGCGGGGTGTGGCGCGAGCGGCAGGAGAGCTCCGAGCGGTACTGGCGGCGCGTGCTCGCCGACGGGCTGATGGACGGGCTCCCGACGTTGCCCGCGGGCGTGAAGCGCAACCGCCTGGAGGCGACGCTGCACTCGCGCCGGCTCGGCGGCCTCGCCTCCGAGGCCGCCAGGCGGCTCGGGGTCACCGCGCCGTCGGTGGTGACTGCCCTGATCGCCGCGGGCCTCGCGCGGTACACCGGCACGGACCGGGTCACGCTCAGCCTGATGGCCTCGAACCGGTTCGCGCCGGAACACCAGGACATCGTCAGCACGATGAACCAGCTGATCCCGGTCGTCGCCACCGTGGACCACGCTTCCTCGCTCGCCGAGCACATCAAGCGCCTGCACTGGGCGGGCGCCCGGTCGTACCGCTACTCCTGCTACGACTTCGACCGAGTGGCCGCGATCGCCGCCGAGGTCGGGGCGCGGGAGGGCAACGGCCCGTCCCACGACTGCTGGGTCAACCACCTGTTCCGGTGCTGGATCAACTACGTGCAGCTCGACCGCCAGCCCTCGGACCCGGCCGACCAGGCTCCGGCCGAGCTGCTGTGGACCCCCCTGGCGCAGCAGTACGGGCAGCCCTTCCGCGTGCGGGTGTCGGTCCAGGGCGGCCGCACCAGCGTCCTGCTGCTGGCGGACCCCACCGTCATCCCGGCCGAGGGGATGATCGACATCCTGCGCGGCCTGGCGTTCGGCGCGCAGCTAGCGGCGACCGACCCCGAGAGCAGCCTGAAGGATCTCTGGAGCGTCCGCGGCGAGGACCTCCCGCCGTCCCTGTTCCCCCAGGAGATCGCCACACCGCCGAGCTAGAGGACCCCGGAAAGGGCCCGTTCCGGGCCCTTCCCGGTCAGACGAGGACCTCGGCCGGGGTGGGGTGGCTCAGGAACGCGGTGGGGCTCGCGGTGAGGCCGTACGCGCCGGCCTGGAACAGCACGATGAGGTCCCCCACCTCGGGCATCGGCAGCGCCACGTCGTCGCCGAGCAGGTCGAGCGGGGTGCACAGGCAGCCGACCACGGTCACGGTCTCCTCGGCGGGGTCGTCCATGCGGTTCCCCACCGCGATCGGGTAGTTGCGCCGGATGACCTGGCCGAAGTTGCCGGACGCCGCGAGCTGGTGGTGCAGCCCCCCGTCCACGATGACGAAGGTCTTGCCGCGCGACACCTTGCGGTCGACGACGCGGGTGACGTAGACGCCGGCCTCGCCCACCAGGTAGCGTCCCAGCTCGACGACGATCCTCGCCTCGGGCAGGCGGGGGCGGATCACCCGGTCGACCAGCTCGGCGAGGTTCTCCCCGATCGGTTCGAGGGCGAGCGGCCTGTCCCTGTGGGAGTACGGGATGCCGAAGCCGCCGCCGAGGTTGACGTACCGCACCGGGCCGGGCGCGGCCCACGCGAACCCGAGTACGAGCTCGGCGGTCCTGCGCTGCGCCTCGCAGAGGCTGTCGGCGTGCAGGTTCTGCGAGCCGGCGAACACGTGGAACCCCTGGAAGTCGAACTCCGCGCCAGCCAGGCTCGCGAGCACCTCGGGCACCCGCTCGGAGTCGACGCCGAACTGCTGCGGTCCTCCCCCGAGCCGCATCCCGGAGCCGCGTACCGTGAAGTCGGGGTTGACCCGCAGCGCGACCCGGGCCGGGACGCCGAGGGCCCTGCTCGTCGCCCGCACCCGGGCGATCTCCAGCTCGGACTCCAGCTCGACGGTGACGCCCGCCGCGACCGCCTGGGTCAGCTCCTCGACGGTCTTGCCGGGTCCGGCGAAGCTGACGCGGCCGGGGGGCACCGGGGTGTCGAGCGCGTGCCGCATCTCCAGCGCGGACGCCACGTCGAAGCCGTCGACCAGGCCGCTCATGTGCTGGAGCAGGGCAGGCATCGGGTTGGCCTTCACCGCGTAGCTCAGCTCGATCTCGCCGGGCAGCGCGGCGCGCACGGCGGCGACCCGCCGGCCGATCAGCTCCCGGTCGTAGGCGAAGAACGGCGTGCCACCCACCCGGGCCGCGAGCCTCCCGACGGGGATGCCGCCCACGGTCAGCGAGCCGTCGTGCCTTCCGGACCATCCGGACGAGCGGCCGGGCATCACGGCACCATCCGGCGCAGCTCGCCGCGGTCGAACTTGCCGTTGCCCGACCTCGGCAGCTGAGAGAACACCGCCACGCGCCGGGGGACCATGTATCTCGGCAGGTCGCGTTCCAGCGCCTTCATCAGCGTGCCGGTGTCGCAGGCCTCCCCCGTCGGTCCCGTGACCGCGAGCACCACGTGCTGCCCGAGCTCCTCGTCAGGTACGCCGAAGGCCACCGCCTCCGACACCAGGCCGGTGGCGTACGCCGCCTCCTCGACCTCCGTGGGGCTCAGCCGGTACCCCGACGTCTTGATCAGGTCGTCGGTGCGCCCGACGAAGTACAGGAAGCCGTCCTCGTCGCGGTAGGCGACGTCGCCCGACCACACCGCGATCTCGGCGCGCGAGGCGCCGCCCCCCGGCGGGTACGGACGGAACCGCTCGGCGGTGCGCTCGGGGTCGTTCCAGTAACCGAGCGACACGAGCGCGCCGCGATGCACGATCTCGCCCTCCTCGCCGGGGTCGCAGACCGAGCCGTCCGGCCGCACCACCAGGACCTCCGCGTTGGGGATCGCCTTCCCGATCGAGTCGGGCCGGCGCCCGGCCTCGGCCGGGTCGAGGTAGGTGGAGCGGAACGCCTCGGTCAGCCCGTACATCAGGTACGGCTTCGCCTCGGGGAAGGTGTCGCGCAGCCAGGCCAGGGTGGTCCCGGGCATGCGCCCGCCGGTGTTGGCGAAGTACCGCAGGCGCCCGGTGGCCTCCTGCGGCCACTTCCTGGTCGCGAGCTGGAGCCACAGAGGCGGCACGCAGGTCAGGCCCGTGACGCCATGCCGGGCGCACAGGCGCACGACCTCTGCGGGCGTCAGGTAGTTGACCAGCACGACGTGCGCGCCGGCGACGAAGGACGTCGTGAGCTGGCTGAACCCGGCGTCGAAGCTCAGCGGGAGTACGGCGAGCACCACGTCGTCGCGCGTGTGCCGAAGGTAGGCGGCGACGCTCTCCGCGCCGGCCAGCACGTTGCGGTGCGACAGCACGACGCCCTTCGGCGAGCCGGTGCTGCCGGAGGTGTAGAGGATGGCCGCGACGTCTGCGTCGATCACCCCGTCGCCGTCCCCGTGCGCCGGCTCCCCGGCCGCGCAGAGCCGTTCCCACGTGGTGGCTCCGGGCCCCGGATCATCCCCGTCGCCGATCAGCACCAGGTGCGGCGGCGACTCGCCCGCCTCGATCCGGGCCCCCAGCGTGCGGTGACGCTCCCAGGTGGTGACCACCACGCGGGCGTCGCAGTCGGCGACGACGTACGCGACCTGCCTCGGCCTGAACAGCGGGTTGACCGGGACGAGGACCCCGCCCGCCGAGGACACGGCGAGCATCGCGACCACCGTCTCCACGCGCTTTTCGAGGTAAACGACGACCCGCTCGCCGCGGCGGAGCCCGAGGCGCCGGAGGCCGGCCGCGGCCAGGCCGACGCGACGGGCCAGCTCGCCGTAGGTGAGGGTCTCGTCCTTGAAGGTCAGCGCCGGGCGATCGGGGTCGCCGCAGCGCAGCAGATCATCGACCCGGGTCAGCATCCGCGATCCTCACGCCTGCTTCTCATTTCGACGCCACCAGCACGGAGAGCGCCCGCCAGAGCGAGCCGACGGTCGCGAACGTCTCCTCGTCGAGGATGTCGTCGGGAAGCTCGATGTCGTAGCCGTCCTCCAGGGCGACCAGCAGCTGCACGACGCCCATCGAGTCCAGTCCGAGACCCGCGAGGTCGTCGAACGGCGAGAGATCCCCCGAATCCGCATAAGGCAAATGCGGCCGCAGGATATTCTGGAACTCGTGAGGTATTTCTATTTCAACCATGGTCATCGTGCCACCTCACAGTGAGGGCCGAGCGCATCAGGCGACCTGGACAAATGTCGCCCCCGCCCACCCTCACCGAATGCACGGGCCCGGTCAAGCCCGCCGTGCATTCTGAAAGGACCGGTCCGGTGGCAGGTTGTCACGTTCCTGAAGATGCCACCGCGCCGTCGTTGTAACGCCCTGCAGAAACGCCAATTCTCAATCGCATTCAACTATCCTGAGAAGCGCTGTCGATCCGACGACCGGTGAGTCGCACCGCCGGCGAACGGCGCAATCGTGCGGAGTGGGTGTCGCGACCGACTGTTGGAGGCTGAGTTGTCCGCTGCCAAGAACGCCAATCTCTGCTGGGGCCAGCGTTACATGTGGCTGAGGTACCACCAGCTGCCGCCGCGGGAGCGACACGAGACGCACATCGTCCTGCACCTGGAGATGCCGTACGACGTCACCGTGGCGAACTGCAGGGCCGCGATCAACTACCTGACACGCCGGCACGAGGCACTGCGCACCACATATCACCTCGACGGCGGCGACCCGCAACAGCGCGTGCATTCTCCGGCCGCTCTTCCGGTCATTCACGTGACCACGGAAAAGGATGGCACGGCCGCGCCGGGCGAGGTCGTGGAAAAGCTCACCACCACCGAATTCGACCTTTCCACGGAATGGCCCATCCGCGCGTGCGTCATCACCACGGCGGGCGTTCCCCGGCAACTCGTCCTCGTGCTCAACCATCTGGCGGTCGACGTCTGGACCGTCCGGCAGATCAAGCGCGAGCTCAAGGTCCAGTGCGCCGGGTTCAGCTCCCGGCGGCCCGCCTCCCTGGAGCCGGTTCGCCACCAGCCGATGGATCTCACCCGGTACGAGTCCTCGCGCGCGGCCGCCGCCGTGGCGGAAGACGCCATGGCGTTCTGGAGAGAGGAGATCTCGAAGCTGCCGGCCGACACGTTCGCCGCCAGGCGCGTGCCCGGCGCCGAGCCCACGGCGCGCGGCGCCACGCTCACCTCGCCGTCGATGCTGGACGCCAGCCGCCGCATCGGCGCCCGGCACCAGGTCTGGCCGTCGCTGGTCCACGTGACCGCGTACAACATGCTGATGGCCGCCTACACCGGCAGCGGCACGGCCGGCCACCTCTCGTTCACCAGCAACCGCGAGTCCAGCACGTACTCCGACGTGATGACCTGCATGTTCTCGCCCCTGCTGCTGCGGGTCGACTGTCACGACGACCCCACCTTCTCGCAGCTGCTGCGGCGCGTCGCGCAGCACTTCGAGCGGGCGCAGGCCCACTCGTACGTCCCCTATGACGAGGTGGTCGAGCTGGTGTCCCGCGAGAGCACGCGGCGCGGGCGGGCCGTGCGCGTCGGGTCGGAGCTGAACTTCATCAAGCAGGCCTCCCGCGACTCCAAGGCAAGGCGCACCAAGTTCACCTGGGCCCCGGCCCCCACGGGCTGGGCGCTCCACGGCGGGGACACCTACTTCCGCATCGACGAGTGGCGCGACGCCGTCGTCGTCACGCTGAACGCCGTCTCCTCGGTGATGGACGCCGAGGCGATGGAGCGGTTCCTGCGGGGCTACGAGGCCGTGTTCCAGGCGCACGACGACCCGTCGGCCGACCTGCGGATCAGCGAGGTCGCCCGGCTGGCCGGCTTCGCGCCGCCGTCGCCGCCCGCCGGGGGACGGACGGCGGGCGCTGGGGACGACCTGGTCGACCTCGAAAGGATCGAGGCCGTGCTCGCCCTCCATCCCGCCGTCCGCCTCGCCGAGGTGTCCTCGGACGGGACGGGGCGGCTGGTGGCGCACATCGTCGCCGACCAGCCGGTCACCCCCGCGCGGCTCCGCGCGCACTTCCTCGGCCACCTCTACGACCACCACCCGGTGCGCTGCCCGGACCGGTTCCTGATCCAGGCCCCCGAAGGCGTCGCGGCGGGCTCCCCGGAGGCGGAAGGAGACGGGCGCGACGCCGAGCCCGCCTCCCCCATGGGCGAGGCCGAGCAGACCCTCGCGGCCGTCGTCCGCGAGGTGAACGGTCTCGACGACCTCGACCTGTGCGACAGCTACACCGGCGCCGGGGGAAGGGTCCTGCGGATCCCGCGCGTGCTGGCCGTCCTCACGGACCACGGGTGGGAGGGGATCTCCGTCCACGAGCTCACCAGTGCCCGGCCGCTGCGCGCGCTGGCCGGCCGGCTGACCCCGGTCGCCGCGACCGGGCCCGAACTCCCACCCCGGAACCTCGCCGAGGTCCCGCCGGGCGCCGGCGCCGAGCGTACGCCCTCCGGACCCGCCCCGGCCCGCTACCGGAGCGGTCGTGTCACGCGCCTGCCGGAACAGGCGCACCGGGTGGCCCCCGCCCTCGCCGAGGAGACCGTGCGGTGAGGACCCGGACCATCTACCCGTACCCAGAACTTGAGCAAGACGGAGTGGTTTCAGATGAGTGACGCTCTCGCAGGCAGTGCCGCCAAGGTCGTGAAGACCCACCAGCTCGTCGGGTCGGAGCAGGAGCTCCGCCAGGTGATCGACCGTGAGCTGTCGGCCGCCGACCTGGACAAGCTGGTGGTCATGGGCGGCCACTTCATGCTCTTCGAGGACGAGACCACCGGCCGGCTCGTGCCCGGGGTCATCGAGGAGCAGAAGTCCGACACGATGCGGCGCAGGATCTCCGGCCGCGTGGGGATCTTCCCCGGATACAGCTGGACGCTGTCGGTCGACCTGCTCACGTCCTACGCGGAGACGTGCGACGACGTGCGCCTGCTTCTGCTGATCAACGACTGGCAGTACGTGCCGACGGCGGGCCGTCCGGCGAGCGAGCTGCGGGCCGAGTTCTTCGAGGAGTTCACCCGGCTGCCCGCCGAGTACGAGAAGGTCCTGCGCAACTCCGGCCTCTCGCCTGAGTGCGTCCTGCCGAGCCGCAAGCACGCGCTGTCGTTCCCCGAGACGTGGCTGAAGTACCGCTTCCAGAAGGCCGCCGACAAGTTCGTCAAGCAGGGGCTGCTGGAGAAGCGCGTCCTCGACTCGGCCAGGAACGACACCGACAAGAAGGACACCGAGGTCGCCTTCCTCGACGCGGAGGGCAACTACCGCACGCTGATCAGCTGCGGCATCACCGGATGCGCGGGCGAGATCACCGAGATGATCTCGGAGGTCCACCGCGCCGGCTACCGGACCCTCGTGATCTTCGCGCCGGGCGAGTGCCTCGCGCCCGTACAGACCGGGGTGGACATCGCGCTGAACCTCTACCGGCTGCCGGGCATGGTCGTGGTCATCGCCGACCCGGGCGGGAGCGGCGAGATGTCGACCGACGAGATCTATTCGAAGCTGGTCACGGTCAGCACCTTCCGCAGCTGACGCGCGCGGCAGCGCAGGCGAAACACCGACGGTGACGGACGGGAACATGAAGGTCATCTATCTGGACAACTGCGCCACGACTCGCGTGGACGACGAAGTGTTCGACGCGATGCTGCCCTACCTGCGGGACGACTTCGGCAACCCGTCGTCGCCGCACGTGCTCGGCAAGCGGGCGCGCCGCGCCGTGGACTCCGCCACCGACTCGGTGGCGGCGCTGCTCGGCGCCTCGCCCGAGAGCATCGTCTTCACCTCCGGCGCGACCGAGAGCAACAACATCGCGCTGCTGGGGATGTTCGGGCACGCCGACCGCGCGCCGGTCAACGCGCTCTTCTGCCCGACCGACCACAAGTCGTCGCTGGCGATCGGCCGGGCGCTGGGCAACCGGGGCATCGACATCCGCACGATGGACGTGCGCCCGGACGGGCTGGTCGATCTCGCGGGGTTCGCCGAGCGCCTCGACGTCCACTCGCGGGTGGCGACGGTCGCCTGGGTCAACAGTGAGATAGGCACGATCCAGCCGGTCGCGGAGCTGGCCGCGCTCAGCCACGCCGCCGGGTGCCTGCTGCACGTGGACGGCGCCCAGGCCGCGGGCCGCGTCCCGATCAGCGTGGCGGGCGCGGCGATGGACACCCTCTCGATCTCGGCCCACAAGATTCACGGGCCGAAGGGCATCGGCGCCCTGTACGTGAAGCCGGAGATCCGCCGGCGCCTGCACCCGACCACCTACGGCGGCGGCCAGTACGAACTGCGCAGCGGGACGATACCCACCCACCTGGTGGTGGGCCTGGGGAAGGCCTGCGAGCTGGCGCTGCGCCGGCTCGACGCCGGCTGGGAGCGCGCCACGCGGCTGCGCGCCACGGCGCTGGAACTGCTCACCGCCCGGCTTCCGGGGGTGCGGGTCAACGGGTGTCCCCACGCGGGGGTGCCCCACATCCTGAACCTCGTCCTGCCGGGAGTGCGCGGCGAGAGCCTCGTGGCGAGCCTGCACTCGGTGGCGCTGTCCACCGGGTCGGCGTGCAACTCGGCGTCCCAGGAGCCCTCGCCCGTGCTGACGGCGATCGGTGTCTCCCCCGAGGACGCGAACAGCTCCATCCGCGTCTGCCTGGACCCTGGCATGGACGAGGAGGAGCTGGTGCGCGGCATCGAGCTCGTCTGCGAGCGGGCCGAGAGCCTGGCCGATGTGGTCGTGGCGATGCAGGGCGCGCGATGACCCTGGCCGCCGGTGGCATCGCGGCGCGCCCCCCGCGGGCAGGACGCGGCGCGCGCGATGACACCCGGTGGCGCCGGACGGACGCGGGCGCCATCACGTGAGGTTCGCGGAGAACCTGCGAGCCGCCTGGACCCCGGCCTGGAACCGGCTCGTCGCGTCGAGGTCGCGCATCAGCGTGGCGATGTGACGCCGGCAGCTGCGGACCGACATGCCGAGCTTGCGGGCGACGATCTCGTCGGTGTACCCCTTGGCCATCAGCCCGGCGATGGCCTGGAGGAGGTCGTCGGCCACGTTGGCGTAGCCGGACTCGACGCCCTCAAGGGGTGTCGCCCCGTCCCATAGGTGGTCGAACAGGTCCAGGAAGAACTGCGCGACCCCGTGGTTGTGCACCCGCGCGACGTTGGTCTCCCCGTCCGACAGCCCGAACAGGACGACCAGCGACCGGTCGAAGACGACGGCGGACCTCGGGATGTGGCTGGTGGTGCACACCGCGGCGCCCGCGTCCGTCAGCTTCTTGATCTTCATCCGGGTGGAGAGGTCCGCGCGGTCCCTGTGCTGGCAGATGATGCGCACGGTGATGCCCCGCCCGAGCAGCGGCAGGTAGGCCAGCGAGAGCTCCTCGGAGTCGCTCTTGCTCGACTGCAGGATGAGCACCTCGTCGCGGCAGGCGTCGCCCGCCATCTTGAGGAAGCCCCTGACCTCCATGGTCCCCACGAGGTACTCGATGGAGGTGGACCCCGAGCTCTGGCCGCCCGTACCGGCGTCGTCCTGCCGGAAGACGTCGATGCGCTCGCGGATCTGGTCGATCAGCTCGCGGCGCTGGTACATCTCGCGCTCGACGGAGGAGACCAGCGAAGCGGTCGCGACCTCGGGATCGACCGGCACGTACCGCCGGCCCACGGCGTTGTCCTCCGTCCTGAGCAGGCGGCTGGCGACGAGGTGGTCCACCGCCTCCTGCATCTCGTGGATCCCGATGCCGAGATCCGCCGCCGCCACCTCAAGGGCCTCGATCGAGCCCTTGCGCGCGGCATAGCGGTACACGTCCCTGACATGGTCGGCGCCGACCGGCGTCGCGCCGGCGAACAATGTGGCCATCGTCTTCATGAACTCCCCCTCATTGTCTTGTCACCTTCATCGGGACCCGCCCTTCCTGGAACGGCCGGTGAGCGACATACGGATGGCGGATCAGGTCAGCGTCCGGGTTCGGCGGCCGAACAGCACCAGCGAGAGGCCGAGCAGGAGGGCCGCCATCCCCGCCAGCACGGCGACCTGGAGGAGCACCGAGCCGATGCCCGTGCCGGGCTTCGACAGGGTGAGCAGCGCGTCCATGCCCCAGGCGTGCGGGAAGAAGTGGCCGATCGTGTTGAGGGGCTCCCCCGCGGCCTCCTTGGGCCACAGGCAGCCGCCCAGCATGCCGAGCACGATGCCGAGGGGCGGGCCGATGGCGGGCGCCTGCTGCGACGACTTCACCAGGCTGCCGACCAGGATCGCGGCGCCGGTCGCCACCAGCGCGAACACCCCGACGACGGCGGCTACGCCCAGGGGGTCCCCCCAGGAGACGCCGAACACGGCGCTGCTGACCACCATGATGAGGACGGCCTGAGCGACGGCCACGATGAACCTGCTCAGCGCCTCCCCGAACAGCACCGACCGCCTCCGCACCGGAGCGGTGAGGGAGCGCTGGATCATCCCGAGCCTGAGGCTCTCCGCGAGGGCGGCGGCGACGGCCATGGAGTTGATGAAGGTGAACAGCAGCAGGTTGGCCGGGGCCGTGTAGGCGAACCCCCGGGGATGGGCGCTCGTCGTGCCGGAGGACACCACGGCGACGCGGCCGGACTCGGCCTGCGCCTTGCGGACGTACTCCTCGGCCTGCTGCGGGGACGCGCCGGCCGTCCTGGCCGCCCGGGTGGCTTCCAGCACGGCGGCCACCTTCCCGACCGCGACGTCGACGGCGCTGCGCGCCGCCATGCCGCTGCCGTTCGCCTGGGTCATGACCAGCTCGAACTTGGTGGATCCCGGCGGGATCACCAGGCCCGCCGCCAGGGAGCCCTCCCGGACGCCCACCCGCAGGTCGTCCTTGGTGTCCACCCGTGTGATCGCGAGGTCGGGGTGCTTGCGCAGCTCGTCCAGGACGGCCCCGGTGACCGGGTCGGTGCCCTGGGCGACCACGCCGACGGGCAGCCGTGCGGCTCCCGTGGCGCCGCCGCCGAGCGCCATCCCGACGAAGACGATGGTGACGAAGGGCATGACCACCATGAAGAACAGGCCGACCCTGTCCCTGGAGTGACGGCGCAGGTTGGCGGCCACCAGCGCCAGCACAGGACGGGGCCGGAGCCGGTCCGCGATCGGGCGTGACGTCATACGAGCAGCCCCTTCCTGAACCCGAGGGCCGCGAGGCCGCTCGCCACCAGCGCGATGGCACAGAGGACGGCGATCGGCACCGCCACCGTGACCACGCCGCCGCCGGAGCCCGCGAGCCCGGTCAGCGCCGTCGAGGTCCAGCCGTTCGGCGTGAGCAGGGCGATCTTCTGCAGCACGTCGGGAAGGTTGTACATCGGCACGAGGCTGCCGCCGAAGAACGCCGCCACGAACGAGATGACCATGATCACCCCGTCGGCCTGGGCGTCGGTCTTGGCCCTGCTCGCCACCAGCATGGTGATCGCCGTGGCGGCGAGGACGTGCGCGACCAGCAGCGTGAAGACCGCCAGCGGGTCGCCCCAGGTCGAGCCGAAGATGAGCACGGAGGAGGCCCAGGTGACGCAGACGCTGACCACCGCCAGCGCGAACCCGACGGCCGCCTTGCCGACGATCGGCACCCACGGCCGTATCGGCGCGGCCAGCATCCGGTTGAGGGTGCCCTGCTTCCTCTCGGTGAGCAGGCTCCTGAACGACGCGCCCACCACGAAGAAGGCGAACAGCGCCGCCATGCCGGAGCCGTAGTACACCGACAGGTCGACCTTGCCGCCGGCCATGGGGTCGTTGGTCAGGGTGAGCGCGGGGCCCGCCGCGCCGTTGCGCTCGACGAACTCCTTGAGCCGGTCCGCGGGCACCCCGGCCTGCTGCGACGCGCGCACCGCGAGCGTGCGGGCGTCCACCAGCGCGGAGATGTGGTCGACGATGGCGTTGGCCACCACGCCGGCCAGCGGAGCCTCGGCGGAGGTGAGCACGTTGACCTTGCCGCCGTCACCGGCCCCGACGCTGCTGCTGAACCCCTGGGGGAACACGATCGCCGACCCGATGTCCCCGGCGTCGAGCGACTTCTGCGCCTCCTGTGCGCTCGGCAGGTCGCGGAGCGTCAGCGTGCCCTGGAGCTCCTTGGTGGACATCACCTCCTTGCGCACGCTCGCGGGGAACTCCCCGCCGTCCAGGTCGACGAAGCCCACGGTGGCCCGCAACGGCGGGTCGTCCCCGCCGAGTGCCAGGCCGAACAGGGTCGCCAGGGCCACGGGGACGACCAGCGCGATCACCAGGGCCGTGCCGTCGCGCAGACGGGCGCGCAGCTCCATGGCGCTTACCGTAAGAAGCGATCTCAACATGGTCAGTCCCGCAGGGTGCTGCCGGTGAGGTGCATGAAGGTGGCCTCCAGGTCGGGTTCGATGACCTCGGCGGCGGTCACGGTGGCGATGCCGTCGACGGCGGTGATGATCGCGGGCAGCAGGTACCGGCCGCCCTCGGCGATGAGCCGCACCGAGCCGGTGCCGGTCCTGACCGCCTCGTTGACGCCCTCCACCGTGCGCAGCTTCGCGAACGCGACGTCGACGTCACCGTCGAGCATCAGCTCGATCTTGTCCGCGCTGCCGACCATGGAGACGAGCTCGTGGCGGGTGCCGTCGGCCACGATCCTGCCGTGGTCGATGATCGCGACCCGGTCGCAGACCCGCTCCACCTCCTCCATGTAGTGCGAGGTGTACAGCAGGGCCATGCCGTCGGCGACGAGCCGTTCGACCCCGTCGAGGATGGCCTTGCGGCTCTGCGGGTCGACGCCGACGGTCGGCTCGTCCAGGATCAGCACCTCGGGCTCGTGCAGGAGCGCGGCGCCGATGTTGATCCGCCGCTTCATGCCGCCCGAGTAGGTGTCCAGCTTGCCGTCGGCCCTGTCGGACAGCCCGACCAGTTCGAGCACCTCGTCGATGCGCTTCGCCAGCGCGCGGCGCGGCAGGCCGAAGAGCCTGCCGAAGAAGCGCAGGTTCTCCCGGCCGGTCAGCTCGGGGTAGAGCGCGATCTCCTGCGGCACGTAGCCGATCTTCGACTTGGCCTTCATCGGGTCGGCGGCGAGGTCGATGCCGCCCACCAGCACGGTGCCCGTGTCAGGCCGCAGCAGCCCCACCAGCATGGAGATCGTCGTGGTCTTGCCCGCGCCGTTGGGGCCGAGCAGCCCGTAGGCCTGGCCGGGCGCGACGGAGAAGCCGACGTCCTGGACGGCCACGACGTCGCCGTACCTCTTGCTCAGGCCGGAGCAGGACATGGCGGACACAGGACCCGTCATCGCCGCCACCCCTCCGCGTCCTCGGGGACGCCCTTGTCCGCCTGGTTGCCGGCGAAGGTCTGCCGTCCGAGGTCGGCGTCGATCTGGAAGTCGAGGGGGCTGTTGCCGGTGACCTGGTTCCACAGGATGTGGTTGTCCAGGGCGTCGTCGCCTCCCCAGTCCTTGGAGGAGCCGAGCACGAACGCGCCGCCCATGACCGACTCGCCGCTCGGGTGGTTGTCGTGGATCAGGTTGTCCACGACGCTGACGCGGTGGGTCCCGATCAGCGCGAGTCCCACCCCGGAGATCGGCGGGCCCGCCGCGCCCAGCCCGTCGGGCTCGGCGCCGGCGGCCAGCCCGTTGCCGCGCAGCTCGTTGCCCGATACCAGGCAGTCGCGCACGCCGCCGTCCGGCTCACCCTCGTAGGTCTGGTTGAGCAGCATCATGCCGATCGCGTTGCCGTGGCTGACGTTGCGCACCACGCGCGCCCCCGAGGAGTTGTCGACGAAGACGCCGAAGGCGTTGGCGAAGGTCTCGTTGCCGGCGATCAGCGCCTTGGCCTCGGGGCAGAAGCTCAGGGCGATGCCGCCGTACTGGCTGCCCGACGCGCGGCAGCCCACCACCTCGCAGCCGCCGGACTCGCGGACGTAGATGCCCCAGACCGCGTTGTCCCTGGCCTCGACGTCCTTCACCGCCAGCCCGTTCACCGAGTGGGCGTAGACGCCCGCGCCGGAGAACCCGCTCACCGTGAGCCCGTCGATGGTGACGTCGCCGACGCCCTCGCCGTGCACGCTGACGCCGCTGACGACGTCCTCGGAGGCGTCGTGGAGCCGGGGGACGTCCGCCGGCGGTGAGTCGCCGGGGACCAGCAGGGTGCGCCCCTGGCCCATGCCGCTCAGCGTCACACCGCTGTGCCTGATCCACACGCTCTGCGCGTACGTGCCCTCGGCGAGCTGGATGCGCGCCCCTGGCCCCGCCTCGTCGAGCGCGCGCTGGATGGACTCGCCGGGCTGGACCGACCTCACAAGGGACATCACTGGTCCCCCTTCCTGTCGACGAAGACGATCGCCAATGAGACGAGCAGCCCGGCGCCGTGCCCCCACCGGGCCGCGCCGGCCACCCCGCCGTCCAGCGGGCCCGCCGGGCGCTCGTGCCGCGCCAGCCGTACGAGGGCGGCGCGGCGGCAGGCGCCGCGTACGGCGTAGGTCGCGCCGCCGGTCAGCGTGAGGCCGGTCGACGCGGTGAGCTCCTCGGCCGCCTCGTCGAGCAACCGGCCGGTCCACCCGGCGGGCCGCTCGGCCCGCGCCTCGAAGTCGTGCCAGCTGAACCCGGGCGGGCGGCCTCCGACCGCCTTGATGAAGCTCTCCTTCACGGGGAACGCCGCCTCGCCCGCGCCGAGCTCCCGCTCGGCGGGCGTGGTGATGTGGTGGCTGAAGACCGCCCCGCCGCGCTCGGCCGCCCGGGCGAGCCGGCCGGCCTCCACGATGTCCACGCCGATCAGCACCGGCGAGGTCATGCCGGGACCTGGGCGCAGCGGGTGATGAAGGGCACCAGGTGGGCGGTGTACTCCTCGGCACGCTCGATCATCGGGATGTGCCCGCTGCCCTCGACGACCACCACCTCGGCCTCGGGGTACTCCGCGAGCACGGTCAGCCACGGCACGACCGGGGTCATCCGGTCGTGCCGGCCCCAGATGTACTTCGACGGGGTCGCCACCTTGTCCAGCGCCGGTTTGACCTGGTACTTGCGGGTGGCCTTGAGGCTGCGGGCCATGCTGACCATGGCGGAGGGCTGGAGGAGCATGGTCCCGACCTCCTCCATCTGCGCGTCGGTGAAGAAGCGCTCCTCGCTGTGGAACAGGGCGGCCATCATGCGGTCGCCGAACTCCTCGCCGACGGGCCGCACGCTCCCCCTGCGGTCGAAGCTCAGCCCCACGTCGGGGTCGGCGGTGAGGCCGGGGGCGCCGCTCACGACGATGCCCCGCACCCGCTCCGGGTGACGGCCGGCCAGGTCGATCGCCACCAGGCCGCCGAGCGAGTTCGCGCAGACGATGACGTCACCGATCCCCGCGGCGTCACAGGACTCCAGCAGCGCGTCGCCGAGGCGTTCGATGGATCCGGCGACCTGACGGTCGAGCGCGCAGATCGCCTCGTTGGTGCGCAGGACGCCCCAGCCGGCCGCCGAAAGGTGCCGGAAGGGGTGGTCCCAGATCCAGCCACCGGCGAACAGCGCGGACATGAACACCACGGCCGGCCGGGTGCCGTCGCCGAGCCTGTGCTCGGTGGTGAAATCGGACATGGCTGCTCCAGTCACAGTAGGGAGACGTCTTCGGGAACCCACCCGCAGCCGCAGGCCGCGCCCTCGCCGACCTTCACGACCCCGCCGCAGTTGGGACAGCGGGCGTAGTCGCGTACGGCGGAGGGAAGCCAGACGCTGGTGAACGCCCGGGTGCACAGCCCGCTCTTGAAGAAGCGGCGCATCGCCCGCTGGTGCGGCCTCGCGTGCACCGCGCGGACCGACTCCGGACGGTCGAAGGCGCTCAGGGTGAACTTGCGGTCCCCGATGTCGAAGGTGGCGACGCCGAGGAAGCCCTTGGAGGCGCTCAGGGACTTGACGATCTCCACGCTCAGCAGGTCCACATCGGCGGCCTCCGCGTCGTCGCGCACCTCCAGCCAGGTCAGCGTCAGGGCCCCGGGGCGCTCCGTACGCCCTGCGGTGGCCCGCGCGCTGGTGCCGAACTCCCGCACCTCGTCGGCCTCGGGCACGAACCGCGCCGAGTAGCCGAGCGCCTCGGCGACCGCGAGCCGGTCGAAGCACCGCCGCACGTGCACGCCGTCCTCGCCGAGGGTCACCAGGTCGGTGCCGGTGACGCTGACGGCCCCGCCGACCGCCGGCATGCCCAGGTAGGGGGCGCGGTGGTCGGCCTGGAGCGTCCACCAGAAGGTGGCCGCCCCGTCGTCGCCCGTCACCCGGTCGACCAGGAAGCGGAGCTGCTTGAAGCGGGCCAGCACCCCGGCGGCGTGCGCCTCCAGCGCGTCCCCGCTCAGCGCGCCGCCGGAGTCCGGGTCGCTGTAGGAGGCGGCCGACGCGGCCACGGCCGCGGCGTCACCGGCCTGCCAGGCCGAAAGGTGCGCTTCCGCGATCTTCCGCACGTCCATGTCATCCCCCGCCGATCTCGTCTTCGGGGAGCCGCCCCGAGGCGACCGCCACCGCGAGCACCCGGCCCGAGGTGTGGCTGAGCGAGAGCCGTATCTGACTGCCGGGGTCCGCCGCCTTCGCCAGCGCCCCGCCGAGCCGTACGGCGGGCGGGTGCCCGGTGTGGCAGGCGGCGGTCCTCTCGCAGTTGGCGGTGGGCCGGGGCAGCACCTCGGCCTGGCCGAGGTGCTCGGCCGTCGCGGGGACGCCGAGCAGCCGCAGTACCGCGTACTTGCCGGCCAGGCGGCCCGCCCAGTGCTGGAGCGAGCGGCCCGACCCCGACCTGAGCCGCTCGGCCGGGGTGTAGACCTCCTCCAGCCGCATGTCGCCCACCAGCTCCTGCGGCCGGGAGAGCCCGGCGAAGCCGACCATCGCGCTGCCCCAGCGGTTCATGCCGCCCGCTCCCTCGGCAGGCGCCTGAGCGTGGCCGGGTCGGCCATGCTCAGGCAACGGGCTCCGGCGCGGCGGGACAGCCCGGCGAGCACCTTGCTGTCCCCCACCTCGACGCCGGGGGCGATCTCGTCCACGGCGGCCACGGTGGCGGTCCACAGCACCCGCCCGGTGAGCTGGGCGACCAGGGCGTCCCTGATCACGTCCAGGTCGGTGGTGGGCTCGCCGGTGACGTTGGGGACCACGGGGACGCGCGGCGGGCTCATCGGCGCCGCGCGCACCGCCTCGGCCCAGCCGGGTACGGCCGAGGCCATCAGCGGCGAGTGGAAGGCGTTGCCGACCTGGAGCGGCACGATCTTGCGGGCCGTGGAGGCGATCGACGCCAGCCGTTCGAGCGCGGGAAGGGCGCCGGACACGACCACGTGGCCCGGCGCGTTCTCCAGCCCGACCACCAGCGGCTCCTCATCGGTGCCCGCCTCGGCGGCCAGCGCCTCCACCTCCTCGACCGGCAGGCCCATCACCGCGCGCATCCCGCCGATGACGCCGACCCCGGCCATCAGCCGGGACCGCAGCTCCACCAGCCGGACGGTGTCGGCCAGGCCGAGCACACCGGCAGCGTGCAGGGCGCTCAGCTCGCCGACGCTGTGCCCGGCGACCACGCTCGGCTCGAACCCCTCCTCGGACAGCACGGCGAGCGCGGCCAGGTTGCACGCGGTCACCGCCACCTGCGCGTGCTCGGTCGCCACCAGCCGTTCCAGCGGCCCCCTGGCGCAGACCGGGGAGATCGGCCGCGACAGCAGCCCGTCGACCTCGTCGAGCCGGTCGCGCGCCGCCGGCCTGCGGCGCAGCCACGCGCCCATCCCGACGCGCACCGTGCCCTGTCCGGGGAACAGATAGCCAAGCATTTACGCCCACCCCTTCCGCCTACAGCCGTCGCCGAGGGCGCCTTTCCTCAGTGGCGGCCCGCTCGGTGCCGAGGAAGCCGAGAAGCAGCTTGTTGACCTGGTCGGGGGCGTCGAGCGGGATCCAGTGACCGGCGTCCTCGACGCGCTCGTACCGCCACGGCCCCTTGACGTACTTGCCGGACGCCGACATGCCCTCTTCGAGCAGCGCCTTGTCCCCGGACGACCAGATGCCGAGGGTGGGCGACAGCACGGGCGGGAAGGGCCTCGCGGGCCGCAGCTCGGCCTCGGGCGACCGGTTGGCCCGGTACCAGTTCAGCCCGGCGGTGAGGGCGCCAGGCCTGGCGAGGTCGCGCAGGTAGCGGTCGTAGTCGCCGTCCCTGCCCATGATCTCCTTGAACAGCCGCCACCCGTTGCGGCGCAGCAGCTCCTCGCTGACCCCGGGGAACTGGTAGAAGAGCATGTACCAGGAGGCGGCCCGCTGCTCGATCGACGGGGTGGCGAAGACGCCCGGGTGCCCCACCGACAGCACGGCGAGGTGGTCGACCCTGCGGGGCATCAGGAAGGCGTACATCCACGCGATGGCCGCCCCCCAGTCGTGACCGACGACGTGCGGCTTGCGGATGCCGAGCTTGAGGGTCAGCGCGACGACGTCGTTGAGGATGGTCTGCATCCCGTAGGCCTCGATCTCCTGCGGTTTGCTGGAGTCGCCGAAGCCCCGGAGGTCGGGCGCGATGACCCGGAAACCCCCCTCGACCAGCGCGGGGATCTGGTTCCTCCACAGGTACGAGGAGTCGGGGAAACCGTGGAGCAGGATGACGGGGTCGCCCTCGCCCTCGTCGATGTAGGCGATGTCCACGTCGTTGACCCGCGCCGTCTTCTTCTCGTTCATGCCGTCTCCCTGAACAGCCGCTCAGCGAAGAACTCGCTGAAGCCAAACTCGGGTACGTCCTCGGGGGCGACCATGTTGAGCAGCCCGGTCACCTGCGCGGCGAAGTTCTTCGCCATGAGCCGGCGGACCCGCCGCCGCCGCTCGACGGCGGCCTCGCCGAACTCCACGTGCAGCCTGCTGATGATGGACGCGCCGAAGTCCAGGCGCTCCAGGCGGAACGCCCGCTCCTCCAGATAGGGGTCGAACGCCTTCGGCGACCAGTCGTCGCCGGCGAGGAGGATGTCGCAGACGGTCCGCGAGTCGCGCATCGCGCACGACAGCCCGGTGCCGAGCACCGTGTCGGCGTTGCCCGCCTCGTCGCCGATCAGGACCACGCCCTCTCGCAGCGGGGGCCCTTCCGGGA
The DNA here is from genome assembly GCF_049674955.1 of Sphaerisporangium viridialbum. GTDB lineage: Bacteria > Actinomycetota > Actinomycetes > Streptosporangiales > Streptosporangiaceae > Sphaerisporangium > Sphaerisporangium viridialbum. The sequence continues at coordinate 1,700,928 of NZ_CP187232.1, read as the reverse complement.
CGCTGGACACCGACGGCCACACCGAGAGCGGCCCCGCGGGGATGGCCTCGGTGACCGCCTTGCCCCGGTCGGGCAGGCATTCGAGCTCGAAGGCGGCGAGGAAGCGCTCGACGCCGCCGGGGCCGCGATAACGGTGCTTGTTCACCGTGGGGAAGTTCAGGTAGAGGCGCGCCCGGCCGTACCCCTGGGGGAAGACCATGAACATGACGTCGCCCGAGGTGCCCATGGCCTGCACGTCGGCGGGCCAGCCGTCCATGCCCTCGACCATCATCCCGCCGCCCCAGTGGTGCATGGAGTTGCGCATCGTGACGCCGATCTGCCGGCCGACGGTGCAGCCGCGCCCGGTGGCGCCGAGCACCATCCTGGCCCTGATCTCGTGGTCGCCCTCGGGGGTCTGGTAGGTCACCACCGGCTCGGCGCCCGCGGTGACGCCGATACGGGCCGCGTCCATGACCAGCCGGGCCCCGCTGTCCACGGCCTGCGCCGCCATCAGCTCGCAGACGGCGTGGTGCGGAAACGCCAGCGGCCCGCCGATGCCGGGGATGAAGCGGGTCATGTCCACCGCTTCGACCTCTTCACCGGAGACGGCCTCGTCCCAGGTCATCCACTCGCGGATCTCCCAGCCGCCGCCGGCCGAGAAGCAGTCGTAGACCCCGAGCCGCTGGGCCTCGCGGATGCCCCAGGGGGCGAGCCACTCACCGCGTACCAGGTCCTTGTAGGTCTCCTGCTTCTCGAGCAGCACGACCGACAGCCCTCCGGCGGCCAGCCTGCAGGCCGCCGACGCGCCCGAGATGCCACCTCCGACGATGACGACGTCGGCGTAGTCGACGGTCATGCCTCCCACCTCTCCCAGTACGTGCGTTCCTTGGCGCTGTATCGATCGGCGGGGCGGAACTCCGTGCCCACCGTGTAGGCGACCGGGATCATGCACACCTGCGTGACCCCGGTCGGGATTCCGAGCAGCTCGCCCACCTGCCGCTCGTGGGGTACGTGCATGCAGGTGATCGTGCTGCCGAGACCACGGCTGCGCAGCGCGAGCTGGAACGACCAGACGGCCGGGAAGATCGAGCCGTAGAAGATGCTCGCCCGCATCCAGCCGTGCTGCACCAGGTGCCCGGGGTCGTCGGCGTCCTTGCCCGACATCCGGTCGTCCCACGCGGCGTTGATGGCCGCGACGTCCGGCGGCCTGCCGAGGACGCACGGGATGACCAGGACGGGCACCCGCGCGATCGTCTCGACGAGCGCCTCGGCGGACTCGTAGTTCCTGCGCGCCTGGCTGTTGTTCCTGCGCCTGCCGGCGTTGGTCCACATGTCGTTCCTGTGGAACTGCCAGGACGTCAGGGTCAGCTCGGCGAGCTTCTCCTTGACTGCGGCGTCGGTGACGACCAGCCAGCGCCAGTTCTGGTGGTTGTTGGCCGTCGGGGCCTGGACGGCGACCTCCAGCGCCTCCTCCACGACCTCGCGGGGCACCGGCCGGTCGAGGTCGAGCCGGCGCCGGACGGAGCGGGTGGTGGTCAGCAGCCGATCGGTCTCCGTGACGTCGAAGGGGGCGCCGGTCATGGAGCCCCCAGCAGCACGGCGCCGCGTACGGACCGCGGTGCGGCGGTGAGCACCAGTGCCCGGCCGACGGGGCCGGGCAGGTTGGGCTTGGTGACGTAGGAGTCGAGGTCGCCCACGTGGGGGGACGCCAGCCCGGTGAGGGCGGGGGCGATCCCGTCGCGGATGGCCAGTGCCGCCAGGGCGATGTTCATCGCCCCCGTCGCGGCCTGGCAGTCGCCGGTGTGCCCGGCGGAGGTGGTGAGGACGGCCTCCGGCGCGGCTTCCAGCACCGCGGCGGCCTCCTCGGCGTCGTGCGGGCCCCCCGTCCCCGCGCCGACCACCAGGTCGGGACGGGCGCTCGGGATGCGGGTGAGACCCCGGGCGATGGGCTCGCGCCCGTCCTCCCCGCCGGCGCCCGCGTGGCTGGTGCCGAGGACGCGGGCGTACGGCCGCCCGCCGCGCCCGGCGCAGTGCTCGGCCGACTCCACCACGAAGGCGACGGAGGCGGATCCGGGAACCGGGCCCGAGCCCCCGCTGTCGTACGGGGAGACCGTGGCGTCCTTCGGTACGGCCGCGACCGTCTCGTCCGCCGCGACCACGAGCACCACGTCCGCCTTGCCCGCTCTGATCATTTCGAGCGCGCAGTCCAGGGCGATCGAGGCCGAGGCCCCGCCGTTGCAGATGGTGGTGGTCGGGCCGCGCAGGCCGAGGGTCTGGCACACGGCGCCGCCCGTGGCGTTCAGCACCACGTTGGAGAAGCTCAGCACGGCCGGCTTGTTGGGGTCGGCCGCGATGCTCTCGTCGAAGCCGCCGGTACTCTCGGCGGACCCGGCGCCGGTCGCGAACACCAGCCCGACGTTGTCCAGGTCCTTCCTCGGCAGCTTGAGCTCCGCGTCCTCCCAGGCGAGCCGGGAGGCGGCGATCGCCATGCGGGACAGGTTGTTCATGTGCCGCCACAGCGAGCGTGGCGCGAACGTCCTGCCGTCCAGGGAGGGAGCCCGGCCGAGGGCCTGGCGGCCCGCGACGACCGCCTCGGACACCTCGGCCACGCCGACGCCGAGGCCGCTGACGGGTCCGAGACCCGTGATCACGACCTCTCGCGACGGCAGCTCGTCGTGGTCGCGTTCGCCGCGCGGCGTCGTGAGCACGAGCGCGACGTTGTTGCCGCCGAAGGCGTAGTTGTTGGACACGACGGTGTCGATGGGCATCCGCCTGGCCACGTTGGGCACGAAGTCCAGGTCGCCGGGCACGGCGTCCTCGCCGAAGCCGATGGTGGGCGGCGCGGTGCCGTGCCGCAGCGCCAGCACGCTGGCGACCGCCTCCACCGCGCCCGCGGCGCCGAGCGTGTGCCCGACGAACGACTTGATGCTGCTGGTGGGCACCTGGCCCGCCCGCTCGCCGAAGACCACTCGCATGACCTTGGCTTCCATCGAGTCGTTGGCCGGGGTTCCGGTGCCGTGACCGCTGACGTAGTGGACGTCGTCCGGGGTCAGCCCGGCGTCGGCGAGCGCGCGCCGCATGGCGCTCGCTCCGCCCCGGCCGGTGGGGTCCGGCGCGGTCGCGTGGTAGGCGTCGGCCGACAGCCCGTACCCGGCGACCTCGGCCAGGGGCGTGGCTCCCCTGGCGAGCGCCCGGTCCAGCGGCTCCAGCAGCAGGAACGCCGCCCCCTCGCCAAGGTTGAGCCCGTCGGAGTGGCTGTACGGGCGGCAGGGGCCGGTGCTGAGGGCCTTCAGCCCGGCGAATCCGGCGTAGGTTCCGAAGAGCAGGGGGTCCACCCCGCCCGCGAGGACCACGTCGGCCTCGCCGGTGAGGATCTTGTCCTTGGCCAGGCCGACGGCGTTGCCGCCGGCCGCGCACGCGGTCGACACCAGGATGCGCGGCCCGCGCATGCCCAGCCGCCCGGCGACCACGTCCTCGGTGCGGTGCATGGGCTGGTAGCGCCCCGCCGCGTCGGGAGTCGCCTGGCACTTGCCGAGAATGATCCCGAACCGGTCGGGATCGAGGTCGTCGCGGGTCAGCCCCGCCTGCTCGACCGCCTGGCGTGCCGCGATGAGGGCAAGCTGGGCGGTGCGGTCCAGGCCGGCGTCGGAGTCCGGCAGTTGCCCGGTGATCCACTCGTCGGGAACCTGGCCCGCGTGCCGTGCCTCGAACACCGCGAAGGTCTCGTCCTCGACCGGAGTGAGGCCACCCTGGCCGGACGTGAGCCGCTGCCAGAACTCCGCGGGATCGCGGCCGATGGCACAGATGACTCCCAGGCCGGTGACGACGACGGGGCGCAGCGCCATGCTTGTCTCCTCATCAGACGATCGACGCGGATCAGATGATCGGGATGCTCCAGCTCTTGGGAACGATGTAGGGGCTGGTCAGCGTGGTCACCTCGGAGTCCTCCACGGTGAACTCCAGTCCCGCGGCGGCGAGGTCGGCGTCGACCCGCGCGAGGCCGAGGGTCGTGCCGAGGCCGACGCTGTGCACCGCGTGCACCACCTCGCCCACGTCCTGGCCGCCCGCCAGCACCCGGGCGCCCGGCGAGGGGACCGACGCGCCGCCGCTGAAGCCGACCGTGCGGCGTCCCTGGCCGGACTCCAGCGCCTTGAGCACCGCGTCCTTGCCGATGAACTCGTCCTTGGTGACGTCGACGAGCCAGTTGGCGCCGATCTCGATCACCGTGGTGCCCTCGGTGGCCTCGTGGCGCGGAATCGGCTGGCGGACCTCCAGCATCGCCAGCTCCAGGGCCTCCTGCCCCGCCGCCCCCGCGTGCTCGACCGCCTGCCGCCACAGCTCGGGGGCCGCCTCCCGGGGGACGATCATCTGGTATCCGTACTCGCCGGTGAAGCCGGTCCGGGCGAAGATGATCTCGGTGTCGCCCCAGGTCGTGTCCACGACCGACTCGAACGGCAGCGAGGCCAGCTCGCCGTCGATCAGCCTGCCGACCACGCCCCAGGCGTAGGGGCCCTCCAGGCCGAGGACCGTCAGCTCCCCGGAGCGGTCGGTGATCTCGACGCCCTCGTCGTTGTTCTCCCTCAGGTGCGCGAGCAGGCGCGTGCCGGCGCCGCAGGAGCTCTCCAGCAGCATGCCGTTCTCCCGGCCGAAGGCCAGGACCTGGTCGACGACCTGCCCCGACTCGTCGAGGATGAGGCTCATCATGCAGCGCTCGGAGGTGAGGTACTCGACGTCGCGGGCGATCACCCGCTGCGCGAAGTCGACGGCGCCGTCACCGGTGACCTCGATGAGGCTGTGGCCGCTGAGGTCGAGGACGGCGGCGCGCTCCCTCAGCACCTTGTACTCGTCGGAGACCGCGGAGAAGCGCAGCGGGACGGAAGCGTCGCCCACCTGACCGTAAACGGTGTCCTCCGGATGCAGGTTCGCGAGGACGGTAGCCATGGTTCACACCTTTCGTACGGAGACGTTGCCGGCGGGGTCGGCGATCGTGAGGTTTCCTTCGGCGGCGACGTGGCCGTCCACCCGCGCCGACACCCGGTACTCGGCGAAGCCTCCGCCGCCTCCGGTGCGCTCGGCGGACAGGACCAGCTGGTCGCCCGGGACGACGGGGCGGCGGAACCGCATCGACCTGACCCCGGCCAGGTAGCTGATCCTGCTCGCGCCCGCGAGGGCGAAGACCACCCCGGCGAGCTGGGCCATCGCCTCGACGATGACCACGCCGGGCAGCACGGCCTCGCTCGGGAAGTGGCCCTGGAACCACAGCTCGGTGCCGGCGACGTTCTTGGTCGCCGTTCCCTTGACGCCCGGCTCCACCTTGCCCACGCGGTCGAGCAGGAGCATGGGCCAGCGGTGCGGGAGCACCTCGCGGATCTGGTCGTTCGTCAGGCCCGAGATGACGGCCGCCGCCGCGTCGGCCGCGGGGCCGGTCTCGACCTCGGCCGCCACGTCGAGCGTCATGCCGTGGCCCGTAGCGCGGGGTTGACCTCGTCCGCGAGCCGGGACACCGAGCCGAAGACGGCCATCTCGCTGTCGTACAGCGCCACGCCGAACTCGGCCTCGATGGCGACGTAGAGCTCCAGGACATCGAGGCTGTCCAGTTCGAGGCCGCGCCCGAAGAGCGGCTGGTCATCGGTGATCCACTCGGGCTGGATCTCCAGGTCGAGCCGGGACACGATCATCTTCTTGATCTGGGTGCAGGTCTGCTGACGCTCGGCGGCCTTCGCACGGAGCTCATCGATGGTCATCTATCCTCCTTGGGCATCGGGGCAGGCTTGTGGTTCTGGTCGGGCTCGGGTGCCGGCCGGCGGCCGGGAGGGGGGTCAGGCAAGGCCGCCGCCGTGGGCGACCACCACCGCGCCGGATATGTACGACGCCTTGTCCGAGGCGAGGAAGCTGACGACCGACGCGATCTCCTCGGGCCGCCCGATGCGGCCCAGCCGGATGCGCGACTCGTACTGCTTCCTGATCTCGGTGGGCACCTTGCGTGTCATGTCGGTGGAGACGAAGCCGGGGGCCACGACGTTGGCGCGCACCCCGTGCGGGGCGGCCTCGTTCGACAGGGCCTTCGTGAAGGCGATGATCGCGCCCTTCGAGGCGACGTAGTTCGTCTGGCCGGGGAAGCCGCCGTCGAGCCCGCTGCTGGAGGAGATCGTCACGATCGACCCGCTGCGCTGGTGCTGCATGAGCCGCAGGCCCTCGCGGCAGCTCAGGAACGTGCCGGTGACGTTGGTGTCCATCGGGCCGCGGAACTGGTCGAGGTTCATGGCGATGAGGTAGCGGTCGAGGGTGACGCCGGCGTTGGTCACCAGCACGTCCAGCCGTCCGTGGTCGGCGCGCACCCCGCGGAACATCCGCCGCACGGCGTCCTCGTCGGTGACGTCCGCCTGTACGGCCGTCGCGCCGCCGCCCTCGCTCTCGATCTGGGCCACGACGTCCTTGGCGTCCTGCTCGGAGCGGCCGTAGTTGACTATGACGTGGGCGCCCTCCCTGGCCAGGTCGAGCGCGACGGCCCGGCCGATGCCGCGCGACCCGCCCGTCACCAGGGCCACGGAGCCTTCGGCAAAGAGCATCATCGCCTCCAGGAGGTTTGACGACAAATCAAACAATTGGGGATCTGCACGAAAAGCTACTAGGGCGAGATATCACGGCTGCATCACCGAGTTATCCCTGCATTGACTGAGATAACGGCATATACGACCCTGACACCATGGATACGCTCGATGTCGAAGTTCTGATCGTCGGCGGCGGCCCGGTCGGCCTGTCCGCGTCCATTGAGCTCTCTCGGCACGGAATATCCTCACTCCTCGTCGAGAAGCACCCGGGAACGTCGATTTTCCCGAAAGCGCGCCTCATTTCCACCAGGACCATGGAGCTCTTTCGCGCCTGGGGAATTCAGGAGGAGGTCGAGCGCACCGGCATGCCCCGCGAGGGCGTCCTCGCGGTGGGCGTCGGCACGTCCCTGGCGGCCGGCGACTTCCTCAGGGCGGCCGCGGCGATCCAGGAGGACGCCCCGCAGAGCCCGACCTACACCTGCCTGTGCTCCCAGGACCTGCTCGAAGTGATCCTGCGCAGGCACGCCGAGGAGCAGCCGGTGGCGCAGGTGCGGTTCGCGACCGCCATGACCGAGACGCGTACCACCCCGGGCGGCGTGGAGACGGTCGTCGAGTCGGGCCAGGGCCGCACGCTCGTACGCTCGCGGTACCTCGTGGCCGCGGACGGCAGCCGCAGCACCATCAGGGAGGGGCTCGGCATCGGGGTAGAGGGGCCTCCCCCGATGGGCCACATGGTCAGCGTCATGTTCGACGCCGACCTCGGCGGCCTGCCCGGCGACCGGCGCGCCGCGCTGTCCTTCCTGCGCAGCGACCCGCCGTGCGCGGTCGAGGCGGTGGACAACCGGCGGCGGTGGATGCTCCAGACCGGGTACGACCCGGCCGAGGGCGGCAGCGCCGAGGACTTCACCGAGGACGCGTGCCTGGCGGCCGTCCGCTCGGCCGTCGGCATCCCCGACCTGCCCGTCCGCATCCTGGGCGTCATGCCGTGGCTGCAGCAGGCCGTGGTCGCGACCGGGTTCCGCGACGGCCCGGTCTTCCTGGCCGGGGACGCCGCGCACGTGGCGACCCCGCAGGGCGGGTTCGGTATGAACTGCGGCATCCAGGACGCGCACAACCTCGCCTGGAAGCTGGCCGCCGTGCTGCGCGGGATCGCAGGGGAGGAGCTGCTGGCCACCTACGAGGCCGAGCGCCGCCCGATCGCGAGCCGCACGGTCGAGGAGAGCCTGGTCAACGCCCTCATCACGTTCCGCATGATGCAGGGAAAGCTGTCCATGCGGGAGTCGATCGAGCAGCAGGCCGGCCGCCGCAGCTCCGAAGGGCTGATCCTGGGCTTCCATTACCGGTCGGACGCCGTGGTCCCCGACGGCACGCCGGAGCCCGCGCCCGAAGACCCGTACCGTACCTACGTCCCGACGGCCAGGCCCGGTCACCGCGCCCCCCACGTCTGGCTGTCGAGGCAGGGCGGCCGGGTGTCGACGCTCGACCTGCTCGGCCCGTCCTTCACGCTCATGACCCCGGCGGGCGGCGGGTGGCTCCAGCCCGCCAAGGAGGCGGCGCACCGGCTCGGCGCGGCGCTCACCACGGTCGAGATCTCCCCCGACGGCTCCGCCCCGCTCACCTCTCCCACCTGGGCGGACGAGTACGGCGTGGGCACGAACGGCGCCGTACTCGTCCGCCCCGACGGTCACGTCGGGTGGCGGTCGCCCGGCGGGGAGGCGTCGCAGGACGCGCTGGCCGGGGCGCTGGCCGCGATCCTCGCCAGGTCGTGACGGGGCCCCGCCCGCGAGCACATCCTGGCCGCGCCCAGGCGCAGGGACAGGGGGTTCCCCGACGAGGTGGCGACGAGGTCGGTCACCGTCTGCGCCCCGAGCGGAGCGTACGACGCCCCGACGAGCATGTCCGCCAGCTCCCTGGCCACCTCCGCCGCCAGCGGCCGTACGAACTCGCGGTGCGCCCCCTGCCTGGCCACGAGCTCGTCGAGGGGATCGGTGCTGGTGACGATCACCCGGCAGTTCGCGCCGCCGGGCAGCAGGGGCCGTACCTGCTCGCTGTCCCTGGCGTTGTCCAGCACGACGAGCAGCCGCCTGCGCGCCGTCCAGCTGCGGTAGAGGGCCAGCTTCTCGGCGTGGTCAAGGGGGATGTCCTGGGCGGGCACGCCGAGGGCCCGCAGGAACCGGTCGACGACCGCGTCCGGCTCGGGTGCCGTTCCCTCGCCGTTTCCCCCCATGTCGGCGAAGAGCTGGCCGTCGGGGAACCAGTCGATCCGGTTGTGCGCCCACCGCAGCACCAGCGCGGTCTTCCCGACGCCGGCCGGGCCGCTCACGACCATCGTGCCCGGCACCGCCACCCCGGGGTCCGGCCGCATCGCCACGTCCAGCGCCACGGTCTCCTCGTTCCTGCCCACGAACGGCAGGACCTGCGGAGGTAGCTGGGACGGGACGACCAGGCCGGCGCCCGGCCGGTGGGCGGGAGGCCGCATGAGCGCGGACTCGTCCCTGAGGATCTGGTCGTGGAGCCGCCGCAGCGCCGGGCCGGGTTCGAGGCCGATCTGCTCCAGCAGGTACCTGCGCGTCTCCTGGTACGTGCGCAACGCCTCGGCCCGGCGTCCCGCCCGGTACTGCGCCAGCATGAGCTGGGCGCGCACCCGCTCGCGGAACGGGCACTCCGCCACCAGGGCCAGCAGCTCGGGGATCACCTCGTGATGGCGCCCGAGCTCGATCTCCAGCTCCAGGCAGGCCTCCATGGCCTCCAGCCGGGACTCCTCCATACGGGCCACGTCGTAGCGCAGGCCCCGGAGGTCCTCGAAGGGGTTCCCCCGCCACAGCCCGAGCGCCTCCCGCAGGAGCTGGACGGTGTCCTGCCGGTCCCTCCCCGCCTCCTCGCCGCGTGCCCGCGCCACCAGCGCCCTGAACCGCAGCCAGTCGATGGTGTCCGCGCCCGCCCGCAGGAGATAGCCGGGACTGGACGTCTCGATCGCGCCCGCGCCGAGCGTCCGGCGCAGCCTCGACACGCAGATGGCGATCTGCCGCCACGCGCTCCTCGGCGCGGAACCGGCCCACACCGTCTCGATGAGCCGGTCGACGCTGACGACCCGGTTGGCGTTCAGCACCAGGCTCGCCAGGATCGCCAGCTCCCGGTTCGCGCAGATCTGCAGCTCAGCACCGTCCTTGAACACCCTGAGCGGTCCAAGGACGCGGAACTCGAGCGTCCCGCCCATCAGCCGGTCCGCGTCAGGTACTGCTCGATCTCGTCCGCGGCGCGGACGGCCCCGCCCGCCGCCCGGACGTCCCGCCGCATCGCGTCCGTGGCGCGCCGCACGTCCTGGTCCGCCGCGACGCCGAGCACGGCCTCGCGCAGCCGCTCCGCCGTGACCTCCCCGGGAGGCAGGACCCGGCCGAGGCTCAGCTCCTCGATGCGCCTGCCTGTGGGCCGGTCGAGGTCGGAGGTCGGGACGACCACCATGGGGCAGCCCGAGTGCAGGGCCTCCATGACCGTGCCCATGCCGCCGTGCGTGACCGCCACGGACGCGTGGCGCAGCACGGTCAGGTGCGGCACCCAGCGGTGCACCTCGATGTTGGGGGGCAGCGGGCCGAGCTCGGCGGGGTCCAGTCCCTCCGCCACCGTCATGACCACGTGCCATGGCAGGTCACCGAAGGCCTCGACGCAGGTGCGGAAGAACTCGGGGTGCTGGTTGAACACCGCCCCGAACGAGACCAGCGCGATCGGAAGCCCGCCCGCCGGGGGCTCCCACTCGCCGAGGAAGCTCCGTTCTCCCAGGCAGGGCCCGACGAAGGCGAACCGCTCGTCGAAGGTGTCGCCCGCGAACTGGAACGCCCGGGGGATGGTGACCAGGCTGAAGTCCTGAACCTCCCACCACAGTTCCGCGGCCGGCACGTCGACCCCGTGGGAGCCGGCCATCGCGCCGATCCTGATGAGCATGTCGTCCACCCAGCGGGACAGCGTGGGGCCCTCGCCCGGGCCGTCCCCGCCGTGGTTGTAGATGGCGTTGAGGTAGGAGAAGTGCGGGTTCGACGCGAAGAAGGGGATGAGCTGCGCCGCCGGGCGCCGCCATTTCCTGGCGAGGACGCGCCCCGCGTAGAGGATGGAGGTGTCGTACACGATCATGTCCGGCCGGCCGGGCATCCACTCGTCGAGAGCCTCCAGCATGGACTGGCTCTCGTCCAGCAGAAGGGACAGCAGATACAGCGGGTCGTTCGCCAGATCCAGGAAGTTCGCCTTGCGGTATTTCGAGTCGTAACACAGAACGGTGGCACCGGTCTTTTCCACGATGGCCGCCATGCTCTGCGCGGTCAGGTAGGTGACCCGGTTTCCTCTGCGAACCAATTCGGCGACCACGGCCAGATTCGGTAATACATGACCATGATCGGGATGACACATGAAAAGATAGTGTCGCGTCATGTGGGAATCTCTCCGGCAGATTACGCGGGTATGCGCTACTAATGAACCTAATAAGGGTTCCCCGAATCACGTCACCCCCTAATCCCCCCTGTCACCCCCCCTCACCCACCCCACCCGATAGGGGTTCCCCTATTCGGGCGGCCGTGATTACGCTAAGCCCGAATCCGAGGAGGACGTCGATGCCCACCCGTGTCTGGGACTACCTGACGGAGTACGACGCCGAGCGCGAGGACATCGCCGACGCCGTGGAGACCGTGTTCCGCTCCGGGCAGCTCGTCCTCGGCGAGAGCGTCCGTTCCTTCGAAAGGGAGTTCGCGGCCTACCACGGGGTGCGCCACTGCGCGGGCGTCGACAACGGCACCAACGCCATCAAGCTCGGCCTGCAGGCCCTGGGCGTCGGCAGGGGCGACGAGGTGATCACCGTGTCCAACACGGCGGCGCCGACGGTGGTCGCCGTCGACGGGGTGGGCGCCACCCCGGTCTTCACCGACGTCGACCCGGACACCTACCTGATGGACGTCTCCCAGGTCGAGGCCGCCATCACCCCGCGCACCCGGTGCCTGCTGCCCGTCCACCTGTACGGGCAGTGCGTGGACCTGGCGCCGCTCGAACGGCTCGCGGCCCGGCACGACCTGGTGATCCTGGAGGACTGCGCGCAGGCCCACGGCGCCCGCCGTCACGGCAGGGTGGCCGGGTCGACGGGCGCGGCGGCCGCGTTCTCCTTCTACCCGACCAAGGTGCTCGGCGCCTACGGGGACGGCGGGGCGACGATCACCTCCGACGACGCCGTGGACGCCAACCTGCGCAGGCATCGCTACTACGGCATGGAGCAGACGTACTACGTGGTGGAGACGCCGGGGCACAACTCCCGGCTGGACGAGGTGCAGGCCGAGATCCTGCGCCGCAAGCTCCGCAGGCTCGACCGGTACATCGCCGGCAGGCGGGCCGTGGCGGCGCGCTACGCCGAGGGCCTCAGCGACACCGAGCTGGTGCTCCCCTCGGTCGCCGAGGGCAACGAGCACGTCTACTACCTGTACGTCGTGCGGCATCCCCGGCGCGACGACATCATCGAGGCGCTGCGCGCGCACGACATCCACCTCAACATCAGCTACCCCTGGCCGGTCCACACCATGTCCGGCTTCGCGCATCTCGGTTACGCGCGCGGCAGCCTGCCGGTGACCGAGGAGCTGGCCGGCCAGATCTTCTCCCTGCCGATGTACCCCTCGCTGCCGGTCGAGGTGCAGGAGAAGGTCATCTCCACGCTGCGCGAGGTGCTGAAGACCCTGTAGCCTCCCGGTTCAGGGCCGCCCGAACCCCTTCTCGACGGCCAGGCAGGCCTTGTACCGGGGCAGCAGGCCGCGCTCCGCGGCGCCGGACACCGTGGGGGCCAGCATGTCGCGCTCCGACAGGATCGGGTCCCGCCCGGACGGAAGGCGCAGCCCGATCTCCGCGTCGAAGACCGACACCGCCAGCTCGTTCTTCTTCCGGTACTCCTGCGAGAGCAGGTAGCACACCACCGTGTCGTCGTCGAGCGCGGCGAAGGCGTGCCCGACGCCCGGCGGGAGGTAGACCGAGCGGCAGGTGTCGCCGGCCAGCTCCACCTGGTCCCAGCGGCCGAAGGTCGGCGACCCCACCCTGAGGTCGACCACCATGTCCAGCGCCCTGCCCCTGGTGCAGTACACGTACTTCGCCGTCCCCGGCGGTGCGAGGGTGTAGTGGACGCCCCGGACCACTCCCCGCTTCGACGTGCTCTGGCTGGCCTGCGCGACCGGGAACAGCGGGTGCCCGACCGCCTCGGCGAAAGCCGCCTCCTGGAAGGTGGAGACGAAGGCGCCGCGGTCGTCGGGGAACGTCTCGGGGACGAACTCGAAGGCGCCGGTCACCGCCAGCTCGCGGTGTCTCATGCCCGCCCGCCCGCCACGGAGGCGACCGTGCGGCGCAGCGCCTCCTGGAGCGGCACCCGCGCCGTCCAGCCGGTGCGCCGCCGGAAGGCGGCCGGATCGGCCACCACGCTCTTCAGGTCCATGAGAGTCGCCCCATCCGGCGGTGGTGTGGAGATGACGGGCACGGGAGGGGCTCCGGTGTACTCGGACACGGCCTCCGCGATGGCGGTGAACAGGTCGCGGACGCTCGTGCCCCGGCCCGTGCCGAGCAGCCAGTGCCCGCCTGCGAGCGCGTCCGCGTGGTCGAGCGCCGCCAGGAAGGCCTCGGCGGTGTCGCCGACGTAGAGCAGGTCGCGCTCGACGCCGCCGTCGCCCCACATGGTGAGCGGCTCGCCGGCCAGGGCGCGGCGCGCCATCGCCGCGACCACGCCGCGGTCGGCGTCCGGCGTGACGCCGCCACCGAACACCGTGGGCAGGCGCAGCGTGACGCCGCGCACCACCCCCTGCGCCGTGGCCGCCTTGAGCAGGCCCTCCGCGGCCGTCTTCTGCCGGTCGTAGGGGGTCTCGGGGTCGTCGGGCTCCGTCCCGTCGATGCGGGCCGGGACCCGCGAGCCGGCCTGCGACGTCGACCCGGGGAACAGGACGACCGGCGGCGGGCCCGGCCCGCGCTCGGCCCGGATCGTCTCGACGATGTCGCTCACCACACCGCGGTTCACCTGGTCCACCGCGTCCGTGGCCGTGCGCCAGTCGCCGTGCAGCAGCATGTTGACCACGACGTCGGCCCCCGCGACCGCCTCCGCGACCTGGCCGGGGACGGCGAGGTCGGCGCGGCGTACGTCGACCTCCGCCGGGCCGCCGCCGGGGACCGGCGAGAGCCGGCGCGCCACCAGGCGCAGCCGCACGCGACGGAGGACGAGCTTCTCGACCAGGGCGGAGCCCACGAAGCCCGAGGCGCCGAGGACCACGACGAGCGGCCCGCCCGGGTCAGACAAGGCGCACCTCGGGGACGTACAGGATCCACCTGCCGCCCGCCTCCCTGAACGCCCGTTCCTTGGCCATGATCTCTTCCGCGTGGTTCCAGGCGAACAGCACGGCGTACTCGGGGTAGGGGCCCGCGAACGCCTCGGGCCCCCTGACCGGGATGCCCGATCCGGGCGTGAGCCTGCCCTGCTTGGCGGGGGTGGTGTCGCAGATGAAGGGCACCAGCTCGGGCCCGATGCCGCAGTAGTTCAGCACGGTGGCGCTCTTGGCGGTCGCGCCGTACCCGGCCACCGTGGCCCCCTTGTCGCGCAGGCCGGTCAGCAGCTCCACGAGCTCGTCGCGCGTGCGCTCGACGCGGGCGGCGAACCCCCGGAGCGTAGCCAGGTCGGTGACCCCGGCCGAGGCCTCGGCGGCCAGCAGCTCGTCCACCGCCGGGCTCCGCCGCCTCGCGCCCGCGCGCGCGAGGGTGTAACGGACCTCGCCTCCATGCACGGGCAGCCGCTCGACGCCGACCAGCTCGAACCCCGACCGCCGCGCCATCTCCTGCACGGACCCGGCGGCGAAGTAGAAGAAGTGCTCGTCGTAGATCTGGTCGAAGGAGGCGCGCTCCAGGATGTCCGCGAGGTAGGGGTCCTCGAACACGAAGACGCCGTCCGGCCGCAGCAGCGCGTCGACCCCGCTCAGGATCGACTCCATGTACGGGATGTGGCACAGGGTGTTGGCGGCGTAGATGACGTCCGCCGGGCCGTCGGCGTCGCGGATCCGGCGCGCGGTCGCCTCCTCGAAGAAGTCCTTGACCACCCGCACCCCCTTGGAGGCGGCCAGGTCGGCCACCCCACCGGACGGCTCGACGCCCAGGTGCCGCACGCCCGCCTCGGCGATGCTCCTGAGCATCGTGCCGTCGTTGCAGCCGAGCTCGACGACGAAGGGGTCGGGCCCCGACAGCTCCGTGGCCAGCAGGCTCTTGGCCAGTGCCTGGAAGTGCTCGCGCATGACCGAGGAGCCGGAGGAGAGATAGGGGTAGGCCTCGTGGAACATGCGCTCCCGGGGGACCTCCTCAAGCAGCTGCACCATCGTGCAGGTCTCGCAGATCCCTACCGCGAGCCGGAAGGAGAACTCCTCCCTGGTGTCGCCGGGGGTGACGAACGCGTCGGAGACGGGCTGGCGCCCGAAGTCCGCGAACTCGGTGAGCCGACCCGAACAGACCCGGCATGACATGACTGACTCCTTCGGTAGTGTCGACGATCCCCGGCCGACCGGGACGGCCCGCGCACCACCGGCGGCACCCTGCCGGGCCACTGTCAGGCACGAGGGCGGCGGTACCTCACCCAGACGTCGCCGATCCGCACGTGACCGAAGAGCCGCAGCGTGACCGCGTCCGGAGCCGGGGGATGGTGGGGCTTGTTGTGGACGCTGCCCATCGACCTGGTGATCACCTCGTCGGCGCGGACCCGCCAGCCGTGCGGAACCAACAGCACGATGTCCCCGAGTCCGCACTCCACCTCGACGGAGACCTCACCGTGGTGGCAGATCGCCTGGGTGAAGTCGATCCTGACCTTGCCCCACGCGACCTTGGCGCTGATGTGCGGGGGGACGACCCAGTATCCGGTCTGCCTCAGGTTCCTTCTGCCGCGCGTGTGGAGCCGCAGTATGTCGGAGGTGTCCGCCAGTGGCGCGGGCAGATCGCCCGCCTGCGGCAGGTCGGCCACGATGACGTCCAGCTCTCCGCGGGTGCGCGCCGCGTACGTGCGGTCGAGCCGTTCGTGCAGCTCTTCGATGCTGATGCGGCCCTCGCTGAGGGCGACGCGCAGCGTCTCGGCCACGTTGTCCCGGTCACGGTCGCCTGCCCGGATCTCCGCGTGATCGGTCATGGCGCCCACTCTAATGATCAGATTTTCATGCTGCCAGCCCGCCCGAGCCGCGGCTCCCATAGCGATGAACGCCCCGATCGCCTCGCAATGCCCTTACCTCCATCGGATCCCGAGGCTATTAGGGGGTCGACCCGGGGAGAACCCCTGTTTCCCCGCGCAGGGCGGAATAGGGGTTCCTGAATGCGACAGGGGGGTTGAGCGGGCCTATACCGCCGTGGCATGTTCGCCGTTGAGCGTGGATGGCCGCCACGTGTGTGAGCCGCCCGTTAGGAGCCCACCATTCCCACACTCTCCGCCCAGCCGGCACAGGTGAGAATCGCCGAGTCCGCTCTTTCGGGAGGGGCCCATTTCAGGCACGTCACGGCCGTCCGCCATTGGCTCTCCGAATTGTCGGCGCACTCATATATGAATGTGGACCGGCTGGCGCTCGACGAGCTGGCCGGCTGGCGCCACGACGCGGTGACGGGGAACATCGTCCACCGGAGCGGCAGGTTCTTCACCATCGAGGGGCTGGACGTCCGGCTCCCCGGAAGTCCCGTGGCGGCGTGGACGCAGCCGATCATCAACCAGCCGGAGGTCGGCATCCTCGGCATCCTGGTCAAGGAGTTCGACGGCGTCCTGCACCTGCTCATGCAGGCCAAGAACGAGCCGGGCAACCACAACGGGCTCCAGCTGTCCCCCACGGTGCAGGCCACCCGCAGCAACTACACGCGGGTGCACCAGGGCAGGCCGGTGCCCTACCTCGACCACTTCCGCAACCCCTCCGGACGCGTGCTGGCCGACGTGCGGCAGTCGGAACAGGGGGCCTGGTTCTACCGCAAGCGCAACAGGAACATGGTCGTGGAGGTCACCGAGGACGTCGAACTCATCGACGGCTTCTGCTGGCTGACACTGGGGCAGGTGCACGAGCTGCTGTCCGTGCCGGACCTGGTGAACATGGACGCCCGTACGGTGCTGGCCTGCCTGCCGTTCTCCGGCGAGGGGACGGCCGCGACGCTGGGCTCCGGCGACGACGGGTTCCGCGCCGCGCTCGTCCGGTCCTGCGATCCCGGCCAGGGCGGCCAGCACCGCATCGAGGAGATCCTGAGCTGGACCACCGGCATCCGTTCCACGGTGGAGATCAGGACCGAGCGGATCCCGCTCAACCGGCTGCGGCACTGGCGCCGGGCCGGCGGGAAGATCTCCCACGAGACCGGCAGGTTCTTCGACGTCATCGGCGTGAGCGTCGCCGCGAGCGGCCGCGAGGTCGGCCACTGGACCCAGCCGATGATCGAGCCCGTCGGCATGGGGGTCATCGCGTTCCTCGTCCGCGAGATCGACGGGGTGCTCCACGCCCTGGTGAACGCGCGGGTCGAGCCGGGCAACACCGACATCGTGGAGCTGGCGCCGACCGTGCAGTACACCCCGGGCAACTACGACCACCTGCCGCCCGAGGCCAGGCCGCTCTTCCTGGACGAGATCCTCGGGGCCCGGCGCGGCCGCGTCCGGTTCGACACCATCCTGTCGGAGGAGGGCGGGCGCTTCTACAGTGCCAGGAACCGCTACCTCATCGTCGAGACGGACCTGGACCCCACGCTCGGCCATCCGGACTTCCGGTGGCTCACCCTGCACCAGCTTGGAGAGCTCCTCCGGCACAGCTACTACGTGAACGTGCAGGCGCGCACGCTCAGCGCCTGCCTGTACAGCCTGACCTCCGCGAGCGGGGGCGATTCTCCGCGCGCTTAGGGCCGGGGGCCCGAAACGCGCCTCGCGCGGTTTCCCGGGTGCGCACGGGAGCCTTTTGATCACCTTCCGCGCGGCCTTTCCGGGGGCGATCAAAAAGGACCGTTCCCATGGATCATGAATATCGCCCGTGCTGTGATGCCATTTAATACATATAAGCGAATTAAATTGTTGCTCTGCTGTATGCTCTGGACCCTTCGAAGTAAGTGATATTTGCACGTTTTGACTGTACTTTGACCGAGCTTTGACTACACTTTGACCGACGCCGGATATCACTAGAAATGCACGAGTCTGGGATAGACGGGCTAAGGGGTCCACTTGCGTTACACGAGGTTGGGACAGACAGGGCCGGTCATCTCGAATATCGGACTCGGCTCACTTGCCCTCACCGGCGCCTACGGCCACGTCGACAACGCCGAGGCGCTCAGCCTGATCCGCAAGGCGCTCGACGCGGGCGTGACCCTCATCGACACCGCCGGCTTCTACGCCGCGGGCCAGGTCGAACGCCTGGTGGGCCGGGCCGTCGCCGGCAGGGCCCACGAGGTCGTGGTCTGCACCCGAGGCGGCGTGCGCCGCGCGCGGCCGGGGCGGCCCACCAGGTTCGACGGGCGGCTCGACTACCTGGAGCGGTCCTGCGAGTCCTCCCTCGAACGCCTCGGCATCGACTCCCTCGACCTCTACTACCTCCACTGCCAGGACGAGCGCGTGCCGGTGGAGGCGAGCATGGCCCGCCTGTCCAGGCTCGTGACGGCGGGGAAGATCCGGTACGTGGGCCTGTCGAACGGCACACCCCAGCAGCTACGGCGGGCGCACGCCGTGCACCCCGTCACCGCGGTCGCCGTCGAGTACTCGCTGTGGGGGCTGCGCGCCCAGCCCGCCCTTCTCACCGCCGCCCGGCAGATGGGCATCACCGTGGTCGCCGCCCGCCCGCTCGGCCGGGGCTTCCTCACCAGCCGCATCCGCTCCCCCGTACAGCTGGGCCCGGGCGACTGGAGACATGAGGACCCCCGTTTCCAGCCGGAGAACCTGCGGCTGAGCGTGGGCCCCCTGCGGGAGGTCGAGGCGGCGGCGGCGCAGCTCGACGTCGGCGCCGGCCGCCTCGCCCTGGGCTGGCTGCTCTCCCAGGGCGACCACATCGTCCCCGTCCCGAGCACCCGCGATCCTGTGCACCTGGAGATGAACCTCGCCGCGTCGGCCGTGGAGCTCGCGCCCGCGACGCGGGACAGGCTGGCGAGGATCTTCCCCGCCGTGAGGTTCGATCAGTCGCCGTCGCTCCTGCTCTGAGGGGAGATGAGCGAGGCCGCGAGGGCCTTGTTGACCGCGTCGATCCGGGAGACCGCGTTGAGCTTGACGAAGATGTTCCGCATGTGCCGCTTCACGGTCGCCTCGGCGAGACCGAGGCACCGGGCGATCTGGCCGTTGCTGAGCGCCTGGGCGGCCAGCTGGAGCACCTCCTGCTCCTTGCTCGACAGGACGCCGGAAGGAGGCCCCTTCACCTGGGCGAGGCTGTGGCGCGAGACCGCGAGCACCACCCTCCCGGGATCCTCGTGGACGCTCCGCACCGCCGCGATCAGCTCGTGGCGGTGGACGCTCTTGAGCAGGTAGCCGCAGATGCCCGCCACGAGGAGCCGGGTGAGCAGCTGCGGCCCGTCGTACATGCTCAGGATGATGATCTGGGTCTCCGGCGAGATCTCCCGTATCCGCGTGACGGTCTCGGTGACCTCGTCGCCGGGGATCTCGACGTCCAGCAGGACCACGTCCGGCCGGGTCTCCTCGACGAGGGCCAGGGCGGAGGAGGAGTCCCCGGCCTCACCCACGATGCCCATGTCCTCGACGGCCTCAAGGATCTCGCGCAGCCCTTCCCGGAAAAGCGCATGGTCGTCCACGATGGCGACGGAGATTCCGCTATTACGATTCGTCCGATTCATGGGACTGTCTCTTTAGGGGGATGAAGAGCTCGACTAAGCAGCCGTTCCCTGGTTCGCTTGAGATGGTCACCCGGCCCCCGAGCAGCTCCGCGCGCTCGCGCATGGAAGCGAGACCCACGCCTCCGCGCACCCGGGCGAGCAGCGGATCGAAGCCCTGCCCATTGTCCTGTACGGACGCGAGCAGCTCGTGCGGAGCGATGTCCACCCGCATGAGGATCACCGAGGGGCGCGCGTGGGCTATCGCGTTGCGGGCGGCTTCCCTGACGATGAGAAAGGCCTGGTCGAGCACTCTTGGCTCGGCCCACGACTCGTCACCGTTCACGTCGAGCCCGACGGAGACGTGGTCGTCCTCCACCGCTTCGAGGAAGCCGAGCAGCGCCTTCTCCAAACTCTTCACCGGCACCTGGGGATAGAGCTCGGACGTCATCTGCCGCAGGTTCTCCATGGTCTCCTGGATGGCCTGCTGCGCGACCGCGATCTTGGCAGACGCTCTGGCGGGGTCCGTGGCCCGGTGGACCTCCGACAGCGCCAGTTGCTGGTGCGCGACGCTGATCCCGTGGCCGACGCGGTCGTGGAGCTCTCGCGCTATGCGGCGGCGCTCCTCTCCCTGGGCCTCCTGCACCTGGTTGAGGAGAAAGCCGTGATAGCTCTCCGACGCCTCACGGATTCGCCGGGAGAGGCTCTCCTCCATTCCGGTCGCCACGAGCGTGAAAAGCTCCCCGGGCGCCTCGGTGTCCACCGCTATTCGCCGTGCGAGGTGGGCCAGAGCGGTCCTGAAGAAAAGTGAGCCGGCCTCAAGAGATGCCTTGGGGTGAACTCCGCTGGCGGCGCGAGTACTGCCGACTTCCCAGGAGTGGAATTTATAGAGCTCGTTGACCTGCACTTTTCCGGCGCGCAGCATGGCCGCCACATCGTCGAGGACGTAGTGGGCGGTCATAAGGGCCTGGCGGGTCGCCTGCGGGTCCGAGGAGAGAACGTTGCCACTGGCTTGCAGCTCGGCCTCGAATTCCGAAAGGATTTCTTTCCGGCACGCGTCGACGAATCTCGCTGGGTCGTTCCTGGCCCCGGGTGCCGCATCCAAGGAAGTCCCCTCCGCCATGGGACGCGCGTGCCCCCAACTATCTCGCAGCTACGTCTTTAAAGCAACATATAGGATGACATATTGCTGATCAGCGCGGTAATGTGCACAAGGTGTTGCGTCGCCATGAACACTCGGTAAGGCCGTCGTTGATGACGGCGACTTCCCTTGGAGGAGGCGGCGCGACCGCTCACGATGACCGCCGCGGCGCCCGCGCTCATGGCGACGAACGCGCCGATCAGCGGAATGCCGAGGATCAGGATGGTGGCGCCGAATGCGGCCGCCAGCACGGCCGCCGCGACCGACATCACATACCGTGACGTCCGCTCTCCGAGTGTGACGCCGATCGTCCGCCGGCCGGCAGCGGCGTCTCCCTCGATATCGGACAAGTCCTTGGCCGGTACTCCGACAAGTGTCATCCAGTAAGTGGCGGCCACCGCGAACACGATGAGTTCGAGCGGCGTGGACACCCTTTCACCGCCCGTGGAAACGAAGAACCCGCACCAGTAGGAGAGCAGACCGGAGATGCACAACACGATGATTGTGGCTCCGGATCCGCTTTTCAGATGAAATGGCGGCCCGGAGTACAGGTATCCGAGAACCAGGTTGGCCCCCACCATCCATGTCACCTGGGCGGGCAGCCCCAGCGTGGCGGCGAGCGAGAGACCGGCCGCGACCAGGACGACGGTCATCGCGGCGCGCGGTTCGAGATCGCCTCGGGCGATCGGCCTGCGGGAGCCGTTGATCCGGTCCTCGGTGACATCGGTCACCCCGTTGAAGAGATAGATGGCGAGGGTCGACAGGACCCAGGCCACCGCCCCCTGTGCCACCCTCGCCGGGTCGGGAACGGCCGCGACCGGCACGGCGAGCACGGCTCCCGTCAGGAATCTGAGCATCGAAATCGCTAGGACGGACGGCCGCGCTTCGACGACGCACAGCCCCAGCACGCGAATACCGGACCGCAGGGCGGAAGCGCCGTTGGCCTGCCTCGTTGCCCATATGCTCGTCATGCCCGGATTGTTACCCGAACCCGGCGGCTCGTTAAGAGGATGATCCGAAGGTTGTAGCCGGCACTGATTCTTTGGATACCACCCGTACCACCATCGGATATATGCGCCGATCTCCTCGGGCACCCGTATTGTCGGGCCGCGCCCACCCCTATAGCTTGAAGCCAGCGGAAAACGCCAGAAAGGCGGGCTCCCGCCTCTGACGGAGGCTGGGCAATTTCACCTTAGGGAATCTGATGCCGGATTTCAAGCTACTCGGGCCGATAGAGGTGCTCGACGAGCGCGACCGCCCTTTCACCCCCAGCGGGCCAAAGGTCCGGCAGGTCCTCTCACTTCTGGCGCTCAACCCGGGAAAGATCGTCGATGTCAACCTCTTTGTAAATGAGCTGTGGGGGGAAGAGGCGCCGAAAGACCAGTTGAACACCCTGCAGACCCACATTTATCATCTCCGCCGGATTCTCGACCGCGTCGGCCCTCCCGCCGGGCGGCTGGTCGTCACCCGGGCCCCGGGATACCTGCTGCGCGTGGACCCGCAGCGCGTCGACGCGCTCGTGTTCCCCCGGCTCGTCGAGGAGGGCGCACGGCACTACCGCGCCGGCGACCACGCGACCGCCGAGCAGGTGCTGCGCAAGGCCCTGGACCTGTGGTCGGGCCCCGCGCTCGCGGACGTAAGACGGGGAGCCGTGCTCGGCCCGCACGCGACCGCCCTGGAGGAGCAGCGGTTGCGCGCGCTGGAGATGCACATGGACGCCAGGATCCTGCAGGGCCTGCACGGGGAGCTCATCGAGGAACTGCGCGTGCTGGTCGCCGCCCATCCCCTCAACGAGAACTTCCACGCCCAGCTCATCACCTCGCTCAGCCGGGCGGGCCGGCGCACCGACGCCTTCCGGGCCTACGAGGGCCTCCGCGCGCTGCTGGACGCCGAGCTCGGCGTGGAGCCCACATTCGACATCAAGAATCTTCAGCCGAACTCTCCCGCCGTGAGTCATTCAGGAAAGGAAGTTTGACGATGAAAGGCGTCGAGCGCTACGCGGGTTTCACTCCCGTCGCCCTGACCGACCGCACCTGGCCGGGCAATCGCATCGTCTCCGCTCCGCGCTGGTTGTCCACGGACCTCAGGGACGGCAACCAGTCGCTCGCCAACCCCATGACACCCGAGCGCAAGCTCATGATGTTCGACCTCCTTGTCAACATGGGCTACAAAGAGATCGAGGTCGGTTTTCCGGTCGCCAGCCGGAATGACCACGACTTCGTGCGAATGCTCATCACGCGCGACCGAATTCCCGACGATGTGCGCATCTCGGTTCTCACCCAGGCCCGCGACGAACTGATCAGAGGCACCGTCGAGTGCCTCGCGGGCGCGCCCCGGGCGACGATCCACATCTACAACGCCACGTCCCCGCTGTTCCGGCGGATGGTCTTCGGGATGACCCGCGCGGAGTGCAAGGACCTCGCCGTGCAGGGCACCCGGCTGATGATGAAGTACGCCGAGCGGACCCTCCACGACTGCGACCTCGGGTACCAGTACTCCCCCGAGCTCTTCAACGAGACCGAGCCGGACTTCTCCCTGGAGGTCTGCGAGGCCGTCATGGACGTCTGGCAGCCCGGGCCCGACCGGGGGATCATCCTCAACTTCCCGACGACGGTGGAGCGGTCGCTGCCCAACGTCTTCGCCGACCAGATCGAGTGGCTCGGCCGCAACCTCTCCCGGCGGGAGCACGTGTGCCTGTCCGTCCACCCGCACAACGACCGGGGCACCGGGGTCGCGGCGGCGGAGCTGGCCATGCTCGCGGGCGCCGAGCGCGTCGAGGGCTGCCTGTTCGGCAACGGCGAGCGCGCCGGCAACGTCTGCCTGGTGACGCTCGGCATGAACCTCTACGCCCACGGGGTCGACCCGGGCGTCGACTTCTCCGACATCAACGAGGTGCGCCGCACCGTCGAGCTCTGCAACGAGCTGCCCGTGCACCCCCGGCACCCCTATGGCGGGGACCTCGTCTACAGCGCCTTCTCGGGGTCCCACCAGGATGCCATCAAGAAGGGGTTCGACGAGCTGGAGCGGCGGGCGGCCGAGGCCGGCGCCGACGCGGGCGACCTGCCCTGGCGCATGCCGTACCTGCCGGTCGACCCCAAGGACGTGGGCCGCACGTACGAGGCCGTCGTGCGGGTCAACAGCCAGTCGGGCAAGGGCGGCGTCGCGTACGTCATGAGCGCCTGGCACGGGCTCAACCTGCCGCGGGGGCTCCAGATCGAGCTGGCGGCCAAGGTGCAGGCGCGGGTGGACGAGCTGGGCGGCGAGCTCTCGCCGAGCGGCATCGGAGCGCTGTTCATGGAGGAGTACCTCCTCCGCGTGGACCCGTCGGACCCGCTGCCGGGGTGGGAGCACGTGATCGCGTCGCTGTACGTCGACGGGCGGTTCGACGTCAGCGGGCCCCAGGCGGACGCCTTCCGCACCCTCGGCTCGGTGCTCGGCCGCCACGGCGTCCAGGTGCGCGTCGTGCACCGCACCGGGCTCCCTCTCGACAACGACGACCTGACGCCGGAGCGCGCCGTGTTCGACGGCCGGTCGCGGGACGAGACCGTGATCTACGCCGAGTGCCGCGCCGACGGCGCCGTGGCCTGGGGCGCCGGCATCGACAGGGACGTCGCGACGGCGGCGCTGTCGGCCGTACGCGTGGCGGGCGCGCGGCTCTCCCGCGAGGGAGACCTCGCGGCCGTCGAGGCGGACCGCGAGGTGAACGTACCCGAACAGCGCCGCCCCCTGGCGGCGGCCGGACTCCGAGCGGACGGTGGAGGCCGATCATGGCCGTAGACGACCAGCGGAAGGGCATGACCTCCCTTCGGGAGCTGCTGGCCGAGGTGGTGGCGGGCAAGGGCAGGATCGCGATGGTGACGGGGGCGATCGCGACCGGCAAGAGCGAGCTGCTGTACGCGTTCACCGAGCGGGCGTTCGACCACGGCGCGCTGCCCCTCACCGCGACGGGCTCGCGCGCCGAGAGCGGACTCCCGCTCGGCGTGCTGTCCCAGCTCGTCCACGGCGCGCCCCTGACCGAAGAGCAGCGGGCGGCGACGCTGGGCCTGCTGCACGAGGGCGCGCGCTCACAGATGTCGAACGACCCGCGTGCCGAGGCCATCGAGCACGTGGACGTGCAGATCGTCGACGCGCTGTGCACGGTGCTGCTGGAGCTGTCCGAGCGGTGCCCGCTGGTGATCGCCGTGGACGACGTCCACTACGCCGACCGCGCGTCGCAGCTGTGCCTCGCCTACCTCGCGCGGCGGGTGAAGTTCGCCGACGTCATGCTGGTGTTCAGCGCGCCCGACCCGAGCGCGCACCTCCAGTCCCTCTTCCACACGGAGGTGCTGCGGCAGCCGCACTGCCGTCCGATCCGGCTCGCCCACCTGAACCTCGCGGGCGTGGAGGAGAGGGTGACCGACAGGGCGGGCGCCGAGGCCGCCAGGCGGTTCGCGGCCGAGTGCCACGCGCTGAGCGGCGGCAACCGGCTGCTGATCGACGCGCTCCTGGAGGATCACCAGGCCACCGGCTCCCCCGGCCAGAGGTACGGCGAGGCCATCGTGGCCTACCTGCGCCGCGCGGACCGCCGCATGTCGCTCGTCGCCAGAGGGCTCGCGGTCCTCGGCGACGCCTCCTCGGTCGGCCCGTTGCTCGGCGAGAGCAAGGTGGCGGTGTCCACCTCGATCCAGGCGCTGGGCGACGCCGGCGTGCTGGGGGAAGGCCGCTTCCGTCACGAGATCGCCAGGTCCGCCGTGCTCGCCGAACTGGACGCCTCCGAGCGCATAGCCCTGCACCGCCGGGCCGCGGAGCTGACGTACGAGGAGGGGTCTCCCCCGGTCGTGGTGGCCGAGCACCTGCTCCACGCGAGCCACGCGGGGGACCCCTGGGCCCTGTCGGTCCTGGAGGAGGCGGCGCGGCAGGCGCTGCGCGACGACGGCGTCGAGTCGGCCATCGAGTACCTCAAGCTCGCCTGGCGCGCCTGCGGAGACGAGCGGCGGCGCGCGAGGATCGCCACCGCGCTCATGCGGGCGGAGTGGCGGATCAACCCCAGCACTCCCGCGGGCCACCTCGCGGAGCTGACCGACGCCCTGCACAAGGGCTACCTCGGCGGCGGCGACGCGGTGGTGCTCGCGAAGGCCCTGCTGTGGCACGGCCACGTCGACGACGCCAGGGAGGTGCTCGCCCACCTGAAGGAGCGCGAGAAGCTCGACCAGGAGAGCGCGGCGGAGCTCGCCGCGGCGCGTCCCTGGTTCAGGACCCTGTACCCCTCGTTCCTCACGCATCTGCCGGAGGTCGGCCGGGAGCGGACGGTCGCCGCCGCCTCGTCCCTGCGGGTCGGCCGCCGTATGGAGGCCGCGGACGCGCTGGCGAGCGTGATGACCGAGGGGCCGCGCGAGGACACCGTGGCGACGGCCGAGCTCATCCTGCGCGGCTCGCGCCTGGACGAGATGACCCTGGACACGGTGGAGACCGCGCTCCTGGCGCTGACCTACGCCGATCTGCCCGGCAAGGCGGCCCCGTGGTGCGACGCCTTCATCGACGAGGCGGAGTCACGACGCGCGCCGAGCCGCCAGGCCCGGCTGTCCGCCATCCGGGCGGAGATCGGCCTCCGCAGGGGCGACCTGGCGGGGGCGGCGCAGGACGCTCAGAGGGCTCTGGAGCTCATCCCGGCCGGCAGCTGGGGAGTGACCGTCGGGGGGCCGCTGGGCAGCCTCCTGCTCGCCGGGGCCGCCATGGGCAAGCTGGACGAGTACCTCCAGCACTTCAACCAGCCGGTGCCCGAGGCGATGCTGGAGACCAGGTACGGCCTGCAGTACCTGCACGCGAAGGGCCGCTTCAACCTCATGGCGGACCAGCCCCAGCAGGCGCTGCGGGACTTCCGGCTCTGCGGCGAGCTCATGAGCAGGTGGAAGCTGGACGTCCCGGGGTTCATCGCGTGGCGCACGGACGCGGCCGAGGCGCTGATCCGCCTCGGTGAGCCGGACGAGGCCGTGCGCCTGGTCAACGACCAGCTCTCGCGGTGCGACTCCCGCTCCAAGCGGGCACAGGGCATCGCGACGCGCCTGCTGGCCTCGGTGAGCGAGCTGCGCCACCGGGCGACGCTGCTCCGCAGGTCGGCCGACCTCCTGCAGTCCGGCGGCGACCGGTACCAGCTCGCCCGTACGCTCTTCGACCTCACCGAGGCCTACCAGGCGAGCGGGGAGTACCGGCAGGCGGAGATCTTCGGGCGGCGTACCCGGGTGCTCGCGCAGGAGTGTCACGCCGAGCCCCTCATCCGGGCCCTGTCTCGCGGTGCCGAGGACGACGAGCCCGACCCCGGCTCGTCCTCCGGCGTGACCGCGATCATGAGCGACGCCGAGCGGCGCGTGGCGGCGCTGGCGGCGGAGGGGTACACCAACCGCGAGATATCGAGGAAGCTCTTCATCACGATGAGCACGGTGGAACAGCACCTCACGCGCATCTATCGCAAGCTCAACGTCACCCGCCGCACCGAGCTGCCGGCCAGGCTCGCGGACGGCCTCTCGGCCCCGGCACCCGAATCCACGAACCACGCATTCAACTGATTTTTCGCGTATTCGGAGGAAAAGGGCGGTCTGGCGATTTTTATGTGGTTTGTTCAAATTGGTGGTGGATTGTAGATGGACGGAGGCCGGGCGTGCGGTGGCAGCCAATCCCCGTAACTTGTTGCCATCGGGGTGGCGGTCAGATACCTGGCATTACCTACCTTTACCTCCTAATCTGACGATATGCAGGTGGGATCGCTCATCGCGTCCGGACGTGACTGTCACATCTTCGAGGCCGGAACCGGCAAGGTGGTCCGGCGGGCCCGCGACGGTCGCAACCTGGAGCGGGAGGCTTCGGTCATGCGCCACGCGCGCAGGCACGGCTTCCCCGCGCCCGAGGTCTTCGACGCCGAAGGACCCGACATCCTCATGGAGCGCGTCGAGGGGTCCAACCTGATGGAGGACGGCCTACGGGAGCCGTCGCGCATGCGGGCCCACGGCCGTCTTCTCGCCGACCTCCTTCGCCGGCTGGCGGCCGTACGGGCACCGGGCTGGCTGCCCGCGGCCGGGGGATGCCCGGGGAACAGCCTGCTCCACCTGGACCTCCACCCGCTCAACGTGCTCGTCACCGGCGACGGCCCGAAGGTCATCGACTGGGCGAACGCCGGCAGGGGCGCGGCGGGGGCCGACGTGGCGTGCACGTGGCTCGCCATGGCGACCGCGCCGGTCTCCGGACCGGACGAGGAGGCGGGGCGCGACGTGGTGCTCGCCGCGTTCCTCGAAAGCGTCGACCGCGAGGCCGCCCGGCCGTACCTGAGCGCCCTGGCCGGACGCCGGCTCGCCGACCGCAACACCCGGCCCGGCGAGCGGGCCGACATCGACCGCCTCGTCGCGCGAGAGACCACGGAACGGCGCGAGCCGGTGTCGTGAACCGAGTACTTCGACGCGGGCCCGCCTCGGCGCGGCCCGGGTCGTGACCCCTGGAACCGGGAGAAGGCAGAGGATGGACGAGCGGCGCGACGTGCGGGTTTCGGACAGTGATCGCGAGGCCGCCGCCGAGCGGCTCGGCTCGGCGGTGACCGAGGGCCGCCTCAATCTTCAGGAGTACGACGATCGACTGGGCCGTGCCTACCAGTCGGTGACCTACGGCGACCTCGCCGACCTGTTCGTCGACCTGCCGGCCTCGGCGCCCGGCCCGGTGGCGGCGGCTCCGGCGGCTCCCCAGGTCGTGCCCGCCTCCTCCGGGGAGGAAGCCACCCTGCCGAGGTGGCTCAGGGTGGTCTGGACGATCTGGGCCGTCAAGGTCATGATCAACCTGACCGTCTGGGTCCTGGTCAGCCTGTCCGACGGCTCCCTGGTGTACTTCTGGCCCATGTGGGTCATCGGCCCTCCGGCCGCCGCCCTGCTCGTCCTGACGACGATCGTCACGCACAGCCGTCGCGACCGCTGAAAAAAATTCTCCCGGCCTGTCGATCCGGCCCTCCCTCGGTCGACGCACAGGTAGAACCAGTTGAGCGGGTCCGAAGGCACCGCGCCGGACCCGGACCAAGAGGGAGAACGACGATGCGATACCTGCTGCTCCTCAGGACCGAAGAGAACTCCACGCTGGGCGCGCCGCCCAAGGAGCTCATGGACGCCATAGCCGCGTACGGCGAGGAGTCGGCCAAGGCGGGGGTGCTGCTCGACACCGCGGGCCTCGCGCCGAGTGTCACCGGCGCCCGTGTCCGGCTGGCCGGAGGGAAGCTGACCGTGACCGACGGTCCCTTCACCGAGTCCAAGGAGCTGATCGCCAGCTACGCGATGATGGAGGTGGCCTCCAAGGAAGAGGCCGTCGCGGCGGCGAGGCGCTTCATTGAGATCCACCGGGACAACTGGCCGGGCTGGGAGGGCGAGTCCGAGATCCGCCGGATCTTCGGCCCCGCCGACTTCGACCCCACCTCCTTCCCCCAGCCCTGACCCACGCCACACCCCGACACCGGCCAAGGCATCAGGGGTGGTTCGGAGGCATGAACATAGGCTAGCCTTACCTAAGTTCTTGGCCGGTGTTCCGAAGGAGTGCGGATGGGTGCGTCGGGGCGGCATGTTCTGCGACGCGCCATCCGAGGGCAACGGCGGGATGTCACGCTCGGCTCGGTGCTCGGAGCCGCCCACCAGGCCGGGGAGGCACTGGTCCCGGTCCTGATCGGCATCGTGATCGACCAGGCCGTGGCCGAGGGCGACGCGGGCGCGCTGCTGCGCTGGCTCGCGGTACTCGCCGTCGTCTACGTGGGGCTGTCGTTCAGCTTCCGTTTCGGCGCCCGGGCCGGGGAACGAGCCGCCGAGCAGGCCGCTCACGTGCTGCGCGTCCAGCTCGTACGGCGCGTGCTCGACCCGGGCGGCGGGGCGGAGAACGGCAGGCTGCCTGGCACGCTGGCCACCATCGCCACCGAGGACGCCAAGCGCGTCGGCGCCGTGAACATGGCGTTGATGTTCGGGATATCGGCGCTGGTGGGACTGCTCGTCGGCGCTGTCGTGCTGCTGCGGACCTCGGTGCCGCTCGGCCTGACGGTCCTGGTCGGCACCCCGGTGCTGCTCTGGCTCGGGCACCTGCTCAGCAAGCCGCTGGAGCGCCGCAGCGAGGCCGAGCAGGAGCGTGCCGCGCACGCGTCCGGCATCGCCACCGACCTGGTGGCCGGCCTTCGCGTGCTCAAGGGCATCGGGGCGGAGTCCGCGGCCGTCGCCCGCTACCGGCGCACCAGCCGTGACTCGCTGGTCGCCACGCTGCGGGCGGCTCGGGCCGAGGCGCTGCAGAGCGGCATGGTGCTCGCCCTGACCGGAGGCTTCATCGCCGTCGTCGCGCTCGTGGGCGGCCGGCTGGCCGCCCAGGGCGACATCAGCCTGGGCCAGCTGGTCTCCGCGGTCGGCCTCGCGCTGTTCCTGCTGGGGCCGCTGGAGGTGTTCTCCTGGGTCAACGCCGACCTCGCCCAGAGCCGGGCGTCCGCGCGACGTATCGCCGAGGTCCTTGCCGCGCCGCCGGCCGTGACGTCCGGTGGCGCGCGCCTGCCGCGGCCCGTACGAGGTGCGGTACGGCTGCGCGGGGTCAGCCACGGGGGGCTGCGCGAGCTGGAGCTGGACGTGGCACCCGGCGAGGTGCTCGGTGTGGCCGCGACCGATCCGGCGGACGCGACGGCACTGCTGCGCTGCCTCAGCCGCCAGGCGGACCCCGACACCGGAGTGGTCGAGCTGGACGGCATACCGCTGCGCGACCTGGACCCGGCCGACATCCGCACGGCGATACTGGTCGCCGAGCACGACGCCGCGCTGTTCGAGGGCACCCTTCACGACAACATCACCCCCCCGAAGCCAGAACCTCCCGGCACCGACGACCTCACTCGCGCGATGGCGGCGGCCGGGGCCGACGAGATCGTCCGGGCGTCGCGGCAGGGTGGTGACACGGCGGTCAGTGAGCGGGGCCGCTCGCTGTCCGGCGGGCAGCACCAGCGTGTGGCCCTCGCCCGGGCCCTGGCCGCCGATCGACCCGTGCTGGTGGTCCACGACCCGACCACCGCGGTCGACGCGGTCACCGAGGCGCGCATCGCCACGGGTATCCGCGAGTTCCGCCGGGGCCGCACGACGATCCTCGTCACCACGAGTCCCGCACTGCTGGCGGTGACCGATCGCGTGGCCCTGCTCCACAACGGCCGGGTCACCGACACGGCCCCGCACGCCGACCTGGTACGACGCCACGCCGCCTACCGCACGGCGGTGCTCGCATGACGACCGCGACCACGACCCCCGCCGGCACCGAGCGGGAGGGGGGACGGGTGTTGCTGCCCACCGCCGGTTCGGCGCGGACCTGGGCGGCCGTACGGGAACTGCTCCGGCCGCACCGGGGGCTGGCCACCTGCGGGTTCGCGGTGATGGTGGCCGCCACCGCGGTCGGCCTGCTGACGCAGCCGCTGCTCGGCCGCATCGTCGACCTCGTCGCCGGCCGGAGCCCGGCCGACACCCTCACCCTGCCCGCGACGCTGCTGGTGCTCGTCGCGGTGACGCAGGGGGCCGGCACCACGCTCGGGCTGTCGCTGATATCCCGGCTCGGGGAGACCGTGCTGGCCCGGCTGCGCGAGCGGTTCGTCGAACGCGCCCTGCTGCTGCCGCTGGAACAGGTGGAGAAGGCCGGTTCCGGCGACCTCACCTCCCGGGTGACCGGTGACGTCTCGCAGGTGGCCGAGGCGGTGCGGACCGCCCTTCCCGAACTGGCCCGCGCGCTGCTGGCCATCGTGCTCACCCTCGGGGCGCTCGCCGTGCTCGACTGGCGGTTCCTGCTCGCGGCGCTGCTGGCGGTGCCGATCCAGGCGCACACCGCGCGCTGGTACGTGCGCAACGCCGTGCCGCTGTACGCCGAGCAGCGCATCGCGAGCGGAGCCCAGCAGCAGCAACTCCTGGACAGCATCGGCGGCGCTGCCACCGTCCGCGCGTTCCGCCTGGAAGCCGAGCACACCGAGCGGGTGACCCGGCGCTCCTGGTCGGCGGTCGAGCTGACGATGCGCGGGGTACGGCTGGTGCTGCGGTTCTACAGCCGCCTGCACCTCGCCGAGTACACCGGCCTGGCGGCGGTGCTGGTGGTCGGATTCCTCCTGGTTCGCAGCGGGTCCACGTCCATCGGCACGGCGACCGCCGCGGCGCTGTACTTCCACAGCCTGTTCGCCCCGGTCAACTCCGCCCTCGTCCTGGTGGACGACGCCCAGTCGGCCGCCGCGAGCCTCGCCCGCCTGGTCGGCGTCGCGGACGAACCGTCACATCGGCAGCCGGAGCACCCGGTGGAGCCCGCAGAGCCGCAGGGTCCGGTGGTGATGGTGAAGGGGGTTGGGCACGCGTATGAGGTGGGGCGGCCTGTGCTGCATGACGTTGACCTCGTGCTGCGTCCCGGCGAGCGGGTGGCGCTGGTCGGCGCCAGCGGCGCGGGCAAGACCACGCTCGCCAAGCTCATCGCCGGCATCCACCGGCCGACCACCGGTTCCGTACGGCTGACGGTCCCCGGGCGGGAGACGAGCGGCCCCACGGTCGCGCTGGTCACCCAGGAGGTGCACGTCTTCTCCGGACCGCTGGCCGACGACCTGCGGCTGGCCCGGCCCGACGCCGCCGACGACGACCTGCGCGAGGCCCTCGCCGGCGTAGACGCCCTGACCTGGGCGGAAGCGTTGCCGGACGGCCTGCGGACGGTCGTCGGCGAGGGCGGCCACCGCCTCACCGCCACGCAGACGCAGCAGCTCGCCCTCGCCCGGCTGATCCTCGCCGACCCGCCGATAGCCGTGCTGGACGAGGCCACCGCCGAGGCGGGCAGCACCGGGGCCCGCACCCTGGAGAACGCCACCCTGCGGGCGATCGAGGGCCGTACCGCCCTCGTAGTGGCCCACCGCCTCACCCAGGCCGCGACCGCCGACCGCGTCGTCGTCATGGACGGCGGCCGGGTCGTGGAGAGCGGCGGCCACGACGAGCTCAGCGCCGCGGGCGGAACCTATGCCGCCCTCTGGGAGGCCTGGTCGGGCACCCGTTCCAGCGCTCCCCCACAACCCCCCGCGCACGACGCACCGACCATCTGACGAGAAGACGAAGGACCCCCTGATGCCCCGCACGATGAGAGGCACCCGGCTCGCCGCGGTACTCACCTCCGTACT
Source organism: Sphaerisporangium viridialbum (assembly GCF_049674955.1). Classification (GTDB taxonomy): domain Bacteria; phylum Actinomycetota; class Actinomycetes; order Streptosporangiales; family Streptosporangiaceae; genus Sphaerisporangium; species Sphaerisporangium viridialbum. The sequence goes on along the minus strand of NZ_CP187232.1, from coordinate 1,668,338 downwards.
GCTGCTCTGCGGCGTCGCCGCCTGCGGTTCCAGCTCCGGCTCCGATTCCGGCACCGGCACCGCCGATCCCGGTGGCACCGCGTCGGACAGCGGTGCCTTCCCTGTGACCGTCGAGCACAAGTACGGCAGCGTCACCATCCCGTCCGCGCCCAAGCGGATCGTCACGGTCGGCCTGACCGACCAGGACTCCGTGCTGGCCCTCGGCGAGGTGCCGGTCGGCACGACCGAGTGGCTGGGCGGGTACGCGGGTGCCATCGGCCCCTGGGCCACCGGCAAGCTGGGCGGCGGCGCCCTTCCGGCCGTACTGAAGGACACCGGCACGGGACCACAGGTGGAGAAGATCGCCTCGCTCGCCCCTGACCTGATCCTCTCCCTGTACTCGGGGCTGACGAAGGACCAGTACGAGACCCTGTCGAAGATCGCCCCGGTGGTGGCCCAGCCCAAGGAGTACGCGGACTACGGCGTCCCGTGGCAGCGGCAGACCGAGATCATCGGCAGGTCGCTCGGCAAGGAGGCCGAGGCCAAGAAGCTGGTCGAGGACGTCGAGGCCAGGTTCACGGCGGCGAAGGCCGAGCACCCGGAGTTCGCAGGCGCCACCGCCGTGATGGCCACCCCGTACGAGGGCATCTTCGTGTACGGGCCTCAGGACAACCGCTCGCGCATCCTGAGCTCGCTGGGCTTCACGCTGCCGTCCGGCCTGGACAAGGCCATCGGCGACGAGTTCGGCGCCAACATCAGCAAGGAGCGCACCGACCTGCTGGACACCGACGCGATCGTCTGGATCGTCGCCGACCCGGCGGCGGACGCGGCCAAGCTGCACGGCGACAAGCTGTACGGCGACCTGGACGTGGTCGAGCAGGGCCGTGAGGTGTTCGTCAAGGAGAACGGAGACTACGGCAACGCCATCTCGTTCGTCTCGGTGCTGAGCCTGCCGTACACGCTCGACCGGCTGGCACCACAGCTCGCGGCGGCCGTCGACGGCTCGCCCTCCACCGAGGTCACGCAACCGTCCTCCTGACGGCCGGCCCTCGGAGAGGGCCGGCCCGCTTCGTACACACCTGGAAAGGGCTGGGCCGCGAATCGTCTCGCGGCCCAGCCCTTCTTCGCGCCCCCCGGGGGCTTCGTCCAGGCGGTCGGCGCGGTCAGCCGTCCTGTTCCGCGAGGGTCTTCGGGCGCATGTCGGTCCAGTTGGCCTCGATGTGGTCCAGGCACTCCTGGCGGGTGGCGGGTCCGTGGGCGACGGTCCACCCGGCCGGGACCTCCGCGAAGTCAGGCCACAGGCTGTGCTGGCCTTCGGCGTTGACCAGTACCGAGTAGACGCCGTCGGGGTTCTCGAACGGGTTGCTCATGTCGGGTTCTCTCCTCTTCCGGAAATATCTGGGTAGGGATGCGGTGGTCATCGGTCTAGGGATGTGATGGTCATCGGTCGTCGCCCAGCGCTTCGGCACGGTCGACCAGGGCTCGCAGCACCCGGAACCAGGTGCCGGCCAGATCCCGGACCGTCTCCTCGGACATCACCTCGGACGCGAAGGACCAGTGGGCGGCCAGCTCCGGCCCGCCCGGGTGGTCCTCGGTCAGGGCGTTGACGGTCAGGGCGTGCGACATCGGCATGCCCGGATCCGCGTCCAGGTCGGCGGCGTCGTCCTCCGGCGCGTACGACCAGTCGGTCGCCTCGGGACGGCCGAAACGGCCCATGTAGTTGAACTCGATCTGAGGCTCGCCGAGCCGTGCCAGCTCCGGCCCCGTCACCGGGTTCAGGTGCCGCAGCAGGCCGTGCCCGATGCCCGCCGCCGGGAGCGAGGCGAGGTGCGCCCTGATCCGGGCCAGTGCCTCGTCGAGCGCGGGCCCACCGGCGAGCGCGTCGGCCAGGTCCACAGTGCCCGGATCCAGGCGAACCGGGACGACGCTCGTGAACCAGCCGACCGTACGCGACAGGTCCGCGTTGCCCGCCAGTTCCTCCTCGCGGCCGTGGCCTTCCAGGTCAACCAGTACCGCGCTGCCGGGGCTCCGCCCGTCCGTCCGGCGATGCCAGTCGGCGACGGCCAGGGCCAGAGCGGTCAGCAGCACGTCGTTGACGGTCGCCTTGAAGGCGGCGGGCACCCGGCTGAGCAGCGGGGCAGTCCGGTCGGCGGGCAGGGTGAGGGACAGGTAGCGCGTGGTGGCGACCACATCCCGCCGCGGGTCGAGCGCCGGGGCCACGGAGATCGCGTCGCCCTCAGAGAGGATCGAGGTCCACAGCGGGAGCTCGTCCTCGCGGGCCGGGTCCGTGGCACGCTCGCCCAGCAGCTCCGACCAGCGGCGGAACGACAGGTCGACCGGCGGGAGCTCCGCGGGCCTGCCCGCCGCGACGTCCTGCCAGGCGGCGGCCAGGTCGGGGAGGACGACGCGCCAGGACACGCCGTCCACCACCAGGTGGTGGACCAGCAGCAGCAGCCGCCCCGGGGTGCCCCGGCCCGCGTCGAACCAGACCGCCCGCACCATCTGACCGGTGTCCGGGTCGAGGCGTGCCCGAGCCGCGTGGGCGTGCTCGGCGATGGCCCTGCGAAGCGCCGTCTCATCGGCTCCCACCGTGTCCACCCGCACGAGCCACGCCGCCACATCGGTCGTGCCCGGGGCCGGAACTCGCAACGACCATTCGCCACGGGCGCGCACCAGGCGGGACCGGAGCATGTCGTGCCGGTCGGCCACGGCCTGGAGGACGGACCTGAGTCCGCGCTCGTCCAGGTCGGCCGGAGTCCGCAGCAGCGCCGCCTGGTGGTATCCACTGATCGGGCCGCCGCGCTCCCGCATGGCGTGCATGATCGGGGTCAGCGGCACCGTGCCCGTGCCGTCGTCGTGCGTACGGCCGCCGGCGTCCGGGCCCGGCACGACGGCGACGGTGGCCAGCGCCGCGACCGTACGGTGCTGGAACACCTGGCGCGGGGTGATCCGCAGACCGGCGGCGCGTGCCCGGCTGACGAACTGCATCGCGACGATGCTGTCCCCGCCGAGAGTGAAGAAGTCGTCGTCGACACCGGCCTCGGGCAGGCCGAGCACCTCCGCGACGACCGCCAGCAGGGCGCGCTCGACGTCGTCGGCCGGCCCGCGCCCTCCGCCGCGCGCGGTGAAGACCGGCGCCGGGAGCGCCTTGCGGTCGAGCTTGCCGTTGGGCAGCAGCGGCAGCCCGTCCAGGACGACCACCGCCGCGGGCACCATGTACTCCGGCAGGGAGGCCGCGACATGCGCACGCAACGCGGCCGGATCGACAGGTCCGGGGTTCTCCGCCGGGACCACATAGGCGACCAGTCGCTTGACGCGAGGGCGGTCCTCCCGGGCCACGACCACGACCTGGGCCACGGACTCGTGCCGGTCCAGCACGGCCTCGATCTCGGCGGGCTCGACGCGGAAGCCGCGGATCTTCACCTGGTCGTCGGCTCGTCCGCCGTACTCCAGCCGCCCATCGGCGGTCCAGCGGGCCAGGTCGCCGGTACGGTACATGCGCGCCCCCGCCTCGCCGGACAGCTCCCCGTACGGGTCGGCGACGAAGCGCTCGCCGGTCAGGCCCGGACGGCCGAGGTAGCCCCGGGCCAGGCCCGCGCCGCCGAGGTACAGCTCACCGGTGACACCGGGCGGGACGGGCCGCAGGCCGGCGTCGAGCACATAGGCGCGGGTGTTGCCGACCGGGCGGCCTACCAGCGGGGACCCGCTGTCGCGGACGCGCGCGACCAGGGCGTCCACGGTGGCCTCCGTGGGGCCGTAGAGGTTGAACGCCTCCGTGGACCGCAGACCGGCCAGGTCGCTCCAGAGCGAGTCCGGCACCGCCTCACCGCCGACACCGACCACGGCCAGCGGGCACTCGCCGTCCCCGATCAGGCCGGCGTCGGCCATCTGGGCGAAGAACGACGGGGTGACCTCGATGAAGTCCAGCCCCTGATCCCGGATGGCGGCGGCCGTCAACTCGGGGTCGCGGCGCGTCTCGTCGGGAAGGACGTGCAGCGCGTGCCCGTCCAGCAGCCACAGCTGCGGCTGCCATGACGCGTCGAACGAGAACGACCACGCGTGGCCGACACGCAGGTGACGGCGGCCGGTGGCGGCCTTGGCCGGGTCGTGGAGGGTCCGGCGATGGCTGTGGAAGAGGTTGACGACGCTGCTGTGGCAGACCACCACGCCCTTGGGCAGGCCGGTGGAACCGGAGGTGTAGATCACGTACGCCGGGTGGCGCGGGTCGGGGGTGGTGGTGAGGTCGTCCCCGGGTCGGGCGGCGAGGCGTGCGGCGGTCTGCCGGGTGTCCAGCCGTAGCGTCGGGACACCGCCGTCCGGCAGCACGGTGGCGAACTCGTCGCTGGTCAGGAGGAGGACGGGCCTGGCGTCGCGGAGCATGTCGAGCACCCGCTCGGCGGGCAGGTCCGCGTCCACGGGCAGGTAGGCGGCGCCGGACTTCAGCACGGCGAGGATGGCCAGTATGAAGTCCGCCGAGCGCGGCAGCGACAGGGCGACGATCCGCTCCGGCCCCGCGCCCTCCTCGACGAGCAGCCGCGCGAGCCGGTTGGCCCGCTCGTTCAGCTCCCGGAAGGTCCAGCCGACCGTCCCCGACACCACGGCGACGGCATCCGGGCTCTCACCCACCTGCGCCTCGAACAGCCCAGAAACCGTGCCGGCGTCGGAGGGTTGTGGCTTGGTGGTGTCGTTCCAGGTGCGGAGGATGGTGTGGCGGTCGGCGGGGGTGAGGATGTCGACGCCGCCGACAGGCTGGTCCGCGTCGGCCGTCATCGCCTCGAAGAGCCGCACCATCGACGCGGCCATCCGCTCGGCCGTCGTACGGTCGAACAGGTCGGGGCGGTACTCGGCGGTCAGGACGAGGCGATCCCCGGGCTCCACCGCCCAGGTGAACGGGTAGTGGGTCGAGTCCTGGTGGTCGAGCACGGCGGTGCGCAGGCCGTCACCGGCCCCGAGCGCGGGCCCCCCTGCGTCGGGGTACGACTCGAAGACGATCAGCGTGTCGAACAGGTCGCCCAGCCCAGCCCTGCGTTGGACATCGGCCAGCCCGGCGTGCTGGTGGGCGATGAGCCGCGACTGCTCGTCCTGGAGGCGGTCGAGGAACGCCGCCAGGCTCTCGCCGTCACGGACGCGGACGCGCACCGGGATCGTGTTGATGAACAGGCCGATCATCGACTCGACACCGTCCAGCTCCGGGGGGCGCCCGGAGACGGTCGCGCCGAAGACCACGTCGTCGCGGCCGGTGAGCCGGGACAGCAGGATGCTCCAGGCGCCCTGGACCAGGGTGTTGACCGTCAGCCCGCGCGAGCGGGCGAGGGCCGACAGGGCCTCGGTCACCTCCCGGGTGACGTGCGTGGTGTGCGTCTCCGGCACGACCGGAGCCCGGTTCGGGTCGGCGGGCGCCAGGTGGGTGGGATCCTCCAGACCGTCCAGCGCCTCGGCCCAGGCATCGGCCGTGACACCCGCGTCCTGCCGCGCCAGCCACGCGAGGTACTCCCGGTACGGCGCCGCGGCCGGCGAACCGGAGCCCGGGCCGTGCGCGTACAGATCACCCAGCTCGCGCATGAGCTGCGGGATCGACCAGCCGTCCAGCAGAAGGTGCTGGTGGGACAGGATCAGGCGGTGGCGGCCTGGCCCGAGGCGCACGAGCATCAGCCGCAGGAGCGGCGGCTCGGACGGTGTGAACCGGCGCCGCTCCTGAGCGAGGTAGCGGGTCCACCGGGCTTCCCGAGCGGGCTCGCCGAGCTCCGAGAGGTCGACCTCACGCCAGGGCAGGGCGACCGTACGCGGCACGACGGCCACCGGACGGCCGGAGGACAGGTACCGGAATCCGGCGCGGAGGTTGTCGTGCCGGTCGAGCAGTGCCTGCCCGGCCTCGCGCAGCCGGGCGGCGTCCAGCGGGCCGTCGATCTCGTACGACACCTGGACCGTGTAGACGTCCGGCCCGTCGTCCCCAGAGTCGAACGAGGCGTGGAACAGCAGGCCCGCCTGGAGCGGCGTGAGCGGCAGGACGCCCGCGACATCCGTGACCGGCAGCTCGGCACGCTCGCCCTCGGTGAGAGTGACAAGCGCGGCGGGCGACGCCGTGCCGTCCAGGGTGCTGTGGATACCGCCGTCCAAGGAGCCGTCCAAGGAGCCGTTCGCAGTGCCGTTCGCAGTGCCGGGCACTCCGGCGACGGCGGCCAGCGACGCGACCGTCTTGTGCCGGAAGACGTCCCGGGGACTGATCACCAGCCCGGCTCCGCGCGCCCGGCCGACGAGCTGCATGGCGACGATGCTGTCGCCGCCGAGGGTGAAGAAGTCGTCCTCGGCGCCGACGCGTTCCAGGCCGAGCACGTCGGCGAACAGCCCGCAGAGCAGTTCCTCGCGCGGGGTGCTCGGAAGGGTGCCGGAGACCTCGGTGGCGAAGTCGAACTCCGGCAGGGCCTTGCGGTCGAGCTTGCCGTTCGGGGTGAGCGGAAGGGCATCGAGCACGACGAAGGCGGCGGGAACCATGTACTCGGGCAACACGGCCGCGACGTACTCCCGCAGCACCGCGGACCCGGGTATCGCGGAGCCCGAACCGGGACCCACGTCACCGAGCCCCGCCTGGCCATAGCCCGGAGTGACGGAGCCGGGGTCGACTGAGCCCGGAGTGACGGAAGCCTGGGTGGCTGAGGTGGGGGTGAGGTAGGCGATCAGGTGTTGGTTGTGGGCGATCACCACGGCTTGGGCCACCGCCTCGTGGCGGGACAGGACCGTCTCGATCTCTCCGAGCTCGATTCTGAAGCCGCGGATCTTGACCTGGTCGTCGGCCCTTCCGAGGAACTCCAGCGACCCGTCACGGCTCCAGCGCGCCAGGTCGCCCGTCCGGTACATGCGCGTGCCGGACGGCCCGTACGGGTCGGCGACGAAACGCTCGCCGGTCAGGCCCGGCCGGCCGAGGTACCCCCGGGCGAGCTGGACGCCCGAAAGGTACAGCTCTCCCGCCACACCCGGCGGCACCGGGCGCAGCGCCGCGTCCAGCACGTACGTCCGCGTGTTCCACACCGGCCGCCCGATCGGCACGGCGACGGCCCCGGGGAGCACCCGGACCGAGGTCACGTCGACGGATGCCTCGGTCGGCCCGTACAGGTTGTGCAGCTCCGCGGGGAGCACGGCGTGGAACCGGGAGGCCAGGTCGGCCGGCAGTGCCTCGCCGCTGCACATCACCCGGCGCAGCCCCGTGCACCGCGCCGCGCCCGGATCCTCCAGGAACGCCCGCAGCATCGAAGGTACGAAGTGCACCGTGGTGACCCGCTCGTCCTGGATCAGCCCGGCCAGGTACGCCGGGTCCTTGTGGCCCTCCGGCCTCGCCACCACCAGCGCCGCCCCGGTGATCAGGGGCCAGAAGAACTCCCACACCGACACGTCGAAGCTGGACGGCGTCTTCTGCAGCACGCGGTCGGAAGCGGTCAGGCCGTACTCGTCCCGCATCCACAGCAGGCGGTTGACGATGCCCTCGTGCGGCACCACCACGCCCTTCGGCCTGCCGGTGGACCCGGAGGTGTAGATCACGTAGGCCGGGTGCCGGGGGTCGTACGACGCGGGCAGCTCGCCCGAGGGGCCGTCGGGCAGCCCGTCCCGCAGCACGCAGACCGGGCGGGCGTCCGCCAGCATGAGCTCGACGCGCTCGCGCGGGTAGCCGGCGTCCAGCGGCAGGTACGCCGCGCCCGCCCGCTGCACCGCCAGCAGGGCGACCACCAGCTCGGCCGAACGTGGCAGCGCCACCGCCACCGTTCGCTCGGGACCGGCGCCCATCGCGGCCAGCGCCCGCGCCGCGCGCTCGACCCTGGCGTCCAGCTCCGCGTAGGTCAGGCGCTCGTCGCCGCAGACCAGGGCGAGCGCATCGGGCGTCCGCGCCACCTGGGCGCGGAACAGCTCGGGCAGCGTGGTGGCCTCCACCGGCCGCGCGGTGTCGTTCCACTCGCCCACGACGAGCCGGCGCTCCGGCCCGTCCATGATCTCCAGGTGCCGCACGGGAAGGCCGGGGTCGGCGACCACCTGCTCCAGCAGCCGTACGAGCCGTTCCGCGAGCCGCTCCACCGTGTCGTGGTCGAACAGGTCGGCGCTGTACTCGATCCAGCCCTCGATGCCCTCGCCGTCGCCCCGCTCGGCGAAGTCGAAGCTCAGGTCGAACTTCGCGGTCTCCTGGCCGAGCGGCTCGGGTCGCGCGTCGAGCCCCGGGAAGCCCGGAGCCCCGCCCTGGTCGGCCAGGTAGACGACCATCACCTGGAACAGCGGGTGCCTGGCGAGCGAGCGGGTGGGGTTGATCGCCTCCACCAGCCGCTCGAACGGCAGGTCCTGGTGCTCGTAGGCGGCCAGATCGGTGTCCCGCACGCGCGCCAGCAGCTCGCCGAAGCTCGGCGCGCCGGACAGGTCGGTGCGCAGCACGAGGGAGTTGACGAAGAACCCGACCAGGTCCTCCAGGCTCTCGTCGGTACGTCCGGAGATCGGCGCGCCGAGGGGGATGTCCTCCCCCGCTCCCAGCCGGTGCAGCAGCGTGGCCACCGCCGCCTGGGCCACCATGAACATGCTCACGCCGTGGCTTCCGGCGAGCCCGCGCAGTCCGCGCTCCAGCTCGGGGGTCAGCGAGAGGCCGACCGCCCCGCCGAGGTGGCTGCTCTCCTGGGGGCGCGGACGGTCCGCCGGGAGCGCCAGCTCTTCCGGCAGCCCTTCCAGCGCGCGGCGCCAGAAGCCGAGCTGACGCGCCGAAAGGCTGCCGGGGTCGCCGCCGTCCCCGAGCACGTCGCGGTGCCAGAGGGTGTAGTCGGCGTACTGGACGGGCAGCGGCGCCCACTCGGGTGCCCTGCCCTCGCGGCGGGCCCGGTAGGCGGTGGACAGGTCGCGCCACAGGGGCCGGTCCGACCACTCGTCGCCGGCGATGTGGTGGACCACCAGGAGGAGTACGTGCTCCCCCGGCGCCACCTCGAACACGCGGGCGCGCAGCGGCGGCTCGCGGTCGAGCTCGAAGCCGTGCCCGGCCGCCTCGGCCAGGCGCCCGGCGAGCTCGTCCTCCGTGACCCGCTGGAAGCCGGTGACGACCGGGACCTCGCCGGGGTCGAGGATGCGCTGGTAGGGGCGTCCGTCCCGCTCGGGGAACACCGTGCGCAGGCTCTCGTGCCGGGCCATCAGGTCCTGTACGGCGTCGCGGAGCGCGTCCTCGTCCAGGGCGCCCGACAGCCGCCAGGCCATCGGCAGGTTGTAGGTGGCGCCCGGGCCCTCCAGCCGGTGCAGCACCCACAGCCGCCGCTGGGCGAAGGACAGCGGCAGGGGCTCCGTACGGAGTGCGGGGACGAGGGCGGGCACGCCGTCCGGGGCCTCGCGCAACCGGCCCGCGAGCCGGGCGACGGTGGGCGCCTCGAAGACCGCGCGGAGGCTCACCTCGGCGCCGAGCGCCGTGCGGACGCGGCTGACCAGCCGCATCGCCAGCAGGGAGTGGCCGCCGAGCGCGAAGAAGTCGTCGTCCACGCCCACCCGTCCGGTCCCCAGCACGGCGGCGAACAGCTCGCAGAGGATCTCCTCGCGGGCGTCGCGGGGACGCCGGCCGGAGGTGACGGCCGCCACGTCCGGGACGGGCAGCGCGTGGCGGTCCAGCTTCCCGCTGATCGACCTCGGCAGTGCGGGAAGCTCCACGAAGGCCGCCGGGACCATGTGCTCGGGCAGCGTGGCGGCGACATGCGCCCGCAGCGCGGCGGGGTCGACGCCCCGGCCGGTCGACGGGACCGCGTACGCGACCAGCCGCCGCGCGCCCGGGGTGTCCTCGCGGACCGTCACGGCGGCCTGCGCCACGCCGGGGTGGGCGCGGAGCACCGTCTCGATCTCGCCCGGTTCGATGCGGAAGCCGCGCAGTTTGACCTGGTCGTCGGCCCGGCCGAGGAACGACAGGGTGCCGTCGGCGCGGCGCCGCACCAGGTCGCCGGTGCGGTACATGCGGCTGCCCGGTGCCCCGAACGGGTCGGCGGTGAACCGCTCGGCGGTCAGCCCGGGCCGGCCGAGGTACCCGAGCGCCAGGCCCTCGCCCGCCAAGTACAGCTCGCCAGGCACCCCGGCGGGGACCGGTCGCAGCGCGGCGTCCAGCACGTGGGCACGGGTGTTGGCCACCGGCGCGGCCCAGGGCTCCGGACGGTCCGGGGCGGGGCCGTGCCAGCCGTAGGCGTCGACGGCGCACTCGGTCGGGCCGTACAGGTCGTGCACCACCGTCTCCGGCAGCGCGCACAGCCGGTCCCAGAGCGCGGCCGGGGTGGCCTCGCCGCCCACCGCGATGACTCCGGGACGTCCCCGGCCGGGGTCGAGGAAGCCGTGGTGGATCAGTTCCCGCAGGTAGGTCGGGGTGAGATCGACGAAGTCGATGCGCTCACCGGCGAGGTAGGCGAGCAGGGCGGCCGGGTCGGTCATGGTGGCCTCGCCGACGACGTGCAGCTCGTGCCCGGCCAGCAGCCAGAGCATCGGCTCCCAGGATCCGTCGAAGCTGAACGACGCGGCGTGCACCGCGCGCAGCGTCTCCCGTCCGGCGGCACGGCGAGCAGGCTCGATGAGATCCTCGCGGTGCGAGCCGAACAGGTTACTCAGCCCCCGGTGCGTACCGAGCACACCCTTGGGCCTGCCGGTGGATCCGGACGTGTAGCTCACATATGCGACGGCGGACGCCGGCACACGAACCCCCACCCCACGGTCACCCGGCTCGGTGGCGGGTACGGCCGGAGCGTCACCGGAGCGGCCGTCCGGCTCGGCGGGTGGGCGTGGGTCGTCGAGGAGGAGCAGGGTGGTTCGCCCGGAGGGGAGGACGGGGGCGATGGCCATCGTGGTGAGCACGCAGGCCGGGGCCGCGTCGTCGAGCATGCGCTCCAGGCGCTCGGCCGGATAGCCGGGGTCGAGCGGGAGGTACGCGGCGCCCGCGGTGAGCACCCCGAGGATGGCCGGCACCATCTCGGCCCGGGGAAGGGCCAGCCCCACCACGCTCCCGGCCGTGACCCCCTGCCGCAGCAGCAGCCGGGCCACGCCATCCACCTCGGCGGACAGCTCGCCGAAGGTCAGCGTGCGGCCATCGGTGACCAGCGCCACCTGGTCCCGGCGGGTACGGGCGGCCTCGGCGAACAGCTCGGGCACCGTACGCCGTTCCACCGGCCGGGCGGTGTCGTTCCACGCGCCCAGGGACGCCCGGAGCTCCTCGTCCGTCAGTACGGGCAGCCGTCCGACCGGCCGGTCCGGGTCTGCGGCCAGCAGGCCGAGCAGCGAGACGGCGCGGCCGGCCATCGCCCGGGCGGTCCCGGGGTCGGCGAGGTCCTCGGCGTACTCCAGCAGCAGGGTGACGCGGTCCTCGCCCGCATGGTCGACGAAGGTGAAGTCCAGGTCGAACTTGGCGGTCCGGATGCGGGCCGGCCACCACTCGGTGGGCAGGTCCAGCACCGCCGGATCGCCGTCGGGCCGGTAGTGGTAGCCCAGCATGACCTGGAACAGCGGGTTGCGTCCCGGCACGCGCGGCGGGTTGAGCGCCTCCACCACCTGCTCGAACGGCAGGTCCTGGTGCTCGAAGGCGGCCAGGTCGGCGTCCCTGACCCTGCCGAGCAGCTCGGTGAACGTCGGGTCGCCGGACAGGTCCGTACGCAGCACCAGGGTGTTGACGAAGAACCCCACGAGGTCGTCCAGCGCGCTGTCCGTGCGCCCGGCGATCGGGGCGCCCAGCGGGATGTCGGTGCCCGCCCCCATCCGGTGCAGCAGGGTGGCTACCGCGGCCTGGAGCAGCATGAACATGCTGGTACCTGTCCTGGCGCACAGGTCGCGCAGGGCGCGGGCGGTGTCCGTGGGCAGCTCCGCGCGCACCATGCCGCCCCGGCCGGTCGGCTCGGACGGGCGTGCGCGGTCGAGCGGCAGGGGGATCTCCTCCGGCAGCCCGGCCAGCGTCCCGGTCCAGAAGGCGAGCTGGCGCGCACCCTCGCTACCCGGGTCGGCAGGGTCGCCGAGCAGCCGCCGCTGCCAGAGCGTGTAGTCGGCGTACTGCACCGGCAGCGGGGCCCACTCGGGCGCCCGGCCCTCGCGACGGGCCCGGTAGGCGGTGCCCAGGTCGGTGAGGAACGGCCGGTCGGACCACTCGTCGGTGCTGATGTGGTGCAGCACGATCGCCACCACGTGGTCGTCCGGCGCCACCCGGAACACCTCGGCCCGCAAGGGGATCTCGCTGTCCAGCTCGAACGGCCGGGCGACCGCGTCCCGAATCCTCCCCTCCACCCGATCCACCGAGCACTCCTCAACACCGAAGAACGGCTCAGCCTCCTCAGCACGAAGAATCCGCTGGTACGGCCCGCCCTCCTCGACGGCCGAACCCAGCCGGTACGGCCCCGCCCCGGTCGGCGGAACCGGGGTCTCCTCGGTGGTGGGTGCGGTGTGCGGGGGTTCGTGCTCGGGGAAGACGGTGCGCAGGGCCTCGTGGCGGGCCACCACGTCGCGCAGCGCCTGGCGGAGGGCATCGGTGTCCAGCGTGCCGCGCAGCCGGAAGACCAGCGGGAAGTGGTACGCGTCGCCGCCGCTGAGCCGCTCGGCCAGCCACAGCCGCCGCTGTGCCGGGGACACCGGGACGCACTCGGGGCGGTCCGCCACCGGCTCCACGGCCGTACGGGCCGGGCGGCCGGCGTCCGCGCGCTTGGCCAGCAGGGCGGGCGCCGGGGCCTCGAACAGGTCACGGATGGCCAGCTCGGCGCCCAGCTCCGTACGGGCCCGGCTGATGAGCCGGGTGGCGAGCAGCGAATGGCCACCAAGCTCGAAGAAGTCGTCCTCGGCGCCCACCGTCGGCAGGCCCAGGACCTCGGCGAACAGGCGGCAGAGCACCTCTTCTCGCGGCGTCCTCGGCCCGCGTCCCCCGGCGAGCGGCACCGGCGCTTCGGCCTCGGGCAGCGCGCGCACGTCGAGCTTGCCGTTGTCGTTCATGGGCAGCCGGTCGAGGGTGACGAAGGCCGCCGGGACCATGTAGTCGGGCAGCACCTGCCGGAGATCCTCCCGGAGCCGCCGCACGAGGCCGCTCGTACCGCCCGCCGAGGCCGGGGTGTTGGCGTACGGGGGCGTGCCGCCGCCGGGCAGGTAGAGGCCCTCGGTGACCCGGAACTCTCCCCGCACGAAGACGGCGTCGTAGGTGCCCGGCTCGCGCGACCAGGTGGTGAGGACCCGGTAGCCCTCACTCGCGGCGAGCGCGTGAAGGTCCTCGGGCTCGACTCCCCCGGCCACCACGGCACCCCGCTCGCTGCCCGCACGGGCATCGGGCACACCGGTCACCCGCAACCGCTCCGCCCGCGACTCCCGCAAACGACGCACAAGCCCGCCGGCCCATGCCGCCGGCTCCTCCCCGGTCGCGACGACGTGCCCGGCGGCCCACCCCGCCGGCTCCTCCCCGGCCGTGGTGACGAGCGTGTCTGCCCAGGTCAGCGTTGGCTCGTCGCCGAGGTGAGTGTCGGGTTCGCCGTTGTAGAGGACGGCGTCGTAGCGGTAGCGGGTCAGCTCGTTGTGGTGGCGCCCGCGCTTGGTACGAAGGTCGATGCCGAAGCCGAGGGTGGTGAAGTAGTCCGGGTCGACGAGGAGTTCCTTCTCCAGCGCGATCCCACGTTCGACGGCCGCGTGGACATACTCGGGAACGGTCTGGCCGTGCTCGGGGGCCGCGTGGAGGTGCCTCTGCCCGGTGTCCTTGCCGTCCTGGCCGGTGTCCTTGCCGGAGCGGGTGAGCTGGATGCCGGTGTGGAACGCGCGGGCGAGCCGCAGGTTGCGTACGTCGCCGACGAACAGGGCGCCGCCCGGCGCCAGCAGTCCCATGGCGCCCCTGATGACCTCCGTCAGATGGTCGACGCTCGGGAAGTACTGGATGACGGAGTTGATGATGATCGTGTCGAAGTGACCAATGGGCAGCCCATCGGTCACGTTCGCGGGCATGCAGCGCAGCTCGACCTTGGCCGCCAGCTCCGGGTCCCGGCGCAGGTCCTCACCGATCTTGCGGATCACGGGTGCGGCGAAGTCCGTCGCCCAGTACGCCTCCACCTCGGGCGCCAGGCGCGACAGCAGCAGCCCGGAGCCGACGCCGATCTCCAGGATCCGGCGCGGACGCAGCTCGCGGATGCGGGCGACGGTCCGCTCGCGCCACTCGCGCATGTGGTCGAGCGGGATGGGCAGCCCGTCGTAGCTGCTGTCCCAGCCCGCGAAGTCCTCGGTGAAGACGGCGGTGCCGATCTGCTCGTACTCGTCGGAGTAGATCTCCCGCCACTCGCCGATCCACTCCCGCTCCGCGGACTCCCGCTCCTCGCCGGTGGGCTCGGCGGGCACGACGTACCCGACGAGGCGCTGGGCGCCGGGGGCGGAGGGGTCGTCGCGGGCGATGACGGCGGCCTGGGCGACCTCCGGGTGCCGGGCGAGCGCGGTCTCGATCTCCCCCAGCTCGACCCGGTAGCCGCGGATCTTGACCTGGTCGTCGGTGCGGCCGAGGAAGTCGATGTTCCCGTCGGCGCGACGGCGCACCAGGTCGCCCGTGCGGTACATGCGCTCGCCTGGCTCGCCGTACGGATCGGCGACGAAGCGCTCGGCGGTCAGCCCAGGCCTGTCGAGGTAGCCGCGGGCGAGGCCGATGCCCGCGATGTACAGCTCACCGGGGACGCCACCGGCGGCCGGGCGCAGCCAGGCGTCCAGGATGTGGGCGCGGGTGCCCCGGATGGGACGTCCGACGGTGGGCGTGGGACTGTCGTCCGTGCCGCCGCCGAGCGTGTTGATGGTGTACTCGGTGGGGCCGTAGAGGTTGTAGCCGTAGGTGCCCTCGGTGTCGCGGAGCCGGCTCCATACCGTCTCGGACACCGCTTCGCCGCCGAGCAGCACCAGCGGCGGGCGGTGCCCGTCGAGCAGCCCCTCCTCGATCAGCAGGTGGGCGTAGGTCGGGGTGACGTTGACGACGTCCACGCGGTGGGTCTCGCAGTACGCGACCAGGGCTTCGGCGTCACGCCGCAACTCCTCGTCGCAGACGTGCACCTCGTGCCCCTCGACCAGCCAGAGCAGCTCCTCCCACGACATGTCGAACGCGAACGACACCGTGTGCGCGATGCGCAGCCGGCGGCCACCGGCGGAGGCGATCGCCGGGGCGAAGATCTCCTTCTGGTGGTTGACCAGCATGTTCGTCAGCCCCCGGTACGGCGTGACGACCCCCTTGGGACGGCCGGTGGACCCCGAGGTGTAGATGACGTACGCCGGGTGCTCCAGGCTGAAGCGGGGACGGTCGGCCTCGGTGACCGGGTCGCCGGGAAGCCGGGCCAGTTCCCCGGTCACCGCCGGGTCGTCGAGCCGTACGCGCGGGACGTCCGGGGCGCCCGCCTCCAGCCGGCGCGAGACGGCCGTGGTGGTCAGCAGCAGGGCCGGACGGGCGTCGTCGAGCATCATCGCGAGCCGGTCGTCCGGGTGGTCGAGCTCCAGCGGCAGGTAGGCCGCGCCCGTACGGAGCACGGCGAACAGCGCGACGACCATGTCGATCGAGCGGGGCAGGGCGAGCGCGACGATCTTCTCCGGCGCCGCGCCCCGCGCGAGCAGCAGCCGCGCCATGCGGTTGATCCGGGCGTCCAGGTCGGCGTAGGTGAGGCTTTGACCACCGAAGACCAGCGCCGTGGCCTCGGGGGTGCGGGCGGCCCGCGCGGCGAGCAGGTCGGCGATGGTCTCGTCGGGGACGGGCACGCGGCCGGCGGCCCGCTCCCGCTCCAGCTCGGCTCTTTCCAGCGGCAACAGGTGGTCGAGGCGGCCGACGGGCGCGTCCAGGTCGTACGCCAGCCGCTCCACCAGCAGGGTGAAGCGGTCCAGCAGGGCCTGGGCCCGAGGGCGGTCGATGAGGTCGGGCCGGTGCGCGAGCGTGACCCGGATGCGCTCCCCGGGCGTCACGATGAGGTTGACGGGATAGTGGGTCGCGTCCACGTTGGCGACGGCCGTGGCGCCGTGCCGGTCCGACAGCCCGGCGAGCCGCTCCTCGGTGTCGCCGTCGCGCAGCACGAAGAGGGTGTCGAACAGCTGCCGGTGCCCGGTCTCCGCCTGCAGGACGCCAAGGCCCAGGTACTCGTACGGCATGAGGGCCAGGCGCTCGCCCTGGACGCGCCGCAGCAGGTCCAGCACCGGCTCGGCCGGGTCGAAGGCGATGCGGGCGGGGACGGTGTTGAGGAACATGCCGATGACGTTCTCGACGTCCGGCACCTCGGTCGGGCGGCCCGCCACCGTGGTGCCGAAGACGACGTCGGCACGTCCGGTCGCGGCTGCCAGCACCAGGCCCCAGGCGGTGTTGAGCACCGTGTTGAGCGTCAGTCCGCGGCGCCGGGCGGCGTCGCGCATCCGGTTCCCGAGCCCAGCCGGAAGGACGGCGTCCAGGCTCTCCGGGATGACCGGCCGCCGGCCCTGGCTCGCGGTGGCGGCCAGCAGGGTGGGCTCGTCCAGGCCCGCGAGCGCGGTGCGCCAGGCGCCGGCGGCGGTCCCGGTGTCCTGGGCCTCCAGCCAGGTCAGGTAGTCGCGGTACGAGCCGGGGCGCGGCAGCCCGCGCTCGTCCCCGCCCGTCTCGTACAGCGCGAAGAGCTGGTCGAGGAAGAGCCAGGCCGACCAGCCGTCCCACAGCAGCAGGTGCCGGCCGATGACGAGCCGGTCGCCCCTGGCCTCGCCGAGCCGGACCAGCAGCATCCGGAAGAGCAGGGGCCTGGCCAGGTCGAACCCGCGGGTCCGCTCGGCGTCCATCAGCTCGCGCAGCCGCTCGTCCTGCTCGGCGGCGGGGAGGTCCGACAGGTCGGCCTCTTCGAGCGGGATCTCGGGGTCGCCCACGATGAACTGCACCGGCCGGCGCAGCCCGTCGCTGGTGAAACCGGCGCGCAGGCTGGGGTTGCGGGCCAGCAGCACTCTGGTCGTGGCGCGCAGGCGGTCGGCGTCGACGCGGGCGGCGAGGTCGAAGGACTCGTGCACGGTGTAGACGTCCAGGGCGCCGTCGTCGTACGTGGAGTGGAAGAACAGCCCCTCCTGCAACGGCGCCAGCGGCCAGACGTCCTCCACCGACCCCCCGGCGAGCCGCCGCACCCGCTCGTACTCGTCCGCGGTGAGCACGAACCCGGAGCCCGGCTCACCGGGCCCGGCACCGACGCCGCCACCGCCGGCCTTACCAAGGGCGGCGGCCAGGGCGGCGGGGGTGCGGTGCTCGAAGACGTCGCGCGGGCTCAGGCCGAGGCCCGCACGGCGGGCGCGGCTGGAGACGCCGATCGAGGTGATGCTGTCGCCGCCGAGCATGAAGAAGTCGTCGTCGACACCGGCCTCGTCGAGTTTCAGCACGGCCGCGAAGATCTCGGTGAGGACGCGCTCGCGCCCGTCGCGCGGGGCCCGCGCCCCGGTCCGTACAGCCTGGGGAGCGGGAAGCGCGTTGCGGTCGAGCTTGCCGCTCGGCGTCAGCGGCAGGGCGTCCAGCTCGACATACGCGCCCGGCACCATGGACGCGGGCAGCGCCTCGCCCAGAGCGGATCCCAGCGCGGCCACGTCAAGCCCGCCCCCGACCGCCTCGCCAAGGGCCGCACCGAGCCCGCGCTCACCGCCGACCGCCTCTCCACGGGCCACGCCGGAAGCGGTGTGCCCGGTCCTCGCCGGGACGACGTACGCGACGAGGGTGGACCCGTGGACGGTCACCGCCGCCTGGGCCACGCCGGGCAGGCCGTTCAGCGCGGCCTCGACCTCGCCGGGCTCGATGCGGTTGCCGCGCAGCTTGACCTGCCGGTCGGTGCGCCCGAGGTACTCGACGACGCCGTCCGCACGGCGGCGCACCAGATCGCCGGTACGGTACATGCGACCGCCCGCCGGGCCGTACGGATCGGCCACGAACCGCTCGGCGGTCAGGCCGGGACGGGCGAGGTAGCCCCGGGCCAACTGCACGCCGGTCAGGTACAGCTCGCCGGGCACCCCGGCCGGCACCGAGCGCAGGCAGGAGTCCAGCACCCGCAGCCCGGTGTTCCACACCGGACGGCCGATGGGCACGGTGATGTCCGCCGATCCGTCATACGGGTGGTACGTCACGTCGACGGCGGCTTCGGTCGGGCCGTACAGGTTGTGCAGCGGCACCCCGGTGAGCGCCTGCCAGCGTGCGGCGGCGGCGCCGGGCAGGGCCTCGCCGCTGCTGAGCACGCGGCGCAGGCTCGCGGCCCATGACGGGTCGGCGGTGATCTCGTCGGCGCCCAGGAAGGCTTCGAGCATCGAGGGCACGAAGTGCATCGTGGTGACGCGCTGTTCGCGGATGAGCGTGGCAAGGTACGCGGGGTCGCGGTGCCCGTCGGGCCTGGCGAGCACCACGGCGGCGCCCTCGCACAGCGCCCAGAAGAACTCCCAGACGCTGACGTCGAAGCTGGACGGCGTCTTCTGCAGCACCCGGTCGTCGGGACGCAGCCCGTACTCGCCCTGCATCCACGCCAGCCGGTTGACGATGGCCCGATGGGTCACGACCACGCCCTTCGGACGCCCGGTCGACCCCGACGTGTAGATCAGGTACGCCGGATCATCAGGCGCCGCACCCACCGGGGTGTCCGGGTCGAGCGGGGTCGTCGGGGCATCGAGGAGGAGGCGGGTGAGGTTTTCCACCTGCGGGAGGCGCGGGGAGGTGGCGGCGGTAGTCACCACCGTGCTCGCGCCCGAGTCGGTGAGCATGTAAGCGATGCGGTCCGCCGGATAGTCGACGTCGACCGGCAGGTAGGCCGCGCCCGACTTCAGCACGCCGAGCAGTGCCACCATCAGCTCCGCCGAACGCGGCACGGCGACCGCGACGACGCGCTCCGGGCCCGCGCCCCCGGCTCGCAGGCGGCGGGCGAGGAGTTCGGCGCGGGCGTCCAGCTCCTCGTAGGTGAGGGTCTCACCGTCGTACACGACGGCCGTGGCCTGAGGGGTACGCGCCACCTGGGCCTCGAAGGCGGCGGCCAGAGTGGTCTCGGCCACCTGCCGTTCCGCACCGGCGAGCCGGGCTCGCACCGCCTCCTCGTCCGAGAGCAGGTCGACGCGGGCGGCGTTCTGCCCGGGGTCGTCGGCCAGAGCGCGCAGGATGCGGGTGAGCCGGTCCGCGATCCGCCGTACGGCCGCGCCGGGAAGGCGCTGGGCATGGTGCTTCAGCCGCAGGTCGAGCCGGCGGCCCGGCTTGACGATCAGGGCGAGCGGGTAGTGGACGGCGTCGTGGAACTCGTGACCGGTGATCCTCACCGTCCCTGAAGGGTCGGCGAGCCCGGTTCCCGACGGGTAGTTCTCGAAGACGAGCAGGGTGTCGAAGAGTTCGCCGCTTCCCGCCTGCCCGGCGACGCGCTGGAGTTCCGCGAGACCGAGGTGCTGGTGGTCCAGGAGCTGGGCCTGCTCGTCCTGGAGTCGCCCGGCCAGCTCGGCGAGGGTGTCGGCGGGCTGCCACCGGAAGCGGGTCGGCAGGGTGTTGATGAACAGGCCGACCATGGAATCGATGCCGTCGACCTCGGCGTCCCGGCCGGAGACGGTGGTGCCGAAGACCACGTCCTGGCGGCCGGTCAGGCGCCCGAGGAGCAGCCCCCACGCGGTCTGGACGACCGTGCCCAGGGTCACCCCTTGCTCCCTCGCGCGCGCCGCGAGCCGCGCTGTGACGTGCTCGGACAGCTCGGCACGTACCTGCCCGGGCCTGAGCTTCGCCCGGCTCGCGGGTGCGTCCACCAGCCGGGTCGGCTCGTCCAGCCCCGCCAGCGCGACACGCCAGGCGTCACGAGCGGCCTCCCGATCCGCCAAAGCCAGATGGCGCAGATGGTCACGGTACGAAGCCACCTCCGGCAACGCGGCCGTTCCGTACATGGCCATCAGCTCGCGGTGTAGTACCGGCAGCGACCAGCCGTCCGCCACGATGTGATGGAAGGTCAGCAGAAGGAGGCCGCGGTCGTGCCCGAGCCGGACCAGCGCGCATCGCAGCAGCGGGGGCCGGGCCAGGTCGAAGCCCCGGTCGCGCTCCTCGGCCGCCACGGCGTCCGCGAGCGGCCGTTGCTCCTCGGGGTCCCGCGGGGACAGGTCCACCTCATGCCAGGGCAGGTCCAGCCGTTCGGCGATGATCTGCACCGGCCTTCCGTCCGGGAGCCGGCGGAAGCAGGCGCGCAGGGGTGCGTGCCGGTCCAGCAACCCCTGGGCGGCCCGGCGCAGGGCCTCGCCGTCGACCGGACCGGTCAGCTCGATGACCTGCTGGACGACGTAGGCGTCGCCGTCCGGACCGTCCACGAGCGAGTGGAAGAAGAAACCCTCCTGAAGCGGGCTCAGCGGCAGCAGCTCCTCGACGGTGACCGGGTGGTCCCGCTGAACCTCGGCGAGCTCCCCCTCCGAAAGCTGGACGAGCGGGATGCCGGCCCCGCTGTCCGCCACGCTGTCGGCGACGGCGACCTGGGCGAGGGCGGCGACCGTTCGATGGCGGAAGACGTCGCGGGACGTGAGCCGGAGTCCTGCTCCGCGTGCGCGGATGAGCAGCTGGATCGCCACGATGCTGTCGCCACCGAAGGCGAAGAAATCATCGTCGACGGAGACCGACCGCAGCCCCAGCACCTCGGCGTACAGCGAGCACAGCAGCTCCTCACGCGCGTCGCGAGGAGCGCGGCCGGAGCTGAGGGTCGCGTAGTCGGGCACCGGAAGCGCGGTGCCGTCGAGCTTGCCGCTCGGGGTGACCGGCAGCTTGTCGAGGGGGACGAACGCGGAGGGAACCATGTACTCGGGCAGCCACTCGGCCGCGTGCGAGCGCAGGGTCCTCATCAGGGTGGTGACGTCCCGGAACGGCACGGGGCGGTTGGCGTGCGGAAAGGCGGCGGCCGGTCGGTAGAGGTCACCGAGAGGCGCGTCCCCGCGGGCGAAGACCACGTCCGTGCTGCCGTCGCCGGCGTGACCGTTCCAGGTCACGGCCACGCGGTAGCCGTACCGGGCGCCGAGCTCGTGCAGGGCCTCGGGGTCGACGTCGTCCACCGGCGAAGCGGGACGGCTGCCGTCCTCGATGGCGTACAGCGCGGCGAGGTCCTCGGCGAGCCGCGCGTTCGGCACCTGGTTCACCCGAAGCCGGACGGGACGCCCTGCCAGGCGAGCCTCAAGCCCGCGCACCCCGCCGATCGCACTCCACCCGACCTCCTCGGCTTCGTCACCCGAGGACGCCAGACCAGCCTTTTCCCGGTCTTCGGGCCCGGTCGGATCCGCCCCCGTACCGCTTGTGGTCCGGAGCACCACGTCGTAGCGGTAGCGGGTCAGTTCGTTGTGGTGGGTGCCGCGCTTGAGGCGGATGTCGGCGGTGAAGCCCTCAAGGGCCGTGAAGAACCCGGGGTCGAGGAGCAGCTCGCCTTCCCAGGTCACCGAGCGTTCGACGGACGCGAGCAGGGCCTGCTTGTCCTCGGGGCCGGCGCCGCGCCGGGTCTCGACCGCGGCCCGCAGGCAACGCAGCAGCCGCAGGTTCCGCACGTCGCCGACGTAGATGCCACCGCCAGGAGCAAGGAGCGTCCCCGCCTTGCGCAGCACGTCCGCCAGGTACTCCGCGCTCGGGAAGTACTGCGCGACGGAGTTGATGACCACGGTGTCGAAGAACCCCGCCGGCAGCCCGGTGACGTCGTGCGCGGGCCGGACGCGCAGCTCGACCCGGCCGTCGAGCTCCGGCACCGCGTCGACCTGGGCGCGCAGCGACCGGATCGCCTCTTCCGAGACGTCCGTGCCCCAGTACGCCTCGCAGTCCGGGGCGACGCGGGAGAGGATGAGCCCGCTGCCGACGCCGATCTCCAGCACCCGGCGCGGTCGCGGTTCCCGGATGCGGGCGACCGTGGCGTCGCGCCACTCCCGCATCTCCGCGACCGGGATCGGCAGCCCGTCGTACATGCTGTTCCAGCCGGCGAAGTTCTCACGGAAGCCCTCGGAACCGGCGGCCGAGTAGAGCAGTTCGTGGAGGTCCTTCCACTCCCCGACCTGCTCCGTCTCGTCGCGGCCCGGCTCGCCGTCGAGGGACGGGACGACGTAGGCGGCCAGCCGCCGGTCGCCGGGCCGGTCCTCGCGGACCACGACCGCGACCTGGTCGACGGCCGGGTGCCCCCGCAGTACGGACTCGATCTCTCCGGGCTCGATCCGGAAGCCGCGGATCTTCACCTGCGAGTCGGCGCGGCCGAGGAACGCGAGCCTGCCGTCGGCCGTCCATCGCACCAGGTCACCTGTGCGATACAGCCGCTCGCCCGGCGCGCCGAACGGGTCGGCGACGAACCGTTCGGCGGTCAGGTACGGCCGTCCGAGGTAGCCGCGTGCCAGGCCCGCGCCGCCGAGGTACAGCTCGCCCGCCACCCCCGCCGGGACGGGCCGCAGGCGGGCGTCGAGCACGTACGCGCGGGTGCCGGGGTCCGGCCCGCCGATGGGCACGATGGCTCCGGACGGGGTGTCGGGGTCGCACAGGCCGAGGGTCGAGTTGGTGGTCGCCTCGGTGGGGCCGTACGCGTTGAACATCATCCGGCCGCGCGCGTACCGGCCGACCAGCTCGGGCGAGACGCGCTCGGTGCCGGCCAGCAGGGTGGCGGCGGGAGGCAGCAGGACGTCGTCCGGCATGGCGGCGAGCAGGGCCGGGGGCAGGATCATGAACGTGACCCCGTTGGCGTTCGCGTAGTCGGCGAGCGGCGCGCCGGGCACCCGCAGCTCGGACGGTACGACGACGAGGCGGCCCCCGGAGAGCAGTCCGAGGCACAGGTCCCAGAACGCCACGTCGAAGCTCGGCGAGGAGAACTGCAGCACACGGCTGTCCGGCCCGACGCCGAACCGCTCGCTCTGGGTGGCCACCAGCTTGGCCACGCCCGCGTGCGACAGGACCACGCCCTTGGGACGGCCGGTGGAACCGGAGGTGTAGATGACGTACGCCGCGTTGAGCACGGACAGCGCTCCCCGGTCGGCCTCCGCGGGGTCGTGGGCCGGACGGGTCGCCAGCTCGCGCGCGGTCTCCGGCGCGTCGAGGACGAGTAGCCCGACGCCATCGCACAGAGGGAGGTCGGCCGCGGTGTCAGCGGTGGTGACGAGGCAGGCGGGCGCGGCGTCGGCGAGCATGTACGCGATGCGGTCGGCCGGGTAGTCGGTGTCCAGCGGCAGGTAGGCGGCACCCGCCTTGAGGACGGCCACCTCGGCGACGATCAGCTCCGCCGACCGGGGCAGGGCGAGCCCCACGACACGCTCTGGCCCGGCCCCGCGTGCGATCAGCGCGTGCGCGAGGCGGTTCGCCCGCTCGTCCAGCTCGGCGTAGGTGAGAACGGTGTCCTCGAAGACCAGGGCCACGGCGTCCGGGCGCAGGCGCACCTGCTCGGCGAACATCTCGGGCCAGGTGAGCGACGGGACGTCATGGCCGGTGTCGTTCCACTCGACGAGGACGCGGTGCCGCTCCTCGGGGGTCAGCGGCTCCAGTTCGGCGACGGCGACGTCCGGCCTGGCCAGCCCGTCGGCCAGCAGAGTCTCGTAGTGCCCCAGCATCCGATCGGCGGTCGCGCTTTCGAACAGGTCGGGCCTGTACGTCAACCGCGCCGCGCACTCCAGCGACTCACCCGCCCGCTGTGTCACCACCTCCAGTGACATGTCCAGCGGGTACGCGGCCGGCTCCGTGGTGGGGGTGCCACCGCCGACGGCGATGGACGT
This sequence comes from Sphaerisporangium viridialbum, assembly GCF_049674955.1. Taxonomy (GTDB): domain Bacteria; phylum Actinomycetota; class Actinomycetes; order Streptosporangiales; family Streptosporangiaceae; genus Sphaerisporangium; species Sphaerisporangium viridialbum. The sequence goes on along the minus strand of NZ_CP187232.1, from coordinate 1,644,722 downwards.
GTTGAAGAAGAGGCCCCCGCCGCGGGTGGGATCGGGTCGCAGGCCGGCCGCGAGGGCGGAGAGCGGGATCCGATGCGCCCGCGCCTGCTCACAGGCGTCGGCCACGCGTCGTGCCAGCTCGCCGAAGGTCGTGTCACCGTCCAGCTCGACCCGCAGCGGCAGCCCGTCGAACCCTGCGCAGATGTCACCCGAGCCGCCGTAGCGGTGCAGCAGTGCGACGTACGCGGCGAGCAGCGACGCCTCCGGCACGGCGTCGCCTGCGCGGGACCCCGTCGAGGCGTCGCCCACCTGGGAGCCAAGCGCGGCGGCCGCCGCGTGGGAGGCCGGGGAGGCGCCGGTGCGGCCCAGGGCAAGGGTGCGGCCGCGGGTTTCGCGGGCGAAGGCGGGGGCCGACGGGTACGGGAAGTCGACCGGGAGGACCGTTTCCTGCGGGAGCGGGGCGAGCCGCCGGTGCCAGTACGCCGTCACTTCTTCAATAGCCGACACAGGTGACCGCGCCTCCCAAAGCTGGACGAAACAGGCTCAAACGAGCCGTGATCGCGACACATACTAAGGTAAGCATTACCTAAGTTAGTAGCCTGGCGCCAGAGGAGGCGGCCCAACTCGGGGGGCTACAGTTAAGGCCTGCCTTACCTAACAAGCGAAGGAAGTCGAAACGTGGAGACAGTTCGGTGACGCGTGGCGCGGGGCTCCGCCCCGCCGTTCTCGTGGCGCTGCTCGCCACCGTCCTCGTCGCGCTCTGCCTGCTGTCGATCGCGCTCGGCGCCCGCAGCCTTCCCCTCGACCAGGTCGTACAGGCGCTGCTCGGGCACCCGCCCAGCCGCCTGGCCGAGAACGTCGTCTGGTCGGTACGCGTCCCGCGCACGGCGCTCGGAATCGCGGCGGGCGCGGCCCTCGGGTTGTCCGGCGCGCTCATGCAGGCGCTGACGCGCAACCCGCTCGCCGACCCCGGACTGCTGGGCGTCAGCGCGGGCGCGGCCTTCGCGATCGTCGTCTCGGTCGCGGTGCTCGGCCTGGGGTCGCTGTACGGGTACATCTGGTTCGCGTTCGCGGGCGCGCTCATCGCCAGCGTCCTCGTGTACCTGCTCGGCGGGCTGGGACGTTCGGGCCTCACGCCGGTCAGGCTCGCGCTGGCCGGAGTCGCCGTGAGCTCGCTGCTGTTCTCGCTCACCAACGCCATCGTCCTGACCGACCCCGACGCGCTGAACCGCTACCGCTTCTGGTCGGCCGGCTCGCTCGCCGACCAGAACGCCGACGCGGTGCTCCGGATCCTGCCGTTCATCGCCCTCGGCACGGTGCTGGCCCTGGCCTGCGCGCCCGCGCTCAACAGCCTGGCCCTCGGCGACGACGTGGCCGCCTCGCTGGGGCGGCGCCTCGGCCTCGTACGGTTCCAGGGCGCGATCGCCATCACGCTGCTCACCGGCGCGGCGGTCGCGGTCATCGGCCCGGTCGTCTTCGTCGGGCTCGTGGTGCCGCACGTCGCGCGGATCCTCGCGCAGCAGGCGGGGCTCGGCCCCGACCACCGCTGGCTGCTGCCGCTGTCGGCGGTGCTCGCGCCCTGCCTGGTGCTCGCCGCGGACATCATCGGACGGGTCGCCGCACGGCCCACCGAGATCCAGGCCGGGATCCTCATCGCCTTCATCGGCGGCCCGTTCTTCATCGCCCTGGTCCGCCGTCGCCGACTCGCGGAAGTGTGAGCATGGTCCCCCCATCCCCCGGCGGCATGGTCGCCGCCCCAGCCCGCCGTACGTTCCGGCTGTCCGTGCCGCCGGTCTCCGGGGTGCTGCGGCCCCGGCTGGTCGTCGTGTGCACGGCGCTCGCCGCCCTCACGTTCCTGGTCTTCTGCTGGGGCGTCTCGGTCGGCGACTACCCGATCGGCCTGACCTCGGTCATGAAGGCGCTCGCCGGGTACGGAGACCCCGGGACGCTGCTGGTCGTCCGCGAGCTGCGACTGCCGCGCGCGCTGGTCGGCCTGCTGGTCGGCATCGCCTTCGGCGTCTCCGGCTCCGTCTTCCAGACCATGACCCGCAACCCGCTGGCCAGCCCGGACATGATCGGCCTGACCCAGGGCGCCGGCACCGCCGTCGTCGCGAGCATCGTGCTCGGCTGGGACGGCGGCCTCGGCCCCCAGACGCTGGGGCTCCTCGGCGCGCTGGCCACCGGCCTGCTCGTCTACCTGCTGGCGTGGAGCCGAGGCGCCACCGGTTACCGGATCATCCTGGTCGGCATCGGAGTGTCGTGGATCTGCACCAGCGCCACCGACTACCTCGTGGCCAAGGGCGGGCGGTTCCAGGCCCAGGCCGCGCTCGGCTGGCTCGTGGGCAACCTCAACGGCCGCGACTGGGACCAGGTGGTCCCGCTGGCCCTCGCCATGGTGGTGATGGTGCCGGTCGCGCTGACGCTCGGCCGCCTGACCCGTACGCTGCAGCTGGGTGACGACGTCGCCGCCGGCCTCGGCACCCCCGTGCAGCGGGTCCGCTTCGCGTTGCTCCTCACGGGGGTCGGGCTGGTCGCCTTCGGCACCGCGGCGGCCGGTCCGATCGCCTTCGTGGCGCTCGCCGCGCCGCAGATCGCGCAGCGGCTCGCCGGCACCGCCTGGCCGCCCCCGGTCGCCTCGGGGCTGGCCGGGGCCCTGGTCGTCCTCTCCTCCGACCTCATCGCACGCGAGCTGGTCCCCAGCACGGAGCTGCCGGTCGGAATCGTCACCGGCGTGCTCGGCGCGCCGATCCTGCTCTGGCTGCTCATCCGCGCCGACCGCGCGGGCTCAGGAGGCTGAACGCATGTCGACCACCCACCCGGACCTGCGGGCGAGCGGCCTGCACCTGGCGTACGACAACCGGCTGGTCGTGGCGGACCTCGACGTGGTCGTCCCGCCGGGCCGCGTCACCGCCATCGTCGGCGCGAACGCCTGCGGCAAGTCCACCCTGCTGCGGGCCCTGGCCAGGCTGCTCGCGCCACGCCAGGGAGCCGTCCGGCTCGACGGCCGCGCGCTGCATTCCATCCCGACCAGGGAACTGGCCCAGCGGCTCGGCATCCTGCCGCAGTCACCGGTCGCGCCGGAGGGGCTGACCGTCATCGACCTGGTCAACCGCGGCCGCTCGCCGCACCAGACCTGGTGGCGGCAGTGGTCGAAGGCCGACGAGCAGGCCGTCCACGCCGCGCTGGCCGCCACCGGCATGACCGACCTCGCCGACCGCGCGGTCGACGAGCTGTCCGGCGGCCAGCGCCAGCGCGCCTGGATCGCCATGGCCGTCGCGCAGGGCACCCCGGTGCTGCTGCTCGACGAGCCGACGACCTACCTGGATCTGGCGCACCAGATCGACGTCCTCGACCTCATCACCGACCTCAACCGGCGCGACAACCGTACGATCGTGATGGTGCTGCACGACCTCAACCAGGCCTGCAGGTACGCCGACCACGTCATCGCCATGAAGTCCGGCCGCATCGTCGCGGAGGGGGCCCCGGCCGACGTCATCACCGCGCCGACCGTCCGGGACATCTTCGATCTGCGCTGCCAGGTCGCGACCGACCCGGTGAGCGGCACACCGTTGATCATCCCGATGAGCCGCCACCACGACACCTCACGCGCGGAGCCGGTCGGCCGGCCCGTTCAGGGCTGAGTGGTGAGGTAGCCGCCCATGGTGCGGAAGTAGTCGGTGGCCGCGTGCTCCGTGCCGTCCTCGGTGCGCAGCCGCGTGAGGACGAGCCCGCGCCGCCGCCCGGTGCGGGCGTCGGCGCCGGAGACGATGGCCACCCCGTCCCCCTCACGAATGAAGACGCGTCCCGGGGTGCCGCCGTAGTACGCGCGCGACACCGCCGCCGACACGATGCGGATCCGCTCGCCACGGTGGTAGGTGAACGCGTTGGGGTACGGGTCCGACTGGGCGCGCACCAGCCGCTCCAGGTCCTCGGCCGGCCAGTTCCAGTCGATGCGGCTGTCCTCGACGGACCGCTTGTGGAAGAAGCTGGCCTTGGTGCGGTCCTGCGCGACCCACTCCGCCCGGCCTGAGGCGATGAGGTCGAGCGCGTCGTGCACGATGGGCCCGATCAGGTCGACCGTCCTGTGGAACAGGTCGGTCGCGGTGTCGCCCGGCCCCACCGGCACGGCCCGTTGCAGCACGATGTCGCCGGCGTCCAGCTCGGCGTTCATCCGGTGCGCGGTGACGCCGACCTCCTTCTCTCCGTTCATCAGCGCCCAGATCAACGGCGAGAAGCCCGCGTACGACGGCAGCAGCGAGTCGTGGATGTTCAGCGTGCCGTGCGGCGGGAGGTCGAAGATGTCCGGCGGCAGCCACGTGCGCCAGTTGTTGGCGACGATGATGTCCGGCGCGGCCTCGCGCAGCGCGGCGAGCAGCTCGCGGTCGTCGGGCCGGTTGCGCAGGAGCACCGGGACGTCGTGCTTCGCGGCCAGCTCCGCCACCGAGTCGTCCCAGATCTTCTCGTAGGCGTGGTCGCTCTTGGGGTGGGTGACGACGAGTGCCACCTCGTGGCCGGACTCCAGCAGGGCTCGCAGGGTGCGATGCCCCCACGTCTGGTAACCGAACATGACGACCCGCATGGACGATCCTCTCCTCGAACCCAATCTTGCAAGGTAAGGCTAACCTTATCTACCATGTTGCTGGCATAGGGAGGCGATGCCGCGGTGGACACACTGCAGAGTGGGCCGGATGTCATCCACGACATCCTGGGGATCGGTTTCGGGCCGTCCAATCTGGCGCTGGCCATAGCCGTCGAGGAGCACAACGCAGGAGTCCCCGCCGGGGAACGGCTCGATGCCGCATTCCTGGAGAAGCAGCCGCACTTCGGCTGGCACCGGGGCATGCTCATCGACGACGCGACGATGCAGGTGTCCTTTCTGAAGGACCTGGTCACCATGCGGAACCCGTCGAGCGACTACAGCTTCCTGTGCTACCTGCAGGAACGCGGCAGGCTGGTGGACTTTCTCAACCAGAAGACGCTCTTCCCGTTGAGAGTGGAGTTCCACGACTACTTCGAGTGGGCCGCCGCCCGGGTGAGGCACCTGGTCGCGTACTCCGCCGAGGTGGTCGCCGTCGAGCCGGTCGAGTCCGAGGACGGCGAGATCCGCTGGTTCGACGTGGTCAGCCGCGACCCGGACCACCCCGGCCGCACGTCCGTGCGCAGGGCGCGCAACGTCTGCGTGGCCACCGGGCTGGAACCCCACCTGCCGCCGGGCACCGTCCTCTCCGACCGGGTCTGGCACAACAGCGAGCTGGTCCTGCGCGTGGCCGAGCTGGCCGGATCCGGCGCTCCGGTGCGCCGCGCGCTCGTGCTCGGCGCCGGGCAGAGCGCCGCCGAGGCGGTCGACTACCTGCACCGCACGTTCGCCGACGCCGAGGTTTGCGCGGTCTTCGCCAAGTACGGGTACACCCCCGCCGACGACAGCCCGTTCGCCAACCGCATCTTCGACCCCGAAGCGGTCGACATCTACTTCAACGCCCCGCCCGTGGTCAAGCAGTCGCTGTTCGACTACCACCGCGGCACGAACTACTCGGTCGTCGACATGGACCTCATCCAGTCCCTGTACGCGACGACGTACCGCGAGAAGGTGCACGGCCGGGAGCGCCTGCGCATGCTCAACGTCTCCCGCATCCGGGATGTACGCGCCGTGGACGATCACCTGGACGTCACCGTGGAGTTCCTGCCCACCGGCGAGCGGAAGGTGCTCAGCGCGGACCTCCTCGTCCACGCCACCGGGTACCGGCCCCAGGACCTCGGCGCCCTCCTCGGCGAGGCGGCCAAGCTCTGCCTGCGCGACGACGAGGACGCGGTGCGCGTGGGCCGCGACCACCGCGTGGAGGTCGCGCCGCGGGTCACCGCGGGCATCTACCTCCAGGGCGGCACCGAGCACACCCACGGCATCACGTCCACCCTGCTGTCGACCACCGCCGTCCGCGCCGGCGAGATCCGCGACTCGCTCCTCGCCCGCCGCGCCCCCGTGGCGACCCTCACCTGACCTGACGAACGAGAGACTCCCCAGTGACACAGCGAACCGAGGCCCGCTCCGCGCGGGCCCACAGCGAGGCCAGGGTGGAATCTGCGCTGGACGCCCTCATGCAGGCCGGCGGCCACCTCCACGAGGGCGGCAGGTTCGCCGACGTCGGATGCGGATCGGGGGACGTCGCCCTGGCCATGGCCGAGCGGGAGTTCACCGTGACGGCGAAGGACGCCTCGCCGTCGATGGTCGAGGCGACCAGGGAACTGTGCGCGGGCCATCCCGTCTCCGCCGAGGTGCAGGACCCGCACGCGCTGACGCTGCCCGAGGGCCAGTACGAGGTCGTGCACTCCTCCTGGTCGCTCCACTCGCTCGGCGACGTCCGTGCGGCCGTACGGACGATGGCACGCGCCGCGAGCCCGGGTGGCCTCGTGGTCCTGCAGTGGAGTCACGGGCAGCCGCGGTCCTCGGGGTTCGCGCTGCGCGACGTCGTGGAGTCCGTGGTCCGCCGCCCGGAGTGGCGGGAGCGGCTCGCCTCGATCCCCTTGAGCGTCCATCAGCATCCGCTGGAAGAGGTGTCCGCCGTCCTCCGCGACGAAGGGCTGGAGATCGTGCTGGCGCGGGACGACGTCTCCGACCAGGACGAACAGGTCAGCGCGGAGGATGCCATCCGCCTTGAGTTACTGGCCGCACACGCCGAGGCGCTCGGCGAGGACGGCGACCGGTTCCTGGACGAAGCCGTCCAGGCGCTGATGGAGGCCAACGCCCTGAACCTCCACGACGTCCGCCTGGCCGCCCACCGCCCCAACGATCCCCGGTCATCGGCACGGGCTCGCTCCGCGTACGTCGACCGGGCGCGGTCGTCGGTGCGGGCCTTTCCGCTGTGCGCCGGGATGCTGGAGGTCGTCTCCGGCGAGCAGCTGTCCCCGCTGATGCGACGGCTGGTCCTCCGCCTGGTGGACGCCGGCCCGCTGCCCGTCGAGGAGCCCGCCGAGACGATCACGCTCATCTGGCCGGCCGCCGGCGCGGACGAGGTCGTACTGCCCGAGTTGAAGCGCTGGCGCTTCCCTGAGACGGCCGGCAGGCAGCACGCGGTGAACCTCACCGTACGCCGCTACGACCGCGCGGCAGGGCTGGTGACCTTGGACTTCTTCCTGCACGTGGACGACGGCCCGGCTTCACGGTGGGCGCGTGACGCGGTGCCGGGCGACCAGGTGGGCTTCGCGGGCTCCCGCGTCCACTGGGTGACCGACCCGACGGCGGAGTGGACGCTGATGGTCGGTGACGAGACGGCGCTTCCCTCCATGGCCGCGATCGCGGAAACGCTCCCCGCCGGGCACCGTGCCATCGCGGTGGCCGAAGTACGGGACACCGCCGAGCACGTGGCGCTCGACGCGCCGATCCCCGAGATGTACTGGGTCCACCGCGGCGAGCGCCCGCCGGGCGAGGGCCGCGCGCTGGAGGAGGTCGTACGCGGCCTCGACCTGCCGCCCGGCCGTGGCCAGGTATGGGCGGGCGGGGAGTCGCTCATGATCCAGAGCCTGCGCAGGCACCTGCTGCGCGACCGCGGCCTCCGGCGCGACGAGGTCTGCGCCCTCGGCTACTGGAGCATCCCCAGACCCCGCCGCCCCCCGAACGCCTGAACCCACCCGTCTCCGAGCGAACAGGACGCCGGCCCCCGGTTCATGCCCGATACGCCGACACCCCGCGAGAACCGATCGACGCCCGGTCAGGCCACGTGCGTCGGCCGTCCCGCGAGCAGCGTCGCGGTGATCGGGATCTCGGGCAGGTCCTGGATGGGGATGTCGCGCGGATGGCACCCGGTCACCACCAGGTCGGCCTGGTCGCCGACCCGTACCCGGCTACGTCCGCCGCTGGCCGCCGCGAGTGCCGCGTCCAGGGGAATCGCCTGCTCGGCGTGCCACGGCGGCCGGTCGTCATCGGTACGCGCCACCGCGGCCGCGATGCCGTTCCAGGGATCCAACGGCGAGACCGGCGCGTCGGAGCCGATCTCCAGCCTGGCGTCCGCCGCCAGCATCGAGGCATACGCGTACGCCCGTCCGGTCCGTCCCGGCCAGTACTGCTCGGCCACGTCCCTGTCGTCGGGGGCGTGCGCCGGCTGTACCCCCACCGTCACGCCAAGCTCGGCGAAGCGCCGCAGGTCACCGGGGTCGACGAGTTGCGCGTGCTCGATGCGCCCGCCGTGGCCGACCTCCGCGAACGCGTCCAGCGCGATGGTGGTGGCCAGGTCGCCGATGGCGTGCACGGCCGGGGATATGCCGTGCCGCGCCGCCCGTCGCATCACCGCGACCAGCTCCTCCGGCGGCAGCACCAGCTGCCCGCTGGACCCCAGCCCGGGGTACGGATCGTGGCAGTACGCGGTCCGCGTGTTGAGCGACCCGTCCACGAACAGCTTGCAGGGGCCCGTCGTCAGAAGCCCTCCCGACCCCGGGACCACGTCACCCGTCCGGTGGCCCCGCTCGATGGCGTCATCGAGCACGAAACGGGCGACGGCGCAGGCCACCCGCACACTCGGCGAGCGCGCCGCCAGCCGGCGTGACCAGTCCGCGACGGTGTCGGCGTACTCGAAGTCGATGACTCCGGTCACGCCCCTGGCCGCGGCGGCGTCGGCCGCCTCCAGCACCCACCGGTCCTGGACCTCGGCGGGAGCGGCGGGCAGCGCGGCGGTGATCTCCATGCACTCCGTCTCGGTGAACACACCGCTCGGGTGGTCACGTCCGATCAGCGCCAGGGCCGCCGGGCTGAGCCAGCAGGCGTGCAGGTCGTTGCTGAACAGGACGACGGGACGGGCGGGCAGGGCCCGTTCGAGCAGGTCCTTGTGCGGACGGTCGGGCCAGAGCCCGTCGCTGAAGTGGGCGCCGAAGACCAGCTCATCGCGAGCGACGGGGGCGGGCAGCCCGTCCAGCGAGGCCACCAGCCGATCCACGGCCTCGGCGGCGGAGCCGGCACCCGCCAGCGAGACCCTGCGCCGGGTGGCGGCCCACTGCAGCATGTGCACATGCGCGTCCACCAGCCCCGGCAGCAGCGTGCCGCCGCCGCCATGGACGACCTCGGCCCCGTCGGCCCGCTCCCCGGCCGGGGTGATCGCGACGACCCGCCCTCCGGCCATCCGCACGTCGCACGCGGCCCCGTCCGGCTCGACGACGACGTCACGCAGCAGCGTGTGCGGGCCGTAATCCGCTTCTTCCACCCGAACCCCCTCAGCACCAGCGCCCAGCCTACGGACCATCCCCCGCCCCTCTTGAACCGGTTGCACGGGTATGTCCCTACGCCATCTTCGCGGGAGCCTTCGCGGATGAACGAGCCGGCCGTCGCCATGGTCGCCGCTGCCGCCGACGCGTGAACCCGCCTGCGCGCCGGACTCTCCCTGCGCCGGACTCTCCCTGCGCCGGGCTCTCCCTGCGCCGGGCCGGAAGCCAGGCCGGCCCGGCAGGAGGTGAGCGGCGACCGCACCGAGCGTGCTCAGCCACCACAGCGCCACTCACGTCTCGGCTCGCCGATCAGCCGTAACCGTCCGCCACCGCGGCTAGATCACCTGGGTCCGCCCTGGTGGTGGTGGCCGTAGGGACCCTGACCGTACGGACCGTGATGTCCCCACGGACCCTGATGCCCGTATGGACCGTGGTTGCCGTATGGACCGTGGTTGCCGTATGGACCGTGGTTGCCGTAGGGGCCGTGCGAGCCATACGGGCCGTGCTGGCAATGGTGCCAGTGGTGGTGGTAGTAGCCCTTGTAGTAGCAAGGATGCTCGTTTTGGAACGGGGCCCCGGATATGAAGGCGGGTTCGGGCTCGTGGGTTATCGCGCTTGCGCTGGCAGGCAGGGCCGACATCGTCATTGAAACGACGAGGCCCGAAACCGCCAATGCGCCGGCGGCTAGAGCATGCTTCAGCATGAAATATCACTCCATGTCTGATTGTCGAGCCCGGCGTGCTGCCGGGCTAACGGGGCGCCGACCCGGTTTCCTGGGAATATGTCGAATCGACGTCACCCCCAAAGACGCTAGTTGAGGAGAATATGGACGGTCACCCCAGAGAGGTCAAAGCCTCGGTCCGGGATCATTAAGTCATCCTGCGAAACCGCACCGCGCGTTCACACCCGGCGCGAAGTCCTTACACAACCACGACGCCATAACCCCACTTTGGCATCCACATACATCTCAGACCGCCATAAACCATCACAAATTCTTCCCGGCATCGGTTGACAACACACACCAAGGTCGTACATCTCCGCCATTCACCCCAACCCTCATCAGGCAACTAACAGCGAGGTCCGCGGCAAACCAGCGAACCACCACTGATGAAAACGACGGCGTGACCGGCGACTAATGCGTCCTGCGGCGCATCTATCCCCGCCGCATGACGAACCGGAACGGGGCCCGCCGGGATGCGATGGGGGTGAGAGACTCCGGCGGCGGTGAAGCCAACGAATACGAGCAGCGTAGCCACGACGGCGCGATGACGAGTGCGCCGTGAATGGCGATGATAGTCCTGAAGATGATTGTCATTCCCGAAGATCGGACAACCCGGCCCCGGACCGAAACTCGATGAGCACCGGTACTTCAGTAACCAGAACCGGGCCACTCTGCCGGCAAAGCCGACGCAGCGGATAACCAGTCATGCGCAGCGACTTTGTCAAAATATCATCGAGAAGGGATCTGAGAAGCCGTCCGCTTAGCCGATTTCCAGAGAAGGGGGCCAAAGACGCGGCGAAGTGTGCCATCAGCGCACCCAGTCGCCTCGCCGACATCGAGCGGGCCCTGAAAACGTTCGGATAGGGCCCCATCACCGCACCAGCGATCAGGCCAGATGATCGTGTCCCATGACCGTCTCGCGGAACCCGTTACCAGGCACCCCACGACGCAGCAGGACGACAGCACCAAACGGCCACCGACGTCGCAGGATGACATAACTGAAACGATCATTGAGCACGTAAGAAAGCCAGGTCAGACTGTGTCTGGCCTGGCTTTCGGTAAGCGCCCCCCGCAGGATTCGAACCTACGCACCCGGCTCCGGAGACCCTCCCCGGGCCGGCCACCTACCGCTTCCTCAATGCGGCAAGCCTCCTGGCCCGGGTACGGCGCGCAGACGATCGAAGTGCGGCGGGCCACACGTGTCGGAGGCCCGACACGTGTGGCGACGGGTCAGGGGCTGGTGCAGGTGGCGGTGGGGGTGGCCGCGGTGCCGTTGGCCGTGAAGCCGAAGGTGGTGGACGAGCTCGCCGCGATGGAGCCGTTGTAGTCGGCGTTGCGCACCGTCACGGTCGAACCGGAAACGGTCTGCGTGCCGTTCCACAGGTTGCTGATGGTCTGCCCGCTGGGCCAGGTCCACTTCACGGTCCATCCGTTGACCGGCGAACTGCCGGCGCGGACCGTCACCGTCGACTGGAACCCACCCTGCCAGCTGTTCACCGTCTCGATCGTCGCCGAACACGCCCCCGGGACCGGAGACGGAGTAGGAGTAGGAGTCGGGGTCGGCGTGGGAGTGGGCGTCGGGGTGGGCGTCGGGGTCGGGGTGGGCGAGGGGTTGGGACCGGCGGCGTTGAGGGCGTTGAGGACCGAGGTGTACGCGGCCTTCTTGTTGCCGTTGCCGTCGAACAGCAGCGGGGTGTCGCCCGAGCGCCAGGAGTCGCTGTCCCGCACGCCCCACACCGTGATGCCGACGCACCGCGACACGGCCAGGCAGTCGTTGACCACATTGGCGTAGGTCGTGGCCGAGGCGCCCTGGATGTCCAGTTCGGTGATGGCCACGTCGACGCCGAGGGCGGCGAAACTGGAGATCGTGGTGCGGAAGTTGCTGTTGTAGGCGCTGCCGCTGTTGAAGTGGCCCTGCAAGCCGACGCAGTCGATCGGCACGCCGCGGGACTTGAAGTCCTTGACCATGTTGTAGACGCCCTGCGTCTTGGCCCAGGTCCAGTTGTCGATGTTGTAGTCGTTGTAGCAGAGCTTCACCGAGGGGTCGGCCGCGCGGGCGGTGCGGAAGGCCACCTCGATCCAGTCGTTGCCCGTGGCCTGCAGGTTGGACTGGCGCCGGCCGCCGTTGCTGTCGTCGAAGGCCTCGTTGACCACGTCCCAGTAGGCGAGCTTGCCCTTGTAGTGGGCCATCACGCCGTTGATGTGGTTGATCATCGCCTGGCGCAGCGCGCTGCCGGACAGGGACTGCATCCAGCCCGGCTGCTGGGAGTGCCAGGCCAGGGTGTGCCCGCGGACCTGCTTGCCGTTCTGGACGGCCCAGTTGTAGACCCGGTCACCGTTGGTGAAGTTGAACTGGCCCTGCTGGGGCTCGGTGGCGTCCATCTTCATCTCGTTCTCGGGCGTCACCATGTTGAACTCGCGGTTGGCGATCGTGGTGTACGCCGAGTCACCGAGCTTGCCCGCGGAGATCGCGGTGCCGAAGTACCGGCCGCTCTGCGCGGCAGCCGCGCCCAACGTGCTCGCCGCGGCACCGGCGGGAACCGACATCGCCAGCGCCGTGATCGTGCCGAGTACGCCGAGGGCACCAGCGAGCAGCATCCGGCGGGGGCCGCTGCGTGGTCGCCGGGATCGATCGAGGGGGGTGGCGTTTGTGCTCATGCCTGAGCCTCCACAACTGAGTCACGGAATAGCGGGAAAACGCGCCGACACCCCTGCGGGATCTACGCCCCGACCCCAAAACCAGGACGCACACCACGAGGAGGTCGCAGACGGAGCTCCCCTGCCGCCACACCACCGACCTGGCATGGAGAGACCGCCTCGGGGACTCAGTGTGGAAACCTCCCCGAAATGTGTCAAGACCGTCACGAAAGTTTCGAGAATTCCGCCTCGCGCACACGTCCTCGCATGCACTTCAGCATCCATTCCGACCAGCAGAGACGTTGCGGCAGTCGCGTTATCCCGGGCCGAAACATCTCGATGAAAATTTCACCCCAACACCCTCACCAATCAGGTCCAGCACAGATGTCGTTGCAGCAGGTGTGGGCCGGTGTGGACATCGGCGTCGTGAACAATCCAGGCGCATCGGGAGCGAACCAGGTGATCCGTCCGGCCGTCTCAACAGAGAACAGCGGAGGCGAAGCCTCCGCGTGATCCCCAGCTGCCGGCGGAACGGATCGTCATGCGCGTCGCCATCTTCATCACCGCGGCCACCGTCGTCGTGGGGGCCTGTTCTCCCGCCCCGGCGGGGTCCATCAACGCTCGGCACGCGCCCGCGAGCGGCACATCGCTGCTCGGCGCGGTCCAGCATGCCACGCCCGGCTGGCGGATCGTCAAGGTCAGCGACATTCCCGGGTACGACGTGCTCAACGACGTGACGGTCCTGCGTGGAGGAACGGTATGGGCTGTCGGGCACCGAGACGTGGGCGGCGTGAACCACGGCCTGGTCGAGCGGTTCGACGGCAGATCGTGGATGTCGATCGCGAACAGCCCGCCCTTCGGCCTGAAGGTGATCAACGCCACCTCGGACTCGGACGTGTGGGTGTTCGGCAGCAGTCTGGCCGTGCACTGGAATGGCCGTTCCTGGACGAACCACTCCCTGGGCGGCTCCCTAGGCGGCGGCTTCACCGCCACCGACGCGGCCGGCGTACGTGCGACGGACGTGTGGGCCGTCTCACCGTCGTTGCACACGGCCAGGCACTGGAACGGCACCACGTGGACGTCCGTACCCGTGCCGGGCAACCTCAAGGCCATCGACGCGCATGCCGCCGGAGAGGTTTGGGCGGCGGGGCACAAGGGGCAGCAGCCCCTCGTCATCCGCTGGAACGGCACGGCCTGGGCGGAGGTCCCCCTCCCCGCACTGAAGCTCCCGTCGGCTGATGCCCAGGCCACCCTGGACGACATCGCGGTGCTCGGGCCGAAGGACGTGTGGGCGGTCGGCAGTCTCAGCTGGAATAGACACGGGGACAAGGAGACGTTCTCCCGGAGCCTGACCGCGCACTGGGAGGGCACCGCATGGACGATGGCAGTGGGCACGGTCGACGGCCAGCAGCTCAGCCAGGTGGAGGCGGACGGCACCAGCGGGGTCTGGATCGTCGAGTCCAAATGGAACCCCACCCTCTGGCACGTGACCGGCGAGACCTGGACGAAGGTGCCGCTACCTCGCAGGGCCAGGACGGACACCGTGCTGTCCTCCCTCGCGCGCCAGCCCAGGACATCGACAGTGTGGGCGGTGGGGTCCACGGTCCCGCCGCAGGGCGACCCGGACGGCCTCTCGGCGAACGGCACGTTCTGGCGCATCTCGTGAGACCGCACATGACGGCTTGAGCGGGCGTTTTGTGAGGGGCCGGCCGTACGCTGACCCCTGCGCCCGTCTCGGCAGGTGGGGCAGCCTGTTTGGGCGGTGCGCGTATGGTGCGTGATCACTGACAGTCGCTTGCTCTCAGTGGCATACGCTGGCACACCCCAGAAACGCAAAAGACCTGCGTTACCGCAGGTCAGAGCGCGTTTCCCAAGATAGATCGCTGGTGCCCCCTGCAGGATTCGAACCTGCGCACCCGGCTCCGGAGGCCGGTGCTCTATCCCCTGAGCTAAGGGGGCTCAACGAGTGGTAAGGCTACCAGCATCTGAGGGCCTTCGGTTACTTGGAAGCCAGCTCGCGATCAAGGATCCGTTGGGGCGCGAGTGGCGGCTGCGGCGATGGGCCTCGAAACGAGCGTGGCAGCACCCCCTCAGCGTGGATCCAGCAACCCCCACACCGAACGCCCCGTGTTCTGTCCCCGTCCTGCGTGTGCGCCTGGAGGTAGGGGGCGTTCTGGAGGGGTGAGTTGGCCTTTGGGCTTCGGGTGCCGTGCCGGGGTAGGTCACCCGGAGCCCGCCGGCCGTCCACTCTGCGCAGATGGGCACCGCGCTCATGACGGCACGCCCTGGCTGCACCGTGCTCATGACGGCACGCCCTGGCTGGGCTAGGAGGGTGAGTCAGTTGCTTGGGCGGATGGCGCCTCGGTAGCGGGCTCGGTAGTAGGGCGAGTGTGCGAAGTCGACCTTCCGCACTACGTCGCCGGACTTGGGGGCGTGGATCATCACGCCGTTCTTGAGGTAGATGCCTACGTGGGTGGGATCGCCGCTGCCGCCGCCGAAGAAGACGAGATCTCCCGGCCTGAGCTGCGAGAAGGGGATCTTGGTGCCCTTGGTGAACTGGGTGCCGGTGTAGTGAGGAAGCGAGACGCCTGCCCGGGCCCAGGCATAGAGGGCCAGCCCGGAACAGTCGAAGCCACCACCCGTCGCCCCGGCCCCGGATCCGCCACCCCAGACATACGGCGTACCGAGCTGGCGAAGCGCGGCGGACGCGGCGACAGTTCCAGACGCCGCCCGGCCCGATCGGGAGGTGGAGCGAGCGGTCGAGCTCTCTAACGGCTTGGACTTCCCCGCGACTGTGTGCGCGCTGGATCTGCCGGGAGCACCGATGGGGAGCACGCCTCGGCGGTGCTTCTTCCCGTCGTCCTGCCCAAGGTGCTCGGCGCCGTGGTCTTGGGTGGGGAACTCCTGCTCGTCCCTAGGGGTGATGTCGTGGCGGCGTTGTCGGCTGGAGGTCTCGGGACGTCGTTGGCGCGATGTCTCAGGACGTTGGGAGACGGAGGTCTCGGGGCGTTGTGGGGCGGAGGGGCGTTGCTCGCGGGCCTCGATGGGGGCGGGTTGGTGGATTCGGAGGAGGGGCTCGTCGTCGTCCTCATCACGTCCGTTTGTTTCGCTGGGGCGGGAGTCATAGACGGGCCACGTCCACATGCGTGCGCCTGGCGAGCCGTGTGGATCTACCTGGTGCCGGGGTGTCCAGGGAATCGACTCCGAAGATCGTGCGGGGGTGGAGATCGGTGGCTCGGAAGGTGGGAGTGGGTGAAGAGGCCCGCCCTCGGAGGGCCGAACGGGATGGCCTTGCGGGTGAAGGAGGCCGCCCTCGGAGGGGAGTAGGGGATGTGGTCGTAGGTGGAGAAGGCCGCCCTCAGAGGGGAGAAGGGGATGGCCTTGTGGGTGAAGGAGGCCGCCTTCGGAGGGGAGAAGGGGATGGCCTTGTGGGTGAAGGAGGCCGCCTTCGGAGGGGAGAAGGGGATGTGGTTGAGGGTCAAGAACGTCGGCCTGGGAGGACAGAACAGGGTGGGCTTGCGAGGGGTCGGCTGAGGGGGCGGGGGTTCGGGTGTCGCCTTCGCAGATGGTGACCACTGGGCTGCCGGCGAGAGATCGGAGCCATGCCGAGGCGACCTCTGACCACTGCGCCGGAACGCCCTCTGGCCACCGCGCCGGAACGGCGTCTCGCCAGGGGGTGGGCAGCTTCGCGGGGACGGTGTCGAGCCACCTTCTGAGAGCCGCGTCGGACCAGCGCGGCAGGACGGTGTCGAACCAGGCCGCTGAAGCGGCTTGGAACCACTGAGACGAGGGAGCGGGGAGCCAGCGGACCGGGGGAAGACTTCGCGGCCCCACGAGGGGTTCGAGGCCGGGAAGCCAGCGGACCTGCGCGCATCGGCCGGTGGGCAGGCGCGGAACGCCCTCGCCGGCCCCTCCGGAAAGGGCCGCCCCGGTGACAAGGACGGTGGTGATGAGCATCGTGATCACGGATGCCTCCTTGGGCTCGATGAGGAATCGAGGCCCCAGGATCAATTGGCCGGGATCAGGCGCGCCGACCCGAATCGGGCTCTGTGCATAACCCGAGGTCGTGGGTAAGTAGCTCCCTTCGCCGCACCTGCTCTGACCTGCGGTGAAGGAGACGTGTGACCGGCGCGCCTGAGCGGTTTGTGGATAACCCAGGTACGCGGCGAGTTTCGGACGCGATGGGGACCGGTCCCAACGAGCCATCCTCGCGGTCAGGAAAGGGGGACCGTGTTACCGCGAGCTTGGGGAACTTCGGGAAAAAGGCTCGCGAGACTCACCGGTAGGGGTTAGCCTCGCGGCCGTGGACGAGCTTCTGGGACGCGTGCTGGTTGTGGACGACGACGAGGTGATCCGGCAGCTCATCGCCGTGAATCTCAGCCTGGAGGGCTTCCAGGTCGAGACGGCGACCGACGGGCAGGACTGCCTGGAGCGGGTGGCGTCGGTGCGACCTGATGTCATCACGCTGGACGTGATGATGCCGCGCCTGGACGGTTGGATGACGGCGACGAAGCTCCGCGCGGACGAGAGCACCAGGCACATCAAGATCATGATGATCACCGCCCGGGCCCAGGAGGACGACAAGAAGAGGGGGCTCGGCATAGGCGTCGACGCCTACCTCACCAAGCCGTTCGACCCGGCCGAGCTGATCCAGGCGGTACGAGACCTCGCCCTGGCCGCCCGCACCACCAGCGCCTGACAGGCCGGCGCCTCAGAGCGCCTGAGATCACGACGGTGGCGTCATCGGCTCCTCCCGGCGTCGCAGGGCCCGCACCGCGATCGCCTGACCGCGCCTGTCTCCCGACAGGCCCGCACCTGCGGGCGCTCAGAGCACCCACGAACGCGGCCGTGGCGTGATCGCGCCGGGTGGATCGACACCCAGACGACCGGCCTCGGTTCGCGACCATGCGAAACACGGCCACCAGGGGTCAGGAGGAGAGTCCTTCCTGGTGGGCGTAGGCGGCGGCCTGGGTGCGGGAGGAGACGCCGAGCTTGGCGAGGATGTTGGAGACGTGGACGCTCACGGTCTTCTGGGCGATGAAGAGCCGCTCCGCGATCTCGCGGTTGGAAAGGCCGGTGGCGACCAGCGCGAGCACCTCCTGCTCGCGGCCGGTCAGCGTGGTGAGGGCGCTGGGGGCCGAGGGGGACGCGGAGGAGACGGCTGACGGGCCGGAAGCGGGGAACCGGGCTCGGCGGCCCAGCTCGGCCAGCGCGCGGCTGAGAGGCTCGGCGCCCAGGGCCTCGGCGGTGGCCACGGCCTGATCCCACTCCTTCAGTGCCTCCTCGCGGTCGCCCGCCGCCAGCAACGCCTCGGTGAGGCGCCATCGCGAGCGCGCCACCTCGTACACGAACCCGAAGTCGAAGGCGTCGACGACGGCTCTCCACATCGCGGGGCCGGCGGTGCCCTGGATGCGGTGCCACTCGACCTCACATCTGGCCAGCCACGCCTGTCCCTCGACGCCGACCTCGCCCCGGGTGCCCGACCCCGGCCCCGTCGTGGCCGCCGCACGGGCCTTGCGCAGCAGGTCGTCGGCCTGAGGCCGCCGGCTCTCGCCCAGCTCGGCGAGCGCCCAGAGCCCGGTGGCGCAGATGCGGATCATCGCGGGATCGAACGGCTCCAGAACCTCGACGACCGCTTCGACGTGCGCGATGGCGGTTCGCGGGTCACCGTTCCACAGCGCGTGCTCGGCGGCGAGCCCGCGCGCGATGTAGCTCACGAACCCGTCGTGCAGGAAGGGCTTCAGCCACGCCGTGCGCTCCTCGACGATGGCGTCGCCGCGCGCCACCTCGACGAACAGCGCGTAACCCGACAGCCGCGCCTCTGGCAGCCTGCCCACCCGCACCGCGAACATGGCGGCCAGCGCGCCCGCCTGCTCCCACTCTCCGGCCACGTAGTGGATGAGCAGCCGCAGGAATCTGAGGTCGGTGCCGTACGTGCTCCAGGACAGGCCGCTTTCGCGCGCCAGCTTCACCCCGCGGTCGGCGCTGACGGCCGCCGCGGCCAGGCTGCCGCGCTCGTACAGCACCCGGGCCTGGTGGAAGATGGCCCGGAGGTCGATGGACAGGTCACCGGAGCTGATGCCGCCGGCGAGGGCGAGAAGCTCCTCGGCTCGCGCGCCGTCGCCGTCGACGTCGGCGATCGTGGCGAGGGAGATCAGCGCACTGGACTCGGCGTCGCGAACGCCCGCCGCGCGGGCCGCGTCGAGCGCCCGGCCGGCCAGCTCCTTCGCCTCGTCGTGCCGGGAAGTCCACAGGAGGGCTCGCGCGTAGGTGGCGAGCGCCCGGGCGAGGATGCAGCCCGCGTCGGCGCCCGAGTGCGAGGCGGCGGGGTCGTTGGCGAGCTGGACCGCGGTCTTCGCCGCGTCTATGGAGGAGGCGGTGTCCTCGTCGGCGTCAATGAGGTAGTACGCCAGGCGCTCCCACAGCTCCGCGGTGGCCTCCTCGGTGGCCAGGAGCTCGCGCATCTGGATGACGGCGCGGTGCGTGTCGCCGCTCTCGGCGGCCGCGGCGGCGGACAGCACGGCCAGGCGCACCCGGTCGATGCCGGCGGCCCGCTCGGCGTCGGGGACCCGATGCCACAGCGCCAGGGCCTGGTCGTAGTGGCTGTGGGCCTCAACAGGCGCGCCCAGGCGCTCGGCCCGTCGCCCGGCCTCCACTGACGCGGCCAGGGCCCCGGGCAGGTCGTGGCTGGCGAGGTAGTGGTAGGCGAGCTCGGCCGGTGAGTCGTCGAGCAGGCGGGTGAACTCGGCGTGCAGCCGCGTGCGCTCGCCGGGGAGCAGATCGGTGTAGACGGCTTCCTGGAGAAGGGCGTGCCGGAACGCGTAGCCGTAGTCTCCGTCGGGCAGCAGCAGGCCACGCGAGACGATCTCGCGCATGGCCTCCTCAAGCTGCGCGTCATCGAGGCCGGAAACCTTGCGGAGCAGGTCGTGGTCGACGCGCCGGCCCGCGACCGCCGCCGCGCGCAGCACCCGCTGGGCGGGGTCGGAGAGCCTCTCGACGCGTGCGAGGAGCAGGTTGGCCAGCCCGTACGGAAGGCCCTCGGCGGCGAGGAGCTCCTCGGCGTAGAACGGATTGCCCTCGGCGCGCTCGATGATGTCGCTGATCACCTTGGCGTCCGCCCCGCCCAGGGCCACGAGGTAGTCGGACATCTCGTCGGTGCCGAGCGGGCCGAGCCGCACTGCGGTCACCGAGGGAAGCCGCTGCAGCTCGGCCAGGAGCGGCCGGAGCGGGTGACGGCGGTGGAGGTCGTCGGTGCGGTAGGTGCCGGCGAGGCACACCCGCTCGTGCTGGAGCATGCGGCTGAGGAAGACCAGCAGGTCACGGGTGGCTCTGTCGGCCCAGTGGAGATCTTCGAGCACGAACAGGACCGGCCTGGTCTCGGACAGCTCGGCGAGGAAGCCGAGCGTCGAGCCGAAGAGCTGCTGCTGGGTGAGGCCGGAACCGGCCTCCGGCCCGGAGTCGAACGACGAGCCGGGCACGAGCCTGCGGAGCATGGGACGGGCCTCGATCGCCGCGACGAGGTCGGGATCGGGATCGTCGCCCGCCATGCGCAGGGCGTCGGCGAGGGGGAGGTAGGGCAGGGCGTCACCGAGCTCGGCGCACTGGCCGATCAGCACGGCGAACCCCTGGGCGCGGGCCCGGCTCACCAGCTCGGTCACGAGGCGGGTCTTGCCGATGCCGGCGTCGCCGCCGACGACCGCGACCCCCGCCTGCCCCGCGACCGCGGCGTCGAGCACGCCGATCAGGCGGCGGAGCTCGCCCGACCGCCCGATAAGCGCACTCTGTGCCTCCCGCCACGCCATGTCCGGGAGTATTTCACGCCTGGCCGACAGATCCCCCGGCCAGCATGAACGCACGAAGGCCATGAAACCGACATGACCGGGATTGGACATGAAAAGCGGCCGCGAATGGCCCTCTGTTTCGGGGCGAAAGCCTCCTATGGTCGAGGCCATGATCTCCCCCTCCACCTTGCTGATCTTCTCGCTGGCCGCGATCGCGCTGGTCGTCGTTCCCGGCCCCAACAACCTGTACATCACCGCCAGGGGCATCTCGCAGGGCAGGGCGGCCGCGGTCGCGTCTGCCGTCGGGGTGGAGACGGGGACGCTGGTCCACATCGCCGCCGCGGCGGCGGGGCTCTCGTACCTGATCGCCAGATCGGCGGCGGCGTTCGCCGTCGTGAAGTGGGCGGGCGCCGCCTACCTCGTCTACCTCGGCATCCGTACGCTCACCAGCGGGCGGGAGGCGACCGCCAGGGCCGCGACCGGCCAGCCGCTCCACCGGATCTTCCTCGAAGGCGTGGTGGTCAACGTGCTGAACCCGAAGGTCATCCTCTTCTTCCTCGCCTTCCTCCCCCAGTTCGTGGACCCTGCGGCCGGGTCTCCCGCGTTGCAGATCGTGGTGCTGGGCGTGACCCTGCTGCTGCTCGGCCTGGCCAGCGACATGGTCTACGCCGTCGGCGCGGGCTCCCTGAGCAGGCTGCTGCGCGGAAGGCAGAAGCCGCTGAGGTACTTCAGCGGCTGCGTCTACCTCGGGCTCGGCGTCGCCACCGCGCTGGCGGGGGGCCGTGCCCGCTGATCGGCCAGGCAGGCCAGGTCCTCGACGAGGCGGGCCAGGCGCCCCGGGTCGGCCAGCACGGTCAGGTGGCCCCGGCGCGGGATGTGGATCAGCCGCCCGTCGCGGCAGGCGCGCAGGAAGTCGCGCTCGTGACAGCGGAAGGGGTCGCGGGATCCGTTGACCAGCCACACACGGCCCGGGTACGCGGCCAGGTCGGACAGTGGATCCCGGGCCGCCACGGCCGCCACCGCCGAGGGCATGACCTCGCAGGCGAACCCGCCCGCGACGACCGCCTCGCCGGGTGCCCCTGGCAGGGCGCGGCGGAAGCCGTACGCGCTGACGCGGCCGGCGAGCGCGGGATCGCGGGCCGCCAGGGAGGCCGCGAGACGGTAGACGCCTGCGCTCACCCGGTCGGGTCTCGCCGTGCATCCCATGGCCACCAGGCCCGCGACCTGGGAGGGGAACCGCGCGGCGGTCGCGATGCCCACGTATCCGCCGAGCGACAGGCCCACCAGCAGTGCCCGGCCCCCCATCCTGCCGACGGCGGACGCCACCGCGTCGGCCGCCGACTCCATCGTGAACGGCTCGCCGCGGCGGGAGCCGTGTCCCGGCAGGTCGGGAGCCTCCGCCGGCCTGTCCAGCCGGGAGATCACCGGTCCCCACATGGCGCCGGCGACCCGGATGCCGTGGACGAACACGACGGGCAGCACCGTCATGGCACTCTCCTTCCCAAATCGCAACGCAACGGTGCGTTGCATATACCTCCATTAAAGGCAACGCAACGGTGCGTTGCAATAGGCTGCCCGCATGGCAGACGGTCCGCGCAGGAAGCAGGAGATCTTCAAGGCGACGCTGGAGTCGCTGGCGGAGAAGGGGTACGAAAGGCTCACGGTCGAGGGCGTGGCCGAGCGCTCCGGGGTGAACAAGACGACGATCTACCGGTGGTGGCCGTCCAAGGCCGCGCTTCTGGGAGACGCGCTGGTGGAGGCCCGGGCGCTGGACTTCGAGGTTCCCGACACAGGAAGCCTGCGAGGTGACCTGAAAGCCCTGCTCAGGGGCATGGCCGCCCTGCTGACCACACCTCCGGCCTCGGACGTCGCGGTGGCGGCCCTCGGCGCGGCTGTACACAACCCCGACCTGGCCGCCGGGACCCGGCGCTTCTTCGCCGACCGGTTCGCCCGGGAGCGGCCCATCTTCGACCGGGCCGTACGCAGGGGCGAGCTACGCTCCGGAAACGACGCCATGATGGTCGTCGACCTGCTCGCCGGAGCCGTGTGGCTCCGCGCCGTCTTCCGGCAACTGCCACTCGACAACGACTTCACCGACCGGGCCGTGGACCTGGTCCTCGACGGGGCCGGCGCCTCGACCGCACGCTGAGCCCAGCCAGGTGGTCGCGAGCCGAGCCGGGCGCACGACCGCACGCGGGGCCAAGGCCTACGTCCGCACGCCGTGCTAGGTGCACGACCGCACGTAAGGTCAAGCCATACGACCGCATACCGAGCCGGGTACGCGACCGCACGTAAGGCCAGGGCGTACGACCGCACGCCGGGCCGGGCGGGGTCAGCTTCCCCAGGTGCCGGTCGTCTCGCCCGAGGTGACGGCCGCGTCCTCGATCCGCTTGTGCACGGCGCGGGCGTCGCCGCCAGACTTGATCGGGCCACGCAGCGCGTACACGATGAAGTGGTAGTGGTGCGCTCCACCGGGCGGGCACGGCCCCGCGTACGCGGGGCTGCCGTCGCTGCCCGGCGCCACCTTGCCCGGCGTGGCGCCCTCGCCGGAGCCACTCTCGGAGACCGGGATGCCGGTCACGATCCAGTGGATGTACGACCCGCCGGGCGCGTCGGTGTCGTCCACCACGATCGCCAGCTCGCGTGCCGACTCGGGGACTCCGGTCCAGGCCAGCGGGGGCGAGATGTCCTGACCTCCCTGCCTCGCGCAGGCGTACTTCTTCGGGATCGCGGCGCCCTCGGCGAAGGCCGGGCTGCTCACCTTGAGGCCGGCCGACGGCGAAGCGCCCTGGGACGGGTCCGACGCACCTCCCGCCGAGGGCGAGGCGCCTCCGGCGGACGGTGAGGCCCCTTCGGCGGAGCACCCCGTGAGGACGGCCAGCAGGAGCCCCACGCAGGCCATACCGAGCCGGCGGCGGACCACCCCGGGCCCCCCGCGGACCACACCCGGCCCGCCGCGGACCACATCGAACCGGCCGCGGACCACCCGGAACCGGTCGCGGACCACACCCGGCCCGCCGCGGGCCACACCGAGGTTGGCGATCTTCATCTGTCCAGGTTAACGCTGGCAAGGCCCGCGCCCCGGTCAGGACGCGGGCCGCACGCGAATCAGTTGCCGAAAGTGAACCAGTTGAGGTTGACGTAGTCGGCCGGCTGGCCGCTGGAGAAGGTGATGTAGACCGTGTGGGTGCCGGTGACCCCCGCGATGTTGGCCGGCACGGTGCGCCAGCTCTGCCACCCGCCCGTGTTGCCGACGGCGAAGTCACCGATGGGCGCGGCGGTCGGGCTGTCCAGCCGCACCTGGACCAGGCCGCTGACGCCGCCGGCGGCCCCGGACGCGACCCGCCCCACGAACTGTGTGGCGGCGGACGTGCCGAACCTCACCCCGTCGTAACGGAGCCAGTCGCCGTTGCCGATCTGCGAGACGTTCTGGCCGCCTCCGCTGTCGGTCGTGGTCTCCAGCGCGGTGCCCGACTGGGCCTGGTAGCTCTCCGCCTGGATGGTCGACCGCGCGTCGAAGCCGCCGCCGGGGGGAGGCGTCGGCGTGGGCGAGGTCGGCGGGGTGGTCGGGCCGGACCCGCTCTGCCACACGGCGACGTAGTCGACGACCATGGGACGTCCCGACACGGTGGCCGCCGTCGGTGTGGAACCGCCGAGCGCGTTGGGGAAGGCGCCGCCCATGGCCACGTTGAGCAGCAGGAAGTAGCCCGCGTGGCTGGTCATGTTGGCCCACGTGCCGGCGTCCATCTGGTTCTCCGCGACGCTGTGGAACTGCTGTCCGTCCACGTACCAGCGCAGCTGGTTGGGGCTGACGCCACGGTCCCACTCGAAGCGGTAGGTGTGCATGGCCGACTGGCAGCTCGCGCCGGGGCAGGGCCGGTTGGCGCCGATGCCGGTCGTCTCGTTGCAGGGCCCGCCGGGGTTCACGCCGCAGTGCAGGACGCCCCACACCGCGTTGATCCCGTTGACGTTCTCCATGATGTCGAACTCGCCGGTGCCGGGCCAGTTCCAGTAGTTGCCCCGGTACGGCGCGCCCAGCGCCCAGAAGGCCGGCCAGTAGCCGAGCGCCTCGTTGCCGGTGACGTTGGGCATCTGGATGCGGGCCTCGACGCGCAGCACGCGCCCGGCCTGCGGCTTGAAGTCGGCTCTGCGGGTCTCGATGCGCGCGGAGGTCCACTCGCCCGAGCCGCTCTTGATCGGGGTGATGCGCAGGTTGCCCGCGCCGTCGAGGCTGAGGTTGGCGGGGTTTGAGGTGTAGTTCTGGATCTCGCCTGTCCCCCAGTTGCCCGGACCGCCCGGGTAGGCGTGGCCGGTGTCGATGATCCAGTCGGCCGACGACGGGAGCGAGCCCGCCGAGCCGTTGAAGTCGTCGCTCCACACCAGGCTCCAGCCGCCCGGGGTGGGAGGTACGGCCGCGCCCGCGGCGGTCAGCGCGATGACAGGGAGGAGGGCCGCGCCGATGGCGGCCAGCAGGAGGCGGATCCGGGGACGGCCTCTCGGCACTGGATCGGGGGACATGATTTTCCTCATCTCTCTCGTGGGGGCAGATCACACACTTTCCGCGAGGACGGTCGCCGGCCCGGAGACTCCGGGCCGGCGCCGCCGCTGTCAGCTGAACGGGATGGTGACCACGGAGCGGTTGCCGACCCCGAGCGAGGTCGGGTTGGTCCCGATCGCGCTCCAGATCTCGACCTTCACGCGGCCGTTGACGAGGTTGCCGAGCGCGCCTGAGGAGGACGCGAGGCCCGCCGCCTGGGTGGAGTGCTCCCAGCCCGCGACGGGATCGGTGGCGAAGTACTTGTAGGTCTCCACACGGTCGTAGGTGCCGTCGCCCGTGAGGTCGTACGAGACGCGGGTCTGGACGCCGTTGCCCACCGAGGTTCCCGCGTCGAGGAACAGGTCGAACGCGGTGGCTGCCCCGGTGTAGGACATGGTCAGGCCGGTCGAGGTGTAGACGAGCGGGTTGTAGGGGGTGCCGTCGTGGGTGGTGCCCCCGGCCGAGGAGACGGTGTCCGATCCCGCCGCGCCGCCGGCCACGGACAGCGCGCCCCCGCTCAGCAGGTAGCGGGTCGGTGAACCCGGAGTCGGCGTCACCGTGGGAGTCGGCGTCGGGGTGGGTGTCGGGGTGGGCGTCACCGTGGGAGTGGGTGTCGGGGTCGGCGTGGGTGGCGTGGAGCCGCCCGCGCTGGTGGCGGTCGACGCGGCCGGCACCGCGAGCTTCTTGCCGTCGGAGAAGGTGACGGTGCGGGCGGCGGTGCCGTAGTTGTGCGCCACGTAGGTGCGCGTGCCGTTCAGGCTGAAGACCGCCGCCGTCGGGGTGTCGGCGGTCACCGCCGCGTCGACCGTGCCGAGCCTGGCCAGGTTGTAGATCCAGTGGTACTCGTGGGCCTTGGTCTCCCCCGCCTCCGGAGTGTAGGAGTTCCACCCCGCGTCCCAGTTGGCCTTGGCGGCGGCCGGGTCGCCGAGCGCGCGGTACTCCCAGATGATGTCGCGCCACTCCACCGCCGGACCGCCGTTGTTGGCCTCCATCTCGGCCAGGCCGGCCTTCACCTTGTTCGGGTAGAGCCCGTGGTAGAGCGAGCCGCCCGTGATGGGCAGGTAGTTGATCCCGTGGATCTCCTCGGGGTTGCCGGTCCACCAGGTGCCGTAGGCGGCGCCGTCGCCCCAGATCATGCCGACGGTGTCATGGCCGAAACCGGCGGGGTAGACGACGTTGTCCACGTCGAACCAGTACTGCCCGATGGTGGCCGCCTGCGTGGTGTAGAGGTAGATGCCGAGGTCGCGCAGGGAGTTGTCGCCGGTCGCGGCGCCCAGCAGCAGGGCTCCGGCCGCGAAGTTCATCCCCTCCGACGACGACTCCTCGTTGTTCCCCGCGGCGAAGCCCGCGTGCCCCGACGCCCAGCCGTTGCCCGCGTAGGGGTCGAAGTTGCGCAGGAACGGGAAGCGCGTGTCCGTGCGGTCCCAGTTGTTCGCGTCCTTCGCCAGCAGCTTCGCCATGCCGCCCCACTGGCCGTCGGCCGCCCACGCCCGGTCGTACCTCGCCACGGTGGCGGCGGCCATGAGGTAGTAGCCGTAGTGGAAGTGGTGGTCGTTGACCTCGGAGTCGCTGCCGTACGAGGCGGGGTAGCCGGTGAGGATGCCCCACGTGCCGTCGTACCGGAACTGCTCGCCGCCGGCGGTGAACCAGCTCTGCAGCTCGGTCTTCAGCATCCCGAGCAGCTTGTCGCGGGACGCGGTGTCGCCGAGCTGCTCGGCGATGGGCACGAGCTGCGCGAGCCGCCCGAGGGTTTTGCCCGTCCCGTAGGTGTCGCCGGTGCCCGCGAGCGGGTCGCCCGCCGCCCCCTGCTTGACGAAGTCGCCGAGCCGCGCCCGGTCGTAGGCGCCGAGGTCGGGCAGGGATGGCAGGACGCCGTGGAACGTCTGCCGGGTGCTGAACGACGCGCCCTCGCGCAGCTTCATCGTGCCGCGCGGCGACACGTAGGTGTAGGTGGTCAGCGGGTCGGTGGTGGCGAGCCACTGGTGCCGGTAGAGCGCCAGCAGCGTGCCGGTCTGGGTGCCTTCCTTCGCGGTGGTCGTCGCGGTGTAGGTGGTCGTGAGCCGGGCGGCGGCCTCGTCGTACGACCAGCTCACGTTGGTGCCGGTGACGAAGGAGTAGGCGTACTTCGCGAACAGGTCGAGCGCGCCCCGGGCGGGCAGGGCGGCGACGGAGTAGTAGTTCTTGCCGCCGAGGGCCACCGTCGCCGCCGTACCGGCGATCGTCCAGTCGGTGCCGGTGGGCGCGAACAGCGCGTAGTCGTGCCCGTTGACCGTGGCCCCGAGCACGTTGCCCCTGTCGGCCCAGATGGTGGGCGTCGCGACGAAGCTGACCTGCGCGTTCCCGCCGGAGGGGGTGGCGTACACGAACGGCAGCCCGTGCCCGATGGTGGCGCGCAGGGTGCGGGTGCCGTCGGACCAGTAGGGGGTGACGGTCCAGTCGGACCAGCCGTCCACCTGGGTGCTCGGCGCGTTGAGGCCGGTCACGCCCAGGGTGAGGTCGCGGGCGTGGGTGTAGTCGTACTGCGACGCGGAGATGGTGGGCGTGGTCGGGTAGCTGACCTCAAGGCCGCCCGCCGCGGCGTGGAAGGCCAGCGGGTGGGCGTACATGTTCTCGGAGTAGGGGTTGCCCGCGTACCGCTGGAAGGCCAGCGAGGACCACCAGTCGTTCGTCGGGACCTTCGCCGTGACGGCGGAGGTGATCTTGGGCGTCACGGGCGCGCCGGCGTTGTTGGACGGGCCGACGGCTCCGGCGGGAAGGTCGGTCGTGTAGCTGCCGGCCCCGACGGTGACGGTGGCGGCGCTTGCGGGAGTGGCGGGGACGGTGGAGAGCAGGCCTGCCAGCAGGGTGGCGGCGACCAACCCGGCGGACCGTCGTCTCGAGGAGGGGTTCCTGGGGAGATCGGTGGTCATGCGGCGTGACTTTCGTCGTGGGGGGGACCGGCCCGCCTCGACGAGGCGATGACCGGCGACAACTCCTACCGCGGGCCCGACGGCCGTTCGAGGCCCGCACAGCGCTGGGATCCAGGTGTTCGCGTCGACGTAACTTGCTTGTAACGCTCTCAGCGCCGCTGACGCTAGATGGGCTGACAAGCCGTGTCAACAGCCAGAGAATGTTTCTCGAAGATCTTGAGAGCGCTCTCCAACCGTTTTCGCCGACCGCCGCGACGGCCGGCCTCACCGTCAAGCTCACCACCAGGGACGAAAGCGGGTGTTCACGACATATGCCCCGTCCCACTGGGACTGGCCGAGATAATGGGAAAGAACCTTTATCATGGGGACACCTCCCGGCACGGATCGGCACCGGCCCCGCCCCGGACCGAGAGCGCTCTCTTTCAGATCACGTGAAATGCGTGGGATCGCCCCCGGCCGGCCGCTTCCGCCCGCGCCCGGCCTCGCCCTGCCCCCGGCAGGCGGATCATCGGAGGAACAGTGGGGACCACTCGCGCGGGCGTCCAGGAGCCGGCGCTCCCCTGCCGCCTCGCCCCGCCCCTGGATGACGCGGACCTCCGGGGGTGTCTCGTAAGGTCGCGACCGGGTGACTTCGAGTGGCACGATGGGTACCGCCGGAGGCTCGGGATCGTGCACGCCGACTGCGAGACCCGGCGCCGGCTCCCCAAGGACAGCGGGCTGGGCTACCGGGATGTCATCCGGGGGAACGGCCTCGCCCCATGATCGACCCGAGGAAGACAGGGCTCTGCGAATGAAACGACCCACCCTGGAAGCGGTCGCCGCGCGAGCGGGCGTTTCCCGGGCGACCGTCTCGCGGGTCGTCAACGGCCAGTCGACGGTGACCCCGGAGATCAGGGACACGGTGCTGCGGGCCGTGAGCGAGCTGGGGTACGTCCCCAACTCGGCCGCCCGCAGCCTCGTCACCCAGCGCACCGACTCCATCGCGCTGGTGATCTCCGAGCCGGCGACCAGGGTGTTCTCCGACGACCGGCTGTTCTCCATGGTCGTCCGCACGGTCAGCAGCGAGCTCGAGTCGTCCGACAAGCAGATCGTGCTCATGCTCGCCAGCTCGCCGCGCGGCCACGAGCGGGTGGAGCGTTACATATCCAGCGGGCACGTCGACGGGGTCCTGCTCCTGTCCATGCACGGCGCCGACCCGCTGCCCGCCGCCCTCAACCGCATGGGCGTGCCGGTCGTCTCGTACGGCAGGCCCGCGGTGGCCGTGGCGCTGCCGTACGTCGACAACGACAATGTGGGCGGCGCCGGGGCGGCCGTGCGGCACCTGCTCGCCACCGGCAGGCGCCGCATCGCGACCATCGCGGGCCCGCAGGACATGATCGGCGGCCAGGACCGCCTCACCGGCTACCGCGACGCCCTGCGCGACTCCGACCGCCGGTCGATCGTCGCCGTCGGCGACTTCACCCGCGCCTCCGGCGCCGACGCGATGCGGCAGCTGCTTGAGGACGACCCCGCGCTCGACGCGGTGTTCGCGGCGAACGACGAGATGGCGATCGGCGCGCTGCGCGCCCTGCGCCGGGCGGGGCGCCGGGTGCCCGACGACGTGGCCCTGGTGGGCTTCGACGACATCGAGGCCGCGGCGTACACCGACCCGCCGCTCACCACGGTGCGCCAGCCGATCACCGAGCAGGCGACCGCGATGGTGCGGCTGCTGCTGACCCCGGTCAAGGACCGCACGACCGATCACATCATCCTGCCCAGCGAGCTGGTCATCCGCGAGTCCGCCTGAGCGCACCGCGCCCGGGGGTCAGGCCTTGCGGCCGAGGGCCCCCGGGATGCGGTTCAGCACGCTGTACGGCACCAGCCCGTACGCGTGGAAGTCGACGGCGTCGCCGCCCGCGGCCTTGACCGCGCGCACCTTGGCGGCCAGCCGGTCCTCCGAGTCGGTGTCGGGACGGCCGGGGCGCAGCACCACCCGGAGCTCCCTGTCGTTGCCGACCGAACGGCGGTAGGCGCCCACGTCGTCTGCCACCCGCGCGGCGTCCCTGGCGTAGGCGAGGACCCCGAAGGACGGCACGAGGTCGCCGAGCGCGACCAGGTCGACGCCGAGCTGCCAGGCGTCGTGCGCGGCCAGGCCGGCCGGGGGCAGGCCGTCGGCGTACCCCTTCCTGTGGCCCGTGCCGTCGAGGAAGGTCAGCCGGGAGCCCTCGGCGGCCACCGCCGACGACACCTCGCTGACCAGCGACGTCACCGTCTCGGAACGGGCTCGCGCGTACGCCACCACCTCGGGGCCGGCGTAGGCCGTGAGGGCCGCGCGCGTGACCTCGCCCTGCGCGGGCGGGTCGCCGTCGAGCACCGCGCCGACGATGCGGGCGCACTCCTCCCGCGCCACCTCCGCCTTGACCCCGAGGTCGGCCGCGCGCCGCATGCACCACGAGCAGAAGCACAGGCCGAACAGGAACTCGTCCATCGGGCCGAGTGGGACAAAGCACCTCTCCTGCTGGTATCCCTGGGCGAACCCCCCGAAGTGCAGGGACTCGGCCACCACGCTGCTCACTCCCTGCCGTGCCACCGACCTGGCCAGGGCCACGGCGTACAGGCGGACGTCCGGGTGGGCGGGGCACAGGGCCGCGGGGAAGCCGCGCCCGCCGAAGCAGTCCTGCACGGTCACGTCCGGGTTGCGCAGGCCGAGCGTGATGTTGTGCAGGAACACCGTCCACCCGTGCAGGGCCATCCCCCGGTCGGCCGCGGCCTCGCGCAGCGCCACGAGCGGCTCCCCGGCGGCGCCGTCCTGCACGGGCGGCACCAGGCGCAGGTCGCCGAACAGGTCGGCGGGCGGCGTGAAGTGGACGCCGTCGGCGCGGACGGTCACCCGCGAGGCACCGTGCGGGGTGACGTCGCGGGCTCCGTGGCAGGCGGCGGCGACCGTCACCTCGCGCACGCCGTACCCGGCGATCCGGTCGAGGACCTGGCCGACGCCCTCGTCTCGCACGTCCTCGACATAGACGTAAACCGAACCGTCCAACGCAGCCGTGCCTTTCAAGGAGCCCGCTGTGAATGACCTATGTCCCAGGCGACCCTATATCTTGACAGTTAAGCAGGGTCGGCTCGCGCATCGGGTAGGCGTGGAGCAGGTCACGCGCGTGCTCGCGGGCGAGGTTCCAGCCGTTCCACGACTCGGACTCCCCCAGCGCGTCCACGACGGCCATCTTCGACAGCAGGCAGCTACGCGCGGGCTCGGGCAGGCCGGCCACCACCGGTACGGCCTCGGCCCCGAGGTCGCTGAGATAGTCCACGTCGAGCCGCTCGACGCCGCGCTTGTGCAGCTGGGTCTCCGCGACCCGCAGGTCGGGGTTCCAGGCGGCGAAGACCACCAGCGACAGCCCCGTCAGCAGCACCGTCGCGCGCGGGAGCCAGCCGATCCGCCGGCCGCTCAGGCGTATGCCCCCGGCGACCAGGACCAGCGCGAACACCGCGCCCAGCCACCAGATGGTCGCCCCCACCGACGCCCGCAGCCGCGACAGGCCGTAGGCGTCGGTGTAGAGGCCGAGCCGGTGCAGTGCCGAGGCCAGGATCACCAGGGTGAACCCGCAGAGCAGCCCGAGCAGCCCGGCGAGCAGCCAGCGCTCCCTGCCCCTGGGCGCGAGTACCCCGGCGGCCACCGCGACGAGGCCGAGCACGAACACGCTCACCGTGACCAGCTCGAAGAAGCCCGACCTGGCGTACTCCGCGTAGGTCAGCCCCGCCGTCTCCACGACCTTGCGGTTGCCGCCGAAGAGCGTGGTGATCTGCACGCCCACGAATGAGGCGAACAGCAGGTTCAGCGCCACCAGCGGAGTGATCCACAGGGTGCCGCTCACGCTCCCGCGCAGGTTGGGCGCGGCGGGCTCGACCGGCGGCCTCAGGGCGACGAGCGTCGCCGCCCCCACCAGCGCGGCGAACACCACGAACACGAAGATCCGGAACGGCAGGGATGAGGCCCACGCCGGGGCGGTGAACAGGTGCGTGACGAAGGAGGAGAAGACCGCGTCGGCGGAGGCGAACAGCAGCCCGAACACGACGATCAGCACCGCGGTCAGTCCCAGCGCGGCGAGCACGGGACCGACGCGCCGCCGGTTGATCGCCTTCAGCGGCGTCGCGAGGAACCACGGGAGCGGCAGGACCGCGAGGACGACCGACAGGCCTCCCCTGATCACTCCCAGCCAGCCGCGGCCGACTCCCGACACCGCCAGCGCCGCCACCCCGAAGCCGGCGAGCAGCATCGGGGCCACCAGCCAGTCCGCGTCCCTGAACAGGGCGACGGCGACCAGCGCGTACGCCAGGAGGCCGAACGTCGCGGTCCACGGCGTGATCCGGTGACGCGCGGCGGGAAGCACGGCGGCGCCCGCGGCGACGGCCACGAGCACGATCCCGAGCCCAGGCCTGCTGTCCGGCAGCGCGATCGCCGCGAGGAGCCCGACCGCCGCCGCCAGGAACAGCAGCCTGCGGGGCGTCTCGGGCAGGTCGGGACGCGGGAACAGCGGCGGCGGCACGTACTCCGCCACCGGCTGCCCCCCAGCCGGAGAGCCGGTCCCCGGCGGGGAGGCGGACACCGGCCCGTACCCCGGCGGGGAGGCACCCGCCCCGGAGGCGGGCACCGGCCCGGAGGCGGGCACCGGCCCGGAGGCGGGCACCGGCCCGGAGGCCGGCACTGACCCGTACCCCGGCCCTGAGGCGGACACCGGCCCGTACCCGGCGGCGGACACCGGCCCGTACCCCGGCCCGGAGGCGGATACCGACCCGGAGGCGGGCGCCGGCGCGTATCTCGGCTGGGGTACGGGCCGGCCGTGGGCGGTCGCGGCTCCGAGGCGGGCGCCCAGCACCGCCCCTCCCACCGTGAAGAGCAGCATCGTGGCCAGCCCGTAGAGCCCGCCGAAGAAGAACCCCATGAAGAACGCCGCGCACAGCCCCACGACGAACCCGCAGACGAGCCCCAGCAGTCCGCCCGCGACCCCGGCGCCCAGCCCCGAAGGCACCCCCGGGGCCACGGGCGCGGCCAGGGACGGGGACGGGGACGGGGACGGGGCGGGGGCCGAGGAGGCGGCGACGCGGACATTCGAGACCACGGTGTCCGGCTCCGCTCCGGCCTCCCACCGGATCGGACCGCCGCCTCGGGAATCCGTGCGCGACGCGACACCGGCGTCGTCCTCACTCCGGACGGACATCCCCCCGACACCGACCGGCTCCCTTCCGAGTCCGACCGGCTCCTTTCCAACACCGACCGGCTCCCCTCCGAGTCCGGCCGGGTCCTTTCCAAGTTCGACCGGCTCAGCTCCTACGCCGACCGGCTCCCCTCCGAGCTCGGCCGGGTCCTTTCCGAGTACGACCGGCTCAGCTCCTACGCCGACCGACTCCTTCCCGAGTCCGGCCGGATCCGCTCTGGCTTCGGCCGGCTCGCCGTCGACGCCGACCGGCTCACCGGTGGTACGGGCCGGCTGGGCTCCGGTGGGAGTCGGCTCACTTTCGGTACGGACCCGCTCGCCCCCGTCAGGGAGCGGGTCCTTCCCTGAGTGGCCGAGCTCGGCCGCCACGGGAACCGGCCCGGCCCCGGAAGTTAAGCGCTCTTCATCGGGTAAACGATCTTCGCCACCGCTCGCCGCCGCCTCGCGAACGCGGTCCGGCTCGGGGGCGGAGGGGGTGGCCGTGGCCTTGGCGGGCTGGGAGCCTTCTCGCAGCGGCTCCGGCGCGTCACTCATGACAGTCGTCCTTCCGGGAAGGCCGACCACCATGCGGCAGCCGACCGGGGAGTCGGCGACCCTGATCGAGCCGCCGTGCAGTTCGACGATCTCCTTGACGATGGCGAGGCCCAGGCCCGCGCCGCCCGCGTCGGCCGCCCGCGCGGTGTCGAGGCGGGAGAACCGCTCGAACACCCGTGGGCGCTCCGGCTCGGGGATGCCCGGGCCCTCGTCTGTCACGCTGAGCCGTACGCCCGCCCCCTCGGGCCGTGCTTCGAGCCGGACCAGCCCGCCGGGCGGGCTGTGCCGTACGGCGTTGTCCAGCAGGTTGGCCAGCACCTGGCCGAGCAGCGCGGGGTCGGCCTGGACGCCGAGCCGGGGGGACACCGCGCTCGACAGCGAAACGTCGTCGCGCGCGAGGCTCGCCTCCCGCACGGCCTGGCCACAGAGCGGTCCGAGCTCCACCGGCTCGGGCTCGATGGGCCGGGCTCCGGAGTCCAGCCGCGACAGGTCGAGCAACTGGGCCACCAACCGGCCGAGGCGTTCGGTCTGCGCCAGAGCCGTGCTGAGCGTGGCGAGGTCGGGCGGGGACACACCGTCCACGATGTTCTCCAGCACGGCCTGCAACCCGGTGATGGGCGTGCGCAGCTCGTGGCTCACGTTGGCGACCAGCTCGCGGCGCTGCCGGTCCACCTCGGCGAGGTCGGCCGCCATCGCGTTGAAGGCCCGTGCCAGCTCGCCGACCTCGTCCCTGGACGTGGCCGTGACCCGCATCCCGTACCGCCCCTTGGCGATGGTCTGGGCGGCGGCGGCCATCTCGCGCAGCGGCCCGGTCATGCCCCGGCCGAGCAGCTGGACCGTGCCGAGGCTGAGGAACCCCGCGAGTCCCATGCGCACCGACGGGACGACGCCGAGCGAGCGGCCGTACTCGTTGATGGCGAAGGCCGTGGCGACCGCCAGCAGGATGACCAGCCCGAGCTTGGCCTTGATCCGGCCGAGGAAGTCGAGCGGCCTCACGGCTTGACCAGCGCGTATCCGACGCCGTGGACCGTGCGGACGATGCCCGCGCCGAGCTTGCGGCGCAGCGCGCGCACGTGGCTGTCGACCGTGCGGGTGGCGGCGGCCTCCGAGAAGCCCCAGATGTCGGAGAGCAGCCTCTCGCGCTCGAAGACATGGCCAGGACGTTCCGCGAGGCGCCTGAGCAGGTCGAACTCGGTGCGGGTCAGCTGCGCCTCGGCCCCGCGCACGAAAACCCTGCGCTCGGCGGTGTTGATCTCGACGTCGCCGACGCGGATCACCGTGTCCTCGTGGGCGAGCTGGGCCGCCCGTTCGACCCTGCGCAGCAGCGCGTGGATCCTCGCGACGAGCTCGCGCATGCTGAACGGCTTGGTGAGGTAGTCGTCGGCGCCGACGCCGAGCCCGACGAGCAGGTCGGTCTCCTCGCCGAGCGCGGTCAGCATCAGCACCGGGACGGGCCGCGCCGCCTGCATGCGCCGGCACACCTCCACGCCGTCGAGGCCCGGCAGCAGCCTGTCGAGGACGACCAGGTCGGGCTCCGCCCTCGCATAGGCCGCGAGCGCGGCCTCGCCGTCCCCCGCGATGCGGACGTCGAAGCCCTCGGCGACGAGCCGGCTCTGCACGGCCAGCGCGATGGTGCCGTCGTCCTCGACCACGAGAATGCGTCGCTGGTCTGTCACGCACGGAAGCCTAGAACGATCTCGTGCAGACAAACCTGGCTGATATGTGCAGATCCGATGCAGCATTGATTAGCTTGGCCCGTGACGAGATCTCTGGACGTATCCGCCTATCTCCATCGCATCGGACTGGACGAGCCCGCCGGCCCGCCGAGCGTGGAGTCACTGGTGCGGCTGCACACGGCCCACATCGAGCGCGTCCCGTACGAGTACTTCCACATCTGGCTGGGCCACCCGACGACGGTCGACCCGATGGAGTCGGCCGGGCGCGTCCTCCGCGGTCGCGGCGGCTACTGTTTCCATCTCAACGGCGCGTTCTCGCTGCTGCTCGCCGAGCTGGGATATGAGGTCACGCGGCACATGGGGGGCGTCCAGAACACCGCGGAGAGCCCGGCGGGCGCCGCCGGCAACCACCTCGCGCTCACCGTGTCGGGGCTGCCGTCGGCCGAGTGCCCGGACGGCGTCTGGTTCGTCGACCTCGGCCTGGGCGACGGGATCCACGCGCCGCTCCCCCTGGTCGAGGGCGTCCACCGGCAGGGGCCCTTCGTGTACGGCCTGCGGCCTTCCGAGGCCGAGCCGGGGGGCTGGCGGTTCGACCACGATCCGCGCGGCAGCTTCCTGGGATTCGACTTCCGGCGAGGCGCCGTGCCGATGTCGGCTTTCACGGAGAAACACCACTTCCTGTCGACCTCGCCGGAGTCCGGCTTCCGGCAGGTGCTGAGCGTGCAGCGGCGCGACGCCGCGGGGGTCGACTCCCTGCGCGGGCTGGTCCTCACCCGGCTCGGCTCCGAGGAGGGGACGTCGATCCTGCCGAGCCACCGCGACTACTACGAGGCTCTCGCCGACGTCTTCGGGCTGCACCTGGAGGACGTCACCCCACAGGAGAAGGCCGGTCTGTGGCGGCGGCTGAACGAGGCGCACGAGAAGTGGCTCGCCGGCTCATCCTGAACGAGGCCGGCTCGGCCTGAGGGCCCGGAACGGTTCGCGTCCACCGCTCCGGGCCCCCGCCGGGGGATCAGCAGGCGATCGGCGAGGAGCCGAACGCGACGTCGTCGAACCAGAGCGTGTCCGCGTCACCGCCGTAGCTCTCCCAGCCGAGGCGCAGGGTCGCCGGGCGCGGCGGCGTCGTACGGCTGAGCCACTGCGAGTCGACGTCCCGGGTGGGCGTCTGGTCCAGGTGCAGGCCGGCGACCTCCTGGTTGTCCACCCACGTGCTCATGGCCTGCTTGGTGGTGTCGATCTGGTAGCGCAGGCAGACCCAGCGGCCGGTGGGCAGCGGCGTGCTCAGCCCGACGCCCGTGGGGCTCTGCTCGGGCAGGGTCGCGTCGTCGGACTCGCGGTTCCACTGCAGGGCGCTGTTCTGCCCGCCGATGCGCAGGTCCTTGTTGCCGTTGGCGGCGTCGGCCATCGTGATCATGGTGACGTGCGAGGGGGGAAGGGCGGTGGTGTGCCTGACCCACATCCGCGCGTACACCACGGGCCCGACCGTGGAGACGTTCTTGGTGGTGCCGACGAAGATGTGGTTGCAGTAGCCGCCTCCGCCGTTCACCCGCAGGGACTTGGTGCCGCTGTGCGCGGTGGAGGAGTCGATGGCGGCCGTGCCGCTGCCCTGGCAGTTGGGCGCCACGACCTGCCAGTCACCGCTGGGCGTGGAGGACGCCTGGTCGTCGAACCCTGAGCAGACCACGGCCCCCGAGCAGCCGCCGGGCGCCGAGGGCGTGGGCGTCGGAGTAGGCGTCGGGGTCGGGGTCGGGGTGGGGGTCGGGGTGGGCGTCGGGGTGGGCGTCGGGGTGACGGTCGGAGTCGGGGTGACGGTGGGGGTGGGCGTCGGCGTGCCGGTGCCGTTGCAGGGGACGCCGTTGACGGTGAAGGCCGCCGGCACCGGGTTCGACGCCGCCCACGTGCCCTGGAAGCCGAAGTCGGTGGCCCCGCCGGTCGCCAGCGAGCCGTTGTACGCCAGGTTGACGGCGCTCACGGCGGCCCCGGTCTGGGTGAGCTTCGCGTTCCACGCCGAGGTGACCTTCTGGTCACCGCCGAAGGTCCACCGGAGATCCCAGCCCGAGATCGCCGGACCCAGGTTGGTCACCTTGACCGAGGCGGTGAACCCGCCGCTCCACTGGTTGACGCTGTAGTCCACCCGGCAGCCGGGGTCCGCCGCCGAGGCGGCCCGGGCCGGCAGGAGCACGGCGACGACGGCGGCCAGCGCGGCGACGACGGCGAGGATCTCTCGCGTCGCACTCGGCCGGCCCGGCCGCGGGGGCACGGGTCTCGGCAAGGGAGACGGACGGCCGGGGACGGGAGCACTCATGGATTCGCTCGCTTTCTACAGTGAGGAGTGGGAGCGCTCCCACACGCCGGACCGGGATCGCTCTGCTGCGCTCGACCGCCGATGGTTCTCCGCGCGTGTCCAGGTGTCAACGACGACGCCGCTTCTCGGTCACCGACCTCGGACGGCGCGGAAACGAGCTGAATCTTTCACCTCAGAGCTGCTCGCGTAGATCGCGCTTGAGGATCTTGCCCACGGCGTTGCGCGGCAGGCCCTCCACGATCTCCAGGCGCTCGGGGAGCTTGTAGGAGGCGATGCCCCTCTCCTTGAGGAAGTCCACGAGCGATGGCAGATCGACGTCGTCCCGTGGCGCGACGACCGCGCAGACCCGTTCGCCCAGCACCTCGTCCGGATAGCCGACGACCGCCACCTCCACGACGGCCGGGTGCCCGGCCAGCAGGGCCTCCAGCTCGGCGGGGGCGATGTTCACGCCGCCCCGGATGATCAGATCCCTCGCGCGGTCGACGTACCGCAGGTAGCGGCCGCCGGGGCCGTCGATCTCGAACACGTCGCCCGTGACCAGGTAGCCGTCCTCGTCGAAGGGGTCCGCGGCGGCGGTGCCCGCGAGATAGCCGGCGAAGACGGTAGGCCCCGACAGGTGCAGCTCTCCCGGCCGGCCGGGCTCGGTGATCTCCTCGCCCGAGACGGGGTCCACCAGCTTCACGCGGGTGGCGGCGAGGGTCCCGGGCCAGGCGCCTCCGGGGACGCCCGGCCGCGGGAAGAACCGTGCGCGCTCTTCGGGGTCCGGGATGTTCACCGGATCGGAGAGCAGCGCGATGCCCTCGTTGGAGCCGAAGAAGTTGATGACCGCGATGCCGTGCCGCTCCTGCCACCCCTTCACCATCCACGGAGGGAGCGGCGCGGAGCCGGAGCCGATGCGCGTCAGCGAGGAGATGTCGTACCGCTCCAGCATCTCGGGGTTCCGCAGCAGCATCGTGAGCAGCGCGGGCGGGGCGAGGGTGTAGGTGACCCGTTCCTCGGTGATCTGGTCGAGGTAGCCGAGCAGGTCGAACGGGTGGTGCTGGACCATCCGGAACCCGGTGCGCAGCCAGGGCAGGAAGACGCCCCCGATGCCGGCCATGTTGACCATCGGGAACGGGTTGAGCACCACGTCGTCCCCGGTCAGCGAGGGCGCGGCGGTGGTGTTCGACTCGACGGCGAACCAGTCGTAGTGGCAGCGGGGCACGCCCTTGGGCGTCGCCTCGGTACCCGAGGTCCAGCAGATGGTCACGCAGTCGTTCGGGTCGGTTTCGAGGCCCTTGAGGTGCGCGGCGAGCATGGCCGGGTCGGCGATCGCGATCTCCAGGTCCCCGGCGGGATCGCCCCAGGCCAGCACGATCGGGGGCGCGGGCACTTCGAGCCTCCGGACGATCTCGGCGTTGTCCCGGTCGCCGACGCGCTCGGCCGTGACGAACACCTTGACCGCCGCCAGCCTGATGACCTGCGCCAGCTCGTACTCGCGGTACTGCACCGGCAGGGGGGTGACCACGGCGCCGATCCTGGCCACTGCGAGGAACGTCACCGCGAGCTCCACGCTGTTCGGGAGCTGGACCGCGACCACATCGCCCTGGAGGACACCGGCCTCCAGCAGGACCGCGGCGATCCTGTCGGCCTCCGCGCCGAGCTGGGCCCAGGTCAGCCGCCGGACCGGGCCGTCCATCAGGCTGGGCTTGTTGAGCGGGTCGACGATCGCGACGGCCTCCGGCCGCGCGCTGACCTGCCCCCTGAACAGCCGGTCGACGGTGTCGCCGGTCCACCATCCACCCGAGGTGAAGCGCTCGACCTGCTGTGGGGGGTGCAGCCTCATCGCGACTCCCATCGTGGATGGAGCGACACTACGAAGACAGAAGCCAGCCGGTCAATGGCGGGCGGGCAGATCCTCGCCGGAGGCGGCCGGGACGGGCGGGGGCCGCAGGTGCTCCGGCACGTTGAAGCGGATCTCCCTGCGCTCCAGCGGCCGCTCGCAGGCCCGGCACAGCAGCACGGGCCGCAACGCCGCGCCGCAGGGCCTGTGCGTGATGGTCGGGCCGGACCCTTCAGGAGCCGGCAGCTCCCGCTGCGCCCAGTCGGCGAGGAAGGCGAAGACCTCGAAGAAGGCGAGCCCCTTGTCGGTGAGCCGGTAGAGCCGGTACGAGTCGGTCTGGAGCACGCCGAGCTCGACGAACCGCTTGAGCCGCTCGGTGAGCACCGACGGCGCGATGCCCAGCTCGCCCTGGAAGTCGATGAAGCGCCTGATGCCGAGGAAGGCCGCCGCCAGGATCGTCGTGCTCCAGCGGTCGCCGAGGATCTCCATCGAGTGCGGGCAGTAGCCGAGGAAGTCGGTCCGGTCGTCGACGCGCACGGTGCGGCGATGGTGGCGAGCCACCCCGGCGCGGGCGAACGTCGCGAACGGGCCGCGCTCGGCGTGCGTGTCCCGTGCGCTCATCGGCCTGCGGCACGTTCCACAGGCGAGGTACGGCCGCGCGTCGTTCCCGCACGTTTCGTGGGTCGGCGTGAGCAGGTCGGGCCGGTCGGCCCAGTCGCGCTCCCAGCTGTGGATCGCCACGAGGAACGCCCACAGCCGCAGGCCCCTGCCGGTCAGCCGGTACTCGTAGCGGATGCGGCCGTCGCGGTAGGCCGCGGGCTCGAAGATGCCGTGCCTGACCAGCTCCTTGAGCCGGGCCGCGAGCACAGACTCGGAGATGCCGAGCTCGTCGCGCCACGCGGCGAAGGTGCGGATGCGAAGAAGGAAGGCCCGCTGGAGTATCAGCAGGACCCATCGGTCGCCGAGGATGCCGAGCGCGCGCCCTATGGCGCTGAGATCCGCGCTGTCGTGATCGCGGCCTCCGGCCCCGCCCTTCCCCACCCCCGCCATGACCGGCGACTCCTTCGTCTCCACCGCGCCGACTCTGAACAGCGCCCCCGGCGGGGGCCTGGCCGGCGCGTTGACCAGCTGACTTTTTCAATCGTAGTTTCCAGTGATGAGGGAACAGCCCACGGCGGTCGCGACGGTGATGGACGAGTCGGGCGAGCCGAACCCGTACCTCCTCGGCGTCTACGCGCCGGTCCACGACGAGATCACCTCCGGCGACCTGAAGGTCGTCGGCGAGATCCCCCGCGACCTGAACGGCGTCTACCTGCGCAACGGCCCCAACGCGCGCTATCCGATGCGGGGCCGATACCACTGGTTCGACGGCGACGGCATGGTGCACGCCGTGCACTTCGAGAACGGCCGCGCGCGGTACCGGAACCGCTACGTGCGCACCCGCGCCTTCGAGGCGGAGTCCGACGCCGGGAGGTCGCTGTGGAGCGGCGTCATGGAGAGTCCGAAGGGCAACCCGTTCGGCAACACCCGGGGACTCGACCTGAAGGACTCCGCGAACACCGATGTGATCTTCCACCGGGGCAGGGTGCTGGCGACGTGGTACCTGTGCGGCTCGCCGTACTCGCTCGACCCGCTCTCGCTGGAGACCCTCGGCGCCGAGACGTTCCTGAACACGCTGACGGGCGACGTCATGGCCCATCCGAAGGTGGACGAGCGCACGGGTGAGCTGTTCTGGTTCGACTACGGGCCGCGCGAGCCGTACCTCCGGTACGGGGTGGTCGGCGCGGAGGGCACTGTCGAGCACTGCGTGGAGCTGGACCTCCCCGGAGCGCGGCTGCCGCACGACATGGCGATCACCGAGAACCACGCGATCCTGATGGACCTGCCGCTCTACCAGGACCTCGGCGCCGCGCGGCGGGGAAGGTACAAGCTGACCTTCGACCGCGAGCTGCCCTCGCGCTTCGGCGTCATCCCGCGCCGGGGCCTCGCGCACGAGATCCGCTGGTTCGAGGCCAAGCCCTGCTACATCTACCACGTGGTCAACGCCTGGGAGTCCGGGGACGAGATCACCATGGACGTCTGCCGGGTGTCGCGCCCGGCGCCCAGCGGCGACGGCGGCCCACTGGCGCGCATGCTGTCGTACCTCAAGCTCGACGCCCGGATGTACCGGTACCGCTTCGACCTGCGCACCGGGCGGACCTCGGAGGGGTTCGTGGACGAGGGCCACAACACGGAGTTCCCGTCGATCGACGCCCGCCAAACCGGATATATCACGCGATATGCGTACAACGTGTCCGTGATGGACGCCGACACCAACCTGTTCGACGGGCTGGTCCGCTATGACAACGTGACCGGCGAGAAGCAGGCGCACCGCTTCGGCGAGCACCGCTACGGCAGCGAGGCGCCGTACGCCCCCCGCGACGGCGCGACCGGCGAGGACGACGGCTATCTGGTCACCTTCGTGACCGACGAGCGCGAGGGCACCTCGGAGGTGCAGGTCCTCTCCGCTTCCGACCTGGCGGCGGGGCCGATCGCGCGGGTGCTGATCCCCCAGCGCGTGCCGCTCGGCTTCCACGCGACCTGGGTCAGATCAGACCAGCTCCGATGAGCCGTTGACCAAGCAGATACGCATATGACTCACAAAACGGAATCAAGTGGAAGTGGTGAGGAGTGTCCAGTATGAGGTTGACTAAGCGTCTCGCAAGGACAGTGTCGGGGGCATGCCGTACGAGGCACTACGGCTCCCCCGGGCTATGGCAGGAGCATTACACATGAGGCTCAGCGTCTCCCTCGGGCTGTGGCAGGACCGCCCGGCGGGCGAGGCGGTTCGGACCGCTCGGATCGCGGACGAGCTCGGCTACCCCGAGGTATGGGTCGGCGAGATGGCGACGTACGACGCCTTCGCCCTCGCCACGGCGATCGGCGCGAGTGACGGCCGGGCCGCGCTCACGGTGGGGCCGCTGGCGGTGAGCGTGCGGGACCCCATGATGATCGCGATGGGAGCCGCCTCGGTCGCTGAGCTCACCGGCAGGCGGGTCAACGTCGCGCTCGGCACCTCCAGCCCCACGGTCGTCGAGGAGTGGCACGGCCGGTCCAGGAGCGGTTCGGGCACGGCGCTGCGCGAGGCCGTCCAGGCGCTGCGCCCGCTGCTCGACGGGGAGAGGTCCGACTTCTCGGGCGCCCGGGTCTCCAGCAAGGGCTACCGGCTGCGGCTGCCCGCTCCCCGGTCCGAGCTCACCGTCGCCGCCTTCGGTCCCGCCGCGGTCGCCACTGCCGCGCTCGCGGACCGCATGGTGCTCAATCTTCTCACCCCCGCCTCCGCCGCCCGTCTGATCACCGACCTGCGCCTGCTCACGCCCACCACGCGGGTCGCCGCCTGGGTGACGGCCGCGGTGGACCCCGGCCCGGCCGCGATCGAGCAGATCAGGCGGGGCGTGGTGCCCTACCTCGCCGCGCCGGGGTACGGCGAGATGTTCGCCGAGGCCGGCTTCGAGGACGTGGTGCGGTACGCCAGGACCCAGCCGCACCCGCGCGAGCTGCTCGCCAAGATCCCGGACGCTCTGCTGGAGTCGGTCGCGCTGATCGGCGACTCGGTGGAGATCATGGACCGGCTGGACGCGTACGCTGAGGCGGGTGTGGACGAGGTCGCGCTCGTGCCCGTCAGCACCGACGCCGACCCCTGCGGCGAGGCGACGCTCAAGGCCCTCGCCGACTAGCCACCGCCGGCACCTGCGACGCCGCCACGCGAAAGGAACTCCCGCCGGAGGGCCAGACGTTGTAGGGACGACGCAGAATGGGCGGTGGGGACCACCCCCGCTCGGCGAAGAGAAAGGCCCGGCCATGTCGCCACTCGCAAAGTATTACGTGGGCGCGGGGATCGCCTCCGTACTCGCCCTTCTCGTGCTGCCGTCCCTGGTCGCATGGATCCTGGTGCTGGCCGTGCTGGCCGGGCCCGTGGTCGTGTACTTCATGCTGGACGAATCGCAGCGTGCCCGGCTCAAGCGGATCCGGCGGCGCCAGATCGGCGGCTGATCGCCGGCACGACGACCGCGTGAGCGGACGGGACGACCGTCCGCCCACGCGGTCGTCCGCGCTCGGCCGACTGTGCGGTGCGGGTGCGCGTGCTCGCCGTGCGGTCAGGCGGGAGCGACGGCGACCTGCTCCTGCACGCGCTGGGTCACCTTGCGCTCGATCATGAACGACAGGAACGGGATGGTGCCGGCCAGCAGCACTCCCAGGATGTACGGCCAGGACCAGCGTGCCTTGAGACCCAGGTTGAGCGCGGTCAGGAGATACACGGCGTAGATGAAGCCGTGCACGGGGCCGACGACGGCCACGGGCGTGGCGTTGTCGAAGGCGTACTTCACGACCATGGCCGCCACGAGCGCGAGCAGCATGCAGCCGACGATGTAGGCCATCACCCGGAAGGGCTTGAGCGCGGATTCCACGATGATCTTTACCTCGCTTGGAGAGCGGTCACCACACGATATCCGGGCATGGGGGTGGTCAGCCCTGCGGGGACGGGCTGAGCTCCGGAGCCGCGCCGCCGCCCGCCCGCTCTGTGCGCACCGTGTCTCGCACGAAGTGGAACCACATGAACACGGCGAACGCCGCGAAGATCCACCACTGGGCGGCGTAGGCGAGGTTCCGCCAGGTGAAGCCGCCGCCCTCGGTGGGCGGCGGGACGTCCACCAGGCGGGGGGCCGATGCCGGGGAGACCGGCGCCGTGGCCACCACGAACCCGTCCTGGAGCCGGACGCCCCGCCAGACGTTGATCAGCTCTGCCGTCGAGACGGTGGCCACCTGGCCCGCCGGGAGCGGGGAGGTACGCCTCCTGGCGAAGTCGGTGGGCTCGGACGGCTGGAGCCGCCCGCTCACGCTCACCGTCCCTGTGGGTACGACCGTCGCGGGGTCGGCTGGAGAGGCGACCCACCCGCGCACGACGGGCACCAGAGTGCCATCGGCCAGCTCCAGGGGGGTCAGCAGCCAGTAGCCGGCGTCCTTGCTCGCGCCGCCGCCGGACTCCACGGTCGGCGCGCGCTCCGCCACCAGCAGCTGCCGTGAGGCGTCGAACGTGCCCTGCGCGGTCACCCTGCGG
The DNA here is from genome assembly GCF_049674955.1 of Sphaerisporangium viridialbum. Lineage (GTDB taxonomy): Bacteria > Actinomycetota > Actinomycetes > Streptosporangiales > Streptosporangiaceae > Sphaerisporangium > Sphaerisporangium viridialbum. The sequence continues at coordinate 1,600,339 of NZ_CP187232.1, read as the reverse complement.
CTGATCGCCGGAACCGGCACGCGCTTGCCCGCCTCGACGAGCGTGGAGAGCGCGACCGGCGCCGGATCCATCACGGCGTGGGGACGGCCGGACTCCTCGAAGACTCCCAGCTGCCATCGCCCGAGAAAGGTGAACGAGATCAGCACCCCGATCGTCACCAGGTGGAGGCCCACGAGGCGGGGCGAGAACAACGTCCGGAGCATGCCCCCACGCTATCCGCCCGGCCCCGTGGTCCCGCCTCCGGTCCTGCTCAGGCACGGCGGGCACGGCGTCCTGGGGAAAGGTTCCCCGGCCTGAGGCCGAAGTGGCATAAACAGCGTCAAGTCACCTCCGGGGTCGATAAAGTCGTGGCCATGTCAGAACCTCAGATTGACCCTGCGGGAAACACCCAGCAGTTCAAGGCCTTCGCCCAGCGCCAGGAGCCCGAGCCCGTCGCGCCGCAACGGTCCTACCTGGTGCCCGCGATCGCCGTGGTCGCCGCCGTCATCGTCGTCGCCGTGGTCGTCTTCCTGCTCCTCCGGTAGGACCCGGCCGGTCGTAGACGCCCGCGCCGTCGGCCTCGTGCCGTCGGCGCTTTTTCCCGTGCCCGGAAATATCCTGATACGGCCTACTCAAGGTGGGGGATAGACCAGAACGACGCCTACCTCTAAATTGGATCGAAGGTCCAATACGGGGTGGAGGAGATGGTATGGCAGCCACGGGCCCCGGCATCACGATCATCGGCTCCGGCTTCGCCGGGCTCTGCATGGCGATCAAGCTCAAGGACGCCGGCTACCACGACTTCGTCATCCTCGAGAAGGACTCCGACCTCGGCGGCACCTGGCGGGACAACACCTACCCCGGATGCGCCTGTGACGTCCCCTCCCCGATGTACTCCTTCTCCTTCGAGCTCAACCCCGAGTGGTCCCGGCTGTTCGCCCCGCGGCGGGAGATCTGGGACTACCTGCGCGCCTGCGTGGAGAAGTACGGGCTCGCGCCCCACATCCGCTTCGGGAAGGAAGTCGCCGGGCTCGAATACCTGGACGAGACCAACCGCTGGCGGGTGAGCACCGGCGACGGCGCGACCTTCACCACGAACGCGGTGGTGTCGGGCATCGGGGCCTTACATGTGCCGTCCCTGCCGGGGATCCCCGGGCGCGAGACCTTCGCCGGCCGGTCGTTCCACTCGGCGAACTGGGACCACTCCTGCGACCTGACCGGCAAGCGCGTCGCGGTCGTCGGCACCGGAGCCTCCGCGATCCAGTTCGTCCCCCAGATCGCCCGCCGTGCCGGGCGGCTGCACGTCTTCCAGCGGACCGCCCCATGGATCCAGCCCAAGCCGGACGTCCCCCTCTCGGAGCGGACCCGCAGGACGCTCAGGACGCTGCCCCTGGCCGGGCGGGCGCTGCGCAACGCGGTCTACTGGCTCCTGGAGACCCGCGCCCTGGGGTTCACCGTCGACCCGCGCCTGATGAAGGTGCACCAGGTCGTCGCGGAGCGGCACCTGGCCGCCCAGGTGCCGGACGCGGAGCTGCGCGCCAGGCTGACGCCCGACTACACCATCGGCTGCAAGCGCATCCTGCTCTCCGACGACTACTACCCCACCTTCGGGCGCGACGACGTCGAGCTGGTGACCGACCGGATCACCGAGATCCGCGAGCACTCGATCGTCGACGCGACCGGCAGGGAGCACCCGGTGGACGTGATCGTCTACGGCACCGGCTTCAAGGTCACCGAGGCGCTGACCGAGCAACGGATCACCGGCAGGAACGGGCTGAAGATCCAGGACGCCTGGCGGGACGGCATCCAGGCCTACCTCGGCACCGCCACGGCGGGGTTCCCCAACCTGTTCTTCCTGCTCGGCCCGAACACCGGGCTCGGGCACAACTCGGTCGTCTTCATGATCGAGGCCCAGGTGCGGTACGTCATGTCGTGCCTGCGCCTGCTGTCGTCCACCCGGGCGAGGGCCCTTGACGTCCGGCCCGAGGCCCAGCGGGCGTACAACGACAGGCTCCAGGAACGGCTTGAGCGCCTGGTGTGGTCCGAAGGCGGCTGCGTGAGCTGGTACCTCGACGACCAGGGCAGGAACCGCACCCTGTGGCCCGGCTTCACGTTCGAGTTCTGGGCGCGAACCAGGAACGTGAAGCCGAAGGCCTACGAGCTGATCCGCTAGGGCTTCGCCGACACCACCAGCGCGCTGCCCCCGCCCCTGCGGGACGGCTCGGCCGCCGCCTGGACCTTGCCCCGGCCGAGGAACTCAAGGCCGGTGGCCGCGCCGATCTCCCCGACCGGCGGCCCGGGGGCGATCGTCAGGGTGTGGCCCTTGGCGGTCAGCCCGGCTCCGTAGCGGTCGATGAAGGCCTGCTCGGCCTGCGTCGCGGCGGTGTTGCGCTGGCTGGCCCTCGGCGCGGCAAGCGCGTCGGGCAGGGACATGCCGAACTCGTAGCGGTTGACGAGGATCTGCAGCACCGTCGTGATGATCGTGGCCCCGCCCGGCGAACCCACGGCGAGAATGGGCTTGCCGTTCTTCAGCACGATCGTCGGCGCCATGGACGAGCGCGGGCGCTTGCCGGGGGCCGGGAGGTTCGGGTCGCCGGCTGCCGGGCCGAAGGTGAAGTCGGTCAGCTCGTTGTTCAGCAGGAAGCCGCGCCCCGGGACGACCATGCCGTTGCCGCCGGTCTGCTCGATCGTGATGTTGTAGGCCGCGACGTCGCCCCAGCGGTCGGCCACGACCAGGTGGGTGGTCTCGGGCCCCTCCGGCTTCTCGGCCGCGCCGGACTCGCCCGTCTTGGCGGTCTCGTCGGCCGCGAGGGGCTTGCCCTCGATCTGGCACCCGCCGTACGAGCCGTCGGGCGAGCCGGGCGCGGCGGGGTTCGGCATCGCGACGTCGCCGATCAGGCAGGCGCGCTCCTTGGCGAACCCGTCCGACAGCAGCCCCTTGAGCGGCACGTCGACGTAGTCCGGGTCGCCCACGAACTTGTTGCGGTCGGCGAAGGCGAGGCGGGATGCCTCGAGGTATTCGTGCAGGCCGACCTTGGGCAGCGCCTCCAGGATGTTGAGCGCCTCGCCGACCGTGGAGCCGCCCGAGGACGGCGGCGCCATGCCGTACACGTCCATGCCGTTGTAGCTGATCTTGCTGGGCGCGCGCTCAAGGGCGCGGTAGGCCCGCAGGTCGGAGAGCTCCATCAGGCCCGGCCGCACCACCCGGGTGGAGCCCGGCCTGACCGGCGGGGACTTGACGGTCGCCACGACCTCCTCGCCGAGCTTGCCCCCGTACAGCCAGTCGCCGCCGCGCCGGCCCAGCTCGCGGTAGGTCGCGGCGAGGTCGGGGTTCCGGAAGACCGAGCCGACGGGCGGCGGCGCGCCGTTCGGCAGGTAGAGGGACGCGGTGGAGGTGAAGTCCGCGAAGCGGGCGGCGTTCTGGGCGGTCTGGTCGTAGAAGGTCTGGTCGACCGTGAAGCCCTTGGTGGCGACGTCGACGGCCGGCTGGAGCGCCTGCTTGAGCGAGAGGGTGCCGAAGCGCCGAAGCGCCAGCTCCCACTGCGCGAGGCCGCCGGGCACGCCCACCGACAGCCCGCTGGTCACGGCGGCGTCGAACGGGATGGCGACGCCGTTCTCCTGGAACGAGGTCTCCGTCATCGCCTGCGGGGCCTTCTCGCGGCCGTCGATCGTGACGACCTTGCCGCGCCGGGCGTCGTAGTAGACCAGGAAGCCGCCGCCCGACAGCCCCGCCGAGTAAGGCTCGGTGACGCCCAGCGTGGCGGCTCCCGCGACGGCGGCGTCCATGGCGTTGCCGCCCTGCTTCAGGACGCTCAGCGCGGCCTTGCTGGCGTCGAGGTCGACGGTGGCCACCGCTCCGCCGTACCCCTCGGCGACGGGGACCTTGGCCGGCTGCCCGTGCCCCGGGGCGCCGGGGTTGCCCGGTGCCCGGGCGTCCGCGGGCGGTATGACGAAGGCCAGAGTGGCGGCGACCCCTACGAAGGGCACGGCCAGGCGGCGAAAGCTCATGCTGGACCTCATTCCTAGATCGCACCAGCATTGACTCATAGCTTCACAACCGTGGTCAATTATGATCAAAGTGTCCGCATGCGGTCAGGCCGCCGGGCAGAGGTGTTGACATGAAGTGACCAGAGTGTAACGCAGGGTCCACGCGGCGGCGCGGTGGTACGTCGGGGATCGTAGGCGGCACTGCCACGCTGGGACGATGCGCTGGTCAGCGCGCTGACGTACCGTTTCCGCGTGCGCACGAAACGATCCCACTGGTTCGACTCCACGCTCCCGTTGCTGGTGGGCATGGGTCAGGTCTGGGGTTCGATGGCCGCGCAGAGGGCCCAGGTCGACCCTGCGGACCCCGGCACGCGCGTCCCGCTCGACACCATCGGGTTCGCGCTGCTCACGTTGGGGCCGCTCGCGCTGGTCGCGCGCCGCGCCCACCCCGTGGCCACGCTGTGGGTGGCGATCGTGGCGACCTGCGTCTACATCTACTCGAGTTTCGCGTACGGGCCCGTGTTCATCAGCCCCATCATCGCGATCTTCAACGCGGTCCTGACCGGGCATCGCAGGGCCGCGTGGGCCGCGGGCGGCTCCCTGTTCCTCTTCTTCGCCGCCTACGCCACCTGGCTTCTGCCGAGACCCCAGGGCTGGCTGCACCACGCGAGCGTCGGAGCGATCATCCTGGTCGTGCTCACCGGGGCCGAGATGGCCCGCGCCCGGCGCGAGCAGCGCGTGGAGCGCGAGCGGGTCGAGGAGGAGGAGGCCAGGCGGCAGGCGAGCGAGGAGCGCCTGAACATGGCGCAGGAGCTGCACGACGTGCTCGGGCACAGCATCTCGCTCATACACGTCCAGGCGTCCACGGCCCTCCACCTCATCGACGAGCATCCCGAGCAGGCGCGCACGGCCCTCGCGACCATCAAGCAGGCCAGCAAGGACGTGCTCACCGAGATGCGGGCGGTGCTCGGCGTGCTCCGCGACGGCGCCCCCCGCTCGCCCGCGGCCGGCCTCGGCCAGCTCGACGAGCTCATCGAGCGCACCGGGCTGGCCGTCACCAGGGAGACCGAGGGGGCTCCCCGGCCGCTGCCACCCGGGGTCGAGCGGGCCACCTACCGGATCATCCAGGAGTCGCTCACCAACGTCACCAAGCACGCGCCCGGCTCGCGCGCCACGGTGACGATCGCATACGGCCCGGAGGAGCTGTGCGTCCGCGTCGCCGACAGCGGCGCGACGGGGCCGAGCCCGCTGACCGGCGAGGGCGGTGGCAACGGCATCCCCGGGATGCGTGAGCGCGCCACCGCGCTCGGCGGCTCGCTCACCGCGCAAGCCCACCAGGCGGGCTTCCTCGTCGAGGCCCGCCTTCCGATACCGCCCGTCGAGGGCACCGAGTCCCCTGAGGAAACCGAGTGATCAAGATCCTGCTGGCGGACGACCAGGCTCTCGTGCGGGCGGGCTTCCGCGCCCTGCTCGACGCCCAGGACGGCATGACGGTGGTGGCCGAGGCCGCAGACGGCGCCGAGGCCGTCAGGCTTGCCGAGGAGCACCGGCCGGACGTGGTGCTGATGGACATCCGTATGCCGGGGATGGACGGCCTCACCGCGACGCGGAAGATGCCCGGCGACATCAAGGTCATCATCCTCACCACCTTCGAGCTGGACGAGTACGTCTTCGAGGCGCTCAGGGGCGGGGCCAGCGGCTTCCTGGTCAAGGACACCGAGCCCGCCGAGCTGATCCAGGCCGTGCGCGTGGTCGCGGTGGGCGAGGCGCTGCTGTCCCCCAGCGTGACCCGGCGGCTGATCGCCGAGTATGCCTCCCGGGCGAAGGAGCCGCACGTCACGGCGGGGCTCGACCAGCTCACCGACCGCGAGCGCGAGGTCCTCACCCTGGTCGCCGCCGGGATGACCAACGACGAGATCGCCGCGGAGCTGTTCATGGCGCCCGCCACGGCGAAGACCCACGTGAGCCGGGCCATGATGAAGCTCCACGCCCGCGACCGGGCCCAGCTCGTCGTCATCGCCTACGAGTCCGGCCTGGTCAAACCCGGCTGGCTCTGACCCGCCGCCGACCCGCTCGACCTGGCATGACCTTCCTACGACGCTGGAAGTAGCGCGTACGGGACGCGTGCCCACCGGTGAGGTAGCGCGGGACGCGCCGCGGGGGCGATGGCAGGCGCGCCGGCGAAGAGGAGTGTGGAGGGCATCCGACCAGCTAGGAGGGGCGAATGCCTTACGCACACTGGGGACCCGGGCCATGGTGGCCGGTCATCCCGATCTTCTGGACCCTGTTCTGGGTCACCATGGCGGTGCTCGTCTTCCGTGCCCGCAGGAACGGCTGGGGTCCGTTCGGTGGCGCGGGCCGTACGGTCCCGTGGGCAGGTGGGGGCTCCACGGCGGGCGGCTCGTCGACGGCGTCGGCGGAGAAGATCCTCGCCGAGCGGTACGCGCGCGGCGAGCTCGACCACGACGAGTACTTCGAGCGCCTGTCGGTCCTGAAGGGAGGCTCCGGCTGAGGCCGTCGCCCCGGTGGTCCGCGAGAAGCTCCGTCGTGGCAGGTCATGACGGAAAAAGGAGCGGCGGTTAGCGAAGTGTCACTGGCCACCGGCGGCCCTCTCCGTTACGTTCCGCGAGGAGACACTTACGGAGGAGGATCGCGTGGAGCCGAGCGTACGACCGGGTGGAGCCGGAGCGACCCGGGTCCGCCGAGCGTGACGCCCGCCGCGCTCTTCGCCGGGGGGCTCGCCGCCGGGCTGGTGGCGGGCACCACCTCGTGCACGGCGGTGCAGGGAGGCCTCCTCATCGGCCTCGCCGGCCGCCGTGACGGCGGGAAGCGCCGGTCGGCCGGCCCGGTGGTGCCGGCGTTCATCGGGGGGCGGCTCGCCTCCCACATGGTGGTGGGGGCGCTGCTCGGCCTGCTGGGCGGCGTCGTGCGCATCCCGCCGGAGGCGCGGGCGGTGCTCCTCGTGGGGGCGGGCACCGCCGTGATCGTCTTCGCCGTCCGGCTCATCAGGAACACCGGCCGGGCCGCGTCCTGCTCCTCCCACCACGCGCCGGCGCCTTCGCCACCGGTGGGGGGCCTCGCGCGCCCGGCGCCCTGGATGAGGGCGGGGCTGCTGGGAGCCGCCACCGTCCTCATCCCCTGCGGGGTCACGCTCAGCACCGAGGTCATCGCCGTCTCCAGCGCATCCTGGTTCGGCGGCGCGGCGGTCATGGCCGGATTCGTGACGGGCACGGCTCCGGCGTTCGCCCTGCTCGGCGTGCTGGTCCGCCGCATCGCCTCGACGAGGCTGGCGGTCATCGCCGCGGCGGCGGCGCTCGTGGCCGGGTCGGTCACCGTGCTCGCGGGCCTGCGGCTCGGCGGGTGGCTGCCCGATCTCGGCGCTCCCGCGACCGCGACGGCCGGTGCCCAGAGGCGCCCGGACGGCACCCAGGTCGTCACCGTCTGGTCGACGGCCGAGGGCTACCGTCCCGGCGTGGTCTCCATCGAGGCGGGCCGGCCCGCGGAGATCGTCTTCCGCACCCTGGACAACCAGGGGTGCACCCGCACGCTGACGATCCAGGGCCGCGACATCACGCTCCCCGTGACCGGCGAAGCGACCGTACGGCTCGCGCCGCAGGGCCCCGGGCGGCTCCGCTATGTATGCGGGATGGGGATGTATGCCGGATTTATCAACGTAAGTCAACCGGCGTCCTCTGCTGCGACCACCGAGCCTGGGCATTGACATCCCTGGTGGCGGCCGGGTCAAACGCGTTCCGCCGGACGGCAAGAAGCTGTCGATTATGTTCCATCTCTTTTGATCACGTGCGACTCTGTCCCCCATGACGTGGTGGCATGGTGAACCGGAGGCGGCGGTCGCGTGGCCCGCCGTGCCGATGCCCCGTGCGCCCGAAGCGTCACTCCGGGAACCCAGCGAGGCCGACCTCCTGAGCGCCGCCCAGGCGGGCGACTCGGGGGCCGCGCACCGGCTCGGCCGCCTGTACGCCCAGCGCGGCGACCGGTCGGCGGCACGCCACTGGTGGGAGCGGGCGGCGGGAGCCGGGAACATCGACAGCACCTACAACCTCGGCGTCTGGCACGAGAAACACGGCAGCCTCGACGAGGCCATCTCCTGGTACGAGCTCGCCGCCGGCGCCGGGGACGCCGAGGCGGCCGTCAACCTCGCCACCCTGCTGCTGGAGCAGCGGGGGGACGTCCTCGGCGCGCGCCACTGGTTCGAGAGCGCCGCGGGCGCCGGGTCGCGTCCGGCCACCCGCAGGCTGGCCCTGCTCTGCGAGGACATCGGCGACCCCGTCGCCGCCCGCGACTGGCACCACCGCGCGGCCTCGGCGGGAGACCTCGCCTCCGCGCACGATCTCGCCTTCATGAGCTACGCCACGGGCGACGAGGCGCAGGCGCGCGGCTGGTGGGAGTACGCCGCCAGGGGCGGGCACGCCGACGCCGCGTACTACCTCGGGCGGCTGCTGCACGCCGACCGCGACCCTGAGGGCGCGGAGACGCTCTACCGCCTCGCGGCCAAGGTCGACCACCCGGCCGCCGCCTCGCAGCTCGGCAGGCTCGCACTCGCGCGCCGTGACCTGCGTACCGCCCGCGCCTGGTTCGAGCGCGCCGCCCACTTCGGCAGGGTCGAGGACCAGCGCATGGCGGGATTCGTCTGCGTCGAGCTGGAGGACCCCCGCGCGGCCAGCCACTGGTTCGGGCGCGCGGCGGCCAGCGGCGACCCCGAGTCGGCCTACAACTTCGGCCTGCTCCTGATCGCCGAGCACAACGACCTGCGGGGCGGGCAGCACTGGTTCCGCCAGGCCGCCATGTACGGGCACCAGGGCGCGGCCACGGAGCTGAGCACCCTGCAGTCGGTCATCGGCGCCCGGCACGCGGAGGCCCCGCGGTGGACGGCCGACCAGGTGGCGCCGGTGTGGGACCGCCCGGTGGAGCCCGAGCTGGTGGCCCGCGCCGAGCTGGCCGTCGCGGCGGCGGGCAGGCGGGGCGGCACCATGCTGCGCATGGCCGACCTGACCGAGATCCTCGGCACCTGGGACCTTCTCACCCGGCGGCTCAGGGAGCCCATCGACGTGGTCGCCTGGCTGACCGAGAAGAGCGGCCTGCACGCGGCGGCCGTCGAGCACCTCAGCTCGGTGCGCATGACCCTGCTGAGGCCGGGCACCGCCCCCTGGCCGACCCCGGCCGAGATCGAGCACGTGCTCGCCACCTCGCGGCAGCTCCGCAAACGCCTCGGCCTGTCATGAAGGCCGGGGCGCTTTGCGGGTGATGTCGTCGGGGCCTAGCCGAGCAGGTCGGCGACCCGCGCGAACGGCAGGCCGTGGGCCTGGGCGACCTGCTCGTAGGTGAGCTGCCCCGCGTGGGTGTTGAGGCCGAGCGCGAGCGGGGCGTCGCCGCGCAGCGCCTCCTGCCAGCCGAGGTCGGCGAGCTTGACCGCGTACGGCAGCGTCGCGTTGGTCAGCGCGTACGTCGAGGTGTTGGCCACCGACCCCGGCATGTTGGCCACGCAGTAGAAGACCGAGTTGTGCACCTTGTAGGTGGGCTCGGCGTGCGTGGTCGGCCGGGAGTCCTCGAAGCAGCCGCCCTGGTCGATGGCGATGTCGACCAGCACCGACCCCGGCTTCATGCGGGAGACGAGCTCGTTGGACACCAGGGTCGGAGCCTTGGCACCCGGGATGAGGACGGCGCCGATGACCAGGTCGGCCTCCACGACGGCCTGCTCGATGGCGTACCGCGTGGAGACGATGGTCTTGAGACGGCCCTGGTAGATCGCGTCGATCTGGCGGAGCCTGTCGATGTTGACGTCGAGGATCGTGACGTCGGCGCCCATGCCCACCGCGATCTGCGCGGCGTTCAGGCCGGAGACGCCGCCGCCGATGACGACGATCTTCGCGGGGGCGACGCCCGGCACTCCGCCCGGCAGCACGCCCCGGCCGCCGTTGAAGCGCATGAGGTTGTACGCGCCCACCTGCGGCGCCAGCCGCCCGGCCACCTCCGACATCGGGGCCAGCAGGGGCAGGGAGTTGCCCACCTGCACGGTCTCGTACGCGATGGCGGTGACCTTGCGGTCGAGGAGCGCGTCGGTGCACACGCGGGACGCGGCGAGGTGCAGGTAGGTGAACAGCACCTGCCCCTCGCGCATCCGGTGGTACTCCTCGGCGATGGGCTCCTTGACCTTCAGGACCAGGTCGGCCTCGCCCCACACCTCGTCCGCGGTGTCGACGATCTTCGCCCCGGCGAATAGGTAGTCCTCGTCGGGGATCTGCGAGCCGAGGCCCCCGCCGCGCTGGACATGGACGTCATGGCCGTGGCGGACGAGCTCGTGCACGCCCGCCGGGGTGGCGGCGACGCGGTACTCGTGGTTCTTCACCTCGGCGGGCACGCCGATCTTCATCGCGCAATCCTTTCAAAATGGCTCGAGTGATGGTATGCGGACGTGCCCCTACCAGCACAAACGCGGGCACCGGGACCGTAGGGAACCTACAGGCGGTTCCAGGCTTCGGTGAGGACGGAACGGAGGATCGACTCGATCTGGTCGAACTCCTCGGGGCCGCAGATGAGCGGCGGCGCGAGCTGGACGACGGGGTCTCCGCGGTCGTCGGCCCGGCAGTACAGACCCGACTCGTACAGGGCCTGTGAGAGGAAGCCGCGCAGCAGGCGCTCGGACTCCTCGTCGTTGAAGGTCTCCTTGGTCGCCTTGTCCTTGACCAGCTCGATGCCGTAGAAGTAGCCGGCGCCGCGCACGTCGCCGACGATCGGCAGGTCGAGCAGCTTCTCCAGCGTGCCGCGGAAGACGGGCTCGTTCTTCTGGACGTGGCCGAGGAGGTCTTCACGCTCGAACAGGTCGAGGTTGGCCAGCGCGACCGCCGCCGACACCGGGTGCCCGCCGAAGGTGTAGCCGTGGGAGAAGGAGTTGGCGCCCGTGCTGAACGGCTCGAACAGCCGCTCGGAGGCGATCATGGCGCCGATCGGCGAGTAACCGCTGGTCAGGCCCTTGGCGCAGGTGATGATGTCGGGCACGTAGTCGAACTTCTGCCCGCCGAACATCGTGCCGAGGCGGCCGAAGGCGCAGATGACCTCGTCGGAGACCAGGAGCACGTCGTGCTGGTCGCAGATCTCGCGCAGGCGCTGGAAGTATCCGGGCGGCGGCGGGAAGCAGCCTCCGGCGTTCTGCACCGGCTCGACGAAGACGGCCGCGACGCTGTCGGCGCCCTCCATCTCGATCGCCTTGCCTACCTGGTCGGCGGCCCACCGCCCGAACTGCTCGGGAGTCAGGCCGTCGAAGCCGGTGATCTCGTCGGCGCGGTAGTAGTTGGTGTTCGGCACGCGCACCGAGCCCGGCACGAGCGGCTCGAAGGGCTGCTTGAAGGCCGGGATGCCGGTGATCGACAGGGCGCCCTGCGGGGTGCCGTGGTAGGCGATCGCGCGGCTGATGACCTTGTGCTTGCCCGGCTTGCCGGTGAGCTTGAAGAACTGCTTGGCGAGCTTCCAGGCCGACTCGACCGCCTCGCCGCCGCCTGTGGTGAAGAACACACGGTTCAGGTCACCGGGGGTGAGCTCGGCGAGCCGCTGGGCCAGCTCGGCGGCCTTCGGGTGCGCGTAGGACCACAGGGGGAAGAAGGCGAGCTCCTGGGCCTGCTTGGCGGCGGCCTCGGCGAGCTCGGTGCGCCCGTGGCCCGCCTGCACGACGAACAGGCCGGACAGGCCGTCCAGGTAGCGCTTGCCGTGGATGTCGTAGATATGGGCACCGTCGCCCCGCACGATCGTCGGGACCTCGCCGGCGTCGTAGGAGCTGTGCCGGGTGAAGTGCATCCACAGGTTGTCCTGCGCTGCCCTCAGGACGGCGGCCGTGTCGGTTTCAGGTCGCGTCATGGCTATCTTTCCTCAGTGATCTCGACTGTACTCAGTGTGCATGTTCCACATGGAGGATTACAACTGGTTGCGTGGCGACACTATGCAAGAACTTCGGAATCCGTGATATCGCTATGTAACAACGACGAAATCCGTTTGGGGGTGTCGGGCTTATCGCCCTTCCCCGCAGCCCCCGGAGACGGCGGGGAACGCCTGTGACAGCGCCGTTCTCCGCTGGTGGCACGGTCGGTGCCGCGGCTGTGATGCAATGTGTCGAATCAGAACACAGCCGATGCGGGGAACAGATAGTCGTGACACCTAAGCAAATCGAGAGCGCCGTCACCGCCGAGATGCCCCGGGCGGTGGACGAGCTGAGGCGGCTCGTCTCCATCCCGTCGGTCGCCTTCCCCGGTCACCCGGAGGAGCCGGTGTACGCGGCCGCCGCGATGACCGAGGAGCTGTTGCGCAGCGTGGGGCTGCCGCACGTCCGGCAGATCCCCGTCGAGGGCAGCTTCCCCGCGATCTACGGCGAGTCCCCCGCGCCTCCCGGAGCACCCACCGTGCTCCTGTACGCGCACTACGACGTGCAGCCCGCCGGCGACCTCGCGCTGTGGCGCACTCCCCCGTTCGAGCCCACCCTGATCGACGGAGAGCTGTACGGCCGGGGCGCCGCCGACGACAAGTCGGGCGTCATCGCGCACGTCCTCGCGCTGCGGGCCTTCCAGGGCCGCTTCCCCGTGGGCATCAAGGTCGTCATCGAGGGCCAGGAGGAGTACGCCGGCGAGCGCCTCGAAGCGTTCGTCGAGAAGAACCCCGAGCTGTTCCGCGCCGACGCGATCGTCGTCGCCGACACCGGCAACCCCAGCGTGGGCGACGCGGCCGTGACGACGTCCCTGCGCGGCCTCGCCGCGTTCACCGTCGAGGTCAGGTCCCTGAAGGAGTCACTGCACAGCGGCTCGTTCGGCGGCGCCGGCCCCGACGCCCTGGCGGCGCTGATCCGCATGCTCGCCTCGCTGCACGACGAAAACGGCGACATCCGGGTCCCCGGCCTGCCGCGCGGCGTCTTCCTCGGCACCGGCCCCTCCGACGAGGAGTTCCGCGCCACCGCCGGGGTGCTCGACGGCGTGTCCCTGGTCGGTTCCGGCTCGCTGGCCGACCGCCTGTGGGCCTCGTACGCGATCACGGTCACCGGTATCGACGCGCCGACCGTCCATGGCGCGATCAACGCCGTCCAGGCCGTGGCACGGGCCCGCGTCACCGTCCGGGTCCCCCCGGCGGGCGACCCGGGCACGGCCGCCGACGACGTGGTGGACCACCTGCGCCGGGCCGCGCCGTGGGGCGTGCGGGTCTCGGTGACCGACCGGGTGCTCGGCTCCGGCTACCTCGCCGACACCGGTGGCCGCGCGAGGGCCGCGCTGAACCGCGCGATGGAGCGCGCGTTCGGCCGCGCGCCGCGCGACATCGGCGCGGGCGGCTCCATCCCGCTGGTGGCGACCCTGGTCAGGCAGTTCCCCGCCGCCGAGATCCTGCTGTTCGGCGCCGAGGACGACGGCGCGTCGATCCACGCGCCGAACGAGCGGCTCGTCCTCGAAGAGCTCCGGCGCGCGGCCACCGCCGAGGCCCTGTTCCTGTCCGAGTACGGCGCCATCTGACCGGTTCCCGATCTCGGAGCATGAGTCCGGCCAGAAGCCCCCGTGCCGCCGGCACGGGGGCTCTTTCGGGGGTTACCTGTAGGTGATGTCCGACGAGGAGTAGAAGCAGTTGGTGCCGTTGGCCGCCACCAGCACAACCAGAGCCCTGCTTCTACTCACGATCACGTTCACGACCACGCTCCTCGGCTCCCGGGACCTCGCGGTCCCGGCCTTGTTCATCGGGGTCACCGCGTGCGCGTCAGACGCTGATCTTGCCCGCGCCCGCGCCGCCGCTGACGATCGACTTGACGTTCGACGGGGTGTCGAGCGTGTAGGAGTAGGGGATGGAGGCGACGCTGCCTCCGGCGTCCCCGGCTCCGGAGTTCACGAAGAAGTTGTTGCGCGCGACCAGGTTCCCGGCGGACGAGGAGGCCTCACCGCGGTGGAACGGGTCCGGGGTGTTCTCGAAGTAGTTGCCCTCGACCAGGACGCCGGCGCCTTCCGTGGAGGCGACGCCGTACCCGCCGCCTGAGCCGACGTTGGCGTAGTAGTTGTTGTAGACGTGCACCGGGTTGCCGAAGCGCACCCGCGGGTGCCGCTGGTTGGTGCCGTCGAAGAAGTTGTGGTGGTAGGTCACCCGCAGGTGGCCGTTGTCCTCGGACCCGTTGCCGTCGCTGTGGCCCAGCAGCATGGTCTTGTCGTGGTTGAAGGTGCGGTTCCAGGAGACGGTGACGTAGTCGCTGGCGCGCTTGATGTCGATCGCTCCGTCGTAACCGTTGCTGAGGGTGTTGTGGTCGATCCACACCCGGGTGGAGTACTGGACGTTGATGGCGTCGTCGTCCCAGTCCCTGAAGGTCAGGTTGCGGATGATCACGTTGGACGCCTCGGTCACGTTGAGCCCGCAGCCGACGATCGTAGCGCCGGCGTTGCCGAGCACGCTCTTGTTCGACGTCACCTTGAGCATCCCGGAGCAGGAAATCGTCCCGGAGACGCGGATCACCGCGGTGCCTCCGGCGGACAGCGCGCTGGTCAGGGCGGAGGCGCTGGTCACCGTGGTCGGGGTGGCGTTTCCGCCACCGGTGGTGCCGCCGCCCTGGGTGGCCCAGCCGACCAGGCCGTTCGCGTTACCGGGCGGAGGCGTGGGCGTGATCGTCGGGGTGGGGGTGGGCGTCGTGGTGGGGTTGGATCCCGTGGGGTTGAGGGTCCACTGCTTGGTGCTGACCGAGTCGCAGGAGTTCTGCTGCACCAGGCCACCGGAGGCGGTGGAGTTGTCCTTGATGTTCAGGCACTTACCACCGTTGGCACTCACCACCCGATAGCTCGACCCCGACGCCGTCAACTGCCAGGCCTGCGAGGAAACACCCGAGCAACTCTGCAGCTCGACCGCCGCACCCGCCGACGTGCTCGCGCCCCTGACCCCAGCGCACTTACCGCTGTTACCCGCCTTCAGCGTCACCCCACCGCTGACCGAGGTAACCGTCCAGCTCTGGTTCGCCCCGCCGTTGCACCCGTACTGCACCAGCTGCGTACCATCGGCCGTACTCCCGCCCGGAACATCCAGGCACAGACCACTACCCGCGTTGACCAGGGCGAACGAACCCGACGTCGGCGCCGCGGCAGCCGACACCCCGCTCACCACCACCCCCGCCAGCGCCACCCCGGCCGCCATCAGCACAACCAGAGCCCTGCTTCTTCTCACGATCACGTTCACGACCACGCTCCTTTGAACTCGCGGTTCATATATGTGGACGCCATACATGTAACCGAACGAGCTAAAGGTAGAACAACGCCAACGGCTGTCAATGGTGCTGGTGACCTGGACGAAACACTCGCTCTTTCCCGGTGGACGCTCGATGGCTTCTACCTGCGCCGTCGGCGATTTCCCATAAGCGGATGTATTTCATGTATGTGAACGCGATGAAACATTCACCCCTCGTCGCCAATGGCGACCCTGGGGCCTTCCGATCGCCCATGGACTCGCGCACTCATCTACATGGCAGCGGTGGACCTCATCGCCGAGCAGGGCTACACCGCCACCACGGTCGACGCGATCGCCGACCGCGCCGGGGCACTCCACCCCCAGCGCGCCCACGCCCAGTCGACGAAGAGCCCCGGCTGCGGATCAGCCGTGGCCGGCGGTCAACGAAGAGCCCGCGGAGAGCACGTGCTGGAGTTCGGCGGGGCCGGCGTTGGCACCGCTGCAGACCACCCCGACCTTGCGCCCCGCGAACTCGTCCTTCCGGCTGATCAGCGCGGCCAGGGCGGCGGCGCCCGCCAACTCGCTGAGCGTGTGCGCCTCCGAGAGCAGCAGCCACTGAGCGAGGCGGAGATCGTCGTCGCTGACCAGCGCGAAATCGTCCAGCTCCCGCATGATCGCCTGGGGCAGCGCGAAGGCCGAGCCGGTGGCGAGCCCGTCCGCCACCGTCCCGACCGGCCGCCTGACCGGCTCGCCCGCCCGCCACGAGTCGTGCGCGGCCGGGGCCAGCGACGACTGTACGGCGATCACCCGGCAGCGGGGTGCGATCGCCCTTGCGACCAGGCAGGCGCCCGCCGCGCCCGTACCCGATCCCACCGGGACGAAGATCACGTCAAGGTCCGGCCGCCGGGTCAGCATCTCCAGGTACAGCGTGCCGACCCCGGCGATCAGGCCGGGCTCTTCGGCTGGGCTGATCAGGCGGTTCCCCCGGCCGGCGGCGAGCGTGACCGCGTACTCGCCCGCCTCGACCATGGTGGCTCCCTTGATCTCCACGGTCGCGCCGAGTGCCTCCACCGCCGCGACCTTGGCCGGATTCGGGTTCTCTGGCATCACGATCGTGCAGGGCGCGCCGAAGATGCGGGCCGCGTACGCGATCGATTGGGCGTGGTTGCCCGTGGAGTACGTCAGCACGCCCGCCACCCGCTGCTCCTCGGGCATGCGGGCGAGCAGGTTGATCCCTCCGCGCACCTTGAACGCGCCGGTGGGCTGTGCGTTCTCGTGCTTGACGAGCGTTTCGACGCCCAGCCGCTGGTCCAGCACCGGATACGACCACATGGGCGTCTCCGGCAGGTGCGGACCGATCAGCCGCGCGGCGTCGAGGACGTCGGTGATGGATGGCGATGTCGTATGCACGGATACCACGCTCGGGCACCGCCATCCATAGGTCCAATGCCAACACACGCCATGTTCCATAGATATGGTTGATGGATGCTCGATGTCCTGCGGCTGCGCGTCCTCGATGCCGTGGCCAGGCACGGCTCGGTGACGGCGGCGGCCAGGGAGCTGCACTACTCCCAGCCCTCGGTGAGCCACCATCTGGCCCGGCTGGAAGCTGAGACGGGGGCGAAGCTCGTCCAGCGGGCGGGGCGCGGCATCCGGCTGACCGACGCGGGCAGGCTCCTCGCCGACCGGGCCGCCGAGATCATCGGGCGGCTCGACTCCGCCTCCGCCGAGCTGGCCGCGCACGTCGGGCTGCGCACCGGCAGGGTCCGTCTCGCCGCGTTCCCCTCGGCGCTCGGCACCTTCGTGCCGGCGGCTGCCGTACGGCTCGCGGACGAGCACCCTGGGCTGGACCTGCGGCTCATCGAGGCGGAGCCGCCCGAGGCGCTCGGCATGCTCCGCGCGGGCCAGGTGGACGTCGCGGTGACCTTCCACTACGCCGGGAGCCCGCACGACGACGGGCTTCGCTACGCCGGAGCGACACCCGAGGACAAGCCTGAGGACAAGGGGGTCCGCCTGACCGCCCTGTTCGAGGATCCGAGCTTCCTGGTCACCTCGTCGGCGACGCCCACGGCGGGCACGCTCGCGTCACACGCCGGATCCAAGTGGATCGCGGGATGCGACCGGTGCCGCATCTACCTTCTGGAGCTGTGCGCGCGGGTGGGGTTCGAGCCCGCGATCGCGTTCACGACCGACGACTACGTGGCCGTGCAGGCGATGGTCGCGGCCGGGCTGGGGGTGACCGTGCTCCCCCGGCTCGCGCTGTCCGCGCATCGCCACGCCGGCGTAGAGGTCAGCGAGCTCGCGGGCTCCACCAGGCACGTCTTCGCCGCCACCTACGGAGAGCCCCCCGATCCGCCGGCGACCTCAGCCCTGGTCCGCGCCCTCGCCGAGACCGCCAAACCCACGGCACCGGGGCGCCCGCGCTTCACATGACCGGGCCACTCACGATTCCGCGCGGCGTGTCGTGAAATCGGGGTCCCCTTGGGCTCCGAAACAGGCCACAGGTACCCCGCGGAGGGCCTCCTCCACCGCGAGACGGGCCGCTGTTCACCCGTGTGAAATACGATGGACCGCGTTACCAGGCGTTTCCTACTATCAGCGGCATGCCACCCATCACAACGCTCGCGATATTCGCCGCTGCGACCCTCGCGCTGCTGCTCGTGCCCGGCCCCGCCGTCGTCTACATCGTGACGCGGAGCGTGGCGCAGGGACGTACGGCCGGGCTGGTCTCCGTGGCCGGCATCCACGCGGGCTCGGTGGTCCACGTGGCCGCCGCCGCCCTCGGCGTCAGCGCGCTGCTCGCGGCCTCGGCCACGGCGTTCGCCCTGGTCAAGTACCTCGGAGCGGCTTACCTCGTGTACCTCGGCCTGCGAAAGCTCTTCTCCCGTACCGGCGACCTCGCCAGGGAGGTCGCACCGGTGTCCGGGCCGAGGCTGTTCGGGGATGGCTTCGTGGTCAACGTGCTCAACCCCAAGACGGCGATCTTCTTCCTGGCCTTCCTGCCGCAGTTCGTCGACCCCGCGCTCGGCCCGGTCGCGGGCCAGATCGTGGTGCTCGGCCTGATCTGGATCGCGCTCGGCATGGCGAGCGACGGCAGCTACGCCCTGCTGTCCGCCGCCCTCGCCGGCCGCCTGCGCCGCTCCCCGAGGGCCTCCAGGCGGCTCGACATCGCCAGCGGGCTCGTCTACATCGGCCTCGGGGCCGTAGCCGCCTTCGCCGGGGACGGCGCGCGCAGGGCCTGACGGCATCAGTCTGCCTCTTCGACGCGGCAGCCCATGTGACCTATTCAGTCCATCGCGGCCTGGGCGATTTCCCTCGCCCAACGGTAGTCGGCCTTGCCCGCGGGTGAGCGGACCATGCGGTCCACGAAGGCGTACGTGCGCGGCACCTTGTACCCCGACAGCCTCGCCCTGCAGTGGGCGTCCAGCTCCTCGGCCGTGGGCCGGGCTCCCTCCCTGGGCTCGACCACGGCTGCGACGCGGCTGCCCCAGCGCTCGTCCGGGATGCCGGTCACGACGGCGTCGAACACGGCCGGGTGGCCCTTGAGAACGGCCTCGACCTCCTCGGGGAAGACCTTCTCGCCGCCGGTGTTGACGCACTGCGAGCCGCGCCCGAAGACCAGGATCGTCCCGTCGTCCTCGATCCTGGCGAGGTCGCCGGTGAGCAGCCAGCGCGTCCCCTCGGCGTCGGTGACGAAGGTCCTGTTCGTCTTGCCGGGGTCGTTGTAGTACCCGAAGGCGATGCTGCCCGCCTTGGCCACGGTTCCCATCTCCCCCGACCCCGGTTTCACCGGTTCCAGGGCGTCGTTCAGCACCGCCAGCGTGGAGCTCGCGTTGGGCTGGTACTTCAGGCCGGTCTCCGGGGACGAGCCCGCCACGGCCGAGGCGGTGTAGCCGGACTCCGTCGAGCCGAAGCTGTCGATGATCATCACGTTCGGCAGCAGCTCCTGCAGCCGGTCGCGTACCGCGCCCGTGAGGATGGCCCCGGTCGAGCTCAGCACCATGA
Organism: Sphaerisporangium viridialbum; assembly: GCF_049674955.1. GTDB lineage: Bacteria > Actinomycetota > Actinomycetes > Streptosporangiales > Streptosporangiaceae > Sphaerisporangium > Sphaerisporangium viridialbum. The sequence goes on along the minus strand of NZ_CP187232.1, from coordinate 1,581,190 downwards.
GCGACGACAGGTCGTACGACCCGCCGGCGATCTCGTCCGCGAGGGGGCGCGCCATCGCGTCGCCGGTGATGTTGATGGTGAGCACCTTCTCGCGCTCCACCGCGCGGAGCACCTCCGGGGCGTCGAACTTGCGCGTGTAGACGATGGTCGACCCCATCCACCACGCGATGAACGTGGCCATCTGCGCCGCTCCGTGCATCAGCGGCGCGGCGGGCATCATGACGATGGGCCCCGTGCTCGTCGCCGTCTCGATGACCTGCCCCGGCTCGCGGTGCGGCTCCCCGTACGGGTTTCCGCCGCCGAAGGCCATGAACAGGTCCTCGGTGCGCCACATGACGCCCTTCGGCATGCCGGTCGTGCCGCCGGTGTAGATGATGTAGACGTCGTCGCCCGACCGCGCGGGGAAGCCGTCCCGCCCGTCCGGCCGCCCGGCGACGGCCTGCTCGTACGGCACCGCGCCCTCGACCCGCGAGGGGCCGCCGACGGCGACCAGGGTCTCCAGCTTGGGACACCGCGGGGCGGTGGCGGCCACCCTGTCGTCGAACTCCACGTCGAACAGCAGGGCCACGATGTCGGAGTCGGTGTACAGGTAGAGCAGCTCGGACTCGACGTACCTGTAGTTGACGTTGACCGGCACCGCCCTGATCTTCAGCGTGGCCAGCAACCCGGCGATGTACTCGATGCCGTTGTACAGATGGATGCCGACGTGCTGCCCCGGCCCGACGCCCCGGTCGCGCAGGAAGTGCGCGAGGCGGTTGGCGTGCGCCTCAAGCTCGGCGTAGGTCAGGCGGGTGTCACCGCAGACGACGGCCACGCGGTCCCCGATCGCGTCGGCCAATCCCTCGAACAGATCAGCGTGGTTGAACTCCATCGGGGACGCTCCTTAGAAGTCGTGGCGGAAGGCCCTCACGGCCGGTCACTCCCGACGATCCACATCGCGAAGAACTGCGCGCCCCCGCCGTAGGCGTGACCGAGCGCGCGGCGCGCCCCGTCCACCTGGTGCTCCCCCGCGAGGCCTCTGACCTGCAGCGCCGCCTCGGCGAAGCGGATCAGCCCCGATGCGCCGATGGGATTGGAGCTGAGGACGCCGCCCGAGGCGTTCCAGGGGATGTCCCCGTCGAGCGCCGTGGCCCCTGACTCGGTCAGCTTCCAGCCCTCGCCCTCCCCCGCGAAGCCGAGGTTCTCCAGCCACATCGGCTCGTACCAGGAGAACGGCACGTACACCTCGGCGACGTCGATCTCCCGCCGGGGGTCGGTGATCCCGGCCTGGCGGTAGACGTCGGCGGCGCAGTCCTTGCCGCCCTGCGGGTTCACCGTGTCGCGGTCCGCGCGGAAGATGGGCTCCGAGCGCATGGCCGTGCCGTGGACCCAGGCGGGCGTTCCCGTCACCTTGTGCTCGGCCGCGAGCACCATCGCGCAGGCGCCGTCCGAGGACGGGCAGGTCTCCAGGTAGCGGATCGGCTCCCAGAGCATCGGCGTGGACTCGACCATCGCCCGGTCGATGCCGGGGATCCTCAGGTGCGCGTACGGGTTCCTGAGCGCGTTCCGCCGGTCCTTGACGGCGACGAGCGTGCCGATGTGGCCGGGCGCGCCCGATCGCCGCATGTACTCGCGGATGTGCGGGGCGAAGTACCCGCCCGCGCCCACGACCAGCGAGGCGTTGAACGGCAGGTGCGTCGACAGCGCCCACGTCGCGTTGGACTCCGACTGCTTCTCGAACGCGACCACCAGCACCCGGTCGTGCACGCCGCCCTGGATGAGCGAGGCCCCGACCAGCCCGGTCGAGCCGCCCACGCTGCCGGCGGTGTGGACGCGCGTCACCGGCTTGCCCGCGGCGCCGAGCGCGTCCGCGAGGTACGCCTCGGGCATCATGACGCCCTCGAACAGGTCGGGCGCCTTGCCGATGACGACCGCGTCGATGTCCTTGAACGTCAGCTCGGCGTCCTCCAGGGCGCGCAGGGCGGCCTCGCGCACCAGCCCGGCGATCGAGACGTCCCGGCGCTTCGTCTGGTACTTGGTCTGCCCGACCCCGATGACGGCGCAGCGGTTTGCCATGCTCAGGCCTCCAACACGGTGACGAGGTTCTGCTGGAGGCACGGGCCCGACGACGCGTGGCCGACGGTACGGCCCGCGCCGCCGTCGATGATCCGCCGGGCGGCCTCGCCGATGCGGATCAGCCCGGTGGCCATGACCGGGTTGGCGGCGAGCGGGCCGCCGGAGGGGTTGACGACCGTGTCAGGCGGCAGCCCGAGCGCCTCGCGGAGGATGAGCTCCTCGTGGCTGAACTGGGCGTGCAGCTCGGCGACCTCGACGGGGCCCTTGCCGACCCCCGCGGCGCGCGCGGCGTCGGCCGCGGAGGCCGACCTGGCCAGGTCTCGCATCCCCAGGTAGTGCGGCTCGGTCCGGTGGGCGATGCCGGCGATCCACGCCGGGCGCTCGACCAGCTCCCTGGCCAGGTCCCCGGCCGCGAGCACCACCGCCGCCGCGCCGTCGGTCATGGGCGCGGCGTCGCTCGGGCGCAGCGGACGCACCTCGTACCCCTCCTCGCCGGGGTCCGGCAGGTCCAGCGCGTACGGGTTGGCCCGGCCGTCGGCACGGCTGCGCCGTACGATCTCGCGGAGCGCGCCGGGGTCGGCGTCCAGCGCGCTCGCCTGCAGGGCGGCGAACGAGACCTGGTCCAGGCCGAGCGGCGCGAGATAGTACGGGTCGAGCTGGAGCGTCATGATCTCCCGCAGGTCGCCCTGCGAGGACTTGCCGTAGCCGTAGACCAGCGCCGAGTCCACGTCGCCGTGCTGCAGGCGCACCCAGGCCTCGTACAGGGCCCAGGCGGCGTCCATCTCGACATGGCTCTCGGAGATCGGCGGCCAGGCGCCTATGGCGTCCAGCGCCGAGACGAACGAGAACGGCGCACCGGCCAGGTAGTCACAGCTTCCCGAGCAGGTGAAGCCGAACCTCGTCAGGCCCGACAGCCGCTTGACCTCCTGGATCACCGGCGAAATCAGCTCGGGCTCGGTCAGCCCCTCGTCATGGCCGGTGTGCCTGGTCTGGGCGAACGCGACGACCGCCACCTCACGCACGCGACCCTCCCCTCACGCGGCTCGCGCCGTCGATCCTCACAGCCCGCTCGCTCACAGCTCGGCGTCCGGCTCGCCCGTGGGGGCGAACCACCTGATGTTGGTCATGGAAAGGGTGCGCTCCTCGGGCGGCACCCAGACGGCCTTCACGCGCATGCCCTGCCGTACCTCGTGCGCGGGCACGTCGCCCATCAGCGCGATCATCGGGACGTCCGCCCCGTCGAGCAGGATGTAGGCGGAGACGAACGGCACCTCGGGCGCGCGGGGGTCGGGCAGGTTGTTGATGGCGAAGGTGGTGACGGTGCCGGTGTCGGGCAGCTCCACCTCCTCGCCGATGGAGGAGCCGCACTGCGGGCAGGTGGTGCGGTAGGGCACGTAGACCTTGTCGCAGTGCGCGCAGCGCCCGGCGAGGAAGACGCCTTCGCGCACGCTTTCGAGGAAGCGGGCGAGCGATCGGCCCGGCTGGACGCGGTACTCGGTGCGGATGTGCGACACCATCGTGGTGACCTCGGGTACGAAGCACGAGATGTCGGTGATGTGCCCGACGCGCTCGGCCTCCGGCCGGAACCGGGGGCGCACCCGCAGGCCGGGCCGCATCGCCTTGACGTCGCCGGCGTCCACCGCGTGGACCAGCGAGGTGTCCGCGCCGTCCAGCCTGACCAGCGCCCAGGCGAACGGCCGGTCGAGCGGGTGCCCCTTGCGCGGCGTCTCCACCCAGGCCCAGCTCTGCACGGTGCCCGCCGGGCCGACCTGGACGAACGTGCCGGTCACGGCCTCGCCCGTGGCCGGGTCGTACTCCAAAGGCGGCACCAGCACGCGGTCGTCCGCCGTGCGCACCCCGACGATGCGCCCCTCGCGTAACTCCGTGAGGAAACGCCCGATCACCGGTCCCGTCGTGCGGGTGTACCCACCGGGGAACTCCAGCACATGCTCGGCGATGAGCGGTTCAGATGGCACGGTCACGGCCCTCCCAGTAGGGATCACGGAGCTTGCGCTTGAGGAGCTTGCCGTTCGGCTCGCGCGGCATCTCCTGGATGAAGTCGATCGAGCGCGGCCACTTCATCCTGGCCAGCCGTCCTTCGAGCGACCCGAGGATCTCCGCTGCCAGCTCCGGCCCGGGAGTGACGCCGGGGGCGGGCTCGACGACGGCCTTGATCTGCTCGCCCCACTCGTCGTCGGGGATGCCGAAGACCGCGACGTCGGCCACCTTGGGATGGATCACCAGCTCGTTCTCGATCTCGGCGGGATAGATGTTGGTGCCACCTGAGATGATCATGTCGGCCTTGCGGTCGCAGAGGAACAGGAACCCCTCCTCGTCGAGATAGCCGATGTCACCGACGGTGAAGTGGTCCCTGAGCCGGTTCTCCTCGGTCTTGGCGGGGTCGCCCTTGTACTCGAAGCGGAGGCCGGCCATCTTCATGTAGATCGTCCCGGGGGTTCCCACCGGGACGGGCTCGTGGTCGTCGTCCACGATCAGCAGCTCGCTGATCGGCCACGCGGATCCGACCGTGCCCGGGTGCTTCTTCCACCCCTCCGGCGTGGCGATGGTGCCGCCGCCCTCGGTCGCCGCGTAGTACTCGTAGATGCAGTCGCCCCACCATTCGAGCATCGCCCACTTGACCGGCACGGGGCAGGGCGCGGCGGCGTGGATCATCCACTTCAGCGAGGAGAGGTCGTACTTGTGCTTGACCTCGTCGGGCAGGCCGAGCAGCCGCTTGAAGTGCGTGGGCACCATGTGGGAGTTGGTCACCCGGTACTTCTCGCAGAGCCGCAGCGTCTCCTCGGGGTCCCACTTGTCCATGTAGACGAGCGTGTGCCCCATGTGCAGCGCCGTGCCGCCGAACTGCGTGACCGCGGTGTGGTAGTTGGGCGAGGTCACCAGGTGGGCGTTGGGCCTGCCTGCGGTGATCCCGAACAGCGAGAGCAGGAACGTCATCAGCTCGGCCGCGTCGTCCGGATCGAGACCGTTCAGTGGCCGTCTGACACCCTTGGGCCTGCCCGTCGTGCCGGAGGTGTAGTGCATGGTGGCGCCGGCCGTACGCTCGCCGGGCAGCGTGTCCGGCCGTCCCACGGTGAGCTCCGACACCGGCCGGAAGCCGTCGATCGCGCCGAACGAGAACCGCCGGTGGGCCTCGATCGGCTCGGCTCCCCGCGCGCCCTCCTCGGCGTACCGCTCGTGGACGAAGAACGCCTTGGCCTCGCTGTCGGAGACGATGTACGCGATCTCGGGCCCGGTGAGGTGCCAGTTGACCGGGGTGTAGTACCAGCCGGCCTGCAACGCGGCGAGGTAGACCGTGAGGCCGTCGACTCCGTTCGGCACCAGGCCGCAGATGCCGTCGCCCGCCTTCAGGCCGAGATCGCGCAGGCCGTGCACCAGGCGGTTGGCCCGGGCGAGCAGCTCAGCGGCCGTGTGTTCGGTGCCGTCGGGGTCCACCGCGGCGATCCAGCCGGGATCCGCCTGCGCGAGCCTCCAGAAGCCGAGCGAGCCCATCGGAACTCCCTTGTTCGGTTCCGCCTTGACGTCCGCAACGTCCCCCGAATCCGCCGAAGTGAAGCATGTTCCTGATATTCCATCTAGGCCTGGCGCTACGGGAGGGTTACAACAAGAATCTGTTCTAGTTCGCAAGCCGCAGACTAACCCGCCCGGCGTGAGCCGAGCAAGCGCTTGATTAGATAGCGACGCGCGTCCGGCCGCCCCGGCAGGCGCCTGACCACTGAGGACGATGCCCATGGAGCTCCTGCCCATCAGCACGCCACACTGCCGCGTCGAGCGTGAGGACCACCTCGTCCTCGTGACCATGGACCGTCCCGAGGCCAGGAACGCGCTCTCGTCCGACATGCTGGTAGGGCTCGCCGACGCCTGGGCCTACATCTCCGCCGAGCCCGGCGTGCGGGTGGGCATCCTCACCGGAGCGAACGGCACCTTCTGCGCCGGCGCCGACCTCAAGGCCATGGGCACGCCGTCCAGCGATCCCCGGGTGCTCAGGCGCGCGCAGGAGATCCCCGACTTCCACTGGAAGGGCCTGCTGCGCGACAGCGAAGCCCTGCCGACCAAGCCCATCATCTGCGCGGTGGAGGGCTACGCGGTCGCGGGCGGCACGGAGCTGCTCGTGGGCACGGACCTGCGGGTGGTCGCGGAGTCCGCGACCCTTGGCCTGTTCGAGGCCAGGCGCGCGCTGTTCCCGATGGGAGGCAGCGCCATACGGCTGCCCCGCCAGGTGCCCTACGCGTTCGCCATGGACCTGCTGCTCACCGGCCGGGCCGTCACCGCCCAGGAGGCGCTGTCGATGGGCCTGGTCAACCGCGTCGTGCCGGACGGCGAGGCCCTGGCGGTGGCGCGCGAGATCGCCGACCAGGTCTCGGCCTGCGGGCCGCTCGCCGTGCGGGCGATCCTGCGCACGTACCGCGAGACCCTCGGCATGCCCGAGGCCGAGGCCCTCAAGGTCTCCGACGCCATCGGCTGGCCGGTGATCGGCTCCGAGGACGCCAAGGAGGGCTCCCGCGCCTTCCGCGAGAAGCGTCCCCCCGTCTACAAGGGCGAATAGCCGGCCGGCTTCACGCCCGGACCTGGATCATGGCGTGCGTCCCCGTCGTACGCCAGGGCTCGCCAGCCGCGTCCAGAGCGGCCAGCGTGCGCTCGCCCACGCCGACGAGCGCGTCGGACTTCAGCGTGCGCAGGGCCGCGACCGGCCCGGGGAAGTACGCGGTGACGTCGCCGAACGGCGTGGTCGGCGGCCACACCTGGTCGCCGACCAGCCTGCGGTAGTTGAGGTCGCCCTTGGTGATCGTCAGGGTGGCCGAGGCGAGGTCGTCGCGCAGGTCGTCCGGCATGTCGCGGTACGGCAGCGGAGCGCAGGAGAAGGGATGGGCGCGCAGCTTGAGCCGTCCCTCGCCCATCGCCCGCCAGAGCCGCGCGCCGGCCTCGCCCGCCTGACCCGGCGCGCCCGCGAGCCGCCGCAGGCAGGCCGCCACGTCGGCGGGCGTGGCGTCGGACACGAAGTACGGGTGCGGCTTGACGTGCAGCACCACCTCGGCGGCGAGCCCCTCGGCCAGGAGATGGTCGACCAGGATCAGGTCGGGCAGCAGCTCGCGCCCGGCGTTGTCCGCGAGCACGCAGATCTTGCCGGGGGCGCCGTCGCGGACCAGCGACCACAGCAACGCGCTGTCGTCCACCACGAGGGCGGCCACGTGCTCGCGCTCGTCCGCCAGCGTGACCTTGAACGACAGGTCCGCGCGGTTGCCCCAGAGCGACCCGAGCAGGAGCCCCTTCACCCGCTCGCCGGAGGGCAGCGTGGCGGCCTTGTCCAGGGCGGCCAGCTCGTCGTCCACGACGGCGCCCTGGAGCTCGGCCTGCTTGACCGGCCCGAACGGGTCGACGCCCCGCCACGGACCGTCCCCGAAGTAGCCCGTGGCGTCGAGGAGCTTGCGGTAGAAGTAGCTCTCGGCCCACAGGAACGGCACGTCGACCCACCGGCGCCCGAGCTTGCCGCGCCCCCACTCGGCCCACGCGGCGAAGTCGTGCGCCGAGGCGTCGAGCGGCTCCATCACGTCGCGCGTGACCTCGTCCAGCAGCCGGTCGAGCGCCTCGTGCCGGTCGGGGGTGTAGGGCAGCGCGTCCCTGACCTGCCGCAGCAGCAACGGATGCCGGTCGCGGAACACCCCGAGGGCGTACGAGCCCGGCACGTTGCCCAGGATGGGAGGCGCGTCGATCGTCTCCGGCATTCGTCCAGCTCCTCGGCTCGGCGTCTCACGCTTAGTAAATCGCACGCCGGAGCCGGGGTCGGTATCCCGTGAGGCGGTCCAGGCGCTCGATGTCCGCGGGTACTGGGCGGACCTCTTCAAGATCTGCAATTTTCACAATAGGAATCCTGCATTTTTATCAAGATCTATATGACAGGATGCTCAACAGGAACTGTGCGAAGTTCGTATCAGGAAGGTGGCAAGCCCGTGCCCGAGATCCCCCGGCGTCTCAGAACCAGGATCGATCGGGCCCTGTCCGCCTTCCGCGTCACCGTCGTCACAGGTCCGCGCCAGTCTGGAAAGACCACACTCGTGGGGCAGGTTCTGGACGGGCGAAACGGCGCGCTGCGTAGCCTCGACGACGACAGGCTCCTGGCCGCGGCGCTTGTGGACCCCGTGGGATTCACAAGGTACGGCCCGCCTCCGCGTGCCATCGACGAGTTCCAGTTGGGCGGCGACGCGCTCGTCCGGGCGGTCAAGCTGCACGTGGACGCGGACCGGACTCCGGGACAGTTCCTTCTCACCGGCTCGGCCGACTTCCTCACCGTCCCGGGAATCTCCGAATCCTTGGCCGGGAGAGCCGTGCTCTTCACTCTCTGGCCATTCTCCCAAGGGGAGATTCACGGTGCTCCGGACGGCTTCCTCGACCTCGCCTTCCATGATCCAGAAGCCCTGCGATCCGGCCATTCGTCCGGGATGCAACCCGAGAATTATCTGGCGATGATCTGTGCGGGGGGCTATCCCGAGGCCATTCGCATGGATGGAACCGATCGCGCTGATTGGTTCGACAGCCTGGTGAGCACGGTCACGCAGCGCGATATCGCCGACGTCACCGGTGCGCGGCGGTCGAGTGAGCTTCCTGGACTGCTCCGCCTCATCGCGGCCCGCACTGCCGGTGAGGTCGTGGTCTCCCAGATCCATGCTGACTCCGGGCTGGCACGGGGCACCGTCGATGACTACATCGGCTTCCTTCGCATGACATATCTCGTTCATGAGCTTCCGGCATGGTCGACCAGCCACGCGACCCGCGCCAAGAGGCGCCCCAAGATCTTCCTGACGGACACGGGCCTCGCGTGCCACTTTCTCGGCGCGGATCCTGGAGGACTGCTCCGGCCGGAGGATCGGCGGCGCGGTCCGCTGACGGAAACCTTCGTGGTCAATGAACTGACCAAACAGCTCGGCTGGACGCAGACCCGCGTCAAACTTCACCACTTCAGGGACACGAACGCCGAAATCGACGTGGTAGCCGAGACGCCGGACGGGCGGATCGTGGCCATCGAGGTCAAGTCAGGGCTTTCCGTAACCGCGAAGAGCTTCAGGCACCTGGCCGCGCTCCGCGACAAGCTGGGCGATGCCTTCGTTCACGGTTATGTCTTGCATTACGGGGACATCCCCCTGCCCTTCGGGGACCGGCTCACCGCGCTTCCCCTGTCGTATCTCTGGCAGGCGGGCTGACGCGTGCCCCGAAGGCCAGGGCTTCCCCCTTGATGTTCGGTGAGACGGGATCAGTCTGCCGTGAGGCGGTCCAGGCGCTCGATGGCCTCGATGTACTCCTCGACCAGGCCGAAGACCACGTCCTTGGCGGATCTGACCTGGTTCATGGAGCCGATGATCTGCCCGGCGGGGAACGTCGCGAGTTCGGCGGCGTCGGAGTCGCCGATCCTGCGCAGCGCCCCGGAGATCAGCATGAACTGCAGGGGCATCGGCAGCGTGCCCGGCGACTCGGCGGACTCCCAGGCGTCGGTCCACTCGTTCCTGAGCAGCCGCGCGGGCTTGCCGGTCCAGGAGCGGGATCGCACGGTGTCGCGGGAGGTGGCCCGCAGGATCCGCTGCCTGGCGTGCTCGGGCGTGTCCGCCTCCTCGACGGTCAGCCACAGCGAGCCCGTCCAGACTCCCTCGGCGCCGAGCGCGAGCCCCGCGGCCATCTGGCGGCCCGACCCGATGCCGCCCGCGGCGAGGACGGGGACGTCGACGGCGTCCACGACCTGCGGGATCAGCACCATCGTGGAGATCTCCCCGGTGTGCCCGCCCGCCTCTGTGCCCTGGGCGACCACCACGTCCACGCCGACCTCGACCTGCTTGATCGCGTGGCGCGGCGTGGAGGCGAGGGCGGCGACCTTGACGCCCTTGGCGTGGGCGAGGTCCACGACGTCCTTGGGCGGCGGGCCGAGCGCGTTGGCGAGCAGCGCGATCGGGTGCCTCAGCGCGGTCTCGACCTGCGGCCGGGCCGTGGCGTCGGTCCAGCCGAGCAGCACCCTGCCCGCGTCGGCCCCGCCGGACAGCGGGGGCACGCCGTGCTCGGCCAGGAGGTTCTCCACGAACTCGCGGTGCCCGTCGGGGATCATCCCCTGGAGCCTGGCCACCAGCTCCTCCGGGGAGTCGACGCCGAGGTCGGCTCCGGCGTACGAGGCCGGCATGACCACGTCCACGCCGTACGGCCTGCCGTCGACGTGGTCGTCGATCCACTTGAGCTCCAATTCGAGCTCTTCTGGAGTGAAGTAGAGGGCGCCTAGCACTCCCATGCCCCCGGCGCGGCTGACCGCGGCGACGACATCCCGGCAGTGGCTGAAGGCGAAAATCGGCAACTCGATCCCGAACATGTCGGTGACACGTGTCCGCATGGCTCGAATGTACGACTCCTCCGAAGACGGCTGCAACGCGTTCTATCTAGAACCTTTGGTCGGCAGGGCCAGCCGGTCGGCCACGCATCATCGAGGCAGCGTAACCAAGAGGAACACGTTCCAGTCGCCCCGCTCACATCTCGCCCGCTGGACTGTGAACGACGTTCGGCATGATCCGACTAATTACTGTCAAATTTCGTGACATATCGGCATTGCGGACATAACACGTTAGTCGTACGTTCCCGGTATGGACCTGGAGCTCCGTCACCTCAAGATCGTGCGCGCGGTCGCCGAGGCAGGGAGCGTCACCAAGGCGGCCACCCAGCTAGGGCTGGCCCAGCCGTCGCTGACCGCGCAGCTCAAACGGATCGAGCGCACGCTCGGGGGCGCTCTCTTCGAGCGTGACCGCAACGGCGCCCGTCCCACTCCCCTCGGCGAGCTCGTCCTGACACGGGCCCGCGTCCTCCTGCCGGCCGTGCGGGAACTGCAAGAAGAGGCGGTGCGCTTCGCCAACACCTATGAAGGAATACCGGGGTTCCGGATCGGCGCCACCCACGGGCCCATACTCGGCGGCCTGGTCGAGCGGCTCACCATGGCCCATCCGAACACGCCCGTCAGCACCCGTACGTCGTGGTCCTCACGCGAGCTCACCACGATGGTGAGCGCCGGCCGGCTGGACTTCGCGCTCATCGGGACGTGCGGGGACACCCCTCCCCCCGCCGCCGACGTCATGACGTGGAGCGTCGTCGGGGCCGACCCGGTCTTCGTCCTGCTTCGCGAGGACCACCCCATGGCCGGGGAGAAGGAGCTGGAGCTGTCCAATCTCGCGGACGAGGCGTGGGCGGTCGCCCCCGGTGACGGCTGCTTCGCCGACTGCTTCGCCGGCACGTGCGCGCGGGCGGGCTTCGTCCCGAAGACCGTGTACGAGACCGACGTCGGAACCTGCCTGCACCTGGTCAAGGTGGGCAAGGCCGTGGCGCTGTGCCAGGCGACGTTCGAGCTGACCGCCGAGCTCGTGATGATGCCCATCGCCGGGGCGCCGCTGCGGTGGCGGCACCTGCTGGGCTGGCACTCCGACTCCATCGCCGCCCGGGCCGCGCCGTCTGTGGCGCACCACGCCCGGGAGGCCTACGGGGACGCCATAGCGCGCAGCTCCCGCTACGCCGACTGGCTCGTCTCCAACCCGCAGTTCGGCGCGGTTCCATAACGCGGCGGTAGGGGCAAAGCAATATATCCGCGACCAGCATGGACGCCGCTACGGTGACGGCACCCCCCAACACCGAGGAGACTCCATGCTCCGCAGACGCACGGTCACCGCCGGATGCGCTCTGGCAATCAGCGTCCTCACCCTCATGGCCGCCCCGGCCGTCGCAGAACAAGCCCCCACCGGCGCGACCGGAACCTCCGCGGTGAAGCCCCCGCCCGGCCTCGTCAAGGCCATGCAGCGGGACCTCGGCATCACCGCGGAACAGGCCGAGTCGCGCCTGCTCAACGAGTCGCGCCTGAGTGGCGTCGAGACCAGGCTGCGCAAGGGCATCACCGGCACCTTCGCCGGCTCGTGGCTCAGCGGGCCCACCTCCGCGACGCTCACGGTCGCCACCACCGACGCCTCCGCCGCCTCCTCGATCACCGGTTCCGGCGCGCAGGCCAAGGTCGTCGAGCGCAGCCTCGCCTCACTCGACGCCGCCAAGGAGGCCCTCGACAAGGTGAGCGCCAAGGCGCCCAAGTCGACCCCCGTCTGGTACGTCGACGTGCGCAGCAACAGCGTCGTCGTCCTCTCCTCCCAGCCCGCGGAGGCCGAGGCCTTCATCGCCGCGAGCGGCGCGGACAGGGCGGCCGTACGCGTCGAGCAGTCGAGCGAGCAGCCGCAGACCTTCTACGACGTACGCGGTGGCGACGCGTACTACATCAACAGCTCGGCCCGCTGCTCGATCGGCTTCTCGGTGACGAAGGGCAGCCAGAACGGATTCGTCAGCGCCGGCCACTGTGGCAGCACGGGCAACAGCACGACCGGCTTCAACCAGGTCGCGCAGGGCACCTTCCAGGGCTCGGTCTTCCCGGGCAGCGACTACTCGTGGGTCGCGGTCAACAGCAACTGGACGCCCCAGCCGTGGGTCAACGACGGCAGCGGCGGCAACGTGACCGTCAGCGGCTCCACCGTCGCCGTCGTCGGCGCGTCGATCTGCCGGTCGGGCTCCACCACCGGCTGGCACTGCGGGACCGTCCAGCAGCTCAACACCAGCGTGACCTACTCACAGGGCACGGTCTCCGAGGTGACCCGGACCAACGTGTGCGCCGAGCCCGGCGACTCCGGCGGCTCGTTCATCTCCGGCAGCCAGGCCCAGGGCGTCACCTCCGGCGGCTCCGGCAACTGCTCCTCCGGCGGCACCACGTACTTCCAGCCGGTCAACGAGATCCTCTCGGCGTACGGCCTCACGCTGAAGACCAGCGGCAACCCGCCGCCCACCGGCTGCAGCGGCTACCAGCAGAACTTCAGCGGCAGCCTGAGCAGCGGCCAGAGCGCCTACCAGCCCAACGGCACCTACTACCAGTCGACCGTCTCTGGCACCCACCGCGGCTGCCTCGTCGGCCCCACCGGCGCCGACTTCGACCTCTACCTGCAGAAGTGGAACGGCTCGGCCTGGGTCAACGTCGCCAGCGGCACGACCTCGGCCCCGGACGAGACGATCAGCTACTCCGGCACGGCGGGTTACTACCAGTACCGCGTCTACGCCTACAGCGGCTCGGGCTCCTACAGCTTCGGCCTGAGCAAGCCGTAGACCGGCTTCGGCCTGAGGAGGCCGTAGACCGGCTTCGGCCTGAGGAGGCCGTGAGCACCGCGGCATGAGGCGGTGCCGCCGTCCGGAGCGGGACGGCGGCACCGCTTTCGCGTGCCCGGCCTCAGCCGGCCGGGTGGATCTTGAAGATGGTGTGCTGCCCGGAGACCGTGCTGCGGGCCGAGCCGGTAAGGCCGGCGTAGTGGTCGGTGCCGCTGGTGATCGCGGAACTGCTCGTCCACGGCGGGTTGCCCGCCCAGTCGTCCATGCCGAGCAGCGTGATCTGCCCGTGCCGGGTGCGCAGCACGCGCGTGCACTGCGCGACGACGCCGTGCGGAGTCGCCTGAACCGCCGAGCAGCGCGCGCTGCCGTCACCGGCCCGCTTCCTTTTCCCGTCGGAAAGGGAGAAATAGGTGACCCACGAATCGCCCGGCTTGACCTGCGCCGGCTGGGTGTTCACGACATTCTCCGCGTGGAATACGAGCTCGGCGGACTTGGGCTTCTGAACGGACGTGAGGGTGGACGTGTTGGATGCGGCGGACGTGTTGGCGGACGGGGACGCGGTCGTGGAGGCCGACGCCGCGACCGGCGGAAGAATAGCGATCGAAGCACCCGAGAACGCCATGAACAGCGCGGTCGTGGCATAACGGGTACGAAGCGAGAACCCTGACATTTCTACTCCAACTCGGGAATCGGGGGATGCGGAGAGAGTGGCCGCTTTTCATGTGAAGCGGCAGAACATTGTGTCCGCTCCGCCTCGCCAATCGCAACGATCAGATTCGCGACATAATCGCATTCCCTCTGCAAGTCAGCATAAAAAGCACCGCTATTTTTTGCGCTCAGGAAATACCCGGCGAATCGCCCCCACACCCCAGCGGCGGGCGGCGTTCTGATCTTGGGTGCGGGCCCGCCGGGCGAATCCGGACAGACCTTGGCAACGCGCCGGAGGGTTCCATAACGCGGCGATAGGGACCAAACGATAGCTCCGCGACTGCCGTGAGCGCAGTTACGGTGACGGCACCCCCGAACACCGAGGAGAGCCCATGCTCCGCAGACGCACCGTTACCGCCGGATGCGCTCTAGCAGTAAGTGTCCTCGCCATCATGGCCGCCCCGGCCGTCGCAGACCGCGCACCGGCCGCCGCGACCGGCGTCACCGCACAACCCGCTCCCGCCATGATCGACGCGATGAGCCGTGACCTCGGCATCACCAGGGAGCAGGCCGAGTCCCGCCTGCTCAACGAGGCCCGCTTCACCGGCGTCGAGGCCAAGGTCAAGGGCCAGCTCGGCGACAGCTTCGCCGGGTCGTGGCTCAGCGGAGCCACCTCCGGCACGCTGACCGTCGCCACCACCGACGCCGCCGCCGCGTCCGCCATCACCGGTTCCGGCGTCCAGGCCAAGGTCGTCCAGCGCAGCCTCGCCTCGCTCGACGCCACCAAGGCCGCCCTCGACAAGGCCGCCGCCGCCCAGACGCCCAAGTCGAGCCCGGTGTGGTACGTCGACGTGCCGAGCAACAGCGTCGTCGTCCAGACCTCCCAGCCCTCGGACGCCGAGGCCTTCGTCGCCGCCAGCGGCGTGGACAAGTCCATGGTCAAGATCGAGCAGTCGAGCGAGGCGCCGCAGACCTTCTACGACGTGCGCGGTGGCGACGCGTACTACATCAACAACTCGGCCCGCTGCTCGGTCGGCTTCGCGGTGAAGCGCGGCACCACGCCGGGCTTCGTCAGCGCCGGCCACTGCGGCAGGGCGGGCAACAGCACGACCGGGTACAACCAGGTCTCCCAGGGCACCTTCCAGGGCTCGTCCTTCCCGACCAACGACTACTCGTGGGTCGCGGTGAACAGCAACTGGACGCCCAGGGGGCTCGTGTCGTACGGCAACGTGACGGTCAAGGGCTCCACCGTCGCGGCCGTCGGCGCGTCGATCTGCCGGTCGGGCTCCACCACCGGCTGGCACTGCGGCACCGTCCAGCAGCGCAACACCAGCGTCACCTACTCCCAGGGCACGGTGTACGAGGTGACCCGCACCAACGTGTGCGCCGAGCCCGGCGACTCCGGCGGCTCCTTCATCTCCGGCAGCCAGGCCCAGGGCGTCACCTCCGGCGGCTCCGGCAACTGCTCCTCCGGCGGCACCACGTACTTCCAGCCGGTCAACGAGATCCTCTCGGTCTACGGCCTCACCCTGGTGACCGGCTGACAGACCGGGTGACCGGCTCAAGAACCCCGTAAGCACCCCCCGGCATCACCAAGGCGCCGCCATCCCTCACGGGGTGGCGGCGCCCTCCCATGTGCGGGCGCCTCAGGCGGGGAGGTTGAGCCAGTAGAAGCCGTGGCCCGCGAGGTTGAGGGGATAGGGCTCGTGGCCGATCGGCAGGAAGCGGGACCCTCCGAAGGCCTCCACGGGAGTGCGGTTGGCGTACCCGGCGAGGTCGAGCCTGGCCGACTGGGCGAACCTGGAGAAGTTGACCACGCACAACACCTGGTCGGCCTGGTGCGAGCGGATGTAGGCGAACACGGCGGGGTTGGTGGAGGCGACCTCCTCGAACCTGCCGACGCCGAAGGCGGGATTGTGCCGGCGCAGCTCGATGACGCGCCGCGTGAAGTGCAGCAGCGAACGGCTCCGCCGCTGCGCCTCGACGTTCGTCGCCTGGTACCCGTACACCGAGTCCATCAGGACGGGCAGGACGAGCCGGTCGGGCTCGCTGTGCGAGAAGCCCGCGTTGCGGTCGGGCGACCACTGCATGGGCGTGCGCACGCTCTCGCCGCCGCGCAGCATGAGGTTGTCGCCCATGCCGATCTCGTCGCCGTAGTACAGCATGGGGGACCCCGGGAGCGACATCATGAGCGCCGTGCACAGCTCCAGCAGGCTGCGCTCGTTGTCCGCCAGCGGCGCGAGGCGCCGCCTGATGCCGGTCTCTGTGCGCATGCGCGGCGCCGTGGCGTACTCGCGGAACAGGTACGCGCGCTCGCGCTCGTCGAGCGAGGCCAGGGAGAGCTCTTCGCTGTTGCGCAGGAAGACGCCCCACTGACAGCTCGGCGCGATGGCGGGCAGCCGGGTCAGCACGTCGGAGACCGGCTGGTGGTTCTCGCGCCGGATGGCCAGGAAGATGCGCGGGATCAGCGAGGTGTAGAGCACCATGTGGCACTCGTCGCCGGTCGCGGGGTCGCCGAAGTAGGCCGCGGCGTCGGCGGGCCGGCGGTTGGCGTCCGCCATGAGCACCCGGCCGGGGTAGAGCTTCTCGACCTCGGCGCGCAGCCTCTTGAGGTAGTCGTGCGTCTCGGCGAGGCCCTCTCCCGAGGTGCCCTCGCGCTCGTAGAGGAAGGGCGCGGAGACCAGCCGGTAGCCGTCGACGCCGAGATCGAGCCAGTGGCGCACCACGTCGAGCATGGCTTCCTGCACGGCCGGCTCGTCGAAGTTCAGGTCGGGCTCGGCCGCGTGGAACCGGTGCCAGTAGTAGGCGCGGCGCACCGGATCGTAGGTCCAGCCCTGCGTGTCACCGCTCCCCCGCGTGTACGGTGCCTCGGCCTCGACGGCGTCGCGCCAGACGTAGAAGCCGCCGTACGGGCCGACGGGGTCGGCCCTGGACCGGCGGAACCACTCGTGCTGGTCACTCGTGTGGTTGAGCACCAGGTCGAGCACGACGCGGATGTCCTTGCGGTGGGCGGCGTCGATCAGCTCGATGAAGTCCTGCCGAGTCCCTAAATCAGGATTTATCGCGACAAAGTCGGAGATGTCGTAGCCGTCGTCGTGGAGCGGCGAGCCGAACACCGGGGACAGGATCAGGCAGGTGACCCCGAGCCAGCCGAGGTAGTCGAGCTTGTTGATGAGCCCGCGCAGGTCGCCGACCCCGTCGCCGTCGGAGTCGGAGAAACTCCGCACCCGCACCTCGTAGAAGACGGCCTTCTTGTACCAGAGCGGGTCGCGCAGCGGCGCCCGCGCGGCGTCCTCGTCAAGGCCGGTGAGGGACGTGCCTCGGTGCCGGGCCAGCACGCGCCGCGCGGCCAGCCCGACCTCCTCGGCCGGATCGGCGCGCAGGTCGGCCAGCGCGCGCTCGGCCGTCGCGACCTGGATGGCGTCCGCCGACAGCAGCCACAGGCCGATCTCCTCGACGGCCATGACCCGGGCGGCGACCCGCCCGCTGTGCATCAGCGCGGCGACGTCGGGCGGCAGCACCCCGGGACGTACGGGGGCGCGGGCGATCCACAGGTCGCCGCCGACTCTGCTGTCTATCGTGGGCGTCTGGTTGCGCCCGCTGTAGCCGAGCCGCTCGCGGGCGTGGTCGAAGGCCTCGCGGACGCTGACCCACCCGTTGCCGTCACCGTCGGCCGCGCCGGTCTCGATGCCCTCGAAGAAGGCGCTGCCGAAGACCGAGGGGAGAGCCTGGCCCGACTCGTCCTCGGCCTCGTGCGCCCGCTGGATCGCGCTGGCCGCGACGATGACCACCCGTTCGAGGTCGCCGCGCTGCTGCCGGCTGCGCGGGAAGGCCCCGGCGTAGCAGCAGTCGAGAACGATGGCCACGCGGCGCGCCCGGCACCTGTCGAGACAGTCGCGGACGTACTCGGCCGGCACCGCCGAGGGGAGCAGCCGCTCGGGGTCGGTCTCGATCGTGGCGAGGTAGAGGCGGCCGTCGGCGTCCTTCACCCCGTGCCCGGAGAAGTAGGCGAACAGGAAGTCGTCCGGCTCGGCCGACACGAAGAAGTCGTAGATGCGCTCGCGCACGGTCACGAGGTCGGCGTCGTACAGAGTGCCGACGGGGTCGAAGCCGCCGAGCAGCGGGTCGGAGAGCACCCGCCGCATGATCGCGGCGTCCTTGGCGGGCGACTCCAGGTCGGCCAGGGAGGGGTGGCGGTAGTGGCCGGTGGCGATCGCCAGGGCGCGCCGATGGCCGCCCAGGCGAAGATCTTCGCCCAGCGCCTCAGTCACGGTCGGCTCGGTCCTCGTATTCCTTGAGGATGGCCACGAGCCGCTCGGCGGACTCCTCGGAGTGCCCTTCGATGGTCACCTTCTGCCCGTTGGGGAACTCCAGGCGCGCGCGGTTGCCCGCGTTGCGCCGGAGGAAGTCGCGGATCACCGAGACGGCCGGCCGGACCATCCAGATGTAGATCGAGATGGCGAGCGCGCCCTCCTGCATGAGCGCAAAGGCGCGGGTGCCCGCGGCCGGCTCGCCGGACGCCACCGGCTCGGCGGCGGTGACCCCGTCGATCTGCAGGATCTCGTCGCGCAGGCGGCGCGTGCTCTCGGCGAGCGCCTCGGTCTCGCCCGGGTCGATGGGTTCGAGCCTGACGATGAATGGCTGTGGCTCCATGGAGGAATTCTGCCCGACTTGCCCTTTGGCGGGTACCCGTTCGGCGCCGCCGCGTAGCGATATGTGATCCAGCGTAGACAAGTAACCCCATGAGGGGTATACAGGGGGGATAACCCGTTCATAACCCCAGCCTAGGAGCGCGAGCGATGCCGAAGATCAACGTCTACCTGCCGGACGAGCTCGCCGAGGCGGTCAAGGAGTCGGGGGTGCCGGTCTCCGCCGTGTGCCAGCGGGCCCTGGAGCAGGCGGTGCGCCGCGTCACCGCCATCCGGGAGACCGCGCTCGGCGACCTGGACCTCGACGACCCCACCGCACGGCTCGCCCATTTCACCGGCCGGGCACGCATGGTGCTCAAGCTCGCCGTGGAACAGGCACGTGCGGACGGCGCTCCGAGCGTCGGCACGCAGCACCTGCTCGGCGGCATGCTGGCCGAGGGCGGCAACCTCGCCCTGCACGTGCTCCGCGCCGTGGAGATCGAGCCCGAGCAGCTCGGCCGGCACCTCGCCCGCGAGTCATCCGGGACGGAGGACGACGAGGACGGTACGGCACGGCACTTCAGCAGCCCAGCGGCCAACGCCCTGGAGCTGGCCGTCACCGAGGCCACCGCTCTCGGGCACAACTACGTCGGCTGCGAGCACCTCCTGCTCGGCCTGGTCGCCGAACCCGACGGCACCGCCGGCCAGGTGCTGCGCGCCCTCGGCGCCGAGCCCCGGTTGACCCGCCGCGCCGTCGCCGCCGCCCTGGCGGGGTACGTGCACCTGCGCGCGCAGAGCCAGGGGGGCGGCCAGACCGTCCCCACGGACGCCGCACAGGCACTGGCGGCGGCCGTACGCAAGGAGCTCCAGCCCCTCACCCGGCGCATCGAACGCCTGGAGGAGCGCCTCAACGTCGCACCCGAGGCCTGAGAGCCGGCGTCGCCACCAGCCGGCCGGAGCGTCATCCCGTCCCACCGGATCGCCAAGCCCCGAGACGGACCGGACATCGAGCGGAGCCGTCCCATGGACCGATTACCGAAGACCGTACGTGCCCTGTCCTGCGCCATCGTCTTCTTCGGCTGGCTGTGGACCGCCCAAGGAGCACCTTGGATCCCTTGCATGAGCTAGCACTCCGGCCGCACTTCGTGAACGGGTGATGGGCCGTCGCGACGATGGCCATCACGGGCTCGTCTTCGGTGATGGTGACCGGCGGCTACGAAGCGAGTTTGAGGAGGAACTCCTCGACGGTTTCCCTACGCGCGTTGGAGAATCCGCTGTCCTCGCCGTAGATGCTGAACCCGCACTTGTGCAGGACCCGCAAGGATCCCAGATTGTCCTTCGCGACCCGGGCGAACAGCGGCCGCACCGGATGACGGGCAAGGAACTCCGCAAGTGCTCGGGTGGCGATGCCATGACCCCAGTGCTCCGGGTCGATCCAGTAGGTGACTTCCAGTTCGTCGGCCTGGCCGTAGGTCAGGACATGACCCACCACCTCGCCGTCGAGCATGATCGTCTCTTTGGCGCTGCCATTGTCATTGAGAATTTTGGTCCAGCGGGTGGTGAAGGCGTCCAGGTCCGCTGGGTCCTCGACGGTGAAGGCCGCCATCCGGTTGGCCACCGGGTCCAGCTGATGCCGGTAGAACACCTGAAGGTCGTCCTGGATCATGTCACGCAGTACGAGATCGCTCATGCCGTGCTCTCCTTGCTGTCTTGACCCGTCCCGAACTCGTCAGACCTCGCGTGACCAGAAGGCTCCCGAGGTAAGAGTGAGCGAGGGGAGGGTACCGACAGGAACCGACAAACCCTGGGGACCCAGTGCCCCTCAGGGTGGAGGCAACCCGGCTGCCAAGCGTGCCTCCAGGATCCCCCAGGCCGGCTGCGATGCCTGACCACAAAGTGCGGCTGGAGTACTACTCACCCGGATCGGTCTCGTGGCGACAGAACGGGGGCCAGGCGAGAAACCACGTGTGCCCCGGAGTTCGGCCCTGGTACAGGATCATCCTGATCATCAGCGAGACCGACACCGTCTGACGACCGCGGCACGGAGGTTGAAGCGGCACCCGTCAGCGACGAGCGCGAGCCAGCAAGGCCGCGTGGGGCAGCGTGAGCATGCCGTCCGCATCGGCGAACTCTGAGCTGAGCAAGTCGAAGCGCCGCTTGATCTCGGCGCGGGTCTGGGAGGTGGCAGCCTGCCCAGCCCAAATCTGCCGCTCGCTCTCATCGAAGCCCGTCACCGCCACCGGCGCCCCCATACCTCCACGGGCCGACCTTACTAGAACTCGTTCTAGCGGGGCATGCGGCGCCATAGTGATCGGGGTAGGGCGCGCATCAGCGCGAAGGCCGGGCGGAGCTTTTTCGGCACCCAGACCGTCTCGGCGCCGTCGCGCAGGCCCTCGGCCACGGCGTCGGCGACCGCTCCCGGCGTGGTGGCCATGGGGGCGGGCGGCATGCCCGCGGTCATGCGCCCGGTGACGAACCCAGGGCGCACCACCATAACCCGGGCGCCCGAGCCGTGCAGGGCGTCTCCCAAGCCCTGGGCGAAGCCGTCCAGGCCCGCCTTGGCGGCCCCGTACACGAAGTTCGCGCGCCGTACGCGCACGCCCGCGACCGAGGACAGGACGACGAGCGTGCCGTGGCCCTGCTCGCGCAGCCGCCGGGCGGCGAACAGCCCCGCCGACACGTGGCCGCCGAGGTTGACCGCCACCGACCCGGCCGCCGCCACCGGGTCGGCCTCGTACGCCGCCTGGTCGCCCAGCACGCCGAAGGCCGCGACCACCACGTCGAGGTCCCCGGCGAACTCCGCGGCGGCATCGATGGCCTCGCCGTGCGTCTCCGGCTCCGCCGCGTCGAAGTGCAGCACGCGGACCTCGGCGCCGAGGCCCTTCAGCCGTACGGCCGCCGCCTCCGCCTCGCCGCGCGCGGCGAGCACGACCCGCCGGGCCCCGTCGCGGACGAGCCGCTCCACGATGGCGAGGCCGATCTCGCTGCGCCCGCCGAGCAGCAGCACCGAGTCCACCGAGCCCAGAGCGTTCTTCACGGGGCGGTCTCCTTGTCGCGTCCACGGTTCACAGCGAGAGTCTCCTTGCCAGGTCGGAGCGGAAGACTTCACCGGGGTCGACGCTCTCCCGTATCTTGCGCCATTCCGCCAGCCGCGGGTACATCACGGGCAGCAGCTCGGCCCGCATGCGCGCGTCCTTGGCGAGGTAGAGGCGCCCGCCCGCGCCGGCGACCCACTCGTCGAACTCCCGCAGCAGCCCCGCCAGCCCCGTCTGGCCGGCGGGGATGTCGAGCGCGAGCGTCCAGCCCGGCATCGGGAAGGACAGCATGCCCGGCGTGCCCGGCCCGAAGCGCTTGAGCACG
Organism: Sphaerisporangium viridialbum; assembly: GCF_049674955.1. Lineage (GTDB taxonomy): Bacteria > Actinomycetota > Actinomycetes > Streptosporangiales > Streptosporangiaceae > Sphaerisporangium > Sphaerisporangium viridialbum. The sequence goes on along the minus strand of NZ_CP187232.1, from coordinate 1,559,339 downwards.
GTCAGGAAGGACACCACCCCCTCGGCCGACAGGCGGGACACCACGCGCCGGAGCGTGCCCTCCTCGCCGAACGGCACGACGAACTGGTACTGCACGAACCCCCGCGACCCGTAGACGCGGTTCCACCCGTCCACGAAGTCCAGCGGGTGGAAGAAGGGGGCGAGGTCCTGGATGACCCGCCGCTCGCGCGACTTGGCGTACCAGGCCTCGTTGAACGCGCGCACGGTCAGCCCGTTGAGCAGGCCGTTCGGCGCCCACGGCGGGGCGGGCAGCCGCGAGGAGGGGGCGAAGGCCAGGGGGTCGGCACCGGCCGGAAGCTCGTCCCTGCGGGCGTGGTCTCCCCGGGTGAGCACGCTGCGGCCCATCCGGGAGCCCCGGGCGAGCAGGTCGATCCACGCGACGGTGTAGCGGTAACGGTCGTCGGTGGCCGTCATGACCTCCAGCGTGTGGTCGAGGTCGCGGGTGCGCTCGACGTCCACGCGCACGCGGGAGGTCTCGACGGGGACGCAGGAGAAGCTCACCTCGGTGATCAGGCCGGTCAGGCCCATGCCACCCACGGTGGCCCAGAAGAGCTCGTCCCCCGGCCCGAGCACGCGGCTCGTGCCGTCCGCCGTGACCAGCGTGAGCGACCGCAGGTGCGCGCCGAAGGAGGAGTCGACGTGGTGGTTCTTGCCATGCACGTCGGCCGCGACGGCTCCGCCGAGGGTGACGTGGCGGGTGCCGGGTGTGACCGGGACGAACCATCCCCTCGGGACGAGCGCGCGCATCAGGTCGTGCAGGCTCATCCCGGCCGTCGCGGTCACCACACCGGTGTCCGGATCCAGCGACCAGCGCGCTTCCATCCCCGCGACGTCCACCACCACGCCGCCCGCGTTCTGGGCGGCGTCCCCGTACGCCCGGCCGAGCCCGCGCGCGATCAGGCCGCGCGAGGACGCCCCGGTGACCAGGGCGGCCAGTTCGGACGGCGTTCGCGGCGTGACGAGCGCGGCGGGCGTGGGAGCGGTGCGCCCCCAGCCGGACAGGAAGGTCATCTCACGTAGATTCCGACGACGAGCAGGACGACGAGCAGGGCGGTGTAGAGCTGCAACGGCCGGTCGCGCAGCGCGAGCTCCTCAGGCTCCTCCCCTATCCCCCGGTCGACCAGCAGGTTGTGCCGGAGCACGATGAGGACGAACGGGACGATGCTCACACCATAGAGGGTGTCCGCGTGGATCTGGAGCGCCCACAGGCAGTACGTGACGATCATCGCGCCCGAGGCCATGGAGCGGACGTGCGCGAGGTAGCTCGGGGTGTAGGTGACCAGGGTCGCACGGGTGCCGTTCGTGCCCTGGTTGCGCATCTCGGCCTCCCGCTTGCCCACCACCACCTGGAGTGAGCCGAGCGAGACCACCACGAGGAACCAGCTCGTCACGGGCACGCCCACCGCGACCGCCCCGGCGAAGGCCCTGATCACATGGCATCCCGCGACGGCGACGAGGTCGACGACCACCTCGTGCTTGAGCCAGTAGGTGTAGGAGAGGGTCAGGACGAGGTAGCCGGCCACGACCGCGGGCAGCCGCCAGCCGCCGGCGAGGAAGGCGAACGCGGGCGCAGCCACGATGAACAGGGCCCCGGCCACCCGCGCCGCCCGTACCGGCACGATGCCGGCCGCGATGGGGCGAAGTCGCTTACGCGGGTGGCGCCGGTCCGCCTCGGCGTCGGCGGCGTCGTTGAGCAGGTACGCGCCGCTCGCAGCCAGGCAGAACGCCACGAACGCCACCATGGCGTCGAGCAGGCCCGCCGGGGTGGTCAGCACCCCGGCCGCGGCGGGGGCGGCGAAGACCAGGACGTTCTTCAGCCACTGGCGGGGACGGCACGCGCGCGCGAATCCCCTGATCCGCGCGCCCATGGTGAGGGCCGCCGGCACGGTGTCCGACGGCCGCACTCCCGTGTGCCCGGCGGTCACGAATCCCCGGCGCTCCCGCGCCGCGACGTCGCCGGGCGGCGCCGGACGACGAGGAAGGCCCCGGCGACGAGCACCAGCAGCCCGGCGACGAGCAGGACGACCGGGATCGTGGTCTTGATCAGGCCGATCTGGTCCCTGGACTCGATCGCCTTCTTCACCAGGTCGTCGGTGGTCTGCGGGGTGTACTTCGCGGTGGCGATCAGGGCCGGCTTGCGCTCGACGCCGTCCTCGGTCTTGAGCACCTCGTGACGCCGCTGCTCCTGCCTGACCGGCACGCCGCTCGTCGGCTCCACCCAGAACGTGACGGTGCCGTCGTACCAGCGGCCGAGCTGCACGTCACCGGCCTCGTCGATGCCCATCACGGAGGCGGGGGCGGTCACCGTCTGCGTCTTGGTGGCGGGCACCTGCTGCACGTACCTGTAGACCCGCAGCCCGTTGACGGTGTCCTCGCCGTCGAACACGGCGTCGTACGCCGCGCCGGTGCTGGAGTTGAACACCTTGTAGGTCTTCTTCTCCGCGCCGAACGGGAACAGGAAGATCTGCCCCTCCAGCTTCACCGGCTGCTTGTCGATGCTGGCCCCGCAGCAGTTGACCGCCGCCCCCGTGTACTTGTTGAAGGCGCTGCGGAACTCCGTCATCGAGATGCCGGGCCTGTCGTTGGTCACGTCGCTGACCGAGGTGAACTGGTCCCAGACGACCTTGTCGTCGGTGGAGTCCGTGACGTCGCCCCGGGTGGTGACGGTGATGTCCAGGGTTCCGGTGAGTACTTTCAGGTCACCGGCGCTGAAGTACTGGGCGTTGTCGGCGCTCAGCTTCGTGATGCCGTACTGATCGGCCGGCGCGGCGATGAGCCGGTCCGCTACCTGGAACCTCACGAGCGGTGCCAGCGCGATCAGGAACGTGCCTACTCCTAAGAGAACAATTCCGACGACGCGGCCCATCGCTCCTCCTGGGGGTGCCCGCCGGGCCGGGCTTTTATCCGGACGGCGAGGGTGTTCTTGCTCTCGACAACTGGTGACGGTACGCGCGGGGGTGCTCGCGGCGATATGTCCTAAAACAAAGTTCTAATTCGGGATATGTTAGTTCGGCGAGTGACCCCACGTCACGAGGGATGCGGAAAAGTGACAGAAACAGGTTCTAAGTTGGGCGGGCACCTCGACGCGCTCGACGGAATGCGGGCCGTCGCCGCCTTCGCGGTCCTGATCTTCCATGTCGCCATCGAGTCCGCCACCGCGCTTCAGGACAACTACTTCGGCGCCCTGCTCTCGCGCGGTGACGTGGCCGTGCCGATCTTCTTCACCCTCTCGGGGCTGCTGCTCTACCGCCCGTACGCCAGGGCCGCCGTGGAGGGGACCGAGCCGCCCAGCACCGGGACGTACCTGGTCAAGCGCGCCCTCCGCATCCTGCCCGCCTACTGGCTGGTCGTGGTCATCGCCATGCTCCTGTGGTCGCGCGACCACCTCGGCGACACCAAGACCTGGCTGCAGATGGTGTTCCTGGCCCAGAACTACGAGACCCACCCCTGGTGGTTCGGCCTCGGCCCGAAGGGGCTCGCGCAGATGTGGAGCCTCTGCGTGGAGGTGGCGTTCTACCTGGTGCTCCCGCTGCTGGCCGCGGGGCTCGCGAGGTTCGCCCGCCGGGGCGGGGGCGACGCCGGGCGGCGGGCGAGGCGCCTGCTGCTGGGCCTCGCCGCCCTCGCCGCGGTCTCCTACCTGTGGACGATCCTGAGCTACTACCCCGAGTACCGGCCCTACATGAACACCTGGCTCCCGCGCGCGCTGACGTTCTTCGCGCCCGGCATGGCGCTGGCCGTGGTCCTGGTGTGGGCGCGCCACGAGCAGGACGGCCCGGCGGGGCGCCTGGTCCGCTCGGTGAACGCCTCACCGGGCACGCTGTGGGCGGTGGCCGGGCTGGCCTACGCGGTCGCGGCCTCCCCGGTGACCGGCCCCCGGTTCTCGGGCGTCGACGGGGTCTGGAGCGGCGTCTTCGAGCTGGCCCTCTACAGCACCATCGCCGCGTGCCTGGTGGCGCCCTGCGCCATGCTGGCGCGCGGCGACGCCCCCGTGGGCCGGCTGCTCGGCAACCCGGTGATGCGCTACTTCGGGCGCATCTCCTACGGGGTGTTCCTGTGGCAGTTCATCGCGCTCTACATGTGGTACGACCTCACCGAGCAGCGGCCGTTCTCGGGGAACTTCCTGGTGAACCTCCTCGTGGTCGGCGCGCTGACGATCGCGCTCGCCGCGCTGACCTACAGGTACGTCGAGGAGCCGGCTCGCGGGCTGGTCCGCTTCCTGCGGCCGCCCGCGCTCAGCGCCCGTTCACCGGAACCGCTGCCCCAAGGGCGAACCCCTTGAGGCAGACCTCCGCGGACGGGTCGTCGACGCGCAGGAGCAGGCCCTTGCCCGGGGTCAGGATCGGGAAGTGCACCAGCGTGCCGGAGGTCGCCGCCAGGTTGAGCTGCTGGCTCTGGCCGCCGACCTCGATGGACACCGAGGTCGGCCGGTTGGCCGAATAGGCCAGGCCCGCCACCCCGTCCGGGCCGCCCCAGCTGACCGCCTCCGGGTAGTAGACCGAGCCGCCCAGCGTCGGCAGGCAATTCTTCTTCGGGGGCGGCACCTGGGCGAAGTCGGGGGCCACGCTCACCGGGACCAGCCTGCCGCTGTCGTCGAACACCATGGCGTGGTCGGACGGCTCGGGCACGCGCATCCGGGCACGGAGCGCAGGAGAGGCGAGGGGTGCGAGCAGGTGGTGGCTGAGGCGGCGGCCGCCGTTCCACGGCAGCACGACGGAGTCGGGCACCGGGCGAGAGAAGATCACGGTGTCGGCCGGCGCCTTGGCCAGGGCCGCCCGCACGTTGCCGAGGTAGGTCCGCACGTGGTCCCCGGACAGGGTCTGCCGGAAGTTCTCGATGGAGACCACCGACATCGTCAGGTACGCCCCGGCGGCCAGCCCCGTCACCAGCGGTACGACGGTGCCCGCGGGAACCGGCCTGCGGTAGGGGGCGGGCTCGTCGCGCAGCGGCAGCAGGGCGACGCCGAGGCACACGGCGAACACCACGACGGCGTCGGCCACGTAGCGGGTCTCGGCGCCGACCAGCCCGAGCGCGGTGCCCCGGGCGATCACCGTGGGGACGGCGTCGACGACCACGAGGTACACCGCGACGATGAGCCACGCGCGCGCCGCCCGGCGGCGGTAGAGCAGGGTGGCGCCCACCAGGACGGCGAGCGCCGTCCAGGCGGCGACGACGAGGAGCGTGGAGGGGGCGGCCATGCCGCCCGTGGACGGCACGGGACCCCACGACAGCGGGCCGCCGACCACGCCGGTGGGCAGAGTGCGGCCGAGCAGCGTTCCGATCAGGTCGGCGGCGACGTCCGGCTTGGGCACCGCCGCGCCCTCCCCGGGCGCGGTGTACTGGCGCGACAGGTACAGGGCCGTGTAGCCGCCCATGAGCAGGACGTGGACCCCCCACAGCCGCCAGTGCTCGCGCAGCTCCCGCCCCACGCAGGTGAGCCATCCGGCCTCCTCCGCCCGCAGGAACGCCGTGGTCAGGGCGAACAGCAGCAGGGACACGAACACGCCCTTGGTGCTGAAGGCCATGCCGAACACGACCCAGCCGAGGGCCCGGAAGGCGTGCCTCGTCCCCTCGCCGCGCGCGTGGCGGAGCTGCGACGACAGCGCGAGCACGATGGCGAGCTGCAACGGGACGGCGTTGAGCGCCGCCGACCACCAGCTGAAGGCGGGGATCGTGAGCGGGCAGAAGAGGTACACCGCTAGTGGCAGCAGGATGCCCATGCGGGGCCCGAACAGCGACCACAGCAGGCGGAACATCAGCACCGCGACCAGCGCCTGCAGGACGAACGTCACCGAGGCGACCAGTAGCCAGTCGTAGGCGGCGAGCCGCGACTCCACCCACGTCAGCCCGAGCGCGCCGGGCATCAGGTGGCCCTTGTGCACGCGGAACAGGAAGTCGAACGTCAGGTCGTGCTCGTAGGCGTCCCCGACGAACAGCAGGTCGTCCTCGATGAAGTACGCGCTGCGCAGGATCGGCACGCGCAGGCCCATCGACGCGACCACCAGCAGCGTGCCGAGGAGCAGCACGGGGTGCGCCAGGCGGGCCATCCATCTCGGGTAGGCGATGCTCAGGGTCGGCTGCTCCGGCGGCTCGACCTCCGCGGTCTGCGGCAACGGTCCCTCCGATCACGCGCCGGTTGCTACCCCCGAGTAGCGAACACCCTACGAGCCCCGCAAACCAGGCGCAACGCGGTGTTATGCTCCCGGGCACCCGAACCACTCCGGTGAATGGAAGCAGACGTGGAGACCTCGAACGCGCCCTTCCGCGCCACACTGGGCCGGTCGGTCCGGCTGCTGTCGGCCTTCCGCAAGGAGCAGACGGACCCCGATCTCTTCTACGGCATGCTGGCCCGCGACACGGCCGCCCAGCTCGCGACGTACACCGGCCTGCCGGGCGCGCTCGTGGCCGACGTGGGCGGCGGGCCGGGGTACTTCACCGAGGTGCTCCGCGCCCACGGCGCGCGGACGCTGTGCGTCGACTGCGACGCCGGGGAGATGATGGCGCGGGACGGCGCCGTCCCCGAGGGCGCGGTGCTCGGGAGCGCGCTCGACATCCCGCTGCGCGACGCCTCCGTGGACGTCTGCTTCTCCTCCAACGTGCTGGAGCACGTGCCCGACCCCTGGCGCATGGCGGCCGAGATGGTGCGGGTCACCCGGCCGGGCGGCGTCGTCTACCTGTCGTTCACGAACTGGCTCTCGCCCTGGGGCGGCCACGAGACCTCCCCCTGGCACTACCTCGGCGGCCACCGCGCCGCGCGCCGCTACACCGCCCGCCAGGGCCACCGCCCGAAGAACCTGTACGGCGAGAGCCTCTACCCCGTGTCGGTGGCCGCCGCCCTCCGCTGGGCCCGGTCGCGTGCGGACGCCGAGGTGCTGGACGCCCGGCCGAGGTACCACCCCGAATGGGCCACGGGCGTGGTGCGGCTACCCGGCGTCCGCGAGATCGTGACCTGGAACCTCCTGCTCGTCCTGCGCCGGCGCTGACCCCTCCGCCTTCGGGCGGCGGCGGAGGCGCACGGCCACCGCGACCAGGATGACCACGAGCGCGAGCACGAGGCAGACCACCGGGAACACGTCGCGGATCATGATCGCCCATCGCCGGAATCCCGCGGCCTCGCCCACCTGGGCGTCCACGTCCCCCGGCTCGGTGGTGAGATCGGCCTGGAAGCTGACCAGGCGGTCCACCTGGTCGGGGGTGCGCAGGGTGTCCTGCCGCTGCTCGCGCGTCCTGACCGGCAGGCCGCTCTCCGGCTCGACCCACATCGTCCTGGTGATCCGCACGTACCTCGCCACGCTGACGAGCTTCCACGCGGGCAGGCCGAGCACCTTGCCCGGCATCTGGTCGGGCAGGTCCTCCACCTTGGCGGGGCCGACGGTGTAGGAGTAGCGGTAGGTCGGCAGGCCCTCGACGGTCTCCTCGCCCTCGTACCGCAGCGTGACCTGGCGCTTGAGCACGGTGTCGAAGATCGGGTACCCGCGCGGCTCCGCCCCGTACGGCAGCCGGAACGCCAGCCCGGTCTGCCGCACGGCCGTGTCCTGGTCGATGTACGCGTCGCAGCAGTCGACGGTGAGCCCGGTGTGCCGGTCGAAGGCCGTCCTGCGCTCGTGGTAGTCGATCCGCTGGCCGTACCCCGTCTCCAGGGACGAGAACTCCACCCACACCGCGGTGCGCGCGTCCCCCGCCACCGGGTCGCCGTACAGCGAGACCGTCTCGGTCATCGGCACGCCCGTACGGACCTGGAAGGTGGCGGTGTCGAGGTAGGTGGCCGCCGGGGCGGTGAGGTGGGAGATCCTGCGCTGGTCCAGCGGCAGCATGAGGCTGTTGCCGTAGACGTAGTAACGCAGCAGCACCGCCATCGTCACCAGGAAGGCCACCACGACGTACGGGATGGTCCTCAGCAGCTGCTCGCGCGTCACCCGCCCACCTCCGTCAGCGTGGCCTCGCGGTGCTTCGGCACGGGGCCCGCCGGGCTCGGGGATGGGCCCAGGGTGGGTACGGCGGCCAGCAGCCGGGCGACCACCACGAGGCAGCAGAGCTGGGGCACCAGGCCGGTCAGCGGCGCCACCTGGAACTCGGCGCCCACCGCCGCGCTCAGCCCGGCCAGGACCAGCGCCCACGCGGGCACCCAGGGGGACAGCACGATGCGGGCGGCCCGCCGCGCCCGGCCGCCGCCGGCGTGCTGGGCGGCGAGCACGCGGGGAAGCCACAGACCCACCAGAGCCAGCGCCGAGAGGATCACCGCGCCCGCGTACCCGCCGACCCACAGCCCGACCAGCGGCGCGGCCGGCCAGACCCAGCGGGCCCCGACCCTCCCCGCGCCCGCCGTGGGCGGGCGGTGCCCGGGCCTCGCGCGGATCAGGGCCAGCGCCGCGACGGCCACGACCAGGCCGAACCCGGCCAGCAGCGCCACCCGGTACGTCGCGTCCGGCTCGTACCTGAGCACCACCGTCCCGGCGCCCGCGGGCAGGATCCACGCCTGCCGCCAGCCGTCGAGGCGTACGGGCGTGAGCCGCGCGCCCTTGAGGTAGGCGTGCCAGCCGGCGTTGTGGTTCTCGCCGACGGTCAGGTAGGAGCGCTCGCTCGTGGAGACGGCCAGCCGCCGCTCCTCGGGTCCCCAGCTCTCGACGCGGGCGGGCTGGATCTTCGTCGTGCCGTCGTCGGCGGCCGACTCCCCGCGCAGGACCGCCGACCTGACCCTGAAGGCGTCGCTGAACGGCGCCCCGACCCAGGTCATCCCCGGGATGAGCCGCACCGGCGTGCAGCCGGCGTAGGTCAGGGGACGGCCGTTCAGCACGTCGTTGAGGGTGCCGCCGACGATGCGGGTCGGCACGGTGTTGCCGTCGACCTCAAGGGTGGGGCCGTAGCCGCAGGGCAGCCGGAGCGGGAATCCGCCGAGCTGGCCGAGCGGCTTCACGCCCGGGATGCTCACCTCGGCGACCTCGATCGCCCGCGAGGCGGGCGCGGTGAACTCGATGCTGAGCCGCCGGGTGGTGAGCTCCGGGAACGCCACCCGCCCGTCGCCGCCGATCCACGCCTGGACGGTGCGCGACCCCGTGCGGATGGTGATCTTCACAGGGGGCTTGCCCAGGAAGGAGTCGGGGAACAGCACCTTGATGTGGGAGAACTTCCGGGTCTCGCCGAGGTCGATCGAGAGCGTGGGGTGGCGGTCGAACGGCTGGGCGTACCAGAGCGTCTTCTCGTCGCCGTCCATGGCCGAGCGCCCGAGGACGGCGGGGTAGTCGGTGATCGTCGAGGACGCCGTGACGTGCGGGTAGGCGTTCGGCAGCGTGGTGAGCAGGTCCGCCGACCTCGGATCGGTGAGCACGGCCGTGCCGCTCAGCGTGCGGGTCTGGTTGGAGTCGACCGCGAACAGCCGCTCGAAGCCGTAGCCGTCCTCGCCCAGGATCTCCAGCCGGTGCGAGCAGGTCCAGGCGGACGAGCCGCGCATGCAGGCCGGGGCCTTGCCCTGCGAGGTCAGCATCACGGTGCCCGCGTCACCGCCGCCGGGCAGCCCGGGAGCGGCGATGGCCCGCGTCGGCCGCACGCCGGGGATGGCGACCTCGGTGATGCCCACCCGGCTGCCGAAGGAGCTCTTCGGCTGGTAGGCCAGCTTGGTGACCCGGATGCGCAGCCAGGTCGTCGTTCCGGGCGGAGGCGCGAACAGCTGAGGATCCGCGGTCTCGCGCACGGGCACGCGCCGCGTCCCCGTCGCGGTCGACAACTCGACCTCGGCGACGGGCGGTCCGATCGGGCCCTGATCGAACGCGATCGTGATGTCCTTCATCGGCACCGGCTCGACGAACCTGACCTCCAGCCACTCGCCCAGCGCGCCGTTCCACCCGTCCGACCGCCATCCGGTGCGCGCGTCGCCGTCGAAGGCGGCGAACGGCAGGCGGCCCGCGTCCCGCTCCCCCGCCGCCGCCGTGATGTCGGCGTCCGAGGATGACGCCCTGACATCGTCGATCCCGAGGTAGCGCGCGGACGAGGTGGCCGAGGCCCAGGCCGGGTCCAGCAGGTCGGTGGTGGCGTTCAGCTTCCCGCCCTCGGTGAGCGTCGGCCCCGCGCTCCGCCGGACGTCGCCGAAGACCATCTGCCGCCTGCGCAGGGTGTCGGTGACCACGGTCTTCCTGGCGGGCACCGACGAGGCGCCGGGCTCGTCTCCCACCAGGACCGGGGCGTCGTCCTTGAGCACACCCTGCTCCGCCATGGCCAGCACGCCCTCGGGCGCGCCCGCCATCCGCAGCGTCGCCTCGGCCGGTACGGTGCCCGCGACCGGCGCGGGGTCTGGTACCGCGTAGACCTCCAGGGCCGGGTAGGCCTGGTCGAACCAGTTCGAGGCCGTGGGACTGGAGACCTGGCCGACCAAGGGGCCGAACTGGGCGACCCGCACCAGCCCCGCGGAGTCCTCGATGGTCTGGTGGACGCGGGCCGGCCACGCCGAGCCGATGGTGTCGCGCGCCAGGTCGTTGCGGACGAGCAGGTACTTCACCCCGATGCGGCGCAGGGTGAGGGTGAGGCCCTCTGACCCCTCGCCGTCGGAGAAGCGCTCGTCGACCGCCTGGAGCAGGCGTGCCAGCCCGGCCGAGCCCCACGGCACGTTCGAGTGCGTGGCCCAGCGCACGGTCAGCAGCGACTGCATCGGCTCGTCGAGCGGACGGCCCCACAGGTACTCGCCGCGCCTGGAGCCGGGCACCGCGAGCACCATGCCATGGCCGGTGTTGGCGTTCAGCCAGGTGGCGGCGTCGCGCCAGTAGGAGGGCAGGTCGGTGAACGCGCCGGCCGGGGTGATTCCCGAGGTGGCGACGGGCAGCACGGCGAGCCCCGCGAGGCCCGCGCTGACGGCGGCCAGCCGCAGCCGCGTACCCTCCGGGCGCCACGCGGGCAGGGCGGCCAGGCCCAGGGCGAGCGGCAGCCGCAGCAGCGCGTCGAACTTGTGCAGGTTGCGGAAGGGGGCGAGCGGGCCGTCGAGCAGGGCTCTGAACCGCCCGGCCCACGGGAAGGCGAGCGCGTCGGCGTGCCCGGCGGTGACGATCACCACCCCGGCGAGCACGCACAGCACCAGGAACGTGCGCTCGGGGGTGGACCCGCGGACCAGTCCCGCGAGACCCAGCGCGGCGACGGCGGCGGTGACGACGACCAGCCACGGCTGGGTCGCCTGGTCGTAGGCGGCGGGCAGCCAGGGCTTGCCGTCCACGGGCAGGAAGGAGATCCAGCTCGACGTGCCGCGCAGAGTGTTCAGCAGGGACGTCACGCCCGTGGTCGCCGCGGCGGTCTCGATGAACGGCAGGAAGGAGAAGATGTAGCGGCCGAGCAGCACGAGCGGCACCAGCCACCACATCGACACGGCCGCGACGCAGGCGAGCCACCAGGCCAGCAGCCGCCGCTTGCGCGAGCCGCTCCGGCGGGTGAGCAGGTACAGCAACGGCACGACGAGCACGGCCAGCTCGGCGGCGGCGTTGACGCCCCCGGCGAACAGGAACGCGACGGCCGAGAGCGCGGCGGCGCGGCGGGGGCTGACACTCTGGTCGGCACCGCGCACGAGCGGCAGCAGGATCCACGGCAGCACCGCGCTGGGCTGGAACTCCGAGGAGTTGACGCCGATGAGCGCCAGCGCGTGCGGCGCTAGCGCGTAGGCCAGCCCGGCGAGGATCCTGGTGTTGGGGGTGCCGACGCGCAGAGCGCGCGCGACCCGCTCGGTGCCGAGGAACGCCGCGCACAGCACCAGCGTCATCCACAGCCGCTGGATGTTCCACGGAGGCATGTCGAGCCAGCGGAACAGGGCGTAGAACGGCCCCATCGGGAACAGGTAGCCGTACGCCTGGTTCTGCAGGTGCCCGAAGAAGGCGTCGTCCCAGAGATGGGCGGCACGTTCCAGGAAGCCGATCGGGTTGACCGCCATGTCGAGCTTGGTCTCGGCGATGACCTGGCCAGGCGAGGTGTTGAAGGCGATCGCCCCGAGGAGCAGGCAGCTCGCCAGCAGGCGTAGCCGCCCGCGCAGCCGGGATCCCGGGGCGTCGGGCCCGGCGCGGCCGACCGTCAGGCGGCGGAACCAGGCATCAGCGGTCAAAACGCACCCTTGGCGGGGGTTCAGGGGATATGGCTCTCACCTGTGGCAAGACGGAGACCTAGGGCACGGACGTGTCCCCTTTGCTCAAGTTCGGCCGTGATGAGTCCGGTCATCCTAGCGCCCGTCCTTCCCCACGAGAACTCCGCCGCCCAACCGCGGCACGCCTGCTGGATCCGCGCGCGCCGCTCCGGGTCCTCCAGCTCCTTCAGCGCCCGGTCGACCACGTCGGCCAGCGACTCGCCGTCCTGGACGAGCCAGCCGGTGACGCCGTGCCGCACCGAGTCGCGCAGGCCCGCCACGTCGTAGGCCACGGTGGGCACGCCCAGGGCGGCGGCCTCGATGACCGTGAGCCCCCACCCCTCGAACTCCGACGCCGTGACGTTGAGCCGCGCGGCGCCGAGCACCGCGTTCTTCTCCGGCTCGGCGAGGAAGCCGTGCAGGCTCACGCTGCCGGTCACCCCGAGGGCGCCGGCCCTGCGTACCAGCGGCCGGTACTCCGGGCCGCGCCCGATCACGTGGACGTGCAGGCCGGGCCAGGTCTCCCCCAGCTCGGCCACCAGCTCGACGACGCGTTCGACGCGCTTGTGGCCGACCAGGCGCCCGAGGTAGGCGACGACCGGGTCACCTGCGACCTCCTCGCCGCCGACGTCCGCGGCCACCGGGCGCGCGACGGGGCTGCCGTTGGGGATGACCTCGATCGGCGCGAGCCAGCCGAGCTTGCCGCGCAGCTCCGTACGCGAGGACTCCGACACGGTCACGGTGGTGCAGTGGCGGTAGAGCAGCCGCGCCACCGGCCCCTCGACGAAGCAGCCGGCACGTGCCAGCCACTTCGGGAAGAACGCGTAGAACTGGCGGTCGTGCACGTGGTGGACCAGCGAGATGACCGTCGTGCGCCTGCCGACCACCAGGGGCGCGAAGAACGGGATGCCGTTCATGCAGTCCACGACCACGTCGAAGCGGCGGCGGCGCAGCAGGATCCACAGCGGGACCAGCAGGTAGACGAGGTAGCGGTTGCCCATGCGCCGCAGCTCGATGCCGTCACGCCGCTCCCTGCCCGGCTGCCCGGGCTCGCGGCTCGTCAGGAAGTGCACCGAGGCGCCCTGGCCGACCAGGTACCTGCCGACCTGCCAGGCGTACTCCTCCGCACCGCCCGCGACCGACTGCAGCGGCTCCCGGAAGTTCAGCACCGCGACCCGGACGTCCTGGAGGAGCCGGTCGGGAGCGTGCGCCGTCTCGACCGTGAGGCGGGGCGGGCCGGCGGGCCCGGTTGGAGGCACGGGCACGTCGCCTGGATCGTGGGGCGCCCGGCCCGCCTGCTGTGCGACCACGACCACTCCTTCTGTGTCTCGAGCCCCCCTGGCTGGTACGCGCGTGCTCGGGCGTGGTTTCGAGCATGGGCATGGTTCCGCGGCTTGCCACCGGCCTGTTCGGCGGCAGGTTTAGCTGCCTGATCGCTGCCTGTTTCGCGGCATGGCGAAGCCACGCCTCGTGCTTGTCGCGAAGTGGAACCGGACGGGCTCACCGAGCGTGGCGTGAGACCCGCCCGTGGAAGATCATCTGTCGCCGTAGTTGTACAACGGCTTGTTGGGCGGCTGAGGGCTGGGGGCGACAACGTTGACGACGCTGACGGACGCGCCGATCGCCAGAACCACCCCAACGACGAGAGCGGCGAGCACTCGCACCATTGGGCTTCTCCCTCCAAAGTGCGGACGCTGTGGGCCTACCGAGAGTAGAACGTGATACAGGTTCTAAGCCAGCAGCTTGGTCAAAACGTAATAAATGGACTTACCGTCCAGTATGCACCTCCGACGGCCCCGTCACTAGGTCACAGTCGAAGCAGGAGCATCTGAGGGCCCAGGTAGGCCGGGATGGCACCGGGCAGCCGTGAACGAAACGTGTTCTCGTTCTGTGCCACGATGAGCACGTACCGTATACCGGCCGCCCTGAGCAGGGAGGTCAGGGGGCCGTCACCTGCCGCGATCGCCGCCCCGACGCGCCTGGCCAGCCTGTCCTCCCCCGCGACGCGGAGCGGCCGCCCGCCCGCCCGGCCGACGATGAGCGCGTCGTCCCAGACGACCCGCCGGGCGAACGACTTGGTGGCCGGGTCGAGGATCACCCGGCCGCCGTTCCACGCGAAGGCCCGGTGCGCGCCCCACGGCAGCGAGATCAGCGCCCCCGGGCTGGGGTCACCGTTGACGATCGCCTGGACGCGCCGCCAGTCGTCCGGATACTCCACCGCCGCGAGCCGCCCCGAAGCCCCCCAGGCGAAGGCCGGCAGGACGAGCACCGGCAGCAGCACGCCGACGACGGCCGGTACGAGCACCGCCGCCCGGTGGCCTCGGGCGTCGGGGCGGGAGAAGCGGCCCACGAGCACCCCGAACCCGACGGCCTGCACCAGCACCAGCGGAGCGACGTAGAGCTGCCCGTCCCGCAGCGGCCCGAACCCCGGCCACAGCCCGATCATCCCCTTCAGCACCCCCGGCGCGTACGCCCCGGCCAGCGCGATCACCAGCCCGGCGGACGCCGCGATCAGCAGGCCATTCCGGTACGGCACCCTCTCCTCAGAGCGCGGCGCCTCGCCGTCCTCGTCCCTGGCCGCCCCGCGAAGCCGTACGAACGTGGCCACGGCCACCACGGCGACGAGCAGGCGCGCGGTGGCGAGCGCCCACCCGGCCTGGCCGGGGACGTTCGCCCGGGCGTTCCAGATGCCGCCGAGGCTGAGCAGGCTGCCCAGCGTGCCGAACGGCCCGTCGGCCCTGGCCGCGAAGGCGTCCACCCCCGCGGGATCGGTCACGGCCTGGCTGAGCAGCGCGGGAACCGCCCACGGCAGGCTCAGTACCACCAGTACGGCCAGGGCCTCCAGCGCCCCGCGAAGCCGCCGGGAGGGGCGGGTGGCCGCCACGGGCAGCACGGCGAGCGCCGACACGAGCATGGCCTGGAAGCCGCCGACGGCGGCCGGGACCAGCGCCAGGGCCAGCCGCCACGGCCCGCCTCTGGCCGCCGCCCTGACCGCCCACGGCAGGCCGGCGAACCCGAGCAGCAGCGCCCACTGGCCGAGCAGCAACCGCTGCGCGAGGTAGGCGTTCCACGCGTAGAACACCGCCGCCGCCAGCCGGGGAACCACCCGCTCCCCCGCCACCAGCGCCGCCGCCCCGGCCCCGGCCAGCACGAAGATGCCCAGGAGAACGAGCTTCTGCACGGCCTGCGCCGGAAGCACCGACGACAGCAGCGCGACGACCTGGTCGCTCGGCACGGCACGCGGGAACCCGCCGGGATCGAGGCGCAGCGGCGGGCCTGGCACGAACACCATGTCGTACAGGAGCGTGAACCCCGGCCGGAGGGCGGGCCCGAGCGCCAGCACGCCGAGCGCCAGCCCGAGCACGGCGGGCAGCGCCCGCGCGAGCCGGGAGGGATGCCGCATGGCGTACAGGCTAGCCACTGGGCCCTACCGCGCCGATCCACCGGCTGTCCGTACACCACGACGCCCGGCGCACCGAGGACCGGTCGCGCTGGATCACATCGGCGGCTACTTCCCTGGTTCGGGGTCGCGGGGGAGGCCGAGCATGCGTTCGGCGATGATGTTGAGCTGGACCTCGGTCGTGCCGCCGTAGATCGTCATCGCGCGGGTGGCGAGCACGGCGCGGTTCCAGTAGCCGGCGTCGCCCAGCTTCATGTCGGCCGCCACGGTGGCGGAGGCGCCCAGCAGGCTCACCGCGCACTCGGACACGTGCTGAGCGTGCGAGGTCGACAGGAGCTTGCGCACCGAGGCGTCCGCGCCGGGCTCGGACCCGGCGAGCTGCTTCAGCGTGACCCGCATGCTGAGGGCGCTGATCGAGTGGCCCTCGCAGACCACGCGGGCCAACTCCTGCCGCTCGGCCGCCGTCAGCTCGCGGCCGAGGCGGGACGCCAGGCCGAGCAGGTCGGTGACCGAGGAGCCCGTGCCGCCAGATCCGGACGACAGGGACACGCGCTCGTTCGACAGGGTGTTGCGCGCGACCCGCCAGCCCTCGTTGATCTCGCCCACGACCAGGTCGTCCGGCACGAAGACGTCGTCGAAGAAGACCTCGTTGAAGAGGTTCTCACCGGTCATCTCGGTGAGGGGCCGCACGGTCACCCCTGGGGCCTTCATGTCCACGACGAAGTAGGTGATGCCGTCGTGCTTGGGCTTGGAGGTGTCCGTACGGGCGATGCAGATGCCCCACTCGGCGACGTGCGCCACGGAGGTCCAGATCTTCTGCCCGTTGAGCTTCCAACCGCCCTCGACCTGCTCTGCCTTCATCTGCAGCGAGGCGAGGTCGGAGCCCGCGCCAGGCTCGCTGAAGAGCTGACACCAGATCATCTCCCCGGCCAGGGTGGAGGGCAGGAACCGCTCCTGCTGCTCGACGGTGCCATACGCGGCGATGGACGGCACGACCCAGGCGCCGATGATCATCTGCGGCAGCCGTACGCGCGCGGCCTTCAGCTCCTGATAGATGAGCACCTGCTCCAGCGGCGAGGCCCCACGGCCCCACGGCTCCGGCAGGTGGGGCAGCACGAAGCCCTTGCCGGCGAGCGCGCGCTTCTGCTCCTTGCCCTCCAGCGCGGCGATCTCCGCGATCTCCTCGCGAAGGGAGGTGCGCAGCGCCTCGGCGTCCTCGGGGAGGTCGAGCTCCATCTCGCGGGCGACGCCGGACAGTGCGTGCGAGGCCACCGACTCGGCCCACTCCGCCGACGGGCCGAGCAATGCGCGAAGGGTCAGCGCGCGGCGGAAGTAGAGGTGGGCGTCGTGCTCGAAGGTGTAGCCGATGCCGCCGAAGGTCTGGATCGCGTCCTTGGCGCACTGCACGGCGGCGTCGGGGGCCATGACCCCGGCGATCGCGGCGGCGTAGCCGAGCTCGTCACCGCTCGCGCGGGTGGCGTCCCAGACGGTGGCGCGGGCCTGCTCCAGCGCGACCAGCATCCGGGCCGCCTTGTGCTTGATGCCCTGGAACTGGCCGATCGGGCGGCCGAACTGCACGCGTACCTTGGCGTACTCGGAGGCCGCGCGCACGCACCACGAGGCGACGCCGGCCGCCTCCGCGCCGAGCACGATCGCGCCGAGGTCACGGACCCCGGCACCGGTCAGCCCGTCGAGCACCCGCTCGCCGGGCACGCCGAGCGAGTCGACCTCGACCTTGGCCACGCCCCTGGTGAGGTCGAGGCTCTTCAGCGGGGTGACCGTCACAGTGTCCCTGGACAGGGCCACCCACTCCTCGCCACGGTCGGTGCTCACCGGGAGCACGAGCACGTCGGCGAGGGCGGCGCCGAGCACGGGCTCGGCGGTGCCGCTCACGGTAAGGACACCGTCGTCGTCGCGGGTGCCGGTCAGCGTGCCGGTGAACGCGACGGCGCCGGTCAGGGCGCCCTCGGCGAGGCCGGGCAGGAGCTCGGCGCGGGCCTTGCCGTCGGAGGCGAGGATCACGACGGACGCCAGCACCGTCGGCACGTACGGGCCGGGCGCCATGCGCTCGCCGAGCGCCTCCACGGCGACGGCGGTCTCCAGCAGGCCGAAGCCGCTCCCGCCGTACTCCTCCGGCAGGTGCAGGCCGAGCAGGCCCTGGTCGGCGAGGCCGGCCCAGAAGCCGGGCCGCTCCTCGGTCTCGGCGCCCACGGCCGAGCGCACGACCTCGGCGGGAATGTTGCGCTCCGCCCAGCCGCTCACGGACTCGCGGAGCGCCTCGTGCTCCTCGCTCAACCCGATCGCCATAACACCCTCCGAACGGTTCGGCCCCAAGACGTGGCAGAACCATATTCTAGAAGATGCTTCCAAGGCGAACCAAGGGCCGACCACATCCGGCCTTGAGTCAACTTACCGAGCACGCCGCGTGAAGGTGTGGAAACGCTGGGCACCGGCCGGCGCGCGGCAAAGGATCACTCGCCATGCGCGTCGGCCAGCGCCTTCTCGAAGGCGTCCATCTCCCGCTCGATGCGGGCGAGCCCCGCGGAAGGCAGCCACGGCATGACCCGGGCGACCCCGGCCTTCTCGCACTCCTCCAGCACCTTCGGATCCGGCGGCACCGACAGCATGACCACCCGTACGGACTTCCCGGCCTCCTCGGCCCTGCGGAACAGCTCGGGCACGCGCTCCAGCACGCCGGGGCCGTAGTTGGGCAGCCAGGCGTCACCGTACGACAGGACGCGGTCGAGCACCTTGGGGCCCGTGCCACCCACCAGCACAGGCGGGTACGGCTGCTGGACCGGCTTGGGCCACGACCAGATCGGGTCGAACGACACGAACTCGCCGTGGTACTCGGCCTCGTCGTGGGTCCAGATCTGCTCCATCGCCTCGACGCGCTCCTTCATCACCGCGAACCGCCTGGCCGGGTCGACCCCGTGGTTGCGGATCTCGGGGTCGTTCCAGCCGGCGCCGACGCCGAACTCGAAGCGGCCGCCGGTGAGGTGGTCGATGCTGGCGACCGTCTTGGCGAGGGTGATCGGGTGGTGCTGCACCACCAGGCAGATGCCGGTGCCGACGCGCAGCTTCGTGGTGGCCATGCCGGCGACCATGCACGTCGTGAGCGTGTCGTAGGTGTGCCAGTACTTGCGCGGGAGCGGACCGTTCTCGGGCCGTCGCGGCGGCTCCACGGAGGCCGGGATGTGGGTGTGCTCGGAGAAGAACAGGGCCGCGTGCCCTCGGTCCTCCACCAGCCGGGCCACGGTGTCGGGAGCGACCGCGTCATGCGTCGCGAAGTAGCCGAATCCAGAGTCCATCGCCCCAAGGTAACCCGCACCCCCGCCGCAGCTCCGCCGACACTCGGATGCCTCCTGACCAGGCGTTTCCCGGCCAAGGACTAGATCGCGCGGGCCGTCCAGAACAGCATGTTCAGGTCGTGGTAGAGGGCCGCGCGGGTGTCGGGGACGCTCGCGAACAGCATCGCGGGCTTCTTCTTGGCCGTCGAGATCACCATGACGTAGGCCTGCGAGGAGTGCTTCTTGCCGCCCTGGACGTAGCTCACCTTGTAGCCGAGCACCCAGCCGAGGTTGTACCGCGCCCGTTGCGAAACCGTCCAGGTGAACTTCGACCCGGCGGGCTGGTAGCGCAGCGTCCACTTCGCCGCCTTGCCCGCCAGCTTGCGGAAGTCCTCGTACGTCGCCGGCGCCTTGGGAACGGCCACCGGCACGGGGGCCGAGCCGATCAGCGCCTGGGACTGCCGCGACGTGCCGGCCTTCTGCGCGGACGTGAAGGGGTCGCGGGTGGTCTTGGCCCACGGGGTGCCGTACTGCGCGTAGCTGATGCCGGCGGTCTGGTCGACCGCGTACGACGCGATCGGCGTGCCCGTGCCGGTGAAGACCGTCATCGTCTTGGCGGCGGGGACCGGCGGGACGGCGATCGGGGTCGGCTTCGGTGACGGCGGCGCGCCCGACGCGGCGGGGCCGCTCCCCTGCGCCGGGCTGACGCGCACCTGCTCGCCGGGGGTGTCACCGCCGAACAGCATGAAGATCAGGACCACGACGATGCCGGTGACGATCGCCGCGCCGATGCCGTACACCGCTCTTATGGGAATGTCGCCGATCCGGAAGATCGCCAGGGCCAGCCACCGGGGCCGCCTCCTCGCGCGGGGGGCGGCGGGCCTCGGCCGGTCGGCCAGGGCCCCGAAACTCGACGGGGGGCCCGGCTCGGGCGCGGCCGGACGGGCCGGAGTCGCCCGGGCGGCGCCGGTGGCCTGGGTGTTCTGGGTCGCCTGGGTGGCCGCCGAGCCCGCCACGGGACGGTCCGGACGGAGGAACGGTCCAGCAGGCCTGCGGACATCCGCGGTGACGTTGTAGTCCGCGTAGTCCGCGGTCTCCCGCGCGCTCTCCTCCTGAGCCGCCGAGTCCGTGCCCGCGTGGTCCGTGGCAACGTGGTCCGTGCCCGCGTGGTCCGTGGCAGCGTCGCCGGAGTCCTGCCGCGCGCCGGTCTTGGCGGCCCGGGCCTTCGCCGCCTCGGCCATGGCGAGCGCCTGCTCGGGGCTCACCCGGGGCATCGGCGTGGTGGGCGCCTCATAGGAGGGAACGTAGGTGGGAGGCCGCCCCGAGCCCGGGCGGCTGGGGGAGTTTCCAGCGCCGTCCGCCATGTCCGCAGACTACGTCACAAATCGTGATCCCCGAGGGCCGACGCCTCGTGCCACGGCGACGGAAAACGCGTTGTAGCAGGTAGAACGCGCGAGCCCGCACCCAAGAAAATCGGGGCCCGGACAGGCGGAGCCGGCCCGCCGGGCGGCTATCAAGATCAGCGCGTGGGGCGCGAACAGCGAGTATCTTCCGCGTGGTCGGGCATCACCTTTTCCATGGAGACGACACCAGGAACTCGGCGTACCGGACATGCGGGCCGGCACGCCCTCGCCGCCGGAGTGGCCGGGAGCCTGGTGGTGCTCAGCGGCTGCGGGCTCGCCGGGGCACCGGCCTCGACGGACCGGGCCTCCAAGAGTGGGATCACGACCCGGCCGGCCGCGCCGGTGATCTCGGAGGAGCAGGCGTACGAGCGGGTCATCGCCCAGGTGCTGCCGTCCATCGTGCAGATCAACACCTCAGGAGGCCTGGGCTCGGGCGTCGTGTACGACACCGACGGACATATCGTGACAAATGCCCATGTGGTGGGTAAGTCGAAGAACTTCGAGGTCATCCTGGCCACGGGCGGCAAGCCCCGCAAGGCCAAGCTCGTCGCGTCGTACCCGCTGGGCGACCTCGCCATCATCCGGGTCGGCGACAAGTCGGGGCTCACCCCCGCGACGTTCGGCGACTCCACCAAGCTCAAGGTGGGTCAGATCGTGCTCGCCATGGGCAACCCCCTGGGCCTGTCCGGCAGCGTGACCAACGGCATCGTGTCCGCGCTCGGCCGCACGGTCACCGAGCCCCAGGGCGAGGGATCACCGGGCGCCACGATCACCAACGCCATCCAGACCTCGGCCTCGATCAACCCGGGCAACAGCGGCGGCGCGCTCACCAACCTCTCGGGCGAGGTCATCGGCGTGCCCACGCTGGCCGCGATAAACCCCGAGCTGGGCGGTGGCGCGGCCCCCGGCATCGGCTTCGCCATCCCGAGCTCCACCGCCAAGGACGTCGCCGAGCAGATCATCAAGAACGGCAAGGTCACCAACACGCGCCGCGCCGCCCTGGGCGTCCGGGTGAACACCGTCGTCGGGCCCGACGGCCAGCCGGTGGGCGTGGGCGTCGCCCAGGTGGACCCGGGCAGCGGCGCGGCGAAGGCGGGCATCAAGCCCGGCGACATCATCATCAGCGTCAACGGCAAACCCACTCCCACGGCCGCGACCCTCTCCGAGGTGCTCGCCGGCCTCAAGCCGGGCGCCCAGGCGAGGGTCGAGCTCCTCCACCCCGACGGAAGGACGGACACCGTCACCGTGATCCTCGGCACCCTCTCGGGCAGCTGACCGCGAGGCCTCGTATCGCCGGGGGGTCACTGACACCAGGTGTCAGTGACCGGGGCATAGCTTGCCCGCATGAACGACTTCGACTTTTTCGTCGGCACCTGGAACGTGGCCAACCGGCGGCTCAAAGAGCGCCTGAAGGGGTGCACGGAATGGGATGAGTTCCCCGGCGTCTCGACCTCCAAGAGCATCTTCGGCGGCACCGGGAACATGGACGAGATCGACTTCCCCACCATGGGATTCTCCGGGCTGACCCTCCGGCTGTACGACCCCGAGCGCGAGGAGTGGTCGCTGTACTGGACGAGCAGCCGCTCCTCGGTCATCGAGCCGCCGGTCATCGGGCGCTTCGACGGAGGCGTGGGCGAGTTCTACGCCGACGACACCCACGAGGGCATCCCCATACGGGTGCGCTACCTCTGGTCCGGGATCACCGCGACCACCTGCCGCTGGGAGCAGGCGTTCTCCACCGACGGGGGCCGGACCTGGGAGACCAACTGGATCATGGAAAGCACCCGGGCCTGACCTGGACCCGGTTCGCGAACCCCGGCGAGGGCGGGCGTGTCAGGACTTCGCCCGCCACTTGCCAAGGAGGAAGGCGACCGCCGCCACCGCGAGGATCAGCCACAGCACGGCGGCGAACTGGAGATCTGCCCTGCCGATGAGGGCGAAGAGCCCGCCCATCCCGAGCCCGCTCAACACGGCGGCGGCCGTGGGGGAGACCTTGAGCCCGGAGCGGGCGGGCTTGTGCGTGGCGAGCCTGGCGTCGATCCGCTCGTCGATGGTGTTCCCGATGCGATCTACGAGCGCGTCGGCGAGCGCGTCCTCGTAGTCCCCGCCCAGTTCCCGGCGGGCGGCGAGCGTGGCGGCGACGTCGTCTCGCTGGATGGATTCGGCCATGGGCGGATTGTGGCGATTCAACGGCCGTTTCCCTAGAACTCCGGCAAAACCCCAGCCAGCCCGGCGTGTCGCGGCCACCGCCCACACCGGAGGCGGTACTGCTGCCGGACCCGGCATACGCCATTGGATCAAGAACGACTAGAGTCCTTATGTCGTGAGATGTCCCTTGGTTCTCAATGCGCTGATCGCCGCGATGGAGAATGGCAGCCGATGACCACCACCACATCCGTCTCCGCGCAGCAGCTGATCGAGCAGGCGGCGCGAGGTCAATATCGCACCGTCTACACACCCTCGGCGCTGGAGGCCGCCGCCAAGGTGCTGGCGGGCCTGCACGAGACCGGAGAACGTCACGGCATCGGCCCCTCGGACTGGGCGGGGTTCCACGGCGCCGACCACCGCCTCGCCGAGGCCGTTCTCCTGGGCCAGACGACGGCGTACCGCCGGGCCTCGCTCGCCGACTTCGGCGACCCGCTGGCCCTGCTCACCGCCGCCGCCAAGCGCGCCGGCCTGAAGACCCTGGCGCCCCGCCCCCACACCGGCGACCCGGCCGTACCCGGCTCACGCGGGGACGGCGAGCGCGACCGTCCGGACCCGGCCCCCCGGGCCGCGATCCGCCTTGCGCGGCTCTCGCAGACGCCTCCGTGGGGTTGGGACGGCATGGCGTCGCTCGTGGTCTCGCTGGACCGCTTCGACAACCCCGTGAGCCCCGCGTGGAAGTGGGAGCTGTTCCCCGACGTCGGCGAACCCAGCACCCAGATGGTGCAGGTCGTGGCGCCGCCCCCGTCGCCCGCCGTGGCGGACGAGGTGCTCGCCATCGCCCACCTGGCACTGACCGGCGCCATCCGCCTCTACCGCTGACCGGCCGCCGGCACCGCCGCTACCGCCCGCCAGTGGCCTTCCGCCTCTGACCGGCGTGGCCCGGCTCAGCGCTCGAGGAACTCCGTGAGCGCCGCGAGGAACTCCTCAGGGCGCTTGGCGTGGACATCGTGGCCCGCCTCGATCGTGACCAGCCGGGCGTCAGGTATGCGAGCGGCCAGGTCGACGACCTGATCCTGCGGGAGGTGGCTGGGCGCGCCGCCGGCGATGACGAGCGTCGGCGCGCTGATCTTCGCGAGCCGCTCCAGCCACGCCGGGTCGGGATGATTGCGCTGGTAGGCGGTCTGCTCGACCATGGCCCAGTCGAAGGCCGGCACACCCTCCGGTTTCGCGGGCAGCGGCAGCCCGGCGGGATGAGGAGCGGGAACGTCCTCCAGCACCAGCCGCTCCACCCTGTCGGGATACTCCTCGGCGATCAGGCACGCGACCATGCCACCGAGGGAATGGGCGACGAACGTCGCGCGGGCCACTTCCAGATGGTCGAGCAGGGCGACCACGTCGTCACGCATCAACTCCAGGCTGTAGACCCCCGGCCATTCACTGTGCCCGTGGCCCCGCAGATCAGGCGCGTAGACCCGCCAAGAACCGGCGAGATGGGCGATCACACGAGCCCAGTCGGTGTGATCGAGCCCCCGCCCCGGCAGCAGCACCACCGGCGGCGCCCCCACCTCCCCCGCCGCCAGAAAAGCCAGACGCACCCCATTGACAGAAACGACCTGGAGATCACTCACCACCCCAACCTAGACCGCCCCCATCCCGCCCGACCTGGAGTTCGCGACGGGTGAAAGGACTGGGAGGGCTTAACGAGCAACGGCTCGAAGCAGTGGAGAAGCCGACCAGTCGATGTGACCGGAGCCCAGAAAGAGCTGCGCCCCGGAGCCCGCTCGAAAGCGATGTCATCCGGGGCGTACCCATGCCATGCGACAGCGAGTGCGAGAAAAGGATCAAGGGCGGTCGGTGGGCCTTGCGGGCTACCGACCGCCCTTGGCGATCTGGTGGAGGTGGCGGGAATCGAACCCGCGTCCTTCAACACCACGACAGGGCTTCTCCGGGTGCAGCCTGCTTCGATTTTCTCAGCCCCGGTGATCACGCAGGCGTGTCATCGACGGGCTCAGTCACTGTTAGGTTTCCCTATCGGCCCCGTGACCGGGTCGATCGGTTTAGCCTCCTAGCGATGCCAGATCCGGGCCGGAGGCGGTCCCGGGCTGACAAGGGCTTGGTCCTCGCTCAGGCGGCGAGGGCCATGTGGCCCTGAGTGCGCGTGTTATTGGCACTTATTGTTTTGCGGTCACAGTGTTAACGAGGTTATGTCCGCAGTCCTCGACCCGCTTCCCCTGGCGCGACATGTCAAAGTCGAAACCAGTCACCCCCTGTGGAGTTGTCACCCGGTCTCGCGAAAGACCAGGTAACCAGAAGATACTCTAGAGAACACCCAAGGCGCCAACTTGATTCCCGGCATGCCCGGCGCGGAGGGCCCCGTACATGCCGAAACCCCCGGAGGCGTGGCACGTGGCGCACGCCCCCGGGGGCCGACCGGCAGGGTCGAGCCGGTCCGGACGGCAGGGCTTCCCCCGAGATGAAGCCCTGGTCTCATCACGGCGACTGAGCCCGCAACCCCCAAGCGGTGCCCAGTCATCCAGAAAGACGCAGGCCGAGCCCCCAAAGGTTGCTCGGCCCGAGATTTATTTTTCAGGCGGCCGAGCGGGCGCTGCGGAAGAACTGCCCGGCGATCTGCGCGGAGCTCGTCGCGCTGGTCGTCTCGCTGAGCACGGCCACCGCGATGTCGCCCTGCCAGCCGACGAACCACGAGAGGCTCCTCGCGCGCTTCTTGTCGGTGTAGGTGATGGCGGCGGAGACGCCGTGGACCTTGTCGCCCGGCGCCGCGGCCGCCGCGGCCGTACCCGAGGTGACCCCTGACCGCATGAGGGCGCGCAGCTTGGTCAGGGTCTGGGGGTCGAGCGCGACGGGGCGCGGAGAGGCGGGGGGCGGGGCGTCGGAGGAGAGATCAGGCGAGCCGGGAGAGGTGACCAGCGTGGGCGGACGCCACGTGCCGGAGGCGACCGCACCGGCGACCAGCGCCATCGACAGCGGGCTGACCCGCACGCTCTGACCAGCGATGATCTTCGCCTTGGCGGCGTCGCTCGTGGCCGCCGGGACCGTGCCGCTGAACGACCGCAGCGGCAAAGTCCAGTCGCCGCCGATGCCGAAGCGGGTGGCCGCCTCGGTCAGCGTGCTCGCGTTGACACGGCGGGCCAGCGACGCCAGCGCGGTGACGCATCCGTTGGCGAAGTCGCTCGCGATGGTGGGCGACGTGCCGAGCGGGCCCACGGCCACCTGCTCGAACCGGGCGCCTCCGACCGTGCGGCCGACCGGGCACGGCAGCTTCTGCTTGGGATCGACTCCCCCGGCGAGCAGCCCCTCGGCCGCGACGACCGAGAACGCGGTGCCGGGCGGGAACCGGCCGTTGAGCCCGTCGCGCGCCTGGTTCATCTCGTGGGAGCCCACGGCCAGGATCTCGCCGGTCGAGGCCTTGACCGCGACCAGGGTGGCGGGGACGGTGCCGCTGACGGCGAGGTCGGCGGAGCGCTGCACGCCCCTGTCGATGGTGGTCCTCACCGACGTGGTGTTGGACCTGCCGGGCCACTGGGCCAGCTCGGCCACCTGCTCGCTGGTCTTCAGGTCGTAGGTGATGACCTTCGTGCCGGTGGAGCCGGTGAGCTGGTCCTGGTAGGCCTTCTGCAGCCCGCCCTGGCCGACGGTGTCGCCGGCCCGCTGCGGGCCGCCGAGCTGCTGCTCGGTCTCCGGCGTGATCGCGCCGACCTTGCCGATGATGTCGGCGGGCTGCGCGGGCGCGACCGGCTGCGACTTCTTGTCGATCTTCAGGTCGGGGATCTCGTCCAGGCGGTCGCGAAGCTGGGCGTACTTGGTGCCGCCGAACGTCACCAGCGGCACGAAGTCCTGCGGCGGGGCCGACCTGATGCGGCTGAGCAGGCGGTCCTGGGCGAAGCCGGTCACCTGGTACAGCCGCTCGCACACGCCCACGGGGTCCTTGACCCTGGCGGGGTAGACGCCCGCGACGTAGAGCGTGGCCTCCCGCTGGAGCGCGTCGCCGTTGCGGTCCTCGATGGGCTGGCGGCCCATGGAGGAGACCTCCACCGCGAACCGCTGCCCCTCGCGGAGCTGCGGGTGGATGACGCTGGGCGACCACCGGACCTTCCACACGCCGTCGACCACGTGCAGCGGCAGGTCGTTGTCGTACTGCCACAGGGGGTTGTTGTCCCCGAGGTCGACCTGGACCTGGAACCTCGCGTCGGCGTTCTCGCCGTTGGTCCGCAGCCCCTTGAGGGAGAAGCGGAGCGACGCGGCGTCCAACTGCAGGCCGGCGTCCTCCAGCGCTCTCTTGACGACCTTGGGGTCGCCGTCGGTGCGCTCCGCCGCGGAGTCGTAGTCGCCGGTCTGCCACCCGACCAGGAACTGGCTGACGGCCTCGTGGGGCGACGGCTCGCTCAGGCAGGCCGACAGCAGGGGGACGGCCACGGCCAGCGACAGCCCGGCCGACAGCGCTCTTCTGATACGTACGGCTAGCGGCACGACTGATCGGACCTCATCGGTTGCGGTGACGAAGAGCGCGGGCCATCTCCCGGGTCGCCTGCTTCTCCGCGAGGTCGTGCCGCTTGTCCCAGGTCTTCTTGCCGCGCGCCACACCGATCTCGACCTTGGCCTTGCCGTCCTTGAAGTACAGCGAGAGAGGGACCAGCGTGAGGCCGGACTCCTTGGTCTTGGCGATGATCTTCCCGATCTCCTTGCGGTGGAGCAGGAGCTTGCGGGGGCGCCGCGAGGCGTGGTTGGTCCACGTGCCCATGTGGTATTCGGGGATGTGGATGTTCATCAGCCACACCTCGTCATCTTTGACCTGGGCGTACCCGTCGGACAGGCTCGCCCGGCCGGCACGGAGGGATTTCACCTCCGTGCCCATCAGGACGAGCCCCGCTTCGTAGGTGTCGTCGATCTGATAGTCGTGCCAGGCACGCTTGTTCTGGGCGATGAGCTTGCGCCCGGTCTCACGTGGCATAGCGTCGAGCCTACCGGGGTGTGTCACACCCTCAGGTATCGCCGGAGGGTGACGAAGGAGGCGAGGATACAGATCAGCACGCCGACCACGGTGGTGAGCGTGATCACCTGCGCCACCTCGCTCCAGCCGAGCTGCGTGGACAGGACGAAGTACTCCCGCATGCCGTCGAACAGCACGACCTTGGCGAGCATCAGCAGCACCGCGGAGATCACGCCGCCGACCAGGCCGGCGATGGTGCCCTCCATGACGAACGGCAGCTGGATGTAGAGGTTGGAGGCGCCGACCAGGCGCATGATGCCGGTCTCCCGCCTCCGGTTGTACGCGGACAGCCGCACCGTGTTACCGATCAGGAGGATCGCCGCGAAGACCTGGATCATCGCCACGACGAGCGCGGCCCAGCGCAGCTTGCTCATCAGGCCGAAGAACTTCTCGAGGAGCTGCTGGTCGTTGACCACGTTGGACACGCCGGGCGCGCCGCTGAGGGCGTCGAACACGGCCTTGTAGTCATCCTGGTTCTTCAGCTTGACCCGGAACGACTCGGGCATGTCGTCGACCTTGACCGCGGACAGGAACACGCTGTTGCTGCTGTAGGCGTCCTTGAAGTTCTTGTAGGCCGCCTCCTGGCCCTCGAAGAAGACCTTGTCCACCTGGGCCATGCCTTCGATGCGCGTCTTCAGCGCCTGCTTCTCCTGCTCGCTGACGGCGCCGCGGCCCTTGCAGGCCTCGAACGGGTCGTTCTTCTTGCACAGGAACGCCGAGAGCTGGACCTTGTCGGACCAGTAGGTGCTCATGCTGCCGACCTGTGCGTTGATCATCAGCCCAATGCCGAGCAACGCCATGCCGATGGCAACGGTCACGATGACCGCGACGGTCATCGTGAGGTTGCGGCGTAGGCCGATCCAGACCTCAGAGAAGATGAAGTTTGCCCGCATGCTGTGGGTGTCCCCTGTTGCTCTCGCTTAGTGATCAGTACGCCTGACCGTAGACGCCGCGTGACTGATCTCGGACGATCTTGCCGTCCTCCAGCTCGACCACGCGCTTGCGCATGGAGTCGACGATCGCGGCGTCATGGGTGGCCATGACGACGGTGGTGCCGGTCCGGTTGATCCGGTCGAGCACCTTCATGATCCCGATGCTGGTCGCGGGGTCGATGTTTCCCGTGGGCTCGTCCGCGAGCAGGATCATCGGGCGGTTGACGAAAGCGCGGGCCATGGCGACCCGCTGTTGCTCACCTCCGGACAGCTCGTCGGGCATGCGGTGGGCCTTGCCTTCCAGGCCGACCAACTCGACGACCTCAGGCACCACCTTGCGGATGAACCGCCGGGGCTTGCCGATGACCTCCAACGCGAACGCCACGTTCTCGTAGACGTTCTTGTTGGGCAGCAGCCGGAAGTCCTGGAACACGCAGCCGATACGGCGGCGCAGATGCGGCACCTTGAAGTTCGACAGGCGCGCCAGATCCTTCCCGGCGACATGTATCGCGCCCGAGTTCGGGCGCTCCTCCTTCAGGACCAGCCGGAGAAAGGTCGACTTCCCCGACCCCGAAGGACCGACCAGGAACACGAACTCACCCTTGTCGACGTCAACGCTGACGTGGTCGAGGGCGGGCCGGTTCTGGTTAACGTAGACCTTGGTGACATTATCGAAATGGATCACAGGCGCATCACGGCATGCCAGTCTAGGGGTTAGGACGGTCGCGGAAGTGGCCGCGTGGGCCACAGCGCATTGCTCGCCGGCCGGGGGGCGCCGCTCTTTACCATTGATCGACGTTCCGGTTGGCCGAGGCTCAGTCTAGGGGTAACACTGGCATGGAACGTCCATAACGGAAACAAAACGATTCCACACTCGCTAACAGGCTGGTAAAGCGATCACCGTGGAGAGGGAGATATCCCGTGAGCTGCGAACATCTCATCTGCGCCCAGTGTGCCGGCCCAGTCGTGGAGGGCCGGTGCCCCGCATGCCGGGCGAGCAGGGCCAGGTTCCATCACCATGGGCTGGGGGGTCTTTCGCCCATGCTCATCGCGATAATCCTGTTCGTCCTGCTTGCCGCTACGCTGGCGCTGAAGCACCTGTACGGCGCCTGACCGGCGTCCGGTACGGATCCCGGAGCACCGGGATCCGTACGGGGGCTAGCCCGCCGCCCCGGACTCGATGCGGCGCGTCCAGCGGATCTCGCCCTCGATGAACTCGTCCAGGTCGCCGTCGAGCACCGCGCTGGGGTTGCCCGCCTCGACGGAGGTGCGCAGGTCCTTCACGATCTGGTACGGGTGGAGCACGTAGTTGCGTATCTGGGTGCCCCATGAGGTGGTGGACTCGCCGCGCAGCTCCGACATCTTCTCGGCCTCCTCCTGCCGCTTGCGCTCCAGCAGCTTGGCCTGCAGCACCGTCATCGCGGAGGCGCGGTTCTGGAGCTGTGAGCGCTCGTTCTGGCAGGAGACCACGATGCCGGTGGGCAGGTGGGTGATGCGCACCGCGGAGTCGGTGGTGTTGACGCCCTGCCCGCCGGGACCCGACGAGCGGTAGACGTCGATGCGCAGGTCGTCCTCGTTGATGTCGATGTGGTCGGTCTGCTCGACGACCGGCACCACGTCGACGCCCGCGAAGGAGGTCTGGCGGCGGCCCTGGTTGTCGAACGGGCTGATGCGGACGAGCCGGTGGGTGCCGTGCTCCCCCCTCAGCGTGCCGTAGGCGTAGGGCGCCTTGACCACGAACGTCGCGGACTTGATGCCGGCCTCTTCGGCGTAGGAGGTGTCGTACACCTCCGTGGAGTGGCCCTTGCGCTCGGCCCAGCGGAGATACATGCGGAGCAGCATCTGCGCCCAGTCGGCGGCGTCCACGCCGCCGGCCTGGGAGTTGATCGTGATGAGCGCCTCGCGCGCGTCGTACGGCCCGGAGAGCAGCGTGCGCACCTCCAGGGCGTTGACGTCGGTGCGGAGGGAGGCGAGCTCGCGCCCGGCCTCCTCGCGCGTCTCGGCGTCGTCCTCGGCCTCGGCCAGCTCGTAGAGCACGGAGATGTCGTCGAGCCTGCGCAGGAGGTTCTCGACGCGGTTGAGCTCGCCCTGCATGTGGGACAGCTTGCTGGTGACCTTCTGCGCCTGCTCCGGGTCGTTCCACAGGTCAGGCGCGGCAGCCTGCTCCTCCAACTCGGCGATCTGCTTTCGCATGACGTCGAGGTCCAGCACATCCTGAATGCCCTTCAGTGTGCCGGTAAGCTCGCTGATCTCTTCTGCGGGATCGATGGCTGCCACATCTGCCAAGGGTACGCGACACCGGAGGCACCTCGCGCGTGGCTAGCATTGGCGGTCTGCGGGGGACTCATCTGGAGGCGAGCGTGAACGGGACCATGCGTGCCGTCCTGGCGATCCTCCTGTTCGCCGTCACGGCCTCCGCGTGCGCCTCCGGCGGGCACGAGACCCGGCGCGGCCCGGTCGCCGCCACCTCGGCGGCCACCGGCACGTCCACTCCCACCCCGGCGCCCTCCCCCTCGGCACAGGCCGAGGACTCCCAGGCGGTCACGCCCGCCGAGGCGGCCGACCTGGTGCGCAAGATCCTTCGGACGGACGACGCGGTCAGGGCGTCGGGCGACGAGTTCTACGCCCTGCAGCAGGTGCGCGACGCGCAGAACCAGATCACCGCGACGGCCTTCCAGTCGACGGGCATGAAGCCGCCCCGCTACACCTGGGGCGCGCCGAGGGTGCTGGTCCCCCGGCTCGACCGGTTCCCCTACTGGTTCGCCGCGGTCGTCGAGCGCCGCGACGCGAGCGGGGCGAACCGCACCGCAGTGCTCGTGTTCATGAAGCAGTACGAGGTCTCCCGCTGGCAGCTCAGCTTCGTCTCCCTGCTCTACCCCGGCACGAAGCTCCCCGACGTCAGCCTGGACTCCCAGGGGTACGCCACCCCGCTCGCCACCCGGGACGACTCGATCGCGATCAGCCCGCACCTGATGGCGCCGCTGCACGCGACGATCGCCGAGGAGGGCCCCGGCGGGTTCGCGGCCGACCTGATCGCGGCCGGCCCGCAGACCACCGGCTACTTCACCGAGGTGGAGAAGATCCAGCCCGAGTCCAAGTGGCGGGGATACCTGTACGACTCGCTCTTCGCCGCGACCGCCTTCCCGATCTACGCCCTGCGCACCACCGACGGCGGCGCCGTCATCCTGTACTCCCTGACGCGCACCACGCTCCGGCAGGCCAAGATCAAGCACGCCGACGGCCTCGTGCCCGTCCCCAAGGAGGTGCGCTGGGCCGTCGGCAGCGTCGTCGTCCCGAACATGCTCCGCGTGATCGAGACGCAGCAGTACGTCAGCCACGTCTCGCGCAGGGGCGCCGCCGAACCCGCGAAGATCATCGGATTCGACGGCGCCGCCACCGGCGTCAGCTACAAGTGACGCCGCCCGACGCGTGAGCGGTCAGCCCTCGGCGTGGGGCAGGTTGCTGGTCGCGACCAGGGTGCGCACCGCGCGCAGCGCGACCGAGAGCGTGGCCAGGTCGAAGTGGTCGCTCTCCCAGATCTCCGACAGCGTCTGACGGGCCCGCGCCACGGCCGCGGAGTTCGCCTCCGACCAGCGGGCCAGGCGCTCCTCCGGCGACAGCCCCGGCTCGCTGTGCGTAAGGACGTCCCCGGTGAGCGTGGCGTGCGCGGCGTACAGGTCGTCGCGCAGCGCGGCCCTGGCCATGGAGTTCCACCGGTTGTCGCGTGGCAGGGCGATGACCCGCTCGCGCAGCCGGGCGAGCTGCAGGCGCTCGGCCAGGTCGAAGTAGACCTCCGCGACGTCGTGCACAGGACGGCCGGTGCGCGAGGAGATCTCCACGAGGTCGAACGTCGAGTACGCCGGCACCATCACCGCCGCGCGCTCGGCCAGCTCGGCCGGCACGCCCCTGGCCAGGAAACCGTCGCGGCGCTCCTCGAAGGCCGCGAGGTCGGGGCCGGCGAGCAGCTTGGGCAGGTGCGGCAGCAGCCCGTCGGCGCCCTCGACGAAGAACCTCACGGTGGAGGCCAGGTCGAGCGGGGGCCTGCGGTTGCCGAGCAGCCAGCGCGCGCCGCGCTCGGCGAGCTTGCGGCCCTCCAGCAGCATGGCGAGTTGCGTCGCGGTGTCGACCTTGTTGTCCAGCGCCTCGACGTCCCGCCGGAAACCCGGCAGCTCGAAGACCTCCCTGGACACCAGGTACGCCCTGGCGATGTCCGGGGTGGAGGCTCCGGTCTCCTCGCCGAAGCGGAACAGGAACGAGGTGCCGCTCGCGTTGACCAGATCGTTCACCACGCGGGTGGTGATGATCTCGCGGCGCAGCGGGTGGGCGTCCATGGCCGCGCGGAACCGCTCGCGCAGCGCCGAGGGGAAGTAGGACACCAGCCACGACTCCAGGTACGGGTCGTCGGGCAGGTCGGAGGCGAGCACCTCGTGGTCGGCCACCAGCTTGGTGTACGCGAGCAGCACCGAGAACTCAGGTGCGGTGAGCCCGAGCCCGGCCTGGCGCCGCTCGGCCAGCGACTTGTCGGACGGCAGCGCCTCCAGCTCGCGGTTGACCAGGCCCTCGCGCTCCAGCTTGCGCAGGTAGCGGGCGTGGATGTGCAGCATCTCGGGGGCCTGTGCCCGCGCGGCGGCCAGCACGACGTTCTGCGCGTGGTTGTCCTGGAGCACCAGCCCCGCGACCTCGTCGGTCATGTCGAGGAAGAGCTCGTCACGCTGCTGGTCGCCGAGCCGGCCGTCCCGCACCAAGCGGTCGAGCAGGATCTTGATGTTCACCTCGTGGTCGGAGGTGTCCACGCCGGCCGAGTTGTCGATGAAGTCGGTGTTGACGTACCCGCCGCTCAGCGCGAACTCGATGCGGGCGAGCTGGGTGAGGCCGAGGTTGCCGCCCTCGCCGACCACCTTGCACCGCAGGTCGGCGGCGTTGACGCGCAGCGAGTCGTTGGCCTTGTCGCCGACGTCGGCGTTGCTCTCGGCGGCCGCCTTGACGTAGGTGCCGATGCCGCCGTTCCAGAGCACGTCGACGGGGGCCTTGAGGATGGCGTTGATCAGGTCGTTCGGGGTGAGCGCCGACACTCCGTCGCGGATGCCGAGCGCCGCGCGCATCTGCGGCGAGACCGGCACCGACTTGGCCGTGCGCGGCCAGACGCCACCGCCCGCGGAGATCAGCTTGGCGTCGTAGTCGGCCCAGGAGCTGCGCGGCAGGGCGAACAGGCGCGATCTCTCCGCGAAGCCGCGCGCGGCGTCCGGCTGGGGGTCCACGAAGATGTGCCGGTGGTCGAAGGCCGCGACCAGCCTGATGTGCTGGGACAGCAGCATGCCGTTGCCGAAGACGTCGCCCGACATGTCGCCGACGCCCGCGACCGTGAAGTCGGTGGTCTGGACGTCGACCCCCATCGAGCGGAAGTGGTAGGCGACCGACTCCCACGCGCCCCTGGCTGTGATGCCCATGGCCTTGTGGTCGTAGCCGACCGAGCCGCCGGAGGCGAAGGCGTCGCCGAGCCAGAAGCCGTAGTCCTTGGCCAGGCTGTTGGCGATGTCGGAGAACGTCGCCGTGCCCTTGTCGGCCGCGACGACGAGGTAGGTGTCGTCGCCGTCGTGGCGGACGACGTCGGCCGGGGGGACGACCTTGTTGTCGACCAGGTTGTCGGTGATGTCGAGCAGGCCGGAGATGAACTGGCGGTAGCAGGCCACGCCTTCCGCCATGAGCTCGTCGCGCCCGCCGCCCACTGGCGGACGTTTCACGACAAATCCACCCTTAGAACCGGTGGGCACGATGACCGTATTTTTCACCATCTGGGCCTTGACCAGGCCGAGGACCTCGGTCCGGAAGTCCTCCATGCGGTCCGACCAGCGCAGGCCGCCTCGCGCGACCTTGCCGAACCGAAGGTGCACGCCTTCCACCCGGGGCGAGTACACGAAGATCTCGTACTTGGGCCGGGGCAGCGGCAGCACGCTGATCGCCGAGGAGTCGAGCTTGATGGAGATGTACGGCTTGCGCCTGCCGTCCACCCGCTGGAAGGCGTTGGTGCGCAGCGTGGCCAGGATCATCTCCAGGTAGGCCCGCAGGATGCGGTCCTCGTCCAGCGAGGCGACCTCCTCCAGGGCCGCGAGCACCTCCTCGTGCAGGGCCTCGCCGAGGTCCTCCCTGGCGTCCTCCGTGCGGCGCGGGTCCAGCCTCGCCTCGAAGAGCCGTACGAGCAGGTTGGCCAGCCGGATGTTGCCGAGGAGCACCTTCTCGATGTAGCGCTGGCTGAAGGCGATGCCCGCCTGGCGGAGGTACTTGGCGTACATCCGCAGGATCTGGGTCTGCTCCCAGGTGAGGCCGGCGCCGAGCACGAGCCCGTTGAAGCCGTCGCTCTCGATCTCGCCCCGCCAGAGCGCCGCGAAGGCGTCCTGGAACAGCCGCTTGAACTGCTCGTGGTCGACCACCTCGGAGGGGGCGCAGCGCAGGCCGAAGTCGTAGATCCAGGCGGGCCGCTCGCCCTTCCTGGTGATCTGGTACGGCCGCTCGTCCACCACCTCGACGCCCATGCGCGACAGCAGCGGCAGGATCTCGGAGAGCGAGATCGCGGACCCGATGCGGTAGATCTTGAACCGCCGCTCCCCCTGGGTCAGGTCGCGCGGCTCGTACAGATCCATCCCGATCTGGCCGGGGGTGTCGGTGAGCCGTTCCAGGCGGTACAGGTCGGCGACGGCCGTACGGGGCGTGAAGTCCTCCTTGTACCCCTCGGGGAACGCCGCGGCATAGCGGCGGGTCAGCGAGGCGGCCTCCTCCTCCCGGGAGAACTCGCCGATCGCCGCGGCGAGGTCCTCCTTCCAGGAGCGGGTGGTGGCCGCGATGCGGGCCTCCAGCTCCGCGAGGTTCACGTCGGTGCCGCCCATCGGCTTGCCGCGCTCGCCGCGGATCACCACGTGCAGGCGGGCCAGCGGCGACTCGCCGATCATGGTGCTGTAGTCGAGGGTGGTGCCGCCGAGCGCCTGGATCAGGATGTCCTGCATCCGCAGGCGCACGTCGGTGGTGTACCGGTCGCGCGGCAGGTAGATCAGGCACGAGATGTAGCGGTTGTAGTCGTCGCGGCGCAGGAAGAGCTTGACCCGCTTGCGCTCGCGCAGGCGCAGGACGCCCAGCGCCATCGGCACCAGATCGTCGGCCGGCACCTGGAACAGCTCCGCGCGCGGGTAGGTCTCCAGGATCTCGATGAGGTCCTTGCCGTCATGGCTGTCGGCGGTGAGCCCCGCCTTGTCGAGCACCTCTTCGAGCCTGTGCCGCAGCACCGGGATGTGCCAGATCGACTCGCTGTAGGCCACGTGCGAGAACAGGCCGAGGAAGCGGCGCTCGCCGATCACCTCGCCCTCGGGCGAGAAGACCTTCACGCCGATGTAGTCAAGGTAGGCGGGCCGGTGGACGGTCGCCCTGCTGTTGGCCTTGGTCACGACCAGCAGCTGTTTCTCGCGGGCCTTGGCCCTGAGCTCGGGGGACATCGCGGCGAAGCTCGCCGAGCCGGCCTTGTCGGCCCGCAGGATGCCGAGGCCGGTGCCGGGCACGGCGCGCAGCCCGTCGCCGTCGGGGCCCACCTCCAGGCGGTACTCGCGGTAGCCGAGGAAGTTGAAGTGCTCGTCCGCGAGCCAGCGGAGCAGCTCCAGGCTGTCCTCCAGGTCGCCGGGCGGCAGCGGCGGCGGCGCGGCCTCCAGGCCGGTCGCGATCTGGAGGGCCAGGGCCCGCATCTTCGGGTAGTCCTCGACGGAGGACCGCACGTCCTGCAGGACCCGCTGGAGGTCCTTCTCCAGCTCCGCCAGCACTCCGGGGTCGGACTGCCGGTCGATCTCGATGTGCATCCACGACTCGACCAGCACCTGGCCGGTGAGGTCGGCCTGCTCCTGGCCGAGCATGCGGCCCGTCATGTCGCGGCGGACCTTCATCTGCGGGTGCACGATCAGGCGGGCACCCGTCTCGTGACGGTCGAGTTCCATCGTCACCGAGTCGACGAGGAAGGACATGTCGTCGGTGACCACCTCGACGACGGAGTTCCCGAGGTCGAAGCCGTCCTCCTCGACCGTCGGGGTGTAGGCGCGGACCAGGGCCCGGCCCTGCGGGCGGTAGTCCGCCAGCCGCCGGTGCGCCATGGCGGGCCCGTACAGCTCCACGGGGTCGCGGTCGATCACGTCCTCTGGCGCGACATGCCGGTAGTAGAGCCGGAGAAACGCCAGGATGCTCTCACCGTCCAGATGATCGCTTCCGGGGGTCTCTGCACACAGTTCAGCAGCGGACCGCAGCAGCCGGTCCTTTGCCTCGTCGAGCGGCATGTCGCTCTCACTCCTTTGTGAGGGTTCGCCTTTGTTCCAGATGGTTACGACCTGGACCCCGGTCTCCGTTGACCGGATCCTCTCTGGCCGTACCCGATATCAGCCCATCACACGTGATACGTCAACTTGTCCGGAATCGTGCGCAATTCCCTGATCGGACAAGCCTCCTGCCCCGCCACGTGCACCGTGACCGATCTGTGATAAACCAAGCCACTCTTACGGACGTCTCACTCAACGAGCGCGACCTTTCGCGACCGATGACCCGCCCTTGGGGGATGAGTGACCATGCGCCCCGCGCTCGACCGCCGGAGCTTCCTCCGCGGGTCCGCCATAGCCGCCACGGTCGTGGCCGGAGGATGCGTCGACACCGGGGCCGCAGCGCGCACCGCGACGGGCACACTGGTGGGCACAGCCGCGGGCATGACGGCTCGTACCGGCCCCTCGCCGTCGGACTGGACGTCCCTGGGCAGGGGCCTGGCCGGGCGGCTGATCCGCCCCGGGGACGCCGCGTACGACGCGGCCCGCCGCCTGTACAACCCGTCGTTCGACGGCATACGGCCCGCCGCCGTGGCGTACTGCGCGAACCCGTCGGACGTGGCAGAGTGCCTGGCCTTCGCCAGGCGGCTCCGCGTGCCGGTGACCTCCCGGTCGGGCGGTCACAGCTACGCGGGCTGGTCGTCCGGCACGGGACTCGTCGTGGACGTCTCGCGCATGAACGGCGTGCGGGCCACATCGGGGCGCGCGGTCGTGGGCGCGGGCGCGCAACTGGTCGACGTGTACGACCGGCTGGCCTCGCATGGAGTGAGCATACCGGGCGGCTCCTGCCCGACGGTGGGCATCGCGGGGCTGACACTGGGCGGGGGCATCGGCGTCGTGGCCAGGAAGTACGGCCTGACCTGCGACGCGCTGGAGTCGCTCCAGATCGTCACCGCCGACGGCCGGGTGCTGACCTGTGACGCCGACCATGAGCCCGAGCTGTACTGGGCCTCGCGCGGCGGCGGTGGCGGCAACTTCGGCGTCGCCGTGTCGTTCACCTTCCGCACGCACGCCACGCGCGACGTCACGCTGTTCTTCCTGCACTGGCCTTGGTCACGCGCCCGCAAGGCCGTCGCCGCCTGGCAGGCGTGGGCGCCCCATGAGCCGGACGCCATGTGGTCCAACCTGCACCTCACCCAGGACCCCGCGCTCGACCTGCAGATCGGCGGCCTCTACCTCGGCTCGCGCGCGGACTGCGAGCGGCGGCTCGAACCGCTGATCGCCAAGATCGGCGCCCAGCCCTCCACCCGCTACGTCACCCAGACCTCCTACCGCAACGCCATGATGATCGAGGCGGGCTGCTCCACCCGCACGGTGTCCCAGTGCCACCGGCCAGGGAGCCTGCCGGGGCAGACGGCCGACGGGCGCTTCCCGCGCGACGCGTTCAGCGCCAAGTCGCACATGGCCTACCGGCCCCTGTCCGCCTCGGGCATCGGCGCCCTGGTGGAGCAGACGGCCCGCCCGGGACGGCACGCCGTCCTCCTCGACGCGCTCGGCGGCGCGGTCGGGCGCGTGCGACCGGGCGCGACCGCCTTCCCGCACCGCACGGCGCTGTTCAGCGTGCAGTACTACGCGCACATGGCGGGCGCGGCCACCTGGCTGCGCGGCGCGCACGCCGCCATGGCGCCGCACTTCGGCGACCACGCCTACGTCAACTACATCGACCCGGCCCTACCCGCCTGGCGTCAGGCCTACTACGGCGCCAACGCCGGCCGCCTCGCCAAGGTCAAGGCCGCCTACGACCCCGGGCGCCTCTTCCGCTTCCCCCAGGCGATCTGACCGCGTCCGCGCGGTGACCGGGGTCTTGTACGCCATGGAGTTCAAGGCGTTCGCCGACGACGCCCGGGTCTTCGCGACCTGACGGATACGCGACATGCGAAAAACATTGAAAAGTCAACTATCCGTAGTTCATCCCACTACTCTCATACGCCGTGATCAATCAGCAGATACCCGTAGAACATAGCTCTAGCAGCACAAACGGCGCGGCTGCCGCCCCCGAGGCCGCTCCCGCCGAGAAGGATCGCGTCACCGTCATCGACCTGATCGAGCGCATCGCCTCAGTGGTTCTGCCGATCGGCGTCGCCCTCTACGCGATGCTCTACATCGGTGTCGAGCAGATCTACAACGTCTTCGGCATCAGCCCTCAGCAGGCCGGCATCGACCAGGCCGTCCTGTTCGGCCGGCTCTCCAGCGCGCTGGTCCTGCTGCTGCTCGTGGTACTGCCCGCTCTGGGCGTGATCGTCGGGCTGGGCTGGCTGGTCAATAAGATCACTTTGGGGCTGCTCGCCCGGCTGGTGCGGGCCGTCCGGGAACGGCCGTGGGTGATCGCGGTGATCGCCGCGCTGTGGTGCGGCGCCACCTACTGGGGCTTCTTCAACCTCTTCGCCGACCTCGACCTCGCCGTCATGGTCACCATCGCGGTGGGCCTCGGCGTAGTTGCGTTCCTGGTGCCCTTCCGGCTGATGCGCCGCAAGCCGGTCGGCCGCGCCGGGATGAAGCTGCTCGTCGGAGCCATGACCGGGCTCGGCCTCGGCTTCCTGCTCATCCTCCAGATGACGACCGCGGCGGTGGACGCCTACACCACCGGCAAGACGAGCCTGCTGCTGGACGCCGTGGGCTTCCAGAACCAGTGGGCCGTCGTGAAGAACGGCGACGACAAGCCGCTCTACGACGGCCGCCGGATGATGCTCCTCGGTGAGGCCGACGGCGGCATCTACGTCTTCTACGACTGCGACAAGATGATCACCATCCGCCGCGCCGCCGACCACACCAACCTCGGCGAGCTCGAAATCGACCCCGACCAGCCCAAGGGCTTCGCGTGCGGTTCCAAGGCCGAGGAGCAGGCGACCCAGTAGCCACCGCTCCACGGCCCCCGGCCGGGGGCCGCCGATCCGCCCGGCGGCCCGGACGCACACCCCGGCCGCCGACCCCCCGGCGGCCCCGAAGTGATCTCTCGACGGCCCGGCATCCGGGTCCGGCCCGTCCAGCGCCGCCCGGCTTACGGGACGAAGTGCCGCAGGACCTCCGGGTTGGCCATGGCGCCGGTGTTGGCGGCCTGCTCCACCGGTGTGCCGAGCAGGATCTTGCGCACCGGCACCTCCAGCTTCTTGCCGCTCAGCGTGCGCGGGATGCCCGGCACCTCGATGATCTCGTTCGGCACGTGACGCGGGGAAAGTTCGCTCCTCAGGGCGTTCTTCAGCTCCGTGACCAGCCCGTCGGTCAACGCCGCTCCATCGGCCATCGTCACGTACAGCAGCAGCCGGCCCTCCTGCCCGAGCTGGCCGGTGTCGATCACCAGGCTGTCCTCGATCTCGGGGAACCGCTCGACGACGCGGTAGAACTCGCTGGTCCCCATGCGCACCCCGCCGCGGTTCAGCGTGGAGTCGGACCTGCCGTAGATCACGCAGGAGCCGTCGGGCATGATCTTGATCCAGTCGCCGTGCCGCCAGACCCCCGGATAGTCGGCGAAGTAGCTCTCCTGGTAGCGCGTGCCGTCGGGGTCGTTCCAGAACATGACGGGCATCGACGGCATGGGCCGGGTCACCACCAGCTCGCCGACCTCGCCGACCACGGAGTCGCCCTCCGGGTCGTACGACTCCACGGACGCGCCGAGGCAGCGGCAGGGAATCACGCCCGCCCTGACCGGCAGCACCGGCACCGCTCCCACGAACCCCGTGCACACGTCCGTGCCGCCGGAGAACGATCCGAGCTGGACGCCGGGCAGCACGTCGTACAGCCAGCCGAACCCCTCGGGCGGCAGCGGAGAGCCCGTGGAGCCGACCCCCCTGAGCCTCTCCAGGCCGGACGGGCTCAGCTCGGCCCGCATGGAGGCGATGATGTACGGCGCGCCGGTGCCGAAGTAGGTGACGCCCTCCTCTGCCGCCAGCCGCCAGAGCGCGTCGGGCCCGGGATGCGTGGCGCTGCCGTCGTAGAGGACCACGGTGGCGCCGACGAGCAGGCCGCCCGCGAGGTAGTTCCACATCATCCAGCCGGTCGTCGTGTACCAGAAGAACACGTCGCCTTCGCCGAGATCCTGATGGAAGCTCAGCGCCTTCAGGTGCTCCAGCACGATGCCGCCGTGGCCGTGGACGATCGGCTTGGGCAGCCCCGTGGTGCCGGAGGAGTACACGATCCAGAGCGGGTGGTCGAACGGCACCGGCTCGAAGGCGGGCGGCGCCTGCTCGGCCCGCAGCTCGTCCCAGGAGTCCGTGCCGACCACCACGGTCGCGACCAGGCTCGGGAGCTTGGCGGCGATGTCGGCCACGACCGCCGAGCGGTCGAAGGAACGGCCGTTGTAGCTGTAGGCGTCGACCGCGATCAGCACCTTGGGGGTGATCTGCGTGAACCTGTCCACCACGCTGGAGGCACCGAAGTCGGGCGAGCAGGACGACCAGATGGCGCCGAGGCTCGCGGTGGCGAGGAAGCAGATCAGCGCCTCAGGCGCGTTGGGAAGATACGCGGCGACGCGGTCTCCCCGGGTGACCCCGAGCCGCACCAGGCCCGCCCGGACCCGGGCGACCTCCTCCGCCAGCTCCCCGTATGTGAAGGAGCGCCGGGCGCCGGCCTCGTCGCGCGAGATCACGGCGAGACGGCCGGGGTCTCCGCGCAGCGCGTTGGCCGCGTAGTTCAGGGTCGCTCCCTCGAACCATTTCGCGGCCGGCATCGTCCCACTGATGACGGGCCCGTCACCACGATCGCCGACGACCGGGAAATAGTCCCAGACCGACGTCCAGAACTCCTCGGGAGCCTCGACCGACCATCGCCACAGATCCTCGTAATCGCGCTCGGAACGCCCCAGCCACGCGGCGAACCGGGTGATCTTCGCATCACGGATCACCTCGGGGGACGGCTCCCAGAGCAGCGCACCTTCCTCAACCATGGCCCTATCCTGCCGAAACCCCCGCCCCACCGCCATCCCGCCCGCCCACACATCACCGCCCACCGGCCTGGTACCCCGTCTGTGCGGGGAGCGAGCGTCAGGGCGCGAGGTGGGGGTCAGCGCCTGCGTGCGAGGGTGATGCCGTCCCGCACCGGCAGCATCACGGACTCGACCCGGTCGTCGCCGGCGATGAGATCGTTGAGGCCGCGCATCGCCAGGTGGTGCTCCTCCTGGTAGGCGGGATCGACGACGCGGCCTCCGAGGAACACGTTGTCCAGGACGACCAGGCCGCCAGGGCGCAGCCGCCGCACGATCTCCTCGTAGTAGGCCGGGTAGTTGACCTTGTCCGCGTCGATGAAGGCGAAATCGATGGACGGCTCCGCGGGAAGCGCTCGCAGCGTCTCGATCGCCGGGCCGATCTTCAGGTCGATGCGATCGGCCACGCCCGCACGCTCCCAGTACGGCCTGCCGAGGGAGGTCCACTCGTCGCTGACGTCGCAGGCGAGAAGACGACCGTCCTCGGGCAGGCCCCGGGCGATGCAGAGCGACGAGTAGCCGGTGAACACCCCCACCTCGACGGCACGCCGCGCGCCGACCATCCGGACCAGCATCGTCAGGAGCGTGCCCTCGTCGTGGGAGACCTGCATCCCGGCCGCGTCGCCGGTGGCCTCGCGGGTCTTCACGGCCAGTTCGCGGAGCACCTCGTCGGCCGGCGTGCAGTGCGTGAGCAGGTAGTCGCTGACGACGGGGTCGATGATCTGCATGGACTCCGCCGTCACGGGAGCCGTCCAGTCGACGGCGAGCTCCTCCTGGGTGGCGAAACGCAGCAGGTGACGCGTGATGACGTCCTGCACCCCGGCCAGGGCCTCGGCGTCTCCGGCCGTGGCGATCAGGTCCAGACCGCGACCCGATGGAACGAGCACGCACTGCCCTCGGCTGAGGGTGATCACCCCCCGGCCGTCGTCCGAGAGTTCCGTGGTGGCCTTGTGGCCCATGTGCGAGATCAGCTGCTTGATGTAGCGCTCGGGGCGGGTGGTGGCGACGTGCGCCGTCGAGGAGGGCATCGAGGTCCTTCGGCTAGGGATTTCGACGTGTGCGAGACTAGCCGGATGCGCCCACGGCGCCGGTCCGGGGCGTCAAGCGTCGACATTGTTTCAACACTTGGATCAGGCATTCTGTTCGCGCCGCACGTCGTTCGCTCAACGCGGCCCCGGCAGAGATGTCGCCTCCCCGTCCCAGGATGGTGGCCTCAGCCGGCCTTCCGGTCGAGGGGGCTGGTGAGCTGGGCGACGGCGGCGACCACCTCGGAGGCGTTGGTCAGATCCTGAAGGACGATGTCCGCGCCCGCCTCCCGCAGCTCGGCCGTGGTGGAGCGGCCCGACGCCACGGCGATCATCGCCGCCCCGGCGATGCGGGCGGCCTGCACGTCCCTGGCCGAGTCGCCGATCAGCACCGTGTTGGACCCGTCGCAGGCGTAGCCGTACATCTGCTTGACCCTGCCCTGGGCGACCTGGAGGAGGGTCGCCTTGGGGTAGACCTCCTCGCCGTACCCGCCGACCTCGAAGTCGACGTACTTCTCCAGGCCGAAGGCCTTCAGCTTGAGGACGGCGTTGCTCTTGATGGTGCCGGTGAGCACCGACTGGACCACCCCGTCGAGCCTCGCCACGGCCTTGAGCGCGTCCTTCGCGCCGGACATGACGCGCCCGTCCTTGTCGAGGCGCTTGCGGCGGGCGGCGAACGCGCCGGCGAGGGCGTCGATGAAGCGGGGAAGGTGGTCGTCACCGGTCACGATGCCGTTGATGGCGAGCGTCTCGAAGATGATCTCGGAGTCCGGACGGCCCATAGCGGGCGCCAGCTTCACCAGCGGTCGCCCGGTGACCCGCCGGAACGCGTCGGCATAGGCGTCACGGGTGACGATCGCCACGTCGACCAGGGTGAGGTCGACGTTCCACAGCACGAGACGGTTAATGGGGGGCCTCCGAACGCGTAAGGGGTGCGCTCAGATTACGACGATCGCGCACCCCAGAGGCCGACCGATGCCCAACTCGTCACCCTACGAGCGGAATGCCCCGGCCGGCCGCTCCCCGGACGACCGGTCACTTGGCGTGGTCGAACGCCTTGGACAGGGAGTCGACGACGGGGAAGCCGGAGGCCGCGAGGTCGGCGCGGCTGGTCATGCCCCCGGTGTAGAGGACCGCGTGAGCGCCCACATGCTCGGCCGCGTGGGCGTCGTCGATGCTGTCGCCGATCACGAGGATCTCGGACGGCTTCACGTCGAGCGACTCGATGTGGACCACCATGTGCTCGGCCTTGCCTCCGCCCGGCGCGCCGTTGCTCAGGCCGTCGATGCGGGCGAAGTAGCCGTCGATGCCGAGCTCGGAGGCCTTGCGCACCAGCCGGTCGTGCGCCCACATGGACAGCAGCGACTGGGTGCGCCCGGAGCCGGCCCAGGTGCGGAGGCAGTCGAGCGCCTCCTCGGCGAGGGCGCACGAGAGCATCAGCCGGTGGTAGTGGTCGTGGAAGGCCTGGTCGAGCACCTCCCACTCTCCCTCGTGCAGGGGCCGGCCGAGAATGCGCTCGTAGGCCACCCAGATCGGGCGGGTGTAGGCGGCCCGGAAGCCGTCGTTGTCGAACGCGGCCACGCCGTAGGGCTTGAAGACCTCGTTCGTGGCTCCCACCACGGCTTCGA
The DNA here is from genome assembly GCF_049674955.1 of Sphaerisporangium viridialbum. GTDB lineage: Bacteria > Actinomycetota > Actinomycetes > Streptosporangiales > Streptosporangiaceae > Sphaerisporangium > Sphaerisporangium viridialbum. Next base: position 1,515,149 of record NZ_CP187232.1, on the reverse strand, counting down.
TGTCGTGAAAGAGCGTGCCGTTCCAGTCCCAGATGATGTGCTTCATATCGTGATCCAGGATAAACGAACCCTCCGGATCAGGCACCGGCATTTCAGGGGTGGCGGCCCGGCCGGTCAGGGGAGCAGGTCGGGGATCTCCTGGGTGGCGTACCACAGCAGCTCGTGGGCCTCGGCGCCGTCGACGTCGAACCGCGCGTCCTCGTCGCCGTCGTCGGCGGCGAACACGGCCGCGACCGCCGTCTCCACGTCGGGCACGGCCTGCGGGTCGTCCACGTGGACCGCGGCGATCTTCTTCATGGGCACCGCGGCCGGGATCCGCACCCGGGAGCGGTCCTCCAGGTCCGTGCCGGCCTTGACCTGGTCGTCCGGCACCTCGGCGGCGATCACCACGCGCCGCGCGGGGACCTCCACCCCGTCGGCACGGTCGGCCGCCAGCATCCGCAGGGACGCCTTGGCGGCGTCCGTCAGGGCGACGTACTCGAGCTCCTCGGTGTCACCGGAGACGTACCACTCGACCAGCGCGGGGGTCACCGCGTAGCCGGTCAGCGGGGCCGGGCCGACCTCCCCCGTGGCGACCACACGGGCCAGCGCGGGAAGGGTGCACGGCAGGTAGACGCGCATGCGTTCGTTCCTCAATCACGATATTTCGGGATATCGGGGCCAGAGCGGCGCCCGATCGACTCCATGAGTGTGCCAGGCGCCGCGTCACCGCCCGTACAGGATCACGGAAGCCGGCCCGCGAAGCGCGTCACACCCCGGGGCGCAGCGCAAGGCTGCACAGGGCCTCCACCGCCGCTATGGTCGCGTCGGCGTCGCGGTGGTGCAGGCCGACGATGCCGAGCGCGCGGGCGGCCTCGATGTTCGCCTCGATGTCGTCGATGAAGACGCACTCCTCCGGGCGCAGCCCCACAAGACCCAGGGCGTGGTGGAAGATGCGCGGCTCGGGCTTGCGCATGCCGACCTCGCCCGAGATGACGACCTGGTCGAAGTAGTCGTCCCAGCCCTCCCGCAGGTAGTGGTCGCCCCAGGAGTTGGAGACCAGGCAGGTGGACAGGCCCGCCGTGCGGGCGGCGCGCAGCATCTCGTACATCGTCGGCACCGGCCGGAACCCGGCGAACATCCGCGCCAGCAGCCCCTCGGCGACCGGCGGCACGCCGTCTAGCGTCACGAGCTTCGCCGCCAGGTCGAGCTCGAACTCCCTCGCGTCGATCTCGCCGCGCTCCAGGGCGTGGATCGGGCTCTCCCCGTCGGCGCCCCCTTCGTAGGCATGGCGTATGAGCTCGCGCATCAGGTCGCGGTAGTGCGCGTCGTCGATGGCGTCGGCGACGAGCCATTCCGTGATGGCCTCCTGCAGGCTGGTGGTGAGCACGCCACCCCAGTCGATAAGCACACCCTTAACCACGTCTGCTCCCTATGTCCGGCTCGGCCTTTCAGAGTAAGCCGAGCCGGTTTCCTACCGGGTGCCCAGCCCCACCGGAAGGACCCCCTTGGGCTTGAGAGACCCGCTCAGGGCCTTGGCGGCGGCCTTGAGCGACGCCTCGCCGTCGGAGTAGACGGCCAGGGCCGTGTCGTAGCCCCGCAGCCGCGCCAGCTCGTACGGAGCCCCCATCGAGACCACGACCACCCTCTTCCCGGTGCCCGTCATCGCGGACAGGAGCCGCGTCTGTGCGGGGCCGGCGTCCTTCGTGGTGACGACCACGGTGTCGGCGCCCGCGGCGGCGGACCGGGCCCTCGCGATCTCGGAGGCGGTCGGGGTGTCCCCGGTGCCCACCGCCGACGCGCCGTGGAGCATGCCCGCCAGACGCTTGCCGGCCGGGCCCGTGACCAGCACGTCGCCCTTCACGGGCAGGCCGCCCGCCCCCTTCACCGGCGTCACGGAACGGTCGGCGATGCCCTGGGCGGCCTTGCGGTGCTCTCTCGAGCGCAGTACCTCGGCCGCCTCGGCGGCGTCCGCCACGGAGCCCTTGAGGATCCCCCTGGCGGCCTTCAGCGCCAGCAGGCGCGTGACCGACTGGTCGAGCCGCTCGCGCGAGATGCGCCCGGACTTGACCGCGGCGAGCACCGCGCCATAGGCCTTCGGGAAGTCCGGCGGCATCAGCAGCAGGTCGACGCCCGCGAGGATCGCCCGCACGGCCACCTCGGCGTCGCCGTACTTCTCCCGCACCCCCTTCATGTCGAGGGCGTCGGTGGTCACCACGCCGTCATAGCCGAGCTTCTCGCGGAGCAGCCCCGTGAGGATCGGCTTGGAGAGGGTCGCGGGGTCGCCGGACGGGTCGAGCTTCGGCATCACGACATGGGCGGACATCACGATGTCGACCCCGTGCTCGGCCGCCGCCCTGAACGGCGGCGCGTCGACCTTCTCCCACTGCGAGCGCGAGTGGCGGATCACGGGCAGGCCGCTGTGGCTGTCGACCTTCGTGTCGCCGTGCCCGGGGAAGTGCTTGGCCGCGCTGCCCACCCCCGCCTCGTGGAACCCGTCGACGGCGGCCCCGACCATGGCCGCCACCCGTGCGGGATCGGACCCGTACGAGCGGGCGCCGATCACCGGGTTGGCGGGGTTGACGTTGACGTCGGCGACCGGCGCGAAGTCGAGGTTGATGCCGAGCGCGCGCAGCTCCTCGCCGGTCACCCGCGCGGCCGTACGGGCGTCGTCTGGGTCGCGCGTGGCACCGATGGCCATGCTCCCCGGCACGTCGGTCACCAGCGGGCTGAGCCGCGAGACCAGGCCGTTCTCCTGGTCGGCCCCGATGATCAGCGGGATCCCGGAGGCCTTCTGCAGGCCGCCCGTCAGCTTGACGAGCTGGCCCGCGCTCTCGACGTTGCCCGCCCAGGGGAACAGGATGACGCCGCCCGGACGGTATTTGCGGACCACGGCCGCGGGGGTGGCCGCGCCGAACCTCGCCTGGTTGTCGCCATGGGCCCCGTCGGGGCGCGAGCCGTACACGACCGGCATGAAGAGCTGCCCGACCTTGTCCTCCAGGCTCATCGCGGCGAGCGTCGCCCGGACGGACGGGCCGGGGGTCGCGCTCGCCCGGGGAGATGTGATCACGGAGGGGGTGTGCCTGGACGGCGCGTTCGTGACCGGAGGGCCCTGCGCCGCGTCGGAAGGCGCCCCCGCGCACCCCGCGGCCATCGTCACGATCACCAGAAACGCCGCCGCGCGCAGAGGTCCACCCATGGTGTCAACCGTATCGGCGCCATCGCCTGGCCGACCCGCCGTTCCGCGACCCGAGGCCCCCGGAGCCCCGGGCCGCAGGCTCAGGGTGACCTGTCCCTGAGGCTCAGAGTGACAGGTCGGCGAGGCCGGGCAGGTGTGCGCGGGCGGCGGCGCGGGCGGCCTCGGCGGTGGTCGTGGCTCGCGCGGCGGCGGCCGCGGCCCGGCACTGGGCGAGGGTGTGGCGCGCCAGCGTGGCACGCACCCACGGGAGCGCGGGAGCGCCCATCGACAGCGAGGTCACGCCGAGGCCGACCAGCACGCACGCGAGCGCGGGATCGGAGCCCGCCTCCCCGCAGACCCCGCACGGGACGCCCGCCGAGGCGGCGATCGCGACGAGGTCGAGCATGACGGGCTGCCAGGGGTCCTGGTAGACGGTCAGCGCCCCCACCTCCCTGTCGGCCGCGAAGACGTACTGCGCGAGGTCGTTGGTGCCGACGGAGAAGAAGTCCACGGACGGAGCGAGGTCGGCGGCCCTGAGCGCGGCGGCGGGGATCTCGATCATGATCCCGGCCGACGGGAGGCCGGCCGCCCGGCAGGCGCCCGCGAACCAGGTGGCCTCCTCGGCGCTCGCCACCATGGGGGCCATGACGTGAAGCTCGGCCGAGGTGCCCTTGGCGGCCCGGGCGAGCGCCTGGAGCTGGCTCACCATCACGTCCGGAAATATCCGCAGAATTCGCAGCCCGCGCTCGCCCAGGGCGGGGTTGGGCTCGTCTCCGGTGGGCGGCAGGAAGCCCAGCGGCTTGTCCGCGCCCGCGTCGAGCACGCGCACCACGACCTGGCCGCCGGGGAAGGCCGCGAGGACCTCACGGTACGCGGCCTCCTGCTCCTCGTCCGAGGGGGCCACCTCGCGGTCGAAGAAGAGGAACTCCGTGCGGTAGAGCCCCACGCCCTCGGCGCCGTACTCCAGCGCCGCCGCGAGGTCACGCGGCCCTCCGACGTTGGCCAGCAGGGCCACGGGGTGCCCGTCCGCGGTCGCACCCGGCCCCTTGGCCGAGGACAGCATGGTCGCGCGGGCGTCCGCCGCCTCCATCGTCGCCGCGACCTCCTCCTCGGAGGGCAGCAGCCCGACCATGCCCGTGGTGCCATCGACGAGCACGTAGGTGTCGTTCACGATCGACGTGGCCCCCGGGCAGGCGACGACGGCCGGCACGCCCATGGCGCGGGCCAGGATGGCGGTGTGGCTGGTGGGGCCGCCCTGCTCGGTGACGAAGGCCGCGACGACCTCCTTGGACAGCACCACCGTGTCGGCGGGCGCGAGGTCGCGGGCGACCAGCACGTACGGGCGCTCGCCCTTCTCGGGGAGCCCGGGCATGGGCATGCCCGTCAGCTCGGCGATCACGCGGTCGCGGATGTCGTCCAGGTCGGCGACCCGCTGGCCAAGGTATCCCCCGATCTCCGCCAGCATGTCGTGATATCTACCGAAAGCTTCGTAGACGGCCCGCTCGGCGGCCGTACCCGCGTCGATGAGCTCGGCGACCTCGGCGGACAGGGTGGGGTCGCGCGCGATCAGCGCCTGCGCCGCCAGCACGTCCCGCGCGTCGCCGCCCGCCGCCTCGCCACGGGCCGCCAGCTCGGCGGCGACCCGCTCCACGGCGGCCTCGGCCCGCGCCGTCTCGCCCACGGGATCGCCGCCGTGCCGCGATCCCGCGGGTGGTTCTGGGACGGTGCCCCCCAGAAGGTACGCAGGCCCGTACCCGGCGCCGGGGCTCACCCCGGCTCCCGTCAGCCTTTCCATCGCGACCCGGCTGAGGGGGCTCTCACGGGGCCGACACGATCGCGGCCAGCTCGTCCAGCAGCTGGTCGGCGCCCTCACCCTCGGCGTGGATGACGATCGCCTCCCCGTTTTTCACGTCGAGCGCCAGGATGGAAAGGATGCTCTTCGCGCTGACCGGCGCTCCGCCGGGCTTGGCGACGGTGACGTCGATGGGCGCCTTGGCGGCGGTCTGCACGAACGTCGCGGCTGGGCGCGCGTGCAGGCCGACCTGGGACTCCACGATGACCTTGCGCTCGGGCACGGTTCCTCCTCAACTGGCCGGGGCGGTCCAGACCACCCGTTCAAATCAGTACGACTAGCGCGTTATTCCAAGGAGACGCCTTACAGCGATATCGGCCAGTCAACACCGGTTAGATCGGATACGACCAGATCAGCAGCGGACAGTTCGCTTACGTGGTGGGTTGTCGCCACCCCGACACAAGTCATACCCGCGGCCTTGGCCGCGGCGATCCCCGCGAGCGAATCCTCGAAGGCCACGCACTCCCCCGGCCGCACCCCGAGTGCCCGCGCTCCGGCGAGGAACCCCGCGGGATCGGGCTTTCCGACGGCGACGTCCTCGCCGGAGACGATGGTCTGGACCACGTCGTCGATGCCGAGCAGTTCGAGGCAGCTCCGCGCCCACCACCGCCGCGCCGAGGTGACGAGCGCCACCGGAAGGCCGTGGCCGTCGATGCGCCGGACCAGCTCGGCCGCGCCCGGGACCGGGCTGACCGCGGGGAGCCCCGGCTGGTCGTAGTAGGACCTCAGCTCGGCCATGAGATCCTCGACTCGCCTGCCCGGGAACAGCAGGGCCTTCTCGGCCAGCACGTCGGGCCCGCGGCGTCCCATGAACTCCCTGAGCAGGTGCTCGTCGTGGTCGATGCCGTGGTTGACCAGCAGGGTGCTCCACAGCACGAGGCTGCGCCGCTCGCTGTCGACCAGCGTGCCGTCGAGGTCGAATAACGCGGCCTTCGCTCCCACCCGCCGTTCCCCCTGCCTCTCGATCGCGCCGGCCCTGGGACTCAGTCCCACTGCAAGAGCCGGTCCCCGGCACGTACGGGCCCGGCCGTGACGACCGCGCTCACAGTACCCGGCCGGGCGTCGAGGGCGACCACCGGGCAGACCGGGGATCTCCCACCGGCCTCGATCGCCGCGGGGTTCCACGCCACGACGGGCTGCCCGGCCCGCACCCGCTCGCCCTCGCCGGCCAGGAGCCTGAACCCCTCGCCCCTGAGCTGCACGGTGTCGATGCCGAGGTGGACCAGGACCCCCCTGCCGTCCTCGCCCACGATCACGTACGCGTGCGGGTGGAGCTTGAGGATCCTGCCGTCGATGGGCGCCAGCACCTTGCCGGGCTCCCTGGCCGGGTCGATCGCCGTGCCGGGCCCCACCAGGCCTTCGGCGAAGACCGGATCGGGCACCGCGGCCAGCCCCACGACGGACCCCGCCACCGGGGCGAGAACAGTGGTCACAGGCCTCCCACCTTGGCGTCCCGGCGCGGGGATCAAGCGATGATGTCGTCGATGTCAGAGGCGATCGTGTCGGCGTCGGGGCCCACCACGACCTGGACGACGTTGCCCGCGGCCATGACGCCGTGGGCGCCCGCGGCCCTCAGCGCGGCGTGGTCGACCTTGGACGCGTCGCGGACCTCGGTGCGGAGGCGGGTGATGCACGGCTCGATCTCGATGATGTTGCCGGCGCCACCGAGCCCGGCGATGATCGCGTTCGCGTCTGCCGCCATTTCCGTCCTCCTCATTACGCCCGAGGTAAAGGTAATGAGGTTATTCGGTCTGCGTCACCTTGTTGAGGCCGCGAGGCGAGTCGGGGTCGATGCCGCGCCTGCGGGCGAGGGCCTCGGTGAGCATCTGCCCGGGCACGATGAGGCCCATCGGCGCCACCCACTCGGGCAGCGCCGGGCCGTTGAGCGCCGCCGTGGAGGCCGCCGCCAGCTCGGGGCCGCCGCCCACGCCGAAGGCGGACGCCCCGGCACCGGTCACCCGCCGTGCGAGCGCGATGGTGCCCGACAGCGTCGGCCCCTCGTCGGCCGCCACGAGCAGCGCGGGGGTTCTCTCGTCCACGACCGCGATCGGCCCGTGCAGCAGGTCGGCGTACGAGAGGCCCATGGCGTGCAGGTAGCACGCCTCCTTGAGCTTGAGCGCGGTCTCCAGCGCGGTCGAGAAGGCCATGCCACGGCCGGAAACGACCACGCCGGACACCTGGGCCAGCCCCTCGACGACCGCGTCCAGGTCGCCCGGGTCCGCGATCAGCTGCTCGACGGCGTCGGGCACGCGGTTGAGGTCGTCGGCGTCCACGTCCGCGCCGAGCCCGAGCGCCAGCACGGCCAGGGCCGCGAGCTGGGTGGTGTAGGTCTTGGTGGCCGGAACGGCCTTCTCCTCGCCCGCCTGGGTGCACAGGGCGAGGTGGGCAGTCTGGGCGAGCGGCGACTCCTCGCCGCCGTTGGTGATCGCGACCGTGCTCGCGCCGCAGTCCTTGGCCCAGGCGAGGGTCTCGACGATCTCCTCGGTCCTGCCCGACTGCGAGAGCGCGACGGCGAGCACGCCGGTGAGGTCGAGCTTGCGCTTGTAGGTGGTGGCGATGGAGGGGGCCGCGAGCGAGGAGAGCCTGCCCGCGTGCGCCTCGATCAGGTAGCGGCCGTAGACCGCGGCGTTGTCGGAGGTGCCCCGGGCGATGAAGACGAGCTGCCGGGTCTGCCCGGCGAGCCTCTTCACCTCGTCGATCCGCGGGAGCAGGGCATCGAGGGTGGCCCGCAGCGCGGCCGGCTGCTCGGCGATCTCGCTGCGCATCTTCGTCGTCATCCGTGCCCGTCCTTCAGCTGCGGAGGGCGAGATCGGGCCGTTATCGATCCGTCGCCGGTCCGTACGTTGACACTCATTTCTAGCGTGTGGTCTAGTCCGGACTAGACCACCACAAACCCTAACTTATACCCGCACTGAGATCGAGAGGGGAGAGGATCAGTGGCCCAGATCGACCCCGACAGCCCCGTGCCGAAGTACTTCCAGCTTCGCGAGATCCTCCTCGACCTCATCGAGAACAACGAACTGTCCATCGGGGCGGCGATCCCCTCCGAGCGGGAGCTCTGCCAGCGTTTCGGCCTGTCAAGGATGACCGTACGCCAGGCGGTGGACCACCTGGTCTCGGAGGGGCGGCTGCACCGTGTCGCGGGCAAGGGCACGTTCGTGGCCCGCCCGAAGATCGAGATGGCGCTGCGGCTCACCTCCTTCAGCGACGACATGCGGGCCCGCGGCATGGAACCGGGCTCCCGCGACCTGGACCGGCGGGTGGTCCGTGCCAGTGCCCACCTCGCGCGGGAGCTCGGCATCCAGCCGGGCGAGGCCGTGCACTTCATCGAGCGGCTGCGCACGGCGGACGGGGAACCGCTGTGCATCGAAAGGGCCCACATCCCGGTGTCCTTCGCGCCGGACCTGGAGACGTTCGACCTGTCGGGCCGGTCGCTCTACGCGCTCCTGGAGACGCGCCACGGGGTGGTGCTGGACGCGGGAGAGCTGACCATCGACGGCGGAATCGCCGATCCGGGCGACGCCGATCTGCTCAAGCTGCCCCGGGGCGGTGCCGTGCTGCTGCTCCAGCGACGGTCGTTCTCGGGCGGCGTCTGCGTCGAGTTCGGGGTCTCGACCTACCGCGCCGACCGGTACCAGCTCCGGACGGTGCTGGAGATCCCGACCCGGCGCAGCTGAGCCTCCCATCCCATTCCTGGAGGAAAGCCGATGAGCTCCGCCTCGGCCGACGCGGGCCCGCCCGCAGCCCCCTCATCCGCCTCCGTCCTGATGGCGATCATGTCCCGCATCGGCCGCTCGCTGATGCTGCCGATCGCCGCCCTGCCCGCGGCGGGGCTGCTGCTGCGGCTGAGCCAGGACGACCTCCTCGGACGGACCCAGAACGCGGCCCTCGACAAGATCGCCGAGGTGGTCGGGGGCGCGGGTGAAGTGCTCTTCGACAACCTCCCCATCCTGTTCGCCATCGGGGTCGCCGTGGGATTCGCCCGCCGCTCCGACGGGTCCACGGCGCTCGCCGCGCTGATCGGCTACCTGGTCTTCGACCGGGTGTCCAAGCTGCTGTTCTTCGACGCCTCCTCCGGGTTCGCCGTGCACAAGAGGGTCGCCCAGACGGTCGTCGGGGCGGACGGCAGGCCCACGGAGGTGATCAACCTGGCGGCGGGCAACCCGACCGGCGTGCTCGGCGGCATCGTGATCGGGATCACAGCTGCCCTGCTCTACCAGCGCTACTACCGCGTCAAGCTGCCCACGTGGCTGGCCTTCTTCGGCGGCCGGAGGTTCGTGCCGATCGTCACGGCGTTCGTGGCGCTGCTGCTCGGCGTGGTCTTCGGGCTCCTCTGGCAGCCCGTCGGTGAGTGGATGACCAGCTTCGGCCGCTGGCTCGCGGACCACTCCACGGCCGGCGCGGGGATCTACGGCGTGTTCAACCGGCTGCTCATCCCCTTCGGCCTGCACCACTTCCTGAACTCCATCGTGTGGTTCCAGGTGCCCGACTGCACGGTCGCGGGCAGGCAGTTCGCGGGCGACCTCACCTGCTACCTCCAGGGCAACCCAGGATCCGGCGAGTTCATGGCCGGCTTCTTCCCCGTCATCATGTTCGGCCTGCCCGCCGCCGCCATCGCCATCTGGCGCGCCGCACCGCCGCACCGCCGTCCCGCGGTCGGCGGCATCATGATCTCGGCGGCGCTGGTGGCCTTCGTCACCGGGATCACCGAGCCGATCGAGTTCGCGTTCGTCTTCGTCGCCCCGCTGCTCTTCGTGATCCACGCCCTGCTGACCGGGCTCTCGATGGCCCTGGTCGCCGCCCTGGACGGTCACCTCGGCTTCAGCTTCTCCGCGGGCGCGATCGACGCGACGCTCAACGCCACCAAGTCCAACACCGACAAGTTCTGGCAGATCATGTTCCTCGGCCTGATCTACGCGGTGGTGTACTACGTGGTGTTCAGCTTTCTGATCAAGCGGCTCAACATCCTCACCCCGGGGCGCGAGCCCGAGCCGGACGTGGACGCAGGCGAGCCCGCCACCCGCTGAGCCGGTTTCGGACGGCCCTCGGTCCCGCGCGAGCGTGCCGCAAACCGCGCGCGTCGGAGCTCCGGACGATCCAACTCGCGGTGATCTTTACCCCGCAAGCCGTACGAACCGACCGCCGGAGCAGGAAGTTGGAGCCCGCCGTATCACCGGGCCAGGCCGGAAACTCATTAGTGCGTCAAGACTCGCCGACGACACCGGAGTGCCCCGATGTCCAGCCTCCCCCGACGTTCCCCCCGACCGGTCACCCTCCCCCGCCTGCGCGCCGTGCCCCCGGCCGACCCTCCCTACGACGACGAGCGCGGCCCCGGCTCGCCGCCCGTGGCGCCGCCGCCGACGCAGGGGGCGCTCGCCCTCGCCTACGACCCGCCCCGGGAGCCCCGGGAGCCGAGGAGGGGGCCGTACGCCATCCGGGCGGGCGGGGCGGCGGGCTCGACGCCCGACGAGCGCGGGCTGCGGAGCCTCGGGCAGGCCATGGCCGAGATCCTGGCGGGCCGCCGCCCGCCGAGCACCGTCGCCGACCGCCTCACCGGGAGGGCGTACGCCGAGCTGGTGCGCGCCGGGAGGATGATCCACACCAGACGGCCGCCGATGGTGGGGCTGCCCCACGTCAACCAGCCGCGTGACGGCGCCGTCGAGGCGTGCGTGCTGGTGCGCTGCGGCGAGCGCAGCCACGTGCTGGCGATCCGCCTCGAACGGCACGGCACGCAGTGGCTGTGCACGGACTTCGAGACCGCGTGACACGGATACGGCCCCGCGACCTGTGGTGGTCGCGGGGCCGTCCGGAGAAAGGTCAGACCTGGACGTTCTTCGGGTCGCCGTGGCAGCGCTTGTACTTCTTGCCGGAGCCACAGGGGCAGGGCGCGTTGCGCTCGACGTTGCCGTACGCGGCGCGCTCCTCCGCGGTGGTGCGGACCCGGGTCTGCTCCACCTCGCCGCTCTCACCGGGAGCGCTGTAGATCATCTCGGTGGGGCGCTGCGGCCGGCGCAGCGCCTTGGAGATGATCGCACCGGCCTCGGTGACGTTGGCGTCGACGGCGGCGACCTCCTCGACGATCGGGTTGTCCTGCACCTCGACCTCGAGGTTGAACAGGTAGCCGACCGACTCCTCCTTGATGCCGTCGAGCATGGCCGCGAACATGTCGAAGCCCTCCCGCTGGTACTCGATCAGCGGGTCGCGCTGGGCGTAGGCCCGGAGCGCGATGCCCTCCTGGAGATAGTCCATCTCGTAGAGGTGCTCGCGCCACTTGCGGTCGAGCACCGAGAGGATGACGCGCCGCTCCAGCTCGCGCACGGTCTCGGCGCCGAGCTCCTCCTCGCGCCGCTCGTACGCCGCGAGGGCGTCGCCCTTCACCCAGTCGGTGATCAGCTGGGGCGTGAGGTTCTCGCGCTCGCCGTCGGCCTCGCGCTCGATCAGCTCGTCGACCGTGACGGAGATCGGGTAGAGCTGCTGGAACGCCTTCCACAGCTTGTCGAGGTCCCACTCTTCGGCGAAGCCCTCGGCGGTGGCCGCCTGGACGTACCCCTCGACGACCTCGGTGATGAAGTCGCGCACCTGGTCGCGCAGGTCGGCGCCCTCAAGGACCCGGTGGCGCTCGGCGTAGATCACCTTGCGCTGGCGGTTCATGACCTCGTCGTACTTGAGGACGTTCTTGCGGATCTCGAAGTTCTGCTGCTCGACCTGGTGCTGGGCCGAGGCGATCGCCTTGGAGACGATGCCCGACTCGATCGGCACGTCCTCGGGGATGTTCAGCCGCGTCATGATCATCTCGACGCGGGCGGAGTTGAACAGCCGCATGAGGTCGTCTTCGAGCGAGAGGTAGAACCGGGACTCGCCAGGGTCGCCCTGACGGCCCGACCGGCCTCGGAGCTGGTTGTCGATGCGCCGGGACTCGTGGCGCTCGGTGCCGAGGACGTACAGGCCGCCGAGCTCGGTGACCTCCTCGTGCTCGGCCTTGACGGCGTCCTTGGCCTTCTCGAGCGCTTCGGGCCAGGCCTTCTCGTACTCCTCGGGCGTCTCCGACGGGGACAGGCCGCGCTGGTGGAGCTCGATGTCGGCCCGGAACTCGGAGTTGCCGCCGAGCATGATGTCGGTGCCTCGGCCGGCCATGTTGGTCGCGACCGTGACGGCGTGCTTGCGGCCCGCCTCGGCGATGATCGTGGCCTCACGGGCGTGGTTCTTGGCGTTCAGCACCTCGTGCTGGACGCCGGCCCGCTTGAGCGCCTTGGAGAGCCTCTCGGACTTCTCGACCGAGGTGGTGCCGACGAGGACCGGCTGGCCCCGCTCGTAGCGCTCCTTGATGTCGATCACGCAGGCGTTGAACTTGGCGTCCTCGCTCTTGTAGACCACGTCGGCCTGGTCCCTGCGGACCATCGGCCGGTTGGTCGGGATCGGGATGACGCCGAGCTTGTAGGTCTGGTGGAACTCGTTCGCCTCGGTGGTGGCCGTACCGGTCATGCCGGACAGCCTGGAGTAGAGGCGGAAGTAGTTCTGCAGGGTGATCGTGGCGAGGGTCTGGTTCTCGTCCTTGATCTTCACGGACTCCTTGGCCTCGATGGCCTGGTGCATGCCCTCGTTGTAGCGGCGCCCATGGAGCACGCGACCCGTGAACTCGTCGACGATCAGGACTTCACCGTCGACGACGATGTAGTCCTTGTCCTTCTTGTAGAGCTCCTTGGCCTTGATGGCGTTGTTGAGGAAGCCGACCAGGTGGGTGTGCTCGGGCTTGTAGAGGTTGTCGATGCCGAGCCAGTCCTCGACCTTCTCGACACCGGCCTCGAGGACGCCGACCGTGCGCTTCTTCTCGTCGACGATGTAGTCGCCGGTGCTCTCCTCGCCCTCCTTGCCCTCGACGCCGCGGCGGAGGCGGGGGACGATCTTGGCGAACTCCTGGTACCACTTGCCGGACTGCTCGCCGGGACCGGAGATGATCAGCGGCGTACGGGCCTCGTCGATGAGGATGGAGTCGACCTCGTCGACGACGGCGAAGGCGTGGCCCCGCTGCACGCACTCATCCAGCGACCACGCCATGTTGTCGCGGAGGTAGTCGAAGCCGAACTCGTTGTTCGTGCCGTAGGTGATGTCGGCGTTGTACTGCTTGCGGCGCTCGTCCGGCGGCATGTTCGCCAGGATCACGCCGACCTCGAGACCGAGGAAGCGGTGCACCCGGCCCATGTTCTCGGCGTCACGCTTGGCGAGGTAGTCGTTGACCGTGACGACGTGCACGCCCTTGCCGGCGATCGCGTTGAGGTACGCGGGGAGCGTACAGGTCAGGGTCTTGCCCTCACCGGTGCGCATCTCGGCGATGTTGCCGAGGTGGAGCGCGGCCCCGCCCATGATCTGCACGTCGAAGTGGCGCTGGCCGAGGACCCTGCGGGCCGCCTCGCGCACGGCGGCGAACGCCTCGGGAAGCAGGTCGTCGAGGGACTCGCCATCGGCGTGACGCTGCCTGAACTCAGCGGTCAGCGCGCGCAGCTCGGCGTCGCTGAGGCTGGTGAAGTCGGACTCGATGGAGTTGACCTGCTCGGAGATCCGCTTCAGCTTACGCAGGACCTTGCCCTCGCCGGCGCGAAGAATCTTGTCGAGAATGGCTGGCACTTTTTGTAAAGCTCCTCGCAGGTCTGTACCGCGGCCCGACGGCTGCGGACATGAGGACGAGACATGGTTCCCCGTAGCCATGGTAGGCGGTTTCACCACCGGACACAGCCATCGTCAACGACGCTGTACGGAGCACGAAGGTTCCCCGACCCCTCCCACCTGAGGCCTTTACCGGGCACGGCCTGCGGGAGGGGGAGTGACGTTGTATATCGTGCGATGGTAAGGGGAGGGAATCTTTGCCTCGGGGCGCCCCTCTGGCGACATGGGAATTTGGACGAAACAGGGAGTCAGGATGGCCGACAGCGCACCGGCGCAGGCACACAGCGGGCAGTCTCACGCGGGAAGGCCCACGTCGTGGCTCGCCGTCACCGTGATCCTGCTGGGGTTCACCATCAGCGGCATCGCCCTGGTGATGGGTCCCAACTGGTTCCTCTTCTGGACCGGCGGCGGCGTCATCGCGGTCGGCGGCGTGCTGGCCCTGGTGTTCGACATCTTCTCCGATGTCATCGAGGACGCACCCCGCACCATCGCGATCCAGGAGCACCACTCCCCGTTCGAGCGTCACACCGACAGCGTCTGACCGCTCTTCGCTGAGCCTCGCCCCGGAAGACCGGGCCGCCCCCGCCGTGCACCGCCGCGGCGGGGGCGTTCTCTTTCGCCGCGACACCTGCGTATCGGTTTTGTCGGTGGCACGCCCTAGCATCGAGCGCATGCCGAATGGTTTCCCCGCCCCCGCGCTGGAGCTCTCCGCCGACGAGGCGCGCCGGTTCATCCTCCGCGCCCAGGGCTTCCTCGGGGCGGACTCCCGGCGTGGCGGGGTGACCGCCATGCTGCGCCGCCTGGCCGCCGTGCAGCTCGACACCATCTCCGTGCTCGCCCGCTCCCACGAACTGGTGGCGTACGCGCGGCTGGGGCCGGTCGGCAGGGCCGAGGTCGAGCGGGCCTACTGGCACGAGCCCGCCCTCGCCTTCGAGTACTGGTGCCATGCGGCCTGCGTCGTGCCGATCGGCGACTGGCCGCTCTACTCATTCCGCCGCCGGGCCTACCGCGAGCGGCGCTTCCGGTGGCACGAGGTGCCGCCCACGGTCGACAAGGTGCTTGAGCAGGTCAGGAACGAAGGGCCGCTGACCACCACCGAGCTGGGCGGAGCCAAGAACGGCGGCCCCTGGTGGGACTGGTCCGACGTCAAGATCGCCGTGGAGTTCCTCCTCGACATCGGCGAGGTGGTCTGCACTCGCAGGGTCGGCTGGCGCCGCGTCTACGACATCGCCGAGCGCGTGGTCCCCACTCCCCTGCTCGGCCAGGAGCTCACCGACGCCGAGTGCGTCACCCGCCTCACGGGCATCGCGGGCGCCGCCCTGGGCGTCGCGACCCGCGCCGACCTCGCCGACTTCATCCGCGTGCGCGGCGCCCACGGGGCGATGCTCGACCAGGCGCTGCTCGACGGCACGTCCGGGCTGGTGCCGGTGCGCGTGGCCGGCTGGCCCGACGGCAGGGGCGGTGGCACCACGGCGGGCGGGGCCGCGCGGGCCAACGCCTGGGCGGACCCCACCGCGCTGGAGACCGTGCCGAAGGGACGCCACCGCACCACCCCGCTGTCCCCGTTCGACTCCCTGGTGTGGGACCGCGCCCGCACCGAGCGGGTGTTCGGATTCACCCACCGCCTGGAGGCGTACGTGCCGAAGGACAAGCGCGTCCACGGCTACTTCACGATGCCGGTGCTGGCCGGGGGGCGGCTGATCGGGCGGGTCGACCCCGCCCGCGATGGGTCGACCTTCGTGGCCAGGCAGGTGGGGTTCGAGCCGGCGGCGGGCCGTGCCGCGGGCGCCGTGCGCGCCGGGTCGGTCGAGGCCATGGCCTCGGCGCTGTGGGAGGCCGCGGCCTGGGTCGGCTGCGACGACGTGCGCGTGGAGCGGGTCGGCACGCCGGAGCTGGCGGCGCCGCTCCAGGCGGCCCTGCGGCGGTAGGGCCGCAGGGCTCGCGTGGGCTCAGGTGATCTCGAGGAGGCGTTCCCGCACGGCGTAGACCACCGCTTCCATGCGTGAGTGCAGCTGGAGCTTCTCCAGGATGTTGCGCACGTGGTTCTTGACGGTGTTCTCGGAGATGAACAGCTGCTTGGCGATCTCGCGGTTGTTCATGCCCTTGGCGACCAGGCGCAGCACTTCCATCTCGCGCTCGGTCAACCGCGGCACAGGGAGCTGCGGCGGGCGCTCGGCCTCCTTGCGGCTCATGTTGGCGAACTCGCTGATGAGCTTGGCCGCCATGGCCGGGTTGATGAGCGACTGGCCCTCGTGGACGCCGCGCACGGCGTCCGGCACCTCGTCGATCTGCACGTCCTTCAGCAGGTAACCCGTGGCACCCGCCTTGATGGCCTCGAAGAGGTCCTCCTCCTCGTCGCTCACGGTCAGCATGACGATGCGCGCGCTCGGCACCGATGCCTTGATGACCCTGGTCGCCTCGATGCCGCCCTGCCTGGGCATCCGGACGTCCATCAGAACGACGTCGGGCAGAAGGCGATCGGCTATCTCGACCGCCTCCTGACCGTCGCTCGCCTCGCCGACCACCTCGATGTCCGGCTCCGCGGCCAGCGCCAGCTCCAGGCTCCGCCGGATCAACGCGTGATCGTCAACGATCAGCACGCGGATCGGCTCTTCACGCCCGGAGTGGCCGGCCGTTTCGTCGGTCTGCGTCACGCCTCCTCCTCGTGGGGAGCCAGATCGCGCCAGGTAGGTCGATCCCTACCGCGCGACGCTCCCGCGCCGTCGGAACCGCCATCATTACATGGGTTTCCGACGCGCGGGGGTGGTCGAGAGGATCTTCGAACGCGTTGGTTACTGTTCTACGAGCCGCAAGACGCCATAGGCATACCCGACACGCCGGTACACGACGCTGGGTTGCCCGCACTCCTTGTCCCTGAACAGATAGAAATCGTGCCCGACGAGCTCCATCTCCAGCAGTGCCTGGTCGATGGTCATCGGGTCGGCCTGGTGGAACTTCTCGCGGACGACCAGGGGGCCGTCCCCGTCCATCTCGATCGGAACGATCGGTTCGGGGTACTCGGCCTCGCTCGGCGACTTCTCGGCCGCGGCCCTCTCCTGTACCTGGGGCTCTACGGGAAGCGGCTCGGGCAGCGGCTCGTAGTTGTCGGCCAGAGCGGAGGTCAGCTCGGCGACCGAAGGGGGGCAGTGATTGCCGTGGTGGACCTTGCGGCGGTCGGCGATGCGCCTGAGCCGCCCTTCGAGCTTGCCGAGGGCGATGTCGAGCGCCGCGAACCGGTCATCGGCGGACGCCTCCGCCCGGACGGCGGGGCCCTTGGAGTGGATCGTCAGCTCCACCCGCTCGCGGTCGTCGGTCGCCCGGACGTTCGCTTCCTTGGACACCTCCACGTCCACTCGTATGAGCTTGTTGTCCAGTCGTTCGATCCTGGCCAATTTGGTCGTCACATGATCGCGGAACCGGTCACTCACACTGGTGTGCCGTCCCTTGACAATGATGTCCACTCAAAGGCCCCCCTTCGTCTCGACTGCGAGGAGGGCACCCGTCCGGCCGACCTGGTCTTCGTCCCCACATCCGCCTGCTGAGGAGTTCGCGGCTCAGTCGCCACTACTGCCCTTCTCTTCTGACGGAGGGCATCTGGCCCTCCGGGAAGGCAGGACTTACCTCTAAGCCGCACCGTGATCGGTCGACGAAGAGTCGCCTTACGTGGGCCGTTTCGCCTGCGGCTGGCATCGGCTAGCCAGTCCGGTCCCCTTGCGGGGGTCGGTCCGGCGCAACCACGGACCCGAACGGGTGCCATGGCTCGAACGCTAGTCGCTACCGGCGCGAATGTCAGCCGTGAGATCAGCGAAAGGATCACTGTAAGTGATCTCCTTACGGGGCCCAGCCCGTTGGCGGACGGGAAGTTGACGATGCTCGGAGCCGTTGTGCGAGGGCTTCTCGCATCCGTTGAGCTGCGAGATCGGAGGTTCCGGCCAGCAACATGTGACTGCGGGGGCAGGCTCCGGATTTGACCAATTCATTACCCTTCGTAATCTTTTAGAGTTGGATCTAACCCGGGCGTGTCGCGCGCGTCCCGTCACTCGGACGATCACCGTGAGCGCCCCGGGAATGCCTCGTGCCCGCGTCCGGTCAGCGCACGGTCATGGACGACCGCGCCGGGGCACGCCGACGCCATCAGCGCGCCCGGCGTGGCGTGGCGGCCAGGGTGACCGCCAGCGGAACCTTCACGCCCTCGCGGCGCAGCGCCACCGCGGCCTCCGCCAGCGTCGTGCCGGTGGTCACGATGTCGTCGACGAGCACCGCGACCGGGCCGGGCCGCCCCCACAGAGGATGCTCGCGCGCGCTTCCGGCGTGCCGGACCCCGAAGGCCCCGGCGAGATTCGCGGCTCTCTGCGAGGCGCTCAGGCCCGCCTGGTCGCGCACCCGCCGCCGCTGCGCGAGGACCGGCGCGAGCGTCACCGGCCCGCCCTGCGACCGCAGGGCCCGTACGGCCAGCTCCGCCAGCCGCCCGACGGGATCATGGCCGCGCCGCCGCACGGCCCCACGGGAGCTGGGGATCGGGACCAGCGCGAACGGCACGTCGAGGCCGGTCGCCCGCAGGGCCGCCACGAGGGTGGCGGTCAGGGACGCGGCGAGCGGGCGCGCGAGCGCCGTACGCCCGCGCTCCTTGTACGCGAGGACGGCGCGGCGGGGCGCTCCCTCGTAGCGGGCGGCCGCCCAGCAGTCGGGCAGGCCGCGAGGAGGCGGGCTCGGCGCCCTCGGGCACGGATCGGCGTCGAGCTCCGCCGCGCAGGCGGGGCACACCACCGCGCCGGCCCGGGCGCACCCGGCGCAGCGAGCGGGCAGGACCAGATCGAGGAACGCGGTCAGCACCCCGCCACCATGCGCCCCGCCACCGACAGAAACCGCGTGCCGCCCGGCACTTGTGCACAGGCCGCACGTCACACGGCTCTTGCCGGCTCTGGCGGGCCTGGTCAGCCGAGGGGGTAGACCGGGGCGCCGGCTCCGCTCTTGACCAGGGTGCTCCACTGGCGCTTCTGCGGGTCCCACATCAGCAACTCGCCCGCCGCCGTGCCGGCCAGAAGCGAGATGGGGTCCGGGCCCGCGGTGATGGTCTCGATGCGGGCCGCCGCCTTGGCCGTCTCGACCCGCACCCCCTGCGTGACCGACCAGGGGGTCAGCTCGCGGTCGGACTTGGTGTCCGTGAGGACCAGGAGCGTGCTGGCGTCCCGCCACGCGATTTCGACGATCCGCTGGCCGTCGTCGGCGGGCACGAGCGGGCGGAGGTTCTCCACGGCCCAGGTGGTCCTGTTGATCGAGCCCACCAGGACCTGCTCGCCGTGCCCGTCGTCCGCGATGACGGCCACCCGGGCCCCGTCCCGCGCGACGCGGAAGGCCTTGACGTCCATGGACTCCAGCTCGGGCGCGCTGACCGTGAACTGCCGCGAGGGGTCGTGCGACCTGAGCACCTGCGACTTGCGGGGGCCCTGCCGCGAGACCGACCAGACGTCCCCGTAGCGGTCCCAGGACGGCGGGGTGAGGCCCGGCCCCTCGATCCAGCGCTGCCACTGGCTGCCGGGGGTGATGCCGGTGACCCAGACGCCGCCGGTCTTCTCCAGGGCCGCCATCTTGGGCGGCTCGTCGTTGGACACGGCCAGGTGCGTGAACTGCCGCGCCGGGCCTCCCGTGCCGAGCGTCACGGGGCTGTCGCTGTCCCTGTCGATCCTGTGGAGCTTGCCCTGCTGGAGGTAGTAGGTCGTGGGCTGGGAGGACAGCACGTCCGGATTGAAGCGCTCGTAGTCGCGCGGGTCGATGACCCACGGAGCGCCGGGGAACTGCTCGCCGTTGACCCTCACCTCGATGCGCCGCGACTCGGTCAGCGGTTTGAGCGTCCAGGAGAGCTGGGCCGACAGCGCCTCTCTGTTCCCGGCCACCAGGGCCGAGTCGACGATGCCGTAGGTGAAGTCGGCGACGACCGTGTCACCGTCGGCGGAGACCCTGTTGACGTCGACGTTCGGCCCGAACGCGGATTCGACCGCGCCTCTGAGCGGCGTGGTCGGCCCGTCGAGCAGCCGGCGGACCAGCGACTTGCCCAGCCCCTCGCCGGGGTTGATCGGCACCCTCACCTGGTCGGCGACCAGGCCCGACGACTGGTAGGCCGCGAAGTACAGCTCGAAGGACCGGTAGGCGCGCTTGAAGTCGTCGTTGGAGAGCAGCAGCCCGGCCGGCGCGGACGAGATGCGCCACTGGCCCCCCACCTTCACCAGCGTGAAGCCCTTGTTCAGCCCGGTGCCCGCCGAGGCGTCGCTCGGCACGTAGTGGCCGTCGACGTCGAGCGCGCCGAGCATGGTGCCCTTCAGGGCGACGTGCGCCTGCTGGACGTCGTCCCGCGGCGTGTCGGTGCTTGGCTTGGCGTCGTCGTAGATCGTGACGGCGTCGAACGGGCTCCAGGTGCGCTGGGCCTCCCCCGTCAGGTACTGCCTGGCCAGGGTGCGGAGGGGGTCGTCGAAGCTCGCGGCCGCGGCGAGGAAGCCGACGACGATATCCAGAGGCGAGCCGTTCGGCTTCGGCGGCCCTGCGAGGATCCGTACGTACGGCTGGCTGAGCGGGTCGCCTCCGCCCGCGTCGCTCGCGGGGAAGATGCTGCCCCCGGTCGGCACCGTGGAGCACGACGCCGAGGCGAGGACGACGGCGGCGAGGGCGAACGCTCGCAGCCCGCGCGCTCGGGACCTAGTCGGCATCGAAGCCCCCCTCGATCGCCGGGGAGAGGACCGGCGTGGCCTGCCCTCTCCAGGTGCGCCGCATCTCGACCTCGGGCGGCACGAGCGGCAGCGGCGACCCGCGCAGCTCGGCCCCGGCCTGGCGGGGCAGCGATAACCGGAACTGCGATCCCTCGCCGTGCATGCCCCACGCCTGGAGCCAGCCGCCGTGCAGCATGGCGTCCTCGCGCGAGATCGCGAGGCCGAGGCCGGTGCCGCCGATGGTGCGGGCCCGGGAGGGATCGGCCCGCCAGAACCGGTCGAAGACCATGTTCTCCTCGCCGGGCTTGAGCCCGACCCCGTGGTCGCGCACCGCCACCGCCACCGCGTCGCGGTCGGCGCCCAGCGTGACCACGATGTCGCGGCCCTCGCCGTGCTCGATGGCGTTGAACAGCAGGTTGCGCAGGATGCGCTCGACCCTGCGGCTCTCGACCTCGGCCATGCACGGCTCGTTGGGCAGCCGCAGGTCGAGCCGGGTGGACTTGCGCTCGGCCAGCGGCTGGGAGTCACCGACCGCCCGCAGGACGACGTCGCGCATGTCGACCGAGTCGATGTCCAGCGTCGCGGCCCCGGCGTCGTACCGGCTGATCTCCAGCAGGTCGGCGAGCATCGACTCGAAGCGTTCGAGCTGGTTCTGCATGAGCTCGGCCGAGCGCGCGGCCGCGGGCTCGAAGTCCTCGCGGCTCTCGTACAGCAGGTCGGCCGCCATGCGCACGGTGGTCAGCGGGGTGCGCAGCTCGTGGGAGACGTCGGACACGAACTGCCGCTGGACCTGGGAGAGCTCCTCCAACTGGTGGATCTTCAGTGCCAGGTTGGAGGCCATCTCGTTGAAGGAGGTCGCGAGGCGGGCGAGGTCGTCCTCACCGCGCACCTTCAGCCGCTCGGACAGCTTGCCGGCGGCGAGGCGCTCGGCGGCCTGGCGGGTGAGCCGGACCGGGGTGACCACCTGCCGGGTCACCAGCGAAGCCACGGCGGCGAGCAGGAGCACCAGTGTCACGCCCACCACGATCAGCCACCGCTGGACCATGGTGAGGGTGTACACGTCGTCGGTCAGCGGGAAGAAGTGGTAGACCTCGTAGTCGCCGCCGTAGATGTTCGACACCAGGGAGCCGATGGCGAGCGCGGGCACCGCCTTGGGCTCGCCCCAGTAGTACATCGAGGTGTACTGCCCCTGGGGCGGGTCCTTCACCTGCCGCACCTTTTCGCGCAGCTTCTGCGGCACGCTCTTCGGGTCGACGTTACCGGTGCCGCGGTCCTGGCCGACCTCGTCGGCGTTGAGGATCACCACGCTGTAGCGGGCGTCCGCCCGCATGGCGAGGGCGAACGCCGCCTGTTCGAGCGGAGCGCCCATGACGATCTCGGAGCTGTCCTCCTGCGAGGCCCCCGACTGCTTGGACACCGCCGCCTGGGGCTGGTTGAGGTAGCTCGTCACGGTGGTGACGTTGGCCTGCGCCTCGGCGATGGCCGAGTGCACGCGGCCGTCCAGGACGGCCTTGGTGATCATCTGAGTGAGGAAGGTGCCCAGCACCGCGACGACGATCATGGAGATGACCATCGTGCTGGTGACAACCCTGAGTTGCAGCGAGCGCCGCCAGACGCGGCGCACCCGGCCTATGGCGCGGCGGGCCCGCCTGCGGACGCCGCGCACGATCTGGCGCGGGGTCCGCCGGGTCTTCCTCTTCGCCTTGGGCCTGGACGCGGTGCGGACGGTGCCTGAGGACGAGGTCGGGGAGGCCATCGGGATGTCCGGGGGTCACAGCGCGGGCACGGCGGGGCCGCCTACGCCGGACCGGCCTTGTAACCGACGCCGCGGACCGTCACCACGATCTCGGGATGCTCGGGATCCTTCTCGATCTTGGCGCGGAGACGCTGGACGTGCACGTTGACCAGCCGCGTGTCGGCCGCGTGCCGGTAGCCCCAGACCTGCTCCAGCAGCACCTCGCGGGTGAACACCTGGCGCGGCTTGCGGGCGAGCGCGACCAGCAGGTCGAACTCCAGCGGGGTGAGGTTGACGGTCTCCTCTTCCCGCTTGACCGAGTGGCCGGCGACGTCGATGGTGATGTCGCCGATCTGCAGCACCTCGGGGGTCGGCTCGTCGGTACGGCGCAGCCGCGCGCGCACCCGCGCCACGAGCTCCTTCGGCTTGAAGGGTTTGACGATGTAGTCGTCCGCCCCCGACTCCAGGCCGAGCACGACGTCGATGGTGTCGCTCTTGGCCGTCAGCATGACGATCGGCACGCCGGACTCCGCGCGGATGCGGCGGCACACGTCGATGCCGTCGGCCCCAGGCAGCATCAGGTCAAGAAGCACCAGGTCAGGGCGCGTGTCGCGGAACGCGTCGAGTGCCTTGTCTCCGTCGGATACGAACGACGGCTCGAAGCCCTCGCCCCGAAGGACAA
This sequence comes from Sphaerisporangium viridialbum, assembly GCF_049674955.1. GTDB lineage: Bacteria > Actinomycetota > Actinomycetes > Streptosporangiales > Streptosporangiaceae > Sphaerisporangium > Sphaerisporangium viridialbum. The sequence goes on along the minus strand of NZ_CP187232.1, from coordinate 1,492,361 downwards.
TGCCGAGCATCTCGGCGAGAGCGGCGTCGTCGTCGACGACCAGCACGCGTCCTTTCATGGCCCCTCATTCGTTGCACAGTTTGGAGGTTGCGGCGAGAGCCGTACGACCGACCGAAGGCTACCCGCGAGTCATCGCATGGTGATAAACGATCGAACAATAGCTTCACCAAAAGCCGAATTTTAGGCGCACGTTACTGAACCCGCCAATGATCTGGCTCGATGAGCTTGTGGCGTGGCGTGGCGCGGGTCCGTGCGGCCCCTCCCCAAGTCTGCGCCAAGTCCGCATATTCGGCCATCCCCTGCCTTGATCGCTTGGCTGGCCACCACGGAGAGCGGTGCGACATGCCAGGATTGGGATATGTCAGACGGTCACGGCTCCACGCCCGCCACGCCCCAGGGTTGGGCGGAGAACCAGCCTCCGCCGTACTCCGGCCAGGGCCCGACGCCGTGGACCGCTCCCGGCGGCTCAGGCCCGCCCGCGGGCGAGCCCGCCCCATCACCCGGCCAGACCCCCTACGACCAGCCCGGTTATGGCCGGCCCGGTTACGGGCAGGCCCCTGACGGCCAGGCGGCGCCGGTTCCGCCCGGTCACGACCCGAACGCGCAGGCCCCGCACCAGCCTTCCTACGGCCAGGGCCCGTACGGGCCGTACGGGCAGGCGCCCGCCTACGGGCAGCCGTACGGCTACCGCCCGCCGCCCCAGGCCCTGCGCCCGGGCATCATCCCGCTGCGCCCGCTCGGCCTCGGCGACATCCTCGACGGCACCATCAAGCTGATCCGCTCCAACCCCAAGGCCACACTCGGCCTGTCGGCCATCGCCGCCGCGATCGGCACGCTGCCCCTGGCGGTCGGCCAGGCGGTGTACTACCGCTCCATGGGCGACCTGCTGGCGAACCCCGCGGCGATCGAGCCGGGCGCCGGCGTGCCGATGGGCGGGCTGATCGCCCAGCTTGGCGGGGCCGTCCTGTCGATGATCGTGCAGTTCTTCCTCGTCACCATGCTGACCGGCGTCCTGACGAGGGTCCTCGGCCGTTCGGTCTTCGGCGGCAGGATCACCATCGGCGAGGCCTGGCGGCTCACCCGCTCGCGGCTGGCCGCCCTGTTCGGGCTGGCGCTGCTCACCGGGCTGATCGCGCTCGCCCCGCTCGCCGTGGCGGTCGCGCTCCTCGTGGCCCTCGGCGCCGCCGGTGCGAGCGTGACCGCCATCCTGCTCACCGGCCTGGTGCTCGTCCTGGCCTACGTCGCCTACGCCCTGTTCATCAGCACCCGCTTCTCCCTGGCCGCAGCGGCGGTCGTGCTGGAGCGGCGCGGCGTCGTCGACTCGATGCGCAGGTCGTGGGGGCTCGTCAGCGGGGACTTCTGGCGGGTGCTGGGCATCCTGATCCTGACCCAGCTCCTGGTCGGCGTCCTCGGCGGCGTGCTGTCGGTGCCGGTCAACATCATCAGCATCGTCGTGTCGTTCGGCGGGCAGGGCAGCGTCGCCGCCACGGTGGTGACGACCATCCTGTTCATCGTGGGCGGCATCCTCAGCTCGATGATCATCTATCCCATCCAGGCCGGGGTCAACGGCCTGCTCTACACCGACCGGCGGATGCGGGCCGAGGCGTTCGACCTCGTGCTGCAGACCGCCGCGATCGAACAGCAGCGCCAGGGCTGGGTGCCGGCCACGGCCGACGACCTGTGGCACCCGTCCCACGCCGCGGGTCCCCACGCGTCCGGCCCCACCGGGCCGCACGGTCCCGGGCCTGGCGGGCCGTACGGGGCCGGGCCGTACGCGCCCGGGCCGGCCGGGCCGCACACCACCGGCACCCCCGGAGCGCCGTGATCATCTCTGTGATCGGCGCCCTGGCCGACGCCGTGGTCCTCGACGACATCGGGCGGGACGAAGCGCGCCGCAGGGCCGTGGAGGAGCTCGTCAGGCCCGAGTACCAGCAGGAGTCGCTGATCGACCGGCTCTTCAGGACCGTGGAGGAGTTCCTCGACGGCCTGCTCGGCAACGCGCCCGGAGGCGTCCCCGGGGGCGTGTTCGCGCTGGTCATCGTGCTGCTGATCGTCGCCGCCCTGGTCCTGCTGATCGCCTGGCAGGCCAAGCGGGCCACGCGGAGCCGCCGGGCCGCCGCCGACGGGCTCTTCGGCACCCGCGAGCGCACGGCCGACGAGCACCGGGCCGAGGCCGAGCGCCTCGCCGGGGAGTCGCGCTGGGCCGAGGCCATCCGCGAGCGGCTCAGAGCCATCGCACGCGACCTGGAGCACCGGGCCATCGTCGCGCCGCAGCCCGGAAGGACGGCGGACGAGCTGGCCGACGCCGCGGGCCGGGAGCTCCCCGCGTTCGCCGCGCGGCTGGCCGTGGCGGCCCGCCTGTTCGACGACGTGACCTACGGCGAGGCGCCGGGAACCGCGGAGGGCTGCCAGGCCATGTCGGAGCTCGACCGGGACCTGCGCGCCGCCAGGCCGGCGGCGGTCACCCCGGCCGCGGCGGGCGCCCGATGACCGCCACGGCGCCGAGGCGGCCCGCCGCCGGATCCGTCAGGGGAGACGCCCCATGACGGTCACGGCACCGGAGCGAGCGGCTCCGAGCGGCCCCGCGACCTCGACGTCCCCGACCGCGCGGAGCATCTGGCGCGGCGGCCGGGGCATGGTGCTCTTCGGCGTGATCGTCATCGTCGTCGCGGCGCTCACCGCGCTGGTCACCGGCACCTCCACCGAGGGCCGGCGTCTCGACCCCGCCAACGCGACGCTCACCGGCGGCAAGGCCCTCGCCGAGATCCTGGGCCGGCGCGGGGTCCGGGTCGAGCGGGTCTCCACCGCGGAGGACGTCGTACGCCTGGACGGGCCGGGCGCGCAGCTGCTCGTGTCCAGCACCGCCTACCTCGGCGACGACGACATCGCCACGCTCTCGCGCACCCGCGCCGACCGGCTGATCGTCGGTACGACCCCCGGCCTGCTCGGCCTCGCTCCCGGGATCACGGCGAGCGGCCAGGCGGCCGTACGGTCGAGGGAGCCGCGATGCGACCTTCCCGCCGCCGTCCGGGCGGGCAGCGCGTTCACCGGAGGCGCCGCCCTCAGCGTGCCCACCGGGTCGGTCGGCTGCTATCCGAGCGGCGACGGGCCGAGCCTGGTGCGCTCTTTCAGCTCCCGTGTGGTGACCGTGGTAGCCGACGGCGCGTTCATGACGAACCAGCGGCTCGCGGAGGACGGCAACGCCGCGCTGGCGATCAACCTCGCGGGCGCCAGGCCGGTCCTGATCTGGCTGGTGCCGGACGAGTCGGGGCTGATCCCCGGCTCAGGGGACGCCTCCGCCGGTGACCTGGTCCCCGCCGGAGTGCCCTGGGCAGTGCTCCAGCTCGGCGTCGCGCTGCTTCTGGCGGCCTTGTGGCGGGGCCGCCGTCTCGGCCCCGTGGTGGTCGAGGCGCTGCCCGTGGTCGTGCGAGCGGCGGAGACCGTCGAGGGGCGTGGCCGCCTCTACCGCGCCCGCCGGGCCCGCGACCGCGCCTCCGCCACCCTGCGGGCGGCGACCGCCGCCCGGCTCGCCCCGAGGCTCGGGCTGTCCGGTGACGCGACGCCCAATGAGATCATCGCCGCGACTGCTCTCCGGACCGGGCAGGATGCGGTTTGGGTGCGTTCGGTCATGTACGGCCTGATACCGGCGGATGACGCCGGGCTCGTCGCCCTGGCCGGCCACCTCGACACCTTGGAAAGGCAGGTACGAGAGCCGTGACCACACCTCCGCCCGGAGGCCACTTGAGCGGATCGCCCGGTCACCCCTCGGCGGCTCCCGGAGGTCCAGGACTTCCCGAGCCCGTCGAAGGCCAGGGCCCTTCGGGATATCCAGGTCCTTCCACACCTCCCGGGCCGTCCTACGGGCCTTCCGGGACGCCGCCGCCTCCGGCCGGCGTCCCCGCGGACGTCCCGCCGCCCCCGGCCCGCGAGCCGTCCGGCTCCATCCCCGGCGACCTGGCCAGGGACGCCCTCGGAGCGCTGCGCGCCGAGGTGGGCAAGGCCGTCGTGGGGCAGGACGCCGTGGTCACCGGACTGGTGATCGCCCTGCTGTGCAAGGGGCACGTGCTGCTGGAGGGCGTCCCCGGCGTGGCCAAGACGCTGCTGGTGCGCACGCTGTCCGCCACCCTGTCCATGGACTTCAAGCGGGTGCAGTTCACGCCCGACCTGATGCCGGGAGACATCACCGGCTCGCTGGTGTACGACGCCAAGACGGCGGAGTTCGCCTTCCGCGAAGGCCCGATCTTCACCAACCTCCTGCTCGCCGACGAGATCAACCGCACGCCTCCGAAGACCCAGGCCGCGCTGCTTGAGGCCATGGAGGAGCGGCAGGTCAGCGTGGACGGCTCGCCGGTGAGACTGCCCGACCCGTTCGTGGTGGTCGCCACGCAGAACCCCATCGAGTACGAAGGCACCTACCAGCTGCCGGAGGCGCAGCTCGACCGGTTCCTGCTCAAGCTGACCGTGCCGCTGCCGCCGCGCGACCAGGAGATCGCGGTGCTCGAACGCCACGCGCTCGGCTTCGACCCGAAGGACCTGTCGCACGTCAAGCAGGTGGCGACGGCCGCCGACCTCGCCGCGGCGCGGGCCGAGGTCGCCAAGGTCCACGTGGCTCCCGAGGTGCTCGGGTACATCGTCGACCTGGCCCGGGCCACCCGCCTGTCCCCGTCCCTGCAGCTCGGCGTGTCCCCGCGTGGCGCGACCGCGCTGCTCGCGGCCGCCCGTGCCTGGGCCTGGCTGTCCGGCCGGTCCTACGTCACCCCGGACGACGTGAAGGCCCTGGCCAAGCCCGCCCTGCGGCACCGCGTCCAGCTCCGTCCCGAAGCCGAGCTGGAGGGCGCGACACCGGACGGGCTGCTCGACGGCGTGCTCGCCTCGGTCCCGGTCCCCCGCTGATGGCGCTGACCGGCCGCGCGGGGCTGATCGCGGCGCTGGGCGCCGTGGGCGTGCTGTTCGCCCCGCGACCCGCCTACGCCGTGCTCGGCCTGCTGCTGTTGCTGTGCGCGCTCGTCGCGGTCGACCTGCTGTTCGCCGGGGGCGTGCGCCCGCTGCGCTTCCGGCGCGCGGGCGAGCGTCTCGTACGGCTGGGCGAGTCGGTCGCGGTGGAGCTGGTCGTCGAGAACCCCGGACGTCGGCGCGTACGCGGCACGCTGCGTGACGCCTGGCCGCCGTCGGCCGGCGCGAGCCCGCGCCACCTGCGCCTCGACGTCCCGGGCGGCGAGCGCCGCCGCCTCGTCACGACGCTCACGCCGTCGCGGCGCGGCGACCGCCAGGCCGTCACGATCACGGTGCGGTCGCTCGGCCCCCTCGGCGTGGCCGCCCGCCAGGGGTCGCACCACGTGCCCTGGACCGTGCGGGTGCTGCCGCCCTTCCTCAGCCGCAAGCACCTGCCCGCGAAGCTGTCCAAGCTCCGCGAGCTGGAGGGGCAGCATCCGGCCCTGGTGCGCGGCCAGGGCACGGAGTTCGACTCCCTGCGCGAGTACGTCGTGGGCGACGACGTGCGCTCGATCGACTGGCGTGCCACCGCCCGCCGCTCGGACGTGGTCGTCAGGACCTGGCGCCCCGAACGCGACCGCCGCGTCCTGATCGTCCTCGACACCGGCCGCACCTCGGCCGGCCGCGTCGGCACCTCCCCCATCCCCGCACCGCCCGGCCCCGGCAGCGGCACCTCCCCGCTTCTCCCGGCTCTCCCGGTGGGCGGGTCGGGGCGCCGCGCGGACGGCGTCGCGGCCACGACCGCCGCCGGATGGCCGCGTCTCGACTGGTCGATGGACGCCGCCCTGCTGCTGGCCGCCCTCGCGACCCGCGCCGGGGACCGCGTCGACTTCCTCGCCCACGACCGCGCCGTACGGGCGTGGATGTCCGGCGCCTCCCGTACGGACTCGCTGTCGGCGCTGGTCAACGTGATGGCGCCCATCGAGGCCGAGCTGGTCGAGGCGGACTCCGCGAGCATGGTCGCGGCCGTACTGGCCAGGGCCAAGCGGCGGTGCCTGGTCGTCCTGCTCACCGACCTGAACCCGGCGGCCATGGAGGAGGGCCTGCTCCCTGTGCTCCCCCAGCTCGCCTCGCGCCACGTCGTGCTGGTCGCCGCCGTCGCCGATCCGCGCGTCGCCGAGATGGCGGCGGGCCGTGGCACGGCCGAGCAGGTCTACGACGCGGCGGCGGCCGAGCACCTGCGCGGCGAGCGCGCACGGCTCACGGCCCGGCTACGCCGCCACGGCTGCGAAGTCGTGGACGCCACCCCCGACGACCTGGCCCCCGCCCTCGCCGACACCTACCTGGCCATGAAAGCCACCGGCCGCCTCTGACCGATCTCCGGCGCGCCGCCGCTAGCGAGCGGGGGCGACCGCGATCCCGTACGGAGTGGAACCGACCGGGATGGTCGCGACGACCCTGTTCGCCGCCGGGTCGATCACCGCGACGTCGCCGTCGCCCTGGTTGACGACGTAGATGGCGTCCCTTCCGACCGCGACCGCGAACGGATCCGTGATGCCCGGGGTGCCGTCCTTGATCCTCGCCACGACCCGCCGGGTGCCCGTGTCGACCACCGGCACGGTGGCGGTTCCGAGGCCCGCCACATAAGCGTGCCCCCGACCTACCGCCACGCCGAAGGGCCCCACGCCGACCGGCACGTTCGCCACCACCCGCGAGGCACGTGTGTCGATCACCGAGAGGCTCGCGGCGGCCTCGTTCACGACATAGGCGGATCTTTCATCGGGGCTGACCGCCACGCCGACCGGCCCGGACCCCACCGGCACCGTCGCGGTCACGCGGCCGGCGCGGGTGTCGATCACCGACACGGTGTTCGATCCCTCGTCGGCTGTGTAGGCCCTGCGACCGTCCGGGCTCACCGCCACGCCGACCGGTTCCGTCCCCACCGGTACGGTCGCGGTGGCCCGGCGGGCGCTCACGTCGATCACCGACACGCTGTTCGATCCGCCGCCGGCGACGTAGGCGAACCGCCCGTCCGGGCTCGCCGCCACAGCCGTCGGCGCCCCGCCGACCCGTACGGCCGCGACCGCCCGCCGCGCACGCGCGTCGACCAGCCACAGGTCGCCGGAATCCTGGTCGGCGACGTAGACCAGACGACCGTCCGGGCTCACCGCCACCCCCGACGGGGCACTGCCGACCTGAACGGTCGCGATCACCTTTCTCGTACGCGTGTCCACCACCGATAGCGTGCCGTCGAACTGGTTGGTCACGTACAGGAGCGAATCGGCCGGCCGTCCCCCATCAGCGACGGCACGCACGGTGCCGGAGGCCGGAGCGATCCCCGCCACCAGGACGAGGAAGCACAGACCGATCAGCCTCTCCCGGGCCAGACGTCGCATCCGCATCCCCGATCAGGTCGCCAGCAGGCCGCTCGCGTAGTGGTCATGGGTGTCCCGCACGCCGGGCAGCACGAAGAAGTAGCCGCCGCCGAAGGGGCTGATGTACTCGACCAGGGGCTCGCTCTCCAACCGGGTCTGCATGGCGATGTAGGTGTGCAGTTCCCGCTGGTAGCAGCAGAAGACGTGCCCCATGTCCGTCGCGCCGCCCGGGCGGGGAGCCCGGTCGAACTGGTAGCTGCGGCGCAGGATCGCGCTGGTGGCGGCCGTCTCCGGCGTCTGCGGGTTGGCCAGGCGGATGTGGGCGTGCAGCGGGGTCAGCCTGCCCTGCGGGTCGTTGGTGTACACCGGGTCCTGGCTCTCGTCGGTGCCGTACATGGGGGCGCCGGTGGCCTTGCGGCGGCCGATGATGCTTTCCTGCCGCCCGATCGGAACCGTGTTCCATTTCTCGATGAAGAAGCGGACGACGCGAACGGCCTGATACGTGCCGCCGGCCGTCCAGGCGGGCTCCCGCGTCCGCGGCTGCGCCCAGACCAGCTGGTTCATCTGCCGCGCGTCGCCGGTGTCGGGGTTGGCGATGCCGTCCTTGAAGCCGAGCATGTCGCGCGGGGTGCCGCTCGGGCGGGGTGGGTTCCGGAACCCGTCCGCCCGCCAGCGCGGCCGCAGGGCACCGTCGGTGTGCGCCATGATGTCGACCAGCGCGTGCGCCAGCACGTCCTGGTGGTTCGCGCACAGCTGTAGCAGCAGGTCACCGTGGCATTGCTCCTCATCGAGATCGTCGTGCTCGAACGCCCGCATCCTCTCCAGCTGTACGGGCTTGCGCGGGGCGAGGCCGTACCTGTCGTCGAACAGCGACGCGCCGACGGCCGCGGTGATGGTGAGGCCGTCAGGCACGACCATCGCGCCCAGGAGGTCGTTGTCCCGTGGTGCCGTGTTCGGCGGCGCGCCACCGGAGGCGAGGAAGCGGGCGCGGTCGGTGAGAGCGCGGAAGAGGTCGGTGAGCTGGTTCCGGTTCGCCGCGGTCACCTCGAACGAGGCGAAGCCGGCGACCGGCTGGGCCTGCGTCGGGGGCGGCCGGTCGATCCCGGCCTGGTGAAGCCCGTGGAACGGGAACGTGGAGGGGCCGTGGCCTGTCGCGGCGCGCGCGGTGGCCTCGGGCATCCTGCCTGCCGCGACACCCGCCGCGCCCAGCGCCATCGCGCCCTTGAGGAACGAGCGCCGCCGAACCCCGGCGCCCTCCCCTTGAGCGCCGCCGATCGCACCTCGACCGATACGCCCATGGGAATCGTCCATCACAGCCCCCCTGATTCACCCCATTCGCGAAGTTTATACCTCTATATCCGATTTAAGGCGGACGCCCTTGCCGCAGGCGCGGGCATGCGCAGAGCGTCGTGTCCGCCGCCACATAGTCCGATCAGGTCGTCGTGCGGAGGTGCCGGTGCGGGCGCGCAGCGCGCCCGCACCGGGGAAGCAGGCGCCGACCGCGCGGCCGAGGAGTTCCGGCCCGCATTCAATTGACGCTTTAGCGGCGAGCAATCTGCCGTTCAAGGGAAAAGCCTGGTCCACGCTTGTTGCCACGTTTACGATCTTTTCGCTGGTATACACGCGTGGAAACCGGGCGGTGTCAACTGCATGCGCGAGCGATGGCCTCTCGTGATGATCGCATTGGTGGTGGCGATCATCGCGTTCGGCGTGTACGCGCTGGTGACCGGTCCGGGCCCCGTGGACGCCTCGCCACGGGCGCGGCAGTCCCCCGCGCCCGTACGGTCGACCGGCGGGGCGCCACCGGCCTCGGCGCCCGCGCCGACCCTCCTGCCGGCCGAGACGCCGCCGCCGATGGAGGCCACGACCCAGGCGCCCTCGCCCGCCGCCGAGACGTCCCAGGCGGCCGTGCCGACGGGTCCCGAGGCGACCGCGACGCGCTACTTCGACGCCTGGCGGGCCGGAGACTTCGCCACCATGGCCGCACTGGTTGACGGCCCTCCGGCCGACTTCGCCGATCGGCACCGGCGGTTCACGGCCGACCTGCGGATCGCGTCCCTCTCGCTCAGCCCGGGCGCGGTGCGCCGCCAGGGCGAGGAGGCGGCCGAGGTGCCCTTCCAGGGGGTCCGGGAGGTCACGGGGCTGGGCCGCTGGCCGTTCTCCTCGGTGCTGCGCCTGGCGTCCCGGAACGGGGCCTGGAAGGTGCTCTGGGCCCCCGAGACGCTGCACCCCTCCCTCAAGGACGGCGGGAGCATCCGGCTCAAGGAGACCCAGGTCCGAAGGCCGTCCACGCTCACCCGAGAGGGCCTGCACTTCCCCTCCGACAGCAGGGCGGGCGACTACTTCACCGGGCTGGACGCGTCGGTGGTCACCCTGAAGCTGGAGGAGGTGCCCTCGGGCCGGGTGCTCCTGGCCTCCCCCACCCCGCCGCAGCCGGAAACGCGCAGCACGATCTCCCAGGCCGTCCAGGCGGCCGCCGCCCGCGCGCTGGACGGCGTCGGGCAGCCCTCGGCGATCGTGGCCATGGACGCCCGGTCCGGCCAGGTGCGCGCGGTGGCGGACACGCTGGGCGGCAGGCGGGCGTTCAACGGCCTGTACCCGCCGGGTTCGGCGTTCAAGGTGGTGACCTCCGCCGCCCTGTTCGGCACCGGCCTGACTCCGGAGTCGCAGGTGGCGTGCCCGGGGAGCTACACCATCCCGAACGCAAGGACCTTCACCAACGACGGGGGCGCCGACCACGGCACCGTGACCCTCACCACGGCGTTCGCCCTGTCCTGCAACACCACCTTCGTGCGGCAGACCTACGAGCGGCTGCGCGACGACCGCCTTCGCGCCGAGGCCGCCGACCGCTTCGGGTTCCGCGAGAAGCCCGGCCTCAGCTTCTGCCGGATCAGCCCGTACAAGGACCTGAACGAGCTGGGCTCCGACGCCATCGGCCAGAACTCGGTGCAGGCCAGCCCGCTCTGCATGGCCGAGGCGGCCGCCGCCGTCGCGAGCGGCGTCTGGAAGCCCGCCATCATGACCGACGCGCCCCCCGCCGGCTCACCGGCCCAGGTGCCGCTGGACGGCGGCGTGGTCTCCGGTCTGCGCGCGATGATGGGCGCCGTGGTCACCCGGGGCACCGCCGCGCAGGCCGGTCTCCCCTCGGGAACCGCGGGCAAGACCGGCACCGCCGAGGTCGCGGGGGCGAAGTCGCACGCGTGGTTCATCGGCTACCGGGACGACCTGGCGTTCGCGGTGCTCGTCCAGAACGGCGGCACCGGTGGCGGCGTGGCCGCGCCGATCGCCGCGAAGTTCCTGAAGGCGCTGTAGCCCGACTTTCACCTGATGAACGGGACCGGCGACCGGCCGCCGCTCGACGGGGCGACGTCGGGGGCGCGTTCGAGGTCGCCGGTCTCGCCGGCCCGCAGGGCCCGGCGGCCGAAGAACACGACGTACGCCAGGAACGCGGCCTCGGCCACAACCCCGATGCCCACGCGCGCCCACGTGGGCAGGGCCGAGGGGGTCACCATCGCCTCGATGAGCCCCGACACCAGCAGGACCACCACCAGGCCGAGCGCGACGGCGACCACGGCCCGTCCCTGCTCGGCGAGCGCCTCCGTGCGCTTCCTCGGCCCCGGGTCGATGGCGGTCCAGCCGAGGCGCATGCCGACGGCGGCGGCGAGGAAGACGGCCGTCAGCTCCAGCAGGCCGTGCGGGGTGATCAGGCCGAAGAAGACGTCGAGCCGGTCGCGGGAGGCCATCAGCCCGGCGGAGACGCCGACGTTCGCGGCGTTCTGCCAGAGGATGTACGGGATCGGGATGCCGAGCAGCACGGAGGTGGCGATCACCTGCATCGAGACCCAGGCGTTGTTGATCCACACCTGCCCGGCGAACGCTCCCGCCGGATGCTCGGAGTAGTAGTCGGCGAAGTCGTGCTCGACGAGCTGCTTGATCTGCTCAGGTCCGGCGATGGCGGCCTGGACGTCGGGGTTGCGCGCCACCCACATGCCGACCGCCAGGGAGACCAGCAGGAACACCGCCGAGGTGACGGCCCACCACCACCGGGCACGGTAGGCGACCACCGGGAACGAGACGGTGAAGAAGCGGATGAAGTCCCGCCAGGCCGGCGTGTGCGCCCCCGTGACCGCCGAGCGCGCCCGCGCGACGAGCGCCGAGAGCCGGCCCACCAGGAGCTGGTCGGAGCCCGTCCTCACGATGGACAGGTGCGTCGCGACGCGCTGGTAGAGGTCGACCAGCTCGTCCACCTCGGGCCCGCTCAGCGAGCCGCGGCGCCGCACCAGGGTCTCGAGCCGGTCCCACGTCGGCTTGTGCGCGGAGACAAACGCGTCGATGTCCACGCACGAGAGCCTATTGGCCCGATGGATAGGGTGGGGGACGTGGCAGATGTCGTAACCGGCGAGGCCGTCGTCGTAGAGGTACGGGTGGCCCAGCTGCCGAGCCGGGCCCTGGCGTTGCTGATCGACATGGTGCTGCAGTTCCTGGCCATCCTGGGGCTGAGCCTGCTGCTCGGCATGCTGTCGTTCGTCGCGGAGGAAGCGGTCGCGGTGGCGCTCACGATCCTGCTGAGCGCGCTGGTCATCGTGGGTTACCCCGTGATCTTCGAGACGCTCAGCCGGGGCCGCAGCCTCGGCAAGCTGGCCATGGGCCTGCGGGTCGTCAGCGACGACGGCGGCCCGGAGCGTTTCCGGCAGGCGCTGTTCCGCGGCCTGTCGGGGCTCCTGGAGTTCTGGATGTTCTTCGGCGCCCCCGCGCTGATCAGCTCGCTGATCTCCCCGCAGGGTAAGCGGCTCGGTGACGTCTTCTCCGGGACCATCGTGATCTCCGAGCGGGCCCCGCGCCAGGCCCCGCCGCCAGAGATGCCCGCGCCGCTCGCCCGCTGGGCGACGACTCTGGAGCTCTCCCGGCTGCCCGAGGACCTCGCCGCCACCGCGAGGCAGTACCTCTCGCGCTGGCACCAGCTCTCCCCCGCCGTCCGGCACGACATGGGGTCCCGGATCGCCGCCCAGTTCGCGACCTTCGTCTCGCCGCCGCCCCCGCCGGCCGCGCCTCCCCACGCGTATCTGGCCGCCGTGCTGGCCGAGCGCCGCCGCCGCACCGAGGTACGGCTGGCGCGCCAGATGCGGCAGCACTCCTCGCCGTACGGAGCGGTCCCCCCTCTCCCCGGGCCCCCCGTCCCGCTCCCCCCGCCCTCCTGGCAGCCGGCGGTTTCGTACGGTACGCCGACCGCCGCTCGGCCGTCCCCAGCAGGGGAAACGCGGCCGACGGCGGGTGGTTTCATCCCTCCGGCGTAGATTTTTCGGCAAGCCTGTGCATACATGCGGCATGCACGGGCACGGGATGTTCCAGCGGGCTACTGGGGCATTAGCCCGCTACGTGGGAACGGGTATGGCCCGGCGCGTGAGGGAGAGGTCGCGCCGGCCATACCCACCTCTCAGTCCCCGTCAGGCGAGCCGCACCCTCGCGTCCAGCAGGGCGTACGCCACGTCGACCAGCAGGTTCGCCACCACGACCGCCGCCGCGCTGATGAGCACGACCCCCATGATCACCGGCAGGTCGCCGCTGACGAACGCCTGGACCACCGCCTGCCCGACCCCGCCGAGGCCGAACACCGACTCGGTGACGACCACGCCCCCGATGAGCGTGCCGACGTCCACGCCGAGCTGGGACACCACCGGTGTCAGCGCCGACCGCAGTCCGTGCCGGACGATCACCCGGCGCTCGGGCACCCCCTTTGCGCGGGCCGTGCGGATGTAGTCCTCGCCCAGCACGTCGAGCATCGACCCCCTGGTGAGCCGCAGGTAGGTCGCGGCCTGCACGGTGGCGAGCGTGACCCAGGGCAGGATCAGGTGCCGCGCCCATTCGCCAGGGCTCTCGGAGAGGCCGACGTACGAGTCGGGCGGGAAGATCGGCACACCGGCCTTGGTGAGCTGGAAGAACAGCAGGTACAGCAGGAGCAGCCCGATGACGAAGGTCGGCATCGAGACTCCCGCCAGGGCCAGGAACGTCAGCGCCCTGTCCAGCGGCGAGCGCGCCCGGGTGGCGCTGAGCACCCCGGCGCTGACGCCGACCAGGAACCACAGCACCGCGCCGCCGAGGACGAGCGACAGGGTGGGCGGCAGGTCGGCGGCGACCAGCTTGCCCACCGGCTCCCCGTTGAAGTACGACTTGCCGAGGTCACCGTGGAGCAGCCGGCCCATGTAGTCGCCGTACTGCACGAGGATCGGCCGGTCGAGGCCGAGGTCGCGGCGGATCAGGTCGACCTGCTCGGGGGTCGCCTGCCGCCCTGCCAGCGTCCGCGCCGGATCGCCGGGCGCAACGAAGAACATGAAGAACGTCCCCAGCGTGACCAGCCACAGCACGACCACGCCGAGCAGCACCCGCCTGATGAGGAAGCGCCGGAACATCGGATCAGCCCTCCCTGCTCTTCACGCTCTTCTTCCTGCCGCTCCGCCTTCGCAGGATGCCCCTGCGCCTGCTGAAGAGCCGTTCGGTCCTCGGGTCGATCGCGTCGCGGACGCCGTCCCCGAGCAGGTTGAACGCCAGCGTGGCGAGCAGCAGGCTCCCCGCCGGGAAGGTGAGGTACCACCACGCGACCCGGTAGAAGCCCTGTGCCTCGCTGAGCAGGTTGCCCCAGGAGGGGGTGGGCGGGACGATGCCGAGGCCGAGGTAGGACAGCGTCGACTCGAACACGATCGCCGTCGGCACCAGCAGGGTCACCAGCACGATCACCGGGGCCAGCAGGTTGGGCAGGATGTCGACGAACATGATGCGCGCGTCGCTCGCGCCGAGCGACCTGGCGGCCTCGACGTACTCCCGCTGGTTGATCGACAGGGTCTGCCCGCGCACGATCCTGGCGATCGCCGCCCAGGAGTAGAAGGCGATCACCGCGATCGTCGCGGCGAGCGACGGCCCGGCGATGGAGACGACCGCGATGGCGAAGATCAGGTAAGGGAACGACAGCACGACGTCCATCAGCCGCGACAGGAGCGTGTCGATCACGCCGCCGTAGAACCCGGCCAGCAGCCCCACGGCGACCCCGAGCAGCGCCGCGAACCCGGTGGACACCACGCCGACGACCAGCGAGACGCGGGCGCCGTACAGGACGCGGATGAACAGGTCGCGGCCAAGGCGGTCGGTGCCGAACCAGAACGTCCCGTTCGGCGCGACCGGCAGGCCCTGGTCGGTGATACCGATGTCGCGGAACTGGTCGTCGGGGCCGTGGCCGCTCCACTGCGCGATGAGCGGCGCGGCGGCGGCGAGCACGAGGAGCAGGACCACGATGACCGCCGAGGCCAGGGCCACCTTGTCGGTGCGGATGCGCGCCCAGGCAAGTGCCCACGGGCTGCGCCCGGCGATGACCTTGCCGGGCACCGCCTCCGGGCGTATCTCGGTGAGCGTCACCTCGTCCCCCCGTCCGCCGGCTGATCGATCGGGAAGTGGCAGGCCGTCAGGTGCGCGGTTCCTCCCAGCACAGGACCCTCCAGCACAGGACCCTCCGGCACGGTTCCCTCCAGCGCGGGCTGCTCGGCCGCGCAGACCTCCTGCGCCCTCGGGCAGCGCGGGTGGAACCGGCAGCCGGACGGCGGGTCGATCGGCGAGGGGACGTCGCCGGTGAGGATGACGCGCTCACGCCGGTCGGCGGCGTCCGGATCGGCCACGGCCGTGGCCGACAGCAGGGCGTCGGAGTACGGGTGGCGGGGGCGCTCGTACAGCTCGTCGGCGTCGGCCAGCTCGGCCACCCGGCCGAGGTACATCACCGCGATGCGGTCGCTGACGTGCCGCACCACCGACAGATCGTGCGCGATGAAGAGGTACGTCAGCCCGAAGTCGTCCTGGAGGTCCTTGAGCAGGTTGAGGATCTGGGCCTGGATCGACACGTCGAGGGCCGACACCGGCTCGTCACAGATGATCAGCCGGGGGCGCAGCGCGAGGGCGCGGGCCACGCCGATGCGCTGCCGCTGGCCGCCGGAGAACTCCGCGGGGAAGCGGTTGTAGTGCTCCGGGTTCAGCCCGACGCGTTCCATCAGCTCCGCCACCGTGCGCCGCCGCTCCTGGGAGGTGCCGACACCGTGGATGACCAGGGGGTCGGCGATGATCGAGCCGACGCGCCTGCGGGGGTTCAGCGAGCCGTACGGGTCCTGGAACATCACCTGGATGTCCCTGCGGAACGGCCGCATGGCACTGCGCGAGAGGTTGGTGATGTCCTGACCGTCGAAGGTGACCTTGCCGGAGGTCACCGGGTGCAGTCCCGCGATACAGCGGGCCAGCGTGGACTTGCCGCAGCCGGTCTCGCCCACCAGGCCGAGGGTCTCGCCGGGCGCCAGCGTCAGGCTGACCCGGTCGACGGCGTGCACCTGCCCGACCGTGCGGCGCAGCACGGCGCCCTCGTGGATCGGGAAGTGCTTGACCAGGTCGTCCACTTCCAGAAGGTTCACCGGGCCTCCGTTCGCGAGGGCCGCGTTCACCGGGCCTCGGTTCCCGAGGCGCGCAGCCGTACGGCCTCCGCCTCCTCGGTGAGGCCGACGGCCTGGTGCGGCAGCCAGCAGGCCGAGGCGTGGTCGCCGTCTCCGGTGACCCGGCCGAGGGGCGGGCGCTCGGCCGCGCACACGGGCATGGCGTACCGGCAGCGCGGGTGGAACGCGCAGCCGGAGGGCACCGCGATCATGCTGGGCGGCTGGCCGGGGATCGGCCGGAGCCTTCCCTGCCGCACGCCCGTGCTGCCGGGGATCGACTCCAGCAAGCCCTTCGTGTACGGATGATGTGGGCGGTAGTAGATCGTGCGCCGGTCGGCCCGCTCCACCGGCAGCCCGGCGTACATCACCATGACCTCGTCGGCGACCCCCGCGACCACCCCGAGGTCGTGGGTGATCAGCACCAGCGCGATGTCGAACTCCCGCTGGAGATGGGTGATCAGGTCCAGGATCTGCGCCTGGACGGTCGCGTCGAGCGCGGTGGTGGGCTCGTCGGCGACGACGAGCTTGGGGTTGAGCGCGAGGGCCATCGCGATCATCGCCCGCTGCCGCATGCCGCCCGAGAACTGGTGCGGGTAGTCGTCCACCCTGCGGTCAGGGCGGGGGATGCCGACCAGGCCCAGCAGCTCCACCGCGCGCCGCCTGGCCTGGGCGCGGCTCACCCCGGAGTCGTGGACGCGGATCAGCTCCGCGATCTGCCAGCCCACCTTGTACAGCGGGTGCAGGCTGGTCAGCGGATCCTGAAATATCACGCTTATCTCGGAGCCTCGGATCTGGCGGAGCCGTTCCTCGTCGAGCGAGACAAGGTCCACGCCCTCGAAGACCGCGCTCCCCGAGATGTCCGCCTCGGGGAGCAGCCCGAGGATGGCCTGCGTGCTCACCGTCTTGCCGCTCCCCGACTCCCCGACGATCGCCAGCGTCCGCCCCGGCTCGACGCTGAACGACAGGCCTCGGACGGCCTGGACCAGGCCGTCCGCGGTCGGGAAGCCGACGGTGAGATCCTTGACTTCGAGGAGGGTCATGGGGTCGGCGGGTCCAGCCAGAGGTTGGTGAGGTCGAAGAGCTGGAACGACGGCAGGTAGAGCGCGTTCTTCACCCGCTTCGCGTGGTAGATGGGCGTGTTCTGGTTCTGGAACGGCACGATCACCGCGTCGGCCAGCACCTTCTGGTCCACCTGGTGCCACAGGGCCGCCGCCTTGGTCTGGTCGGGCTCGGCCAGCGCCCGCTTGATCAGGTCGTCGACCTGCGGGTTGCTGTAGCAGCCGTAGTTCGACGTGCCCGGGGTGCAGTTGGTCTGGAACAGCGGCTGCGACACCGACCGGCCGTTGTTGCCGTACCAGTCGGGGATCCATCCCGGCGCCGAGATGTCCCACTTGCTGTCCTTGCCAAGCGACGGGTTCTGCAGGAAGGCGCCGTAGTAGTCGCCCTGCCGCACGGGCAGTCCCTTGACCGTGATGCCGCACTTCTTCAGGTCCGCGGAGTACGACTGGAACACCGACGGGTGGTTGCCCGCGTTGCGGAACGCCCCGATGAGCGTGAGGCCGTTCGGGTAGCCCGCCTCCGCGAGCGTCTGCTTGCACTTGGCCGCGTCGCCCTCGTCGTTCGGCGTCGGGTACGGGTTGTACTCCTGGTACCCGATGTTGCCCGGCGGGATCGCCGTGTGCAGCGGGGTGTTGAGCTCCTTGCCGCCGTAGATCTTGCCGATCGCGACCTTGCTGATGGCGTACTCGATGGCCTGGCGGACCCCGAGCTTGCCCATGGCCCCGTTCTCGTTCTTGCTCTGGAGGTTGAACACCAGGTACGGGTTGGTGATCGCGCCCGGGTAGACCTTGTAGTTCGGGTCGCCGGAGGAGCTCAGCCGGGGAAGCTGCGCGGTCGGCACCGGCAGGTCCCAGGCCAGGTCGGCGCTGCCGGCCTCCAGCTGCTGCTGCACGCTGTCCGGCTCGGTGACGCCCTCCTTGACCTCGATGGCCTGGACGTACTGGTGGCGGACCGGGTCGGACTCCTGCTTCCAGGCCGGGTTGCGCTCCAGCCGGATCTCCTTGGTCGCCACGTACTTGGTGATCTTGTAGGGCCCGTTGGAGATCACGTGCTGCCGGAAGTCCGCGTCGTCGGGGGCGTACTGGTCGTACTCCTGGGGAGCCGCCGAGGCGAAGTTCAGCGCGAGGAGGTTGAGGAAGTCACCCGCGGGCTGGACCAGTGTGAAGACGATCGTCTTGTCGTCCTTGGCCCGCACGCCGGCGATGTCGTGCGAGTTCTGGAAGTCCGCGAGGGCCTTCGGCGTGGGTGTGTCCTTCTCGAACGCCTTCGCGTAGGCCGCGCAGTACTCGGCCATCCCCTTGATCGTGCTGGTGTAGTAGCCCGGCGCCCCCGCGCCCGCCACCGGGTTGCAGAGCCGCTTGAAGCCGCGCACGTAGTCCTGCGCCGTGACCGCGCGGGGCGGCGAGGTGTCCCACTGGACGCCGTCGCGCATCTTGATCGTGTACGTCAGCAGGTCCTGGCTGAGGCCGCCGTTGGACGTCGTCGGGATCTCGGTGGCGACGTCGGGGACGACCTCCACCGCCTTCTTGGGGTCCGCCGACCCGGGCAGCGTGAAGAGCTGGCGGGCGTAGGTCCGCAGGATCTGGTTGGTCACGACGTAGTACGTGCTCGTGGGGTCGAGGTGGTCGACGTCGCCGCCTCCGACGAGCCGCAGCGTGCCGCCCTGCACCGCCTTGCCCGTCTGCTCGGGAGTCGCCGAGTTGCCCGTACCGCCGCCGCTGTCCGTCTGACAGGCCGTGGCGAGCAGCGTCGCCGCCGCCACGACCGCGATGGTGAGATGGCGCGTGTTGGCCATGTGCCCTCCTCGTGCCGAGATGGGGAACCTGTGTGGCCGATAGCAGGGCTTCCGCCGGTACCATGACGCGCCCTGCGGCTTGCTGGGGCTTGCTCCTGAATGAAGGAACCCATCCCGGAGGGGTGGCTGTCGAGGGCGGTTACCCAACCGTTGGCGAGGCGCGATCCGCAAGTGATGCCGGTTCGATGATGAAACGTCAGCGAATCGCGACATAACCGCCTAGCGGGCCGGGAGCATGGTCCTGGCCTGCGCCGATGATCCGAAGACGGTTAACGGGGGCGAAGAACGGACCTCAGGAGCCGAAGCGCCACGAGCGCAGGTAGTCGCTCTGCAGGGGGGTGAGCGTGTCGATGTCGATGCCGGCCGCGGCGAGCTTCAGCCGGGCCACCTCCGCGTCGATCTCCGCCGGCACGTCGTACACGCCGGGCGCGAGCCGTACGCGCTCCTCGGCCAGCCAGGCGACGGCCAGCGCCTGGGCGGAGAACGACATGTCCATGACGGCCGCGGGGTGCCCCTCCGCGGCGGTCAGGTTGACCAGGCGGCCCTCGGCGAGCAGCAGCAGCCGCCGCCCGTCGGCGAGGACGTACTCGTCGGTGTGGGGCCGCACGCCGAGCCGGACCTCGCTCGCCATGCCCTCCAGGGCGCGCACGTCGATCTCGACGTCGAAGTGCCCGGCGTTCGCGAGGATGGCGCCGTCCTTCATCTCGGCGAGGTGCTCGCCCCTGATGACGTCGCGGTTGCCGGTGACGGTGATGAACAGGTCGCCCGCGCGCGCCGCCTCGACCATCGGCAGCACCTCGTAGCCCTGCATGCTGGCGTCCAGCGCCTTGACCGGGTCGATCTCGGTGACGATGACCCGGGCGCCCTGCCCCCTGGCCCGCTCGGCCACGCCGCGCCCGCAGAAGCCGAATCCGGCGACCACGATCGTGCGGCCCGCGAGCAGCGTGTTGGTCGCCCGCATGATGCCGTCGAGCGTGGACTGGCCGGTGCCGTACCTGTTGTCGAACATCCGCTTCGTACGGGTGTCGTTGACCGCGACGACGGGGAAGCGCAGGGCGTGCTCGGCCGCCATCTGGCGCAGCCGGATGATGCCCGTGGTGGTCTCCTCGCACCCGCCCGTGACCCCGTCGAGCAGCTCGACGCGCTCGGTGTGCAGCGTGTTGACCAGGTCGCAGCCGTCGTCGAGCACGATGTCGGGCCCGATGTCGAGGGCCTGGTGGAGGTGCCGGTAGTAGGTGTCGCGGTCCACGCCGGCGCGGGCGTGCACCGCCACGCCGTACGTCCGCAGGGCTGCCGCGACGTCGTTCTGCGTGGACAGGGGGTTCGAGGCCGCCAGGGCGATCTCGGCGCCGCCGGCCTTCAGCGCGCCGACGAGCACCGCGGTCTCCGCGGTCACGTGGAGGCACGCGGCGATCTTCAGGCCGTCGAGCGGGCGCGCGGCGTCGAACCGCGCCCCGATGGCCCGTAGCACGGGCATCGAGCGCAGCGCCCAGTCGATGCGCCGTTCACCCGCCTCGGCGAGCGACGCGTCCGCGACATCCACAGTTCCCCCTGTACACCCCAGTGTGCGAAAGGTCCCCGCGCGACCTCGCGCGGGGACCTCGCCTGGCCGGAAGGCCGGTCGATCAGTAGCGGTAGTGGTCGGGCTTGTACGGACCCTCGACGTCCACGCCGATGTACTCGGCCTGCGACTTGGTGAGCTGGGTCAGCTTGACGCCGAGCGCGTCGAGGTGGAGGCGCGCGACCTTCTCGTCCAGGTGCTTGGGCAGCACGTAGACGCCGATGGGGTACTCCTCGGTCTTGGTGAACAGCTCGATCTGCGCGATCACCTGGTTCGTGAAGGAGTTGGACATCACGAAGCTGGGGTGGCCGGTGGCGCAGCCGAGGTTCATCAGGCGGCCCTCGGCCAGCACGATGATCGCGTGACCGTCGGCGAAGGTCCAGGTGTGGACCTGCGGCTTGATCTCGGTCTTCACGATGCCCGGCAGCTTGGCCAGGCCGGCCATGTCGATCTCGTTGTCGAAGTGTCCGATGTTGGACACGATCGCGTTGTGCTTCATCCGGCTCATGTGGTCGGCCGTGATGATGTTGAAGTTGCCGGTCGTGGTCACGAAGATGTCCGCGATGCCGACGACCTCGTCGAGCGTGGTGACCTGGAAGCCGTCCATGGCCGCCTGGAGCGCGCAGATCGGGTCGATCTCGGTGACGATCACGCGCGCGCCCTGGCCGCGCAGCGCGTCGGCACAGCCCTTGCCCACGTCGCCGTACCCCGCGACCACGGCGACCTTGCCGCCGATGAGGACGTCGGTGGCGCGGTTGAGGCCGTCGATGACGCTGTGGCGGCAGCCGTACTTGTTGTCGAACTTCGACTTGGTCACCGAGTCGTTGACGTTGATGGCCGGGAACAGCAGCGAGCCGGCCTTGAACATCTCGTAGAGACGGTGGACGCCGGTCGTGGTCTCCTCGGTGACGCCCTTGATCTCCTTGGCCACGGCGGTCCACCGGCCCTCGGAGGACACCGTGCGGCGCAGGAGGTCGAGGATGATCTTCCACTCCTCCGCGTCGTCCTCCGCCGCGGTCGGCACGGCGCCGGCCTTCTCGTACTCGGCGCCCTTGTGGACGAGCAGGGTCGCGTCACCGCCGTCGTCGAGGATCATGTTGGGGCCGCCGCCGCCGGGCCAGGAGAGCGCCTGCTCGGTGCACCACCAGTACTCCTCCAGCGTCTCGCCCTTCCAGGCGAACACCGGCACGCCCTTGGGGGCGTCGACGGTGCCCTCGGGGCCGACGACGACCGCGGCGGCCGCGTGGTCCTGGGTGGAGAAGATGTTGCAGCTCACCCAGCGGACGTCGGCGCCGAGCGCTACCAGCGTCTCGATGAGCACCGCGGTCTGGATGGTCATGTGGAGCGAGCCCATGATCTTGGCCCCGCTCAGCGGGCGCGCCTCGGCGTACTCGCGGCGGATGGCCATCAGGCCCGGCATCTCATGCTCGGCGAGCTGGATCTCCCTGCGGCCGAAATCGGCCAGCGCAAGGTCGGCGACCTTGAAGTCCATAGCGTTGTTCCCCTCAACCCGGTCATTGCGTCACTGCGAGTTTAAGAGGCGCGCGCACCCCAATGCATCCCCAGATCTGCGAACCTGACAAAAGAATGTAAGAATTGGGCTCATGCGCATCACTGAGGCGGCGAAGCGTCTTGGACTGTCCCCGCGGATGCTCCGCTACCGGGAGGCCCTCGGCCTGCTGCCCCCGACGCGCGAGCGGGGCTCGCACCGGCGGTTCGGCCCGGAGGAGCTCGCGGCGGTCACCCAGGCGATGGAGCTGGAGCGGCGCTTCGACGTGTCCCCCGCCGAGCTGGCGTTCGGCATGCGCGTCCTCAGCGAGCCCGCCGTCGCCCAGGCCGTGCGCGACCTGGCGCTGCGCATCGGCCGCCTCCACGCCCCGCGCCGCGCGCTGGACTTCGAGAAGGAGAAGGCCCTGCGCCTGCTCCGCCGCGACCGCTGATCGAACGCGTCACCCAACCGGCCGGCGGGGCTCAGGCGTGGGCTTCGCCGACCCCGTTCGAGGAGGAGGCCGCCTGGCCGGCGCGGTAGAGATCGGGCTCCAGGTAGATGACCCGGGCGATCGGCACGGCCTCGCGGATGCGCCGCTCCGCCTCGTCGATGCCCTTGGCGATGTCGGCGGCCGTGTCGCCGCCCTCCACCGCGATCTTCGCCGCGACCAGGAGCTCCTCGGGGCCGAGGTGCAGGGTGCGCAGGTGGATGACCCTGCTCACCTCGGGCGCGTTCTCGAGCGCCTCGCAGATCTTCTCCTCGATCTCCGGCGTGGCGCTCTCGCCGATGAGCAGGGACTTGGTCTCGATCGCGAGGATCACCGCGATGATCGCCAGCAGGATGCCGATCATGAGCGTGCCGACGCCGTCCCAGACGCCGTTGCCCGTGACCACGGCCATCGTCACGCCGAAGAGCGCGAACAGCAGGCCCAGCAGTGCCCCGAAGTCCTCCAGCAGCACGACGGGGAGCTCGGGAGCCTTGGCCCTGCGGATGAAGTTGAACCAGGAGGCGTCGCCCCTGATGGTGTTGGACTCGACGATGGCGGTGCGGAAGGAGAACCCCTCGGCGACGATCGCGAAGATCAGCACGGCGAAGGCCCAGATCGGGGACTCCACGTGGTGCGGGTTCATGATCTTCTCGATGCCCTCGTACAGGGAGAAGACCGCGCCGATCGTGAACAGCACGACCGCGACCACGAACGCGTAGAAATAGCGCTCGCGGCCGTACCCGAAGGGATGCTTGCGGTTCTCGCGCTTCTTCGACTGCTTGCCACCGAGCAGCAGCAGCGCCTGGTTGCCCGAGTCGGCGACCGAGTGCACAGACTCGGCCAGCATCGAGGAGGAGCCCGTGAAGACGAACGCCACGAACTTCGCCACCGCGATCGCCAGGTTCGCCCCCAGCGCCGCGATGATCGCCTTGGTACCGCCGCCCGCGCTCACCCGCAGTCTCCACCCATCCGTAACACCGTGCTCTGATCCCGTCGGTTAAAGCGGTCAAGGAGATCTTATTGGGAAAGCCTTGCCTTAAGTTCCGAGATGGCGCTCACGGGAGTGGGATCGACGCCCAAGCCCAGCGCCAGATAGACGCTCCCGTAGTCCACCAGACCCACCAGCGAGGCAAGCCGCTCAAGCGGATGCTCGCCCTCGGCGGTGATCTCGCTGACCGGCACGCCACGATCTTGCGCCAGGCGCACCGACATCGCGCGCCGCTTGCTCACCTGGGGATGCTCCTCCAGGTCGCGCAGCACGATCAGCCGCAGGGCGAGGGACGGCTCGTCGCCGAAGATGTCGCGCTGGGCGAGCGGCCCGTCCAGCGCCACCACCTGGTTGTGATCGACCTCCGGGATCTCACCCCAGAGCGCCGGGTACTTGGCGTTCTCGTTGAGCTGGGTCGCCAGCCGGTGCGCCGCCGCGGTCGCCACCGGCGAGGACCCCCAGACCATGGGGATCGAGTCGGCCATCTCCAGCGCCAGCGTCTTGCCGGGGTTGATGAACGACTCGCTCGACGGCCGGCAGCGGTGCGCGATGTCCTCCAGGCGCTTGGCCGTGGCCTCGACCGCGTCGGCGTCCACCTCGGCCAGCCCGAGCGCCGACGCGATGGCGATCAGGGGCATGGTCAGGCCCCAGAGGTTCGCCCGGGGCAGCCGGACCGCCCCCTGCACCGGCACGACCGGCAGGTGCAGGGCGGACGCCTGCTCGGCGATCGCCGCCAGCGGCGACCCCGCGCGGCCCACGGTGATCAGCCGGCAACCCCGGCGCACCGCCTCCAGCGCCAGGGTCCGGGTCTCCTCGGTGGTGCCCGAGGCGGAGACGGCGATGACCAGGTCGGCGGCGCCCACCCAGCCCGGCAGACGGTAGGAGCGCACGGTCAGGATCGGGATCGGGACCCCACCGCCGCACACGGCCGCGAGCATGTCGCCGGCGATGGCGGAACCGCCCACTCCCGCGATCACGATCGCCCGGGGACGGTCGCCGGCCGACAGCCGGGAGACGCCCGCCTCCTGCGCGCCACGGTGCGAGGCGCGCACCTGCGCGCCGGAGGACGCCACCGCGGGCAGCATGCCCGCCGGATCGGCCTCGGTCAGGAACGCCGCGTCATCCAGCCGCTCGGGCTCGAACGGGCTCACGCCTTGCGAGCCTCGTCGACCAGCAGCACCGGGATGTCATCGCGCACCGGATAGACCAGCCCGCAGGTCTCGGAACTGCACGCCAGCTCATCGCTCTGGGTGACGGCGTTGAGCGGTGACTTGCAGGCCGGGCAGGCCAGGATGTCGAGCAACCAATCGTCGATCTTCACGTCAACTCCTCACGACGGCGAGGACCGCGTCTCGGGTCGCCGCCATTAGCTTCTCGTCGGCCGCCTCGGCATTCAACCGGAGGAGCGGCTCTGTGTTGGACGGACGGAGATTGAACCACCAGCCGGACCCCGACACGGTGAGGCCGTCGAGCTCGTCCACGGTCACCCCGTCACGGCCGGCGTACTCGGCGCGGACCCGCGCCAGGGCCGCGGCCTGGTCGGCGACGGTGCTGTTGACCTCGCCGGACGCCGCGTAGCGGGAGTAGCGCCCAAGGAGGCCGGACAGCGGGTGAGGCTGCTCGCCGAGGGCGGCGAGCACGTGCAGCGCCGCGAGCATGCCGGAGTCGGCGAACCAGAAGTCGCGGAAGTAGTAGTGGGCGGAGTGCTCGCCGCCGAAGACGGCCCCGGTGCGGGCCATCTCGGCCTTGATGTAGGAGTGCCCCACCCGGGTGCGCACCGGGACGCCGCCGCTCTCGGCGATGATCTCGGGCACCGCCCTGGAGGTGATCAGGTTGTGGATCACCCTGGACCCCGGGTGCTTGGCCAGCTCACGCACGGCCACCAGGGCGGTGATCGTCGAGGGCGACACGGACTCTCCGCGCTCGTCGACCACCCAGCAGCGGTCGGCGTCGCCGTCGAAGGCCAGGCCGAGGTCGGCGCCCTTGTCGAGCACGGCCTTCTGCAGGTCGCGGAGGTTGTCCGGCTCGATCGGGTTGGCCTCGTGGTTGGGGAAGGTGCCGTCGAGCTCGAAGAACAGCGGGGTGACCTCCAGCGGAAGGCCCTCGAACACCGTCGGGACGGTGTGACCCCCCATGCCGTTGCCGGCGTCCACCACGACCTTGAGTGGCCTGATGCCGGAGATGTCGACCAGGCCGCGCAGGTGGGCGGCGTACCCGTCGAGCAGGTCACGCCTGGTGACCTCGCCGGTGCGCCCCCCTGCGGCCCGGACGCCCGAGGCGAGCAGCTCGGCGGCGCGGTCGCGGATCTCCACCAGACCCGTGTCGGACCCCACGGGGACGGCGCCCGCGCGGCAGAGCTTCATCCCGTTGTAACGGGCCGGATTGTGACTGGCCGTAAACATCACGCCCGGTAACCCGAGGCTGCCGCTGGCGTAGTAGAGCAGATCGGTCGAGCCGAGCCCGGTGTCGACCACGTCGGCGCCCCAGCCGGTCGCCCCGCGGGCGAAGGCGGCGGCGAGCGGGCCCGAGGACGCGCGCATGTCGTGCGCCATGACCACGGCCTCGGCTTCGAGCACCTCGACGAAGGCGGCACCCACGGCCTCGGCGACGCCCTCGTCGAGCTCGCCGGGCACGACGCCACGGATGTCGTACGCCTTGAAGATCTTGGCGAGGTCGCCCACTGCCGCTCCGCACCTAGTCACGTCTGTTCGACCCGAGCCTACTGCGTTACTCCGAGGCCTTTCACGAAGATCGGGAAGCGGCGGCGGGCCGGCACCGCGAGAGGATCAGGCGGGCTCAGCGCTCCAGGTTCTGCTGGGCGGACCGCAGGACCCGAAGGTGCCCGCGCCGGCCGACCTCCACGCCCTGCCCCACGGGCTCGCCCGAGGAGGGGGTGGGCCTGGCCGCCTCACGCACGGCGTTGGCGAGGGCTTCGAGATCGTCGGTGCTCGGTTGCCCCGCCTCCGACGGCAGCCGGACGACCTCCCATCCGCGCGGGGCCGTCAGCCGCTCCGCGTGGTCCGCGCACAGGTCATAGCAGTGTGGTTCGACGTACGTCGCCAGCGGTCCGAGCACGGCGGTCGAGTCGGCGTAGACGTACGTGAGTGTGAAGACGGCAGGCTGCCTGCAGGCGGTACGGGAACAGCTGCGGACGGGGCTCACGGAGGGACCGTATCCGGTCCGCGTTCACATTGCCACCACCTGGCAGCTCTTAACGAGCGTGTCGCCACAATTCGGACACTTGCCGTCCCTTTACGGGCTGTATGGCCGGGCCCGGAAACCGCTTGGCGGACAGACCGTTCGCCTGGACGTCAGGGAGTGGGCGCGGGATCGGAGAGGCACGATCTAGGCTTGCTGTGTGAGTTCGGCCCCCGGCGGCAAGGCCCGCCCCAACGGCCCGCGGCGGCGCGACCGGCACGGCCGCGGCATGCGCGGTCCGCTGGCCCCGTCGCACGTGCCCATAGCGCGCTCCCGCAGCGAGCGTTTCGACGATTTCGTGCTGGACGCGGTCGACCGGCTGAAGCCGAAGTGGGGTGGGCAGCTCTCCGCCGTCGAGTTCGCCGTCGAGGAGGTTCCGCCGGCCGACGAGCTCATCGACGGGCCGGGCAGGCTCTCGTCCGACCCGATCCCCTTCGGCCGGGTGCAGCCCGCCGCGGGCGGCTCCCCGGCGGTCGTCGTGATCTACCGCCGCCCGCTGGAGGCGAGGGCCCGCGACCGCGACACGCTGGGCGCGCTCGTGCACGACGTGGTGGTCGAGCAGGTCGCCAGCCTGCTGGGCCTCTCGCCCGAGACCGTGGATCCCGGGTACGACGACCGCCACTGAGCTCGCGGCACCACTGACCTCAGGGCAGCACCACGGTGGGCGATTCCGCGATGCGCGGGACGATGGCCCAGGTGCGCGCCAGGCCCAGGGGCTGCGTGGTGAGGAGCAGGCCGTCAGGGGCGTGCTCGTCCATCACCCGCCCGCCGTAGACCGGGCCTGAGCCGGGCAGCGGCAGCACGACCACGCTGAAGTCGCCCCGCACACCCGGCGGAGCGAGCTTGATCTCCTTCGTGCGCGACGCGGGGATCCGCACCTCCACGGCCGGGAGCGCGGCGCCCTCCCGCGGCAAAGTCTGGACGCTGACCTTCCCCGCGGCGGCGGGCGCCGAGAGGATCAGCCGGGAGGAGACCTTCTTGCCCGTGCGGTTGTCGGCCACCACGCTGCCGATGTCGATCGGCACCGCCCCCGCGCTGAACGCGACGTCCTGCTTGGTGCCGGTGCCCGTGGCCATCACCCCGGCCACGATCGGGACGTCGGCGGTGAGCACGAGGGCCGACGGCTGCCCGCCGATGCCGGTCGACACGTCGATCGAGGCCGTGGACCCGGCGGTGACCTCAAGTGACTCGCGGTTCTTCATGGCGTAGAACCCGTCGGCCGTCAGCGCCTTGACGCGGACGACGGTGTCGGCCTCCCCCGGCGCCGTGACGTACAGCTCGCGCAGCCCGCCCCCGCCGGGGATGCCGGGGACGACGACGCTGGTCGCGGGCTCGGCGGCGGCGGGGAGCCAGTCGGTGCCCCTGCCCTTGCCGAGGACGGCCTTCGCGGAGGCCGCCACGCGCCCGCTGATGCTCCGCACCTCCACCGCCATGATCAGGGGAGAGGTCGCGAGGTCGCGCACCCGTACCGCGCGGTGCTCTCCAGGCTTGAGCACGAGGCCGTTGCCGGAGTCGTTGACCACGGGACCCTCGCCGGCGTAGACCATGACCTCAAGGACGGCCTGGGCGGCGTCCGCGTTGGTGAGATAGAGCACGACGTCGGCGGCGGCCGGGCCCGGGCCGACGAACCACGCGCTGGAGCCGGGCTCGGCGCACCGCACCCCGGCCAGCCCGCGTGCCGTGCCGTCGGCCTGACGGGTCGTCTGGGTGGCCTCCAGCCCCGCCGCCATCACGCCGGCGCCGGCGATCTCCAGCGGCCCCGACCTGGCGGTCACGTCGCGCTGCCACAGCCGGCCGGGCTGGTCGAGGCTCGCGAGCGGCGAGGACTTGGCCCTGACCTCCGAGATCGTGGTGCGGCCCGCGCCCTTGCCGCCGGGCGGGGTGATCGTGCTGACCCGCGCGCCGCCGGGGTCGGGGCAGACGGTCGAGACCGTCTCCACGGCCACCTTGTCCAAGGTGACCGGGGGCACGGCGACGACGCCGGGGCGGGTCACGAACGCCACGCCGAACAGGGCGGTCAGGACTATCAGGACCAGGGCGAAAAACCCGAAGCGGCTCTCGATCAGCGCCCTCACCGGACCAGCACTCCCTCGGTCTCGCGCTCCACCGGCATCTCGGCGTACTCCTCGGCGGCCTCCGCGCTCCGTGCG
The DNA here is from genome assembly GCF_049674955.1 of Sphaerisporangium viridialbum. Taxonomy (GTDB): domain Bacteria; phylum Actinomycetota; class Actinomycetes; order Streptosporangiales; family Streptosporangiaceae; genus Sphaerisporangium; species Sphaerisporangium viridialbum. The sequence goes on along the minus strand of NZ_CP187232.1, from coordinate 1,463,871 downwards.
CCGGGAGAGGCCAGGACGAGGACCAGTGCCACGAGCACGACCTGGCCCCAGAGCCAGACATCGTGCCAGAACGCCCCGTGCTCGGCCGTGACGCGGCCACCCGCGGCGGGAACGTCGAAGCCCTGAGCCCAGCCGTCGACGGTGCGCCCGGCGAGCGACGAGCCGCCGGCCGTGGCGATCCACCCCCCGGCGGGCTCGGCGAGCACCAGAGTGCGCGTGCCCTGCCCGGCGGGCACCGCGACCGTCAGGCCGCCGCCCGCCGCCTCGGTGTACTGAACGGGCGTGTGCGCCCCGGCCTGGTCCTGGAGGTAGGCCCGGCCCAGGGGCTGGGCCATGGCCCACAGCCCGGCGGTCGCCGAGAGGTTCACCCGGACCAGCGCGGGATCGGAGTCGAGCGAGCGCCGCACCTTGGGATCGATCGGAGCGGGGACGGCGACGAAGCGGACGCCGTAGGTGGCGAGCGTGAGGGCGTCGTCGCCGCCGCGCCCGGACACGACGCCCGCGACCAGGTCGGAGAGCCGCTCGCGCATCGCGGCGGACACCGGCAGGTCGGTCTCGCCGATCAGGGGGGTGCGGCCGCGCAGCACGGTGAAGGTGAGCTGCCCGTCGGCCTCGGAGCGGAGCACGACCGTGCTCTCACCCTCGGTTGAGCTCGCGGCGGCGAAGTCGCTGATCACGCTGGGCACGCCGCGCTGGAGCGGCCCCCGCGTGCCGTCCTTGATCCACAGAGCCGCCGCGGCGACGGGCGTGGCGCAGGCCACGAGGACCATCAACGCCGCGCCGGCCCTGCGCAGGCCGCCGGCCTGGTTGAGCTCGATGATGCGGTGCCCGGTCAGCGCCGCCGCGACGATCAGGCCCGTGGCGGCGAACGCCAGGGGCACGCCTGGCCAGGCCGCCGTGCCGTCCACGGGGACGCGGCTGGCCACGATCGCGACCAGGACGCCGAAGACCGTGACGCCCCAGCCGACGATGACCACCATCTGGTGCCGCCGGAACAGCAGGGCGGCCAGCGCGGCGGCGACCAGGCCACCGGTCACCCACACGGGCGGCACGCCGGGGCCGCCCGGGCTGAGCAGCAGCAGCGCCTCGGCGGTGAGCCGGGGATCGGCCAGCCCGGGGCGGTGCAGCCCCGCCTCAAGAAGGATGCGCCCGGGGTCCCCCGCGATCTGGACCAGCCACGGGAACAGCAGCACGATCGGCACGGCCATCGCGATGCCGAGCGAGAGGCCCACCCCGCGCCGCACCCCGCCGAACGACACGGCGGCGAGGCCGCCGAGCACCGCGACCAGCACGTAGACCAGGGGCGCGAACGCGGTGCCGACCGCGAGCAGCAGGCCGAGGGCCCACGCCGCCCGGCGCGCGCTGCGGCGCTCCCCCATGATCACCCTTGCGGCCAGCGCGGCGTAGGCGGGGAGCAGGACGAAGACCACCGCCGTGCCGAGCCGCCCGCCCGCGACGGCTCCGGTCGCCACGGGAAGCAGCGCGTACGAGGCGGCCAGCCAGACCCGGGCCAGCGGATAGGAGATCATCGAGCGGGTCGCGACGTAGGCGGACAGGCCCGCGAGCGGCACGCATCCGAGCAGCAGGACCGAGACCGCGAGCCAGGTCTTGCCGAGGAAGATCGTCGACAGCGCCGCGAGGACCGCGACGTACGGCGGCGCCCAGCCGCCGGAGCCGAGCCCGGTCGCGTGGTATGCCGAGGTGTAGAACTGCCACAGGTCGGAGGCGCCGCCCACGACCGGGACCAGCGCGCCACCGCCGAGCAGCCCGCCGTAGAGCAGCGACCGCTCGGCGACCAGCGTGACGGCGATGAGGGCGAGGCAGAGCAGCACGCCGGGGTTGCCGAAGACGCGCTGCATGAGACCGGCGTCGGTCAGCAGCTCGTCGCCCTCGTCCTCCTTGGAGGGCTCGGAGATCACCGCGTGGTGCCGCCCGGCGGAGTCGATCGGCCCCGACCCGGACAGGTAGTTCTGGACCATGTCGGCGAGGCGCCGGTAGGCCATGCCCGAGGGCGTGAGCAGCCGCTTCACGTGGGCATAGCCCTGTTTTCTGCCCTGTTTTCGCGCCTTTCTGGCCTTCATGAGGCGGCGCGGAGCGGCCAGCACGGACGCGAGCGCGACCACCTCGTCGAGGGCGTTGGCAGGCTGCTTGGCCAGCAGCAGAAGGAGCGTGCGGAACAGCGAGCCGAAGATGTTGCGCACCAGCGACCACACCAGCGACCGGAAGGGGAGGTTCGCCATGATCACGAACATGGCGTTGCGGCGGTCGAGCCTGCGGGGATGGTCGGTGCTCGCGGTCATGCGGCGCCTGCGGCGCGTCGCTGCCTCGGCGTGCCAGGCGACCGCGTCGGTGACGTTCAGCACGTGGTAGCCGGCGGCGGTGGCCCGCCAGCACAGGTCGAGGTCGTCGCGGAAGAGGGGCAGGCCGGGGTCGAGGCCGCCGAACTGGTCCCACACGTCGCGGCGGATCAGCATGCCGGCCGTGGACACCGACAGCACCTTGCGGGTGCCGTCGTGCTGGCCCTGGTCGTACTCTCTGGGCTCCAGGCCGGTGTCGCGGCGGCCCGACCTGTCGACCGTGACGCCGACTTCGAGCAGGATGCGGCGGTCGAGCCAGCTGCGGAGCTTCGGGCCGAGGATCGCGACCTTCTCGTCCTCGGCCGCGGCCCACAGGAGTGCTTCGAGCGCCCTCGGGTGGGGTGCGCAGTCGTCGTGGATCAGCCAGATCCACTCTTGGCCACCGGTGCGCGGCAGCCGCTCCAGCACCGCCGCCACCGCCTCGCCGAACCCCGTCGAGCGAGGCAGGGTCAGGATGCCGTTGGCGCCGAGCGCCTCGGTGAGGATCTTGCCGCTGCCGTCGCGGCTGCCGTTGTCGACGCCGACCACCCTGTCGAGCGGACGCGTCTGCCGGAGGACGCCCTCCAGCGACTCCCTCAACCAGCGGGCCCCATCATGGGCGACGACGATCGCTGTGACGGATTGACGCGGCGGGTGCACGGAGGTGGTGTCCTTGGGGGCTCGTGTGGCTTGCGCCGATCACGATACGGCACCCCGAGCGTGCCGGGTCTGCCAGTCTTCCAATCAGGTCCACCGATCGCCGGCCGGCGGTCACGTCCCCTCGCCCGGCCTCCGGCTATGGCCCCCCTAGACCCTAGCCGTTTGCCGTGACCGTGATCGCTCAGTGTTGACGGTGAAATCTCAAACCGTAACCGTCCGCCTCGCGGCGGCTACCCTTCCTCAGCCGGCCTCTCGCTTGATCCGGCGGCGCTCACGCTCGGACAACCCTCCCCAGATCCCAAATCTCTCATCATGCTGTAGTGCGTACTCCAAACACTCGGCCCGCACCTCGCAGGACCGGCACACTTTCTTGGCCTCCCGGGTGGAACCGCCCTTCTCCGGGAAAAACGCCTCCGGATCCGTCTGCGCGCACAACGCGCGCTCCTGCCATCCCAGCTCTTCCGCGCCGAGCACCTGTGCCATGACCAGATCGGTCAATGCACACCTCCTGCCGATCGCCCGCCCGCCCCGCAACGGAGCCCCCCTTTTGAACACCTTCCTCAATACCCACCCTGTGAAAGGCGTAACAACACAGTTGTAATTACACGCGTGTGCCGCGTGTGGCGTCAAGCAGCATGGCAGTATCCGGGGAAAGACCAGCTCACCCCGGTATGCGGGCCTTGGCGGAATATGCGGCCGTCCTCGGCGTACACCGTCTAGGCGGGATCCGACGGCGTTCTGTTATCCCCGATCTTCAATGCCCTCAGCGGTCGGAACCGTACCAGCGTGATCCCTGATCTACACCTGGACCTGCCGGTTCTCTACTTCCGCTTTCCTCTGGCCTTGCCTGGGCCGACCGGTCGGGGGCGTAGATCGCGGTCGGGTCGATCGGCTCGTCCCTGTGCCCCTGCGGCCCGGACGGGGGCATCGGGGCGTTCAGCGGGTCGTTCTGGAAGGCCTTCGGGTCGAAGCGCACCGTCTTCTCCACGGCCGGCTCCTCCCAGGCCTGCTGCTGCGGCTGGTACGGCTGCTCCTGCGGGTACGGCTCCGGCGCCTGCGGGTACGGCTCGGGTGCCTGCGGGTACGGCCGGTCCTGCGGCTGGGGGTAGCCCTGGTCCTGCGGGCGCTGGTACGGCTGGTCCTGGTAAGGCTGGTCCTGGTAAGGCTGCTCCTGGGCGGGCCGGTAGGGCTGCGCGTCCGCCGGGGGGCGCGAGTAACCCGAGGAGTCGCCCGCCGACTGCGGGTGGCCGAACGGGCTGCCGCTGTAGCCGGACGCGTACTCCGGGGTCCTGACCGGCTGCGTGCCGGTGGTGTACTCCTGCCCGCCCGGGGTACCGCTGTGCTCGGAACGGCCTTCGGATGGTGACCCGCCGCCCTGCGACTGCTGGTAGCTCTGCGCCTGCTGGTAGGCCTGCGCGATCTGCTGCTGGCGCGCGTCGGCCGCTTCTGCGTACAGCGGCGACGGCTCGGGCTGGCGGCCGAAGTCGGCGCCCGAGTAGCCGCCGTACTGCTCGCCGGCCTGCGTGCCCATCTGACCGTAGACCTGGGTCTGGTCCATCGGGTTCGCCTGCGGGCCGCTCTGCCCGTAAGACGACTGGTCCAGGGTCTGCGGACCGGTCTGACCGTAAGACGGCTGGTCCACGGCCTGTGGACCGGTCTGCCCGTACGAGGGGGGCTGGTCCAGGGGGCCCGTCTGGCCATAGGCCGGGGCCTTGTCCAGCGGGTTGGTCTGCGGACCGGTCTGACCGTACGACGAGGACGGCTGGTCCAGCGGGCTCGCCTGGCCGTACGGGCCGCCGTCCTGCGCCGGCGGCCGGCCGTAGGCGTGAGGCTGGTCGAAGGCGGTCGGCGCCGTGAGCGGCTCAGGCACGGCCTGGCGGGCGCCGGTCGTGAAGGCGTCGTGCATACCGAAGGCACCTGCGCCCCCGCCCGAGGGCACGTACGGCGTGGCCGCCTGGGGAGCGTACGGGTCGGAGGTCTGCTGGCCCTGCTGGCCCGCCTGGCTCTGCTGGCCCGGCTGCTGGTTCTGTTCTCCGTAGGGAGCGGAGGGCTGTGGAGCGTACGGGGACGCGGGGGGCTGCCCGTATGACCCGGACGGCTGCGAGGACGCGGAGTCGGCCTGGGAGCCCTGGGAGCCCTGCCCGTACGGCTCGGACCTGAGCGCCGCCGCGTAGGCGTCGAGCGGCTGGGAGTGCTGGGGAGCGTAGGCCGTGTCGCCGAGGGGGCCGGCCTCGCCCGCGGGGGCGTACGGCCGCGCCTGCGACTCGTCCTGCCGTCCGAACTGCGACTCACCCTGCTGCCCGAACTGCGGCTCACTCTGCTGCCCGAACTGCTGGCCGAACTGCGGATCGCCCTGGCGTCCGAACTGCTGGTCACCCTGCTGCTGGCCGTATCGCTGCTGCTCACCCTGCTGCGCGAACTGCGGCTGGTGCTCTCCGGAGAACTGCGGCTGCTCTCCCTGCTGGGCGAACTGCGGCTGGGGATAGGGCTCGGCACCCGGCTGCTGCCCATAGGCCTCCGCGGGCCGCTGGTCGCCCGGCCCGTACGGCTGCGGGGGGTTGTGCGGAGCCGGGGGCAGCGCGGGAAGCGCGGAGGCGGGAGCGTTCTGGGCAGGGGCGTGCTGGGCGGGCCCGTACGGCGGCTGGTCGGGATGCCCGCCGGGTCCGTACCCGGGGTGCTCGCCCTGGAAAGGCTGCGGGGGGAACAGCCCCTGGCCGTTGCCGTGCGGCGCGGGCTGCTCGGCGTGGCCCTGCCGGGGCCGGACGGCCGAGGGCGCGCCGGGCGGCAGGATGGAGAGCGCATACACCAGGGAGACCGCGGTGAGGGCGAGGGCGGGCACGCCGGTCAGCAGGTACTCGATGACGCTCCAGCCGCCCGTGCCGCCGCCGAGGAGCACGCCGACGAGGCTGACGAACCCGAAGAGCGCGGCGGCCGCGAGCGCGGCGACGGCGACGAGGTTCACGAGACGGGCACGCGGGGTCGGCTCGCCGAACCTGGTGACGAGCACGACGGCGCCGAGCGCGAGCGCCAGGGCGAGCGGAGAGGTCAGCGTGCCGAGCGCGCCGGCCGACTTGGCGCCGAACGGCCCTTCTCCCAAGACCAGCGTCACGACCGCGACCAGAACCTGTGTGCAAACCACCGCAAGCATGATCAACGCCGCAGGCTCGCGGAGCCGTCCGGGCTCGACTTTCACCACAACTACCCCCCAATGGGTCCATACGGCATCCGCAGTTTCGCACATCTCCCCACTTCGAGGACGCCGGACCCAACAACCTCATTGATCACACAAGCCCCGCATGAAAATCATTCAACCCTTTCCACGAGCCCGTGAGCAGGCGTTTCACAGATCACTTCGCGGATCGCCCCGGCCCGGGCCCAGGCAAGAAGATGGCAATGGAACACTTGACAGCATGCGCATCGTGTCCCTAGCCGGTGGAATCGGCGGCGCCCGTTTTCTCCGCGGACTCCTGGCCGCCGTCCCCGACGCCGAGATCACCGTCATCGGCAACACCGGTGACGACATCACCCTTTTCGGACTCCGGGTCTGCCCTGATCTCGACACCGTCATGTACACCCTCGGCGGCGGCATCAACGAGGAGCAGGGCTGGGGCCGGGCCGGCGAACAGCACCTGATCAAGGAGGAACTGGCCGCGTACGGCATGGAGCCGCAGTGGTTCGGCCTCGGTGACAAGGACATCGCCACCCATATAGTGCGCACCCAGATGCTGAACGCGGGCTATCCCCTGTCGGCGATCACCGAGGCGCTCTGCACGCGCTGGCGGCCGGGCGTCCGGCTGATCCCGATGACCGACGACCGCGCGGAGACCCACGTGGTCATCAGCGACGAGCAGGGCCGCCGCGCGATCCACTTCCAGGAGTGGTGGGTGAAGCTGCGCGCGTCGGTCCCCGCGGAGCAGATCCTGCTGGTCGGCGCGGACGAGGCCAAGCCCGCCCCCGGCGTGATCGAGGCGATCGAGGAGGCCGACGTGGTGATCCTCCCGCCCTCCAACCCGGTGGTCAGCATCGGCACCATCCTGCAGATCCCCGGCATCCGCGAGGCCGTCGAGGCCAAGACCGTGGTCGGCGTCTCCCCCATCATCGGCGGCGCCCCCGTCCGGGGGATGGCCGACGCGTGCCTCACCGCGATCGGCGTGGAGACCAGCGCCCAGGCGGTCCTGGAGCTGTACGGCTCGCGCCTGGTCGACGGCTGGCTGGTCGCCGAGGAGGACAAGGACGTCGCCCTGGACGGGGTTCGCGTGGTGGCGAGGCCCCTGCTCATGAGCGACCCCGACGCCACCGCCGACATCGCCCGCGCCGCGATCGAGCTGGCCGGATGAGCGGCACCACGGCCGCCCACGAGAGCACGGTCACCGTCCAGGGGGTGCACGGCCTGCCCGAGGTACGCCCGGGCGACGACCTCGCCGAGCTGATCACGCGGGCCGTTCCCGGCCTCGCGGACGGCGACATCCTCGTCATCACCTCCAAGATCGTCAGCAAGGCCGAGGGACGCGTCCGGCGGGGCGACACCCGCACGGCGGCCATCGCCGAGGAGACCCGGCGAGTCGTCGCGCGACGCGGCGAGACCGTCATCGCCCAGACCCGGCACGGCTTCGTGATGGCCGCCGCCGGAGTGGACGCCTCGAACACCGAGCCCGGCACCGTGCTCCTGCTCCCCGAGGACCCCGACGCCTCCGCCCGCCGCATCCGGGCCGGGCTGAAGGCGAACGCCGGGGTCATCCTGTCGGACACCTTCGGGCGTCCCTGGCGCAACGGCCTGACCGACGTGGCGATCGGAGCGGCGGGCGTCCGGCCGCTGGACGACTTCCGCGGCAGGTCCGACACCTACGGCAACCCGCTTTCTGCGACGGTCACCGCGCTGGTCGACGAGATCGCGGCGGCGGCCGAGCTGGTCAAGGGCAAGCTCGACGGCGTGCCCGTGGCGGTCGTCCGGGGGCTGTCCCACCTGGTGACCGCAGAGGACGGCCCGGGCGTCCGGCCGCTCGTGCGGCCCGCCGACGAGGACATGTTCCGGTACGGCTCCGCCGACGTGCTGTTCGCCCGCCGGACGATCAGGGAGTTCTCCCCCGAGCCCGTGGACCCGGCCGCGGTCAGGCGGGCCGTGGACGCCGCGATCAGCGCGCCCGCCCCCCACCACACGACCCCGTGGCGCTTCGTGCTGCTGGAGTCGCCCTCGGCGCGCGAGAAGCTGCTGGACGCCATGCTGGAGGCCTGGATCCGCGACCTGCGCGCCACCGGCTTCACCGAGGAGTCGATCACGCGCAGGGTCAGGCGCGGCGACGTCCTGCGGCGGGCGCCCTACCTGGTGGTCCCCTGCCTGGTCATGGACGGTTCCCACACCTATCCCGACGACCGCCGCAACGCGGCCGAGCGCGAGATGTTCGTCGTCGCCATGGGCGCGGGCGTGGAGAACCTCCTGGTCCACCTCGCCGTCGAGGGCCTCGGCTCGGCGTGGGTGTCCTCGACGATGTTCTGCCGCGAGGTCGTGCGCGAGGTCCTCGACCTGCCGGAGTCATGGGATCCCATGGGCGCCGTGGCCGTGGGGCACCCCGCCGCCCCGCCCCGCGACCGTCCCCCGCGCGACGCCGCCGACTTCGTCGTCACCCGCTGAGCCCTGGTCGCCGCCCCGGGCGCGGCGGTATCTCGGGTAGAGCGCCAGCAGCACGAGCGCCATCGCCACCGGGCCCGCCAGGGCGAGATGGCCGGTCACCTGCCTGATCACCTCGGGCGCGAGGTAGCGGCTGAGGGTGACCAGCGTCGCCGCCCACGCGCAGGCGACCGGCACGCTCGCGCTCGCGAACGAGCGGTACGGCAGGCCCGCCCAGCCCGCGAGGCGCGGCACCAGCGTGCGGGCGCTGCCCAGCCACTGGGCGCCCACGACCGCCCACACCCCACGGCGTACCACCAGGCGGCGTCCGCGCTCCCAGAGGCCGGGGGCGAGGCGGTCCGCGAGGACGTGCGCGGACGGGGAGCCCCTGCGCCGCCGTCCCCACAGGTACGAGAGCTGGGTGCCGGTGACCGCCGCGGAGGCGGCCACCGCGATCGTCACGCCGAGGGGCAGCACCCCGAGGTGGGAGAAGTAGCCGAGGGCCACGAGCACGCTCGTCCCAGGGAGCACGACCCCGATCAGCAGGCCCGCCTCGGCGACGATGAGCAGCCAGCCGACGGCGAGCAGCAGTGGCGGGGAGAGCTGCCCGAGCAGCTCAGACATGCTCGCCCGCCTGCACGGACGGGTCGCGGGGCCTGCGGCACACGTAGGTCATCCCCGGGGGGATGTTCCGCCAGACCGGCCCGGTCGTCAGGACCTCCTCGAAGACGCCCCTGAGCCGCCGCCGGAAGGCCCTCGCCCTCGCCAGCGGGAGGGCGTGCAGGTAGGTCACCGTGGTGAACGCCCCTGCGGGGTCGAGCACCCGGCCGATCTCGTGGAGCATCGCCGACTGGCGCGCGTCCGGGAACAGGGACCACGGCAGCGTGCTCACCACCGCGTCGACCTTCCGCACCCCGGCCGCCGCCAGGAGCGCGCCGAGGTCGGCCGCGTCGCCGTGCACCACCTCCAGCCACGGCTTGGCGCGGCGCAGGTGGGCGACCATCGACGGCTCGATGTCGATGGCGAGCTGGCGGGAGCCCGGCGCCAGCCTGGCGCGGATGGCCTCGCTGATCGGTCCGGTGCCCGCCCCGAGCTCCACCACGACGGAGGAGCCCGACGAGGGGACCACCGCCGTGAGCGCCCTCGCCAGCACCGGAGAGCTCGGCGCCACGGCCCCCACGACGCCCTGCCTGCGGAGCGCCACCGCCATGAACGCCCGCAGGCCGGTGGCCCCTTCGGCGTCTCTTCCCGGCCACAGCCGCACTGTCTCGTCCATGGAGGCAATCAGACCGGCGGCGCCTTCCCGGGCGCAGGGACAGAGAACCTAGTCTTCGAGGTAGGTCTGGCCCTACCTCGCAAGTAGTCCAGAACCCCTGGGGAAGCGCTCTGAGCTGCCCATAAGGTCGAGGGGTGCGTCCACGACAGGCCTGGCGGGCCCTCACCCGGCGAGATCTGCTCCTGTCGTCATGGCCATGGCGCGCGATGCTCTACCTGATCTCGGGTGTGTGCGTCGGCGCGGTGGTGCTGGTGCTGTTCCTGGCCTTCCTGCTCACCGGTGCGGTGATGACGCTGGTGCTGGTCGGCATTCCGATCGTGCTGGCGATGGGGCTCGGCGGCGTTCCCGTCGCCGCGCTGGAGCGCGCGCGCCTTCGCCTGGTCGACCACGATCCGGTCGTCTCCCCGCATCGCGAGCCCGACCGGCCGGGGCTTCGCGCGTGGGTGGAGCTGCGCTTCAAGGAGCAGGCCACGTGGCGAGAGCTCGCCTACACCGGCCTGCTGGTCACCGTGCTGTGGCCCGTCGAGCTCGCCATCATCCTGTACGGCCTGGTGGTGCCGGTCGTGATGATCAGCACTCCGCTCGCCCTCGTCGAGGGCGACCAGATCAACGTTCTCAAGGCCTGGCGGGTCGACACCCTTCCCGAAGCGCTCCTGGTGGCGGCGCTGGGGGTGGTCGCGCTGGCCGTCGCGGCGTACCCGCTGACCGCGCTCGCGATGGCCCACGCCATGCTGGCGAGGCTCCTGCTCGCCCCGCGTGACGACGAGTCGGGCGAGCGGCTGGCCGAGCTGACCCGATCTCGCACCCGGCTGCTGGAGGCGTTCGAGGCCGAGCGGCGGCGCATCGAGCGCGACCTGCACGACGGTGCCCAGCAACGGCTGGTGGCGCTGACCATGACGCTCGGCCTGGCCAGGGTCACGCGCGCCGAGGAGACTGCTGAGCTGGTCGGCGAGGCCCACGAGCAGGCGAAGCTCGCCCTGGCCGAGATCCGCGACCTGATCAGGGGCATCCACCCCCGCATCCTGACCGACCGGGGCCTGCCGGCGGCGGTGGCCGACGTCGCCGACCGGTCCCCCGTGCCCGTCGAGGTCTCCGTGGAGTGCTCCGAGCGGCTGCCCTCGGCCATCGAGTCCGTCGCCTACTTCGTGGTCTGCGAGGCGCTGGCCAACGTCGCCAGGCACAGCCGGGCGACACGCGCCACGGTCGAGGGCCGCTTCCGCGACGACCGGCTCGTCGTGGAGATCAGGGACGACGGCGTGGGCGGCGCCGACGCCTCGGCGGGCACGGGGCTGGCCGGCCTGGCCGACCGCGTCTCCGTGGTGGACGGCAGACTGATGCTCTCGAGCCCTCCCGGCGGCCCGACCCTGTTACGTGTGGAGATCCCTTGCGCGCCCATCGCCCACTCAAGATAGTCATCGCCGAGGACGGCGTGCTGCTGCGCGAGGGGCTGTCCGGGCTGCTGGCGCGGTTCGGCCACCAGGTGGTCGCGTCCGTCGGCGACGCCGGCGCCCTGCTCGCCGCCGTCGCCGAGCACGCCCCCGACATCGTCGTGACGGATGTCCGGATGCCGCCTGGGTTCTCCGAGGAGGGCCTGCGGGCCGCCGTCACGCTGCGCGCGGCCGACCCGGGGCTCGCCGTCCTGGTCCTGAGCCAGTACGTCGAGCAGACCTACGCCTCCGAGCTCCTCGACTCCGGAGACGGCACCGGAGTCGGCTACCTGCTCAAGGACCGCATCGGCGACGTCGAGGAGTTCGTCGACGCGCTCCACACCGTCGTCGAGGGCGGGACGGTCGTGGACCCCGAGGTGGTGAGGCAGCTGCTGCGCCGGCGCCGCGACCCGCTGGAGCGCCTCAGCCCGAGAGAGCGCGAGGTGCTCGCCCTCATGGCGGAGGGCCGGTCGAACACCGCGATCGCCCGGGCGCTGGTGGTGTCCGAGGCCGCCGTCGGCAAGCACATCGGGAACATCCTGGCCAAGCTCGACCTGCCGCCCGCGGAGGACGACCACCGCCGTGTCCTGGCGGTGGTCACCTACCTGCGCGGCTGACGCGCGACCTTCGGCCTCAGCCGGGCTTGACGCAGGTGGGGTGGCACAGGCGGCGGGCCAGGGCGCTCAGGAACACGTCGATGATCTCGCCGGGCCCGGTGGCCACGTGCAGGGACCCGTTGGTGATCGAGGTGATCTCGCCCAGGGCGGTGCGGTCGACGTTCTTGCCGAAGGCCAGCACGATGATCTGCACGGGGTGGTCGGGGTCCCAGTCCTTGCGGAGCCTGTCCACCAGGGCCTGCCGGGAGAGCCCTATGCCGTCGTCCCTGCCGGCCGTGATGATCAGGAGAGAGTTGTTCATCGCGGGGTCGTACTTGCCGGTCACCTCGCGGAACCCGGCCAGGATCGCGTCGTAGAGCGAGCTGTCCCGGCCCTTGTACGCTCGCAGCGTCCGGGTGAAGCCGTCCAGGCGGCTCTGCCTGGTGAACTGGTCGCCCTCGCCGTCCGGCTGGGTGATCGGCCCGAGCCGCACAAGCGAGCGGTACCCCTTGCCGCCGCCCAGCCCGTCCGCGAACTCCCACAGGCCCATCCGGGTGGAGCCGGGGAAGAGCTGGAGCCCGAGGTGGGTGGCCTCCAGCGCCACCGACAGCGGGGTGTCGCCCTTGTCGCCGGAGATGGGCTCGGCCATGTGCCCGGCGGCGTCGGCCAGCACCAGGATGTTGCTCGGCGGTGCGAGGCGGCTCCACGCGTCCAGGGCCTCGTCGATCACCAGGGGCGTGATGGACGGGCGCGGCCTCGGCCGGCCGGACGGGATCCCCGGTCCCGCGTCCGGCGGCGCGTCCATGCCGTCGGGGCCGTCGGGGAGCCGGAACCCGTCGCGGCGCACCGCCGCCCTCACCTCCGCGGAGGTCAGCCAGTTCCCGAAGAGCCGCGCGCCGGCCGCGTCCGCGGGGTCCTCGGAGGTGACCACGTACGGGTAGTCGAGGATGATCGTGCCCTCTTTGGGGGTGAGCGCCACCACGGGGTCGGAGGAGGGCGTCCGGTTGTGCAGCCACACCGACTGCTCGGGGACGACGACGACCGGCCGCTGCCAGAACGAGCGGTCGTCCACGGCGGCGAGCATCGAGCGGTAGTCCGGGGCCGAGCCCGCCTGCGCCATGCGGACGAAGGCGGTGAGCTCCTTGTCGCCCTTGCCGCCCTCGCCCGCGATGTCCCTGGCGGCGGCCACCGTGGCGATGCCGGCGCCCGCCACCGAGGGGTCCGGGATGCGGACGATGTCCGGCTCGTCCGCGGTGGGCTGGAGCCGTCCTCGCGCCGTGGCAGGGAAGACCATCTCCCAGCTCATCTCGGTGTTCCCGGTGGCGAACCGCTGGGCCAGGGAGCCCCTGGTCGCGAACACCAGCGGCGAGGTGGCCACCACGGTCTCGCTGGGCGCGAGGCTGGGCGCGCCCTGCTTGCGCGCGAGCCGTACCCACGCGGAGGAGTCGGCGATCCAGGCGTCGGGCCGCTGGGCGAGCACCCCGGCGCGGTCGCCGATCAAGGTGCGCAGGACCGGCGCCGGGGACTGCTCGGTGACCTGCACGAGCACGCAGCGCCCGTCCACGCCGGCCCTGGTCGCGTTGAAGCGCCCGGCGGCCTCCATGACGACCGGGGCGATGTCCACCGCCGCGTCCACGCCGACGAGCACCGGATCGCGGGACGAGCACGAGCCCGCGCCGCCCCGGCCGGCCAGAAAGAGCACCCCGGCGACCAGGACGACGACGATGGCCGCCGCGAGCACGCCGCGGCGCCCGGTCCGCCGGCGCGGAGGCTCGAAGACCGGTTCCGCGCGGTGCCGACCGTGTCCACCGGGTCGACCAGACGCCACGGGTTCGCCTCTCGGTGTCTCTTGTTCGGTGTCTCTTGTTACATGTCTCTCGTTACAGGGGAGGAGTCGGACGATTCTCCCAACGGACACCGTAGACAGCGCAAGTATCCCTAAGGTGGAAATGTAGAACTTGTTATAAGCGTGTCTGATAAGCCGTCCTGTCGGACGGGACCGCGACTACGGCGCCAGCAGCGGGACGGTCCTCCGCACGCTGCGGCAGACGCCGTCACTGGCCCTCGCCGCCGCGACGCGCTCCTCGGACGGCCGGCCGTACCCGGTGACGCGCTGGCGCAGCGGGCGCCCCGTAGGCTCCACCATCGCGGCGATCTCGGTGATGGTCTTGTACGACCCGTTCTCCGACCCGGCCATGCGGCTGATCGTCTCCTCCATCAGCGTGCCGCCCAGGTCGTTCACGCCGCCCGTCAGCACGGCCCTGCACAACTCGTCCTGGAGCTTCACCCACGAGCACTGGATGTTGTCGATCGCGCCGTGCAGCATGATCCGCGCGAGCGCGTGCACGGCGCGGTTCTCCCTGGGGGTCGGGCCCGGCCGGGCGATGCCCGCCAGGTAGATCGGCGCGCTGTGGTGGACGAACGGCAGCAGCACGAACTCCGAGAAGCCGCCGGTCTCCTCCTGGATGCGACGGATCAGCCGGATGTGCGCCACCCAGTGCGCGGGCGTGTCCACGTGCCCGTACATCATCGTCGAGGTCGTCGGGATGCCCACGCGGTGGGCGGTGGTCATGACGTCCACCCACTCCCTGGTGGGGAGCTTGCCCTTGGTCAGCACCCAGCGCACGTCGTCGTCGAGGATCTCGGCCGCGGTGCCCGGCAGCGAGTCGACCCCCGACTCCTTCGCCGCCACCAGCCAGTCGTGGATCGACATGTTGGTGCGGCTTGCGCCGTTCATGACCTCCATCGGCGAGAAGGCGTGGACGTGCATCTCCGGGCACCTTGCCTTCACCGCCTTGGCGATGTCGAAGTACGCCGTGCCGGGCAGGTCGGGGTGGATGCCGCCCTGCATGCAGACCTCGGTCGCCCCCGCCTCCCACGCCTCGGCCGCCCGGTCGGCGACCTGGTCCAGGGACAGGGTGTAGGCGTCGGCGTCGGTACGCCGCTGCGCGAACGCGCAGAAGCGGCAGCCGGTGTAGCAGACGTTGGTGAAGTTGATGTTGCGGTTCACGACGTAGGTCACGTCGTCGCCCACGGCCTGCCTGCGCAGGTCGTCCGCGACCCGGCACAGCTCCTCCAGGTCGGCCCCGTCGGCGCTCAGCAGGGTGAGGGCCTGGGCGTCGGTCAGCCGCGCGGGGTCAGAGGCGGCCCGGCGCAGCGCCTCCCGCATGTCGGCGCCGATCGCGGTCGCCGCCGGCGCGCCGTCAGGGGCGGGCGTCCGCTCGCGCAGGGCGTCCCAGTCGCCGTAGACGTTGTCGAAGTCGTCGCGCCTGTCCTGCGAGCGGCCCGTGGAGTCCACCTCCACGTGCAGGTCCGTACGGCCGGTCGAGGCGAACCCGCCGTCGGGCTCCTGCCACGGCCGGCCGGTGGGGATGGCGTCCAGCGCCAGGCCGGTCTCCGGGTCGGCCAGCGCGTCCACGTGGCCGCGCAGGCGCGGGTCCAGCCACGGCTCCCCCGCCAGGACGTACTCCGGATAGATCGTGAGCCGCTCCTTGAGCGTGAACCCGGCCTCGGCCGTGCGGGCGGCGAGCTCCTCGATCTGCGGCCACGGGCGCTCGGGGTTCACGTGGTCGGGGGTCAGCGGCGAGACCCCGCCCCAGTCGTCGATGCCGGCCCTGATCATCAGGCCGTACTCGTCGCCGATGAGGTTCGGGGGCGCCTGGACGCGGGTCTTGGTGCCGAGCACGAGCCGGGTGACCGCGATCGTCGCGGCCAGCTCGTGCAGGTCGGCGTCGGGCATGCCGCGCATGGCCGTGTCCGGCTTGGCGCGGAAGTTCTGCACGATGACTTCCTGCACGGCCCCGTACTCGCGGGAGACCTTCCGGATGGCGAAGATCGACTCGGCGCGGTCGGCGACGGTCTCGCCTATGCCGATCAGGACGCCCGTGGTGAACGGCACGTTGGTGCGGCCGGCGTCCTCCAGCACGCGCAGCCGTACGGCCGGGTCCTTGTCGGGCGAGCCGTAGTGGGCCTCGCCCTTCTCCTCGAACAGCCGCCGGGAGGTCGTCTCGAGCATCATGCCCATGGACGGGGCCACCGGCTTGAGCCGCTGCAGGTCGCGCCAGGTCATGACGCCCGGGTTGAGGTGCGGGAGCAGCCCCGTCTCCTCCAGGACGCGGATCGCCATCGCGCGCACGTAGGACAGCGTGTCGTCGTACCCGTGGGCGTCCAGCCACTCTTTGGCCTGGTGCCAGCGGTCCTCGGGGCGGTCGCCCAGCGTGAACAGGGCCTCCTTGCACCCCATGGCGGCGCCCTTGTGGGCGATGTCCAGCACCTCGTCGGGGCTGAGGAAGGCGGCGGGGAGCTTGCCGGGCGCCGTGGCGAACGTGCAGTAGCCGCACCGGTCGCGGCACAGCCTGGTCAGGGGGATGAAGACCTTGCGGCTGTAGGTGACGACCCCCTCCCGTCCCACCGAGGCCAGCCCCGCGTCCCGCACGCGGCCGGCGTATTCGAGGAGCCGGTCCAGGTCGGCTCCCCGGGCATGCAACAGAACCGTGGCCTCCGTCACGTCGAGCGCCTTGCCGTCCCTGGCCCTGGCCAGCGCCCGCCGCATCGCGGCGTCTGTGGGGTTCACGTCCATGGAACGCACAGTACGGAACCGCCCGGGCCCGGCACGCGGGCGGGGTCCCGTAGATCAATCCGTCTTTAGCGATCCTTAAGTGTAAGAGTCACGAATTCTCGATAGACGTAAACATATGCAGAGGAACACAATTACAGGGTCACTCCTCCGCATGCTCCAAGGAGACCCCGATGTCCTGGTTGGTTCTCGCCTTCATCGTCGCGGCGGCCCTGCTCGCCCCGTTCTTCGGCGCCGACTCGCGTGACGGCCGCGACTGGAAGCCCAGCACGCCGCCGGCCCCGGACGAGCGGCGCTCGTACCCCCCGCGGCCGCCGCTCAGAAGGCTCGATAGTCGCGAACGGCCATCCGAGGTCCGCGTGCCGGTGGCCTGCGCCCGCCAAGTTCGAGCAGGCGGGTGATCCGGTGGCGGTGCCCCAGGTAGGGAGCGAGCAGCTCCAGCATCCCGGCGTCGTCGGTCTTCCGGCCGGTGAGCGACCATCCGACCAGCGAGGGCAGGTGGTAGTCACCGACCGAGACGGCGTCCGGGTCGCCGTGGGCCCGCTGCCGCGTCTCCGCCGACGTCCACACCCCGATGCCGGGCAGCGCGCGTAACAGCCTGTCGGCCTCCAACGGCCCGGCCGCCTCCAGCTTCTCCGCGTGCAGGGCCGCGTTCACGATCGTCCTGGCCCGTACGGCCTCCGCCCCCGCGCGGTGCCAGTCCCACGAGGGGACCTTCCGCCACACCTCCGGCTCGGGGAAGACCCGCATGGCCGTGGGCGCCGGACCCGGCGCGGGCTCGCCGTGCTTCCGCAGGAGCCACCGCCACGCCCGCCACGCCTCCCGGCCGACGACCTTCTGCTCCAGCACCGCGGGCACCAGCGCCTCGAAGACCCGCAGTGTACGGCCGACGCGCAGCCCGCCGTGCCGCGAGGCCAGCTCCCGGATGAGCTGGTGGCATTCGAGCCCCAGCCGCTCGACCAGCCCCTGGAAGGCGGAGATCTCGTCGTCCGCGCCGAGGAGCCGGGGCAGCGTCTCCAGCATCCACTCGGCCCCAGGACCCCACGCCTGGGCGACCACGACGGCCTCGCGCGCCTGGACCGTGACCCGGAGCGTGCCCGCCCCCTCGGGCGTGCGGCAGGTGCGCCAGATCGCCCTGTCGGGCGCGACCTGCCAGGCGGGGTCGCCGCTTCCACGGCGATGCGGCGCCAGCGTGCGCTCCACGTCGAGGGGCCCGTCCGGGCGCCACCTGCGTTCTCGCACGATGTCAGGCTATGGGTGGTCTGGAGCCCACGGCGACGTCGATCAGATGTCGCTGGAGAAGCGGACCGCGCGCGTGGGCAGTGTCACCCCTGGCCAGACGCGGGCGCCGGCCAGCAGTTCGTTGCCGGGGCCGACGACGGCGCCGTCGCCGATCACGGCGTTCCGCAGCACCGCCCCCGAGCAGACGCGGGCTTCCACGCCCACCACGGAATCGACCACCGTGGCACCCGACTCCACCACGCACCCGGCGTACAGCACGCTCCCCCGTACGGAGGCGTCGGACTCGACGACCGCCTGGGGACCGACGACCGTGCCGCCCGCGACCTTGGCGCTCGGGGAGACCCGGGCCTCCGGCAGCGCGAGGAACTCCCCACAGGGGCCGGGAAGAGCCGGAGAGGCCAGGCGGCCCAGCACCAGATCGCACGACCCCTGGACGAAGGCCGCGGGGGTGCCCACGTCGAGCCAGTAGGACCGGTCGGCGTACCCGAGCACCAGCTCGCCCGCGGCGATCATGCCGGGGAAGGTCTCGCGCTCGACCGACACGACCTGGCCCGAGGGGATCTGGTCGATGAACGACCGCTGGAACACGTAGCACCCGGCGTTGATGCGGTTCGTCACGGGGTTCGGGGTCTTCTCCAGGAAGGCGGTGACCCGGCCGTCCACGTCGCTCGGCACGCAACCGAACCGCGACGGGTCGTCCACCTCGGTCAGGTGGAGGGTGACGGCCGCCCCGCGCGAGACGTGCAGCCCGACCTGCTCCGAGATGTCGTGCCCGGACAGGATGTCGCCGTTGAGCACGAGCACCGGGGCGTCGGGGCCGCAGGTCAGCGCGTCGGCGGCGTTGCGGATCGCCCCGCCCGTGCCGAGCGGGGACTCCTCGGTCATGTATTCGAGCGAGAGCCCGAACGCCGACCCGTCACCGAACGCCTCCTCGAACATCGAGGCGCGGTAGGAGGTGGCGAAGACGATGCGCCGCACGCCGAACGACCTGGCTCTCGCGAGCTGGTGGGCGAGGAACGGGACGCCGGCCGTCGGGAGCAACGGTTTGGGGGTGCGCAAGGTCAGAGGGCGGAGCCGAGTGCCCTGGCCGCCGACGAGGAGAATGGCCTCAAGGTGCGCCGACTCCGGCGAGTAGCTCTCCGTCACACCGTGAGGCTAGCTCACTGATCGACCGCGCGTTGGTAGGACACCATATGCGCCTCGGCCGACGCATCCCACGTGAACTCCCGCGAACGGGCGATACCGGCCGCGGAGAGCGACGCGCGCCGCTCCTCCGACTCCAGCAACGTCTTCAGGGCGTCTCTGATGCTCTCGGCGTCCGGCTCGGTGTAGGCGACGGCCTCGCCGCCGACCTCCGGCAGGGACGTGCGGTGGGTGGTGAGCACGGGCGCCCCGCAGGCCATGGCCTCCAGCACGGGCAGGCCGAACCCCTCGCCGCGCGAGGGGAACGCCACCACGACCGCGCCGCCGAAGAACCCCGGCAGGTCGGCGAAGGCCAGATAGCCGGGGCGGACGACCCGCACGGTGACGGGAAGCTCGCTGATCGCGGCGTTCACCTCGTCGTTCCAGCCGGCCCCGCTGGCCAGCACCAGGGCAGGCGGCGACGGCAGATGGCTGACGGCCTGGCCGAAGCCCTTCACGAGGTTCGGAACGTTCTTACGGGGCTCGAAGGCTCCGAGGAAGGCGACATAGGGACGGCCGTGCAGGCCGAGGCGGCCGACCGTCCTCTTGATCTCCTGCTCGGACGGCGGGTGGAACAGCCCGGTGTCGACCCCGTGGTAGGCGACGTCGATGCGCGTCGGGTCGGCCGCGAGCACCCGCACGAGCTCGTCGCGGGTGGCCTTGGACGGCACGATCACCCGCGTGGAGTTGCGGACCGCCGTGCGGGTGGCGGCGCGGAAGAAGGAGGCCCTGACGGTGTTGTGCTGCTCGGGCTCGGTGAACCACGTGACGTCGTGCACGGTGGCCACCGTGGGCAGCCCTGAGTGGAGCGGGATCGAGTAGAAGGGGGCGTGGATGACCTGCGCCCCCACCTGGCGGGCCAGCACAGGTATGCCGGTCTGCTCCCAGACGAGCCGGGTGCCCCTGCTGGAGATCGCCGGAGGACCGGCGAGGATGCGGGCGGAGGGGGCGATCTTCCCGTATCGCTCGGCGTCGGCTCGCTGGCAGACCACCGCGAGATCGGCGCCCGCTCGGTCGAGAGCGGCAAGGAGACCGTCGACATAGCGGATCAGGGCCCCGCGATCCGCGGGAACCGCTGCGGCGTCGACGAGCACTCGGGGCGTCAAGAGCGATCGCTCCTCTCAAGTCTCCGGGCCGGTCAAGGACGGAGACCAGATGCGGGCGAAGGCCGCCTGCTCGTGCGAACCGGCGGGGTCACTGAAATGTCCCGCCGGCTGCCGCCGGCACCGTCGCCGCCGATCCCCATCAGCTTCACTCTATTGCGAGGCTCCCCGAATCCGTGAGAGAAATCACAGGCCATTTCATCCTTCTCGCCGGCGACCAATGGGGAAACATCAGTCTCTCCGAGCGGTCGCGGGGACGGCCTCCGCGCGGCGCGCGGCCAGGCCGGCGAGCCCGGCGCAGACCAGGTCTCCGGCCGACACGACGAGCCGCGAGCACAGCGCCGCCGCGATCGTCGAGCCCCCGTCGAGCACCGGCGCGAGCGCCGCCACCATGGCCACCTCGCGCACGCCCGCCCCGGCGGGAGCGATGACGACGATGAAGCCCAGGCACCAGGCGAGCGCGAACGCCCCGAGGGACAGCACCAGCGCCCTCGCCCCGGGGGCGCCCAGCCCGGCCACGATCAGCGCCAGGTGCACCCCGTACGCCGCCCAGCCCGCGAAGGCCCATCCGACCGAGGTGAGCACGCCCCTACGGGTCAGCGGGCGCTCCAGCGGGGGCCGCTTGATCAGCTTGAGCCCGAAGCCGAGGACGGCGTTGACCACGCGGGGATGCAGGCCGACGACCAGCAGGGGCAGCAGCAGGAGCATCCACGCGTAGCCCGCCACCGAGTCGCCGGCGAACGCGGGCAGGGTCACGAGGGCCACCGCGAGACCGCTCACCAGATAGATCGGATATGTCAGGAAAAAGGCGGCGGCGCTGCGGGGGCGCGGGACGCCGAGGTCCTTGCCCATCTCCATCTGGGCGAGCACCGGCCAGAGCGACCCGGGGATGTACTTGCCGAGCTGGCCCACGAAGAACACCTTGGCCGCGTCGGTGAACCGCAGCGGCGACCCGAGATCGGCCAGCAGCGCCCGCCACATCATCATGCCCGCCGTCAGGGCCGCCAGCACGGCGACGAGAGACCCGGCGAGCAGCGGCCAGGAGAGCCTGGTGAAGCCGTCGGCCACCTCGGTCCACCGCCCGGCGATGGCCCAGGCGCCGAAGCCCAGCGCGACCAGCAGGAACGCGAACCTGACGAGCTTCTTGCGTGTCACGGCGTGCGTACCGTGCGTACGGGCTCTGGAGGCTGCGGGAGGGACGTGCCGAGGGGCCGGCGCGGGGTCTTGGTCGCGACCCACAGGTAGGTCGGCACTACCGGCAGCAGCGCCCGCAGCGCCGTGCGAGGAGTGCGCGCCAGCGTGCCCTGGGCGGCGCGGCCGACGGCGCCGGGGAACAGCTCGGTGCCGGCGAACCGCTCCGGCGAGGCGAGCACGGGGAACGAATAGTCCCAGACGTGGAAGTCCCCGAGCATCCGGCGCAGCCCGCCCCGTGTGCGGAACCGCTCGTAGTAGTGGTCGGCCCGGCCGGACGCGCGCACGTAACGGTCGGCGAGCGACGGCGGCAGGTACGACAGGAAGGGCAGCTTGTAGTGCGGCTCCATCACGCCGAGCCGGTTGCCGAGGCCGAGGTACAGCACGCCGTCGTCGGCGAGCACCCGGTGCATCTCCTTGACGACCGCGTCGGGGTCGACCACGTGCTCGTAGATGTGGTTGAAGACCAGAACGTCCATCGACCCGTCGGGGAAGGGCAGCGCGGTGCCGTCGGCGCAGACGAACTCCACCCGCTTGCCGAAGCGCTCGGCCGCCCTGCGCAGGGCGGGGACGTCGATGTCCACCCCGAAGGCCCGGCGGGCGCCCGCAGAGGCCAGCTCGTCGGCGATGAACCCGGCCGAGCAACCGATGTCGGCGACCGTCAGCCCGTCGAGCGCCGGGGAATCGGGATCGCGGCCCAGGAAGTGCGCGAGCACAGCGATGATCTTGGCGGCCTTGCGGCGTCGCTTGGCCTCGTCCAGCATCGCGGCCTGGAGCTCGGAGTACTCGAGCTGCGCCACGCGTTCCTTACCCACGCCGCCCAAGAGTAGTGGGTTCGGGACCTCTGCTCCCTGTGCACGGCACTCGTCCGCCCGGCCCGGCCATGGACGGCACCTTGTGGAGTACCGCGTGGAGTAAGGATGCGGGAAAGGATCTACCGGCCGGTAACGAGTGGTCGTACGCTGGGCGGATGCTGAGCCGCCTGCGGTCGAGTCCCCTGCTCCGGGTGGGACTGGCGCTACTCGCCCTGGCCTTCCTGACCTACGGTCTCTCCAGGAACTGGAACGACTCCGTAACCGCGCTGAGCAGGCTGTCGTGGTGGACGGTGGCCGGGTCGCTCGCCGCCGTCCTGATCGGCCTCGCGTTCATGCTGCTGGCCTGGCGGGCCGTATTGGCCGGGTTCGGGTCCACACTGCCGCTGGGCGTCGCCGCCAAGGTCCTGTTCATGGGACAGCTCGGCAAGTACGTCCCCGGCTCGGTGTGGGCGTTCGCCGCGATGATGGAGCTGGCCCGCGACCACGGCTCCCCGCCCCGCCGCACGTTCGGCGCGACGGTGGTGGGCCTTGTGACCTCGCTCGGCTGCGCGCTCGCGCTCGCCGCGGTGACGCTGCCCCTCACCTCACAGGCGGTGGCCAGGCAGACGTGGTACCTGCTGCTGCTGATCCCGCTCATCGTCGTCGGCCTGCATCCCCGGGTGCTGACCTTCGGGCTCAACCTCCTGCTGAGGATCGGGCGCAGGGAGCCGCTCGACCGGGTGCTGTCCGGGCCGGCGATGCTCGTCGCGACCGCCTGGACGATGATCGGCTGGCTGTTCTACGGCGTGCACATCTGGCTGCTGCTCACCGACATGCGGCCCGGCGGCCCGTCGCTGTTCGCGGTCGCCGCCGGGGCGTACGCGCTCGCGTGGGTCACCGGCCTGCTCACCGTGATCGTCCCGGCCGGCATCGGGGTCCGCGAGGGCGCCATGGTGCTGGTGCTCGCACCCGTGCTGGACGCTCCCCGCGCGCTGGTCATCGCGATCGTGTCCAGGCTGGCCTTCACCCTCGCCGACGTGCTGTGGGCCGGGCTGGGCTTCCTGCTGGCGCGCGGTCAGGCCTCCGCGGACAGCAGGGCCTCGGCGTACGTCGCCCAGTAGGGGTCGGGGTCCACGGCCTTCACGCCCTGGCGCAGCCGCTCGGGCTCGCCCTCGGCGTAGAACCGGGTGATCGCCTCGGTGAGCGCCTCGGCGGAGCCCGGCTCGACGAGCAGCCCGTCGACCCCGTCGGTGACGTGGTCGGCCAGCGCGCCCACACGGGTGGCGATCACCGGCAGGCCGTGCTCGTGGCCGAGCCAGGCGTTCTGGCTGGCCGTGGCGCTGCGATAGGGCAGCACGAGGGCGTCGGCGTCGCCGAACAGCGCGGGCAGGTCGCCGGCCGGGACGTACCCGGGCCGCAGCTCGACCCGCTCGCCCAGCCCGAGCTCCGCGATCAGCGCTCGCGTCTCGTCCAGCCCGCCCCAGAACTCACCCGCGACCGTGAGCGAGACGCCCGGAACGCGCGCCAGCGCGCGCAGCAGCAGGTCGAGCCCCTTGTACGGCCGGACCATGCCGAAGAACAGCAGCCGGTGCCGCACGCCCCCACCGGGTCTGGCCTCGGCCGTCGTGGGCAGGTGCGGCGGGAGCGCGGCGACCCGGACCGGCGCGGACGCCAGGTCGCGGGCGAGCCCCGCCTGCTCCTCGGAGTGCGCGAGCACCCGGTCGACCCGTCGCAGCAGCGCCTTCACCAGCGGCGCGTCGTACGGCTTGCGCTCGTGCGGCAGCACGTTGTGGCAGAGCGCGACCACGGGCGTGCCGCGGCGCAGGCCGTACAGGACGCCCAGGTAGGCGGGCACCTGCACCGGGCTCAGCAGGGTCAGCACGACGAGGTCGGCGCGGCGCAGCCGCCGCCCGCAGCGCACCCACCCGTCGGGACGGCGCCAGTCAAGGTCGCGCCGGATGCCCGGGAACGGCCGGCCCTCGGGCGCCGAGATCGTCTGCTGCCCGGGATACAGGAAGGAGGGATACTGCGCGCGCCAGGACTCGATCACGGCGTCGTGGCCCAGGGCCGCCAGCCGGTGCGCCAGCTCCGTGGTGTGCTGCGCCCCGCCGCCCTTGTACGGGTAGGCGGGCCCGACGATGGCGACCCGCACGTCAGGCGCCCCGGGACCGGACGATCAGGTCGGCCAGCAGCGCCAGCGATCCGATGATCAGGCCGGAGAGGAAGAGCATGACCGTGCTCGCCGGGAAGTAGAACGGGTGCCGGAACATGTCGACGACACCCTTCCCCAGGCCGATCACGACCAGCCAGATCGCGGGCGGCATGAGCACCTTGAGCGGGTTGAAGTACATCACCATCCGCAGCACCTGCAGGATGTAGCGGTAGGCGTCGGAGATGAAGCTGAACTTCGACTTGCCCGCCCGCTTGCTGTACTCGATGGGCATGTAGTGCACGTCGTGCTGGTTCGACAGGAACGCCAGCGTGATCGTCGTCACGCAGGAGAAGCCGGGAGGCAGCAGGCGCAGGTAGGGCAGGGAGACCGACTTCCTGAAGGCCCGCAGGCCGGAGTTCAGGTCGGGGATCTCCTGACCGGCCAGCCGCTCGGCCACCTTGCGGATGAACCACTTGGCCGGCACCCGGAGGATCTTGTGCGAGCCCTGCTCGCTGGTGCGCGCGCCGACGACCTGGTCGATCGTCGGGTCCTTCTCCAGGAGCTGCACGAGCTCGGGGATGCGCTCGTTGGGGTAGGTCATGTCGGCGTCGGTCCACACGACGATCTCGCCGAGCGCGTCCTGCGTGCCGATGCGCCGCACGGTGCCGGAACCGCCGTTGCGGTGGAAGGCCACGATGCGCATGCTGGGAAACCGGGGCGCGGCCTCCTGCAGGCGGGCGAGCGTCTCGTCGGTGGAATGGTCGTCCACGGCGACCAGCTCGTAGGTGTAACCACTGACGTCCATGGCGCCGCAGATGCGCTCGACCTCTTCGATGACGTGGTCCTGCTCGTTGTAGCAGGGCAGGACGATCGTCACGTACGGCTTCGCTTCCACGGCGGATCCAGTCTCAGGCGTCTCGGTCACACTCACGTCGGGCGAGGATACAGTGCCCAGCCCGCCTTCGAATCCACCTCTTCCTCACCTGGGACTCTTCCCACCCGCCCGGCCACTACTCCGCGCCGTACATCTCGCTCGCCAGGACTCCCGGCATGCCCTTGACCGCCCTGCGGACCAGATCGGCGACCTCGGTGGTCCGGCCCTTCACGTGGAAGGCCTCGACCACATCACCCTCGGCCGGCCCCTTCGTCTCGGGAAAGTAGTGCTTGAAGAGCATGACCGCGTGCGCCCGGTCCTCGAAGTAGACCTTCTCCACACCGTCGACCGAGCGGATGCGGTCGACGATGGCCTGCTTCTGGTCCTCGGTCATCTGCCGGTTCGCCGGGGTCCCGCACTCCTTCTGGAAGCCGTCGCCGCACAGGTAGATGGCGAGGTCGGCCTTGTCCCTCCAGAAGGTCGTCGGGGAGCGCGACACATTGCGGACTCCGGCGAGGGGCCTCACCCGCTCGGCGAACCGGGGATAGTCCGCCGAGCGGCGCAACGTGCCCTTGAACGAGTTCTGGAAGTACTCCGGCCTGATCCCCACCCGATACTTCTCTTCCAGGAACTGCGACGACGACCGGCGCCACATCTGGTAGGCGTCTTCCCTGCTGATGTACCTGACCGAGGTCACCTCCGGGATGGCACGCAGGGCGTCCTCGACGCGCCCCGGGTCATCCGCGATCTCGAAGACCCCCTCCGCGCAGGGGCGGGGCAGGTCGGAGTCGCACAACGTGACCGTGAACCCAAGTTGCTCGGGCAGGGGACCGGCCGGGGGCGGAAGCGCCTTGCGGGACTGGTCAGATAGGTACCGGCCGCCGCCCGCGAGCACGCCCAGCAGGACGAGCACGGCGACACCGGCGGCCACCAGCCCGCGATGGGCCGACACCCAGGCGCGCAACCGCGGATCCCGGTCCGGATCGCCCCCGAACGACAGCTCCTCTGCTCCGGTGCCCCCCGCCGGTAAGTCCATACGCCCCACTTTCCCGATCAGCGCCGCCCCCGGTCAACCGCCGCCCCCGGTCAACCGCTGCCCGCGTACGGCTAACGGCCGCCCGGCTCACCGATCCTGCGGACCATCCGGACCCCCGGCATGTCCTTGATCGACTCGCCGATGACCTCGACGGCCCGGCGGTCGGTGAGCTTGACGTACAGCGACTCCGTCATGTCTTCCATGCTCACGATGCCCGGGTCGCGCGTGCCCGTGTCTCCGGGGGCGTAGTGCTCGCGGATCTTCCTCGCGTGGGCGCGGTCCTCGAAGTAGATCTTCTCCACCCCGGGGATGTCCCAGAGACGGTCGACGATGTCCCGCTTCTGCGGCTCGGTCACCGATCGGTCCTTGATGCCGGTGCACACCAGCCCCGGGCCCTTCGAACAGAGGTCGATCGCCACGTCGGCCTTGCCCACCCAGAACGTGGCCTGGGACCAGACATAACTCACCCCTTCGATGGATCTCACCCGCGCGGCCACGCGAGCGTAGTCGCGGGTGCGCACCGTCCCTTCGAAGTACGCCGGGCTGATGAAAAAGGTCTGGTCGGGCGCATCGAGCGTCCCGCTGAGGACACGTGACGTCCAGAAGGACTTGTTCCGCTCGCCGCGGGAGACAATCCGCTCCTCGGAGAACCGGATCGTGGCGATCTCGGGGACGGCCCGCAGCGCGGCCTCGATCCCCGACGGCTTCTTGGCGGCCAGTTCATCCGACGGTGTGCATTCGGGGGATGGTGACCACTTGCCGCAGAGGCCGACCGCGAAGCCGAGTTGTTCGGGCCAGGGCCCGTCCGGCGGCGGCAGGGGCCTGCGTGACCGGTCGTACAGGTACCAGCCACCGCCTCCTGCCAGGCCCAGCACGACGACCACCGCCACGCACACGGCCAGCAGCCTGCGGTGGGCCGATACCCAGGTCCGTAACCACGGCTCCCGGTCGGGGTCGCCTCCGAACGACAACTCCTCGGCTAAAGGCGGGTTCGCGGGCGCGTCCATGGCGTCCACTCTCTCGATCGGCGACGCTCAAGGTCAACTTGTCGGGGGGACGGCCATCCAGACATCGATGGTCAGTGACCAGGTGCCGTTCGGGGGGTCGACCAGGGAGCGCTCGTCCTGGCGCGTGCGGAGTTTCACGACCTGTGTGGCCGGGCCGTACGGGGCGAGCTGGGCCTGCTGGGCCGCGAGGACGACCGGGCTGCGGCCCGCGGAACGGATGTGCCCGGCCAGGCGGGTGACGTCGGCGGGCGCCGCGACGTTGATGTCGGCGTTCGCCCCCGCGGCGGCGCCCGCCTCGCCGGAGAGGCGCACCTGGGCCACGGGAAGGCGGCACATGCCGCGTACGACCTGGGTGAACCGCTCGCCGGTGACACGCTCGACGATCAGGACGGAGGCGTCACGGGGCAGCGCCTCGCAGAGCTTCGCGACCTGCGCCGACTCCCCCCGCTCGATGGGCGAGAACGCCGTGCCGATCGAGGTGACCACGGCCGGGAGGAGCACCAGCGCACCGCCGGCCGCGAGGAGCGACCGCTGGACACGCGGGCCGTACCCCGCCTGCCGCGCCCTGGCCCACATCCAGCGCAGGCCCCAGACCGCCAGCAGGATCAGGCCGGGGACGATCACCGGCACGAGCCGCCGCGACGCGAAGGGGTGGTCGGGCGTGATGGCCGGACGCCAGAGCGTGGTGACCGTCGTCCACCCGATGATCGCCAGCGGCAGCAGCCAGACGAACCCCCTGCCCAGCGCCATGCGCCGCGCCAGCACCGCCGCCGCCAGCGTGGCGAGCACGACGACCGGGACGCCGACGTACCAGATCACCCAGTAGAGGGAGTTCTCGTAGTAGAGACGGCTTGGGTCGGGCGGCAATCCGTTGGCCACTTGCGTCATCACGATGAACTTCGCGTTGAGCACGTCGCCCTCGGCCTTGGCTACACGGTGCACGGTCTGCACCCAGGGACGTGCGGCCAGGCCGAGCGTCACCAGGACCACCAGGCCCGCCGCCAGGCCGGGCAGCCATCGCGCCGCCCGCCCGCCGCGCATCGCCTTCCAGCCGGCCGGGATGATCCTTGGCCCGAGGACCGCGCCCGCCACCGTGGCCGCGAGAACGACCGCGCAGATGGCGAGCAGCGGAAGGACCGAGTCGGACAGGTACGAAAGGTAGGGCCTGGCCAGGCTGTAGGCCGCCAGGAAGCCCAGCCCCACACCCACGGCCAGGCCGCCGAGCAGCGGCAGGCCCATCCGCGCGTACCGCTCGCCCCGGCCCTGCCTGCGGCGCAGCGCGATCAGCAGCCCGGCGTAGGCCAGCACGGGGAGCACGTCCCTGAGGCCGTCGATGCGCACCAGGACGGCCAGGCCGAAGACGAGCCCGGCGAGCGCCGCCGCGCGCGGCCGGGCGCGGGTGTCGAGGGCGAGCGCGATGCCCCCGAAGATCAGGATCAGCGACGGGATCTCGCTGAACGTGGTGCGCGAGGTGTAGAGAACCGGCAGCGCGACCGCGAAGGCCAGCGCGGAGAGCGGTGCCCAGCGCGCCCCGGCCAGCCGGGCGACGACACCGGCGACCGTGAGCACGGCCAGGCCGCCGAGCACGGGGGGCACCAGCAGCAGGCCGGAGACCCCTCCCAGCCAGTGCCCGATGGCCTGGACGATCGGCGCCCCGGGCATGAACTGCGGCACGATCGCGCCGCCGTAGTCGTAGACCCCCACACTGCGGGGGACCAGCGCCGGATCGGGCCCGCCGAACGCCGCCGTGCCGTACGGGATCGGGAGGGACCCGTGGTCGGCCAGCCAGACGGCGTACTGGGCGTAGGTGGCGGGGTCCCTGCGTATGACGAGCTGCTCACTGTGGAAGATGCCGTTGAACACCGCCGAGGCGGCCGCGATGCCGCAGGTGGCGGCGACGTGCCAGACCGTGGCGTCGGCCGCGTCATCCTCGCGTTCGAGGCGCGCGCCGTACACGCACAGGGCGACGGCGAGCGCTCCGCCGAGCAGCAGCATGGGCAGCGGGCGGAACCAGCCGAGCAGGAGCAGGGGCAGCCCCGCCAGCAGCCAGCCCGCCAGCGCGAGGGCAGGCATGATCGACACCGCGGCGAGCACCCGGCCCGCCGACGGCCATCGCGAGTGATCGAGCCAGGTTCCGTCCATCTGTTGTGCGCGAGCCTAGCCTCAGGAACGCCCCGCGTGGATGCGGGCACGGCCTGTGGGACCAGGTAGCGTACGGCCCGGCCGCGTGGATCGTTCGGGTGTGGGGGTATGGAGTGGTGGCTGCCGGGTGGGACCGCGTCGTGCGGACCGGCGGCGGTCTGCGCGAAGCGGTCGAGCGGCTCCTGATCGCACCGTCACGCGGGCTCCTCATGGGGCTGCCGGCCCGTGGGGGCGCACGTGGCGTGGCCGGGCGGCATCGGTGGTTGGTCGTGGTGGTGGCGGCCGGCGCGGTGCTTCGGGTGGTGGCCATGGCCGGCTACCGGCCCGCGCTGTGGTTCCCCGACTCCTACACCTACGTGGTCACCGCGATGCGGCCCCGCCCCGACCTGGTGCGGCCCGCCGGCTACTCCATGTTCCTCAGACTGCTTGAGCCCTTTCACAGCTTCGGGTTCGTGGTGCTCGTACAGCACCTGCTGGGCCTCGCCACGGGCGTGCTGGTCTACGCCGCCGTGCTGCGCCTGCGCGGGCGGCGCGGGGTGGCGGCACTGGCCGCCGCGCCGGTGCTGCTGGACGCCTACCAGGTCGAACTGGAGCACCTCCTGGTCTCCGACACGCTGTTCATGTTCCTCGTCGTGGCGGCCGTCTTCGTCGCCATGGGCCCCCTCACCTGGCGTACGGCCTGCGCCGCCGGCCTGCTCCTGGCTACCGCGACGCTCACCAGGACGGTGGGGCTGCCGCTGATCGCGGTCGTGGCGGCCTGGCTGCTGGTCCGGCACGTGAGCCGGCGACTGGCGGCACGCCGGTCGGGCACCGCGCTGACCGGCGGGCCGCGCCTCGTGGGCGTGCTCGCCGTCGTGGCCCTGCTGCCGATCGCCGGGTACGCCGCCTGGTTCTCCTCGACCTACCACCGGTTCGGCATCGTGGGCTCCAACGGGGTCTTCCTCTACGCCCGCACGATGTCGTTCGCGGACTGCGGCGTCATGCGCCCGCCTGCCGACCTCGCGGTGCTGTGCGACGCCACCCCGCCCTCGCGCAGACCGCCGTCCCAGGAGTACGTCTGGGACGCGGGCTCGCCGCTGGTCGCGCTGCCCGGCATCACCTTCACCGCGGAGACCGACCGGCTCGCGGGGCGGTTCGCGTTCCTGGCCCTGCGCAGCCAGCCGGTGGACTACGCGGCCTCGGTGCTGTCCGAGCTGGCCCGGTCGTTCACGTGGGGCCGTCCGGTGTACCCCGACCAGCAGATCTACGACCACTATGAGTTCCCCGCCGCTACGCCCCCGCCGCCTGACCGCGACCCCGCCACGGCCGGGGCGAGGTTCGCCGTGCGCTACGAGCGGGGTCCCATCGGCACTCGCGTCGCGGAGCCGTTCGCGGGCTGGATGCGGGCCTACCAGAACGTGGTCAGGCTGCCGGGCACGGTGCTGCTGGCACTCCTGCTGGTGCCTCCCGTGGTCGCGGCCGTACGCAGGCGCCGGGGCGGGCGTACGGAGGCGTCCTGGGCGCTGCCGTGGGTGACATCGGTGTCCTTGCTGGTCATCCCGGCCGCGACCGCCGAGTTCGACTACCGGTACGTGCTGCCCGCGGTGCCGCTGGCCTGCCTCGCCGCCGCGCTCATGACCACCGGACGGACGGATCAGTCAGAGATGCCACTACCTGCGAATTCTGTGAATTTCAAGTAAAGCGGCGGATTAGGATATTCCAGCAAATATCCTCCTGTCGGTAAGCTTGGCCGCCGTGTCGACCCCTCTGGAGTATTCATGATCATGAGCCTATTCACCCGATCATGCTGCCCAGAAGCGGGCCGGTGACCTAACCTCATGACGAAATGAGCGAGCACCGACACGGCGCCACGGTCAGGGACCAACGTGCGGATCCGGGCCAGCCCGGCCGCAGGTCGAGCCGAGGCCGGGCGCCGGAACCCCCAGACGGCCTCCCCCCTGCCGAGGCCGAGCGTCCCCGCCGCCGCCGGTCCGCCCCCCAGGGACCGCAGGAGCCCGAGCCCCCCTACGGCCGGCAGGATGCCTACGGCGCGCAGGACGCGTACGGCACTCAAGACGCGTACGGCGCGCAGGACGCCTACGGCTCCCGCGATCCCTACGGTGCGCGCGACGCCTACGGTTCCCAGGACCTCTACGGTGCGCCAGACTCCTACGGTGCGCAGGCCGCCCCGCCGGTCGAGGAGAAGCGCTCGCGCCGTAGGGCCGTCCCCGCCGAGCCCGCTCCCCCGCCACCGGACGACCCCGGCCGGGGCGGGCGGCGCCGAGGCGGCAAGGGCCCCCGTGACCCGAACGGCGGTCGCATGCGGGTCATGGCCTACATCAGCATCGCCCTCACCGCCGTGCTGGTGCTGCTCGCGCTCACCGGGTACACGCTCTACCGCAACCTGCTCGGCAACCTCCGCGTTGAGGACGTCACCGGCGACCTCAACGCCAACCGGCCCGTCAACGCCACCGGCGCGCTCAACGTCCTGCTCGTCGGGTCCGACTCCCGCGCGGGCGACAACAAGAAGTACGGCCAGCACATGGCCGGCGAGGGCGAGCGCACCGACACGATCATCCTCATGCACATCTCGCCGAACCGCGACAAGGCGACGCTGATCAGCTTCCCGCGCGACTCGATGGTGCAGATCCCGGCGTGCAAGAACGCTCAGACGAAGGCGGCCCTCGCCCCCCGCCTCGACATGATCAACTCCGCCTTCAACGAGGGCGGCATGGCCTGCACGATCAACACGATCGAGGCGACCACCAACATCCGCGTCGACCACTACATCAAGGTCGACTTCACCGGCTTCAAGAGCATCGTCGACGCGCTCGGCGGCATCCAGATCTGCGTGCCAACGGCGGTCGACGACAAGCAGGCCAAGCTGCACCTCGATAAGGGCAAGCAGATCGTGAAGGGCGAGACCGCGCTCGCGTACGTGCGTGCGCGCCACTCCATGGGCGACGGAAGCGACATCAGCCGCATCAAGCGCCAGCAGATCTTCCTCTCACAGGTGGCGAAGAAGGCCACCAGCGGCGACACCCTGACCGATCCCGGGAAGCTCCTGAACCTCGTCACCGCCGCCGCGCGGTCGGTGGTGATGGACCCGCAGCTCGACGTCGACACCCTGATCCAGATCGCGCAGAGCGCCCGTAGCCTGACCGCCAAGGGTGTCAAGTTCGTCACGGTTCCCTGGGAGCCGTACCCCGCCAACAAGAACCGCGTGCAGTGGAAGCAGCCGGACGCCGGGAACATGTTCGAGTCGCTGCGCACCGACGTCGAGGTCACCCCGACGGCCAAGCCGAGCGAGGCGTCGTCCGCCTCGGCCGGGCCCGCCAAGCCGGCCATCAAGCCAGGTCAGGTGCGGATCCAGGTGGTCAACGGCACCAACACGGCGGGCAGGGCCAAGGAGGTCGCCGAGGCGCTGGCGGCCCAGGGCTTCAAGGTCACCCAGGTGGGCGACGCGCGCAAGCCCGACGGCACCGACCGGCCGCAGACCATGGTCCTTTACGCCAAGGGCTCGGCCGACGGCGCCGACTACGCCGCTCCCGTGGCCGCGAAGCTGATGACCAAGGTCACCCCCGCCGCCGGCAAGGTGACGGCCGGGCTCATCACCCCCTTCACCCCCACGGCGGCGCCCACGCCTTCCGCCGGTACGGCGGCCACGCCGCCGCCCGGCAGCCCGGTGATCCAGCTGGTCATCGGCGCCGACTTCAAGGGCGTCAAGGTGCCGGTCACCATCCCTGACAGCGCTCGCGTGGTCGACTCCAAGACGGACGTCTGCAGCACCTGAGCCGATCAAGGAAACGGCCCGGTCTCCCTGTGGGACCGGGCCGTTTCTCATGATTCCCCCAGGTCCAACTTCCGGCTCCGTCGCGACAATCCCTGACGAGGGCGTTATGGTGGATCACCTGGCAGGCGTGCCCGCACGCTCCATTCCGCCGCATCCTTCGAGGGCACCTACCAGTGTCAGAAGCTACCCCTGGTCTCCCGACAGATAGCTGAGCGTTTCCCCCGTGAGTGACACCAGATCCTCCTTCCAGGTTCCGGCTCCACGCACCGACGGCGTCTCCACCGACGCCGACGAGGTAGGGGCCACCGCCAGACGAGGACAGGCACCGACAGACCCTGCCCCGGAAACGGACGCCGGCGAGGATGCGCCAACGGCGCGCTGGCCCGTCCCCGACTACGCCGAGCCCCCTACGGGCGCGTGGGACCGGCAGCGGCCTCACTCCGGTGAGCACGCCCGGGAGCCCCTGTGGCCGGTCGCCGAGCAGGCCGCGAATGCCACCAGAGATGGCGTCCACGGCCGGCCGGGCCAGCACACGGCCGAGGACGACCCCGAGACGTTCACCTTCGACAAGCCGAAGTGGGACGAGCCGGCGTCCGGCGCTGCCGTGCGCGAGGCGCCCGCCGCACCGGTTCCCGCGTGGGAGGCGCCGCCGCAGCCGCAGGAGCTGCCTGAGCCGCCTAAGGGCACCGCCTCCGACGGCTTCTCGTACTGGGAGCGGCGCCCGGTTCCTGATGCCTCCCCTGCGGCTTCCGCGGGGGCTCCGCCCGCCTGGGCCGGGCAGCCCGGTGTCCGGCAGCCCGGGCGCGCCGGCGAGGCCGCGTGGGACGACTCCACGCCCGAGGCAGAGGAGGCCCCCGCGCCCGCGCCGGTGAAGCGCCCGCGCGAGCCGTACCTCGACAACGTGAAGTTCGTGCTCATCGCGCTGGTCGCCACCGGGCACTCCCTGGTGCCCACGCTCGCGACGCACTCGGCCCGGTCGGCCTACCTGTTCATCTACGTGTTCCACATGCCGCTGTTCGTGCTCATCAGCGGTTACCTGAGCAGGAACTTCTGGAACTCCAACGCCAAGACGAACAAGCTCGTCGACACCTTCCTGGTGCCGTACGTGATCGTGGAGATCGGCTACGCCGCGCTCCGCTTCGCGCTCGGCCACAAGTGGAGCCTGACGATCATCGACCCGGCCTGGCTCAACTGGTACCTCCTCGCCCTGCTCCTCTGGCGGCTCTCCACGCCGGTGTGGAAGCGCATGCGCTATCCCCTGCCGATCGCGGTCGCCGTCTACCTGCTCGCCGGGCTGTCCGATCTGCCGGGTGACTTCAGCATGGACCGCTTCTTCGGTCTGATGCCGTTCTTCGTGCTCGGCCTGTGGCTCCAGCCGCGCCACTTCGACATGCTGAACCACCTCTGGGTGAAGATCGTGTCGGCGGTGGTGCTCGTCGGGGCCGCCGGGGTGGCGATCCTGATCTCCAAGCGCGTGCCGCTCGGCCCGATCTACTACAAGGACAGCTACGCCAAGCTCCACCTGTCATGGTGGATGGGCATGGGCATGCGCACGGCGCTGCTGATCGCCGCGCTGACCGTCTCCGTGGCGGTGCTGGCGCTGGTGCCGCGCAGGACCACCTGGTTCTCCGACCTCGGCACGCGCACGCTCTACTGCTACCTGCTCCACGGCGTTCCGGTGCTCATCGCCAAGGAGATGGGCTGGCTGAGCTTCCCGTGGCTGCACGGCCCGCTCGGCGTCATGGCCATCACGAGCAGTTGCTTCGCCCTGGCCATTATCCTGTGCCTGCCGGAGACCCGCACGGTCTTCAAGTGGCTGCTGGAGCCCCGCCTGGTCTGGCTCTACCGCAGGCCCTCCTCGTAGGGCCACCCGGCGCCCGCCTCAGGGGCTGATGTTCAGCGGCATTTCCATTCTGATTCACGGTCCGCATCCGGGCAGGAAGGGAACGCCACCCAGCATCGACATATGAAGGTATGTGTCGGCACGATCGTCCACCACCCGGAGGACGCCCGGATCATGCATCGGCAGATCCGGGCGTTGCTAGACGCCGGGCACGAGGTCACCTACATCGCGCCGTTCACTCACTGCAACGTCACCCCGCCGCAGGAAATCCAGGCGATCGACGTGCCGCGCTCCGTGGGCCTGCGCAGGGGGCGCGCGCTCAACGCGGCACGCATCGCGCTGAAGAAGGGCTCCAAGGACGCCGACCTGCTGCTCGTCCACGACATCGAACTGCTGTTCGCCCTGCCCCGGCGCCGCCCCACGACCGTGTGGGACGTGCACGAGGACATCGTGGGCGCCCTGGACACCAAGCCCTACCTGTCCGACTCCGCGCGCCGGATGCTCCCGCACCTGATCAACAGCGTCGAGAGGCGGGCGGAGCGCCGCCTGCACCTGATCCTGGCCGAGGCCGCCTACCGCGACCGCTTCGCCGGGAACCACCCGGTCATCCCGAACACCACGTACGTGCCCGCCACGCCGCCGCCCCCGCCGGGCGAGAACCGCGTCGTCTACGTCGGCCACCTGTCCGAGGCCAGGGGCGTCGCCGAGATGGTGGAGCTGGCCCGCAGGCTCCGCCCGCACGGGATCCGCCTGGACCTGATCGGAGCAGCCGACGCGGCGGTGCGCCCGATGCTGCGGGACGCGCAGCGGGAGGGCCTGCTCGATTGGTTCGGGTACGTGCCGAACGACCACGCGCTGCGCATGGCCCAGGGCGCGCTGGCGGGGCTCTCGCTCCTGCACGACGTGCCCAACTACCGGCAGTCCCTGCCCACCAAGGTCATCGAGTACATGGCCAGGGGCGTCCCCGTGATCACCACCCCGCTGCCCATGGCCGCCTCGATCGTCGGGCGTACGGACTGCGGCATGATCGTTCCTTACGGCGACGTGGACGCGGCGGCGCAGGCCGTACTCCGCCTGCGGGACGACCCCGAGCGGCGGGCCGTGATGGCCGCCCGAGGGTACGCCGAGGCCCGTGGCCACTACCACTGGCCGGACCACGCGCGGGAGTTCGTCGCCAGGCTGGAGGAATGGGCCGTCCGCGTCCCCGCCTCCGCCGTCCACCGCGTCGTCCCCGCCTGACCCGGTCCCGCGGCCATCAGCGGACGGCGCCGGTGTCCTCTCCGGCCTGCTCGGCTACGGCCGGATGCCGGCGGGGCGCCCGGCGTACCAGGTGCCGACCGAGGGCGAGCACCGCGACCAGCGCCAGCAGCCCGCACACGCCCGCCCACCCCAGGGTGGTGTAAGCGCGCACTCCCAGCCACGACCCGGCGCTGCCGCCGGCGAACGAGCACGTCATGTACGCGGTGTTGAGCCTGCTGCGGACCTCGGGACGCAGGGCGAAGATCCGCGCCTGATTGGCGGCCTGACCGCACTGCACCGCGATGTCGAGCAGCAGCATCCCCACCACCAGCGCGGCCAGACCGATGGCGCCCCCGAGGCCGCCCGCCGTGAGCACGCCCGCCGCCACGATGGCCCCGAGGATGCAGGCCAGGTTGACCGGGTCAGGGCCGCGGCGGTCGACGTAGCGTCCGGCGGCGGGCGTGCAGAAGACGCTTCCCGCGCCCACGAGCGCGATCAGCCCCACCGCCTGGGCCCCGAGGCCGTACGCCGGCCCGCTGACGAGAAGGGCAAGGCTGGTCCACGCGGCGCTGAAGCCCCCGAACAGCGTCGCCCCGTAGAAGCACGAGCGCCGCAGGTCCGGCTCCGTGCGCAGCAGGCGCAGCGACTCGGCCAGCAGGGACGGGTACCGCTGCCGCGACGGCGGGTTCGTCCTGGGCACGGCGAAGGCGAGGACCACCGCGAGCAGCAGCGCGAGTGCCGCGGCCACGACATACGGGGCCCGCCACCCCAGCCATTCGCCCACGGTCCCGCCGAACGTGCGGGCGAGCAGAATGCCGCCGAGCAGACCGCCCAGCAGCGTCCCGACTATGGCGCCCCGCCGGTCGTCGGCCACCAGTCCGGCCGCCATCGGCAGGATGACCTGCGGGATGACCGTCGTCACCCCGACGACCGCGCCGGCGGCCACGAGGAAGGGAAGCGCGGGCGCGGCACTCGCGGCCAGCAGGCCGAGGCCCGTGAGCGTGAGGAGGGTGACGATGAGAGGACGATGCGGCAGCCGGTCGCCCAGCGGGACCAGGAGGAAGATGCCGACCGCGTAGCCGATCTGCGTCGCCGTCGCCACCAGGGCGGCGGAGTCCGGCGACACGTGTAACCCGGCGGCGACGAGTGGGCTGATGGCCTGCGGGAAGTAGACGTTGGCCACGCTGACGCCGCAGGCGAGAGCCAGTATCAGCACCATGCGCCGGCCCAGGGGCGACCGGGGTAGGTCGGGGGACACGCACACTCCTTCTCACAACCGATCCCCGCAATCTAGCGACCCCCCTGAACCCCGCCCGCACCTCCCCTCACCCCGCACGACCGTTCACCTCGACGTTCCGTTCCGTCGTTCTTGTACTCTGTCGTTCTTGTACGGCTGGCGCCCCGCAGCTCGGGTTGGTGTACTGGACGTTATGGCTAGCCATCTCATCCAAGGGCGCCGGGTCGATGTGCCGGTAGAGGTCAGGGATGCCACGATGTGCAGCGCGATGTACCTCGTGCGCGCGGACGCCGCCCGGGCGGTGCTCGCCTACGCCGATCTCGACGTCAGCGAGGTGCTTCCCGGCAAGGCCCTGTGCACGCTGGCGTTCGTCCGTTATGGCGACAGCGACCTCGACTCCTACAACGAGTTCGGTGTGGCGTTCATGGTCCGCCCTCCGGAAGCCGGGCGCCTACCCACGCGCGGCGTGCTGTCGGGGTTGAAGGATCTTCGCCTGAACGGCACCGGGGCGTTCATCCACTGGCTCCCCGTGGACCAGGGCTTCACCATGGAGGCCGGACGCACGATCTGGGGCTTCCCCAAGGAGCTCGCGGAGATCGACCTCCGGCTGACCTCGCCGTACAAGCGGTGCGTGCTGCGCAAGGACGGTCGCCTCGTCCTCGACCTGCTGATCCGTCCGGGGATGCCGGCGGTCGGCGCCCCGACCCCGATGGAGGCCTACTCCCGCCTCGACGGCGTGACCCGGCGCACCAGCTGGACGATGCGCCCCCACGGCGTACGCGCCCGCCCCGGCGGAGCTCTGATCAGACTCGGCAACCACCCCATCGCCAAGGAACTCAGCGAACTGGGCCTCCCCAAACGCGCCCTGATGACCACCACGGCCTCCCACCTCAAAATGACCTTCCACGCCCCGATTGAGCTCCCGCACACCTGAGACGCTCGGGGTGCCCGACGCCTTACCCACGTAGAGGCCACCCCGAGGGAGTGAGCTCCAGGGCGATCTTCAAGAACGCCTCGGTCAGGGGACTGCGTCCTGCGTCCTGCGTCCTGCGACATCACCATCGTCTTCTGGCGCCGGAGTGCCGGGTCTATGTGCGGTCTATGTGCGGGGGTGCGGGCGGGGCTTCCGGCTGGGGTGGCGTCCGACGTAGGTGTAGGTCCAGCGGTCTTTTCCGGTGCGGTGGCGTTGGTAGCGGTCGGGGTGGCGGTAGCGGTCGCGGTTGTGGAACTGGCAGGCCGGTCCGAGGTTGGTCAGGTCGGTGGGTCCGCCGTGGGCCCAGCCGTCGGCGTGGTCGATCTGGCACATGGTGGCCGGTAGCGGGCAGCCCTGCACCCAGCAGGTCGCATACCGGGCGATCACCGCCCGCCGCTGGGCAGCCGTGGCCAGCCGTACCCGCCGTCCCATGTCCAGCACCTGGCCCTGGGCGTCCATCACGATCCGCACCAGAGCCGAGGTGCGCGCCAACCGGTGAACATCACCCACCGGCAACAACTGCCCGGTGCCCGGCAGCATCGCGGGCAGCCCACGATCGGCCCGCTGCCCGCACGTCCCGCAAACACCATCACCGGCCCCGGCGCCCCCTTCGGCCCCGCCACCCCCTTCGGGCCCGGCACCCCCTTCATGCCCACCGGGTCCAACGAATCCAGCAGCGCCAGCAGGTTCAAGATGCCTGGCAGGTCCAGCCGGTCCGGGCTCCGTTTGGGTGTTGCGGGAGTCCGGCGCTGGGTGGGCAAGGTCGTCAGGGAGGGAGGCGGCGTTGACCAAGACCAGCAGCTCGGTGGTGATCTGCTGTTCCAGCAGAGCGATGAACGCGTCGGCGTTGCGTACCCGCAGCGGGCGGTCATCACCCTCGGCCCGGGGTTTGGCGTAGGAGTCCAGCAGGGACTTGAGCCGGGCGGCGGCTTCACGCGGCAACCGGAACTCCCCCTCCATCCCACCCCAAGCACTCTCACGCACAACCAAGAAGCGGGACGCGTGATCCGCCTCGGCCTCACCGGCGGTCGCATCGGGGGTGAGCACCTCACGCAGGTAACGACCCGCCTTGGCCACCTCCGCCGGGCTCGCCTCATCAGCCAGACCCAGCAGGATCGGCTCGGCCAGGCCCACCTGCTCGTCATTCAGGTGCGCGGTCGCGGCGCAGATCGCCGAGACCATGCCCTCGCCCAGGGTGCCTGAGGCGAACCGGGCACGCACCCCATCAAGGCGGGCCAACTCCACCGCCAACCCCACCAGACGTCCAGCCCCGGGCATGCTCATCCCACACGCAGAACGCAGCCACGTCTTGGTCGAGGCATGCCCCTGGGCCCGGGCCTCACCGGTCGCATGCACCCGGCCCACCCGCGCCGCGATCGCCGACACCAGCCGATCACGCGCGACCACCAGATCCTCCACCTCGGCCGCACAGACCGCCGCAGAGTCCGGCACCCGCCCAGCCGCCAACGCCCGAGCCGCCTCCCGTACCCGCCCCACCAACACCCACGACGCGGGCCCGCCGCCACTCTCCCCACCGTCCGCCTGGTCATCGCCACCAGCATCAGCGGGCCGGCCACCCGAATCCCCTCGGTCGCCAGTGTCAGCAGAGCCGACCCGCACGCCATCCCGCTCATCACCCAGACCCCGGTCAAACGGCTCGCGGACGCTGCCGGGCAGGTCACGGTCACGCAGGTCACGGTCACGCAGGGAGGGAACATGCAGGGAGGGAGAACGCGGCGCCCGGTTGTGGCCGTCACGAGCTCGCCGGTCGCGATGGCCGGGGTCGGGTTGGCTGGGGTCGGGTTGGGGGTCGAGTGGGTCATTCAGCGGAGGGAGGTCGTGTGCGGCGGACCCGTCGCTGGACCAGCCGGAGGCACGCGCTACCACCGCCTGCCACCACTCAGGGCCGAGCACACCCCCGCCCAGCGAACCCGGCTGCGGGTGCGATCGACCGAACCTCGAGACATCTGCCACCCGCCGCCACCTCCAAAGCGAATTCGAAAACCTGTACGAATGTTTTCACATTCCAGAGCCTCTCGCAACTCAAATTCCCGCCACCAAGAAATAGCACGGAAAGCGAAATAGATAGTTATTATCCACAAGAAACACCATCACTATAATTAGAGGCACCTGTCCGAGCTTGCCCCATTTGGCGCGGGCAGTGCTCCACATCAAACAGGATGCCACCTGCAATTCCGTCAGCAAAAGTACCTATTCCCCACACCGGTCACACATTTCAGATACCGCGCCATCCATGCCATCTGAACAGCAGGTATGCCAACACGAACCCCATCTGCGGCATAACGGACCACCCACCGACATGCTGGACGCAAACGAACCCCGTTAATGCCCGCTTTGTCACCCGGTGGATTGGCCTGCGCAGCGGGCGGAAGTCCGAGGTTGCGCTTTCCGAAGCGTCAGCTTCTACGGTCGTCTGTGTGGCCGGAAAGACCGGCCCGGCGATGGGAGGCTGAGAGACCTCAGATGGCCTGCGGACGTGGCCCGGATGTCCGGGGTGACATCCCGGACCCTGCGGCACTACGACGAGATCGGCCTGCTCCCGCCGGCATGGATCGGTGACCGCGACCATCGTCACTAAGAGCCACTAAGAGAGTCACTACGAGGAGGCCGAGTTGCTGCGGCCGCAGCAGATCCTCCTGATGCGGGAGCCAGGACTGGGCCTCAGCGAGATCGCCAAAGTCTTGGACGACCAGCTCGACCGAGTGACGGCGCTACGGGCGCACCATCAGCGGCTGGTGGCGGAGCACGACCGGTTCGACACGCTGGCCCATACCGTGAGCCGCACCATCGCCGAACCGCAGGCAGGAAAGGACGACAGCATGCCGAAGATCAACGAGCCGGAGAACCTGTTCGAGGGATTCGACGCCTCACGTCACGGGTCCGATGTCCAAGAAAGGTGGCCGCAGGAGTGGGAGCAGTCCAGGCGGTACGCCGACACGCTGACACCCGGGCACCACGAGCGGATGCAGCGTGAGACGGCCGCGCAGATGGTCCGCATGGCAGGGTGCATGGCAGGGCTGGCACCCCGGTCACCGACCCCCCGTACAGGCCGCGGTGGACGATCACTACCAGGGCATCTGCCGGTTCTGGACCCCGAATGCGGCCGCGTTCAACCGCCTCGGCCAGACCTACGTCGACGACCCACAGCGGCGATCGGTGTACGACCGGGTCGCCGACGGGCCGGCGGAGTACCAGGGTGACGCGATGGTCGTCTACGTCGGCGTCCGGCTGAGCTGACCACAGTTTGAGCTGACCACAGTGTTTGAGCTGACCACAGTTATGGCGCCGCTGGAGGGGCTGCAGCCCCCGGCGGCGCTGCCGGATCCGTGCCGACCACGCCGCTTGATCCGACCATCAGAACCGGCGAGGGTCACAGCCGTACGAGGAGGCCACGGTCGTGACGGTTCAGACGATTGGGGGGCGGCCGAGGCGGAGCATGCGCCAGGCGGTGCGCCAGGCCATGGGGCGGCGCTCGCCCGCCGGCTCCCGGAGGCCTTCCTTGAAGCCCCGGAACCATGACTTGATCGCGACCGAGGAGCGCTCGCGCACCAGCGTCAGCACGGCCCAGTCGAGCAGGTAGAGCACCGCCAGCGCCCAGGGAAGGTTGCGGCGGGCCAGCCAGACCCGGTTGCGCGCGTTCAGCCGGTAGAAGTCGGCGTGGCGCGTGGGCGGCACCTGAGGGTGGTACATGACGGCGTCCGCGTCGTACTCGATGCGGTAGCCCTCGCCGAGGAGGCGCCAGGCGAGGTCGGTCTCCTCGTGGGCGTAGAAGAAGCGGCCCGGAAGGCCGCCGACCTGCAGGTAGGCCGAGCGTCTGATCGCGCAGGCGCCGCCCAGGAAGGTGGTCACCGGCGAGGAGCGCTGCGGGTCGCCGGCCCGCAGGCGGGGCACGTGGCGACGCTGGCCCACGCCGCCGTCGGGGTCCATGACGCGGAAGGAGATCACCGCGAGGTCGGGCTCGGCGGCGAACCGCTCACGGACGTGCGCGGCAAGCTTGTCGTCGGCGTACCAGCCGTCGTCGTCGAGGAACAGCACGACGTCGCCGGTGCACTCGCGAACGCCGTGGTTGCGGCCTTCGGGAATGCCGACGTTGTGCGGGATGCGCACGGTGCGCACGGAGGCGACGCCGGGCATGGGGACCTCGGCGAGCTTGGGCACGTCGGCACCGTTGCCGACGACCACGACCTCGACGTCACCGTCGGTCTGGTTCAGCGCGGATTCGACGGCCCTGTCGAGCTCGGCGATCCGGTTGCCCATGGTGAGGATGACACACGAGATCTTCAACGCGTCATCGCCTCGACGCACGGAGAACGCATGGAGTCATGATCACCGAGTCTGTGTGAGCGGGCAATCCAGCTTGTGTCTGCATACTGCGAAATAAGGGTATCGGAACTGTCAGCGAACCCCCGCCAAACAGTAACTGTTGGCTTGGCGGTGGCTCTTGACAGAGATACGACGCCGGAGGGCCGCCGCCGGTTCCGATGCTTTCTCATCTCACCCGAGCCGCTTCGACGCCAGGATGCTCACGAGGTGGAGGATCGCCTGAAGCCCCGCGAAGACGACGCACGCGATCGTCAGCACCTGGGTCGCCACCAGGGTGCCCGCCACGGCGTCCCAGACCGCCGCGATCACGGCGATGATCGACAGCTCCACCGCCTGGATCACCCGGTGGAACCGGAGGGCCGCGGCGACCTTCCTGGCCGCGCCGAGCCGCCGCGACTGGAAGTGCTCGGCCGCCGCTTCGGTGGTCGCCGTCAGTCCTGAACGGGCGCGGGCGACGTCGACCAGGTCGGTCTCCGACTTGATCAGGATGGCCCCGAGCGCGGCGGCGACGCCGAGCACGGTGTACCAGTCGGGCAGCGTGGCCGAGGCCCGGAACCCGAGCCCGATCAGCAGCGCGGCCTCGCAGAAGTAGTGACCGACACGGTCGAGGTAGACGCCGGTGATCGAGGTGCGGTGGGTCCACCTCGCCAGCTCGCCGTCGGAGCAGTCGAGCAGCAGGTAGACCTGGATCAGGACGGCCGCGGCGACGGCCGCCCACAGGCCCGGCAGGGCCAGCACCACGCCCGCGAGCAGCCCGGCCAGGATCATCAGACCGGTGACCTGGTTGGGGGTGATCGGCGTGCGGGCCAGCGCCCAGGTCACGTAGATCGACAGCTTGCGCATGTAGAGCGCGCCGGCCCAGTGCTCGCCGGAGTTGCGCTCCATGGTCGTGTGCGGCTGAGCGACCGCACGCAGCTCAATGACCGAGGGCCCGGACATATTCCTCCACCCGGTCACGCACTTCGGCCTCGGAGAGGCGCAGGTGCTCCAGAATCGTGTATCGCCCGGGACGGGTCGACGGCGCCAGCATCACCGCTTCGGTGAACTGCTCGGCCGTCAGCCCGACGTCGCCGGGGGTGACCGGAAGGTCATGCCCGCGCAGGCAGTCGGCGACCAGCGAAAGCCGGCGCTCGTCCCCGCGCAGGAAGAAACAGAAGGCGGCCCCGATGCCGGCGAGCTCGCCGTGGTTCGAGGTGCCCGGAAAGAGCTGGTCCACGGCATGCAGGATCTCATGATCTCCGCCGCTGCTGGGACGCGACGAACCCGCGATGACCATCGCCATGCCCGACAGCACCAGAGATTCCGCCAGAACCGTGAGGAAGGCGTCGGACTCGATGGAGTCGCTCCTGCCGAGCACGGCCTCGGCGCTGGTGCGGGCCATGGCGACCGCGAGGCCGTCGATGGGCTCGCCGCGCTCGACGTTGCCGAGCTGCCAGTCCTCGATGGCCGACAGGTTGCTGATCACGTCGCCCACGCCGGCCCGTACGAGCGAGGGGGGCGCGCCGTGGACGAAGTCGAGGTCGACCAGGATCGCCAGGGGCATGGGGACGCCGAACGACCCCTTGCCCCCCTCGTGCTCCAGCGAGGAAACGGGCGAGCAGATGCCGTCGTGCGAGAGGTTGGTGGCCACCGCGACCATGGGGATGCCGGTCAGCGACGCAGCGTACTTGGTGACGTCGATGGTCTTGCCGCCGCCGATGCCCACCACGGCCTCGTACGCGCCCTTGCGCAGGTCGGCGCCGAGGGACACCGCGGAGTCCACCGAGCCGTCGGGAACCCGGAACACCTCCGCCTCGCCCAGCGTGGGCGCGATCATGCTGGAGATGTGGTCGCCCTGCCCGGCGCCCACCGCGACCGCCACCCGGCCGGAGGTGGCCACCCGGCTGTCGGCGAGCAGCGCGCCAAGCTGGGCCACCGCGCCCCGGCGGACCTCGACCGTCAGCGGGGCCATGAGCATTCGCGCTAGGAGCGGCATGCGTTCTCCCGTACCGTCGAAGAGCACGACACGCCGGCCGTCCGCAGGCCCGCGGGCGGCTCGGCTAGTAGGTGCACGCGATCTCCCTGGCCTTGGCGAGGTCGTCGTGGTTGTCGACTTCCACCCAGTCGACCTTGCCAATGGGGGCGACGGCGATCTTCTCGCCGCGGGCCACCATCTCGCCGTACCCGTCCTCGTAGTAGAGCTGGGGGTCGCGCTCGAAGGTGGCCTTCAGGGCGTCGGCGAGGCGCGCGGCGGCCCCGGGACGGATCAGGGTGGCGCCGATGTA
Organism: Sphaerisporangium viridialbum; assembly: GCF_049674955.1. Classification (GTDB taxonomy): domain Bacteria; phylum Actinomycetota; class Actinomycetes; order Streptosporangiales; family Streptosporangiaceae; genus Sphaerisporangium; species Sphaerisporangium viridialbum. Next base: position 1,419,000 of record NZ_CP187232.1, on the reverse strand, counting down.
CTCGCCGAAGGCGTCGGCGGGGTCCATCAGCTTGGTGATGCGCCGCAGGTGGCCCGCCTCGTCGAGTGTGACCTTCATCTCCTCGTCGGCGAGGGATTTCACGTCGTCGACCGCGAGGAGGATGTCGCTGGTCTCGGGCGCGTCGAGGAGCGTGCGCTCGACCGACACCGGGTGGACGGTGTCGCCGTTGACCAGGAGCGCGCCCTCGGAGAAGTGGTCGCGCGCGCACCACAGCGAGTAGGCGTTGTTCCACTCCTCCGCCTTGTCGTTGTGCACGAGGGTGAGCTTCACGTCATGCCGCCGTTCGAGCTCCGCCTTGCGGTCGTGCACCGCCTGCGCCGCGTAGCCGATGATCACCACGACGTCGCGCAGACCGACCGCCGCGAGGTTCCGCAGGGCGATGTCCAGGATCGTGGTCTCTCCGTCGACCGGCACGAGCGCCTTGGGCAGCGTGTCGGTGTACGGCCGCAGGCGTCGTCCGGCCCCGGCGGCCAGCACCATTCCCAGCAACGTGCACTCCTCAATAAAGCCAGAATCTGTAGGCCAAAGGTTAGTTGCCTACAGGTGGTGATCGTGTAATCCGGAGTTCACCTATTCCGTAACAAGACCAATCGTTGGCAATGACCGGCCATCAGTCGAGCCCGCCGAGGTCGGCCGCCTCGACGCCGGATCTGGGCGCGGCGAGCCAGCAGGTGATGCTCTCCCAGCAGAAAAGCGCCACGAGGTAGAGCGCGACCAGCGCGAACACGGCCGTGACGACGCCCAGCAGGACTCCCATGGCGATCAGCAGCATCCGCCCCTCCCAGCCGAGCCCGGCGGAGGCGAGCCAGGCGGGCGGGTAGACGTGCTGGCGGCAGCGGTACACGACGTCGTAGTGGTGGAAGAGCATCGCGCCGAGCAGGGCGAACAGCAGGACCTTCGGCACGTCCCACGCGAAGCCCACGCAGGCGATGAAGCCGTACTCGGTGAGCCGCAGGATCGGCGGCACCAGCCAGTCGAGCCGCCCGTCGTGGGCGTGGGAGCTGCCGGGGCCCGCGAGCAGCAGCGCCACGGCGGGCGCGAAGACGGACGGCCCGTCGGCGCCCGCGACGCCGAGGAACAGCATCACCCCCGTGACGAACGCCCCGGCGATCGCGGGCGGCAGCGGCGGCAGCTGGCCCGCTACGAGCAGGCCCATGCCTCGTGCCAGCACCCCGTCGTCGCGGTAGGTCACCACGGAACTGCGCGGCACCGGCGCCATGTGCACCTTGGTCATGCTCACAGAGACCTCGCGATCCGGCCGGTCAGCGTGTAGAGCGCCGCGAGCCCGCCCCAGGCCAGCAGCGCGAGGAAGGTCACCCGCGCGTTGAACAGCGCGGCGGTCACCGCGATCAGCACCATGCGCTCGCCGATGGGGAGCACGACGATCTTCTTCAGCCAGCGGGAGGCGGTGTTCCTGTCGAGGCGGGCCGAGAGCCGCACGACGGAGCCGTCCGCCCGCCCGCGCACCGGCGTCACGACCGGATCTCGCCTGAGCGCTCCTGGCAGCCCCAGGGAGCCGCCGTGCCCGGGACGCTCCCAGACCGCGCCGGCGCCGGCGGCGTCCGCCCGCGCGGCGGCGTACGAGAAGTCGATCATGTGGCGTATCGCCTGGACCAGCATGGCCGCCACCGCCAGCGCCCAGATGCCGCCCGGGCCCGTCGACCCCAGCTCGACACCGCCGGTGTATCCAAGGGCGAGACCGACATAGACGACATACTCCTTAACGCGGTCGAACGTGGCGTCCAGCCAGGCCCCGAGCGGGGAGAACATGCGGGTGTACCGGGCGAGCTGCCCGTCCACGCAGTCGAGGACGAACGACAGGTAGAGCAGCGCCGCGCCCGCGACCTGCGCGCGGCGCTCCCCCGCGGAGAAGGCGACCGCCGCGAGGCCCGCGAGGCCGACCGAGAGCCCGGTGACGGAGTTCGGCGTGAGCCCGAGCCTGGCGGCCAGCCGCACCACGTGCCCCGACCACGAGCTCACGAAGTACGTCGCGACGAAGCCGTCATCGGACTTGACCGCGGCCTCCAGCCGGGCGCGGTCCTCGTCGACCTCTCCCAGCCTGTCGATGGCGGCGTCTGCGCCGAGCCGGCCCGTGACCCTGTCGCAGTGCAGCCGCCCGAGGGGCGCCGCCCGTACGGGCACGCCGACGCGCACCAGGCCCGCGAGCAGCAGGTCGGCCACCTCGGTGTCCTCGGCGGCGCCGAGCCGCTGGTCCTGGGCGAGGTCGGCGAGCTCCTCCGCGACGTCGGCCAGGCTCCCGAGATCGGCCTCCCCCACGTGCAGGACGCCCCGGAAGCCGCCGTTGGCGCCGCTCACGGTGTGGAAGGAGTTGCCCGCGGCGACCACCCTGCCGCGCTCCGCGCGGATCGGAGGAAGCCGATCGTGCTCTGGGGAGACCAGCGCGCCGGTGCCCCGCGCGGGGTCGGCCAGCAGCAGGGCGAGCGCCTCGGTGTGGGCGACCAGGTCGCCCGGGAACACCGCTAACGGGCCCGAGACCGCGCGCGCGACCTCGGCCACCGCGCGCAGGTCACCGGTGAGCCCGGAGCTCCGGGTGACGTCGGGCCCGGCCAAGGGATCGGCCAGGGGCCCGGCAATCGGCTCGGTCACCGGCTCGACCGCGGGCCCGGCGACGAGCATGGCGGGACGGGACGGGAGCGCGGGCAGGTCGGTGGAACGGGTCACGACGTGCACCCGGTGGACATGGAGCGTCGCGAGCTGCCGGACCAGCCGGTCGGCCAGCGTGCCTTCGGGGCATGCCAGCCTTGTCGCCGGGGTGGTGGCGAGCAGCACCGCGACGGTCGCCGGCGGCTTCCTCTCCGAAGGGGCGCCTGAATGCTCCGCAGATGTGCCGGAAGGCTTTCGGGGAGGCCTCACAGGGGGCGGGTACGCGGAGTCGGGCAACCGGGGGTCTCCTTCCGCGACCGGGGATCGTCCACCCCGCAAAGTAACCGAGCCGTCACGCGCCTCGCAATCCCATCGGCGCGTCACGCTGCGCGCCGCTGCGTTATAAGGGGACGTGGGCCCCGCCTCCGGGTAGTGATCAGTAAGGTGAGTCGTTACCGAGTCGCATAAGGAAGTCCTATTTTGGCCACACAGGAACCACGCCTGCGGACCGTCGGAGTGGTCCTCGCGGGCGGCATCGGGCAACGCGTCGGGCTCAACACCCCGAAGCAGCTTCTCAAGATCGCGGGACGCACGATCATCGAGCACACCCTCACGGTATTCAACGACGCGCCGGAGATCGACGAGATCGTCGTCCTGATGGCCCCCGGCTTCACGGCCGAGGTCGAGCGGTTGGTCGAGCGGGGCGGCTTCCACAAGGTGAGCAAGGTCGTGGAGGGAGGCGCGAGCCGCACCGAGTCGACCTGGCGGGCCCTGCGGGCGCTCGGCCCCGACGAGTGCGACGTTCTGCTGCACGACGCCGTGCGCCCCCTGCTGGAGCCGCGCATCATCTCCGAGTGCGTCGAGGCCCTGAAGGTGTACTCCGCGGTCGACGTCGCCATCCCGTCGTCCGACACGGTCGTGGTGGCCGCGCCGGGGCCGCGCGGCGAGATCATCCGCGACATCCCCGACCGCTCGCGGCTGCGGCGCGGCCAGACCCCGCAGTGCTTCCGGCTCTCGGTGATCCGCGAGGCGTACGAGCGCGCCTTCGCCGACCCGGACTTCGACCGGCAGCCCGCCACCGACGACTGCGGCGTGGTGCTGCGCTACCTCCCGGACGTCCCCATCTACATCGTGCCGGGCAGCGAGCACAACATGAAGGTCACCCACCCGGTCGACGTCTACATCGCCGACAAGCTGTTCCAGCTCGCCTCCAACACCGCTCCGGTGCCCGCGAGCCCGGAGGCGTACCGGCGGGCGCTCGCGGGCAAGACCGTGGTCGTGTTCGGCGGCAGCTACGGCATCGGCGCCGACGTCGTCGACCTCGCCGGCGAGTACGGCGCGAACGTCTACTCATTCTCGCGGTCCCAGAACGGCGTGCGCGTGGAGGACCCCGTGTCGGTGGCCGAGGCCCTCGACCAGGCGGCCAAGGAGAGCGGCCGGGTCGACTACGTCGTCAACACCGCCGGAGTGCTCCACATGGGCAAGCTCGGGGAGGCGGACGACCTCACCGTGGAGGAGACCGTCGGGGTGAACTACCTCGGCCCGGTGAACATCGCCAGGGCGGCCATCCGCCACCTGCGCGAGACCCGGGGTCACCTGCTTCTCTACACCTCCTCGTCCTACACCAGGGGCCGCGCGGACTACAGCCTCTACTCCTCCACCAAGGCGGCCGTGGTGAACCTCACCCAGGCGCTCGCGGACGAGTGGGCCGAGTACGGTGTCCGCGTCAACTGCGTCAACCCCGAGCGCACCGGCACGCCCATGCGGCACCGCGCCTTCGGCGACGAGCCCCCGGCCAGCCTGCTGTCCCCGCGCGCGGTCGCGCAGACCTCCATCGACCTGCTCGTCTCCGGCCTCACGGGTCAGGTGATCGACGTACGCCGCGCCCCCTGACGTACGCGGCGCCCCCTGAGTGGGTACAAGACCATCAACGCGCGGGGAAACGACCGGGGGGCCGTCGATGGGGTGGGTGCGCCGAAACACGCCTGGAGCGTTGCTCTCGGGGCTGCTCCTGCTGTCCTTCCCGGCGCTGATGGTCACCGCGCTGTACCCGTTCCCCACGGCCTTCGCCGTCGTGGTGGCGGTGTCGTACGGCGCGGAGGCCGCGGCCGGGCGCCTGGCGCGGCCGGTGCTCGACCGGCTGGGCCGGATCCACCTCGGGGTGACCGTGCGTTTCCTGGCGCGGGAGGTCGGCGCGGTGCTGCTCGTGGCGCGCACGGCCGGCGCGGGCTCCCGGTGGTTCGTCCTGCTCTGCGGGGGGCTGCTGCTCATGCACGTGCTCCGGGTGCTCCAGGCGGGCACCGCGCTCTATCTCGACCGCTGCCTCAACCTCATGCCGGTGACGACCAGGAACCTCGACGTGCCCTCGCTGCGGATCCCCGGGGAGCCTCCGGGAGGCCTGGCCGGATGGCGGGGCGCGCGGCTGTTCTACGTCGACGTCCTCCCCGTGGGCGCGATCGCCTTGGGCGCCCTCACCGTCCGGGAGAGCTCCGGTACGGCCGTGCTGGGAGGGGCCGGGCTCGGCGCGGCCATCGCGCTCCAGGCGGCGGCCGTGCTCGTCCTGCTGGTGCACGCGCGGCGGGCGGCGCCGCTGGCGAACCGCGAGCGCGTGATCGAGGCGGTCGACCGGCGGGTCCAGGCGTACGGGCCCGAGGTGATCTTCTACTTCTCGGGTCCCGCCACCTCCGTCTACCAGGCGACCATGTGGCTGAACACGCTGGCGCGGCTCAGCCGCCGCACGATCGTCGTCCTGCGGGAGCGCGAGATCCTGCCCCTGCTCGGGGCGACGACGCTCCCGGTGCTGTGCGTGCCGTCCGCCGTCGACCTGATGAACCTGCGCGGGCTGGACGGCGCCCGGCTCGCCCTCTACGCGTCGAACGTGGGCAAGAACATCCACCTGCTGCGCGCCCCGGGCCTGCGCAGCGTCTTCATCGGCCACGGCGACAGCGACAAGGAGGCCTCGTTCAACCCGTTCTCCAAGGCGTACGACGAGGTGTGGGTCGCCGGGCAGGCCGGGCGCGACCGCTACCTGCGCGCCCAGGTGGGCGTACGCGACGAGGACATCGTCGAGGTGGGCCGCCCGCAATTGTCGGGGATCAGGCGGAACGGGCCCGGCCTGCCGGTGCTCAGCGTGCTCTACGCTCCCACGTGGGAGGGCTGGACCGACGACCTGTTCCACACCTCGCTCATCACGATGGGCCCGAAGCTCGTACGGGCCCTGCTCGCGCACTCCCCGGCCGTACGGGTGATCTACAAGCCGCATCCGCTGACGGGCGAGCGCGACCCCCGCGCCAACACGGCCCATCGGCGGATCGTCGAGATGATCAGGGCCGGTGCGGCGCCGCATCGGGTGGTCGCCGGCAATGAACCGCACCTGTACGACTGCTTCAACGACTGCGACCTGCTGGTCAGCGACATCTCCAGCGTCGTCGCCGACTTCGTGGCGAGCGGCAAGCCGTACGCGGTGACCAACGTCGCGGGGATGGCCGGCCACGTCTTCCGCGAGCGCTACCCGAGCGCGGAGGCGGCCTACCTGCTCGGCCCGGACCTTCGGGAGCTGCCGGGGATCCTCGCGCAGCTCCAGCGCCCGGGCGAGGACGAGCTGGCCGAGGCGAGGCGGGCGATGAAGACCTACCTGCTCGGGCCCGACCATCCGGACGCGATGACCCGCTTCGACGAGGCCGTCAACCGCGCCCACGACATGGCGGGGCTCAAGGGCACGCTACGGCTCTAGGGTCTCCGGGAGCCCGGGAGGACCCCCGGAGACGGCGTACGGGCTAGGAGGACGCCCCTCGCGGCGGCCTGGCGAGGCGGGGCGGGCTGGTGAGGAAGCCCCAGCCCCACGAGATGTGCATGGTCGCGTACACCACCGGCAGCCGCAGCAGGGCGGCGGCGGACAGCCCCCGGCCGGTGGGCACCGAGCCGGCGAGGATCGCCACGATGTACGCCCCGGGAACCAGCAGGCCGAGCGGGAAGAACGGCGACACGACCAGCCCGAGCAGCATCGCCAGCACCGCGAGCGGCGGGGCGAGGTAGCGGAGGTTGATCGTGCCTTCGTGGGTGCGGGCCACGACCCGCCGCCAGCGTCCGTAGTGGAAGTACTGCTTGGCGAGTGCCTTGACCGTCGGGCGCGGGCGGTACGAGACGCGCATGCGGGGCTGGAACCACACGAGGCCGCCGGTCTCGCGGATGCGGTGGTTCATCTCCCAGTCCTGGGCGCGCTGGAAGTGCTCGTCGTAGCCGCCGACACGCTCCAGCGCCTCGCGGCGGAAGACGCCGAGGTAGACGGTGTCGGCGGGCCCTGGTTGGCCTCCGGTGTGGAAGCGCGCGTTGCCCACTCCGATCTTGGACGTCATGGCGCACGCCACGGCCTGCTCGAACGGCGTGACGCCCTCGGCGGCCATGATGCCGCCGACGTTGTCGGCGCCGGTCCGTTCGAGGGTGTCGACCGCGACCTGGAGGTAGTCCTCCGGGAGCATGGCGTGCCCGTCGACGCGGGCGATGATCCCGTTGCGGGATGCCCCGATGGCGGCGTTGAGCGCGTTCGGGGTGCGTCCGGTGGGGTTCGGCACGACCGTCACGCGGGGATCCTCCGCCGCGAGGGCGTCGGCCACCTCCTGCGTGCGGTCATGGGACGGGCCGATGGCGAGGACGACCTCGATCGGTCCGTCGTAGCGTTGGGCGAGCACCTGCCGCACGGCCTCACGCAGATGGCGCTCTTCGTTGAGCACCGGCATGACGACCGAGATCGGCGGCCAGACTCGTGTGGTCTGGCTGGTTCGGGGCGAGTCGGGGAACTCCTTCATGGCGGCGCTCACGCTACTGTACGAGCGGGTGGGGACGGCAACCCACGGGCGATCGAAAGCCTCCTCACCGGTGAGCGTTCTCGGCCTGAGGGGGGCACCACGGTGAGTGACGACGACTCCGGTGTTGGCGTCGGCGACTCCGGTGTCCACGTGGGAGGCGACGCGTACGGCGGCGTCAGGCTGTCACAGCGCCGCACGAGACGGGCACGGTCCAGCGCGCGCACCATCATGGTCACCGGGGCGCTGTCCAGCGCGGTGCTGCTCGGGTCGGGCGTGCTGTGGTTCCTTTCGACGTACGCGGCGAGCCAGATCAAGCGGGTCAACGCCGGCACCGTGGGCTCCGACGCCCGTGGCGCGATGAACATCCTGCTGGTCGGCGTCGACAAGCGCGACGACCTGTCGCGGCGGCAGCAGAACCAGCTCCACCTCGGCCGTGAGGTCGGGCAGCGCAGCGACACGATGATGGTGATCCACCTCTCGGAGGACCATTCGAAGGTCACCGTGGTCAGCCTCCCCCGGGACAGCTGGGTCGACATCCCCGGCAAGGGCACCCACAAGATCAACTCAGCGTACTCCCTCGGCGGCGCCAAGCTGGCCGTCCGCACGGTGCAGAACGCCACCGGGCTGCCCATCAACCACTACATCGAGGTCAACGTCCTCGGGTTCATCAACGTCGTGGACGCGCTCGGCGGGGTCTCGGTGTGCACCCCCGTCGCGATCAACGACCAGCACACGAAGTTCCAGCTCCAGCCGGGCACCTACGAGCTCGACGGGGTGAAGGCGCTGTTCTACGCGCGCACCCGCGCCACCGCGCGCTCCGACCTCGACCGCATCGACCGTCAGCAGCAGGTCATCTCGGCCCTGCTCCAGCGGGCGCTGAGCGGCGGCACCCTGGCCAACCCCGCGAAGCTCGGCGGCCTCGTCAGCTCGACGCTCAAGACCCTGACCGTGGACGACGCCCTGGCCAAGGACGTGCTGGGGCTCGCCGACCAGCTCAAGGACGTCTCGACCGACGACGTGGCCTTCACCACCGTCCCGCTCGCGGACGTGAACTACGCGGCCCCCACAGGAGAGTCCGCCGTGCTGTGGGACAAGACGGCGGCCCGCGACCTGTTCAAGCGGATCGCGGCCGACGAGCCCCTGGTCAAGCCGGCGGCCTCCAAGACCGCCACGCCCACGCCCTCGGCCTCCTCGTCCTCCTCGTCCTCCTCGGCCGACGCGCTGACCGTGGCGCCCTCGCGCATCGTGGTGCGGGTGGTCAACGGCACGGCCATCACGGGCCTGGGCGCCCGCACCAGGACCGACCTGCGCAAGGTCGGTTTCCAGGTGCCCGCCGCGCCCGGCGACACGACCCCGCGCGACCACACCGACACCGTGGTCCGCTATCCCGCCGGCCGGGAGGACTCCGCGCGTACCGTCGCCGCCGCCATCCCCGGGGCCGACCTGCGCCAGGCCGACGTGCCGGGCATCGAGGTCATCGTCGGGAGCAAGTACTCCGGCACCAAGAAGGTCACCGTCAAGGACTCCCCCGCCGCCACACCCACCCCCGCCCCCGCCGCCGACGCCCCGGTGGCCAGGACCGCCACCGAGAACATCTGCAAGAAGTAAGGGCCGTCAGGCGAGGGCGTGCGCGTTCTTCGCCATGCCCTCGCCGCCTGGGGTTCCCAGTGCCAGCCTCCGGCCGAGCGGGGCCAGGGCGAGCCAGTAGCACACGGCGCCCACGGGGATCAGGTCCAGGTTCACCGCCATCAGCGCGGTGCCGAGGACGACCAGCGCGGGGCTCCAGCCGCTGACCCGTCCCGGCGTCACCACGGCCAGCAGCACGACGAGCGCGAGCAGGCCGACGTAGAACAGCACAGGCCCCACGGTGTAGAACGCCGGGGTCACGCCCGGGTACCCCTGGACCTGCTGGAAGAGGTGGTTCATCTCGGGCCGGTCGGCCGCGCTCAGCCCCACGGCGAGGTCGATGACGGCCTGCCCGGCGGTGGCGGCCATCCCGAGCATGGCGATCACGGTGCTCAGGGTCGCGGTGAACCTCAGGCCCGTCGTCCCTGCCGCCACCATGCGGCGCATCCCGAGGACCACCGGCCCGAAGAGCAGCAGCCCGATGAGGAACGCCGCGTGGCCGGTCGTCCAGGCCACGCCCGGACCCCGGCTCCCGTCGAGCCCGTCGAGCAGCCGGATGACCCCGTACGCCAGCAGGAACAGGGGGGCGGCGGCGAACGCCATCCCGGTGTACACGTCGCGGGAAGCGGTCAGCGATCGATTGGACATGCTCCGATGATGGTCCGGGCACGCCCCCGCTCCCATCGGGGATGACCCCGGACCGCCCCTGACGCCTCCCCCATCCTCTGGTCCGGGGTTCGGGAGGGGGGCTACCAGGCCTTGCCGGTGATGCGCTCGTACGCCTCGATGTAGCGGGCCCGCGTGGTGTCGATGACCTCCTGGGGCACCTCGGGCGCGGGCTCCTTCTTGTCCCACCCGGTGCCGACGGCCCAGTCTCGTACGAACTGCTTGTCGAAGGCGTACTGCGGGCGCCCGGGCTCCCACTGGTCGGCCGGCCAGAACCGCGAGGAGTCGGAGGTCAGCACCTCGTCCCCCAGCACCAGCGTGCCGTCGGCCGCCCGTCCGAACTCCAGCTTGGTGTCGGCGATCAGGATGCCCCGCTCGGCGGCGAGCTCCGCGCCGCGCCGGTAGACCTCCAGCGTGACCCGCCGCAGCTCCTCGGCGGTCTCGGCGCCCTCCTGCGCGACCACGTCGGCGAAGGTGATGAACTCGTCATGGGCGCCCAGCTCGGCCTTGGTGGTCGGCGTGAACACCGGCTCCGGCAGCTTGGAACCCTCCACGAGCCCGGGCGGCAGCGCCACGCCGGACACCGCGCCCGTCGCCTGGTACTCCCTGAGGCCGAGCCCGGCGAGGTAGCCGCGCGCGATGCACTCCACGGGGACCATGTCGAGCCTGCGGCAGCGTACGGCCCGGCCCGCGAACTCCTCGGGCACGTCGGTCGCCGAGATCACGTGGTTGGGGACGATGTCCGCGAGCTGCTCGAACCACCACAGCGAGAGCTGCGTCAGGACCTTGCCCTTGTCGGGGATCGCGGTCGGCAGGATCACGTCGTACACCGAGAGCCGGTCGGACGCCACGAGGATGATGTCCCCGCGGTCCTCGTAGACGTCCCGGACCTTCCCGGAGTGGAGAAGCTTCACCCTGCCCCCTGCTCTGCGACCACCGACGGCCTCCCGGCCTCCCAAACCGGTCCCAGGCTACCGCCGCCCCACCAGGCCACCGTCCCCCGCCCAGTGGCCACCAGCTCGCCCGCGGCTACACCCGCGCCGCCGTTCGCAGGTCGCGGTCGAAGGCCGTGATGTCCTCGTCCGTCAGCGAGGACCGGGTGCCCGATATGGCGTCCAGGTAGTCACCGGTGACCTGCGCACGGTCGGGGCGCGCCGCCTCGGATCCCTGCCTCGCCATCGCGAGGTGGCGTTCGAAGGCCGTCTGCGCGGCCGTACGGGCGGCATACTCGATGTCGGCGGGGGTGAACCGGGCGCTGGCCTCGACCAGGGCGTCCAGGTCCACCTGCGCGAGACGGTCGGGCCCGATGTAACGGGTCCAGATCGCCCGGCGGGCGTCGGCGTCCGGAGGGCCGATCGGGATCAGGTAATCGAACCGGCCCGGCCGCAGGAAGGCCGGATCCATGCTGCGCACCGCGTTGGTGGCGCAGATCAGCAACCGCCGGTCGCGGCGGCGGAAGACCGGTATGAGCTTGAGCAGCTCGTTGGTGATCCGGTGGGCCAGGGACGCCGGATCGCGCCGCTCGGAGGCGATCTCCTCGGCCTCGTCGAAGAACAGGACCACCTGCTCCAAATGCTCGACCCGGGAGAACAGCTGACGCAGCGCCCCCGCAACGCCGTTCGGATCGGCGGCGAGCTGGTACGGGAAGACCTCGACGAACGGCCATCGCAGCCGCGACGCGACGGCCCTGGCGAACGTCGTCTTGCCCGTGCCCGGCGGGCCGAACAGGACGACGGCCCGGGCAGCTTCCAGGCCGTAGTGCTCCGCGATGTCACGGTGCTCCAAGGGCATCACCAGCCGGCGCTCGATGAGCGTCTTCTCCGCGTCCATGCCCGCGATCTGCTCCCACAGGCCGGTCTCGGGAACGGTGCCGCCGATCTGGTCGAGGATGGTGGCCTCCGCCGGAGCAGGGGGCAGCACCTTCTCGAAGTAGGTGGCGTCGGGCCGGCTCGCGTAGCCGGAGTTCATGAACGCGGCCTCCCCGGTCTCGTGCACCGGCAGCAGCGCCCCGATGCGGCGCACCCGCCTCTGGGCCAGGCGTTCCTCCAGTGCGGAGAGCAGGCCGGACCCGATGCCGTGACCACGCCACTCGGGATCGATGGCCAGGCGCAGCACCCACGCGCGATCTTCAGCCGCCAGGGACACCGCGGTGCCCACGAGCCGCGCCCCGACGGCGGCCACGACCGCCGGCATACCGCCACGAATCGCCCCCACGGCTTCGGCCAGGGTCACCACCGGTTCGGCCGCCGTCTCCCGCGACTCCTCCAGCAGCCGGACGACCTGATCCAGATCGTCTTCCCGCAGATCGCGAACATGCCATGGAGCCATCGCCGTCACCCCTGATCGGAAGGTACCCCGGAGACCTGATCGGTCAGATGTCGTCCGCGCACGGATCCCTTCCTGTGCGGCGACCGGAAGTACGAAACCCTCTTCCCACCCCAACTCCCCCCAAAACCCCCCACACCACCGCGACCCACATACGGCAGCGGATGGCGGGCATCAGGTGTAGCCGTAGGGAGTGCGGGAGCGGTAGGGGGACTCCAGCTTGTGCTTCTCGTCCGGGGTGAGGGTCAGGTCAACGGCGGCGACGGCGTCGTCTATCTGGTGGGGTTTGGTGGCTCCCACGATGGAGGCGGATACGGCCGGGTGGGCGAGCGTCCAGGCCAGCGCGATCTGGGCGGACGGCAGGTCCCGTTCGGCGGCGATCACGCCGACCGCACCGATGACGGCGCGGTCACTGTCGGCCTCACGCGAACTGCTCCCGGATTCCGCGACCGCCCGGGTGGTGGCGGCCGTACCCGTGGTGGCCAAGCTTCCCCGGGCCAGCCGTCCCCGGGCGAGCGGGCTGTAGGGCAGGACACCCACCTCCTGGTCGGCGCAGAGCGGGAGCATCTCGCGCTCTTCCTCCCGATAGATGAGGTTGTAGCGGGTCTGCATGGACACGAACGGCGTCCAGCCGCCCATCCGCGCCGCGTGCTGTGCCTTGGCGAACTGCCAGGCGTACATCAGCGACGCACCGGCGTACCTCACCTTGCCTGCCCGTACCAGGTCGTGCAGGGCGGCCATGGTCTCCTCGATCGGCGTTTCCGGATCCCATCGGTGGATCTGGTAGAGGTCGATGTGATCGGTGCCGAGCCGCCGCAGCGAGGCCTCGGCCGCGGCCATGACGTGCTTGCGCGACAGCCCTCGGTCGTTGGGTCCCGCCCCGGTCGGGTAGTAGACCTTGGTGGCCAGCACGTAGTCCTCGCGGCTCGCGAACAGCTTGCGCAGCAGGCGACCGGTGACCTCCTCGCTCGCACCATCGCCGTACATGTCGGCGGTGTCGAAGAAGGTGATCCCGGCCTCCACCGCCCGCCGTACGATCGGCTCGGCCTGGTCCTGGCCGAGGCTCCAGGGGATCGACGCGGGGTCGCCGTAGCTCATCATGCCCAGCGCTATCCGCGATACCTTCAGCCCGGAAGATCCCAGACGTACGTACTTCACCTCTACGTCCTAGCACAGGCGCCGATCAGCCAACAGAAATCCTGGACCCGCCGGTCCGCGTAGGTCTCGTCGATCAGCGGATGGCGCTGAGCTGTACAACCGGGCCGGAAATATCGGCAAAAGGGGCGGCACAGCCGTACATTCGAGCCATGAGCTCCGGCTCGACGCCTGGCTTGGGGCATAGCCACTCGGACCGAACCCCGCCGGCCGATGAAGGCGGACGGGGTTCGTGCTGGCCGGCGGCTACTTCAACAGCTGGCGGGCGATGACCATGCGCTGGATCTGGTTGGTGCCCTCGTAGATTTGGGTGTTCTCCGCTACGCTCCTCGGCGACCTGCGGCAACCGCCCGGCCTAGCCTCTGACCAGCATCTTCGCCTCTGGACTCCTGTCACACTTTCTCACTGGCTTACGGGCTCTCACGGAACAGCGACGGAACAAGATCCCCTATACAGGCGGGGCGAGTCTGCCATCCCCGCCTCGACGAGCGGTCACTATCCGTAATCCCCGAAGCGCCAGCAGCCAAGCCAGCAAATTGCACCCGTCGCAGGACGCTTGTAGGCGGCGCAAGACGTCCCGCAAGGCGTCCCTCACGAGGTTCTTCCGTCCCGCTGGTCTTCGCATCCTCTGACGTACGGAGCGCTGGAGAGATGTCCCTCTCGCGGGACCGCTCCGCACGAGCCGATCGTCAGAGTGCCTCGATTCGCGGAAGGTGCCATGAATGCTGCCCGAACACCGCACGCCAAGATCGCGACGGGTGGTTACGACCCGAACGTGCCCAACATCGCCCGGATCTATGACTACTTCCTGGGTGGCAAGGACAGCTCTCTCGCCGACCGCATGCAGGCTGCGACGATCATTGAGATAGCGCCGTACGTCCCTCGCCTTGCGGTGGCCAACCGGACATTCCTCGGCCGTGTGATCCGTTACCTGGCTCAGGAGGCCGGGATCCGGCAGTTCCTCGACATCGGATCCGGTTTGCCGACGCGGCAGAACGTCCACGAGGTCGCCCAGCAGATCACGGCAGATACGCGGGTGGTGTATGTGGACAACGACTCGGTAGTGCTGGCTCATGCCCGCGCCCTGCTCGCCACCACGCCCACCACGCACGTGATCGAGGGTGACCTACGTCAACCCGGCGAACTGTTAAGCGCGACCGGCGCCTATCTTGACTTCTCCCAGCCGATCGCCGTGCTGTTGTTCGCGATCCTGCATTTCTTCCCCGATGGCGGCGCGTACGACCCCTATCGGATCGTCGGCACGCTGACTGACGCGCTGGCGCCGGGGTCGTACCTCGCGATCTCGCACGTCGAGCCGACGCCGGCCATGCTCGATGCCTCCCGTCACTACACCGCCGCCGATGTGGCGTTCCGCGACCACGATCGAGTGATGCCGTTCTTCGCCGGGACCACACTGGTGGCTCCGGGACTGGTTCGGCTGAATGAGTGGCGGCCGGTCGATCACGACTCTGTGTTCCCCAGTGATGCCCCCGACGTTCCGGCCTGGGCGCTGGGCGGGGTGGGGCGCAAGCCATGATCGCCGACCTGGCCACTGTGCGACGTTCTCCGGTCGCTGCGGCGGCGCTGCGCCTGTGCCGTGAGCTGGAACGGTACGGGATCACCGCTGACCCGCACGAAGGCCACCAGGTGGCGGCGCTGTCAGTAGCGCACGGCCTGGTGATCTGGTGCGAGTACGGGCCGGAGGGTATGCGTTACCGCTGGTGGACGGGCCGTCTATCGCAGCACACCGGACGCTGGATCTACACCTTCTGTCCGGCAAGCGCCGTGACATCCGCCGCTCGACGGGTCGCTATGCGCTACCAGGAACTATGCCCGCGCACTCCAGGCAACCAGCACCCGCTACGGCCGTCGCCATGGCCGATCTAGAAATCGTCTGGGTGCAATCGCCTAAGGTCCTCGCCTACCGGCATGGCATGGTCGGCCACGTGCGGGCCTTCACCCTGGATGTGGTCCCACGACCGTTCGAACTGCACTGCCAGTTGCCCGGCCCCAAAGGCGCACAAGAGATCCAGAAACTACTCAGCGAGGAAGCCGCCTACGCGCGGGCACGCGAAATGCTCGCCGACTTCTTCCGGCTGCTCGGCTTCCCGCCATCCCCAACGCAGTAGTCCCTGCCCCGATCGGGGCTTCGCGCTGCCCAAAATCATGTCGCAGAACATCTTGCATGGCGCGAACCGTGACGCCGGTGGTCGCGACTGGCCGAGATCATCTGCGGCAACGAGCCGTCAACCGCTGCAAGACCCCACTCGATGGGCTTCTCCTCGACACCCGCTTTAGTCTCCAATCTCCCCTGGTGGAGGAGGCCGTTCAGGCCTGAAAATCGGGGTGGTTGCCCGCTGACGTCGTCTCTCCTTGGTCGTTGAGGCCGTGCTTTAGTCGGACGCTGGGAGCCGCGCCTGTGGGCCTTTCACTGTTGCTTCGAGCACGCGGATCAGATTTGTTACCGTCCCCTTGCGGCTCCCGCGGGCAACCACTCCCAGCTGTCCCTGGCGGTAAGGAGGCCCCGATGCTCGCTCAGACCCACGACACCGAAGAGATCATCGAAAGGGTCGCTGCGCTGGACGTCGGCAAAGCGACCCTGGTGTGCTGCGCCCGCGTCCCCGACGACAAGAAGCCGAGCAGGCGACTGCAGGAAGTGCAAACGTACGCGACGATGACCCGCTCGCTGCTGGTGATGGCCGATCGGCTGCGCTGCCTGGGCGTCACCCGGGTGGTGATGGAGGCCACCTCCGACTACTGGAAGCCCGTGGCGATGTGCATCCTGCGGCACTCGCAGATCTCGATGACCATGGATGTCTACACGCAGATTCCCAGCCCTGAGACCCGCAAGGAACTCGACCGGCTGAACAAGAGCTTGGGTGACGTTTGGTTCTGCCGGAGCTCTATATAGACAGACGCTCTACTCTGCTCTACTCCGAAGTGAAGCAGAGTAGAGCGTCTGCTTTGTTAGGAGGATCCCATGCCCACTGTCACCATCCACATCTCCCCCGAAGTGCTTTCTCGACTGACTGCGGCGGACGCCGGTCCTGTCGAGATCGTTGTCACCCTCGCCACCGAGACGGCCAACGACATCAAGGAGGTCCCCGTAGTGCCCAGCGGCCCGCTCGCCGGGCTGCTGACGAGCGGACTTCTCAAGCCTGGTACTCCCCTCCGGCTCGTCCAGACGAGGGCCAATCGTTCCGCCAACGCTACGGTCCTCGGGAACGGCTCGATCACCGACGGGCGCACCCTAGCTGACCTTCGGGATGAACTGGAGGACGGTGATCAGTAGCCGAGGTCCTCAATCGAAGCACGGGACTGCTTAAGGACGTTGCTGTATTTCGCTGCTGTACGGGCACCAAAAGGCCCCCTTGCCTTGGGTTCTAGTGATCGCTGCAACACCTGATCTGTTCAGGAGTTGCAGTGTTCGAGATCCGGCAGGTTCGGTCGCCGCAGGGCCGGAAGAAGCTGCATGCTGAGCGCAAGGCAAATTTGGATCTTGTGGCTCAGGGAGTGGGTAACGCGGAGGCATGTCGGATCGTCGGGATCAACCGGCGGATCGCGCTGGAGGACACGTTGCGATCCTCACCGACCCCGGAGGTCGGTGCTGGTAGCGAAAAGCCCCACCGGCCGGTCATGTTGGACGCGGTTGCGATCCTCACCGACCCCGGAGGGCCGGTGCTGGCCGTACAGCCGCGCAGATCGCGTGGGAGCTGAGCGTGTTGCGATCCTCACCGACCCCGGAGGGCCGGTGCTGGTGCGGCCCGGGCACCCGGCATTCGCCGACGTCGAGCGGTTGCGATCCTCACCGACCCCGGAGGGCCGGTGCTGGCTCCGAGACGGCCATCCGCCGCGCGGGCTACATGGTCGTTGCGATCCTCACCGACCCCGGAGGGCCGGTGCTGGCTGCGCTGCTTGCCGACGCTGAGGATGCGCACCGGGTTGCGATCCTCACCGACCCCGGAGGGCCGGTGCTGGGAAGGCATTTGAACCCCTGAGAGCCATGGCGCAAGCGTTGCGATCCTCACCGACCCCGGAGGGCCGGTGCTGGTTTTCGGGGGCACCGTCACCACCTCCTCAGCCTGCGGTTGCGATCCTCACCGACCCCGGAGGGCCGGTACTGGCTCCGGCCGCCGGGCACCCTGCCTGCGGATTCAGAGTTGCGATCCTCACCGACCCCGAAGGGCCGGTGCTGGCAGCGCATTGTCCTGGTCATTGACACCGTCATAAGTGCCAGTTGCGATCCTCACCGACCCCGGAGGGCCGGTGCTGGATGGTTGGTCGGATCTGTCCTCACGGGCAGATGGAATTGTTGCGATCCTCACCGACCCCGGAGGGCCGGTGCTGGCCCGGCGCGGGGGCTGGTAGGCCCGCGAGTCTGTTGTTGCGATCCTCACCGACCCCGGAGGGGCCGGTGCTGGATGTCGACACCAAGCAGAAGATCGAACGAGTCCGAGTGTTGCGATCCTCACCGACCCCGGAGGGCCGGTGCTGGTGAGGTTCCTGGAGACGACCGGCTACACCCTCACCGTTGCGATCCTCACCGACCCCGGAGGGCCGGTGCTGGACGTCGGAGCGGAACGGCTTGGACGACACCAGGGCGGAGTTGCGATCCTCACCGACCCCGGAGGGCCGGTGCTGGACTGCTTTGCGGACTAGCGGGCCGCTGCGACCGCTTCGAGTTGCGATCCTCACCGACCCCGGAGGGCCGGTGCTGGGGTCGCCGACGCGTATATTCCCCGGCTGGTACTGATGTTGCGATCCTCACCGACCCCGGAGGGCCGGTGCTGGCCCGGTCAGCCGGGATTTGGATCATCTCGTCCATGCAGTTGCGATCCTCACCGACCCCGGAGGGCCGGTGCTGGCGTTCGCGACGGACGGCATCTATCTCGCTCGGGATCCGTTGCGATCCTCACCGACCCCGGAGGGCCGGTGCTGGCCAGTCGTCACGCATCTCCTCGCCGGCGTGGCCGGTGTTGCGATCCTCACCGACCCCGGAGGGCCGGTGCTGGCAGAGCCCACACGACCGGTTCTGGGTTTGAATGGGGTTGCGATCCTCACCGACCCCGGAGGGCCGGTGCTGGGTGGGCGCCTCGGTGGTGTCGATGCCGAGCCCGGTGTTGCGATCCTCACCGACCCCGGAGGGCCGGTGCTGGTAGATGAAGTGCCACGATGCGGCGCTGTGAAGGGTGGGGTTGCGATCCTCACCGACCCCGGAGGGCCGGTGCTGGAAACTCCCTTTGTGGGCGGTTGACATGAACCCACAAGGTTGCGATCCTCACCGACCCCGGAGGGCCGGTGCTGGCACGGTTTCGACACCCAGTGGTACTGGGATGTCAACGTTGCGATCCTCACCGACCCCGGAGGGCCGGTGCTGGTAGAGCATGGCCGAGTACGAACCGCACGCCGATCTGCTGGTTGCGATCCTCACCGACCCCGGAGGGCCGGTGCTGGCAGCTCCTGACGAACGACGCGACGCCATCGACCCGAGGGTTGCGATCCTCACCGACCCCGGAGGGCCGGTGCTGGCGCCTCTTCTGAGGACACGCCGCTCGTCTATGTTGTTGCGATCCTCACCGACCCCGGAGGGCCGGTGCTGGCCGAGCCCGTCACCGTCCTCGGCGTGCCACACCGTGTTGCGATCCTCACCGACCCCGGAGGGCCGGTGCTGGTCCCGACCTGCCTGTTGAGGATGGTGATGTTCAGGCCGGTGTTGCGATCCTCACCGACCCCGGAGGGCCGGTGCTGGCCGCCCGGGCGGACGGAGATCGCCGTGCTCACCGCCGAGTTGCGATCCTCACCGACCCCGGAGGGCCGGTGCTGGCCGCCCGGGCGGACGGAGATCGCCGTGCTCACCGCCGAGTTGCGATCCTCACCGACCCCGGAGGGCCGGTGCTGGCCGCCCGGGCGGACGGAGATCGCCGTGCTCACCGCCGAGTTGCGATCCTCACCGACCCCGGAGGGCCGGTGCTGGCCGCCCGGGCGGACGGAGATCGCCGTGCTCACCGCCGAGTTGCGATCCTCACCGACCCCGGAGGGCCGGTGCTGGCGGTGCCATTACGCCTCCCCGGAGGCCCCACCGCGTGTTGCGATCCTCACCGACCCCGGAGGGCCGGTGCTGGCCCGGCGTGGGGTGCGCGATGACCGGGATGCCTGAGCAGTTGCGATCCTCACCGACCCCGGAGGGCCGGTGCTGGGGGAGCCCGGCATGCCGCTCCCCGCGTAATACCTAGGGTTGCGATCCTCACCGACCCCGGAGGGCCGGTGCTGGTAGTTGCGGTAGTCGCCGTAGCCGGAGCCTTCCTCGCCGTTGCGATCCTCACCGACCCCGGAGGGCCGGTGCTGGTGGTGGTACCCAGTCGAGGCCGTCGGCCCGGCAGTCGTTGCGATCCTCACCGACCCCGGAGGGCCGGTGCTGGGGGAGCCCGGCATGCCGCTCCCCGCGTAATACCTAGGGTTGCGATCCTCACCGACCCCGGAGGGCCGGTGCTGGCGGCATAGGCACCCGTCACACGTGGCGTGGCATGTAAGGTTGCGATCCTCACCGACCCCGGAGGGCCGGTGCTGGCACGGTGCCGGGCCCGGTCCCGCGCCCGATCTTCTGGTTGCGATCCTCACCGACCCCGGAGGGCCGGTGCTGGTCGGCCACCCGCTTCGGCTCAGCATCTACAACCCCGGCGTTGCGATCCTCACCGACCCCGGAGGGCCGGTGCTGGCCGGGGGGAAATCGGGCGGGCCGCCCTCCAGTACCTGGGGTTGCGATCCTCACCGACCCCGGAGGGCCGGTGCTGGCGGCCACGAGGAGGACCTCCTCGCACTCTTACCTCTGGTTGCGATCCTCACCGACCCCGGAGGGCCGGTGCTCAGTGACGGCGACACCCAGGCGAAACGTGCAGTACTCGTTGCGATCCCCAATGACCCGGAGGGCCAGTGCTGGCGTGAAACCGCTGGATGACGTCACCGTGGTACACGTCGTTGCGATCCTCACCGACCCAGGAGGACCGGTGCTGGCTCAATGTTCTGATCAGGCAGTTCATTCCACAACTGGTTGCGATCCTCTCCGACCCCGGAGGTCCGGTGCTGGTTCAGCCGTGTGCTGGTGCTCGTCCACGCGGATGGCGTTGCGATCCTCAACCCCCCGGAGGGCCGGTGCTGGCCTCGCTCTTACAAGGCGGGACCGACCCAGCTCGCGGCGTTGCGCTCCTCACCGACCCCGGAGGGCCGGTGCTGCCAGTCCGGGCTGAACACCGAGTTCAGTGTTTTTGACGGCGTTGCGATCCTCATCGACCCGGGAGGGCCGGTGCTGAAGTGCGTAGTCGTAGATGTTTGATTTCTTTGCTGTATTGCTGGGTACTTTTCCTTGTTGAGGAAAGGCTTGTTATTCGACGATTCGGGTGAGTGTTACGCCTTCTGGAATAGTTGTTTCGTCGATGGTGACCTTGTAGTTGGTGAAGTCGCGCACTGGTTGGCCGTCGGGGATGGTGAGTTCGATGTTCACCGTGTCGGTGAGGGTGTGGGCGGGGGCGGTGCCGAATGCGTCGGCGTGAGTGAAGATGTAGAGGCCACGTAGTGCCATTTCTGCGCGGCCTGACGCTCGGTCGTGTTCGAGCATGAGGGTGAGTGCCCGCCAGAGCATGGACAGGTCTTCGCTGGTTACCCCGGTTCGCGCGGCGAGGGGGGCGCTGAAGTGGCCGATTCCGCGGTAGAGACCGTAGGCGATGGCGTGTTTGCCGCCCATCTCGGTTTCTTTGGTGTCGTCTTCTCGGGTGCGGGTTACGCGGGTGATGCCGTGTTCTTGGGGAAGCACCGGGTCGATGGACCGGGAGAAGGTGAGCTGGACTGGCCCTCGGACTCGTCCGGCGGTTTTCTTGCCGGTGGCCATGACGGCGCCGAACATGCGGACGTCGAAGAATGTCTGGCACATCCACTGCTGGGCTGAGATCTCGGCTGCCCTGCCGTCGGTGAGGCCGAGTTCTTTGTAGGCGCGTTCATGCTGGGAGTTGAGGGAGACACCGGATTCGACGTAAATGTCGTAGCCGGGTTTACCCTCACCCAGCAGAGTGATCATATTGCGGATTTTCCGTTTGATCGCTACGTCGGTGACCAGGCCTTGCATGGTTTCGGGGTCGGTGCGGGGCATGCCGGCGGCGTCTGGGTCGCCGTTGGGGTTCCCATCGTGGATGTCGAAGAGGAACACGAAGTCGTGTTTGCGGGTCGGGTCGAGGTGGACGGCCTGCGTCATGGCTTGCTCTCCCTTGTCGGGTCAGGCTTGAAGAGTTTCGGTGGTGTTCTTGGTCGCTTTCGCGGCCCGGGCGGCGGCCGTATCGGAGGCGCGCTGGTGGTCGTAACCGAGGATGAACTGGACCTGTCCGCGGGCGTCCAGGTGGGCCGGGAGCCCGGATTCGCGGTCGATGAGCTGGCTGATGGAGGCCAGACGGCCATCGAGTGCTCGGCCTGCTGGGCGGGTTGCTTCTTTGCCGATGAGTTTTTTCAAGTGCCCGTTGGCGTTGGTGCGTAGCAGTCGCATGGTCGCGGCGGGCTGGGTCATGGCCAGTCCGAAGTAGCGGTCTCGGATGGTGGCGTTTGTGTCGGGCAGGGCGCGGCGCTGGATCGCTTCCAGCACGGCGAACAGCCGCCCCCATACGTAGGCGGGGTCGGTGGCTGTTTCGTCGAGGCCCGGCATGACGTTCTCCTTGTAGGGGGGACGGGTGAGTGCGAGTCGGAGCATCGCGACTCGGGGCAGGTCGATGTGGTGGTCGTTGCGGATCCGGTGGAGAAGCTGCGGCACCAGGCTGGATGGTGGCGGGGTGCCGTGCAGCGCGGCATGCAGTAGGTCTCGCTCCAGGCCGTGGGCGGCGCTGCCTGGCTGATATGCCTTGCGGCCGCGGTTCCAGCGGCCGCTGGCTCGTACCATCTGCCACAGCGCCACGTACTTCAGGCCGTCGCTCCATAGTTCGGTGGAGGCGTGGTCGAGAAACCAGGCGGCGAACCTTCTTTTGATTTCTGGGAGTGGGACATCCAGCCAGTCCCGGACGACCACCCGGCTTTGGTTGGCCGACAAGGTCAAGGCATAAAAGGCGTTGTCATCGACGAGTGTGCCGGTCTGGCCACGCCGTACTTCCTGTAGTAGCCGCTCGACGTCCTTCAGATGTGGGGCGTCGATGATCAGCGGGTCGAAGTCGGCGGGTTCGCGCAGCCACCAGATGAATACGTTGTCGTCGCCGCGGCGTCGATGTTTGTCGTTGGAGAGCAGGTCGTTGAGCGCGGCCATCGCCGATCCGCCGCATTCCTCGCAGATCGGGGTGTTGGCCAGTTGGAGCGTGCCCATGCGGCCTTGGGCTGCGGTGTTCACCGACATCAGGGCGGCATCCCGGCCACGTTTCGGCCGGCCGGCCGGGTCAAGGCCGACCGGGATGAGGGTGCTCTTGACCATCTCCGGGATGGTCTTCAGCAGCGGGCCGACCTGTCCGCAGCCCAGACACAGTCCGTCGTTGCCGGAGCTTTTGCGCTCGCGAGCGATCCGGGCCCAGAAGCTGATCGCGGATGGCCGGAGATGCGCCCATTCGCCATCCACCAAGATGCCGACCGTGTCGGAGGACTTGGCGTCATCCGGCAGCCCTGAGAGAAGGTCAAGGTGACGTTCGGACTCGAAGGTTTTCCATACCATGTCGGCGACCGGATCAGAGCTGGCGTCTTTCCATGCCTTGAGCAACGCCAGGTAGGCATCGTTGCGGCGGTCCGCACCGTCCTGGGCCTTACCGGTGTCGTCCTTGGCGATCGCGAACACGTACTCCAGCGTGTCCGCCAGGAGCATCGCCGCCACGCCGCTGGTGCGGGTCAGGTACGGCGTCGGCAAGGATGATCCTGCCTTGTTGCTGGCGTCCGCCCTGCTGATCAGGGAGGCCTTCCCGTCGTGGGTGAGCATGATGGCCCACCGGACGGTCCGATTACGGTAGTAACGGGGAGCTTTTTCCCCGGCCGATCTTCCGGCGTGCTCGGCGAGTCGTTGGATCAGCATGTGATCAGCTCCGGGTCTTAGCCGGCGCGGCGGATGGGAGTTCCAGGCCGTTCGGCGGCACCTCCATGACGCCGTCTTCCAGGCGAGCGAGGAACCAGCGGTAGGTCTCACTGTTCGCCTCGTAGCCGATGCTGTGCAGCATGACGCCGAGGTCACGGCATTCCTCGATCGGCTTAGCAGAGGTGGGCTCCCCGAACCGGGCGGCAAACTCCCGGGTGCCCAGGAAGGGCTGGGAATAGCAGGCGCCCTTGGCGACCCGCCGACGGAACTGCTCTCGGTACTTCGCCTGGTGCTGGTCGGCGTGCGGCCTGAGTTCTACCTGGGCATAGATGCGGTACGCGACGTCTCGCAGTGCCACGGTGTTGCGCTGGTCGCGGTCGTTTTCCACGTCATAGCGCAGAGTGGTATCGGCCATGGCGCGCCTGACCCAGTCCTCGGAGACCAGCGACTTGACCTCGTTGCGGCGGATGGAGAACCAACGGATCGGCTTGAGGATCTCGATCTTGCAGATGATGTAGTCGAACTCGGGCTTCCAGAAGATCGACTCAAGGATGCCGCGTGCGGCCGACGGGGTCATGACCTCGTAGCTGAACCGTTCGGATTTGAGTTCCGGCCGGGTGAAGCAGGCCAGGTCGCCGCTCACCTCGACGACCAACGGGGGGTAGGGCGGGTGCTGATGCGTGCTCACCTGTTGTAGTCCTCCGGCTTCGGGTAGGCGAACTGAATTCCGCGGTGCGGGTGGTAGGTGCCGAGCCACTCGTAAAGGTCACCGAGCAGCTCAGTGGCGAGCCCTTCTGTGACGGCTTGCTGGGCCAGGCGGGTGGGCATCGTGGCCAAGTACGGCTGAATGCGGCGAAACACCCACGGCTCGATGCGGCCAGGACGGCGCAGCCGATCCCTCAAGTCGTCGCGTTCGGTGTCGTCGCCGTAGCGGACGAGCACGGGAACCGTCTGCTCGTCGATCATCTTGAACTGCTGGGCGACTACCGGGAAGTCGAGATCCGCGCGGCGGTCCTGGATCCGCTTCCCAGCGCCGCTGCCCTCGACGTTCTTCACCGCATACCGGGCCTTGTAGTAGGTCCTCAAGGCGGCCAGGTCGTCGGGATCCCTTTTTCCGGGTCCGATATAGGCTCGGCTGGTATCCAGGGCGGCGCCGTATACCAATTGGGTGCCCTTGGCGCTGCCGTCAGCCGGATCGAAGACGATGACCTTGCCCTCGGCGAGTCGGCCGTTGCGGTTCGACCGTCCCGCGGCCTGCTGCAACGCCTCAGCTGGGGCCATCGCTCGGTAAACCACGGGGAAATCGAGGTCGACGCCGGCCTCGACCAGTTGGGTGCTGACCACGGCTACGGGTAGATCGTCATCTAGCCGCGCACGGACCATCTCCAGGACCTCGCGGCGATGCGCACCGGCCATGCGCGTCGACAAATGCAGTACCTGCCCGTCGTGCTTCCAGGCGGCGGCGAGTGCTTCGTGGAGTTTGGCGGCTTCCCCGGTGGTGTTCACGATCAGCAACACCTGGGACTCGCGGGCCGCCTCAGTGGCGATCTTCTGAAAGGTGGGCTTAGGGTCGCATTGCCAGGTGTAGCGGACCCGGCGTAACCGGTCATATAACGGCTGCGGCTGAGCGATCACCTGTCCTACCTTCAGATCGCGGAAGATGTCCAGGTCGAAGAAGGCCGGTTGGGTCGCCGATGCCAGCAGCACACTGGTTCCGAAGTACTCGGTCAGGTGGCGTAGCGCCGACAGGATCGGCAGGAGCATCGAGTCCGGTAGCGACTGGACTTCGTCCAGCACGATCACTGAACCCGCCAGACGGTGGACCTTGCGCATAGCCGAGGGCCTGCGGTCGAACAGCGACTGGAAAAGCTGCACGGTTGTCGTGACGATGACCGGTGCATCCCAATTTTCGGCCGCGAGCCGCTGCCACCGCATAGCCGCAGGAAGCCGATGCAGGTCAACGCTGCTGTGATGCTCCAGGACATTGGCATCACCGAAGAGGATGCGATAGACCTTCGCGTTCTGCTCCGTGATCGACATGTAAGGCACCGCGATGATCACCCGTCGTAGACCATGCTGGGCCGCGTGATGCACCGCAAACCCGCCGGCCGCGATCGTCTTCCCGGCTCCCGTAGGCGCAGGGAACGGGAAGATCCCTCTCGGCTGGAGGGCAGCATGGACCGCCTGGTCGTATACCTCGGCCCGGATACCGTCCACAGGCGTCGGGTTGGCCTGAGCCTTAGCCAGATAGCTGGTCCGGGCTTGCTCGAAAGCTTCCCCCATCGTCGCAAGCGACTCCGGCGCGCGCCGCTGCCCACCCGTGAAATGTCGAGCGGTGTCCAGAAAGTCGGCATCGACCAAAGCGCTGAACACCATCCGCACCAGCAGCTCGACCGCATGAGCATCCCCGGCGGATTTCACCCACCCCGGAAGCTCAGGCATCGGCCCCGCGACGATCTCAGGCACCAGCGCCGAGACACGCGTGATCGCTTCCTGCATTCGCTGCAGATCATCGGTCTCGGCCATCGCGAGGCAACGCTTCAGATCCTGAGTGTCCGGAAGTCCTCCGTGATGTCCAAGCACTGGCATACCGAAGAAGCCCAGGCCCGCCTTGCGAGCCGCCAACCACGTACCCGCGGCCTTGTGATCGATGCTCAGACCGTGCGCGTCGACAACCCGCCCGCCGGCGGTCTCTGCCCTGAGCAGGCCCTCTTGCCAGGCACATCCGCCCTTGCCTACATCGTGAACCAGACCGAGATAGGCAGCCAGGCCACGAGCACCGAACACCTCGGCGAACCCACCCGCCAGCACAGCTGTATCCCGCAGGTGATCACTAAGGGCATGCCGGTGCCCAGCGTCACTCACGCTGTGCGCCCACAGTTCCGTCATCACAGTCCGATCTAGGCCGCTAACGAACAGTTACCCCGGGGACTATAGGGCGGGGGTCCGACAAAATCCGGCAGTCGAATTGGCGACCTTTAATGCTCGCCCAATACGTTCTGTTGCTGCAGACCGAAAAGGCCCGCAGCAACAGAACGATTGATCATTCAGACGGCACCCGAACCGCCTTCTCTATTGCGATCCTCAGCCGACTCTCCTGAGTGGACTGCCTCAGTGCTGCGCCATGGAGCCTAACGTCGGCACGTTAGTTCCGCACAAACTTCAGAGAAGGTGCTCGTGACTGGTCTGGGATCACGGATCATTCCCGCGAACCCCAGGACGTGGCGGCCAGAGAGTCTGTAGCCTCTCGATCGCCTAAGAAGTCCCCATAGGAAAGGCGCCGCCCGCTCACGCAAAAAACCGGACGGCGCCCTAGACCCACAAGGAGATCCATGTCCAATTATCGCCGAGGACGTCGGCCCAAGCGGACGCCCGATATGGCAGCCTTACTGGCTCTGATCGCGATCCTTCTGGCCGGAGTCACCATGATCACCGTCGCCCGCCTCAGCCCTGCCGGCCTCGCCACGGTCACCACGGCCCTCGGAGCCCTGTACATAGCATGGAGATCACAGGCTCGTTGATGTTCATTGCGGCAGAACGACCAACCCAAAAGTCAGTGAGCGGTACCCGGTTCGCCCGATGGCAAGGCCTGACGAAGGAGGGCCGCGGCAGCCGATCGCCCAGCCGCGTATGACGAGAACCGAAGTGAGCGATCGTCACGGCGTTGAGTGGTGACTTCTGCAGGCTTCTCGGGCGCGCGGGCGGTGCGTGCCCGGACCGGCCGGAGAGCCGCAGCCGGGCACGCTTGCCGACCGGCACGCCCGGCGGGCCGCGCAGCGGGCCGCCTTTAATAGACGTAAAGATAAGTTACTTTTCGATCTTGGTAGTGCCGACGTTCAGACTGCGTGGCGGAGCGGTGTGGCGTTGGTCCAGGTGCGTTCGATGCTGGTCAGGTAGGCCGTTGCGGTGGTGGTGTCGTCCTGGATGCGGAGGTGCATGACGGGGGCTTGGGCAGCGGGGGTGCCGTAAGCGTGGAGGTTGACGAGAAGGTTGTCGTCTGCGTGGTAGATCGAGTTGTAGAGCACGGTCTGGTGTAGCCGGATCTCGATGCCCTCGACGTCCTGTAGCGGACCGTAGAGCTTGAGCGCGTTCTTGATACGAGCTCTCATGATGTCCGGACCGATGCCTTCGTCTGTTCCGCGGCTGGCTACCTGGGGGCTGTCGGGGTCTCCGAGCATGATCCGTACGCGAGTGCCTGCTTGGGCGCGTTGGACCAGGAGGCGGAGGATGCCGGCGTCTTCGGCGAGGAACAGGCCGCTGTAGACGAGGATGTCGATTTCTCGACTGGCGGATACGAAGAGGTTCCGCCAGACAGCTTCGGGGACGGTCCAGCGGTGTGGGTAGATGGCTTTGATGTCTGGGCCGATGGGTCGGCGAGGCTTGGCGACCTCGGGCCACAGGTCGACTTCGTCCACGTCGAGTAGGTCCGCGACGGCCCACCGGTGGCGAGGATGCGGGACGCGTCCCTTCAGCCAGCGGTCCACGGTCTTGGGGTCGACGGCCAGGTTTGCGGCCACGTCGACGGCTCGCATGCGTGCTCGTGCAAGGGCATGGCGGAGGTTGTCGTTCATGAGGGTTCCCTCCCGGCTGATGCGCCTGCACCGCGAAGCTAGCACAAGACGTCCCTAGACGTCCCTAGTGGTGGTGTAGAAGTTCCGGCGCCGATAGCAGGCTCGTAGGCATGCAGCGTGCTCGGTAACAGGCACGCGAGGGCGGAAGGGATGCGCCATGGGCAAATTTAACGAGCACGAGCGGCCGTTCATGGACGGGCTCCTTCTGGAACTGCGTGACCGGCTTGCAGGCCGTGGGATGACGACCGCCCACATGTCCGATGAGGAGGGTCGGCCGTGTCTGGAAGTCCTCGACAGGGATCTTCGGGCTCGGCGTGTCTACGTGTATGTGGCGTTCCTGTGGTTCTTCTGGGGTGATCAACAGGATGAGCGGACCTCGTGCTACCAGCTCGACGAGGCGGCGAAGGTCATAGAGGCGGCGGCCAAGGCGGGATGGCATGCAGAGGGACAGGGGGACCTTGGTCCGGTCCTGCAGGAGATCCTCGACACCTATCAATCGTGACCGCCTCAGGAGCCGGCAAGGCGGGCCGCTGGCTGACCGGATGGCGGGTTTACTCCCAGCTCGCCGACCGGCTGCGGGAGCGAATCGGCGGAGGTGTCTACCCGGCGGGCGCCTATCTGCCGTCGGAGACGGCGCTCAGCGAGGAGTTCGGCGTGGCGCGCAACACGGTCCGTCGTGCGTTGGCCGTGCTGGTGGAGGAGAGGCTCGTGGCCACGATCCGCTCCAAGGGGCGTCTCGTACTGGAGCAGGAAGCCCGCAACCTTGACCGGGAGTACCTGTATCAGTCGATCGCGGCGGACCTACGCGCTCAGATCGAGGCCGGCGAACTGCCGCCCGCAAGCAAGGTGCCAAGCGAAAAGGACCTTCGCCAGCGCTACGGCGCCTCGCGAACCACAGTCCGTCAAGCTCTGGGACTACTGGAGACAGAGGGAATGATCGTCGCGGTCCACGGCAAGGGCCGGTTCGTAGTGCCCGGTTGGCAAGGACGTCTGAAGACGTCTGACTCTGGTCCCTAGCTCACCTGCGCGGGCGCCTGGAATCGTGAACGGCATGAGAGACATCGCCCATGTGGCCCGTGAGCTGGCACGAAAGACACTACAAAACACGCTTCCGCGCCGGTGGGAGCACTCGCTTGGGGTCGGCCGACGGGCTGAGCAGCTCGCCTCGATCCTGGGCAAGGATGCGGAACTTCTAGCCGCGTCGGCTTACCTGCACGACATCGGTTACGCACCGGACCTGGTCGACACCGGCTTCCATCCGATCGACGGAGCGCGTTACCTGCGTGATGTTCACGGCGCCGATGAACTGCTGTGCCGCCTGGTCGCCCATCACACCTGCGCGGAGATCGAGGCCGGTGACCGTGGCCTGCTGGACATCCTGCAAGGAGAGTTCCCCAAGCAGCGGCCGGACCTCGTGGAGGCGCTCACCTACTGCGACATGACCACGAGCCCGGACGGGGCGCGGGTCGAAGTCGCTGATCGGCTGGCCGAGATCCGCGAGCGCTACGGCCCCGGGGATCTGGTCACCAGAACGATCACCAAAGCGACCCCTTGCATCCTGTCGGCAGTGCACGCGGTGCAGGGGCGGATGGCGCTAGCCGATGTGCGGCTCGACGACACCGTGAAGGTAGTGGCCGATCCGCAACCGCATCGAACGATCCATCGGGTATCCCTCCGCCTGGTCGCGGCTCACCCAGCGCACTTCGCGTGATTCGTCGCTGGGCGTCGGCTCGCCGGCGACGGCCCGAGCGGTGAGCAGGATCGAGAACTCCTGCCGGACCTCGCCGTTGCTGGTGTAGAGGATCACGTGCTTCGGGTCGCTGTAGGTCCCCACGATGCCGGTGATCTCGCACTCGATCCCGGTCTCTTCGCGGGTCTCGCGAACGGCGGCTTGCGGGATCGACTCGCCGAGATCGATCGCTCCGCCCGGAACCGCCCAGTTGTCGTTGTCGGAACGACGGATCATCAGTATCTCGTCCGCGTCATTGGTGACCACGACGTTCACCGACGGCACGAGGCTGTTGGCCGCGGGGGCGTCCGGGTCGTCGTAGAAGTCGATCCTGCGAGCCATGATCAGGACTCTACCGGGCGGGCTTCCTCCCACACCCGTTCGAAGCTGGCGGAGTAGGTGGCCACCATGTCCCCGCCGATCACTTTCTTCAAGTGCAGCACGGGGGCGTTGGCGGCGGGCTGGCCGTACACGTGCGGGTTGACGAGGAACTGGTCGTCGGCCCGATAGATCGAGTTGTAGAGGATCGTGCCATGGAGCCGGATTTCGACGTTCTCGATGGCACGGATCGGCTGATAGAGCACCAGGGCATTCCGCGCCTTGGCCGCCATCGCCACGCCGATGCCTTCGTCGGCCCCCCGCTGGGCCACCTGGGGCGATTCGGGATCGCCGAGCAGGATCCGCACCCGGACCCCGCCGGTGGCCTTGTCGCCGAGAAGCTTGATCATGCCCGCGTCCTCGGCCAGGAACATGCCGCTGTAGAGGAGCAGACCGATCTCTCGCTTGGTCTGGGCGAAGAAACGTCCCCAGATGTCCCGGGGGACGGCCCAGCGGTGCGGGTAGACGTGAATGATCTCGCTTTCGCCGGCTGCGCTGACCTGCTCGGGTGTGAGCGCGTCCGGCCATAGATAAGCCTCGTCCACCTGCAGAAACGTCGCGATCGCGTAGCGGTGTTTGCGGTAGGGGCGGCGTGCCTGTGTGACCCACCGTTCGACCGTTTTCGGGTCGACCTCGGTCGCCGCGGCCAGGTCGCCGATCGTGACGCCCCGTTCCAAAAGGGCCGCGCGCAACCTCTCGTTGGCCATCTCACCTGCTCGTAAGGACGTCCAGGGACGCCAAAACCCTAGTCGGGACGTCTTGCACACGTCCAGTCGTGTAGTGATCTCGTCCCCCCTCTTGGTCGCATTCTCGATCTCGCACCACGAAACCGAACGTGACGAGAGAGGAGACCTCGATGACCAACGAGATTCCCCCGCTGGACGAGACCCCGCCGTGCGAGTGCGGCGCGCGAATGTCGGAGGGGGCCAAGACCTGCCGCAAGTGCGCGTCCGTCCTGCGGTGGCAGCGCCGTCAGGCCAAGCGGCGCAAGCTTCGCCGACCGAGCACCCGGCCCGCCGGCCGTCCGCGTCGTACCCGTGGCGCTGGAACGGCCGCCATGACGGTGATGATCACGTGCCTGTGCCTGGGCCTCGCGGGGGTGATGTGGTCATGAGCACGATCTTCGCTCTGGGAGTGATCGCCCTTGGCCTCGCCGGGATGACGGCCTTCGTGGTCGTGCTGATCGGCGTCCGCCAAGAGGACCGGCGCATGCGCTTATCGGTCAACCCGAATACTCCCTCGGCGACCTTCGCCCGGCGAGTTATCGGCGTCCACGTCCGCGACAACCGTCCGGGTGCCAACGACGGTGCGGGTGTCAGCTTCGCGGCGACCGGCGGGGCTTGCCGGTCTGCTGCGACAGCGACGACTCGACCCGTTCGAGTCGTTCGGACAACTCTTTGATGCTCGCGCGGATCTCCGCCAGTTCCTCCGCGCGCCGCGTTGGCTCGTCACCGGCCGCGCTCTCGGCCTCGCGGACGTACACGCCTTTGCCTTGCTGGCCGATGACCAGCCCTTCGTTCCGCAGGATTCCGACCGCCATCTTCACCACCGACAGCGAGGCGTCGTAGTCCTCGGCAAGCCGCGCCGTCGACGGTAGCGGCTCACCCGGCGCCAGCGTCCCCCGGCGAATCTGATCGCGCAGATCGTCAGCGATCTGCAGATATCCGGGGCGGCCGGTCTTCTTGACCATCCCCCAAGTTGAGCACACCTCGGGCAACCAAGCCAACCACGAGGGCATTGACACCCAGGCCAACTAGGTTAACTATGTTGGCTAAGATACAGAAGGAGGTCACGGCATGCGCAACATCCCGATCCCCGTCGACACCAACCGACTCCAGTTCACGTGCGTGAAGGCTCCCCGGCCGCGCCTGGTCAACCAGGACACCGGCGAGATCAAGAAGGACAAGGACGGCCAGATCGTTCACGAGGTCGTCCTGCTGGCCGAGGACGATGCCGGCCGGATCGAACTGCTCAAGGTCGGCTTGTCCGGCGATTCCTCGATCTCCCCCGGGAACCAGGTGATCCCGGTCGGGCTGGTCGGCTACGTGTGGGAGATGGGCCAGCGGTGGGGCATCTCCTACCGCGCCACCTCCTTCGCCCCCGCGGGGGTGGCCCCTCGTGCGTGAACTGCTCTTGGGGGCGCTCGCCTACCTGGCCGCAGTGCTGACCGCGATGTGGACGTGGCGGCACTGGCATTACCGGTCGTACTGGCTGCTGATCGGCTACACCCTCACCGCGATCAGCGTGCGTGCCACCTGGCGCAAGGTCGCTCTCGGCTGCGCTTTGACCAAGAAGCAACAGCGCTGGTGGTTCACCGTCGTGCCTGGCGCGATCGCCTCTACCGGCATTGTCAAGGTCCGGCGCCGCTTTCAACGGGTCGCGGTCGACGTCAAGCCGTGGATGTGGTTGCCCTTACCCACCCGGCACGGCTGGCGCGTCACCGTCCGCCTGCTGGAGGGGCAGATCCCGGGCGACTACGCCGAAGCCGCCGAACGGCTCGCGCACTCGTGGGGCGTGCACGCGGTCCGCGTCTCCTCTCCGCGCCCCGGGCGGGTCGTTCTGGCCGTGACGATTCGTGACCCACTGGTCCGCCTCGACACTCTGCCGGCCTCGGGTGAGCTGTTGAAGGTCGCGGTCGGCAAGCTGGAGACCGGTGGGCTGTGGACGATCGACTTCCGCACCGTCCCGCACTGGATGAACGCCGGTGCGACCCAGTCCGGTAAGTCGAACCTGGCCAATGCGTTGATCGTCGGCCTGGCCCCGCAACCGGTCGCCCTGGTCGGGTTCGACCTGAAGGGCGGGGTCGAGTTCGCCCCGTACGGGCCGCGGTTGTCGGCGCTGGCCACCGATCGGGCCGAGTCGGTCGCACTGCTGGCTGACCTGGTCGCCCTGATGATCGATCGGATGGGCCTGTGCCGCGCCGGTGGCGCCCGGAACATCTGGCAACTCCCGGCCGCCCTGCGGCCGGTGCCGGTCGTGGTCCTGGTCGATGAGCTGGCCGAGCTGTACCTGATGGCCGACAAGTCGGAGAAGGACGAGATCGCAAGATCGTCCACGGCGCTGCTGCGGATCGCCCAGCTCGGGCGGGCGTTCGGCATCTACCTGTTCGTATGCGGGCAGCGGATCGGCTCCGACCTCGGCCCCGGTGTAACCGCCCTACGGGCTCAGTGCTCGGGACGCATCTGCCACCGCGTCAACGATCCCGAGACCGCGACCATGACCCTCGGCGACCTCGACCCTGCCGCCCTGGTCTCCACGCGGGCCATCCCCGCAGAGACTCCCGGCGTCGCCATCGTGGCCTCCCAAGACGGCCAGTGGTACCGGGCCCGCTCGTTCTACGTGGCCGAGCACCTCGCCGAACACGCGGCACGCGCCTACGCGCACCTCACCCCGTCCTGGGACGAGCTCACTGCCCCTGAGTACCGCAGGGAGGTGATCGAAACCGACATCCCCACCCTGATGGACGCCTGACCCGTACACGCGATCAGAAAGGGGGAGACGATGCGACGCTTCGCCGGTTGGCTGGCCGACTCCGGGCCGGTCCTCATCCTGGCAGCAATCGCCGGCGCCGGATCGTTCACCCACATCCGCGACACCGCCACCGCACACGGACAGCACGGCTGGATGGCCTGGGCCATCGCGGTCTGCGTCGACCTCACCTGCGTAATGGCGGCCCGGGAACGCCAGCGCGACAAGAAGACCGGACGCCTCCGGACGGGGTGGGCCTCCTGGCCGACGCTCGTCCTGGCCGGCGGAATCGTCCTGTCCCTGGCCGCCAACCTGCACCAAGCCCAACCCTCCGCCTGGGGCTGGCTGGTCGCAGCCACCCCCGCGAGTGCGTTCCTCGTCGCGGTCTCCATGCTCGAACGCCGCTCCTCCGGCCCCCGTCCCGATCCGTCCGCGCTCTCGTCCCCCGCGGCGGATGCACCGTCCCCGTCCTCGTCGGCGACCGTCCCCGTCCCCGCGCTCACCTCCGGCTCTCAGGACGAGGAGGACGGCAGGACCGGGCCGTCCCCAGAACTCCTCGACTACGCCCGCAAGGTCGCCACCGAGTACCACGCCCAGCACCACAAGCAGATCAACCGCGACGCGCTCCGCGCCCGGCTGGGCGTGTCCAACCAACTCGCTTCCGACCTGCTGCGCCACCTGCGAGCGCTGTCCGAAACCACCTGAAGAAGGGAGAACCAACCATGAACGACAACCGTGCCGCGATCATCTCCGGCCTTCGTGACCTGGCCGACTTCCTCGACACCAACCCCGACATCCCCACCCCTGCTCCGGAGGTGATCGCCTACTACTTCCCCCGCCGCGCCTCCGACCCTCAGATGTGCGCCGACATCGACAAGGTCGCCGCCTATCTCGGCAGCGAGGTCACCGCCGACTACCCCGACAGTGGCCATTACCGCACCTCGATCACCTTCGGGCCGGTCGCATACAGGGCCGTGGCCGTCCTCGCCGATCGCCGTGCCCGCTACGAGGCCGAAACCAGCTACGCGGGATGCGTCGTCCCCGGCGACAGCACCGATGTCTGAGGACGACCAGGGCGACGAGGTGATCGTCATCCGTTACCGCTGTTGCACCTGCAACGGCACCGGAGTCGACAGCCTCGGTGACACCTGCGCCGACTGCTTCGGCAACGGCATGGACAACCTCGGGGCCTAGCCCCAGGCGCCCCCGGCCTGGCCGCACATCCACCAAGACGAGTGCCAGGTCGGGGGCCATCCCTCCACCCATACGAGTGAAAGGAGGACACCATCTTGCCCGTATCCGCCCTCGACTCGCACGCGATCGCCGGCATCATCACCCGACTCGACAGCCCCGACTACGACAGATGGGCCAAGCAGATCCGCCGGACCGGCGGATGCCGACAGCCCATCAACATGCGCGGCAGCGTCCTGCACGTAGACCCCGCCACCGGCCAGCGCCTGCACACCTACACCACCCACAGCGAAGCCGGCGGGGTGCTCCGACTGCCGTGCAAGACCCGCCGGGCGAGCCGTTGCCCGGCGTGCGCCAAGACCTACCGTGGTGACACCTACCAGCTCATCCGCGCTGGCCTGATCGGTGGCAAAGGCGTCCCTGCGGCTGTCAGCGCTCACCCCTGCGTGTTCGTGACGCTCACGGCCCCTTCGTTCGGCGTGGTTCACAGTCGACGAGAGCGGGGCGGCAAGACGCTCCCGTGCCACCCCCGGCGCGACGCCGAGACCTGCCCGCACGGACGGGCCCTGTCCTGCACGGCCCGGCACGGTGCCGACGAGAAGGTTTTGGGCGAACCGCTGTGCCCGGACTGCTACGACTACACCGGCTCGGTACTGTTCAACGCCGCCGCCTCCCTGTTGTGGGCGCGCTTCGCCGACGCCCTGCGCCGCAGACTGGCGAATGCCGGCGGGCTCACCCTTCGCGAACTACGGCAACACTTGGTCGTCTCCTTCGCCAAGGTCGCCGAATACCAGCGCCGCGGCGTCGTCCACCTGCACGCCGTGATCCGCCTCGACGGACCGGAGGGCCCCACCTCGCCTCCTCCACCCTGGGCAACCTCCGATGTGCTCGCGACAGCCGTACAGGGGGCCGCCCCGGCCGTCACAGTGAGGCTCTCGACAATCCCCGGTGAGCCGGTACACGTGCTGCGCTGGGGCCGGCAACTCGACATCCGACCGATCACTGCCAGCGGGGACCTGACCGAACAGACGGTCGCGGCGTATGTGGCCAAGTACGCCACCAAAGCCGCCGAATGCGTCGGCACCCTCGACCGACGCATCTACCCCCTGGAAGACCTGGCCGCGTTCGGACTTCGCGAGCACCCCCGGCGACTGATCGCCGAATGCTTCCGCCTCGGTTCCCTGCCCCACCTGGCCGAACTGCGCCTTACCCACTGGGCTCACATGCTGGGCTACCGAGGCCACTTCTCCACGAGAAGCCGCCGCTACTCCACCACCCTGGGCGCGCTCAGAGCAGCGCGTGAACGCTTCGTTCACACCGAAGAGGTCACCACTGGCCGGTTGCCGATCCTTCCGGAAGACGAACCGGTCACAATCGCCCGTTGGGCATACGCCGGCCGTGGACTGACCTCAGGTGAACAACTGCTCGCTGCCGCACTGGCCGGTACTCGGCTCCTGGACGGTGGCCGATGAGGACGCTCGAACGGCTCTGGACCGTGGAAGAGGTCTCGAACTTCCTCAGCGTGCCGGTGGCGACGCTCTACCAGTGGCGACACCACCGGACCGGTCCACGTAGCCGAAAGATCGGCCGTCACCTGCGCTACGTGCCCGAGGACGTCATGTCCTGGGTCCGGGAACAGGAGTAGCCGATGGCCTACGTCAAGGACCTGTGGACCAAGACCGTTCGTCGCCCTGACGGCAGGACGGAGAAGGTCAAGACCTTGCGATACGGTGGCGGAAAGCGCTGGCTCGCCGTGTGGCTTGATCCCGATGGGAACGAGGTGTCCGCCGCCTTTGACCGGAAGGTCGATGCGGAGAAGAAAGCCGCGTCGATGGGCACCGACGTCAACCGCGGCGAGTACATCGCCCCCAACGCCGGCAAGGTGCTGTTCGGCGACATCGCGGCCCGCTGGCTCAACTCCCGCATCGTCGACCCGTCCACGAAGATCAGATACGAGTACATCTACCGCTTACACGTCAGCCCGGCGTTCGCGCGGCGGCAGGTGAAGAGCATCCTGCCCTCGCACGTCCAGGCGTGGATAAGTGACCTGAACGAGCGCTACGGTCCGTCCACCATCGAGACGTCGTTCCTCGTCCTGCAAGGCGTCCTTGAACTGGCCGTCGCGGACGAGGCGATCAGGAAGAACCCGGCCCGATCCCCGATAGTCCAAGTGCCCAAGCGGCCCGGCGAAGAGCTGATCGCGTGGGCGGACGAGCGGGTCCACGCGGTGATCCACGCCCACCCGGCCCTCTTCCGTCTCGTCCCGATCATCGCCGCCTCCTGCGGCCTGCGTCAGGGAGAGCTGTTCGGCCTGGCTCTAGAAGACGTCGACTTCGACGAGGGAATCATCCGCGTCCGGCGGCAGATCAAGAAGCTCGGCAGAGACCACGTGTTCGCCCTGCCCAAGAACGACCGTGAGCGCATGGCACCGCTCCCCGAGTGGGCCACTGGGGCCATCAAACGGCACGTCAAGGCGTATCCCTCGCTCGCCTGCTCGCTGCCCTGGGAGAAGCTCAACGGCCCTCTCCGTACGCACAACCTGCTCTTCCGCTGGACGGACGACAAGTTCATCAGAGCGCGCGGCTACAGCGAACTCGTCTGGAAGCCCGCCCTCGTCGCGGCCGGCGTCATCCCGGATGCCGAGAAAGACGCCCGAGCACGGAAGCGCTTCACGACCTCCCGCAGGGAGGGCCTCCACCAACTCCGCCACTACTACGCGAGCGTCATGCTCGCGGGCGGCGTCTCCGTGAAGGAACTCGCCGAGTACCTTGGCCACGCCGACCCCGGCTTCACGCTCCGGGTGTACGCCCACATGATGCCCGGCTCCCACGACCGCGCCCGCAAAGCCATCGACGACCGCCTGTTCCGTCCCCGAGCCGTCTCTGACGATCAAGGCGCCACGGGGTAGCCCTCGGAGGCACACGAGCCACCGGCGAGGAGAACCGCCCGGTGGCTCTTCGCTTTTCGTGACCAGCGCTCGTCACGCGGGGTGAGCACCGGCGTCTCCTACTGGGAGCCGTTAACGATCAACGCGAGACGCGCTCGGCAACTCTCACGGAACAGCCACGGAACAAGATCTATTAGAGGTCCCGAATCGGACATGACGAACCCCGCCGCCCACGCGAAGGAAGCGAGGTTTCTGCACGTCAATAGCTACTTCAGGAGCTGGCGGGCCATGACCATTCTCTGGATCTGGTTGGTGCCCTCGTAGATTTGGGTGATCTTGGCGTCGCGCATCATGCGTTCTACCGGGTAGTCGCGGGTGTAGCCGTAGCCGCCGAGGAGCTGGACGGCGTCGGTGGTGATGTCCATGGCGGCGTCGGAGGCGGCGCACTTGGCGGCGCTGGAGAAGAAGGTGAGGTCGGCGGCCTTCTGGCCGTGCATCGCGAGCTCGGACTTGGCCGCCGCCGCGTACGTGAGCTGCCGGGCGGACTCCAGCTTCATCGCCATGTCGGCGATCATGAACTGCAGCCCCTGGAACTCGGCGATGGGCTTGCCGAACTGCTTGCGCTCCTTGACGTAGCCGATGGCGTAGTCGAGCGCGCCCTGGGCGATGCCGAGGGCCTGGGCGGCGATGGTGATGCGGGTGTGGTCGAGGGTCGCGAGGGCGGTCTTGAAGCCGGTGCCCTCCTCGCCGATCATCCGGTCGGCGGGGATCCGCACGTTCTCCAGGATGACCTGCCGGGTGGGCGAGCCCTTGATCCCGAGCTTCCTCTCCTTGGCGCCGAAGCTCACGCCCTCGTCGTCCTTCTCGACGACGAACGCGGAGATGCCCCGGGCCCCGGCCTCGGGGTCGGTGACGGCCATGACCGTGTAGAACTCCGACACGCCCGCGTTGGTGATCCACATCTTGGTGCCGTTGAGCACGTAGTGGTCGCCGTCGCGGACCGCGCGCGTCTTCATCGCGGCGGCGTCGGAGCCGGCTTCGGGCTCGGACAGGGCGTACGAGAACATGCCCTCACCGCGGGCCACGGGAGCCAGATAGCGCTGCTTGAGATCCTCGGAGGCGGACAGCAGCAGCGGCACCGTGCCGAGCTTGTTGACGGCCGGGATCAGCGAGGACGACGCGCAGGCCCGCGCGACCTCCTCGATGACGATCACGGTGGCGAGCGCGTCGGCCCCCGCACCGCCATACTGCTCAGGGATGTGCACGGCGTGCAGGTCGGCGGCGACCAGGGCCTTGTACGCCTCCCACGGGAACTCGCCGTTCTCGTCGACGGCGGCGGCGTGCGGGGCGATCTTCTCGTCGGAGAGGGCCCGCACGGTCTCACGCAGCATCTCGTGCTCTTCGGCGGGCGCGTAGAGAGGGAAGCTCATGGACAGATAGTAGGACGTCCAACAATACGGATGCTGAAGCAGGGGTATATGGAAGTCACCCCTCCGGCGAAATGTCCTATTTGTACTGTTGCAGGAGGTAGGGGGGCCGGTAACATGCCTCGGCAACGTAACGGTAAAGATGGGATCGACAGCCGTACATGGAAGGAGCACGCTCGTGTCCTATCGCCTGACGGTCCTGGGGACCGGATACTTGGGTGCCACGCACGCGGCGTGCATGGCCGCGCTGGGCTTCGAAGTGCTCGGGCTGGACGTGGATCCCGCGAAGATCGCCAGCCTGCAGGCCGGCGAGCTTCCCATCCACGAGCCCGCCCTTGAGGAGCTGCTCCAGCGCGGGCTGGAGTCGGGGCGGCTACGCTTCACGACCTCCTACGAGGAGGCCGCCGAGTTCGGCGACGTGCACTTCGTCTGCGTAGGAACCCCGCAGAAGAAGGGCGAGTACGCGGCCGACGTGTCCTACCTGGACGCGGTCGTCGAGTCGCTCGCCCCCCACCTCACCCGCGAGTGCCTGGTCGTCGGCAAGTCGACCGTGCCGGTCGGCACCGCCCAGCGCCTCGCCGACAAGCTCGTACGGCTCGCGCCGGCCGGGGAGCTGGTGGAGCTCGCGTGGAACCCCGAATTCCTGCGCGAGGGCTTCGCCGTGCGGGACACCATGCATCCCGATCGCATCGTGCTCGGCGTCGTCTCCGACAAGGCCGAGAAGGTCATGCGCGAGGTGTACGAGCCCATGCTGTCGGAGGGCACCCCTCTGATCATCACGGACTACCCCACCGCCGAGCTGGTAAAGGTGGCCGCCAACGCCTTCCTGGCCACCAAGATCTCCTTCATCAACGCGATGGCCGAGGTCTGCGAGGCGGCGCACGCCGACGTCAAGGACCTGTCGCTCGCGCTGTCGTTCGACGAGCGCATCGGCGGCCGGTTTCTCAACCCCGGTCTCGGCTTCGGCGGCGGCTGCCTGCCCAAGGACATCCGCGCGTTCATGGCACGCGCCGGCGAGCTCGGCGCCGACCAGGCGCTGACGTTCCTCCGCGAGGTGGACGCGATCAACATGCGCCGCCGGGCCCGCATGGTCGACCTGGCCCGCGAGCTGGCGGGCGGCTCGTTCCGCGGCTGTACGGTCGGGGTGCTCGGGGCGGCGTTCAAGCCCAACTCCGACGACATCCGCGATTCCCCCGCCCTGGACGTGGCCGTCAAGATCCGCGAGCAGGGCGGGAAGGTCACGATCTACGACCCGGTGGCGCTCGCCAACGCCCGCAGGGCCCATCCGACCCTCGGGTTCGGGTCCTCGGCACTGGACGCCGCGCGCGGCGCGCACGTCGTGCTGCTGCTGACCGAGTGGCAGGAGTTCATCGACCTCGACCCCGAGAAGCTCGGCGGCGTCGTGGCCGCCCGCAAGATCGTGGACGGCCGCAACGCGCTGGACGCCGAGACCTGGCGCGCCTCGGGCTGGCACTACCGCGCGCTGGGCCGCCCGTAGCGAGCGAGACCGGCGAGGCCGCGGCTCACCCGGCCGGAGGTCGCGCAGCCCGTCAGGAGCGCGCCTAGCCCTTCGGGCCCGGGTCTGCCAGGGTCTCGGCCTCGGCGCGGAGCCGGGCGCCCTTGGCATGCGCCTGGTCCCTGAGAGCGGCCTGGAAATCGGTCATCTTCGCGCGCAGCTCCTCGGACGCGGCGGCGAGGACGCGGACGGCGAGCAGCCCGGCGTTGCGGGCGCCGCCGATCGCCACGGTGGCCACCGGCACCCCCGCGGGCATCTGCACGATGGACAGCAGTGAGTCCATGCCGTCGAGGTACTTCAGCGGCACCGGCACACCGATCACCGGCAGCGGGGTCACGGACGCCAGCATGCCGGGAAGGTGGGCGGCTCCCCCGGCGCCCGCGATGATCACGCGGAGCCCCCTGGACGCCGCCTGCTCGCCGTAGGCGATCATCTCCTGGGGCATGCGGTGTGCGGAGACCACATCGGCCTCGAACGGGACGCCGAACTCACCCAGCGCCTCGGCCGCGAGCCGCATCACCGGCCAGTCGGAGTCGCTGCCCATCACGATGCCGACCACGGGATTCGCTGCCATCAGACGTACTCTCCCGTGGCGAGGTGGACGGCGGCGTGGCGGGCGCGGGCACGCACCTCGTCGAGGTCGGTGCCGAGCGCGGTGACGTGCCCGATCTTCCGGCCGGGACGCACCTCCTTGCCGTAAAAGTGGATCTTCACGCCCGGGTCGTGGGCCATCACGTGCTCGTACCGGCCGAAGACGCCGGGATCCTCCCCGCCGAGCACGTTGACCATGACCACGACGGGCGCCGCAGGGGCGGGCGAGCCCAGCGGCAGGTCGAGGACGGCGCGCAGGTGCTGCTCGAACTGCGAGGTGCGGGCGCCCTCGATGGTCCAGTGGCCGCTGTTGTGCGGGCGCATCGCCAGCTCGTTCACCACGATGCGGCCGGCCGGGAGCTGGAACATCTCCACCGCGAGCAGCCCGGTCACCCCGAGCTCGTTGGCGATCTTGAGCGCGGTGTGCTGCGCCACCGCGGCGTCCTCGGGGTCGAGCCCCGGCGCGGGCGCGATGACCTCGACGCAGATGCCGTCCTGCTGGACGGTCTCCACGACCGGGTAGCTGACCCCCTGGCCGTGCGGCGACCGCGCGACGAGCACCGCGAGCTCGCGCTCGAACGGCACGAACGCCTCGGCCATCAGCTCGGTGCCGCTGGCCAGCACCTCACCGACCTCCTCCACCGACGAGCAGACCCACACGCCCCGGCCGTCGTAGCCGCCGCGCACGGCCTTGAGCACGATCGGCCAGCCGTGCTCCTTGCCGAAGCCCTCGAGGTCGTCGGCGGACGAGACCCGGGCCCAGGCGGGGCAGGGGACGCCGATCGCGGTGAGCCGCTCGCGCATCACGGCCTTGTCCTGCGCGTGCACGAGCGCCTCTGCGCCCGGGTGCACGGCGAGGCCGTCCGCGGCGAGGGCCTGGACGTGGCCGGTCGGCACGTGCTCGTGGTCGAAGGTGATCGCGTCGCAGCCGGCCGCGAACTCGCGCAGGACGGCGAGGTCGCGGTAGTCGCCGAGCCGGGTGTCGGCGATCACCCGGGCGGCGCTCTCGTCGAGGGAGTTGGCGAGGACGCGCAGCTCGACGCCGAGGGCGATGGCCGCCTGCTGGGTCATGCGGGCGAGCTGGCCCGCGCCGACCATGCCGACGACAGGCCCGATGGGAGGCGTTTCGCCCCTGGTCACAACACTGGTCACAAGCTCAAACCCTACCCAGGACCATCAGGTGGCCGTGCTGTCGGCCGGTTGCCCGTACGTAGGGCCTGTGAAGGTCAGGCGGTGATGTCGGCGAGGCCTCTGGTCATCGCCACGGTGGTCAGCCTGCCGTCGGCGGTGACCTTGGTCGCCAGGACGACGACCTCGCCGGCGTGGATGGTCGTGGGGTTCGGCTTGCCGGTGAAGGCCCGTACGGCGTCCGCGCCGAACACCGGGTGGGCGAGCCTGCGGGCGCCCGTCTTCTGCGTGTACACGATCTTGAGCGCGTGGAAGACCAGCGCGCCGCCGTCGGCGAGCCCGAGGGCCCTGGTCTCGGACGGCACGAGCTGCACATCGGAGCTGAGCCGGTCGGGCCGTACGGTGGCCGGCTTCTTGACCAGCTCGGCGAGCAGGGCGCGCATCGGGTCGCCCGCGGCGAACCGCACGCCGCTCAGCCCCGCGCGGTCGGAGAGGAAGGCCAGGTGCTTCTGTGGCACGAGCCGGGCGCGGACCCCGTCCTCGGGATCATCTGTGGGCACGACACGGGTGGTCTGCTGGGCGTCCAGCTCGGGAGCGGCCCCGAGGAGCCTGATGGGGCCGTACGCGAGCCGCCAGCGGTCCTCCTCCCGGGCGAAGACGAAATAGGAGAGCTTGGGCTCGTGGGCCAGCACGACGAACCACGGATGCTCCGCGGGGCGGTCGGGCAGGAAGTAGTCGACGTCGCCGTAGTTGAGCGGTGCGGGTGCAGGGCGGCCCTTCCTGACCGCCTCGCAGGCGCGGGTGCCCAGCTCACTCTCCGCCGAGGTCGTGAGGAAGGCGACCTTGGCGCAGTCGCGCTTCTTCCAAGCCTCGTCGAGCTCTTTGAGCAGGGCGAAAGCGGTGGCGGCATCCTCGGGACCCACGGTCTGGGCGGGGGCGCTCACGGCATCGGGGGGCGCCGTCCGGTCAGGCTG
Source organism: Sphaerisporangium viridialbum (assembly GCF_049674955.1). Classification (GTDB taxonomy): domain Bacteria; phylum Actinomycetota; class Actinomycetes; order Streptosporangiales; family Streptosporangiaceae; genus Sphaerisporangium; species Sphaerisporangium viridialbum. Next base: position 1,375,920 of record NZ_CP187232.1, on the reverse strand, counting down.
ACCGTCGGCCTGTGCGCCACAGGCTGTCAGCAGGGCGGCACTGATTCCCAGAGCGACAAGTCGGCGCAGCACGCTCGGAGCCACCTCTCCAGGGCACACCTTTGCGATCTGCGGCGCAGCCTAGCGCACCGTGTCAGTTACTACCCGTGAAAGTCCGGATATTTGCTGAAACGGTCTTTTTGACGAGCTTGTGTGACTGGACGCGAGGTCTGCCGTAGCACCGGTAACCTGATGGGGCTCCGGACCCCAGGAAGGACTGTTGTGCAGCTCATACGTCGCCTGTATGACAGGTTCTCCTCGCTGTTCCGCGAGCTCGCCAAGTTCGGCACGGTGGGCGCCGCCGCCTTCGTGGTCGACTTCGGCGGCACCAACCTCCTGCGGTACGGGGTGCAGCTCGGGCCGCTGACCTCCAAGGTCTTCGCGACCGTGCTCGCCGCCACGCTGGCCTACCTCGCCAACCGCTACTGGACGTGGCGGCACCGCGAGCAGACCGGCCTGGCCCGCGAGTACTTCCTGTTCTTCGTGCTCAACGGCATCGGCCTGCTGATCTCGCTGCTCATCATCGGCTTCGTCGAGTACACGCTCAAGATGGCCGACCCGCTGAGCTACAACATCTCGCTCATCATCGGCACGGCACTCGGCACGCTGTTCCGCTTCTGGTCGTACAAGAAGTGGGTGTTCCTGCCGCCGGAGCTGCCGCCGGTCGACCCGCACACCGGGCTTCCCGAGACGGGCGAGGAGTCGCCTCACCGCCCTCACCAGGGTTCTGAGGGCGTCGTGCCACCGCCCCCTGGCGCTCCGGGCATCCGGCTGGGGGATCCCGCCCGTCTGAACGGCGACGGCAACCACGCCACCTTCTCGCCACCGGCCTCGCCCCCGCCGGAGCGGGCCACCAGGCCCTGACCCCGCGAGCGGCATCACGCCGGGCCGCTGACCACACGGTGCCGCGCCGTCTCGTCGGCGGGGCGCAGGAAGAGCGCGAACACCGCCGGTCGCGGCCGTACCAGCTCTAAGCGCCCGCCGTCAGAGGCGGTGAGCGCGCGGGCCAGCGTCAGCCCGAGCCCCGTACCGCCGGCGCCGCTGACGTTGCGGTCGAACACGCGGGCGCGAAGGTGCTCGGGGATGCCCGGCCCCCTGTCGGCCACCTCTATCACGATCGATTTGTCCGAGCTGCCCGTCGTGATCGTCACCGGGCCGTCGCCGTGCTCCAGGGAGTTCTCCAATAACGTCGAAACCACCTGGCTCAGCCCGCCCTTGCTGACGAGCGCGCGCAGGCCGCGGTTTCCCTCAAGATGGAGCGACCGCCTTGACCTGCGGAATGCCGGCTCCCACTCGGTGATCTGCTGGCGCAGCACCTCGTCGACCGAGATGGCCTCCGCCTGCGCGTGGCGCTGCCGCCGGGCGGCGGCGAGGAGCTCGTCGATGACGGCGGTGAGCCGCTCGGCCTGGACGATCGCCGCCTCGCCCTCCTCGCGGACGATCGCGGGCTGGGTGGCGGCGGCCACGATCTCCTCCAGCCGCATGGTGAGCCCAGTGAGGGGCGTGCGCAGCTGGTGGGAGGCGTCGGTCGCGAACTCCCGCTCGCGGCTCAGCAGGTCGGCGATGCGGGTGGCGCTGCGGTCGAGCACCTCGGCCACCCGATCGAGCTCGGGTATGCCGTAGCGGTGCCTGCTCGGCCGGGCGTCACCGGAGCCCAGCCGCTCCGCGATCCTGGCGAGATCCAGGAGCGGCAGGGTGAGCCGGCGTGACTGCACGACGGCGAGCGACACCGCGACCGCTAGCGCGAGACCGGCCAGGGCCACGATGAGCAGGAGCCACCCCCGGATGTTCCGCTCGACCTGGGCTCGGTCACGCGTTATCCGGACGTAGACCCCACTCTCGGAATGGGTTTCCTCGGTCATCTGCCGATCGGGGGGCGGCTCCGTACCGACGATGACCGTCGGGCTGTTGCGGATGAAGATCTGGACATACCTGTTGGGATACTGCCGCTGCAGCTCGTCGGGATCTATGGGCCGCTCCTCGATGCGGGCGTATTCCACCTGGCTGAGCAGCAGCGTCGCCTGTGCCCGGAGCTGCTGGACCGCCTCGTCGTTGATGAGGCGGGTCACCACCAGCCCGAGCGGGACACCCAGGAGCAGGACCGCGATGGCCGCGACTACCAATGTCGAAGACAGCAACCTACGGCGCATCTAGCTATGGGCTATTCGCGCTCGAATCGGAAGCCAACTCCACGAACCGTGGTGATGTAACGCGGCTTGGCGGCATCGTCCCCCAGCTTGCGGCGCAGCCACGAGATGTGCATGTCGAGGGTCTTGGTCGAACCCCACCAGTTCGTGTCCCACACCTCACGCATGATCTGCTCGCGGGTGACGACCTTGCCCGCGTCGCGTACGAGCACGCGCAACAGGTCGAATTCCTTGGTGGTCAGATGCAGCTCCTTGTCTCCCATCCAGGCACGCCGCGAGTCGGCGTCGATGCGCACGCCCTGGACCACGGGGGTCTCAGAGGTGCCGCGCCGCAGCAGCGCCCGCACACGGGCTAGTAGCTCGGCGAGCCGGAACGGCTTGGTCACATAGTCGTCGGCTCCCGCGTCGAGACCGACCACGGTGTCCACCTCGTCGACGCGCGCCGTCAGGATCAGCACGGGCGTGCCGTGCCCTTCGGCGCGAATGCGGCGGGCGACCTCCAGGCCGTCCATTTCGGGTAGGCCCAAGTCAAGCACGATGAGGTCGACGCCCCCGGACAGAGCCCTTTCCAGGGCCTGCGGGCCATCGGGGCTCACCTCCACCTGATAGCCCTCTCGGCGCAGCGCGCGCGCCAGGGGCTCGGAGATCGAGGTGTCATCCTCGGCGAGAAGTACGCAGGTCATAAAGCGATCGTAGGACCTTAGGCGATCGTTTCCCGGGTACAGCGCGCGGTTTGACTTGTCGTTGACCCACCAATTGACCTGGGCAAAGACGGAGAAAGGGGGATGAGCCCTCCCGCACTAACCTGGTACCCCAAGCGCACCGCGGCTATCCGCGCCGAGCGGTCCCGACACGCCCGGACACGCCGGGGACACGCGGAGAGACGCCGACGGCCCGCCGGAAAACCCGGGCGGGCCGTGTCGTGAGCGCGGCTTCTGTCACCGGTCTCGGTGACATCGGCAAAATTGTGCTAAAGAAATCCGGCGGGACGCTAGGAGCCGGAGTCCGAGCCGCCCGGAAGCTCCACGAAACGCTGGAGGTAGAGCGCCTCGCCGAGGGTGTTCAGCAACTGCAGCTCGGTCTCGAGGTGGTCGATGTGGTGCTCTTCGTCCTCAAGGATGCCCTCGAAGACGCGGGCCGAGGTCGCGTCGCCGCGCTCCCGCATCAGCTGGATGCCGGGACGCAGGCGCTGGACCACCTCGACCTCCAGCTGAAGGTCGGCCTCCAGCTGCTCCTTCACGGTCTGCCCGATGTGGAGAGTGCCGAGCTTCTGGTAGTTGGGCAGGCCTTCGAGCATCAGGATGCGGTCGGTGAGCACCTCGGCGTGCCGCATCTCGTCGATGGACTCGGCCCTGGTGTACGCGGCGAGCTTGGTGTATCCCCAGTGCTCCTGCAGCTTGGCGTGGAGGAAGTACTGGTTGATCGCCGTGAGCTCTGACGTCAGCTGCTCGTTCAGCAGAGCGATGATGTCTTTGTCCCCCTGCATGTGCAAGCCCCTTGATCTATGCGGTTGATCTATGCGGTCGCGACAAGTTCCTCAGATCGCTTCAGCATTGCACAAATCTTCCGGACGCATGTCGCGCAGTCCCTGCCCGCTCCCGTGGTGTCACGGATCTGGCGAGCGGACTTCGCACCTGCGGCGATACAGGCGTGAACGTCGTGCTCGGTCACGGCCTGACAGATGCATACGTACATGCGAGGAGTGCCTCTCACGGCGGGGGAAGGTAGGTTAGGCACACCTAAGGTAACCCATAGAGCTAAGGCTTGCCTACGTGACCTGGCTAACACTGACGCTGCCTTCACCCCGTCATTGAGGCGCCGCTGTGTCACTGACCTCGCGCTGCCGTGCGCATGCCGGCAGGCGATGTCAGTGACTTCCGGCCGGTCAGTGGCCCCGGGCGATCCACTTCTCCAGATCGGGCGCCTCGGACCCGATGCTCGTCGAGTCGCCGTGACCGGTGTGGACGACGGTCTCGGGAGGCAGGACCAGCAGCCGGTCCCTGATGGAGTCGATGATCGTGTCGAACGACGAGTACGACCGCCCGGTGGCCCCCGGCCCGCCCGAGAAGAGCGTGTCCCCCGTGAAGACGGCTCCGAGGTCGGGAACGTGCAGGCTGACGGCCCCAGGGGCGTGGCCGGGAGTGTGGAGCACGCGCAGGGCGGTGCCGGCCACCTCGACCACGTCACCGTCGTGGAGCGGCTCGTACGGCCGCGCGCTGCCGTACACCATCTCCCACAGGACGGCGTCGGCCGGATGCAGCAGGATCGGGGCGCCCGTGGCGTCGGCCAGCGCCCCGGCGGCGTTGATGTGGTCGTTGTGGGCGTGGGTGCAGATGATCGCCTTCAGCCGGCGGCCGCCCACCGCCTCCTGGATGGCCTGCGCGTCGTGGGCGGCGTCGATGACGACCACCTCGTGGTCGTCGCCCACGAACCACACGTTGTTGTCGACGTCCCAGGTGCCGCCGTCGAGCGTGAAGGTGCCCGAGGTGACGAGCTTGCCGATGGTCACAGGACCACCACCGAGCGGAGGACCTCGCCGCGGTGCATCTTGGCGAAGGCGTCCTCGACCTGGTCCAGCTCGATCGTCTCGGAGACGAACCCGTCGAGGTTGAGCCTGCCCTGCAGGTAGAGGTCGATGAGCATGGGGAAGTCGCGGCTCGGCAGGCAGTCGCCGTACCAGGAGGACTTCAGCGAGCCGCCCCGGCCGAAGACGTCCAGCAGCGGCAGGTCGAGCGTCATGTCCGGAGTCGGCACGCCCACGAGCACGACGGTGCCGGCGAGGTCGCGGGCGTAGAAGGCCTGCTTGTAGGTCTCGGGGCGGCCGACCGCCTCGATGACGACGTCGGCGCCGTGCCCGCCGGTGAGCTCGCGGATCGCCTCCACCGGGTCGGCGGTCTTGGAGTTGACGGTGTGGGTCGCGCCGAACTGGCCCGCGAGGCCGAGCTTGCGGTCGTCCACGTCCACCGCGATGATCTTCGCGGCGCCCGCGAGCGACGACCCGAGGATCGCCGCGTTGCCGACCCCGCCGCACCCGATGACGGCGACCGAGTCACCGCGGGACACCCCGCCGGTGTTGATCGCGGCGCCGAGGCCCGCCATCACGCCACAGCCGAGCAGACCGGCCACGGCGGGCCGGGCATCGGGGTCGACCTTGGTGCACTGCCCCGCGGCGACCAGCGTCTTCTCGGCGAACGCCCCGATGCCGAGGGCGGGGCTGAGCGCCGTGCCGTCCGCGAGGGTCATCTTCTGGGCGGCGTTGTGGGTGGCGAAGCAGTACCACGGGCGGCCCCGGAGGCACGCCCGGCAGTTGCCGCAGACGGCGCGCCAGTTGAGGATCACGTAGTCACCCGGGGCGACGCTCGTGACGCCGGCGCCCACGGCCTCGACGACGCCGGCGGCCTCGTGGCCGAGCAGGAAGGGGAACTCGTCGTTGATCCCGCCCTCGCGGTAGTGCAGGTCGGTGTGGCACACCCCGCAGGCCTGCACGTTCACGACGGCCTCGCCGGGCCCCGGGTCGGGGACGATGACGGTCTGCACCGACACGGCCTCGCCCTTGCCCCCCGCTATCACACCCTGGACTTCGTACGGCATGTGGGTCCCTCCATTTATCGACCTACATCAACGTGCATCGACACATCAATGGCGTTCAGAATGTTGACGACCGGCGCGGCCGTCAAGACCGGCGTAGTACGTAGGGCTGGATCATCCCGAGGCCGCGGGCCGGGCGCCTGCGGATGCGCTGGGCCGCGATCCCCGGCCTGCCCTCGATCGCCTCCGCCACGCCCGGATCGACGAGCACCGTGCACGGGTGGGCTATCGCGGTCAGCCGCGCGGCGAGGTTCACGGTCGTCCCGAAGACGTCGCCCATGATCGGGAGCACCGGGCCGTACGAGAGGCCGACGCGCACCTCCCTGCCCTCGTCGCGGATCGCGTCGACCAGCTCCAGCGCGACGCGCGCCGCCGTCTCCGCCGTGGGGGCGGTGAAGAGCACCTCGTCGCCGAGGGTCTTGACCACCCGGGCGCCGTGCGCGGCGACGACGTCGGAGGTGATGGACTCGAAGTTCTCCACCAGCTCGGCCAGGCCCTGCTCGTCCAGCTCGCGGGAGACCTGGGTGAAGGAGACCAGGTCGGCGAACCCGACGGCGAGGGTCAGGCGGCCCGGCACCGTCTCGGTGTTCGGGTCGGTGATCGTGAGCAGGCGGGTGCCCGCCGCGGCGAGCTGGGCCCGCCAGACGTGGACGAGCAGGCGCTCGAACTCGGGCAGGAGCTTGCGCGAGATCGCGAGGACGTCGGCCAGCTCCTTGTCGGTCGGCGCCTCCGCCGGGCCGAGCATCGCCCCGATCATGATCTCGGCCTGCCACTGGGCGAGCCTCGCCGTGGTCTGGCCGAGCGCCCTCGCCATCCGTACGACCGTGGTCTCGTCGATCAGCTCGCCGCCGAGCATGCCGGCCACGCGGCGCAGCGCCTCCACGTCCGCGTCGGTGAAGGCAGGGGTGTCGTCGGCGGGCGTGGCGAACCCGAGCGCGCGCCAGATGCGCTGGGCGAGCTCCGAGGGGACCCCGGCCCGCCTCGCCACCTCCCCGCGCGTATGACGAGGCGCGGAGCCCACGAACAGCCGCTCGATCTGCTCGGCTGTCGGACGTCCCGCGGTCTCGGTCTCACGCACCTTCAGGAGGTTACGCCACGTCCGGGGCATATCTCACCGACCGTCGATGTCTCCGTCGGAAGCGTCCTCCACCAGCCGGAACAGCTCCGACCTGACCGCCTGGATCTTGGGAATGTCCTTGAGGTTGATCTCGCCCTTGTCGGAGGCGGACTCGACCACGAGGGTGCCGCAGCCGAGCATGCGCTCGACGAAGGTCTGGTCGGAGCTGACGCTGTTGACCTTGGTCAGCGGGATGTCGTCGTCGGACTTGCTCAGGATGCCGGTGCTGATGTTGAACCGGTGGGTCGTGAGCGTGTACGACGTGGTCTTCCACCGCAGGTACGGGATGAACGACCAGAGCGCCAGCGCCACCACGGACACGACGGCCACCGCGAGCCACGCGTAGCGGGCGTACTCGTAGTCCACGGGAATGAAGTAGAACGCCGCGCTCGAAGCGGCGATGACGAGGATCAGCGCGAAGAAGGGAAGTATCAGGCGCTTCCAGTGCGGATGGAACGAGTGCACGACCCGCTCCCCCGCCGTCAGATGATGTTCAGGGAGACCCATGGGGCAAATCGTGGCACGCCGATCTCCCCCACGTCTTCCCCATCTTTCGCGCCGGGGCGGATGCCCCGCCAACCCGGGCGTTCTCTTGGCCCGATCTTGACGTGAAGAGCCGTCCTAGCGCGGGGCGGGCCGCACGTGCACCACGTCGCCCACGCTGAGGGCGTGATCGACGCCGTCGGCACGCACGACCAGGTGGCCGGAGCCGTCCACGCCCGTGGCGACGCCGCTCAGCAGGCGCTCCCCGGGAAGCTCGACCCGCACCTCCTGGCCGACCGTGGCGCTCATCGCGGTGTAGGCGGACCGCAGCCCGCACGCGTCGGCATCGCCGTCGGCCGCCAGCCAGTCGCGGTAGTGCGACTCGATCTCCCGGAGCACGGCCCTGATCAGGGGGTCGCGGTCGGTGCACTCGGCGTTCTCGATGGCCAGCGAGGTGGCGGTGGTGACCGGCAGCTCGTCGGCGCGCACCGACACGTTGAGCCCCATGCCGACGACGACCGCGCCCTCTACGCGCTCGGCGAGCACGCCCGCGATCTTGCGCTCGCCGACGAGCAGGTCGTTCGGCCACTTCAGCCGTACGTCGAGACCGGCGACGCGGCGGATGGCGGTCGCGGCGGCCAGGGCCACCAGCAGGGTGATCCACCCCTGCCTGGCCGGGGGGACCGCCGGGCGCAGCAGCAGGGAGAAGGTCAGCCCCGAGCGCGCGGGAGCGGTCCACACGCGGCCGAGCCGGCCGCGCCCCTCAAGCTGGAGCTCCGCGATCAGCACGGCGCCCTCGCGCGCGCCGTCGCGGGCGAGCTGGGCCAGGTCGGCGTTGGTGGACCCGGTGCGGTCGACGACGGTCAGCTGGGACCAGAGGCCGCCCGGCCGGATGACGGCGCGGGTCAGCGCCGCCTGCGAGAGCGGCGGCCGGTCGAGATCGGTGTACGGCGAGTCAAGCACGTCTCCATCCTCCTCCTTCGCGCGGAGCGGCGAGGCCCGCTTACCGTTATGACCAGCGAACACTACGTACCGCCACCATAATTTTGACCGTGGGTGACCAACCGGCCTCCGATGCCGGCGTGATCCGGGGTTAGTCAAAACCGGGTGAAAGGTGATCCTATGAGTACGCCCCGGGGATGACCGGCAGGCAGGCAGGCAGAAGAAACAGGTGAACGTCCGGTGAGCAAGCGTCTTGACCCTCGGAACTGGGCGAGCTGGAAGCCCTTCGGCATCGGCGAGCGCAAGCCCAACAACTATCTAGAGCTGTGGAAGGCGTTCCGGTCGGTCAAGGGCAACCGGCGCTTCGCCTGGCGCATCCTCAACGAGGGCACCTGCGACGGCTGCGCCCTCGGCACCCGGGGCATGCGCGACTGGACCATGGACGAGATCCACCTGTGCAACATCCGCCTGCGGCTGCTCAAGCTGAACACCATGCCCCCGCTGGACCATTCGGTGCTGGCCGACGTGGCCCCGCTGGCCAAGCTCAGGAGCGCGGAGCTGCGCGACCTCGGCCGCCTGCCGTACCCCATGCTCAGGCGCAAGGGCGAGCCCGGCTTCACCCGCGTGAGCTGGGATGATGCGCTCGGCCTGGCCGCGTCCCACCTCCGCGGCACGAGGCTCGGGGTGTACCTCACCAGCCGGGGCGTCCCCAACGAGAACTACTTCGCGGCGCAGAAGGCCGTGCGGGCGCTCGGCACGAACAACGTCGACAACGCGGCGCGCATCTGCCACTCGCCCTCGACGGTCGCGCTCAAGCAGACCATCGGGGCCGCCGCGACCACCTGCTCCTACACCGACTGGATCGGCTCCGACCTGATCGTCTTCATCGGGTCGAACCCGTCGAACAACCAGCCCGTCGCGATGAAGTACCTCTTCCACGCCAAGAAGGCGGGCACCCGCATCGCGATGGTGAACTCCTACCGCGAGCCGGGCATGGAGCGCTACTGGGTGCCGTCCAACGCCGAGTCCGCGCTGTTCGGCACGAAGATCACCGACGACTTCTTCGGGGTGAACGTCGGCGGCGACATCGGCTTCCTCAACGGCGTGCTCAAGCACCTCGTCGAGAACGACTGGCTGGACAAGGCGTTCATCGACCGGCACACCTCGGGCTTCGAGGACGTACGGGCGGCCGTCGCCGGGCAGTCGTGGGAGACGCTCGAGGCCCTCAGCGGCGCCACGCGCGACCAGATGTACGAGCTGGCCAAGCTGCTCGGCGAGGCGAAGTCAGCCGTGCTGGTGTGGTCGATGGGCATCACCCAGCACTCGTACGGCGAGGACAACGTGCGTTCGATCGTGAACCTCGCCCTCGCCAGGGGTTTCGTGGGGCGGGACAACTGCGGGCTCATGCCGATCCGCGGGCACAGCGGGGTGCAGGGCGGCGCCGAGATGGGCGCCTACGCCACCGGGCTCCCCGGCGGCCTGCCGATCACCCCCGAGAACGCCGGGAGGTTCAGCGAGAAGTGGGGCTTCGAGGTTCCCTCCACGCCTGGGCTCACCGCGACCGACATGATCGACGCGGCCCACGAGCGCGAGCTGGACGTGCTGATCTCCTCCGGGGGCAACTTCCTGGAGGTGCTGCCCGACCCGGCCTACTGCCGCGACGCGCTGTCCCGGCTCCCGCTCCGGGTCCACGTCGACATCGTGCTGTCCAGCCAGATGCTGGTGGAGTCGGAGGGCGACGTCCTCCTGCTCCCCGCCCAGACGCGGTACGAGATGGAGGGCGGGGTGACCGAGACCTCCACCGAGCGCCGCGTCATCTTCTCCCCCGAGGTGCGGGGGCCGCGCATCGGGGAGGCGTGGCCGGAGTGGAAGATCTTCACCGAGCTGGCCGCCCGCGCCCGGCCTGAGCTGGCGGACAAGATCCGTTATCCGGACGGCACGCCGCAGATCCGGCGGGAGATCGAGGACGCCGTGCCGTTCTACGCGGGCATCGCCGGGCTCGCGAAGTTCGGCGACAACGTGCAGTACGGCGGGCGGCACCTCTGTCCCGGCGGGCGCTTCCCCACCGCCGACGGTCTCGGGCATTTCTCGCCCGTCGAGCCACCCCGGCTGGAGCGCCCGGACGGCTCGTTCATGGTCGCCACGCGGCGCGGCAAGCAGTTCAACAGCATGGTCCACGAGCGGCGTGACGGCTTCAACGGCGCCACCCGCGAGGCCGTGCTGATGAGCCCGTACGACGCCGACCGGCTCGGGCTGCCCGACGGCGCCGAGGTGGAGCTGACCGGCGCCGCCGGACGGTTCACCGGGCGCGTGATGCGGGCGCCGCTGACGCCGGGCAACCTGCAGATCCACTGGCCGGAGGGCAACGTCCTGCTGGACGTCGCCCGCCGCTCCCCCGACGCGCGGATCCCCGACTACAACGCCGTCGTCACGCTCAGAAAGACCGCGCCATGACCACCGGCCACGCTCCGAAGGACCATGCCCGGGGCGCCCGGGGGGCGGAGAAGCACGGTCGTGAAGATCAGGTGAGGACCTCCGCCGGGCATGTGCGGCCGGGGCCGACGACTCGGGTTCGCGTACGCGAGGTCTCCGGCGGGGCCGCACGCGACCGGCGGGACGATCTCGCCACCGAGGAGCCCTTGGAGATCCGGATCACGGCGGGGGGCGCCACCCGCACCCTGGCCATCACCATGCGGACACCCGGCGCCGACTTCGAGCTGGCGGCCGGGTTCCTGTCGGGCGAGGGCATCGCGGCACCGGAGGACATCGCCTCGATCGCGTACTGCACCGACGACGACCTCCCGCCTGAGGCGCGCTACAACACCGTCACGGTACGGCTGCGCGGAGCGACGCTCCCCGACCTACCCACTATGCAACGACATTTCCTGACATCGAGCGCTTGTGGCGTTTGCGGTACCGCCAGCCTCGAAGCGCTCCGGGACCGCCACGCCTGCCTGGAACCGGCCTCCTCGGAGGTGCCGCTTCCGCCGGTGCCCGCCGAGGTCCTGTACGAGCTGCCCGACCGGCTGAGGAAGGCGCAGGGCATCTTCGGCAAGACCGGGGGCCTGCACGCGGCGGGGCTGTTCACAGCCGACGGATCGCTGCTCGCGCTGCGGGAGGACGTCGGGCGGCACAACGCCGTGGACAAGCTCGTCGGCTGGGCCCTGATGTCCGAACGGCTGCCGCTCAGCTCGTTCCTCCTCCTGGTCAGCGGCAGGACCAGCTACGAGATCATGCAGAAGGCCCTGGCGGCGGGCCTGCCCATGGTCTGCGGCGTGTCCGCCCCCTCCTCCTTGGCCGTCGACCTGGCCAGAGAGTTCGGCCTGACCCTCGTCGGCTTCCTGCGAGGCGAACGCTTCAACATCTACGCCGGCCCGGACCGCATCACCTCCGCCCCCGGGCACGGCGACTGACTCACATTCGCCACTCCGAAAGCGGGCGCGCCCTTGCTCAGCCGGTGTTCTGGAGGCCCGCGGCCACGCCGTTGACGCTCAGGAGGAGGAGGGTTTCGAGGCGTTCCCGTTCGTCGTCGGAGAGGCTCTCCTCGGCGCGGAGGGCCGACAGCGCGCGGAGCTGGAGGTGGGACAGCGCGTCGACGTAGGGGTCGCGGAGCTGTACGGCCAGGGACAGCACGCGCCTGCTCTCCAGCAGCCGGGAGTGCCCGGTGATGGCGAGGACGAGCTTGCGGGTCAGGTCGTACTCCGCGAGCACCTGGTCGGCGAAGTCCTGCCGTCCGCCGAGCGCGAGGTAACGGGCGGCGATCTGCCGGTCGGTCTTGGCGAGGGACATCTCGGCGTTGTCGAGGAGCGAGGCGAACAGCGGCCACTCGTTGTACGCCCGCCGCAGCTCCTCCAGTCCCGGCCCAGGCTCCACCCCGTTCCCGGCCTCCGACCCGGCGCCATTGGAGGCGGACTCCGGGCGGGTGGCGGCGAGGAGGCCGCTGCCGAGGCCGTACCAGCCGGGAAGGTTGACACGGGTCTGGGCCCAGGCGAACACCCACGGGATCGCCCGCAGGTCGTCCAGGGACCGGGGCGCGCCGAGCCCGCGCCGCGCGGGGCGGGAGCCGAGGCGCAGCGAGCCGATCTCCTCCAGGGGGCTGACCAGGCCGAACCACTCCGGGAACCCGGGCGCCTCGGTCAGCGAGCGATAGGCGCCCTCGGAGGCGGAGGCGACCCGCTCGGCCAGCAGCCGGAAGCGCGCGGCGGCCTCGGCCGTACGGGCCTCGACCGAGTGGGTGGAGGCGAGCAGCACGGCGTTGGTGACCTGCTCGATGTGCCGCAGGGCGATCGCCGGGTGGCCGTACCTGGCGAAGATGACCTCACCCTGCTCGGTGACCTTGAACCGGCCGGCGACCGACCCGGGGGCCTGGGCCAGTACGGCCCGGTTGGCGGGGCCGCCGCCCCGGCCGAGAGCGCCGCCCCGGCCGTGGAAGAGGGTCAGCTTGACGTCGTTGGTGAGGGCCCAGGCGGCGAGCTCGGCCTGCGCGTCGTAGAGCTTCAGCGTGGCGGCGGCCGGGCCGAGCTCCTTGGCCGAGTCGGAGTAGCCGAGCATGACCTCAAGCCGGCGTCCGTTCACGGCGAGGCGCTTCTGGACGGCGGGCAGTCCGAGCATCCCGGTCAGCACGTCGGCCGAGTTGGCGAGGTCCTCCCCGGACTCGAACAGCGGCACGACGTCCAGGACGGGGGTGCGACCCCCGAGCGCGTGCTCGGCGAGCTCGTACACGGCCGCGATGTCGCCGGCCGACCGGGTGAAGGACACGACGTACCGCGAGCAGGCCGCGACGCCGAACCGCTCCTGGATCCAGGCGATCATGCGGATGGTCGCCAGGACCTCCTCGGTGCGCTCTGAGGTCGTGCCGGCCCTGATCTCCTCCAGTGCCTGGGCGTGCACCTGCGAGTGCTGGCGGACCTCCAGCTCGGCCAGGTGGAACCCGAAGGTCTCGACCTGCCAGATGAGGTGCTGGATCTCCCCGTACGCCTGGCGGGTCGCGCCCGTGGCCACCAGGGAGGCCTGGCAGGTGCGCAGGTCGCGCAGCAGCTCGTCGGGCGAGCGGTACGCGAGGTCGAGGTCGCGGCGGCGGGTGGCGGCGATCCTGGCGGCCACGAACAGCAGCCACTGCCGGTGCGGCTCACGCGGCGAGCGCTTGCCCAGCTCGGAGACCAGCTCCGGATGGTCGTCGGCCGCCGCGGCCAGCGCGTCGCGCAGCCCCTTGCTCGGCGCGCCGTACAGGGAGGACGCGGTGAGGGTGCGGCCGATGCGGGTGGCGGCGTTCTCCAGCGCGGTCAGCACGTGCTCGGCCTGGATCAGCACCGCCTCGCGGGTGACCCGGGCGGTCACGTTGGGGTTGCCGTCGCGGTCGCCGCCGATCCAGCTTCCGTAGCGGATGAAGGCCTTGGCCTGCGGCTCGCGGGTGCCTGAGCCCTCGGCGAGCGCGGTGTCCAGGGACCGGTAGATGCGCGGGACCGTGCGGAACAGGGTCTCGTCGAACGCCGACATGGCCGTGCGGACCTCGTCGAGCGGGTCGAGCTTGGTGTGCCTGAGCTGGGCGGTGCGCCACAGCATGTCGATCTCTTCGAGCAGGCGGCGGTGCGCCTCCTGCCGCTCGTGCGCTCCTCTGTCGGGGGCGTTGTACTCCGCGAGCTGCACGCTGACCCGCTGGATGGCCGTGACGACCGCGCGGCGGCGCGCCTCCGTGGGATGCGCGGTCAGCACCGGGCGGAACTCCAGCTCGGAGATCAGCTTGGTCAGCTCCTCCGGGCGGAGGTCCTGCTTCAGCTCGCTCACCGCCTGCGCCAAGGACTCGGGCAGCGTCGCCTCGCCGGTGTCTCTGGACCTCAGAGTGCGGATCCTGAAGTGCTCCTCGGCAAGGTTAACCAGGTGGAAGTAGCACGTGAAGGCCCGGGCGATCTGCACGCTGCGGTCGATCGACCACCCGGCGACCATCGCGGCCACCTCGTCGACGGAGATCTCGCGCCTACGCGCCGCGATCACCGCCTTGCGCAGCCGCTCGACGTCGGCCAGCAGGTCGGGCCCGCCGTCCTCGGCGATCACCCGGCCAAGCAGCTCGCCCAGCATGCGCACGTCCGCGCGCAGCTCGTCGGGCATCTCGGAAACGGCACTGTGGCGTTCAACAGGAGAACGGTCTGCCTGCTGTGAAGCGATGGCGGCCATACCAGGAAGGGTATCCAGTCGGCCCTGTCACCTGGATACCGGTCTCACCTATTGGACTAGACCAGTGTGCGCGCGGCGGCGGCGGTCAGGCGGGCCGGGAGACGGCGCCGAGAAGGTCCGGCAGGCGGGCGTACCCGATGGACGCGGCCAGCCGCCGCCCCGCGAGCGCGACCACCAGCCCGTACGGCACGGCCAGCGCGGCGACCCAGGTCACCCCGAGGAAGACCGGCAGCACGACGGGGAACGCCAGCATGCTGGTGCCGAGCATCGCGCCGAACGACCCGGCGAACGCCACCCCGCCCTGGCCGGGAGCCGCGCTGGTGAAGGCGTTGATCCGGTCGGGATAGGTGTAGGGAAGGATCACGCTGGTCACGGCCCCCACGCCGAGGGCGACCAGCAGGAGCCCGCTCGCGGTCAGCACGGCGGGCAGTGCCCAGGGCAGGTGCCCGGCGACCAGCGCGGCGGCGACCGACAGCACGGCGAGCAGCGGCACCGCGACCAGAGAGATGGCGAGATGCCGCCCGGCGAAGTCGGTGCGCAGGTCGCGGTCGGAGGAGTACACGATGGCGTTCATCCACAGGGCGCGGCCGTCGATGCCGAACGCGTTGGCGGCCTGGAGCCCGATCATCAGCGCCCCGATGCACGCCGGGGCGACGGCCAGCGCCGATCCGTCCAGGCCGTTGGGACCGCCGCTCAGGGAGAACATCAGCACTCCCGAGAAGCCGATGGCCGCCATCCAGCCCATGCGCCCCCGTGGCTCGCGGCGGACGTACTTGAGCTCCTTTGCCACGACGGCGCCGAGCGCGCCCCCGGGGAGCAGGCCGTCGAAGCGGCTTCGGCGTACCGAGCCGATCTGCGTGGAGGAGTCGGCGGTGACCATGGCCCTGCTCAGCCCGGCGATCCACAGCCGGCCGAGCACGAGCACCACCAGGGCCACGATCACGATCTCGGCCAGCCCGAGGAGCCCGCCGTCCGCGATGGCGTGCGCGGCCATCCCGGGCGGCCCCCACCGCACCAGCGAGGCCAGGTTCGCGACGAACTCCCGGGGATCGCCGCCGAAGCCGCGGTTCAGGAGCAGGTTGGGAAGCTGGGTCAGCAGGATCACGAAGACGACGCCCACGGCCAGCACGTCACGGCCCCGGCGGGTGCGGAGCACGCGGGAGAGCGCCGTGGTGACGGCCCTCGACGCGACGAGGCACAGCGCGACCTGCAGCACTACGGCGACCAGGCCGATCAGCACCCCGGTGAGGCTCCGCGACAGCCCGACGACGGCGCCGGCCAGGAAGCACAGCGAGGCCAGCGGCCACGGGCCGGTGGCCGAGGCGGCGAACATGCCGACGGCCATCTGGCGGGCGGTGAGCGGGAACAGGGTCAGCCGCGCGGGATCGAGCGTCTCGTCCACGCCGAAGACGAGCAGCGGGCCGATCACCCAGATCAGCGTGAGCAGGGTGAACAGCACCACTCCGGCGTCGAGCGCGAGGTCCGCGGGAGCCAGCCGAAGCAGGCTCATCAGAAGGAGCCCCCCGCAGCCCACCATGAACGCCGCGATCATCGTGAAGACGAAGCCGACCTGGCGCATGGTGTCGCCGCGAAGGTTCCCGGCGATCAGGCGCAGCTTCAGGCGGACGAACAGCCAGGCCATGCCGGCCCCTCTCGGCTCGGGCGCTCCTCGTTCATACGGAGTTCATGCGGAGTTCATACGGATCGCGGCCGTGTTCACGCGGGCGAGGATCCGAGCCACGACAGGCCCTCGTCGCCGGTGCCACGCACACCGACCAGGTCGAGCAGGGCCTCGTTGAGCGTGTGCCCGCCCCGTACCTCGCTCAGGGTGCCCTGGGCGACGATCTGGCCGTGGTTCATCACCGACACCCAGTCGCAGAGGCGCTCGACGAGCTCCATCACGTGGCTGGAGAAGACGACGGTCGAGCCGGAGGAGGTGTAACGCTGGAGGACCTCGACCAGCGTGTTGGCGCTGACCGGGTCGACCCCCTCGAAGGGCTCGTCGAGGAAGAGCACCTTGGGGTTGTGCAGCAGGGCGGCGGCCAGGCCGATCTTCTTGCGCATGCCGGTGGAGTAGTCGACGACCAGCTTGTCGGCCGAGGCCGCGAGGTCCATGACGTTCAGCAGCTCCTCGGCACGCCGGGCCACCTCCTCCTTGGGGATGCCCCTGATCTGGCCGTTGTACGAGAGCAGCTCACGCCCGGAGAGCCGTTCGAAGAGCCGCAGGCCTTCGGGGAGCACGCCGACATGGGCCTTGACCGCCACCGGGTGACGCCACACGTCGACCCCGCCGACCTCCGCCGAGCCCGCGTCGGGCATGAGCAGGCCGGTGATCATGCTGAGTGTGGTGGTCTTCCCCGCGCCGTTCGGCCCGACGAGGCCGGCGAAGCTGCCGCGCGGCACCACGAGGTCGACTCCGGCGACCGCCACCTGGCGGCCGAACCGCTTGTAGAGCCCCCGTGTGCGGACCGCTTCCGGAGGGCCGGTGGAGCCCGCTGAGGCGGCCGAGCCGGGCCCACTGGCGAAATCGGTCATGCCGTCACTCTAATCGGGGGCCCAAGGACGGTTCCGGGTGACAGGCGATCTGAGGGGAGGACTAACCTACGGGCATGAGCGCTGAGCCCGTTCCGCACGTCAACGGCATCGATTCGCACACCACCGCGGGAAAGATCGCTGACCTGGAGCGACGCCTCGACGAGGCCGCCCACGCAGGATCCTCGCGTGCGGTGGAGAAACATCACGCCAAGGGCAAGATGACCGCCCGCGAGCGGCTGGTCGCCTTCCTCGACGAGGGATCGCTGGTCGAGTTCGACGAGCTGGCCCGGCACCGGTCGTCCAGCTTCGGCATGGAGCACGAGCGGCCGTACGGCGACGGCGTGGTGACCGGGTACGGCACCGTGGCCGGCCGTCCCGTGGCGGTCTTCGCGCAGGACTTCACGGTCTTCGGCGGCTCGCTCGGCGAGGTCTTCGGCGAGAAGATCGTCAAGGTCATGGACCACGCCCTCAAGACCGGCTGCCCGGTCGTCGGCATCAACGACTCCGGGGGCGCGCGCATCCAGGAGGGCGTCGTCTCGCTCGGCCTCTACGCCGAGATCTTCAAGCGCAACGTCCACGCCTCGGGGGTGATCCCGCAGATCTCCCTGATCATGGGCCCGTGCGCGGGCGGCGCCGTGTACTCCCCGGCGCTCACCGACTTCGTGCTCATGGTGCGCGAGAAGTCCCACATGTTCATCACCGGTCCTGACGTCATCAAGACGGTCACCGGCGAGGAGGTGACGTTCGAGGAGCTCGGCGGCGCCCACACCCACAACTCCAAGTCGGGCGTGGCCCACTACGAGGCGGCCGACGAGGCCGACTGCCTGGAGTTCGCCAGGGCCCTCCTGTCGTACCTTCCGTCCAACAACATGGACGAGGTCCCGGTGTTCGACTCCCCCGCCGACCTGACCGTCACCCACGTCGACCACGAGCTCGACACCCTCATTCCCGACTCGGCGAACCAGCCGTACGACATGCACCAGGTGATCGAGCACGTTGTGGACGACGGCGAATTCCTGGAGATCCACGCGGGGTTCGCGCCGAACATCGTCGTGGGCTTCGGCCGGGTCGAGGGCCACTCGGTGGGAGTCGTGGCCAACCAGCCGATGAGCTTCGCGGGCACGCTGGACATCGCCGCCTCGGAAAAGGCCGCGCGTTTCGTCCGCACCTGTGATGCCTTTAACATTCCCGTCCTTACTTTCGTGGACGTGCCGGGCTTCCTTCCGGGTACTGATCAGGAATGGAATGGGATCATCCGGCGCGGCGCCAAGCTGCTCTACGCCTATGCCGAGGCGACGGTGCCACTGGTCACGGTGATCACCCGCAAGGCGTACGGCGGCGCGTACGACGTCATGGGGTCCAAGCACCTCGGAGCCGACATCAACCTGGCGTGGCCGACGGCGCAGATCGCCGTGATGGGAGCCCAGGGCGCGGTCAACATCCTCTACCGGCGCGAGCTGGCGACGGCGGACGACCCCGAGGCCGAACGTGCCCGGCTGATCACCCACTACGAGGACATGCTCGCCAATCCGTACCTCGCCGCCGAGCGGGGCTACGTCGACGCGGTGATCAGGCCCTCGGACACCCGGGTCAAGATCGTCAGGGCCCTCCGCGTGCTGCGCAACAAGCGCCAGACCCTGCCGCCGAAGAAGCACGGCAACATCCCCCTGTAGGAGGCGTCCATGGATCAGCCCTATCTCAGGATCATTCACGGGGACGCCACTCCGGAGGAGGTGGCGGCGCTCGTGATCGCGGTCGCGGTCGCGACAAGACCGACGAACGAGGTACGAACCACTCGAACCCGCGAAACGTGGCGTAACCCATCACACCAGCTGAGAAGGGCGCTCCCCACGGGCCCGGGAGCGTGGCGAGCAAGCTCACGGCCCCATTAGATCTTTGGAAGTGGGTGTCAAGCGAGCTAAGAGTTGGGACTATCTAGAAATGGGGGAATATAGTCAGCCGATCATTGCCTAGGACCGAGGCCTGGAGGAGAGCATGGCAATCCCGGACCTCACACCGCATCCCGTGGCGGCGAAATACGCCGTTCTCGTGGACGTCGGCTATCTCTACGCTGCGGCGGGCGAGGTCATCCTGGGTGCCAAGGAGCGCAAGGAATATCGCGTAGCGGCCGACGAGCTGATCCAAGCTCTGAAGAAGCACGCGATGGAGCGCATCCCCGGCGAGTTGCTGCGCGTCTACTGGTACGACGCCGCCCGCGACCGCGTGCCCACCGTCGACCAGCGCGTGATCGCGCAGCTTCCGTGGGTCAAGGTGCGTCTCGGCAACCTCAACGCCCGAGGGCAGCAGAAGGGCGTCGACGCGCAGATCCGCAGCGACCTGGAGGCGCTCGCCCGGCACCACGCGGTGAGCGACACCGTGCTGATCGCCGGAGACGAGGACATGGTGCCCGCCGTCGAGGCCGCCCAGACGTTCGGCGTGCGCATCCATCTGTGGGGCGTCGAGCCTCCCTATGGAACCAACCAGGCCGAGCGTCTCGTATGGGAGTCCGACACCGTCGAGGAGCTGGGGGCCGACTTCCTGCGCCCCTACTTCAACCGCGCCGCCCAGGTGGTGACCGCCACCGCGCCCACGCCGCCGTCGCCCGCCCAGGTGTTCGCCGGCCGCACCGCGCTCAGCGCCAAACCGGCCATCAAGCACCCCGGACAGGTCACCAAACTGGGGCCGAGCCGTCCGAGGGTCGAGGAGGTCGGCGAGCACGTCGCGCAGAAGTGGATCCTCACGCGTGGCCGCGACAACATCCGCGACCTGCTCCCTGGCCCACTGCTGCCGACGGTCATCGACACCGAGCTGCTGATCGAGGCCGAGAAGGAGCTCGGCCACTCCCTGCGCCCCTACCCCGAGGCCAGGGTCTGGCTGCGCGACGGCTTCTGGGCCCGCGTCTACCGCGAGTTCGACCTGGGCGTCGGCATTTCCACGAAGTGAAACCGGCCGACGGCAAGGTCCGATTCCCGCCAGTCGTGCGGCCTGAACAGGGCATAACGTCGTAGCTGTGACACCACACCAGACCCTCGACTTCGACTCCTGTTACAGGGCGGCGAGCGCTCGCGACACGAGGTTCGACGGGCGGTTCTACACGGCCGTCACCTCGACAGGCATCTACTGCCGCCCCATCTGCCCCGCCCGCACGCCCGCGCGGCAGAACGTCAGGTTCTACCGCCACGCCGCCGCCGCCGAGGCGGCGGGGTTCCGTCCATGCCGCCGCTGCCGCCCCGAGCTCAGCCCCGGCGATCCCGGCTGGGACGTCGCCGCCGACCTCGTCGGACGGGCGCTGCGGCTGATCGACGACGGCGTGGCCGACGAGTACGGCGTCGCGGGCCTCGCGAGCCGGTTGCACGTCACAGAACGCCACCTCCTGCGCCTCTTCACGGCCCAGCTCGGCGCCGGTCCCCTGGCCGTGGCCAGAACCCGGCGGCTGCTGCTGGCCAAGCAACTGCTGACCGAGACCCCGCTGCCGATCACCGATGTCGCGTTCGCCGCCGGGTTCGGCAGCGTGCGCCAGTTCAACGCCACGATGAAGGAGGCGTACGGCTTCGCGCCCAGCGATCTCCGTACCACCTCTGGCCCGCTCACCCGCGCCACCTCCGCGAGAACCACCGACCCGGGCTCCCGGCGCGCCACCTCGCCCAGAGCCACACCCGGTCCGCGGCCGGGAGGGGTCACTCCGGGCATGCCGGCGGCGCTCACGCTGCGCCTGAACTACCGGCCCCCGTACGACGCGGAGACCCTGCTCGGCTTCCTGACCGCCCGGGCGATCCCGGGGGTCGAGGAGGTGAGCCCTTCCTGCTACCGCCGCGCCGTGCCCGGAGGAGTGATCAGTCTGGCTCCGGCCGACGGGCACGTCAGGCTGTCGGTGACCCTTGACGACACCCGCCACCTGGCGCGGATCGTGTCCCGGTGCCGCCGGTTGCTCGATCTCGACTCCGACCCCGGCGCCATCGCCGACGCCCTGAGCACGACCGCGCTACGTCCGCTCGTAGAGCGCCGTCCGGGGTTGCGCGTTCCGGGGGCCTTCGACGGCTTCGAGCTGGCGGTACGCGCCGTCGTCGGCCAGCAGGTCTCGGTCGCGGGGGCCAGGACGCTGCTCGGCCGCATCGCCGCCCGCGCCGGCGCCCCGGCCAAACCCTGCGACATCGCCGCCCGCAACGGATCACCCGGCGGCACCACGGCACTCACTGGAGCGCCGGCCCAGGTGGGCGATGATGCCGGAAGCGTTCCGGTCAGTGGGGACGCCGATGGGCCGCGTCTGCTGTTTCCCACCGCGGAGCGGCTGGCGGAGGCCGACCTGTCCGGGCTCGGGCTGACCGGGAGGCGCGTCACCACGCTGAAGATCCTCGCCGAGAAGGCGGCCTCAGGTGAGCTCGACCTCGACGGCGGGGCCGACCCGGCCGAGGCCGCGTCCAGGCTCATGGACATCCCGGGCATAGGGCCGTGGACCACCGGCTACATCGTGATGCGCGCCCTGCGCGACCCCGACGCCTGGCCGGCCGACGACCTCGGCCTGCAGCGGGCCATGAAAGCACTCGACATTCCCGAAGACGACACCGAGCGTTGGCGCCCCTGGCGGGCGTACGCCGCCCTTCACCTTTGGAGTTCGGAGAAGTCATGAACGCGACGATCGACGCGCAGGTACTGCCCACTCCGACCGGGCCGCTGTCGCTGCTGGTGCACGACGGCGTGCTGGTCGCCGCGGGGTTCACCGCCGACCCCACGGAGATGTACGTACGGCTGCCGGGAACGCTCACCGCGTTCCCCCTCCAGACCGTCGACGACCTCGGCAAGCCCGCGCAGGCCGTACGGGACTACCTCGACGGCGACCTGTTCGCGCTCGACACCGTGGAGCTGGACCAGCCGGGCACGCCGACCCGGCAGCGGCTGCTCGCGGCGCTGCGCGCGGTGCCGGCGGGCACGACGGTGAGCTACGCCGAGCTGGCCGAGCGAGCCGGGCTGCTGAGGACGGCGGCACGGGCGGCCGGGTCGGCGTGCGCCCAGAACCTCATCGCCCCGTTCGTCCCCTGCCACCGCGTGCTCCCCTCCGTAGGAGGCTTCGGCGGCTACTACTACGGCCCGCCGGTCAAGGAGTGGCTCCTCAAGCACGAGCACGCGCTCTGACATCCCACCAGGACGATCCCATCGCCCGGACGCCTGAGCACACGCGGGCGCCCGTGAGGAACCGGTGAAATCGCGCAAATCAGCACGATAGGGTCTGCGCGGCATCGACGAACGCCGCCACGCGGCCCCACGCAGGATCGCACGGAGGACTCCCGGTGGATCTCCTGGTCACGACCATCATCGCTGTCACGACTACCGTGATGATCGCCGGGTTCGCGGTGGTCGCGCGGCGGCTGCTCAACCTACGGTTCGGCACGTTCCGCGCGTTCCTGGGTGGGGCGCTGGCCTTCCTGCTGGCCGGGCCCATCGCCCAGGCGCTGGCGGGATCGGTGACACGGGACGACCCCAGCCTCGCACCACTGTGGTTCCTGATCCTGGCGGTGGCGTGCGCGCTGCTCGCGGCGATGGTGTTCCTGGCGGTCGCCGAAGCCCTGGTGCCGACCGGGTCGCTGCCCGGCCCGATCGAGCTGGTCCGGTCGCTGCGCGGCAGGATCTCCCGATCACGCCGTTACTTCACCATCGTGCGAATCCTGGCGCGGCACGGGCTGGCGCCCTATCTGCGCGGGCGCCGCCCGGACGTCGACGCCCTCTATGGGCGCGTACGGCTCGCGCAGTCGCTGCGCCTGGCGCTCGACGAGGCGGGCGTGACCTTCGTGAAGCTGGGCCAGATCCTGTCCACCCGCCCCGACCTGCTGTCCGCCGAGTTCATTGACGAGTTGGCCCTGCTGCAGGATAGGGCCGCGCCCGCGCCGTGGGAGGAGATCGAGCGCGTGCTGGCGGCCGAGCTGCCGGGGACTGTCGACGAGGTGTTCGCGGAGTTCGACCGGCAGCCGCTCGCGTCGGCCTCGATCGCCCAGGTCTACGCCGCGCGGCTGCACTCGGGCGTCCGCGTGGTGGTGAAGGTCCAGCGGCCGGGGATCACCGAGGTGGTCGAGCGGGACCTCGACATCATGGCGCGGCTCGCCCGCTCGCTGGACCTCCGTACGCGGTGGGGGCGTGCGATCGGCGTCCGCGACCTGGCGACCGGGTTCGCCGAGGCGCTGCGCGAGGAGCTCGACTTCCGGGTGGAGGCCACCAACATGGCCGCCGTCGCCGCGAGCTCGCGGGACCCGGCGGTGCACGTGCCCGCCCCGCACGTGCCGCTCTGCGGGCGCCGGGTGCTGGTGATGGAACGCCTGGAGGGAACGCCACTGGCGGCCACGATCTCGCTGACCGGCCAGGGCCACTGCCAGGTCGAGAGCGAAGGCGGCGAGGGCCCGGGCCAGGAGACACGCGACCAGGCCGCTCTCGCGCGCACGCTGCTCGACGCGCTGCTCCGGCAGATCATGCTGGACGGCGTCTTCCACGCCGATCCCCACCCCGGGAACATCATGCTGCTCGCCGACGGGCGTCTCGGCCTGCTCGACTTCGGCTCCGTCGGACGGCTGGACGGCTCGCTGCGCGCGTCTCTTCAGCGGTTGCTGCTGGCGATGGACCGGGGCGACCCGCTCGGCGTGTCGGACGCGCTGCTGGAGGTCGTACCGCGCCCTGACGAGATCGACGAGCAGCGGCTGGAGCGCGACCTCGGCCGGTTCATGGCCCGCCACATGAGCGGCGGCGGGCAGCCGGCGGGCGTCCAGATCTTCACCGACCTGTTCCGCATCGTGTCCGGCCACGGCCTGTCGGTGCCACCCGAGGTGGCGGCCGTCTTCCGCACGCTGTCCACGGTGGAGGGAACGCTGACCCGGCTAGCGCCCGGGTTCGACCTGGTGGCCGAGGCACGCGCGTTCGCCACCCGCCATTTCGCGGAGCAGCGCGACGCCGCGACGGTCAGGCGGATCGTCGCCGACGAGGTCGTGACGCTCCTTCCGATGCTGCGCAGGCTGCCGCGCCGGGTGGAGCGCATCGTCGGCGCGGCCGAGCACGGGCGGCTCAGCGTGAACGTGCGGCTCTTCGCCGACGAGCGCGACCGCAGGCACGTCACCGGCATGCTGCACCAGGTGCTGCTGACGGTGCTGGCCGCGACCACGGGGATCATGGCCGTCCTGCTCCTCGGCATCGACACCGGGCCGAAGGTCACCGCCCAGGTCACGCTTTATCAGCTCTTCGCCTACAACCTCCTGGTGGTCGCCTCGATCCTCGCCCTGCGCGTGCTAGTGATGATCTTCCGCCGGGAGAACTGACTCGGGGTGTTCGACAAGGCGAAGCCTCCTGCCGGTACGCACTGCGATTCAATCTGTCGTGCGTCTGACGATTGATTGGAGTGACGAAATGCCGGGGAAAGCCCTGCGCCCGGACCTGATAGGGCGCGGCGAACCGTTCCGCGCGTTCTGGCATGAACGACACCTGTGCACGCTGACCACCATCCGTCCCGACGGGACACCGCATGTCGTACCGGTCGGGGTGACGCTGGACCTGAGCACGGCGATCGCCCGAGTGATCACCTCGCGTGGGTCGTACAAGGCCCGGCTGGTCGGCGCCGCCGGTCCTGCGGGCGCGCCGGTCGCCGTCTGCCAGGTGGACGGGCGGCGCTGGTCCACCCTGGAAGGGCGCGCCGTGATCCGGGACGACCCCGGAGAGGTCGCCGACGCCGAGCTCCGGTACGCGCGGCGCTACCGCGCGCCCCGGGAGAACCCCGAACGCGTCGTGATCGAGATAGAGGTCACGCGGATACTCGGCAATGTCTGACTCGGTGAATCTTGGTGACCGAAGCGATACGGAAGATCGTGTCCCTGGCCATCGGGGAGGTGCCGTCGACGTCGGCAGAGCCGACGGCCTCCACCTCGACCCTGTCGCCCCGGGCCACCAGGCCCACCACCCCCGGCACCGAACCGTCGCCGACGTACGTCTTCAAGAGGCCGTGCAGCATGCTCATCGGTCCACCTTCTCAAGTGCGCGGTCACAAGGTAAGACCACCGGCACGCCGGAAGACCAAGCACTCGCCGCCACCGAAAACCTCGCTCGCCTGATCGGTCAGGAGTCGCCGCGGACGATGCTCTGGACCTCGCCCACGGGGACGTCCCTGACGGCGGACGCCTGGACCGGCTGGAAGGCGAAGGCGACGCCGCCGGCGGCCGTCACCGGCCACTCCGTCGTCACCGTGAGCACGTACGCCTTGCGGGACTGGTCGACCGAGGCGCGCAGGTAGCGGACCCCGCAGTCGAAGGTGCCGCCCTTCACGTAGGGATGGCCGGTGGGACCGCAGTTCTGCCTCACCTCGGCGCGGTCGGCGGTCGTGCCGGGGTCGATCTTGACGTTCGCCAGGGTGGCGGTCACGGTGGCGGACATGACACCTGGCAGCTCGGCCGTCACCGACCGGGTGGTGGCCCCGATGCCGGTCAGCCACACCCAGGTCGGCAGGTTCACGTAGCTCTTGACGACGGGGCTGAGCTCGATCTTGGGCTCGGGCACCGTCAGCGCGGCACGGGCGAGGTCGTACAGCTCCTGGAGGGTGATGCCGCCGGGCGGCGTCGCCCCCTGCGGCACCCAGACGGCTCCGGGCAGGCCGGTCGCGCACGCGAGGCCGTCGGGGTCGGCGGCGTTGTACGCGGGCGCCCACCAGCGGCCGTTCTGCCCGACCTTGTCCTTGTACTGCTTGAGGAACTGGTCGAATTCCTCGGCGGTGCCGGTCGGGTGGGTGTGGAACCAGTCTTCCCTGATGTTCTGCTGCCGGTTCAGCATGTCGTCGGCCTTGTCGCCGGGCTCGTACCAGCAGGGACGCTTGACGCGGTACCCGTCGCTCTTGGCGCCGAGGCCGTTGCCGCTCAGCACGATCTTGGAGTCGCGCAGGATCACGCCGCTCGTGCGACCGTCCTGGAAGCCGGTGCCGCGCGGGCCTCCGGGGTCGAGGACGGGGGCGGTCGTCAGCGAGGCGGCCAGGACGAACGACAACAGCGATCTCATCGGCGGCACTCCTTCGCACGCTCGTGGGGGTAGGAGGCGTGCAGGTAGGTCCTGACCCGCCAGGCTCCGTCGTCGCCCTTCCGCACGGCCGCGACCTGGAGGTAGACCGAGGTGGGCTGCCGGGTCCATGCGGGCTGGGCGGCGATCGGACGGCCGCTGTCGGCCTCCGTCACCCGGACGCCCGACTCGTCGACGCAGGCGTCGACCTCGGCGCCCCGCCCGGAGGCCGACGCCACACGCATGGCGTACACCTTGGCGGACCCGGTGGCCGACTCGCGCCGGTCGACGAAGCCGCGGACCCAGGTGTAGGCGTCCCGGCCGGCCTGGTCCTCGACCTCGGAGAGGTAGGCGGTGTCCTTGCCCTCGGTGACGACGGCCTTCCAGGATCCGACGTAGCCGTCGGTGAAGGCCTTGACCATGGCCTGCTGCGCGCCGTCGAGACCGGAGGGCCACTCGATGGACACGCTCATGCCGGGCGCGACCTCGACGTTCTCCACCCCCGGCGTCGACAGCACCCGCGGAGCGCCGAGCGGGCCCTGCGTGGCGGCGGCGGATGGGGCGGCTGAGGGGTCGGTGGCCGTGGCGCCGGAGGACGCGGGGCCGTCGGCAGGGGTGAACGGGCGCTCCGCGCCGGCGGCCGAGCATCCGGTGCCCAGCAGCGCGACGGCGGCCAGGGCAGCCCGCATCCGCATGCCGACGACGCTAACCACGGGCCGGGAGCTCGAACCAGCGTTATGCGCGTATCGGCATGACTCGCGGGAAACATCCTGACCCGCGCGCCCCATCCCTCTCAATGCCGCCGCCTTTCTCCTGCTTATCGGTACTTCTCAGGTTTGTCGCCGCCGTGGATCACGCGGACGGCATCGAATGCAGCCGCCAGGTGGGCAGCAGCTCGTCGATGAGCGACTCGGTCTCCGGGGCCATCCCTCCGCCATAGGGATGGGAGGAGGACCGGCGGTGCAGCCCGTCGACCACGGCGCGCAGCTTGAGCGGGTCGCCGGTGGCGTGCGCGGCCCGCAGCAGGTCGCGCCAGAGCCCCTCGTCGTCGGCCGCCAGCAGCAGCCCCGCCCGCACCGCGGCCACGGCCGCCTCGGCGTCGCCGTGGGCGAGCCGCACCTCACAGAGCCTGTGGGCGGCGTCCGCCACGCTCGCGGCCACCTCGTACTCCAGCTCGTCGGCCGCCAGCCAGGCATAGCGCCCGCGCGGCCTTCCGTTGAGCAGCGGGCCCCGCACCAGCCCCAAAGCCTTCTCCAGGAGCACTGCCCGGGCGCTCGGGTCGTTGTGCGAGCGCCGGACAAGCTCGCGGAACAGCTGCCAGTCGGACCGTACCTCGGGACCGAGCCGCAGCCGCCCGGTGTCGTCGGTACGGAGGTTCGGCCTGCCCTCACTGTCGGTGCCCAGCCACTCGGCCACCCGGGCGATCGTCGCGTCCCGCACGACGGCCTGCACACCGCGCGGCCACAGGATGCCGCCGAGCACGACCGGATGCACCCCGGCCGGATGGGTGGCCAGGTAGACGACCAGCTCGCACGCCAGCTCGGCCCTGCCCTCCTCCAGGGGCGGCACCGGCCCGATCTCGATCGGGCCGAGCACCCGCACGTTGATCGAGGGCGTGGTGGTGAACTCGCGCGGCTCCTCGTCCTCGCGCACCGGCTCACCCTCGCGGCGCTCGGCCGTGCGGAACAGCTCGACGACGGCGTCGTAGTGGCGCCGGGGCAGCAGTTGCGCCGCCACGGTGACGCCGAGCGCCTCCACCCGTGCCTTGCCCTCCTCCGTGATCTCCCAGGTCCAGGTGGGGTGCGGCACGTCACCGGCGATGACGTACCCGGCGGCCATGCGGGTGCCCACGCGCCCGAGCTTCGCCAGGCGAGCGGCCTCCCCGGTGTCGGGCCCGATGGCGGACAGCAGGAAATGCGGAGGACAGACGGGGTCGGCGGCCCGGCCGTGGACGCGGCCGGTGAGCACCTGCGTGCCCGCCGCGGACATCTCCTCGGCCCTCGCCTCCAGCTCGGGCAGCGCCTCGGCCAGGGTGCCCACCACCCGGACGCGGTGCGGGGCGATCGTCGCCAGGTCGTTGCCGAAGCCCACCAGCGTGACCCGCATCTGGTCGGACCAGCGGTTGGTCGCCAGCTCCACGGCCAGCGCGGCGAGGGCGTCGCGCACGCGATGGCCGGCGATGGCGATCACGCCGTGCGCCGCTTCCAGGTCGATCAGCACCCGGCCCGACTCGGTGACGCCGAGCGAGACGAGACCGGGGTACGGGGCGGGCGCGTCGGCGAGCGCGTGCTCGTCGATGCCCCGGCCCTCGTGTGCGAGCAGCCGCCAGGTGCGGCCGCCGTCGTGCGACTCCCAGGGCTCGGGGGCGTCCTGCTCCGGCGGGTGGATCCACAGGTCGAGCCCCCGCGCGGACAGGTGCACGGCGTAGATCGTCGGAGGCACGCGGCCCTGCTCGGCCAGGAGCTTGCCGAGCAGGCGCAGCCCGTTGTCGAGCATGCGGCTGCCGGGGGCGTCGGAGCCGAGGCGCAGCGCGACCTCCGCGCCCGCGGCGTCGCCCCTCGGCCGGGGGATGCGGTGACCGAACGCGCGGTGCCAGAGCTGCTCGCGCCTGCGCCGGCCGAGCGCCACGAGGAGGCCGGCCGCCGCGAGCGAACCGCCCGCCAGGTAGTCGACGAGATCTAGGCCACCGCCCTGGTCCTGCTTCTCCGGCCTTTCCGGTAATTCGATCTTTTCGGCCTTCTGGGGTTTCTCCACGGGCTTCACGGAAGGGGAGACGGTCGCCTTCGGGAGTTTGGGAATGGCCGAGACCGGGGGCACCTTCGGCACGGCGGGAAGGTGATAGGTGCGCTGGGGCAGCGCGGGCGGTGGCAGGACGACCTTCGTTTCATCCTTTTTCGCGGTTTCGTCCAGCGCGCTCCGGCCCTCACCGGCGGGGTCCTTGATGGCCTGTCGTTCGGTGCCTTGGTCCTTCGTGGCCTGGCGTTCGGTGGCGTCCGGGGCGACGAACTGCGTGCGGCCGTCCATCTCGACGGGCTTGCCCGGGTGGCGCTTGAGCGTCGTCTCGCGCTGCTCGTCCACCGGGACCACGTGCACGTTCCTGGCGTCGTCCGGCATGTCGAGCACCCAGCCCGGCTTGATCAGGTCGGCCATCTGCAGCCGGGTGCCGTCGGGCTGCGCCTTGTGCTGGTTGAGGCGGTAGATCTCCGGATAGCGCCGTCCGTCGCCGAGGCACTTGTCGGCGATCTCCCAGAGGCTCTCATGGTGGCGCCCGTGCGGAGGCTGGACGACGTACACCTTCTTGACCTGGCGCACCACGTCGAGCGAGCCCTGCTCCTCGGGGATGGGAGCGGTGAGAGCCGCCGCCACGACGGAGGGCCTGGCCGGCGGCGGGCCGGAGGCGATGCCCGCGATCGGTATCGCGACGGCCGACACGGTGAACAGCATCAGCGCCGTGGACACGAGCCGGTTGGCCAGCGCCTGCGGCCCGCCCGAGAGCGGCACGCGTACGGGCATGCCGATACGGCGGATGCCGGAGTACACCTCGACGATCACGCAGAGCACGAGCTGGAACCACGTGAGCCAGACCAGCAGCACGAGGATGGCGACAGCGGTGCTGGTGCTGACCTGCCTGGTCAGGAGGTCTCCGTTGAGAAGCTCCTCGGGCAGCGGCGGGCCCGCGAGACGCAGGAGGGCATAGGGGACGCCGCCCATCAGCGCGGCGAGGGCGATGAGCGCCGCGATGCCGGCGATCACGTCGCCGACCGTCCGTCGCGGCCGGATGCGCCGGGGCGGCGCCGCCGGTGTGATCCCGGACGACGGGCGCGATGGGGGTCTGCGTTGCGCGGTCATCTCTCTCCCTCCTTCGTCTCCGCCCCGGTCACGGCTGCTGGTCGCCGGGATCGGGGCCCGCGGTGGCGACGCCGGACATGGCGGAGCCGGAGAACCCGAGCGCGGCGAGGAACACGGCGTTCCACCGGGCGCTCACCGCGACGGTCACCTCCGTCTGGCCCGCGCCGGTCTGACACCGGGTGAGCCGGACCTCGGCGTCGCCGTGCGCGTCGACGATCTGCTGGGCCCGGCCGCACACCGCCCGGTCGTCGCCGAGCAGGCGCACCTGGCCGGTGGCCCGGAGGTTCTCGACGTCGATCTGGTCGGCCGCCGCCCGCGCGGCCTGCTCCGCGATGTCGGACGCGCGCAGCCTCGCGTTGATGGCCGCGCCGCCGTCGACCAGGAGCCCGGCCAGCATGAACACCACCACGGAAAAGATCACGACAAATACTGACATCGAGCCCTGGTCTTCCCGGAGCCGTCTCACTCGACCCTCCGGAACTGCTCCAGCGGCACCACCGAGTCGCCCTTCATCTGCTTGAGCACGCCGAACCCGAGGAAGTCGAGCTTCAGGTCGCACGTCACGGTCGCCCGTACGCTGCCGCCCTCCTTCCAGTCGCTGCCGGAGAGGCTGACCTTCGGTCCGCACTGGTCGTCGAGCGCGGCCCCGGCGGCGTCGCGGGCGGCGCCCTCGGCCGCCGCGAGCGTGCGCTGCACGGAGGCGGCGCGCGCGGCGTCCCTGGCGGCCCCGTTGACCTCGCCCTGCGCCTCGACCACCCGCCCGGCCCCGACGAGGAACATCAGGAAGAGCAGGAAGACGGGCGCCAGCATCACGGTCTCGACCGCCATCGACCCCCGGTCACGCGCGAAGACCTCATGGCCCCGCACTGTCAGCCGCACCTGCCGCTCCCGTCGTCGGGGCGGAAGCACTCCACCGGGCCGCCGAACCGGGACGTGATGGTGAACGCCGTGCGGGGCAGCAACGGGACCACGGAGACGCCCCCGCCGGTCACCTCGACACCGCGCTCGCCACCCTGCTCCCACGCGCGAGCCTTGGCACCTTCGAGCAGCCGGGGCCCGATCGTGCGGACGACCTGGAGGGCCCTGGCCTCGGCCTGGCCCTGCCAGCCGCTGCCGGAGGCCCCTGCGGCACGCGCGATCCTGGCGCCCTCGCGCGCGGCCGCGTCCGCCACCTGGCGGCCGTGGAACCACAGGACCGACTGCACGACCAGCAGGATCACGATGAGCAGGACCGGCATGAGCAGCGCCAGCTCCACCACCGTGGCCCCCCGGTCGCGCCGTCGCGGCAGGACGGCCTTCGGGGACGAGGGCCGCCGGGTCACGGCTTTCCGCCGGTACCGCCGCCCCCGCCGAAGTTGCTCTGGATCTCGGCCTGCTTCTGGGTGACCAGAGTCTTGATCAGCGTGGCCAGGCCGAGGGCCACGCCGGCGATGATCGCGGTGATGATCACCCATTCGACGGCGGAGGCTCCGCGCGAAGGGGCGGTCCTGGCACGGTCGACGCGCACGTGCAGCACGGCGACCAGGTAAGTAAGCCACGGTGGTGTGAACATCTATGACCCCAACATCTTCATCGCTGCCGGAAAACTGAGAAAGATCACGAATCCCGCGCAGAGCAGGAGCTGGGCGACCAGCATGGACTGCGAACGCTCGCCGGCCTGGCCCTCGACCTCGGCGAGCTCGCGCCGCCGCATGGTCGCCGCCCGGGCGGTGAGCGAGGCGCGCACCTTGGCGCCGTCGTCGGCGACCAGGCCGAGCGCCGCCGACAGGTCGCGCAGCTCGTCGACGTTGATCTCGTCGCCGAGCTGGCCGAGCGCCTGCCAGGGAGTTATGCCGACGATCCTGGCGTTGGCCAGGGCCTCGCGGATGCGGGCCATGGCCCAGTTGGACGAGCCGCCGCCCTCGCCGACCGACACCGCCATCAGCAGCGCCTCCGGCACGCCCCTGCCGCCCGCGAGGTTCATCGCCACCAGGTCGAGGAACGCTCCCACGGCGTGCCGGAAGTCGCGCCTGCGTACGGCGGCGTCCCTGCGGATCTGCAGGTCGGGAAGGAAGAAGAAGACCAGGGCGACGATCAGCGCCCCCCACAGCGGCACCTGGAGCGAGACGCCCCACCCCATCAGCAGCAGCCAGCCGGCCAGGATGGGGAAGGCCAGCAGCCCGGACACCGCGAGCAGCATCTTGGTGGCGAGGTACCCCTCGAAGGACCTGCCCAGCAGAGCGAGGTCGGCACGGGTCGAGCGGACCTCCCAGCCGCGAGCGGTGTAGAACTGCGCGAGCCGTACGCCGAGGCCGCGGCGGAAGGCGCTGACCTCCTCGTCGGGGCTGATGAGCCTGAGCCGCAGTGCCTCGTCGCCCTCGCGGGCGGAGTCCAGGGCGAGCAGGCGGGTCACCAGGCCGGGCCTCGGCGGGAACAAGGCCCTGATCAGCAGGAACAGGCCCAGCCCGAACAGGGCCCCGGCGAGGACGTTCTCAGCCATGGACGCCTCCGGACACCAGCTCGCGCTCCAGGGGGGCGCTCGACGCCGGCCCGAGGAGCCTGGCGGGCTTGTCGAATCGGGCCAGCCGCCGCATCCAGGCGAACCCGGCGCCGAACAGCCCGGCGACGACGACGAGCACGGCCTGCCCCAGCAGGGAGTCGTACTCCTGGACGTAGGAGGGGTTGAAGACGACCAGCGCCGCGGCGAACGCGATGGCCGTGCCGACCACGATCTGGACGCTGCGGCGCGTCGACCGGCGCTCGGCCTCCACGCGGCGGCGCATGTCGAGCTCCTCGCGAGCGGAGACGGCGAGCGCGCCGAGCACCTCACGAAGGCCGGGGCCGCGCAGCTTGGCGTTGAGGATGAGCGCGGCGATCACCAGGTCGGCGGAGGGGTCGTCGAGCTCGTCGGCGAACATCCGCAACGCGTCGGCCAGCGGCATCCGGGTGTGCAGGCGGTCGACCATGGAGCGCAGGTGCGGCCTGAGCATGGGCGCCGCCGCCCTGATGGAGGACGGGATCGCCTGTTCGAGGCCGGCCGCCCCGGCGATGGTGTCCCTGAGGGACTCGGTCCAGGCCGCCAGGCCTTCGAGCCTGCTCATGGCCGCCCGCTCCTCGGCCGCGCCGCCGGTGAGGCCGCGCCAGGCCAGTACGAGCAGCACCGCGCCCGCCGCCATGACCGGCCAGCCGGTGATCACCAGCACCATGCCGCCGGTGATGGTCGCGACCGCGGAGCGCGTGGAGAGCCTGCGCAGCACCTCACGGCGCCGGGCGCCGCGGTCGGGCGAGGGCGGCCCCGGGCGCAGCCCGTACAGGGAGAGGCCGAGCAGGAACAGCCCGCCGCCGGTCACGGCGCCCGCGAGGATCGCCAGCGGGTCGAAGAGCCCGGCCGGGAGCGGGATCACGACCAGGCTCCCATCGTCGGGTCGTAGCCGTGCCGGGCCAGGTCGTCGATGCAGGCGATCGGCGCGTGCGGCACGGCGTGGCCGTCGGGGCCCGGGGCGAAGATCTCGGAGGACAGCACCCGCCCGTCGACCCCGGCCACCTCGCGGATGCTGGCGATGTAGCGGCGCAGCCGGCCGCCCTCGTGGTAGTCGTTGCGCTTCTCGATGAAGACCACGAAGTCGATCGCCCCCGCGATGAGCATGTGGGTGGCCTCGATCGGCAGGCGCTCCTCGGCCTGGAGGGCGTAGGTGGCGATGCGGTTGAAGACCTCCATCGAGGAGTTCGCGTGGATGGTCGACAGCGACCCGTCGTTGCCCTGGGTCATGGCGTTCAGCATCGTCACGATCTCGTCGCCGAGCACCTCGCCGACGATCACCCGGCTGGGGTTCATGCGGAGCGAGCGCCGCACCAGCTCGGCCATGGTGATCTCGCCCTGGCCCTCGGAGTTGGGCAGGCGGTGCTCGAACGCCACGACGTTGGGGTGCAGCTCGGGGAACTGGTCGAGCCCGAGCTCCAGCGCACGCTCGACCGTGATGAGCCGCTCGTGGGTCGGGATCTCGTTGGCCAGGGCCCGCAGCAGCGTGGTCTTCCCGGCGTTCGTGGAGCCCGCGATCATGATGTTCTTCCTGGCCCCCACAGCCGCCGACAGGAAGCGCCCGATCTCGGGGGTGAGGGTGCCGTTGCCCACCAGGTCGCTGAGGAAGACCTTGCCGAGGCGCGCCCGGCGGATGGACACGGCGGGGCGCACGGTGACGTCCATGACGGCGGAGAGCCGCGAGCCGTCGGGGAGCCGCAGGTCGAGCTGGGGGTTCGCGGTGTCGAACGCGCGGCTGGACAGGCCGCTGTAGGCCGCGAGGATCTGGATCAGCTCGATCAGCTCCTCGTCGGTCTCGGCCACCGGATCGTGGACGAGCTCCTGACCGTCGGCGTACCCGACGAACACGCGGTCGCAGCCGTTGACGTCGATGTTCTCGACCTCGGGATCGTCCAGCAGCGGCTGCAGCCGGCCGACGCCGAACAGGGCGGCGTGGATGCCCGCCGCCAGCGCCTCCTCCTCCTCGGCCGTCGGAGGGGTGCGCCCCGAACCGATCTCGCTCCGCGCGTGCTCCTCCAGCACCTGGGAGATCAGCGCCCGGGCGAACTGGCGCTCGTCCTCTCCGGACATGGGCACGAGGCCGCTCGCCTGGTCGAGCCTGCGCTGGTGCGCGAGCCGGTCACCGACCTCCTGCCGGAACCGCTTCACCAGCGTGTGGTCGATGCTCATGTAGCTCGTTCCCCCGTTCGTGAGCGTGGCGGTTCGGCCCCGGCGGGCGCGCGGCCGGGCGCCACCCGGGCGGCGAGACGGCCGGCGAGCTCGCGTGCCGTGCGGATCAGCAGGGAGCGGTCCAGCCGGCCGCCCCACTGGCCCCTGAGCAGCTCGGCGCCCTTCGGGTCGTACGCCAGGCCGGCCACGAAGGCGACGTCCCTGGTGGTGGCGCCGACGATGCGGCGCACCTCGTCGATCGAGCCGCGGTAGGACCGGGGGTCGGCGATCACCACGACGCCGACCTGCCCGGAGACCAGCATGAGCCGCTCGCGCAGGTGCGCCACGTGGTCGAGGCTCGGCCGGGTGAACAGCAGCGTGAGCTCGGCCTCGGCGATCAGGTCGCCCATCTGCGGGTGGGCGCCGAGCCTGCCGCAGTCGGCGAGCACGTCGGCCCCCGGCAGCGCGGCGAGCGCCCGGCCGAGCGGACCCCACAGCCAGGTCAGCCCGGCGGCCTGCTCGCCGTTGGTCAGGCCGGTCAGCACGTCGAGGCCGCCGACGAGCTTCTGGGTGTGCTCGTGGACCTGCTCGGGCCGCAGGCCGCGGCGGGCCATGGCGCCCAGGCTCAGCAGGCCTCGGCCGGGGTTGAGCACGTTTCCGTCCACGCTGGGCAGGCGGTAGACCAGGTCGCCTCCCGAGGGGTCGCATTCGGCGAGGAGCACCGGCCGCGGCCACACGGCGCCGAGCGCCGTCGCGGCGGTGGTCACGCCGGGCGCCCCCTTGTCGGCGGCGAGCGCGATGAGCGCCACGTCAGCCGGTTCCGGAGAGCTTGCCGAGGGCGATCTCACCGCTTGAGGAGTACATGGCGATCGCCGGGGAGACCGTCGCGTCGACGATGATCGACACCAGGCCCGAACTGCTCCCCTCGCTGGTGCCCACGCTCTCGACCAGCGCGCTCGGAGCGAGCACCTTGCCCTGGGCCGTGCCCCGGCCCGAGCCTGGGACGTACAGCACCTGGACGTGGTCGCCTCTCGTGAGGCTCAGCGGCATCTGGCCGGCCTTGAGCGCGAGGCCAAGGGTGATCTTGCCGGGGCCGACCTGCTCGCTCGCGTTGCTCACCATCTGCTCGGTGAGCAGGGTGCCGGGGATCAGGGTCACCCGTGCGAAGGTGGCGGCGACCTCCTGCCGGTGGCTCCAGGAGACGTACGGGATGCCGGTGTCGGCGATCTGGACCTCTTCCATCGCCTCGGGGAGGACCGGCTGGCCCGCGCCGATCTGCTGGGTGATCTGGATGGCCGACACGCGGTCGCCGCTGCGGAGGACCAGCAAGGTCGTGGCGAGCGCCCCGCCGAGGACGAGCAGCAGCGCGAGGGCGGCGAGGGCCGGCTTGCGCTCGCGAGGCGGCACGGGGAGCTTGCGGGAGGCCGGTCCGGACAGCGTGCCCGGGGACCCCGGGCGCTCCGAGTTCACGGGCGCACGGCTGTCACGGTCGGGTTTCTCGCTGATCCTCATGGGTGGGGGGCTCCCGAATCAGGAACCAGGCCGACACCCTCACCATGCGCTGAAATCGGCCGCCACCGGGGCTGACCGAGATGAACCGCATGACCACGGTGCGGGACGGCATGGTCACGGATATGTAGGACGGGGGGTCGTTGGGTTATCTTCCGGAATTCTCATGCCATTGTGTGCAGCTTGCACCAAGCTCATGGATAGAAACCGGACCCATGCTTATCCACTATGGATTAACTGTCAACGGGAGCGTCAAGAATCGCAGCGGTCCCGGGACACCGCTCGGCATGATATTTCCGCTGTTATTCCCCTTTGTATCGAACGTATCGTCAGCCACAGTTACCACTCTGGTTTCCCCTGCGAAGCGGCATCCTAACCGCCCGTCTCGCGGCCGTCGCCGCCAGGTCCCGGCCGCGTCTCCTCGTCGATCCAGTGCAGATAGGCGGGAAGGCCGCCCTCGACGGGGAGGCTGATGATCTCCGGCGTCTCGTACGGATGCTCGCGGCGGATGTGCTCGGCCAGCTCGGCCGAGCGCTCGCGGGTGGTCTTGATGAGCAGCAGGTACTCCTCGGCGGTCTCCACGGCGCCTTTCCACCGGTAGGTGCTCGTGACGGGACCGACGATCTGGACGCAGGCGGCGAGCCTCGCGGAGACGGCGGACCGGGCGAGCTCGGCGGCCTTGTCACGGTCCTCGACCGCGACCTGGACCTGCACGTAGTCCGGCATGAGAGCCCCTTCCTCCTCGCTGGACCGGCCCTTCGCGACCGGTTGTACACAGCTTTATCCACAGCAACGAGGGGTTATCAACGGGCACACTTCTGCCCGATTCGTGGCGATAAATCCGGTTTAAGATCGAAAATCAGCCCACAACGCCCCCGAGTTATCCACAGGAGGGCGGGTTATCCACAGCCGTCACCCACAGACGCCTGTGGGAAACCCGTGGGACGACATGACACCCCGCGATAACCACCCAGGTTAGCGGTCTTTCCGTATCGGTCTTTAGGCACGAGACCATGCGAAACGAGCACGGATGTGCTGAAAACTGGATAGGCGGGAAGGATAGCTACGTCCCCCCTCGACAGATACATAGTCCGGCCCGGCACCTGGGTGCGGAGCTCTTGAGAAGGAGGGGGTTATGCACAGAATTCTGGCGTCGAGCGTCGGGCTGGCCGCAACCGTCCTGCTGGTAAGCGCATGTGGCGGAGCCGGCAAGCCCGCGACCAGCTACAGCAGGGCGGCGGCGAACGCCACCGAGTCACCGACCAGCACCAAGATGTCCCCATACCCCTCGCCGACGAGCACGTCGACCACGAGCCCCACCACCTCGCCGGGAGCGTCGCCGTCGGGGACCGAGTCCATGCTGAGCCCCATGCCGACGCCCGAACACGCGCAGGTCAAAGTCGCCGACTCGAAGTACGGCAAGATCCTGGTCGGCGAGAACGACAAGGCCCTCTACGTCTTCGAGAAGGACAAGGACAACACGTCCAACTGCTACGACAACTGCGCGATCACCTGGCCGCCGCTCCTCACCCGCGGCAAGCCCCACGCGGGCACCGGAGTGAAGGACAGCCTGCTCGGCACCACGACGCGCAAGCAGGGAGAGAAGCAGGTCACCTACGACAAGCACCCGCTGTACTACTACACCGGCGACATGCGGGCCGGAGAGTACAACGGTCAGGGCAAGAACGAGTTCGGCGGCAAGTGGTATCTCATCAGCCCTGACGGCAAGAAAGTGGAGAAGTAGGGAGACGGGCACCCGCAGGTCTGGTTGACGTAAACCTCCGGACCGGATGAACTCCCGTCGCTACCTTATGCGCGGGAGAGCCGGACCCGGAGGAGACGCCGCATGCGGATCATGCTTACCGTGGTCTCAGAGCACGGACACCGTGACGTAGTCATCGACGGTGACGAGGAGACCACGGTCGCGGGCCTCGCGGCGGCGTTGAAGGGCGCGCCGGGAGAGCCCCGAGGCAACGTCGTACGGCTGGCGCGGGCGCGCGCGCCCTACGGCCTCGGCGGACAGGCACGCCCGCGCGGGCGCGAGGCGCCCTCGCTGTGGGTCGACGGCAGGCGGCTCGACCCGGACGCGCCCATGGTCGCGGCGCTCCGCGACGGCGACCTGGTGACGCTCGACCAGCGGGCCGCCGGGTCCACGCTCCTCACGGAGCCCGGCGGAGTGGTGGAGATCAGGGTGGTCGGAGGGCCCGCCGCGGGCTCGGTCCACCGGCTCGGCCTGGGCGTCCACGTCATCGGGTCCGACCCCGCGTGCGCGGTGCCGGTCGGCGACCACCAGCTGCCGCCCGAGGCGGCCGAGGTGCGCGTCACGCCGGACGAGGTCCTCGTCAGGTCGGTCTTAGCCCCCGGCAGGCCTCCCGCCAAGATGTCGCGCAGGGCCAGGCGCAAGGCGAGTAAGCGGGCGCGGGCCGGGGCCCCTGAGGCCGGCGCCGAGAGCACCGAGGTCATCGGCGCCCTCACGCGCGGGGCGACGCACACCGTCCCCCAGCTCGCGGGCGAGCCGGTGAACGGCCCCCGCCCTTGGCCGGACGGCACGCCGCTCACCTGCGGCAACTCCGTGCTCGTCCTCCGGGCCACCGAGCCGCCCGACGCGCATCTGGACGTACTGCCCGAGGGCGGCCTCGCCTACAACCGGCCGCCCCGCCTGCGCCCGGCCGAGCGCCGCAGGCGGTTCGAGGTGCCCGCGGAGCCCAGCCGGGGCGAGGGCATGCGGTTGCAGCTGCTGGCCGCCTGCCTGCCCGCCGTCCTCGGCGTCACCATGGCCGCGGTGTTCCACATCTGGTACTACCTGCTGATCGGGCTCATGACTCCCATGATCATGATCGGCCAGTGGATCAGCGACCGGCGGCACGGCCGCAGGAAGTACCGCCAGGACATGAAGGCGTACCGCGAACGCCTGGTCGCCTTCGAGGCGGCGGTCGAGAAGGCCAGGGCGGTGAACGAGCTCGAACGCCGCGCCGCCTCCCCCGACGCCGCCGAGCTGCTGCTCACCGCGACCGGTCCCCGGCGGCGGCTGTGGGAGCGCAGGAGCCACGATCCCGACGCGCTGCGGCTGCGCATCGGCCTGGCCGACCTGCCCGCGGAGATCGAGTTCGTTCCCGAGCGGGGCGCGGGTCCCGACATCCCGATTCCCGAGCTTCCCGTGGCCGGGGCCGTACCGGTCTCGCTGGCGATGCGCCGGCTCGGCGTGGCGGGCATGACCGGGCCGCGCGAGGTGACGCTGGGCATCGCCCGCTCGCTGGTCGGCGCCGCCGTCACCCTGCACAGCCCTCGCGACCTCGCCGTGGTCGTGCTCTCGGCCGGAGCCGACGGGGCCGCGCAGTGGAACTGGGCGCGGTGGCTGCCGCACTGCGCGCCGCGGGACGCCGACTGCGTCGCGCTGGTCGGCGCCGACCCCGAGGCGGCGGCGCAGCGGGTGTCGGAGCTCGCGGCGCTGATCGGCGAGCGTCTCGGCCCCGACGACCACGGCCTGGCCCCGCTCGCCCCGGCCAAGGGGTGGGGGCGCTCGTTCCTGCCCGACGAGGAGCCCCTGTTCGCCGCCTACGACGACCGCCCGTACGACGTGCTGGTCATCCTCGACGGCGCCCAGGTGCTGCGCGCCCTGCCCGGCATGCCGCAGGTGCTCCGCCAGGGGCCGCGCGCCGGGGTCTACACGATCGCCATCGACGAGGACCAGCGGCTGCTCCCCGAGGAATGCGCGACGGTCGTCGACTGCGGGCCCGAGGGGTTCGTACGGCTGCGCGGCGGGGGCCTGGACGCGATCGGCGAGATCCTCGCCGACCAGGTCTCCCCCGCGTGGTGCGAGCGCCTGGCCCGCTCGCTCTCTCCGCTGCGCGACGTGAGCAGGGACGACGCCGCTGTGGCGCTCCCCTCGTCCGTACGCCTGCTCGACCTGCTTGAGCTGAGTCCGACCGGCCGCGCGGTGGCGGCGCGGTGGCGGTCGGGCGGCCGCACGACCGAGGTGCCGATCGGCGTCGGGGCCGAGGGCACGTTCAGCGTGGACCTGCGCACGGACGGCCCCCACGCCCTCGTCGCGGGAACGACCGGAGCGGGCAAGTCCGAGCTGCTCCAGACGCTGATCTGCTCGCTGGCCGTCGCGAACCGCCCGGACGAGATGACGTTCGTGCTGATCGACTACAAGGGCGGCGCGGCGTTCAAGGAGTGCGTGCGGCTGCCGCACACGGTCGGCATGGTCAGCGACCTCGACGAGCACCTCACCCAGCGGGCGCTGGCCTCGCTCGCCGCCGAGATCCGCCGCAGGGAGCGGCTGCTGCTGGCGGCCGGGGCCAAGGACATCGACGACTACCACGAGCTCAGGGACCGCCCGCGTGAGAACGGCTCGCCGGCCGGTGGACTCCTCGCGCCCCTCCCCCGGCTTCTGCTGATCATCGACGAGTTCGCCGCCATGGTGGCCGAGCTGCCGGACTTCATGGACGGGCTGGTCGACATCGCCCGGCGTGGCCGGTCGCTCGGGATCCACCTCGTCCTCGCCACCCAGCGGCCCGGGGGCGTGGTGACCGCCGACATCCAGGCGAACACCTCGCTGCGCATCGCGCTGCGCGTCACGGAGGCCACCGAGTCGGCCGACGTCATCTCCGGGCCCGAGGCCGCGCACATCTCCAAGTCCACTCCCGGCCGGTGTTACGTGCGGTCCGGCATCGGGGCCGCGCAGGCCGTCCAGACGGCGCGGGTCGGCGGGAGGGTGCCGGAGGCCGCGCGCCGGAGCTCCGGCCCGAGGATCGTGGAGGTCGGCTGGCGCGATCTCGGGCACCCGCTGCGCACGGGTCCGCAGGGGAGCGCGGGCGGGGTGGGCGGCGTGGGCGGCGGGCCCACCAGCGACCTGGCCGTCCTCGTGGACGCCGTGGTGGAGGCCACCCGCGTCATGGGCATCCAGGAGCAGCCGAGCCCATGGCTCCCCCCGCTGCCCGAGACGATCCTGCTGGAGGACTCCGCGTCCGGCGGCGCCTCGCCGCCGCTCCCGTCCGGCGCCGGCATCGTGCCGATGCCACGGTCCGGCGGTGACGAGGTGCCGCCGCGATTCGGCGATGATTTCGGCGGTGATCTCAGCGGTGACGCGGTACGACCGCAGCGGTTCAGCGCCGAGGAGGTGCCGCCGCTGCGGTTCGGCCTCACCGACCTGCCGTGGGCCCAGGACCGGCGGCCGCTCGTCCTCGACCCCGCGCACGGCGGCCACCTGCTGATCGCCGGCACGGCCCGCACCGGCAGGTCCACGGCCCTGCGGACCCTGGCCGGCTCCATCGCCCTGCACGCCTCCCCCGAGGACGTGCACCTGCACGCGATCGACTGCGGCTCGGGCTCCCTGCTGCCGCTGGTGGCGCTCCCGCACTGCGGCGCGGTCGTCACCCGTGACCAGCTCGACCGCGTCGAGCGCCTGCTCACCCGCCTCCGCACCGAGGTCGGCCGCAGGCAGCAACTCCTCGCCGAGGCCGGATACGCCTCCCTGGCCGAGGCCAGAGCCGTGACCCGGAGCGGCGCGTCGCTCTCCCCGGGCGAGGCCAACGCCGTGAGCAGGAGCGGCGCGCCGGCGGACATGGGGCTGCGGATGCCGTGGCTGGTGCTGATGCTGGACCGCTGGGAGGGCTTCGCGGCGGCGTTCGAGGGCTACGACTACGGACGGCTGCTCGACTCGTTCATGCAACTGCTCCGCGAGGGCCCGGCCGTCGGGCTGCGCGCCGTCGTGACCGCCGACAGGTCCGGCCTCCTCGGGCAGATCTCGACGCTGTTCGAGGACCGGCTGATCATGCGGCTGGCCGACCCGGCCGACTACGGCCTGGCCGGGCTCCCGCCGCGCAGCCTCCCGTCGGCCATGCCGCCGGGGCGCGCGATCTCCATCGGGGAGCAGGGGGTGGTCGAGAGCCAGATCGCCCTGCTGTGCGACGACCCTTCGGGGCCCGCCCAGGTCGCGGCGCTGCAGGCGCTCGCCCGTACGGCCGCGGCGCGGTTCCCTGGCCCCGGGTCGCTGCTGAAGGTGGACGCGCTGCCGATGCGGATCACCTCCTCCCAGGCCCTGGAGCTCGTCCCCGCCTTCGAGCCGCCCTCGCCCCTGTGGGCGCTGCTCGGCGCGGGCGGCGACTCCCTGGCCCCCCTCGGAGTGGACCTGCTCGCCCAGGGCCCCGCGGCCGTCATCGCGGGGCCGTCCAGGTCAGGCCGGTCGTCCGTGCTGCTCACCGCCGCCCGCTCGCTGCTCGGCCAGGACACCCCGATCGCCGTGGTGGCTCCCCGCCGCAGCCCTCTGCGGGAGCTGTCCGGGGAGCCGGGCGTGCTCACGGTCCTCGCCGGGGACGCGGGCGACCTGCCGGGCGCGCTCGCGGGCCACGACCGGTACGTCGTCATCGTGGACGACGCCGAGCTGGTGTCCCCCGACTCGCCCCTCGGCATGGCGCTGGAGGGCACGCTGCGCAGCGGCAGGGACGGCGAGCACGGGCTGCTGATCGCGGGCACCACCGGCGACCTCGCGACCGCCTACCGGGGGTTCGTGGCCGAGGCCCGCAAGGCGCGCACCGGGCTGCTGCTGTCGGTCCAGAGCCCGGCGGACGGTGACCTGTTCAACGTACGCCTGCCGCGCGGCGCCGTCGGCGGCCCTCCCGGCAGAGGCCTCCTGGTCGTCTCCGGCACCCCGACCCCGATCCAGACCGCCCTGACCCCCTAGCGTTCCTGGTCACTCTTCGCGTGTGGAGGAGGGAAGGAGTTCCGCGATCAGGGACTCCGTCTCGGGGACGAGTCGCCCCCAGTGCTGGGAAACGGCGGCGCGCTGCCGCAGTGTGCCCACCCAGAGCTGGAGGGTGCCCATGTCGCCCGTGGCGTGCGCGGCCCGCAGCAGGTCGCGCCACAGGCCCTCATCGCCCTCCGAGACCCGCAGCCCGGCGAGCGCGGCCCCGATGGCGCCGTCAGGGTCGCCCGCCCGCATCCGCAGCTCGCACAGCCGGTGTGCGGCGTCGGACACCCTGGCCGTGACCTCCGGGCCCACCGGGTCCCCCGCCAGCCACAGGTAGTGCTCGGCCGGATGCCCCGCCGCCAGCGGGCCGCGAACCAGGGCGAGGGCGTCTTCGAGGGCCGCGGTCTCGTTCGGGGGATCGCGCCGCGCGAGCCGTACGAGCTCGCGGAACACCTGCCAGTCCACGCGCACCTCGGGGCCGAGTCGCAGAAGGCCCTCGGTGTCGACGTACAGGTTGAAACGTCCCGCGCTGTCCATGCCGAGCCACTCCTGCGCGCGGATGATGGCGGCGTCCCGTACGGCGGTCTCCACGCCGCCCGGCCACAGCGCCCCGTCCAGCGCCTTGGGGTGGACGCCGCCCGGGTGGGTGGCCAGGTAGGCGGCCAGCTCGGAGCAGATCGGCACCCGGTCCTCCTCCAGGGGCCGGGGCGTGAGCACCCGGACGGTCCCCAGCACGGAGACCTCCGCCGACGGCCGGAAGGACGGGTCGAGCTGCACCGCCGCGAGGCCGTTCGGCTCAGGCTCGGGCAATGGAAGCACGGTTCCGTGGGTGGCGTTACGGAAGAGCTCGGCGATCTGCGCGTACTGCCGCTCGCTCAGGAGCTGGCCCATGGCGTCCAGGCCGAGGTCCTTGACGCCCGCCCTGCCATCCTCGGTGAGCTCCCAGGTCCACGCTGAGCCGGGCGGGCCGTCTCCCGCTATGAGACACCCGATGGGCATTCGCGTGCCCGCACGGGCCAGCTCGGCGAGCCGCGCGGCCTCGTCAGCGGTCGCCGGCAGGGCCGACAGCAGGTAGGCGGGCGTCCGGGCCCCGGCGCCGCCGGACACCGAGCCGGCCCCATCGGAACCGGCGGGCCGCGAATCGGCCGCACGTGCCGAGAGTTCGGGCAGCACCTCGGCGATGCTGCCCGCGACGACGACCCGATCGGGGGCCACCATGGCCAGCTCGTGTCCGAAGCCGACCAGGAGCAGCCTCACATGGTCGGACCACCGGTTGGTCGCCAGCTCGACGGCGGCCGCCGCGAGGGCCGCCGCCACCATCGGCCCGGGACCGCGAAGGTCGATCACGCCGCGGGCCGTCTCCAGGTCGATCAGCACCCGCCCGTTCTCGTTCGTGCCGATGGAGACGAGCCCGGGGTAGGGAGCGGGGGTGCCCGCCACGGCCTGCTCGTTCAAGGACGAGCCGTCAGGGGCGGCCAGCCGCCAGACCCTGCCGCCGTCCACGGCCGTCCACGGCG
Source organism: Sphaerisporangium viridialbum (assembly GCF_049674955.1). Classification (GTDB taxonomy): domain Bacteria; phylum Actinomycetota; class Actinomycetes; order Streptosporangiales; family Streptosporangiaceae; genus Sphaerisporangium; species Sphaerisporangium viridialbum. The sequence goes on along the minus strand of NZ_CP187232.1, from coordinate 1,331,657 downwards.
CGGGCACGTCCTCGTCACCCGGATGGATCCACAGGTCGATGTGGGTGGACGACAGGAAGGCGCCATACACGGTCGGGGGCGTGCGGCCCCTGGACGCCAGCTCCTTGCCGAGGTGGCGGAGTCCGAGGTCGAGCAGTCTCGCGCCGGCCTGGTCGGCGGCGAGCTGGAGGGCCACCTCCGCGAGCGCCGCCTCGCCTGCGGGCACGGGGAGCCCGCATCCGGGCGGCCGGGTCCAGAGGCGCTCCCGGCGCCTGCGTCCCAGCGCCGCCAGCAGCCCCGCCGCGGCGAGCGACCCGGCCGCGGCGAACCCGGAGATCGCAGCGGCGACGGGAATCTCGGGCGCGGGTGGGCCTGGGAGCGGGGCGCCCGCGTGCCGGCCGGCTTCGTGAGGTGCCGGTCCCCGCTCGGCCACGTTCACAGCGGGCGTGGGTCCCCCGCGGCGATGCCGCGTTCCCCGAAAGTCCCGCGTGGCCTCGGGGTCCTCCGGGTTCGTCACTTCCGTCGCCGTGGCGTCCATGCGGGCGTCGGCGTGGTGGGGCGAGCCGTCCGGACGTCCACCCGGATGCCACTCCGGCACGGCGGGCGTCCCGGCCGCGAGGGCCCGCGGCGTTGTCGGGTCGGGCGCGGTGACCGGTACGGACGCGGTGGTGACCAGTCGATGGACCAGGGCCTGCGTGCCCCGGGCGAACGGGATACGGGGCGGCGGCCCGGACCTGCGGATCGCGGACAGCTCGGCCACCACGCAGGCGACGAGCTGGAGCCAGACCGGCCAGACCAGCACCGACAGCATGTCGAGCACCGCGCCCGGTCCGAGCCGCCGTGTCAGCGTGTCCACTGAGAGCCCGCCATCGGGAACCGGAGAGCCGAAGACGCGGACCAGCGCATACGGCACCCCGGCCACCAGGGCGAGCAGAGCGACGACGGCGAGGACGCCGAGCAGGATGCCGGACGCCGTCCGCTCCGCCGGGCGCACGGGTGGTGTTGCCATTTCCTCGATCCCTGACCTGACCTGTCCGCGGGGATGCCTGACGTGTCCCCGGCCCTGGGGTGGCACTGGTGCCCGTGGCGCCGCCGCCCAATCCGATGGTGGTCAGGAGTATGCCTGCCATCCACCCGTCACGAAGACAGCGACCGCCCATGCCGCGCCATCATGACCACGGGCACCCGGAACCTCACTGGCAGCCGGGGATCCCGTCGTCGAGGCGGCTTGCCGCCTCCGCTTCATGATCCGAGCATCCTGATGGCCGCGGGAAAGCCCAGGAACAGGGCGAACCCGGCGCACAGCAGGAACCGGGCGACCAGCATCGACCGCGCACGCTCCCCCGCCCGGCCTTCGATCTCGGCCAGCCGGCGGCGGCGGATGGCCTCGGCGCGGGCCTCCAGCGACTGCCGGACCCTGGCGCCGTCCTCCGGGGCCATCCCGAGCGAGGGTGCCAGGTCGCGCAGCTCCTCCACGTCGATCTCCTCACCGAGCCGGGCCAGGGCCTGCCAGGGGGTGATGCCGGCGAGCCCGGCGTTCACCAGCGCGTCGCGGATCCGCCACATCGCCCAGCCGTCCCCGAGGGACGAAGCCGTCATCAGTGCCTCCGGCAGTGCCCCGCCGCCCGCGAGGTTCGTGGCCACGAGGTCGAGGAAGGCTCCGGCGACGCGCAGGAAATCACGCCTGCGGATGGCGGCGTCCCGCCTGAGCCGCAGGTCCGGGAGCAGGAACAGGACCAGGGCGAGGACGATCGCCGCCGCCGGCGGCACCGCAGCCCGGAACTCCCAGCCCATGAGCGGGCCCCAGTCCCAGCCCAGGAGCGGGATCCCGGCGGCCAGGACCGCCGCGGCCGGCAGGCCGGACGCGGCGAGGAGGTATTTGGTGGCGAGATGTCCCTCGAACGACCTGCCGAGCAACGCCAGATCGGCCCGGACCGAGCGCAGCTCCCATCCCCGTGCCGCATAGAAGCGCGCGGCCAACGCGCCGACCTCACGACGGAGCGCACCGGGCTCCCCCTCGGTGGTGACCACGCCGGCCCGGTGCCCGTCCCGCCGTACGGCGTCGGCGACCAGGAGCCGCTCGGCGAGCCCGGGGCGACTCGGAAACAGCGCACGGAGCAGCAGGAACACCCCCAGCCCTATGATCGCCCCGCCGATCATCGGCCCCGTCACGGTCGCATCCCCGTCTCGACGGCGGCCTCGGCCGTGTCCCTGAAGATCAACGAACCCCTCACCGTGTCACTCCCGTCTCCGGAGCGGGGGGCGCCACGGCCCTGGCCGGCATTCGTCCGGGTCTGTCGGATCCGGCGAGCCTTCGCATCCTGGTGAAGCCCGCGCCGAAAAGGCCGGCCACCGCCAGCAGGGCGAGTTGTCCGGCCGCGCCCCTGTACTCGGCGACGTAGGAGGGGGTGAAGACGACCAGGAGGGCGGCCGAGCCGAGCGACGTGCCCACCACGATCTGGATGCCGCGCCGGGTGGAACGACGTTCGGCCTCGACCTTGCGGCGGACGTCGAGCTCCGCACGGGCCGAACCGGCGACCGCGCCGAGCACCTCGCGAAGGACCGGCCCGCGCGACTTGGCATTGAGGATCAGGGCGGCGACGACGAAGTCGGCGGAGGGGTCGTCGATGTCGCCGGCGAAGCCGTGGAGGGCGTCCGACAGCGGCATCCGGTTGTGGAGCCTGTCAACCAAGGTGAAAAGGTGCGGCCGCAGGGTCGGGGCGGCGGCCCGTACCGAGGCCGGGATCGCCTGCTCCAGACCCGCCGCGCCCTCGGCGCTGTCCCTGAGGGAGCCGATCCAGGCGACGAGCGCCTCCAGGCGGTGTGTCGCGGCGCGCTCCTCGGCGGCGCCGCCCGCCAAGCCGCGCCAGGCGAGAACCAGCAGTCCGCAGCCTGCGGCGATCACCGGCCAGTGGGTGACGATCAGGACGGCACCGGCCACGGCGACCGCGGCCGCCACTCGGATGGAGAGCCTCGCGGCGCGGAGCCCGGCCCGCCGGTCCGTACGGGCGGGTGCTCTGGTGGTGCCCCGCAGGAATGCCCCGAGCAGCACCACTCCGCCGCCGATCGCCGCCCCACCCAGCAGGACGAGCAGCAACTGAGCCTCAGCCCCGACATTCACCGCATATCCCCCTGCCTTCCCTCACCAGGCCTCATCCCGGACTCCCGGCCTCACCTCGCCGGGACACTGCCGCGCCACTCTCACCGACCATCGGGCCCACCTCATGCCGGGCTGCTTTCGGTCTCGGGAGTTTGGGCGTGGCGCCCGCGCTGGTGGGCTCCGTGGTCGGTACGGGCCAGGACGGTGGCGGCGAGTTCGCGGGCAGAACGGATGAGCAGGGTGCGGTCGAGGCGCCCGCCCCACTCACCGCGCAGCAGCTCGGCACCCCTGACGTCGTGGGCGAGGCCGCCGAGCACCAGGTCGGGTGCCCCACCAGAAGCGGACAGCACGCGGCGCACCTCGGCGATCGCCTTCCTGAATTTCTTGGCCTCGGCGATCACCACGACGCCCACGGGCGGCGGGGCCGGGGTGCGCTCGGCGAGCGCGGCGGTCAGCGTGGCGACGCGATCACGAAGGTGGGCCACCTGGTCGAGCTGGGGGCGGACGAGCAGCATGACGAGGTCGGCGGCGGCGAGCAGGCCGTTGATGGGAGGGTAGGAACCCACCCGGCCGCAGTCGGCGATGACGTCCGTGCCGGGCAGCGATCCGAACGCCTGGGCCAGCGGCTCCCAGAGCCACGTCAGCCCGGACGCCTGTTCGGCGCCGCCGATGCCCGCGAGGACCTCCAGGCCCCCGACCAGCCGCTGGGTGTGCTCGTGGATCTGCGGGGCGTCCAGGCCCCTGCGGGCGGCCACTCCGAGGCTGAGCAGGCCGCGCCCGGCGTCCAGAGGATGACCCTGCTCGGAGGGCAGCCGGTAGGCGAGATCGCCTCCGGCCGCGTCACACTCGGCCAGCAGCGCGTGGCGCGGCCAGACCGCCGCGAGCGCGGTGGCAGCGGTCGTGACGCCCGGGGCGCCCTTGTCGGCCGCGAGCGCGATCAGTGCCACACCGCTCCCCCCGGTCTCGTGTCCGCCGCGATCAAAGCCATCGCCCCCGCCACGAGTGCGCTCGGAGTCATGTCGCTCAGCCCTGTCCGTTCGTGGTCGGGGTGGGTCCGGGGGTTCGGCGGGCGGTGGGGGTTGGGGTCGGGCGGGCTGTCGGCCTGGTGCTGGGCCTCCCGGTCGTCTGGGCGGTCGGGCGGGAGGTCGGTGTACGGACCGGCCGCGTGCCGGCGCGTGGGGTCGTGGAGGCCCCGGGGGTCTGCCGCGTGTTCGGACTGGGCGCGCCCGTCGTGACGTCGTCCGGCGCAGGGGGCGTTCCGGCGGATGGCCCGGCGGAGGGACCGCCACTGGGGTGTGGCTGCGGGGAGGTGTCGGCCGGAAGTCCGGGGAGGTAGGCCAGGCCGATGCGGCCCGCCGACGCGTAGGCGACGACGGTGGGCGCGATCTCGGTGTCGACGATGACCGACACCGAGGTGGACCCGCTTCCCACGCTCCCCGGCCGGTCGTCCACGGACGTGCCGTTCAGCGTGCCGTCCACGAAGTTGACGAGGGCGTGGGCGGCGAGGATCCTGCCGCTCTCCGGGGTGCCCTGGCCGCCGGGTATGAAGATCACCTGGACCCGGTCGCCCTTCGCCAGACCCGGGGGCAGCTGGCCCGCCTTGAGCAGGAGCCCGACCACCGCCTTGCCCGGACGCAGTTCAGAGGAGGCGAGCGCCACCATCCGGTCGTTCAGCAGCGTCCCCGGCATGAGGTCGACGGCGGCGAAGTGGCGCCCCACCTCTTCGCGGGCGGACCACGGGATGTACTGGATGTCCGCGACCGCGATCCGCACCTCCTTGAGCGCCACCACGGGGATTCGCTGGCCGGCCCCCACCCGCTCCGTCACGGCGATGGCCGACACCCGCTCGCCGTTCTGGATGAACAGGACGGCTGTGACCAGCGCACCGCCGACGATCAGCAGGACGGCCAGGACCGCCAGCGCGGGCCTGCGCTCACGGGGGGCGACGGGCAGCTTCCGTCCCTGCGGGTAACCGGACGACGGCGCCTGGTCGCCGATCCGTCGCGCCTCTGGACCGCGGAAGGGGGGTTGCTCGGTGACCCTCATCGGTGCGGACTCCAGAGTTTGGCGACACTGCCGGCGAGCACCGACATTACTCAAGATTGGATCAGGATCGCCGTAATAAGCCCGGAAACCCCTGTCGTGTCTGGCTTTATGAAGGAGTCACCGGCAATGGAGCATCATGAGGAGTTACGGCGGCCCTTTACGGCCTATTTTGCCCCCGGTCATATTGGGTGGATTGGGACCGTTTCCGGGCTTGCCGAAAGCAGGGCGGACGACCACCGGGATTTTCGCCGCCGCCGTGGTGCAGGCGACGGAGCCATCCCCCGAACCGCCCACAGCGCGCCTGGAACCGCGCCCCCATAGGGGGGAACCGGCCGAGGCGTGGTCGCGACCGGACCCACGAAGCCGGCGGCCCGCCTTGACGGTCTTCCGGGCGTCGCGGCGGAGAGCCGGCGACCATCGCCTGAAATGGGAGAACACCCTCTGGGAAGCGACGGGAGGAAACACGAAAGCCCGGCGGTGGAACTCCACCCCGCCGGGCTCCGGTCTCGCGCGCTATCGCGTCGCGGACTCGATGTTGCCGCGGTAGGTGGTGATGATGCGGGAGGCCTCGGCAAGCTCCTCCGACATCCTCTGGAACGCCTGACGGTAGTTCTGCCAGGCACCGCCGAAGCGCACAGCGCCCGGCCCGGTCCACGCGGTGCCGACCTTCGCCGCCTCGCGGTCGAGCGCCGCCATCGTCTGGCGCACCTGCTCCGCCTGCTGCGTGAACTGAGCGGCCATGTTCTGCATTTCCGCGGGGTCGCCGCCGAGCAGGCTCTGGCTCATGCCGGTCTCCTTCGGGATCGTCTGCATACAGGGGGTAGCCAAACGCCCCTACCCTAGACGTCAAACCCCTATGACGCACTGGTTATACCGAGTGGTTATCACCCCCAGCCAATACCCGTCATCCCGGTTCCAAGAGCAGAAGACCGGGGGTAGGGGCTCACGCGAGATCAGAGGCCGCTTACACTCCGTGGGAGGCGCGCAAGGCCTTGGGAGGAAAGGGACAAACTCGGTGCAGAAGGTCCTGATCGCCAATCGTGGCGAGATAGCGGTGCGGATCGCCCGCGCATGCAAGGACGCCGGGCTGACCGGCGTCGCGGTGTACGCCGACCAAGACCTCGACGCGCTCCACGTGCGGATGACCGACGAGGCGTACGCGCTCGGCGGGCAGTCGCCCGCGGAGACGTACCTCGACATCGGCAAGTTGCTGCGCATCGCGGCCGAGTCGGGCGCGGACGCCGTCCACCCGGGATACGGCTTCCTGGCGGAGAACGCCGAGTTCGCCCAGGCGGTGATCGACGCCGGTCTGGTGTGGATCGGCCCCCCTCCGTCGGCGATCATCTCGCTCGGCGACAAGGTGGCGGCCAGGCACATCGCCCAGCGCGTCGGGGCGCCGCTGGTGGCGGGCACCCCCGATCCGGTGTCGGGCGTGGAGGAGGTCGTGGCCTTCGCCTCCGAGCACGGCCTGCCGATCGCGATCAAGGCGGCCTTCGGCGGTGGCGGGCGTGGCCTGAAGGTCGCCCGCACGATGGAGGAGATCCCCGACCTGTACGAGTCGGCGGTGCGCGAGGCCGTGACGGCGTTCGGGCGCGGTGAGTGCTTCGTGGAGCGCTACCTCGACCGGCCCCGCCACGTGGAGACGCAGTGCCTGGCCGACCAGCACGGCAACGTCGTGGTGATCTCCACCCGCGACTGCTCGCTGCAGCGGCGGCACCAGAAGCTGGTCGAGGAGGCTCCGGCCCCGTTCCTCTCCACCGAGCAGCGGGAGCTGCTCTACAGCTCCTCCAAGGCCATCCTCAAGGAGGCCGGCTACGTCGGGGCGGGCACCTGCGAGTTCCTGGTCGGCCAGGACGGCACGATCTCCTTCCTGGAGGTCAACACCCGGCTGCAGGTCGAGCACCCCGTCAGCGAGGAGGTCACGGGCATCGACCTGGTGCGCGAGATGTTCCGCGTCGCCGACGGCGAGCCCATCGGGTACGACGACCCCGAGATCCGAGGGCACTCGATCGAGTTCCGGATCAACGCCGAGGACGCCGGCCGCAACTTCCTGCCCGCTCCCGGCACGCTGACGACGATGCGGGCGCCCGCGGGCCCCGGCGTGCGGCTCGACGCGGGGTACGAGGCCGGCATGACGGTCCCGCAGTCGTTCGACTCGCTGGTGGCCAAGCTGATCATCACCGGCCGCACCAGGGCCGAGGCCCTCGCGCGGTCCCGCCGGGCGCTGGAGGAGTTCACGGTCGAGGGCATGCCGACCGTCCTGCCCTTCCACCGGGCGGTCGTGTCCGACCCCGCGTTCACCGGCGAGCCGTTCAGCGTGCACACCCGGTGGATCGAGACCGAGTTCTCCGGCGAGATCGAGCCCTACGCAGGCGAGACCGCCACGGAGGAGCCGGTCGAGCGCGAGCGCGTGGTCGTCGAGGTCGGCGGCAAGCGCCTGGAGGTCGTGCTGCCCGTCGCGCCCGCGATGGCGCGGCAGTCCGTGCCCAAGAAGCCCGCCCGCCGGTCCGCCGGCAAGGGGTCGGCGGCGGCGGTGAGCGGAGACTCGCTGGTCAGCCCGATGCAGGGCACGATCGTCAAGGTGGCCGCCTCCGACGGCGACGTCGTCCAGCCGGGTGACACGATCGTGGTGCTGGAAGCGATGAAGATGGAGCAGCCGCTCACCGCCCACAAGGGCGGCACCGTGACCGGCCTGGTGGCGACCGTCGGGCAGACGGTCACCGCGGGGGCCGCGATCTGCGAGATCAAGGACGCCTGAGCAGCGGTCTCATGCCGGTCGCCCTGCGGATCGAGATACGGTGGCGTTTCTAGGAACCTAGACGACCCCCCGTTCGTCCTGTAGGGCGAAGGAGGCATATAGCCGTGACCACTCATCCGGTGCGCCGCGCCACAGCCACAGTCGTGGCCATGCTGGCCGCACTTCTCACGTTGCTCGCGCTGTCGCCCGCTGCGCGGGCCGCGGCCCCACCCGATCCGAACGCGATCGTGTCCGCCTGGAAGACCGGTGACCCGGTCTACGCCGGGCCCGGCGTGTCGCTCAGCTCCAGCCAGCTGTCCGACATCCGTGACGCGGTGAAGGACGCGAACAGCAAGATCTACGTCGCCGCCCTCGCCGACGGCACGGTGACCGACAGCGCCTCCGCGGGGCACCTGATCACCGCCCTCGGCCAGGCACTCTCGCAGCAGGGCCGCTCGCGTGCCACGGTGGCGGTCCTCGACGGCAACACGCTGTTCGCCGGGTCGAGCGCCATCCGCAAGACCGGCCTGGCGGGCCAGCTCGCCAACGCGGCGACCAGCAACAACAAGGACGTCGTCACCGGCATGAAGGACTTCGTCGAGCGGGTCGACAAGGCCGTCAGTGGTGACACCAAGGGGGCGCTGAAGTCCGGGAGCGCCGCGAGCAGCGGCGGCGGTGGCGGGGTGCTCATCGGCATCCTGGTCCTCGCCCTGGTCGGCGGCCTCGGCATCTTCTGGTACTCCCGCAAGAAGAAGCGCGACCGCGAGGCCCAGGAGGCCCGCGAGCTCGCCGCGGTCAAGCAGACCGTCGAGGAGGACGTCACCAAGTTCGGCGAGGAGATCACCGCGCTCGACCTCGACGTCAAGGTGTCCGACAACCAGGCCCAGACCCAGACCGACTGGCAGCAGGCCCTCGACGCCTATGAGCGGGCCAAGAACGAGCTCGCGGCGGTCAAGCGCACGGACGAGCTCCGCGGCGTGACCACCGCCCTTGAGGAGGGCCGCTACGCCCTGGCCTGCGTCAAGGCGCGCGTGAACAACGAGGCGCTTCCCGAGCGGCGCGCACCGTGCTTCTTCAACCCGCAGCACGGCCCGTCCGTCCGCGACGTCCTGTGGGCCCCGCCGAACGGCGCCCCCCGCGACGTGCCCGCCTGCGCGGCCGACGCGCAGCGCGTGGAGCAGGGCTTCGACCCGCACATGCGCGAGGTCATGGTCGACGGTCAGCGCCGTCCCTACTGGGACGCCGGCCCCGCGTACGCTCCCTACGCCTCCGGTTACTACGGCGGCTTCGGCGGCGGCGACCTGATGACGGGCATGCTGATCGGCACCATGCTCGGTAGCTCCTTTGGCGGCTTCGGCCACGGCTGGGGCGGTGGCGGCTATGACGCCGGCTACGCCGCGGGCGCCGAGTCGGCCGGTGGCGGCGACTGGGGCGGTGGCGGAGGCGACTTCGGCGGCGGCGGAGACTGGGGCGGCGGAGGCGACTTCGGCGGCGGAGACTTCGGCGGCGGCGGAGACTGGTAGTCCAGATCAGCCCCTTCGGCTCGTGGTGATCGTCACGGCCACGTGTTCCTCAGAGCCCCGGCGGGCCACCTGCCCGCCGGGGCTCTTCACGTGTGTACGAACCTCGCGAGGGCTGATCTTGAAGAGCGGCGCTTCGCGGGTCCGGCGGAGGCGAAAGCGATCTGCAAGGCACGTGCAACCCCACGTATATGAGCCCCTGTCACACTCGGCACAGTTGTCGAGGAGGCTCCGTTGCGTAGTTCCATCCCCCTGGCCCTGGCCACCGGGCTGTTCGTCCTGACCGTGCCGACGCTGCCGGCGTCCGCGTCGTCCGTACCGGGGTCCGAGACGGGCACGCTCAGGGCGGCGGAAGCCGTGGCGGCGGCGCCGTGCAAGCCCGGGTCGGGCGCCAAGCTGCGAGGCAGGAACTTCACCGGCGGGGCCGCGCTCCCGGCCGACCTCCGCTGCGCGGACCTGACCAACGCCAAGCTGGACGAGGTCGACTTCACCCAGAAGGACCTGACGGGGGCCATCCTCAAGAACGCCTCCATGAAGGAGGCGGACTTCACCCAGGCCCGCCTGGAGTACGCTGACCTGAGCGGCGCCGATCTCTCGGACGCCGACCTCGGGCAGATGCACGCCAAGCACGCCACCTTCCGAAGGACGATCCTCACCGACGCCCACGGCGGGCAGGCCGAGTTCCCGCACGCCGACCTCACCGGGGCCATCATGGCGAGGGTCGAGCTGACCCAGGCGAACCTCACCGACGCCACGCTGGTCGACGCATACCTCAACGAGGCCACCCTCGGCCAGATCCAGGCCAGGAACGCCGACTTCACCAGGGCCAAGCTCCGCGGCGCCAAACTCGGCCAGGCCAAGCTGCAGTTCGCGGTGTTCAAGGGCGCCAACCTCACGAAGGCGGAGCTCGTGCAGGCCGAGCTGAACGGCGCCGACTTCAAAGGGGCGACGGTCGAGAAGGCGTCCTTCGTCCAGGCCGACGACGTCAACCTCACCGGAGCGCTCGGCACCCCGGAGGGCGTGCCGAGCGACGCCGTCGGCAACCCGGAGGACCTGCCCCAGGGCTTCGAGGACGCGGGCGGGTCGGGTCCCACGCTGCCGGTCGTCACGCGCGGCGGCGGGCTGGGCCTGGTCCTGGTGATCCTCAGCGGCGTCGGCCTCAGCATCACGCTGATCCTGTGGGGCCTCTCCCACCGGCGCAGGAACGAGCGGGCGGCGCGGTTCGCCACCGCGCGGCGGAGCGCCGAGGAGGACGTGATCAGGCTGGGCGAGGAGATCGACTCGCTCGACTTCGACTACAAGATCAACCACATGACCACGAGCGGCGTGGACCAGGACTGGCGCCGCGCGCTGGACGCCTACGAGGCCGCCAAGCAGTCGCTGAACGTCGCCCAGAGCGTTCCCCAGCTCGCGGGAGTGGCCGCGGCCGTACATCACGGCAGGGACGCCCTCGGACGCGTGAGATCGCGTATGACATGACCGGCCGGAGGCGTCGCCGTACCCGAAAGGGATCAGGCAGGCGGGGGTCGCCGTGTTCAGATCACGGTGGACTTGACGGGGAGCATCAGGCGGCGGGCCGCCTCGGTGATCGAGCCGGCCAGCGACGGGTAGACCGCGAACGTGTGGGCGATCTGGTCGACCGTGAGCCGGTGCTGCACGGCCAGCGACAGGGCCAGGATCAGCTCCGACGCGCGCGGAGCGACGACGACGCCGCCGAGCACGATGCCGGTGTGCGGGCGGCAGAACAGCTTCACGAAGCCGTCGTTGAAGCCCTGCATCTTCGCGCGGGCGTTGGTGGCGAGGGGCAGCTTGACGACGTTGGCCTCGACCTCGCCCGCCTCGATCTGCCGCTGCGAGATGCCGACGGCGGCGATCTCGGGGTCGGTGAAGATGGTGGACGCCACGGTGGCGAGGCGCAGGGGCTGCACGGCCTCGCCCAGCGCGTGCCAGACCGCGATGCGGCCCTGCATGGCCGCCACGGAGGCGAGCATGAGCACGCCCGTACAGTCGCCGGCGGCGTAGACCCCGGGGGCCGAGGTGCGGGACACCTTGTCGACCTGGATGAAGCCGTTCCTGTCGAGGGTGACGCCCGCCTCCTCAAGGCCGATGCCGGAGGTGTTCGGGATCATGCCGACGGTCATGAGGCAGTGGCTGCCCTCGGCCGTGCGGCCGTCCTCCAGGGTGACCACCACGCCGTGCTCGGTGCGCTTGACCGAGGAGGCGCGGGACTTGCCCATGACGTTCATGCCCCGGCGCCGGTAGACCTCTTCGAGGACCTCGGCCGCGTCGGCGTCCTCGTTGGGCATCATCCGGTCGCGGGACGAGACGAGCGTGACCTCCGAGCCCAGCGAGCGGTACGCGCCGGCGAACTCGGCGCCGGTGACGCCGGAGCCGACGACGATGAGGTGCTCGGGCACCTCGTCCAGATCGTAGAGCTGGCGCCAGGTGAGGACGCGCTCCCCGTCGGGCACGGCGCCCGGCAGCACGCGCGGGGTCGCGCCGGTGGCCACGATGACGACGTCGGCCCTGATGGTCTGGTCGCCCACCCGCACTACCTGCGGGTCGACCAGGCGCCCCGAGCCCTTGACGATCTCGACGCCCTCGGCGGTGAGCCTGGCCGCGATGTCGGCCGACTGCGCCTGTGCCAGCTCCTTGACGCGCTTGTTCACGAGCGGCATGTCGACCTGGACGCCGCCCACGTCGCCGTCGAGCCCTCCGGTGAAGTTGACACCGAGCGAGGAACCATCCAGAAGGGCCTGTTTGCGGACAGATGTGGCGATCATGGTCTTGGACGGCACGCAGTCGGTGAGCACGCACGCCCCACCGGGACCGTCCTGCTCGACCACGGTGGCCTGGGCTCCGAGCTGAGCCGCGACCAGCGCCGCCTCGTAACCTCCGGGCCCGCCGCCAATGATCACAATCCTCGTCACATACCCCATTGTCCCGTATGACGCGGGGTGCCCGGGGTGCAATACCCGATCAGAAGCCTCGAAGACCGGTAAAAAGCCCGACTCCCCCCGAAAAACCCCAATGAATCCACGGGTCCGAGCCATGATCGCCGCAAGAAAGAAAGCCGCCGCCAGAGTACCGGGGCGTGTTGGAGGCGCCTGGCCGGATCACCACGCGGATCTTGGATTACTCTTGTGTGCCGTGCCTGTTTACGCCGCCTATGGCAGCAACATGGACCCCAAGCAGATGGCCCAGAGGGCTCCCCACTCGCCCATGCGCGGGACTGGCTGGCTGCAAGGCTGGCGCCTGACGTTCGGCGGCGAGGACGTCGGCTGGGAGGGCGCGCTCGCCACGATCGCCGAGAGCCCCGCCGAGCACGTCTTCGTGGTCCTCTACGACGTCCCCGACTGGGACGAGCCCTCGCTCGACCAGTGGGAGGGGGCCGCGCTCGGGCTCTACCACAAGGTCAAGCTCCGGGTGGCGACCCTCGACGGCGAGATCGTCGCGTGGTTCTACGTGCTCGACGGGTACGAGGGCGGCCTGCCGTCGGCGCGCTACCTCGGCATCCTCGCCGACGCCGCCGAGAAGGCCGGAGCCCCCGACGACTACGTCACCGACCTCAGAAGCCGCCCCTGCACCTCGATCGGCGACTGACCTTCAGCGGTCCTCGATCAGAACAGGTTCTCCTGACACGGTGACGGTGTCGCCGGGCCGCACGGGAGTGGTCGTCCCGTCCAGCCGCCGCACCTCCCGGGCCCTCGGACCGGCCGTGGTGGCCGCCGTCCCCGTGACGGCCCACCTGATCGAGGCGGTGTGACGGGGCTCGGGCTCCGTCATGATGAAGTCGCACTGCCAGACGTCCTCGGGGAGCCCGATCGCCAGGCCGTGACCGCACGATCGGCTCTCGGCGTGGGCGAGCCACCGTTCGAGTTGCTCCACGGCCAGCGCCGCACGGGTGGGGGCGCCTCCCTCGGCCTGCAGGACGATCGGGATCTTGGTGCCGCCCCAGTTGTAGAAGTACATCCTCTCCAGGTTGACGTTCCGCGCGTACAGCCCGGTGAGGAAGAAGCGCACGGCGTAGTCGCGGGCGCGCTCCTCGTCGAGCCGGCTCTCGAGGGGGATCGAGTAGGTGGTGCCGGTGCTCCACAGGCGCGGCTGGATACCTGCCTCGTGCATCGCCCGGTCGACCGTGGTGGCCAGCTCCAGCATGCTCTCGGGCGGGTCGGAGGCGGTGCGCTGGTACAGCTTGATGCCCGCGACGTCGCAGTGGCCGTACCCTCCGAGCTGCGCGAACCGCTGGAGGACGCGCCGTCCCTCGGGCGTCCACAGCTGCCCCATCCCCGGGCAGACCACGGTGGCCTCGGGGTCGGCCGCCCTGATGATCTCGCGGGCCCGCCGCGTCATCTCGACCAGCTTCTCGACGCTGCCGGCGTAGAACCGGCGATCGTTGGCGAGCACCCACAGCTCGTACGCCTCCACGCGCCCCCGGTAGCGGGTGGCGACGGCGCGCACGAACGTGTCCCAGTCGGCGAGGTCATCGGGCGGCGAGGCCCTGGAACCGTCCGGGTACGGCGCGGGAGGGCCGCCGGGGCTGGCCCACGCGGGCGTGCCGCCCATGACGAACAGCGCCGGCAGCCCGGCGTCGTGGGCTCCTCCGACGAGGCGGTCCAGGACCGTCCAGTCGAACTCACCCCGCTTCGGCTGGATCTGCGCCCAGCGGGTCTCGCTGTCCCACAGCCGCACCGCGCCGACCCGGAAGCCCGGCATGGTGCCGGTGGAGCTGTTCAGGGTGACGCCGAACAGCGTGCGGGGTACCGGGGCGGGATCCATCGTCCAGGCGGGCCCTGCGATCCACTGCGCCGCCCGGCGCGGGGGCTGGGACGGGGCCGCCGTGCTGCCTCCGAGCACCGCGAAGCACAGGATCACAACTGCCGCCGCACCCGCCAGCGCGAGCCCCTGACGTGACCCGAAGCGCTTGGGCGCCGGCCCGGGGACCTCATGTGCCTCGATCCGCCGGCCGGGGGCCTCCTGCGCCTCGGCCTCGGGCGCCTCGGCCTTGGGCGTGTCGGCCTCGGGCGTGTCGAAGATCTCGGGCGCGAGGAAGCCGGGCGTCGCGAGACCGGCCGGCGCCACCGGCCCCGATGCCTCCATCCCTGTCTCCGCCTCCCGAGGCTCCGGAACCAGAGAGAGGACGGGCGGTGCCGCCTCCATCGCCGAAGAAGCGGCGGCCTGCGTCCACCGCCGGTACAGCTCCTCCTGCTCGGCCTTGGTCGCGCCGCACGCTCTCGCGATGCGCTCCAGCGGCCCATAGCTGTCCGGGACGATCTCGCCCCGGCAGTAGCGGTGCACCGTGGACCGGCTCATCCCGGTGCGGCGCCCAAGCGCCTCGTACGTGCGGCCGCTACGGAGCTTCAGCTCTGACAGCAACTCGGACAGCCGCTCCGCCGACACTCAGCCACCTCATCTCACCGAGCCAGGGATCGCGTGGAGTATCCCAGCACAAGGTGAACGGCGCACGTCATAACCCTGATCATTTCCCGTTGTCCCAGACGCCTCCCAGCCTGTTGCCGAACGAGCAGGCGCGTTGCACGCTGTCTGACGTCTGGAGTCCCGCGATCGGGCCAGGACCGGCGTGATCGGTGTGTCGGACACTTCCGAACCCCTGAGAAGGGAGAAGGGGGTGGCCCCGTGTCGCTACGGCTGGGCTACGAGGGCGTTCAGCCGCAGAGCACGGGCGTTCAGACGAAGTCACGAGGGGCTGATGGCACCCGGGCTCAGACCGGGGCCATCGCTCCTCGGCTTCTTTCAGCCACCTGTGGTTCGTTCAGCCCCCTGTGGCCAGCACGCCGGCAAGGGCCTTGGCGGCCTGGAAGGCGTCCCCATGCCGGTTGTAGAGCGGGGCGAAGCCGAAGCGGAGGACGTCCGGGGTGCGGAAGTCGCCGATGACCTCGCGGGCGGTCAGCTCGGCGACCAGCGCGCCGGCGTCCGGGTGGCGCAGCGAGACCTGGTGGCCACGGTTCTCGTCGCGCGGGGTGACCACCTTGACGGCGTCTCCGAGCAGCTCGTCCACGCACTGGATGAAGAACCCGGTCAGCGACAGGCCCTTGGCCCGTACGTCTTTGAGCTCCACGCCCTCCCAGACCTCCAGCGCGGCCTCCAGGGCCAGCAGCGACAGGATGTCGGGAGTGCCGGCCCGCGCCCGGGCGATGCCGGGAGCCGGCTCGTACTTCTCCGCCATGGCGAACGGATCACGGTGACCGCCCCATCCGGACAGCGGCTGGCGGAACGACTCCTGAAGACCACTGGGCACGTAGATGAAGGCCGGCGACCCCGGGCCGCCGTTGAGGAACTTGTACGTGCATCCGACCGCGAGGTCGACACCGAGGTCGTCCAGCTCGATGGGCAGCACGCCCGCGCTGTGGCACAGATCCCACACCACCCGTGCCCCTGCGGAGTGCACCCGGGCCGTGAGACCGGCCATGTCGTACAGGCGCCCCGTCTTGTAGTCCACGTGGTTGAGCAGCACCACCGCCGTCTGCTCGCTCAGCACCTCATCGAGCTCGTCCACGACGACCGGGCGAAGCACCGTCCCGGTCAGCTCGGCCACCGACTCCGCGATGTACCCGTCGGTCGGGAACGTCGCCGCGTCGACCACGATCTCCCGCCGGCCCGGCGACAGCCGCATCGCGCCCACCAGGGCCTTGAAGATGTTGACGCTGGTCGAGTCGGCCACCACGACCTGCCCGGGCGCCGCGCCCACCAGCGGGGCGATCTTCTCCCCCACCCGCTCGGGCGCCGTCCACCAGCTCTCCGGCCACGATCTGATCAGCCTGCGCCCCCACTGCTCGCGCACGACCTCCTCCACCCGACCGGCCACCCGCCGCGGCGGGGCACCCAGCGAGTTGCCGTCCAGGTAGACCACTGCCGGATCGAGGTCGAACTCGCCACGGAGATACGCCAGTGGATCGTCGGCGTCCAGCTTCGCCGCCCGCTCGGTCAAGTCGGTCATGTGCCCGCGTCCTTCTCGTGGAGGCCCCGCCATCAGGGGCGCAGTTCCAGGAAGACGTTACGCTCCCGCCCACGCGCGCGGTCTGTCGACAGTCACCAACCGAGCCGGCCGCACTCAGCCGGTCTGACGATCCCCAAGATCGGCATCCTCCTTGCCGAGCCGAGTGCTCAGGCCGGTTGCTCGCGCGGTCGCACCGCCGAGCCCACGCCGACCACGACAGTGCGGGCGAGCACGTCGTGAAGACACCGCTTGGCATCGCCCAAGATCCACAGAGAGTCGAGCAGGGAAAGGACGAGGCCGATGTAGGGAATCGACGACGCGGCCGCGAAGATGAACGCGCGCAGCCCGGCCTGGGAGACCGTCAACGGCCCGCCGTCTCTGGCGACGACCTTCAACCGGCACAGCCGCTTCCCGAGAGTGCGCCCCCAGCGGGCATGGGAGATCCAGTAGTAAGCGAACAAGATGATGGCGAACGTCAGCTGGAGAGGCCAGTACGGATCGCCCACGTAGGGATTGCCGAAATACTGGTCCAGGATCGTCTGCTCGGGCATCTGTACATCGGCCGCCGGCTCGCTGAAGAACCCGGGCACCAATGCCGTCGAGATCACGAAGTTGACGATCGAAAGCAGGATGAGGTCGATCAACGAGGCGAGAAAACGGTATCGCCGAGCGGCGAGGGCCCGCACTTCCGGCCCCCCGGGGGAAAGCGTCACCGCGCCAGTGTGGCAGCCGTGATCCTCCCTGCGCAGCCCGCTGTCAGGCCGTGTGCTGATCGCTGGAATGGGGTTGTAGCCTCGGTGCTCGTGAGTAGTGATGTCTATGAACTCGCCGCGGACGCCGCGGGTGCGCTGAAGTCCCTTACCGGGGTCGAGTCGTTCGACGTGGCGCTGGTCATGGGGTCCGGGTGGGGCCCCGCCGCCGACGCCATCGGCACGACGATCTCCGAGCATCCGGTGACCGAGTTGCCGGGGTTCTCCGCCCCGGCCGTGGCCGGGCACTCGGGCAAGATCCGGGCCGTCGAGACCGAGTCAGGCAGGAAGGCGCTCATCTTCCTCGGGCGCACCCACCTGTACGAGGGCAGGGGTGTGGACCCTGTCGTGCACGGGGTGCGCACCGCCGTCGCGGCCGGTGCCGGCACGATCGTGCTGACCAACGCCGCCGGGGGGCTGCGGCCGGAGGTTCAGAGCGTCGGCGAGCCCGTGCTGATCAGCGACCACATCAACCTGACGGGCGCGAACCCGATCACGGGGGCGACCTTCGTCGACCTGACCGAGGTCTACTCCAGGCGCCTGCGCGAGCTGGCCCGCGAGGCGGACCCGTCGCTCGCCGAGGGCGTGTACGTCGCGTTCCGCGGCCCGACGTACGAGACCCCGGCCGAGATCCGCATGCTCCGCACGCTGGGTGGTGACCTCGTCGGCATGTCCACCGTGCTGGAGGCCATCGCCGCCCGTGAGGCCGGGGCCGACGTGCTCGGCCTCTCCCTGGTGACCAACCCGGGCGCGGGACTGGTCGGCGAGCCGCTGAACCACGAGGAGGTCCTCGAGGTCGGCAGGGCCACGGCGGCACGCATGGGCGTCCTGCTGGCCAAGGTCGTCAACAAGCTCTGACGGTCGAGTCGGCTTCCCCGCCCGATCCATTCCCGGCGCGGGAGGGGACGGTGGCCGCTCCTGTCCGGCGAGGGGCTACATTGACCCGGTTCGGTGCTGGTAGCCGGCTTCTTACGTGAGTTGAATGGGCTGAAGGGGCGTTATGTCTGATCTCGTGCGGCGGGCTGAGGAGTGGCTGGCCCAGGACCCGGACGCTGAGACGCGGGCCGAGCTCCAGGAGATCCTCGACAGCGGGGACACCGCCGAGCTTCAGGACCGCTTCGGGGCCAAGCTGGAGTTCGGCACGGCGGGCCTGAGGGGCGAGCTGGGCGCCGGGCCGAACCGGATGAACCGCGTGACCGTCATGCGCGCGGCGGCCGGCCTGGCGAGGCGGCTGGGGCCGGGCAAGCATGTCGTCATCGGGTACGACGCCCGGTACAAGTCCGACCTGTTCGCCCGCGACTCGGCGGCCGTGCTCAACGGAGCCGGGCTGCGCGTCTCGCTGATGGGCCATCACTGGCCCACCCCCGTGCTGGCCTTCGCCGTGGGACACCTCGGCGCGGACGCGGGCGTCATGGTCACCGCGTCGCACAACCCGCCCCGGGACAACGGCTACAAGGTCTACTGGGGCGACGGGGCCCAGATCGTGCCCCCGCTGGACGAGGAGATCTCGGCGGCCATCGACATGGTCGGGCGCGTGGACCTGCTCTCGCTCGGAGACGAGTGGGAGACCCTGAGCGACGCGGCGATCGTCGGGCCGTACCTGGCGGCGGTGAGCGCTCTGCCGCTGGGCGACGCCCGTGACCTGCGGGTCGTCTACACACCGATGCACGGTGTGGGCGGGGAGGTGCTGCTGCGGGCCTTCACCTCGGCCGGGTTCGAGAGCCCGTCCGTGACCGAGGCGCAGTTCGCCCCGGATCCGGACTTCCCGACGGTCGCGTTCCCGAACCCGGAGGAGCCGGGCGCGATGGACCTCGCGCTACAGCTCGCGGAGAAGGTCGGCGCCGATCTGGTGATCGCCAACGATCCGGACGCCGACCGCTGCGCCGTGGGCGTGCCCACGCGGGACGGCGGCTTCCGCATGCTCACCGGTGACGAGGTCGGCGGCCTGCTCGGCGAGTACGTCATCGACCGCACCTCGGGCCCCGACCGGCTGGTGGCCGCCTCGATCGTGTCGTCCTCGCTGCTCGGCAAGATCGCCAAAGCGCACGGGGTACGGCACGCCGAGACGCTGACCGGCTTCAAGTGGATCGTGAAGGCCGGGGACGGGCTCGTCTACGGCTACGAGGAGGCGCTCGGCTACAGCGTCGGCTCCGACCAGGGCTTGCCCGTGCGGGACAAGGACGGCATCGGCGCCGCGCTCGCCGTCGCGGCCATGGCCGCTCAGGCGAAGCGCGAGGGCAGCACCCTGCTGGACCTGCTCGACGAGCAGGCGAGCAGATACGGGCTGCACGCGACCGCGCAGCTCTCGGTCCGCGTGGATGATCTGTCGCTCATCACGGACGCCATGGACCGGCTGAGGTCCGCCCCTCCCCTGGCGCTCGGCGGCCGGGCCGTCCGGTCGGTGGACGATCTCGGCACGGGCGTCGACGGCCTGCCTCCCACGGACGGGCTCCGCTACCGGCTGGACGGCGACGCCCGCGTGGTGGTGCGCCCCTCCGGCACGGAGCCCAAGCTCAAGTGCTACCTGGAGGTCGTCATCCCGGTCGGCGGCGACATATCCGCCGCCAGAACCCGGGCCACCCACGACCTCGGCTCCCTCAAGTCCGACCTCTCAACAGCCCTGGGCTTGTGAAGGCTCAGGAGAGGATGAGGGCGGCGATCACCAGGGTCAGGGCGGCGGCGAGGGCGACCAGGGCCGAGGGCGACCAGGTCGCCGTCAGGGGCAGGCGCTCTCCGGCGGCGCGGGATCTCTTCTCCGCCGTCTCGGTGAGCTGCTGAGCGACCCAGTCGGCATGGGTGCGGCCGGCCATGACCTGCGCAGCCGCCTGCTCGGCCTTGGAGAGCTGCGGCTGGGTGCTCGGATAGCGGCCGGACTTGGCCGGGACGACCGGAGCCCCGCGCCGCACCGCCTTGGCCCGCTCACGCGCCGACGACTGCGGCGCCCAGCAGCGCACGGTGTCGTCGCCCGACTCGATGATGATCGCGTGCGAGACGTGGATGCCGTCGACGGCCTTCCACGGCACGAAGACGTTGCGCAGCGGGTTGCGTACCAGGACGCCGTCCTCCCCGGCCAGGATGCCGGGACGCAGGCAGCCGACGAAGACCGCCGCGGTCAGCACGGCGAGCACCGCGCCCGCGACGAGAGCGGAGGGGATGGTGCCGTTGGCGACCAGGTCGACGGCGTTGAACGCGGCGAACACCATCCACACCCAGCCCAGAACCCAGGCCGTCTTGGACCGGAAGACTTGTGGCTTCACCGCTCGCTCACCGCTACCTCTCCGTTCAGCAGGCGGTCACCACGCTAACGCCTCGCACGCAGTGCTCAAGCCTGCCACTTGAGCCGGGCGAACCCCGGCTTGATGACGCCGTTGATCAGCGCGAGCCGCTCGTCGAACGGGATGAACGCTGACTTCATGGCGTTGACTGTGAACCACTGCAGATCGTCCCACTCGTAGCCGAAGGTCTCGACGAGGTTGGCGAACTCCTGGGACACGCTGGTGTCACTCATCAACCTGTTGTCAGTGTTGACGGTCACCCGGAAGTACAGGCGGCGCAGGAGGCCGATGGGGTGCTCGGCCAGCGAGGACGCCGCGCCGGTCTGGAGGTTGGACGTCGGGCACATCTCCAGCGGGATGCGCTTGTCGCGCACGTAGGCCGCGAGGCGCCCGAGCTTGGCGGTGCCGTCCGTGGCGACCTGGATGTCGTCGATGATGCGCACGCCGTGCCCGAGCCGGTCGGCGCCGCACCACTGGATGGCCTGCCAGATCGACGGCAGCCCGAAGCCCTCGCCCGCGTGGATCGTGAAGTGGGAGTTCTCCCGCTGGAGGTACTCGAAGGCGTCCAGGTGCCGGGTGGGCGGGTAGCCGGCCTCGGCGCCGGCGATGTCGAACCCGGCCACGCCCACGTCGCGGTAGCGCACGGCGAGCTCGGCGATCTCCATCGAGCGCGCCTGGTGGCGCATCGCGGTGAGCAGTGCCCCTACCCGGATGTTCCGGCCCTCAGAGCCGATCTTGAAGCCTTCCAGGACGGCCTCCACCACCTGGTCGAGGCTGAGGCCCGCGGAGATGTGCAGCTCGGGCGCGTACCGGACCTCGGCGTAGACGACGCCGTCGTTCGCCAGGTCCTCCGCGCACTCGGCGGCGACCCGCACCAGCGACTCCCGCGTCTGCATGACGCCGACCGTGTGGTCGAAGGTCTCCAGGTAACGCTCCAGCGACCCGGAGTCCGACGCCTCGCGGAACCAGGTGCGAAGCTCCTCCACGTCGGTGGTGGGGAGCCGGTCGTAGCCCGTCTCGCGGGCGAGGTCGATGATCGTCTCCGGTCGCAGGCCACCGTCGAGATGGTCGTGGAGAAGGACCTTGGGGGCCTTGCGGATCTCGTCGAGCGTGGGCTGCTGGGTCATCGGAACATCCTAAGGAGTCTTTCGCGTCACTCGTCGCGGTTCACGGTGTCGGGCGAGAAGGCGGGCATGCAGACCGCGACGTACTCCGCGCCCTCAGGGCCGACGGTGTAGCGGATCTTCTCGCCAGGGAAGCTCACGAACGCCT
This sequence comes from Sphaerisporangium viridialbum, assembly GCF_049674955.1. GTDB lineage: Bacteria > Actinomycetota > Actinomycetes > Streptosporangiales > Streptosporangiaceae > Sphaerisporangium > Sphaerisporangium viridialbum. Next base: position 1,310,021 of record NZ_CP187232.1, on the reverse strand, counting down.
CACCAGAGGACACCTCGGTCACGCCCTCGTCGTGCTCGATCACGACGGTGCCGCGCAGCACGAGGGTGTACTCGGTGAACCGAGGGGTCTGGGCCGGCTCCTCCCAGCCCGCCGGGGCGGTCATGTGGGCGATGGACACCTGGTCGTCGCCACTGTTGACACGGCCGACGTACTCGTCGATGACCTTGCCGCCCGGCACCGGGATGCGGGTCGCGCCCGCTATTTTGCGTACCACGCGACCAGTGTATTGATCCGCGCGCTTCGCCCGGCATGCCCCCGATCTAGTGGGCGACGTCGATGACCAGCCGCGACGGGTTCGACTGCTCGCTGACCCGGAACCCCGCGCGGTGGCGCAGCACGATGGCCACGGTCACGACGCCCTCGAAGTCGCCGATCCGCACGACGCCTGTGACGTTGCCGAGGTCCGGCTGGAACATGGGAGTCCTCCCCCAGGTGGGCTTGCCGTCCTCGGTGTGCGCGCTGGCCGGGGTCAGCGTGGCCTGGAGGTACGCTCCGCCCTTGATGTCGACGGGCTCGCCGGAGCCGTCCTCGATGAGCTGCTTCACCCAGCCCACGGTGTACCCCGTCCTGGCGCCCAGCAGGTCGATCACCACCCGGTCGTACCCCTGGTGGGCGGCGAGGCGCACTCCCTTGACCAGGGGCGGCCTGGCGGGCGCGCGTTTGACCTCGACCTGCTTGGTGCCGGTGGGCGGGGCCAGGTCGGACGAGCCGGTGGACTGGGTGACCGTCGCAGTGGGCGTCGGGGGCGAGGACGCGGGGGCCGACGGAGAGACCGAGGACGGAAGGGGGGCCGGCGACGACGCCGCGGGCGTGATCGCCGCCCCTGACGGAGAGCTCGGGGTGGTGCCGCAGGCCGCGGCGAGCGCGAGCGGCACGAGTGCGGTGGCGATCCTGTTCATGGGCCTCTTCATGGGCCTCGGCTCCTCCGCTGGGTTCTCCAACTCCTTAGATGCCGAGAATGCCTCACCAGTTCGCGGGGAAACTTCCTATCCCGAAAATGTGTCCGAAGTGCCCCTGTACGTGCGAGGAGCCCCCCGGCGCGCACGCGCCGGGGGGCTCACCAGGAGGGATGGAGGTCGGCCGGAGCTCAGAGGGTCTCCAGGACCTTGACCTCGTCTCCCTCTCCTACCTCCGCGACCGGGGCCGCCGTACGGGCGCGGAGGAGTCCCGTGAGCGCGATGGCGAGGCCGATGAGCGCGATCGCGGCGCAGACCGCGAACGACGACCGGACGGCCGTCATGGTGACCGCGCCCCCGTCGGCGGTCACCACGGCGGCCACGACCGCGAGCACGAGCGCCCCGCCGACCTGGCCCGAGGTGTTGAGCAGGCCGGACGCCAGCCCCTGTTCGTCGTCGGCCACTCCGGCGGTGGCCTGGATGTTCAGCGAGGGGAATGACAGCGCGAAGGCGATGCCCAGCAGCACCATCCCGGGGATGACCAGCGTGCCGAGGCTCGGGTGCTCGCCGGCGTTGAGGAAGACCGCGTACCCGGCGGCCAGGGCGAACGACCCGATGACGATCAGCCGGGCGGTGCCGAACCTGTCGGCGAAGTCGCCCATCTTGGTGGAGGTCACGGCGACGAGCAGGCCGGCCGGCAGGAACGCCAGCGCGGTGTGCAGCGCCGACCAGCCGAGCAGGTTCTGGAAGTACTGCATGGCGACGAACTGGAAGCCCACGTACGAGCCGAAGAGGATCACCAGGCCCAGGTTGGCCCTGACCAGCGGCCCCGAGCGCAGGATGCCCAGCCGTACGAGCGGGTGCCTGACGCGCCGCTCGACGGCGACGAACAGCGCGAGCAGGACCACGGCGCCCGCGATGCCGGCGATGGTGCGCACCGAGCCCCACCCGGCCTCGGGCGCCTGGACGACGGTGAACACGAACAGCAGCATGGACGCGGTGATGGTCGCGGCGCCGACCAGGTCGTAACTCCCGGTGGCCCGCTCCTCCCCGGAGTGGCGCGGAAGCAGCTTGACCCCCGCCACCAGCGCGATGATCGCGACCGGCACCGGCATGAGGAAGGTCCAGCGCCACCCGAGCTCGGTGAGGAACCCGGACAGGACCAGCCCGAGAGAGAAGCCACTGGCACCGCAGGCGGTGAAGATGCTCAGCGCGCGGTTGCGCGCCGGGCCCTCCGCGAAGGTCGTGGTGATGATCGAGAGCGCGGCGGGAGCGGTGAAGGCCGCGCTGATGCCCTTGATGAACCTGGCAGCGATCAGCAGGCCGCCGTCGTCGACGAGCCCGCCGAGCAGGGAGGCGACGGCGAAGACGGCGAGCGCCACGAGGAAGACCCTGCGGCGGCCGAGCAGATCGGCCGTGCGGCCGCCGAGCAACAGCAGGCCGCCGTAGCCGAGCACGTATCCGCTGACGATCCACTGCAGGGAAGAGGTGGAAAGGCCGAGGTCGGCCTGAATGGACGGTAGGGCCACTCCGACCATCGAGACATCGAGAGCATCGAGGAACACGACGGCGCAGAGCACGGTGAGCGCTCCCCAGAGGCGCGCGTCCCATGGTTCGTCATGTGAGGAGGGGAACATGGGCCAGGACATTACATGCGCATGCATTCAATGCACAAGCATTTAATTCGCGTGCATCTAATGTGCGTGCATGCTATAGTCCCGGCATGGAAGACCTCGACGTCGTGGACTCATGGCGTGAGTTGCTGGCCCGGCATGCGGCCACGTGGTGCACGCTCGAACGCGAGCTGGGCGAGAAGCACGGGTTGGGCGTCAGCGACTTCGAGGTCCTCGACCGTATGGCCGAGTCCGAGCACGGGAAGTACCGCGTCCAGGAGCTGGCCGACGCCGTTCACCTCAGCCAGAGCGCGCTGTCGCGGCTGATCTCGCGCCTGGAGAAGGCCGGTCTGGTCTGCCGCAACATGTGCGCCGAGGACCGGCGCGGCGTCTTCGTGAAGATCACCGAGGCCGGCGTCGAGCGCCACCGCCAGGCCCTGCCCACCCACCGCGCCGTGCTCAACGCGTCACTTTCATGATCGCCGGCCGCGTTTGGCGCGGCTACTCCGGGTAGTCGAGGGATATCACCGTCTCGACGACAGGGAGTGCGACACATGACCGAGGCCTGGACCTACCGCGAAGGCGTCGCCCCCGACCCGGACCTGAGCCTCATCGACTACGACGTCGAGGCCACCGACGGCAAGATCGGCACGGTGGACGAGGAGAGCAACGTGGCCGGGGACAGCTACCTGGTCGTCGACATCGGCTTCTGGCTCTTCGGCAAGAAGGCCCTCGTGCCCGCGAGCATGATCACCGGAGTCGACCCCCAGGAGAACAAGATCTACCTCGCCCGCACCCAGGAGGAGATCAAGGACGCTCCGGAGTTCGACGAGGACACCTACAAGGACGTCGCCTATCGCCGGCAGGTGGGCGAGTACTACGGCCGTTTCCCTTACGCACCGTAAGCGCCCGGGCCCAGGGCTCTCCTCGCGTCGAGGAGGGCCCCGCGCCCGTCGCCGAGGGGCGTGGCGTCAGGCGGTGATCCGGTCGATCACTAGCGGGAGCAGGCCCGGGTCGGCCGCCTCGCCGACCTGGTAGGCGCCGTCGAGCGCCGCGAGGGCCCGCTCGAAGCGGGCGGTCTCGTCGGCGTGCAGGGTCATCAGGCGCTGGCCCTCGCGCACGGTGTCACCCGGCTTGGCGTGCAGCGTGATCCCCGCGCCGAAGGACACGGAGTCCTCCTTGCGCGCCCGGCCCGCGCCGAGGCGCCAGGCCGCGAGCCCGACCCCATAGGCGTCCAGCCTGGTCAGCACCCCGGAGGCGGGCGCCGTGACCTCGACGGTCTCGGCGGCAGTGGGCAGCGCGGCGTCCGGGTCGCCGCCCTGGGCGGTGATCATGCGCCGCCAGGCGTCCATGGCCGAGCCGTCCTTGAGCGCCTCCTCGGGGTCCTTCCCGGAGATGCCGCCCGCCGCCAGCATCTCGCGCGCGAGCCGTACGGTCAGCTCCACCACGTCGGACGGGCCGCCTCCGGCGAGCACCTCGACGGACTCCTGGACCTCCAGGGCGTTGCCGACGGCGAGGCCGAGCGGGCGGTCCATGGCGGTCAGCAGCGCCACCGTCGTGACCCCGTGGTCCGTGCCGAGGTCGACCATCGTACGAGCCAGCTCGCGGGCCGTCTCGACGCTCTTCATGAACGCGCCCGAGCCGACCTTGACGTCGAGCACCAGCGCGCCCGTACCCTCGGCGATCTTCTTGGACATGATCGAGGAGGCGATCAGCGGGATCGACTCGACCGTGCCTGTGACGTCGCGCAGCGCGTACAGCTTCTTGTCGGCCGGCGCGAGCCCGTCGCCGGCCGCGCAGACCACCGCGCCGGCCTCCCGCAGGACGGCGAGCATCTCGTCGTTCGAGAGCGACGCCCGCCAGCCGGGGATGGACTCCAGCTTGTCCAGCGTGCCCCCGGTGTGGCCGAGGCCCCGTCCGGACAGCTGGGGAACGTACGCGCCGCACGCGGCCACCAGCGGGGCCAGCGGCAGCGTGATCTTGTCGCCCACGCCGCCCGTGGAGTGCTTGTCGGTGGTCGGCCTGTCGAGCGCCGACCAGTCCATGCGCGAGCCGGACCTGATCATCGCCTCGGTCCACCTGCCGATCTCGCGGCGGCCCATCCCGTTGAGCAGGATCGCCATGGCCAGGGCGGACATCTGCTCGTCGGCGACCTCTCCCCGCGTGTAGGCGTCGACCACCCACGAGATCTGGTCCGCCGACAGCTCGCGGCCCTCCCGCTTGGTGACGATGACGTCGATCGCGTCCATCAAAGGCCCCCCGGAAAAAAGGATCGTCAAGTGAGAAAGGTTCAGGCGCCGCGGGACAGGTCGTCAGGGCCGAAGGCGAACGGCAGGATGTCCGCCATCCTCCAGGGCCCCTCGGGGGTCTCCACCAGCAGCTCGGGCCCGCCGTGCTCGAAGAGGAGCTGACGGCAGCGCCCGCAGGGCATGAGCAGCTCGCCGTGGCCGTCGACGCACGTGAACGCCACGAGCCTGCCGCCGCCCGAGGCGTGGAGCGCGGAGACCAGGCCGCACTCCGCGCACAGCCCGAGGCCGTAGGAGGCGTTCTCCACGTTGCACCCGGTGACCACGCGGCCATCGTCCACCAGCGCGGCGGCGCCGACGGGGAACTTCGAGTACGGCGCGTACGCGTGGGCCATCGCGTCCACGGCCCGCCGCCGCAGCGCGTCCCAGTCGAGGTCGCTCATTTCGCCTGGCCCTTCCGGTAGGGAACGCCGTCGGCCGCCGGCATGCGCAGCCGCTGGGAGGCCAGCGACAGGACCAGCAGCGTGGTGAGGTGGGGAGTGAACGAGGTGAACTGCTCGGCCACGGTGTCGGTCACCGCGAAGACCGCGAACACCAGCACCGCGAAGACGCCGCTGATCAGCGCCGCGCGGTTCCTGTGCTGCTGTACGAGCTGGTAGACCGCGAAGGCGGCGAGCAGCATCGCGACCACCAGCAGCAGCGCGTGCACGGACGTGCCGCCCTGGCGGAGCTGGAGCGCGTCGGTGTACCCGAAGAGCAGCGCGCCGCCCGCGAGGCCGCCCGGCCGCCAGTTGCCGAAGATCATGGCGGCGAGGCCGATGAAGCCGCGGCCGCCCGTCTGGCCCTCGCGGTAGATGCCCGCGGCCACGATCGACAGGAAGGCGCCGCCGAGGCCGGCCAGCGCTCCGGAGATCACGACCGCGAGGTACTTGTAGTAGTACACGTTGACGCCGAGCGACTCGGCCGCCACGGGCCGCTCGCCGCACGCGCGCAGCCGCAGCCCGAAGGCCGTGCGCCAGAGCACGTAGAAGCTCAGCGGCACCAGCAGGATCGCCACGATCGTGAACAGCGAGATGTTCTGCGTCACGCCGCGGAGCACGCCCGCGATGTCGGACAGCAGGAACAGGTGGGTGCTCTCCAGGTCCCGCAGCGGTACGCCGATGCCGGGGATGCTGACGTCCGTGACGGGCGGGATGCGCGGCGACTGGGTCTCGCCGCCCCCCTTCATGCCGGTGAAGACGAGCTTGGAGAGGTACTCGGTGACGCCCAGGCCGAGGATGTTGATGGCGACGCCGGAGATGATGTGGTCGACGCCGAACGTGACCGTGACGAGGGCGTGCAGCAGCCCGCCTAGCGCGCCGCCGATCGCTCCGGCGATGACGCCGGCCCACGGGGTGCCGAAGGTCAGGGCGCCCCAGGCCCCGCACCAGGTGCCGAGGATCATCATGCCTTCGAGGCCGATGTTGACCACTCCCGCGCGCTCGGACCACAGTCCGCCGAGGGCGGCGAGGCCGATGGGCACGGCGAGGCCGACGGCCGCGCCGATGGTGCCGCCCGAGGTGATGTCGTTCGCCCCGGTCACCACCCGGGCGATGGACATCATGACGAGCAGCGCCAGCACGCCGAGCAGCAGCACCTGCCAGCTCAGGCGGAAGCGGCGAACCTGCGGTGGCGCGGGTGGCGCCGCGGAGATCTCGGAGACGGTCACGCCACCGCTCCTTCCACCGGTGCGGAGGCCTCCGCGGAGAGCTGCCTGCTCACCCTGCGCTGCTCGGCGGCGAGGCGGTACCGGTGGACCAGCTCGTAGGCGACGATGACCGAGAGCACGATGGTGCCCTGCATGATGATCACGATCTCCTTCGGGATGCCTTCGAGGTCCAGGATGTCCGAGGAGTTGTCGAGGAAACTCCAGAGCAGTGCGCCGATCGCGATGCCGGCCGGGTTGTTGCGGCCGAGGAGGGCGATGGCGATGCCGGTGAAGCCGAGGCCGGTCGGGAAGTCCAGGCTGTAGGAGTACGACGCGCCCAGCAGCTGAGGCATGCCGACCAGCCCGGCGGCCGCACCCGACAGGATCATCGTCAGCAGGACCATCTTCTTGACGTTGACGCCGCTCGCGACCGCCGCCGACTCGGACCGCCCGGTGGCCCGCAGGTCGAACCCGAAGCGTGTCCAGTTGAACAGCACGTGGTACGCCAGGCCCAGAGCCACCGCCACGATGACGAACCCGAAGACCGGGGTCTTCGTGCCGGGGATGAGCTCGAAACCGGGGAACTGGCCGGACGGGGGGATCGGCTTGGTGCCGATGTTGTTGCTGCCCGACACCGCCACGGCGAGGCGGTCGGTGGTGAGCAGCCAGGCGCCGACCCCGGTCGCGATCGAGTTCAGCATGATCGTCGAGATGACCTCGCTGACGCCCCGGGTGACCTTGAGGATTCCGGCGATGGACGCCCAGACGCCGCCCACGGCCACCGCGACGAGGATCGTGACCCCGACGTGCAGCGGGGCGGGGAGCACCAGCGCGCCGCCGACCGCGGCCGCGATCAGGGCGGCGAGACGGTACTGGCCGTCGACGCCGATGTTGAACAGGTTCATCCGGAACCCGACCGCGACGGCGAGCGCGGAGATGTAGTACGTCGTCGCGAGGTTGATGATCATCACGATCGTACGCGGCTGCGAGCCATAGTCGACCAGCAGCTTCATCGTCTCGAGCGGCGGGTTGCCGGTCAGCTGAAGGATGATCGAGGTCACGATGCCGGCGAAGACGATGGCCAGCAGCGGGGCGGCGAGCCCCAGCAGGCCTCCGAGCCTCACCCTGCCGAGCAACCGGTCGGTGAACGACGAACTCATGCTTCCTCCCCGGCGTCGGTCGCTGCCGAGCCGAGTTGCTCAGTGGGCGTGTGGTCCCGGGCGCCGGTCATGGCGGATCCGAGCCGCTCGGGGGTCACGTCGCCGGGGTCGACATCGGCGACCATGCGGCCTCGCAGGATCACCTTCAGGGAGTCGGACAGGCCGATCAGCTCGTCCAGGTCCGCCGAGATCAGCAGGACGGCGAGGCCGGCCGCGCGCGCGGTACGCAGGTGGTCCCAGATGGCGGCCTGCGCGCCAACGTCCACGCCGCGCGTCGGATGGGAGGCGATGAGCACGACCGGGTCGCCGCTCATCTCCCGTCCGACGATCAGCTTCTGCTGGTTGCCGCCGGACAGCGCTGCGGCGTCCACATCGATGCCGGGGGTGCGGACGTCGTACTCCTCGACGATCCGCTGGGTGTCGGCGCGGGCTCCGGCCCGGTCGATCCACGGCCCCCTGACGTTGGGCCTGCGCGTCTGGTGGCCGAGGATGCGGTTCTCCCAGAGCGGGGCCTCCAGCAGCAGGCCGTGCCGCTGCCGGTCCTCGGGGATGTACCCGATGCCGCCCTCACGCCTGCGCAGGGTGGTCCACGCGGAGACGTCGGCGCCGCCGAGCGTGATCACGCCGTCCGCCGGGCGCATGCCCATGATGGCCTCGACCAGCTCCGCCTGCCCGTTGCCCTCGACGCCCGCGATGCCGAGCACCTCGCCCTTGTGGATGTCGAACGAGACGTCCTCCACGACCGCCCGTCCGTCCGGATTGCGTACGGTCAGGTTCCGCACGGCCAGCGCGACGTCGGCGGTGACCGTCGACTCGCGCGTCTCGGGGCTCGGCAGCTCGCTGCCGACCATCAGCTCGGCGAGCTGCCTGGCCGTGACGTCCTTGGGGTCGACGCTGGCGACGGTGGTGCCGCGCCTGATCACCGTGATCGCGTCGGCGACCGACAGCACCTCGTCGAGCTTGTGCGAGATGAAGATGATGGTCAGGCCCTCGCGGACCAGGCCACGGAGGTTGTCGAAGAGCTCGTCGACCTCCTGCGGCACCAGCACGGCGGTCGGCTCGTCCAGGATGAGGATGCGCGCACCCCGGTAGAGGACCTTGAGGATCTCCACGCGCTGCCGCGCCCCGACGCCGAGGTCCTCGACCAGGGTGTCCGGGGCGACCCCGAGCCCGTAGGCGTCGGAGATCTCCTTGATCTTCCGGCGCGCCGCGGCGAAGTCGATGCCGGCCCCGCGCCTGCGCGGCTCGCTGCCGAGGATGATGTTCTCAAGGACGGTCAGGTTGTCCGCGAGCATGAAGTGCTGGTGCACCATGCCGATGCCGGCGGCGATGGCGTCACCCGGCGTGCGGAAGCCGACCGGGGAGCCGTCGACGCGGATCTCGCCCTCGTCCGGCCGCTGCATGCCGTATAGGATCTTCATGAGCGTGGACTTGCCCGCGCCGTTCTCGCCGACGATGGCATGCACATGCCCGCGTCGCACGCTGAGACGGATATCGCGGTTGGCGACGACACCCGGGAATCTCTTGGTGATCCCCTCTAGCTCGACGGCGGGCTCGGTGGCGGTAGCCGAAGAAGTCGAAGTGCTGATGGCGGCCTCCTCCATGCGGATGGCCTCGAAGGCGGGACTGGCGAGCCTCGTGGGCGTGGCGGCCGGTCTTGTCCATGCGGGTGGCCTGGTGGCGTGACTGATGCGTGGCAGCCGGCCGTGTCGGCGGATCCGGTGAGCCCTTCGGGCACTGCGGCCGGCCTCGTGGGCGGTCAGAGGGCCTGTAACTGCGCACCAGCCGTCCTCGTGGGGCCGACCGACGGCCTCGTGGGCGAAGCGGGTGAACTGACAGTAGTCCAGGGGGCCCGGTGAAACTGCCTCCGGACCCCCTGGAACCACGATTATTCGGCGGGAACCTTGATCTCGCCGTCGATGATCTTCGTCTTGTACTCGTCGATCTTGTTCTTGATGTCGTCGACCTGGCCACCGGTGGTGGAGAAGTCGACGCCGCCCGCCTTGAGGTCGTAGGTCGTCGGACCGGCCTTGACCGTTCCGTCGGCGAAGCTCTTCAGGAAGTCGAACACCGCGACGTCGACCTTCTTGAGCATGGAGGTGAGGATGACGTCACGCACGCCCGCGTCGGCCGTGAGCGCCTGGTCGGAGTCGACGCCGATGGCGAAGGCCTTCGCCGCCTTGGCCGCCTCGAAGACGCCGCCGCCCGAGCCGCCCGCCGCCTGGTAGACGATGTCGGCGCCCGCGTCGTACATGCCCTGGGCCGCGGTCTTGCCCTTGGCCGGATCGTTGAAGCCGGCGAAGTCCGGCGGCTGGGTGAGGTACTTGACGTCGATCTTGATGTCCGGCTTGACCGACTGGGCGCCCCTGGTGAAGCCCACCTCGAACTTCTTGATCAGCGGCACCTGCACGCCGCCGACGAAGCCGATGTGGTCCTTCTTCGTCTTCAGGGCGGCTGCGGCGCCCACCAGGAACGAGCCCTCGTTCTCGGCGAACACCAGGTTGGAGATGTTCGGGCCCTCGGCCCCGTCGTCGACGATCGCGAACTTGGTGTCGGGGAACTCGGCCGCGACCTTCTTGGTCGCCTCGGAGTAGGCGAAGCCGACCGCGATGACCGGGTTGTAGCCACCCTGGGCGAGCAGGCGGAGCCGCTGCTCCTTCTGGGCGCCGGTCTCGCCCGGGTTGGCCGAGAGCTCCTTGGTGTCGGCCAGCTTGAGCTCGGTCTTCGCCTTGTCCAGGCCCACCGCGGCGGCGTCGTTGAACGACTGGTCACCACGGCCGCCGATGTCGTACGCGAGGCCGACCTTGGCGCCGGTCGGCGCCGCCGCCGAGGAGGCGTCCGACGCGGCGGGCGCCGCCGTCTCGGTGTCCGAAGTACTACTGCCTCCACATGCCGCGACGGCCATGAGCATGGCCCCCATCGCGGTCGTGGCTGCCAGCTTGCTTGCGTGAGTGCGGAGCAAGGTGACTCCTCCCGTGTATCTTCGCCGTCCAACTTGTGTGCACGCGCGAAGGAACGCACGGCAACCCTGCACGGAAGATAGTTGTTTGACCGGTGTTGGCCAAACCGGCGCCCGGCTCCGAAATAGGTCCGTTATGCAGCTCACGCCGCCCTGTGACCTGCGAAACCGTGAGACGGGACGGCGGGGACGCCATTTCGGGCGCCCCCGCCGTACGGCGGAGCTCTCTCAGGCCGTGACCGGCTGGACGGCATCCTGGTCGGCGGAGGTGCGGTGCCCTTCCCAAAGCGCGGTGAGCGCCGTGGCCGCCATCACGCTTACGCCGACGCCGATGCAGCTCTCGTCCACGTCGAATGTGCCCTGGTGGATGTCGATCTGCCGGGTCTCCCCCGGCGCGCGCACGCCGAGCCTCGCGTACGCTCCGGGAACCGACTCCAGGTACCACCCGAAGTCCTCGCCGCCGAGGGACTGCGGGGTGGGAACGGTGGCGTCGGGGCCGAGCACCTGGCCGGCCGCGTCCCGCAGCATCTGGACGCTGGTCACCTCGTTGATGGTCGGCGGGACGCCGCGGATGTAGTTCATCTCGGCCTCCACACCGTAGGCGATCGCGACCGAGTCGAGCAGCGACTTGAACAGGTCGGGCGCCTCGTGCCAGGCCTGCTCGTCCAGGCAGCGGATCGTGCCCTCGGCCAGGCCGTCGTCGGGGATGGCGTTGGCGACCGAGCCCGCCTGGACCCGGCCCCACACCAGCGACAGCGAGGAGCGGGGGTCGACCCGCCTGCTCAGCGCGGCGGGCAGCTCAGTGACGATCTTGGCAAGCGCGAAGACCAGGTCGGCGGTGAGGTGCGGGCGGGCGGTGTGGCCGCCCGGCCCCGCGACGCGGACGCTGACCTTGTCACAGGCCCCGGTGATGGGACCGACGCGCAGGCCGAGCCTGCCGACCTCGACCCTTGGGTCGCAGTGCAGGCCGAAGATGCGGTCGACGCCGTTGATGCCCCCGGCCTCCAGCACCTTCAGCGCTCCGCCGGGCATGACCTCCTCGGCGGGCTGGAAGATCAGGCGCACCCGGCCGGGCAGCAGGCCGGCCGCAGCCTGCTCGGCGAGGAACAGGCCCGTGCCGAGGACGATGGACGTGTGCACGTCGTGCCCGCAGGCGTGGCAGACGCCCGTGATGGTCGAGCGGTAGGGGACTTCCTTCTCGTCCTGGAGCGGCAGCGCGTCGATGTCGGCGCGCAGCGCGACGGTGGGGCCGTCGCCGCTGCCGATGTCGCAGATCAGGCCGGTGCCGCGCGGCAGCGGTGTCGGCACGAGCCCGGCCTCGGAGAGCCGCGCGGCGATGCGCTCGGTGGTGCGGTGCTCCACGAACCCGAGCTCGGGGTGTGCGTGCAGGTCGCGCCGGAAGTCGATGAGGGACTCGTTGTTGACGTTCAGGAACGCGTCGAGTTCCCCCCGTAGATCACGTGCCGGCATGACCGATCGCCCCGTTCGACGTCCTCGAGTTGGTGGTGACGAAGCGGTCCTCCGCGAGCTCGACGATCGTCGCGTCCACGACGTCGTCGAGGGTGCCGCCTCCGGAAAGGATCGCGCGCTGGCGCTCGCAGGAGTTGCCCTGCTCCACCACGTCGGCGATGGTCGCGAGCTCGTCGGGACAGCCGAGTCGCTCGGCCACCGGCGCCAGCTCGTGCGTCAGCTCGTACAGCATGTCTCTCATGGGCGCGGTCGAGCCGTGGTCGTCGGTGATCACGACCGCGTCCAGCCCGTATCGGGTGGCGCGCCACTTGTTGTCGCGAACGACCCAGGGGGCGGGATGCGGCAGCCGGTACCCGCGGTCGAGCTGCTGATCGAACTGCTGCACCAGACACTGCGACAACGCCGTCACCATCCCGACCTCTCTCAGGGTCGGTATACCGTCGAACATTCGAATCTCAATCGTGCCGAAGTCAGGATGCGGCCGGATATCCCACCACACCTCTTTGATGCTTTTGATGGTCCCCGCCCGCTTCAGGGTGTCCATGTACTCCTCGAACTCGGCCCAGTCCGCCAGCATGTGCGGCGGTCCGGCCGTAGGCAGCGCGCCAAAAACGATGGCCCGACTGGAGGCGAGTCCGGTGTCTTGCCCGCCCCAGTACGGGCTGGAGGCCGTCAGCGCGAGGAAATGAGGCAGGTAGGCCGCAAGTGCGTTGACGATGGGGATGACTTTATCCCTTTCCCGTACCCCCACGTGGACATGTACGCCAAATGTTTGGATCCGCCATGCCAGCCACTGCATCTCCTCGACCAGCTCGGTGTACCGCTGGACGGGTGCGTAGACCGCCTCGCGCCAGTCGCTGATGGCGTGCGTCCCCGTGCAGGCCAGGGCCATGCCCCGCGTCTCGACCACCTGGCGGACGTGGTCGATGGTCGTCTTGAGGTCCTTCACGGCCTCGGACGCCGTGTGGCACACGTCGGTGATCACTTCGAGCTGCGACTGCATCAGCTCGTGCATGACCTTCGGGCGCGGGCTCTCACTCAGCTCGGGGATGGCCTCCAGGACCTGGCGCGCGTCCTGGCGGAGCCGGCGGGTGTGCGTGTCGACAAGCTGGAGTTCCCATTCGACGCCCAGCGTCGGGCCGCGCGAAGGATTGAACTCAATTGTCACGGCACGCCTCCATGGGCATTGGTCTCAGGCCGAGTTTCCGCCGCCTAGCGAAATCGGCCAACCCTGCGGTCACCCCAGTTCGCGCCGACTTACAGGTTTCCCGGCATCGGCGCCAAACCGGAGATGGCCCCCACACATGCATGGTCAACCGCAAAACGGTCGTTTACCATCTCTGCCCGCGAAGAGGGGCTTATATGCGGGCGTCACGCGGGGCAGCGCGCCACGCACGCCAGCCGATGGCCCCGATCGCCAGGGCGAGGATCAGATTGACCGCGATCAGGATGCCGTGCACCACATAGAAGGCCGTGGGGTGCCCGTCGGCGAGGTTGAACCCGAGGTTGATCCACTCGAAGACCATGAAGGCGGCCAGGGCCAGGAGGAACCCGGCGACGCGTCGTGTCATCATCACCTCTTCCATCCTACCGCCCTGGTTACTGACCAGCACCTTCACGATCTTTGTCGTGTCTTGCCCCATCTGAAAAGCGACAAAGCTACGCTGACTTCTCTATGGGGATGAAGCACGTAACAGCACTCAGCGCACTCGCGCTCGCCGGGGGACTCACGTTGGTCACCCCTGCTCAGGCGCGCGCCGCGACCGACGACACCACGCCCATCGGCGGAATGCTGCTGGGACGGCGCGGCGTCGTGGTCGACTCGGCGGCCAAGGCGCTGCCCAAGTCCGAAGCCTCCGCCTTCGTGGTCGCCGACGCGGACACCGGCGAGGTGCTCGCCGCCAAGGACCCGCACGGCCGCTACCTTCCCGCCAGCACGCTCAAGATCCTCACAGCCGTCACGCTCATCCCCCGCCTGAACAAGAACAAAGTCATCAAGCCCAGCGCCGAGGCGTGCAACGTCGAGGGAAGCGCCGTGGGCCTGACCCAGCACAAGATCTACAAGGTCGACGACCTGTTCCGCGCGCTGATGATGGTCTCGGGCAACGACGCCGCCGTGGCGCTCGCCGAGACCAACGGCGGAGTCGCGCGCACCCTCACCGACATGAACGCCGAGGCCAAGCGGCTCCAGGCCCTCGACACCGTGGCCAAGACGCCGAACGGCCTGGACGAGCCGGGCCAGAGCAGCTCGGCGTACGACCTGGCGCTGATCGCGCGGGCCGGGCTGGCGAACTCCGACTTCCGCGAGTACGTCGGCACCAAGCTCGCCGACTTCCCCGCGCCCGAGGGCAAGCACTACCAGATGGCCAACCACAACAAGCTCCTCGGCAAGTACCCCGGGATGCTCGGCGTCAAGAACGGCTGGACGACCAAGGCGCTCGGCAGCTTCGTCGGGGCCGCCAAGCGGGACGGGCACACGATCATCGTCTCGGTGATGCGCCACGAGGGCTCGTTCTGGGAGGAGGTCAAGGAGCTGCTCGACTGGGGTTTCACGGCCAGGGGCCACGTGACGCCGGTCGGAGCGCTGGTCGGGCCGGTCGTCCCCAAGGCGAAGCCCACCAAGCCCGTCGGCGGTCCTCCGGCGGCGGCCCCCGCCCCCGCCAAGCCCGTCGTCGCGGCGCAGGACTCGGCGCTGGTCGGCATCGGCGCCGGGGTGGTGGCCGTGGGCCTGCTCGGCGGCGTGGCCTGGGTCGTGTACGGCGTGCGGCGCCGCTCGCGGCCCGAGCCGCGCCGCGAGCCCACAGAGGTGTGACGCCGGGCAGCGGCTAGTCGTAATCGCTGGTGGGCATGGGCGTGGGCTCGGGCGGCGGCGCGCCGTCGGCGGTGGAGGTCCACGCCGCCACGTACAGCACCCAGCGCGCCGAGAGGTTGAGCCAGACCAGCAGGCCCACGACCACGGCGAACGCGCCGTAGATGGGGTTGCTCAGCGTGTGGGACAGCAGCAGGGTGGCGAGCTGCTTGAGCACGCCGAACCCGACGGCCCCGAGCAGCGCGCCCTTGAGGAGGGTTCTGAGCGGCTTGCCCACCTTGGCCAGCCAGGCGAGGATGATCAGGAACACCAGCATGTCGGCCGCGACGCCGATCAGCACCCCGGCCAGGGGCAGCAGGGTCGCGGCGACGACCGAGCCGCCCAGCCTGAGCCATCCCATGATCGTGCCGGTGGCCTGGACGGCGACGCCGCCGGCCACCACCGAGATCACCATGGTGAGCCCGATGAACACGAGCGCCACCAGGTCGCGCAGCTTGGCGACGAACCAGTTCACCGGGGGTTCGCAGCTCACGCAGATGTCGTGCAGCGCGTCCCGCAGTGCGTCCACGGCGCCGACGCCGGCGTACAGCAGGCCCAGCAGTCCGATGATCCCCGCACTCGTGCGGGCCTGGGAGAGCTGGTCGATGTGCAGCTGGCCGGCCAGGCCGGGAAGCTGCTGGTTGATGGCGGCTTCGAGGGTCTCCAGCGCGTGCGGGTTGAGCGCCACCACGTAGCCGAACAGGGCGAAGGCCAGCGCTATCAGCGGGAAGAACGACAGGAACGCGAAGTAGGTGACGGCGCCCGCCAGCCGGTCGCCCCGCTGGCTCTGGTAGCGGTGGACGGTGCGGATCAGGTGGTCGACCCAGGGCCAGCGGACGCGGTAGTACTCGGTTCTGGCCCTGCCCCACGCCTTGACCGCCTCGACCCTCCGAAGGAACGAGGCCCACGCACTTCCCATCCTGCCCACCTACCCAGGAGACGTACGGTATGCGGACAGAGAATGGTCACCTCAGAGGTATCTCGGCGCCACCCCGCTCGTGGACCGGAGGCCGCGCCATGGCCGGGCGCCGCCTCCGGGGAGGCTCAGCCCCTCGGGACGAACCCGACGCGGTCGCGGACGGCCTCCATGGTCTCGCGGGCAATCTCGCCGGCCCGCCGCGCGCCGACCGCGAGCAGCCGGTCGAGCTCGGCCTCGTCGGACAGGAGCTTCTCGGTGCGCTCGCGGATCGGCGCGAAGGCGTCCACGATGACCTCGGCGACGTCCTTCTTGAACGCGCCGTAGCCGAGACCCGCGTAGCGCGCCTCCAGGTCGGGGATCGGCGTGCCGGTGATGACCGACTGGATGCGCAGGAGGTTGGTGACGCCGGGCTTGTTCTCGGGGTCGGCGACGACCTCGGAGCCGGTGTCGGTCACCGCGCGCATGACCTTCTTGCGCAGCGGGCCCGGCTCCTCGAGCACCTCCAGCAGGCCCTGGGGGCTGGAGGACGACTTGGACATCTTCGCCAGGGGATCCTGAAGGTCGGCGATCTTCTCGACCTCCTTGAGGATGTACGGCGCGGGCACGTTGAAGGTCTGGCCGTAGCGGCTGTTGAACCGCTGGGCGAGGTCGCGGGTGAGCTCCAGGTGCTGCTTCTGGTCGGCGCCCACCGGCACCTGGTCGGCCTGGTACATCAGGATGTCGGCCGCCTGGAGGATCGGGTAGGTGAACAGGCCCACGCCGGCCGAGCTCTCGCCGTACCTCGCCGCCTTGTCCTTGAACTGCGTCATGCGGGCGGCCTCGCCCATGCCGGTGTTGCAGATCAGGATCCAGGCGAGCTCGCTGTGCTCGCGGATGTGGCTCTGCACGAACAGCGTGCTGCGCTCGGGGTCGATGCCGGCGCCGAAGAGCTGGGCGGCGGAGACGCGGGTGCGGCGGCGCAGCTCGGAGGCCGAGGGGTTCACCGTGATCGCGTGCAGGTCGGCGATGAAGTAGAAGGCGTCGTGCGTCTCCTGCATGTCGACCCACTGGCGGACGGCACCGAGGTAGTTGCCCAGGTGGAACGAGTCAGCGGTGGGCTGGATGCCGGAGAGAACACGAGGTCTGGCCATAGCAAACAATTCTGTCAGGACTCCAGGGTGGTCTGCGACTCCTCCTCAGGACTCCGGGGCGTCATCGGAGTCGGGGGGCACGACTTTCCTGATCACGCGCACCCGGCCCACCCTGCGGCCGTCCATCTCGGTGACGATCAGCGAGCAGGCGGGCCGCTCGACCCTCTCCCCCGTCTCGGGAAGGTGCCCGAGCGCGGCCATGACGAACCCGCCGAGCGTCTCGTACGGGCCCTGCTCCAGCCGGATGCCGGTCTCGCTCTCGAAGTCGTCGAGGTTGATCAGGCCCTCGATCTCGATCTCGCCCGCCACCAGCCGCACCGGCTGCCCGGCGGCGTCGTACTCGTCGCGGATGTCGCCGGTGAGCTGCTCGACCAGGTCCTCCATGGTCACGATGCCCGCCGTGCCGCCGTACTCGTCGACGACGATGGCGAGGTGCTGGCCGTCGTCGCGCATCTCGGTCAGCGTGGGGAGCACCCGCTTGGTGGCGGGCAGCAGCTTGACCGGCCTGATGGGCACCAGCTCGCTGATCGGCTCGATGCTGCCGGTGAGCACGGGGTCGAGAAGATCACGCACGTGGACGAACCCCACGATGTTGTCGTAGGAGTCCCGGTACACGGGGAACCGCGAGTGGGGCATCGCCGCGGCCAGGATCGCCGCCTCGGCCAGGGGCGTGTCGGCGGACATGAACTCCACCTCGGTGCGCGGCAGCATCACCTCCCTGAGATGGCGCTTACCGGCCGTGAACACCTCGTCGATCAGGTCCCGCTCGTCCTTGGTGAGCTCCTGGTGGCCGACGACCATGTCCCTGAGCTCCTCGGTGGTCATCGCGGCGCGGTCGGCGTGGGGGTTGCCCCCGAGGAGCCGCACCACGCCGTCGGTCGACTTGGACAGCACCCAGATCACCGGCCGCGACAGCGAGGCCAGCCGGTCGAGGAAGGGCGCGACCAGCAGCGAGAGGCCTTCGGCCCGCTGCCTGGCGAGCCGCTTTGGCGCCAGCTCGCCGAGCACCAGGGTGACGTAGGAGATCGCGAGCGTCACCACCACGAGCGACAGCGGCCGTACGGCTCCGGCGGGCACCCAGGACTTGGCGATGAGCGGCTCAAGCTGGCCCGCCAGGGTGTCGGCTCCGACCGCGGCCGACAGCACGGTCGCGACGGTCATCCCGATCTGCACGGCGGAAAGGAAGCGGTTCGGGTCGCGGGCCAGCTTGGCCACGCGTGAGCCGCGCCTGCCCTCCTCCGCCAGCTTGCGGACCTGGCTCTCGCGCAGGGAGACCATGGCCATCTCGGCGGCCGCGAAGAACCCGCCGATCAGGACGAAGACGAGGACGAGGACGATGTTCGCCGCGACGTTGTGCACGTCGATCGATGTCCGTTCGAATAAGGCTCACATGATGATCTGGTCAGCGTACCGGCTGCGCTTTATCTCGCCGTCGTCCAGCGGCGCGTAAGCTGGGCACTGGCCGTACAAAACCGCACACGATCAAACAAGATCGCACGGATGGGTGGGGAAAAGTGAAGCTGCTGGTAACCGGGGGCGCCGGTTATATCGGAAGCGCCGTGGCCGCACAGCTCATCGAGACCGGTCACGAGGTTACCGTCCTCGACGACCTCTCCACAGGGCACGCCGACGCGGTTCCGGCGGGCGCTTCCTTCGTCGAGGGCTCCGTCACCGAGGCGGGGGGCGTCCTCGCGCAGGGGTTCGACGGCGTGCTGCACTTCGCCGCGCGGTCGCTCGTCGGCGAGTCGGTGGAGAAGCCCGGGCTCTACTGGTCCAGCAATCTCGGCGGCACGCTCGCGCTGCTCGACGCCATGCGGGCGCACGGCGTGCGGCGCATCGTCTTCTCCTCCACCGCGGCGACGTACGGCGAGCCCGAGGGCACCCCGATCGTCGAGACCGACCCCACCCGCCCCACCAACCCGTACGGGGCGTCCAAGCTCGCGGTCGACACCGCGCTCACCGCCTTCGCCGGCCTGCACGGCCTCGGAGCGGTCAGCCTGCGCTACTTCAACGTGGCGGGCGCCTTCACCGCCGCCGGCGGGCAGGTCTACGGCGAGCGCCACGCCGTGGAGACCCACCTGATCCCGAACGTCCTCGCGGTCGCCCTCGGCCTGCGCGAGTCGGTGAACGTCTTCGGCACCGACTACCCCACCCCCGACGGCACGTGCGTGCGCGACTACGTCCACGTCACCGACCTCGCGCGGGCCCACCTGCTGGCCCTCGACTCCTGCCGGCCCGGCTCGCACAAGATCTACAACCTGGGCAGCGGCACGGGCTTCTCGGTGCGGGAGGTCATCGCGGTCTGCCGCGAGGTCACCGGTCACCCGATCCCCACCGTGGTCGGCGAGCGCCGGGCGGGCGACCCCGCGGTGCTGGTGGCCTCCTCCGAGCGCATCCAGCGCGAGCTCGGCTGGAAGGCCGAGCACGCCGACCTGCGCACGATCGTCACCGACGCCTGGGCCGCCCTGACCCGCTGACCCGGCAACCTGTGAAATCGAATCACGTTCTGCGAAAGAGGTATCTCGCTCCGTCATCTGTGGTGAGATCTCATACGTGATAAAAGCTGCAAACTTCTCACCTTTTGCGGTGAAGGTGGCGCTGGCTGGTCTCATCGTGTTCTGCGCCGTGCTGGCCGCGGCCGGCGCGGTGTTCGCCACCACGGTCCCGGAGGACGGGCGCGGCCACGGCCGGTGCACCTCGCACTCCGGATGAGGGCCGGCGGCTAGCCGTGCCGCAGGGAGACCCGCATGCGCGCCTGGTTGTTGGCCGGGCGGCGGTCGCCGACGCGCGCGGAGTACACCGTCGCCTCCGTGTCGACCTCGCGCGACCCCCGGCGAGGCATGCGGAAGACGAGGCTGAGCGTCCCGCGCGCGCCCGACCCTATCGGCCGCAGCGCGCAGCCCACCTGTCCGCGCAGCTTCGCGCACCGGGCGCCGCTGGCCGAGAGGAACCGGGCGCCGTGCTCGGTGAAGTAGACGCGGGCGTCGCGCACGGGCACCGGCCCGCTGTTGCGCACCGCCGCCCTGACGGTGAAACGCTGTCCCGGCTTGGCGATCCCCTTGGCGGGCGAGAGCCGCACGGCGAGGTCGGCTCCCTCGCCCACTTTCGTCAGCACTTCGGCGTGGTTGTCGGCCTCGTTGTCGTCGACCACCTCCGACGTCAGGCGGGCGGTCGCGCGGAGCGGGCCACGCGCGCCCGTACCGACCACGCCGAGCACCGTCACCGCGCCCGAGTCACCGGCATGGATGTCCGTCGCGGAGGGGCAGACCACCTCGTGCTTGGACGTCCCCGGGTGGCACGAGGCGACGTTGACGGCGATGACGTCCACCTGGTCGGGGACGCGGATCGTGAGCACGGGCAGCACGGCGTCGCCCGGCCCGGCGTTGCGCACCTTCACCTCGTAGGACAGCCACTGCCCCGGCTGTGCCACGCGCGGGGAGGCGGTGAGGCTCACCGACAGGTCCGCCCCTCCCCACAGTCTCGGCGAGTGTCTCGCTGACGCGTTCACCACCGCCGGAGCACCCGCGACGACGAGCAGGACGAGACCGGCGGCGATGCCCGCCGAGAACAGACCCATTGATGTGCGACCCCCATACGTTCGAGATCAATTGAACGCCGCGAGGGTCTCGCCGCGCCCGCCCGACACGCAGCCCCCGATGCAGGCGAATCCCACCGAACGGCAAAGGTTGGTCACGGCTCGGATCCCGTTCCGGTCACCCCGCTCACCCCGCTCACTCCGCTCCCCCGCTCACTCCGTGACCGGAGCCGTACGGGCCCCGAAGTCGAGGACGGTGCGGCCGGGCAGGAAGGCCAGGGCCACGACGGCGACCACCGCGCCCGCCACCGCGAGCCAGGGGATGACCGTGGCCGCCGCCGCGGCATGCGCCTCGGCCAGGCCCGCGTGCCCTGCCGCCTGGTCACGGACGACCGTGGTGTACGCCGTGCCGGCGACCGCCAGGGCCACCGAGCCGCCGATCTGGCGGAAGAACGTGAGGTTCGCGCTGGCCGTGCCGATGTAACTGGGCGGCACGGAGTACTGGACCGCCACCGTCAGCCCCGAGAGCATCGGGCCGATGCCGAGCCCGATGAGCGCCATCCAGGCCACCAGCGACCAGGTCGGGGTGTCCACGGCCAGCCCGGAGCACAGCAGCGCGCCGGCCACGATGAGGAACGGCGCCGCGAGCAGCCACGGCTTGTAACGGCGCGTCTTGCTGATCAGCGCTCCCGTCAGCACGCTGCCGGCCACCATGCCGAACATGAGCGGGTAGATGTGCAGTCCGGACGACGTGGCGCTCTGGCCCTGCGCCTGCTGGAAATAGCGGGGCAGGAAGACGGCCCCGGCGAACAGGCAGGACGCGGTGAAGAAGGAGGTGATGTTCACGATCGTGTAGGTGCGGTCGCGGAACAGGTGCAGCGGGATGATCGGCTGCTCGGCACGCGCCTCGACCAGGACGAACACCGCGAGCAGGACGGCCGAGGCGACCAGCGGGCCGATGACGGGCGCGCTCGTCCAGGTGTGGTCGTCCAGGCCCTTCTCCGTGAGGCCGAGCAGGAGCGAGCTGATCGCCACGGTGAACACCGCGATGCCGAGGTAGTCGGGCCTGGACCCTCCGGTGCCCGGCACGCGGGGCAGGCGCAGCACGATGATGGCCAGGAGCAGCGCCCCGATCGGGATGTTGACGAAGAACGCCCAGCGCCAGCTCGCGTGGTCGGTGAAGAACCCGCCGAGGAACGGCCCCGCGATGTAGCTCGCGGCCATGACGGCCCCGATCGCGCCCTGCACCCTGCCGCTCCTGTCCGGCGGGAACAGGTCGGCCATCAGGGCAAGGGACAGCGGCAGGAGCGCCCCCGCGCCCAGCCCCTGCACGCCGCGGAAGGCGATGAGCTGGCCCATGTTCTGGGCGAGCCCGCACAGCACCGAGCCCACCAGGAACACCACGATGCCGATCAGCAGCAGGGGCTTGCGGCCATAGGCGTCCGACAGCCTGCCGTACAAGGGGACCGTGACCGTCGAGGTCAGCAGGTAGGCGGTGACGACCCAGGTGTAGAGCCCGGCGCCGCCGAAGTCCGCGGTGATGCGGGGTAAGGCGGTGCCGACGATCGTCTGGTCGAGCATCGCGAGGAACATCCCGCCGAGCACGCCGAACAGCAGCAGGCCGTTGCCCCGCTCCTGGTGCTCTGTGCCGGCCGGAGCCGTGGTCATCGCCGTCATCGCCCTGTCCTCTCAATCCATTGTCATGTCTGTTTAGACAGGTAGAAGGTGACATGTCTGTACTTACATGTCAATCCTTAGTTATGCTGATGCCATGTCGCTGCGGATCGCCCTGCTGGGCCTGCTGTCCTTCTCCGGGCCGGCCAGCGGATACGACCTGACCAAGAAGTTCGAGACGTCGCTCAACTACGTCTGGCAGGCGGGGCACAGCCAGATCTATCCCGAGCTGGCCAAGATGGCGGCCGACGGCCTGATCACGGTCGAGGCCGAGGGCGCGCGCGGGCGCAAGATGTACACCATCACCCGCGAGGGGCACGACGAGCTGCGCCACTGGCTGACCGAGCACACGCCGAGCGGGCCCGTGCGTAACGAGGGGGCGCTCCAGGCCTTCCTGCTACCGCTCCTCGACGCGCCGGAGGCGCTGGCGGTCCTGCGCAGGGTGAGCGCGGGCGTGGAGGCCAGGCTGGACGACCTGCAGGCGCTACGTGCGACCAAGCAGGCACAGATCTGTCCCGACAGGGGAACGGTCGGCGGCTACGCCCTCGACCTCGGCATCAGGAACGCCCTCACCACCCTGGCATGGGCCAGGGACACCGCCGCCTCCATCGACCCCGGCTCAGTCGGCCCCGGCCTCGGCTTCGCCGAGGAGCCGTCCGACCCGGCCTAGCCGCAGCTCACGGGAGCGGGCCTGGTCGTCTCGGGGTCGAAGCCGACCTTCCCGAAATGCTTCTCGAGCAGCGTCTTCACGGTGCCGTCCTCGTACATCTGGGCGATGGCGGCGCGCACCGTCTTGCAGGTCCTGCTGTCGCCCTTCTTGACCGCGACGGCGTACCGCTCGTCGGTCAGCCTGGCGCCCAGCACCTTGTAGCGGATGCTCTCGCGGTTGGCGAACCCGGCCAGCAGCAGGTCGTCGCCGGGGACGGCGTCCACCTTTCCCGCGCGCAGCATGTTCATGCAGTCGGCGTAGGTGTTCGCGGCGACGAGCCGCACCTTGACGGCGTCCTGGACGATGCCGGTGGACATGCTCGACCCCGGCGAGCACATCTTGTGCCCCTCCAGGTCGGCCACCTTCGTGTACGGGTCGCCGTCCCGTACGAGCACGTCGACGTGTGCGGTGTAGTACGGCCCCGCGAAGGTGACCTGGTTGTTGTCGTTGATCGGATAGGTCGCGATCACGAGGTCGGCCGCGCCGGAGTTCAGGAGGGACACCCGCTCGGTCATGCTGGACGCCTGGTAGGTGATGCCGCTGCGGGGGACGCCGAGCTGCTTGGCGATGTAGGCGCCGACCTCCACCTCGAAGCCGTGCCACTCTCCCCCGTCGCTGAGGGCGATGCCGGGCACGAGGTCGCGCATGGCGATGGTCAGCTTGTGCGTCCTCGCCGCCTTGTCAACGACGGAGGAGAACACCGGGGGCGTGCCGGGGGTGCGCCCGGGCGTGCTCGCCTGGCGCGTCGCACCAGGGGAGACGGACGCCAGGCCCGGCCCCCACTGCCTGGCGGCGAGGGCGCCGCCGCCCGCGAGCACCATGACCGCGACCGCCGCCGCGAGCCACCTGCCCCGGCGAGGACGCCTGCTCGGCGCCTCCTCGGCGGGTGCGCCGGCCTCCGGCGCCGGGGGGACGACGGAGCCTCCCGGCCCCGCGTCGTGGGTGCCGTCCCGGCCCGTCCACGCGGATGCGATCGTCTCGCGGCCGGCCAGCTCGGCGCCCTGGCTGAGCACGGCGGTGGACGCGCCCACCGCTTCGGCGTGGCCGAGCAGGCGGAGCAGGATCTGGTCGGCGGAGGGCCTGGCGCCCGGCGACTTGTGCAGGCATGAGCGCACCACGCCGCGCAGCGGCTCGGGCAGGCCGCTCACGTCGACCTCGTGGTTGAGCACGCGGTTGAGGACCACGGCGATGGAGTTGCCGCCGAACGGCGCGGAACCGGTGGCCGCGAAGGCGACCGTCGAGCCCCACGCGAACACGTCGGCGGGCGGGCCCACCTCGCCCCCGGAGATCTGCTCGGGCGCCATGTAGGCGGGAGTGCCGACGGCCCTGCTCGTGATCGTGCCCGTGGAGTCGAGGATGCGCGCGATGCCGAAGTCGACCACGCGGGGCCCGTCCGCCGCCATCAGCACGTTGTCGGGCTTGAAGTCGCGGTGCACGATGCCCGCGTGGTGGATGGCCGTGAGCGCCGTGGCCGTACCGACCGCGAGACGCTCCAGCTTGCTGCCCGACAACGGCCCGGTGGCCTCGACGGTCTCGCGCAGCGACGGCCCCTCGATGTACTCGCTGGCGATATACGGCGTGTCGCCGTCGAGGTCGGCGGCGATCACCCGGGCCGTGCAGAACGAGGCGACCCGCTCCGCGGCCTTGAGCTCGCGCGCGAAGCGCGACCTCGCCGTCAGGTCGCCGCTGAACTTGACGTGCAGCAACTTGACCGCGGCACTCTCCCCGGCGTCGCTCTCACCGAGGTAGACGACCCCCTGACCGCCCTCCCCGATGCGCCCGGTGAGTCTGAAAGGGCCCAGCTGCCGGGGATCTCCCCGTCCGAGCGGCCCGAGCTCCGGCATTCCTGTCCCCGTGATTCCTCAAGTGTCGACCATGAGAACTTTACGGCCCCTTGGTGGTCTTACCGGGAACCGAGACCACGCCGTAACCTCCCATGCCGGCCCGACCGGTCGCATGGCATAATTCCGTCGCTCCCGCCTATTCCAGCTGACCGGATCCGCTGGCCTCCCAGAGCCGCGGATGGCTGTGTGGGATAATTTCCCACGTCAGGCGGCCTTTGGCCTGTTCCCCTCCTGACTGGGAGACGGAGGAACAGGCATGGAGATCAGGCCACAGGCGGTGGTCATCCCCAAGGAGACCGACCATCTCGAACAGGGGAAGCACGGCCCCATCTTCCCCAGGACCCCGGCGTGCTACGGGTTCACCATCATCGCGAAGGTCAAGCCCGGCCGGGCCGAGACGATCCGCGGCTATGGGTACACGCTGGCCAAGGCGCTGGAAGACGATCCGTATCTCCTCGCGCCGCTCAAGCTGCACTACCTGCGCTGGGTGCTCTTCGATGACGACACGCGTTTCATGTACCAGGGCATCTTCGACACCGACTTCGACAAGTACACCGAAGACGCCATCGCCCTGTTCGGCAGGGCGGGGGTGAACACGGCGTTCGAGAACCTCGAAGGGTTCCCCGAAGACTGGAAGACCAACCCCGAGGCGTTCATCGAGTTCGTCCGTAAGCACCAGTGCCCGAGCTTCATCGAGTACGGGGAGTACCCGTACGTCACCGCCGACGAGATCAAAAAGGCCCTGAGGATCAAGAGCGCCCTGTCGGAGATGCTCGACCAACTGCAGTGAGAGCGGGCCGCGGGCCCGTGCTCCGCTGTGGATCGGAGGCGAGATGAGCGAGACGAACCAGGTCAGGACCGCGCGCACCTACAACCAGAACCATGCGCCGCGCGAGTACACCCCCGGCCGGCGGCGGGTGAGCATCTACGTTTCGTGGAGCTATCCGGCCGAGGCCGGCAGGAACCCTGCCGAGCTGGACAACCGATTCTCCACAATGACCGAGGTACGGCGCGTCGCCTGGCCCGCCTACGAGGACCCGAAATGGTCTGACCCGCTGCGGTTCCAGCAGGGCATCGCCGGAGGGCTGGAGCTGTTCTTCCGGGGCTGGCTGCCGTTCCAGCGGTTCACCGAGGAGACCACAGGACATCCGGTGCCGGTGTACCAACGGGTCGATCACGCCGGGTTCCGTACTGTGCTGGACGAGCGGGTGCTGGCCGACACCGACACCCTCCTGGTGTTCGGGCTGGATCACATGGTCACCGGGCAGGACGCCGAGCCCGAGGAGATCGAGGCGCTGCGGCGGTTCCTCACCCGAGAGGGGACCTGCCTGGTCCTGGGCCCGCATCACGACGTGGGGGCGTACGACGACCTGGCGGTGCGCGACATGGAGTACCACCATCACGGCGACCCCTTGGTTCCCCGTCAGCAACGCTTCGCCCGGTACGTCCGGGGCTTGATGGCCGGGCTCGGCGTGCCTGTGCGGAACCGCTACGGGCTGCGCCCCGCGGTGCCGGCGCAGGGAACCGACAGCAGCAGCCCGTTGTCCATCGCCAGGGATCTGGACGCCAAGGGATGGCTGGACGGGGTGACCAGCTTCAACTTCCACATGCACCTGCCGCACTACGCCGTGACGACCGATGACCCGGACGTCGTGCAGGTGCTGGGCAGGCAGCCGATCGACATGTCCCGGCCGCCGCACCCCTTCACAGAGGCGGGCAACACCGAGTTCAACAGGTTCCTGTGGATGCCCCCGGAGGGACAGCGCGCCGGCGACGTGCTCCTGGCCGACTCCACGCTCTTCAGCGCGCTGTTCGGCAGCGATGAGAGCCTGCGCGCCTTCTGGAGGAACATCGTCTCGGCCAAGTAGCACCCAGAGAGGCGGGTATCGGTGACCAGGCCAGCGCGCGTCGCGCTCGAACTCGACGACATCCAGCGCGGAGTTCTCAGCCCGCGGCCGACTCCCTACGCGGCGACCTACATCCTTTTCCGCATCGATGAGCGCACCCACGGGCGGGAGTTGATGAGGCGCCTGAGCAAGGTGGTGACCTCGTCCGCCGAGACGGCAAGCCCCCTGGGCGAAACCTGGGTCAGCGTCGCGCTCACCTATCACGGCCTGCAGGCGCTGGGAGTGCCGCAGGAGGCGCTGGGCACCTTCGCCTGGGAGTTCCGGCAGGGCATGGCCGCCAGGGCCACAGCGCTGGGCGATGTCGGCGACAGCGGCCCCGAGCACTGGGAACCGCCGCTGGGCACGCCCGACGTCCACGTGGTGCTGGTGGCGCTGGCGCCTGACAGCGCCCGGTTGGAAGCGGCCATCGATCACGCCCGCCCTGCCTGTCACGGCCTGTCCGGCGTCACGGCGATCTGGCGGCAGAACTGCCACGCGTTGCCCACCCAGACCGAACCCTTCGGCTACCGCGACGGCATAAGCCACCCGGCCGTCGAGGGCAGCGGCATCGCCGGGTCCAACCCGCTGGAGGCGCCGCTCCAGGCCGGGGAGTTCGTGCTCGGCTACCGCGACGAGCTCGGCGGCATCCAGATGCCCCAGCCCGAGGTGCTGGGACGCAACGGCACCTACGTGGCCTTCCGCAAACTCCACCAGCGCGTCGCCGCCTTCCGGCGCTACCTGCAGGACAACGCCACCGGCCCCGAGGACGAGGAACTGCTGGCAGCCAAGATCATGGGACGCTGGCGCAGCGGCGCGCCGCTGGCGCTCAGCCCGACCCGCGACGACCCCGCCCTCGGCGCCGACCCCCGCCGCAACAACGGCTTCTTGTACCAGCACGACGATCCCGCGGGATTCATCACCCCCGGCGGCTGCCACATCCGCCGGGGCAACCCCCGGGACGCGGCGGTGGCCGGCGTACCGAGGCTGCACCGGATGATCAGGCGCGGTACCGCGTACGGCCCACCGCTGCCCGAGGGAGCCCTGGATGACGACGGGGCCGACCGTGGACTGATGTTCGCCTTCATCGGGGCACATCTGGGGCGGCAGTTCGAGTTCGTCCAGTCCGAGTGGATGAACGACGGCGTCTTCTTCGGCGCTGGTGACGCGCGAGATCCCATCGTCGGCTCCGGTGACCTCACCATCCCCCGCAGGCCGGTACGGCGGTGCCTGCGCGGCCTGCCGCAGTTCGTCGTCACCCGCGGCGGCGAGTACTGCTTCATGCCAGGGCTGAACGCCCTGGCCTGGCTTGGCGATCTCAACGGCTGAAGGCACGGCAGGCGCTACCCAACGGCACCTCGCCTGCGGTCGCCGCCCAGGTGGAGGTGTGATGGGCACGCTGCATCTGCTGTTCAACGCGGTCACCGTCGTTTTCATCGTGGCCACCATGTTCGCCGTCGGTCTCGCGGCCACGCTGCCGGCGTTGCGCGCGATCTTCACCAATCCGTCTTTGCTGCTGCGGGCGCTGCTGGCCAACCTGGTGGTCATCCCGCTGCTGGGATGGGGCATCGCCGCGCTGTTCAGCCTGCCCGCAGCGGCGTTCATCGCGCTGGTACTGGTCGCCTCGTCACCAGGTGGACCATTCGGAGCGAAACTCGGCATGGTGCAAAAAGGAGACGTCGTCGCGGGCGCGGCGATGCAGGTGCTGCTCGCCGCCGCCGGCAGCATCACCTTCGGGCTGACCGCCGACGCCATCCTCACCGCGGCCAAGGTCGGCACGGAGATCTCTCTGGACGTCGTGGCACTGGTGCGGACCGTGGCCGTCTTGCAGCTCATCCCGTTCGCCATCGGACTGATCGTGCGCAACTACGCGCCCCCCACGGCGCGATCGTGGCACCCCGCAGCCGAGACGGTGTCGAACGTGACGTTCCTGCTCGTGCTGGCGGGCATGCTGCTGGGCAACTGGCACGACATCGTCGCGCTGGTCGGCTCACGCACCCTGCTGGCGGGGTTCGTCCTCGGCGGGGCCGCTTTCGCCGTCGGCACGGTGCTGGCCACCGGATCACCGGTGCGCCGTACCACCATGGGGGGCGTCGCGGCGGTGCGCAACGAGGGGCCCGCCCTGGCCGCCGTCGGCATCGCCTTCAGCGACACGCCGGCCGTCCTGGGAGCGCTGGCCGCGATACTGCTCAGCGGGCTGGCCGTCGCCGTTCCGATCGCCGCGGTGCTCAGCCACCGACGGGCCGACAGCATCATCTGACCAGTGTCAGGTGATGGTATGGGGCGACACGCCATGGGCCGATCGCGCGCGGCGGTGGACGAAGGTTGAGCGAGGCCTGAGGCCCACAGACGGCCCAGAGAGGCGAACTGGCCTCTACCTGACGGCAAAGCCGCAGGTAGAGGCCAGATTCAACTAGACGCCCATCTTCTTCTTGAGGTTCTCGTCCAGGGCCGCCAGGAAGTCCTGGGTGGTCAGCCACTTGGCGTCGCCGCCGACGATCAGGGCGAGGTCCTTGGTCATCTGGCCGCCCTCGACGGTCTCGATGCAGACCTTCTCCAGCGTCTCGGCGAACGCGGTCACCTCGGGCTGGTTGTCGAGCTTGCCGCGGTGGGCGAGGCCCCGGGTCCACGCGAAGATCGAGGCGATCGGGTTGGTGGAGGTCGGGTTGCCCTTCTGGTGCTCGCGGTAGTGGCGCGTGACCGTGCCGTGCGCGGCCTCCGCCTCGACCGTGCGGCCGTCGGGGGACATGAGCACCGAGGTCATCAGGCCGAGCGAGCCGAAGCCCTGAGCGACCGTGTCGGACTGCACGTCGCCGTCGTAGTTCTTGCACGCCCAGACATAGCCGCCCTCCCACTTCATGGCCGCGGCGACCATGTCGTCGATGAGACGGTGCTCATAGGTGATGCCGGCGGCCTCGAAGTCGGCCTTGAACTCGCTCTCGAAGATCTCGGCGAAGAGGTCCTTGAACCGGCCGTCGTAGGCCTTCAGGATGGTGTTCTTGGTCGACAGGTAGACCGGGTACTTGCGGGCGAGGCCGTAGCGCATGGAGGCGCGCGCGAAGTCGCGGATCGACTCGTCGACGTTGTACATCGCCATGGCGACGCCGCTGCCGGGGAAGTCGTACACGTCGATCTCGATGGGCTCCGAGCCGTCCTTCGGGGTGAAGGTCAGGGTCAGCGTGCCCTCGCCCGGCACCTTGATGTCGGTGGCGCGGTACTGGTCGCCGAAGGCGTGACGGCCGATCACGATGGGCTTGGTCCATCCCGGGACCAGCCTCGGCACGTTCGACATGATGATCGGCTCACGGAAGACGACGCCACCGAGGATGTTGCGGATCGTCCCGTTCGGGGACCGCCACATCTTCTTGAGGCCGAACTCCTCCACCCGGGCCTCGTCGGGGGTGATGGTGGCGCACTTCACACCGACGCCGTGCTCCTTGATGGCGTTGGCGGCGTCGATCGTCACCTGGTCGTCGGTCGCGTCACGGTGCTCGATCCCCAAGTCGTAGTACCTGAGGTCGATGTCGAGGTAGGGCAGGATCAGCTGGTCCTTGATGAACTTCCAGATGATCCGGGTCATCTCGTCGCCGTCGAGTTCGACGACGGGACCCGCTACCTTGATCTTGGGCATGCTTGGGGTTCCCCTTCTTGCAACTTCTTACGACTAGGCTGACCAAACGGTCGTTTTGCGAACGCAATGGCGGGCTGAGGCTACCGGACCGGGCATGGGGGGTTACTGCCTACCCATGAGCCATTGCACGGCGACGCTGAGGGCGACCACGGCCATGACGCCACCGAGCACTCCGTACGTGACGGCGTCGGAGCGCCTGTCACGCACGGCGAGCATGCTCTCGCGGTCGCCGTGCACCAGCAGTCGCAGCACGGCGCCGAAGAGCACCGAGCAGGCGACGATCAATGAGCCCGCCCACGCGGGCAGGCCCATCGCGATCGCGCCGAGGCCGACGGCCGCACCCGCCAGGATCAGCAGGTACGGCCCCCATGCCCTACCGTTCGTCAATCGGTGTCCACTTCTGGTCGCGCTCCCCGATGTACTCGCTGTCCGGGCGGATCAGCCGGTTGTCGGCGTGCTGCTCGATCACGTGGGCGGTCCAGCCGGACATCCTGCTGACGGAGAAGACCGGGGTGAACAGGTCCGTCGGAATGCCGAGGTAGTGGTAGACCGTCGCGGCGTAGAAGTCGACGTTCGGGTACAGCCCCTTCTCCGCGAAGACGACCTCCTCCATCTCCTTTGACATCCGATAGTAGGTGTCGTCCCCGCTCGCCTCGGCCAACTCGCGCGACATCTTGCGCAGGTGAGTCGCGCGCGGGTCCTCGGTCTTGTAGACCCGGTGGCCGAAGCCCATGATCTTCTCGCCGCTCGCGAGCTTGTCGCGTACGGCCTGCGCCACGCCGTCCGCGGGGATGCTCTCCAGGGTGCGCATGACCTGCTCGTTCGCGCCGCCGTGCAGCGGGCCCTTCAGGGTGCCGATCGCCGCCACGATCGCCGAGTGCATGTCCGACAGCGTCGCCGCGCACACGCGGGCGGCGAAGGTCGAGGCGTTCATCGTGTGGTCGGCGTGGAGCACGAGGCACTCGTCGAAGAAGTCGACCTCGGTGCGCTCGGGCATCCGGCCCGTGATCTGCA
This sequence comes from Sphaerisporangium viridialbum, assembly GCF_049674955.1. Taxonomy (GTDB): domain Bacteria; phylum Actinomycetota; class Actinomycetes; order Streptosporangiales; family Streptosporangiaceae; genus Sphaerisporangium; species Sphaerisporangium viridialbum. Next base: position 1,278,782 of record NZ_CP187232.1, on the reverse strand, counting down.
TCAGGAAGTTCGCCGCGACGCTGAGGGACGGGTCGGGGTCGCGCGGGGTGCCGCCGGTGCGCGCGGCGTGGTAGCGCGCGACCAGGATCGGCTGCTGGGCCGTCAGTCGCGCGGCCTTGCGCCGGTTGGCGCCGGACTCGTTGGAGTCCTTGTCCGCGTCCTCGGCGCCGGCCAGGGAGACCAGGCTCCTGAGCGCCTCCATGGGCGCCTGTTTCTCCGCGATCTCGGCGATGTTGGCTTCGACGAGGGCGCCGAGGGCGCGGCCTCGGATCAGTTCCGCTCCGTAGTCGGCCAGCTGCTGACGCGTGGGGAGCGTGCCATGCTGAAGCAGGTGCGCGGTCTCTTCGAAGCTCGTGCGGCCGGCTAGATCGTGGATGTCGTAGCCGCGGTAGAAGAGGCGACCGGCTTTGCCGTCGATGTCGCTCAGCGCTGTAGACGCGGCGACGACATCGGCGAGGCCTTTGGTGGGGTTGTCCGCCATGTGTTATTTCCTCCGCTTATCTTCGTCCGAAGTCTACCTGTGAGCAGGTAAAACCGGCCGAGGAGGTCCAGACCAATTTCTGCAGTGATTCTCGTTATGGCAAAGGCGATTCCCCAACCCCTCGTTTGGGTAAGCCGGAGCTGTAGCGGAAGTAACGGCGGGCTACCTGGGGAGGAACTGCCGTGGAGGGGCCGTTCATACGCGTCGAGGACACCGGTGAGGTGGTCCCGTTGCGCCCCGAGATCACGACGATCGGCCGAGGCCGAGGCGTCGACGTAAGGCTGGCTGATCCAAGCGTGTCACGACTGCACGCCGAGTTCATCCGCCGTGGACCCTACCTGTATGTCGTTGACCTGGGCCTGTCCCGCAACGGCACACGGGTGAACGGCAGGCCGATCGCCCGGAGGGTGCTTGACGACGGCGACGTCGTCTCCTTCGGAGCGGCTCGCTGTCGGGTCGGCGGGGTGCCAAGGGAGGATTTCGCCCCGGAAGTCGAGTTGCGCCGCGCGGCGGCGCCGGAGCTGACCAGGCGAGAGGTCGACGTGCTGACCTCCCTGTGCCGCCCGGCGCTGTCCGACGAGGCGTTCGTGGCGCCCGCGACGGCGCGCGAGATAGCCGACGACCTGGTCGTGACGGAGGCGGCCGTCAAGCAGCACCTGTTGCGGCTCTACCAGAAGTTCCGCATTCCGGAGGGCATCAACCGGCGCACAAGGCTGGCCAACGAGGTCGTCGCCCTCGGCCTGGTCCGCCCCACACCGGTGGTCCCCCCGCAGCGCACCTCGGGGCCGGGCGAGTCCCCGCCCCAGGCGGCCAACCGCCGCGCCTCGTAGTCCCTTGCAGGCCGGCACGTCTGGGCCACGCGAGATCGCGTGGCCCAGACTCTTTGTACCCGCACACCCTCAGGCGGTGGTGCCGGGGCGTTCCGTTCCAGGAGTAGCGGGCAAACTCACTGGAGAGACCGGGTGCAATTGCTAGCGTGAAGCCATGACAGTCGAGGTCCGGAGCCAAAAGATGACAGACCCGCAGCTTCCCGGCTGGATGGTCCCGCCACCGGAGGGTTTCACCGCCGAGGACCTCGATCACCTTCCGGATTTGCCTGCACACACAGAGTTGATAGATGGAAGCTTGGTCTTCGTGAGCCCCCAGAAAGACTTCCACTCTGTGATCATCGATCTGCTCGTCAACGCTCTGCGCCGGTTCACTCCGCGAGAGTTCCGGGTGCGCAGGGAGATGAGCGTCGTACTCGGCCCTCGGCAGCGTCCCGAGCCTGATGTGGTGATCCTCCGAGCCGAAGCCCTCGTGGGGCCTGACGCCACCGCGTACCAGGCGAAAGACGTGCTCCTCATAGTCGAGGTCGTCAGCCCCGATTCCGAGACACGTGATCGGGAGCGGAAGCCGCAGCTCTACGCCGCCGCGAAGATCGAGCACTTCTGGAGGGTCGAGCAGAACGGCGGTAAGGCGACCGTGTACGTCTACGAGCTCGACCCGGCCACCAAGGCCTACGCCCTCATGGGGATTCACCACGACAAGTTGCAGCTCAAGGTCCCGTTCGAGGTCGACATCGACCTGACGGAGATCGAGAGCCTCTGAGGCCGCGCATCGTGCGGCGGCTCGTCAGGCCGGGCACCGCGTGCTCGGCCCCACCTCGCCGGCCGGCCCCGTCTGCGGGCCCGGCGGTTCACCTGCGGGCGTGCCCGGTCTATCTCGGGACGACTCCGGTGATCGTGGTGCCGCCCCGGAGCGTGCTGTTGATCGTCAGCGTGCCGCCCACCTCGGCGAAGTTCGCGCGCATGGCGGTCTGCCCCCGCCCGTCCAACCGGCCGGGACGATCCGCGTACCCGATGCCGTCGTCGCTGACCGTCATCCGCAGACCGCCCGCACCAAGCGTGACCGCGATCGAGACATGCTCGGCACGACTGTGCCGCTCGACGTTGGACAGCGCCTCGACAACGGTCGCGTACACCGCCTGAGCAAGATCGGCCGGCACGGCCTCACCGGGCATCGCCCACACCTCGGCCACGATGCCCGACCGCTCACTCCAGCCGTGAAGATACTCCTCCAGGGACTGGGCGAGGCCCTCACCTCCACGAACGCGAACTTCCTCCGTCATCTCGCCGTCCCCCCTGATCCGCGCCGCCTGAGCCGCCGCGCAATCGTTCCTCCACCTGGGGGTGAACCTAGACGCCGGGACCGGTGCGGGAGATCAGCCTGGATGGTGAGGGGCGGTCCGCCGCCATGATGAGAGACCCGCCATCCGACCGCCCGAGGCCACGCCTTCTCATCTGGTTCTACAGCCAGATGTCTGGTGGTCATTCGGCTCATCGGAGCCGGTACGGGCCGGGTGGCGTGCGACCGAGTGGGTGGGTTGACCCCATACGCAACACGGCTGTAACGCTCAAGGGTTGACCTTGGGCGGAGGTACGTGGATAACTGTCCCGGGGGATCCCGCAATCCGTACCCTGGAGCTGTGGATGAGCATCGTGCCCTCGCCCGCACTTGTCGGACGCGCCTCTGAGCTGCGGGCTCTGATCGACGCGATGACCCGTCCACCGGCGGTGGTGCTGGTGGAGGGCGAAGCGGGCATAGGAAAGACCCGGCTCGTCCGCGCCGCGCTCGGCCGCCTCCCGTCCGGCGACCGGGCCGTCCTGCTCGGCTACTGCCACCAGATCCGCGAGCCCTTCCCGTACGGCCCGGTGTTCGAGGCGCTGCGGGACATCAGGGGACGTCTCCCGGCGGCCCAGGCGCTGAACCCCGTCACCGGCGCGCTCCAGGGCTACCTTCCCGAGCTGGCCGACGCGCTGCCGCCCTCACCGCAGCCCCTTGAGGATCCACGCGCGGAACGGCACCGGGTGTTCCGCGCGATACGCGCGCTGCTCGCGGCCGTCGGGCCGGCCGTGCTCGTCATCGAGGACCTGCACTGGGCCGACGACGGCACCCGCGATCTGCTGCGTTTCCTGAGCGGCCAGCCGCCCGAGGGGCTGGCGATCGTGGCGACCTACCGGCGGGAGAACCTCGGCACGGCCGGGTCGCCCCTGGGCCTGGCCTACCGGCATCAGCCGGACACGACCAACGTGGTCGTGCCGCTGGCACCACTCGACGTCTCCGACGTGGGAAGCCTGGCCGGCGCGCTGCTGGACCGATCCGATCTGTCCTCCGGGTTCGTCGCCCGCCTGCACGACCGCACGGCGGGCATCCCGTTCGTCGTGGAGGAGGTGGTCAGGTCCCTGCACGACGCGGAGGAGCCCGACGCGCTCGACCGCGCCGGGGTGCCCCTGCTGCTGCGCGAGGCCATGGCCGAGCGGATGGCAGGCCTGTCAGCGGCGGCGGTGGGCGCGGTGCAGGCGGCCGCGGTGCTGCGGCTCCCCGCGGGCGAGCAGCTGATCACCGCCGTCGGCGGCCATTCCGCCGGGCTGGGCGAGGCGCTGCGTGCCGGGGTGCTGCACGAGCATCCCGGCGGCCGGTACGGCTTCCGCCACGCGCTGGCCCAGCAGGCCGTGTACGACGCCATCCCGGGGCCCGACCGCAGATCGGCGCACGATCGGGCGATGCGGGCGCTGGAAGCGGTGGACTCCCCGCCTCAAGTGCAGCTCGCGTTCCACGCCAGGCAGGCCGGCGACACCGACGCCTGGCTGCGGCACGGCACGTCCGCCGCCCAGCGGGCCGCCTCCCTCGGCGACACCGCCCTGGCCGTCGAGATCATCGAGGGCATGCTCGACGATCCCGGCCTGCCGGCGCCCGACCGGGGACCGCTCGCGCTGATGCTGAGCAGGTTCGCGGCGACGGGGCTCTCCCACCAGCGGGTGGTACGGCTCCTGCGCCACGTCCTGCGCGACGACTTCCTCTCTCCCGACGCGCGTGGCGAGGCGCGGCTCAACCTCGGCGTCGTACTGTCCAACCAGGCGGGCGACACCGCCGCGGGAAGGCCCGAGATCAGGGCCGCCCTCGCCGAGCTGAGCGACCGGCCGACGCTGGCCGCGCGGGGCTGGGCCAGCCTCGCGCTGCCGGGCTGGGGCACCGAGTCGCTGGAGCGGCACGAGGAGTGGATGGCCCGCGCCGAGGCCCTCGTCGCCACCGCCGACAACCCCGAGCTGGCGGCGGCGGTCCAGGCCAACCGGGCCTCGTTCGAGATGACGATCGGCTCCCCCGACGCCTTCGCCGTGGCGGCCAAGCTGCCGGTCGCCGACCCGCGCACGGCGGTCCGGCGGGAGGCCGCGCGGGCGTACGCGAACCTGCACGACTCTGCGACCAGCCTGGGGCTTTACGCCGCGGCCGAGAAGTTCGCCGAGGAGGGCAGGCAGCTCGCCGTGGAGAGCGGCGCGCAGTACCCCGCCTATCTCCTGGACGTCTCGACGATCCGCAGGGACTGGCTGACCGGGCGGTGGGACGGGCTCCGCGACCGGGCGGCGTCCCTCGGAGAGCTGGCCACCGAGACCCCGCTGATCGCGGTGGACGTCTGGCTGGTGCTGGGGATGCTCGCCCTGGCGACGGGTGAGTGGGACGAGGCCATCAAGCACTTCCACGGCGCGGGCCTGGACGCGCCGGATGCCCGGTACGTCCCGATCGTGACGGCCGCCGCCGGGGGGCTGATCGATCTGCACCTCGCGCGAGGCGCCCTGGACAGCGCGGTCGCGGAGGCCGAGCGGGCGGTCGCCCGGCTGCGCCGCAAGGGCGTGTGGGTGTGGGGCGCGTACCTGGTCCCGTCCGCCGTCACCGCACTGGCCTGGGACGGGCGTCTGAAGGCGGCGGCCGATCTGGTCGCCGAGTACGCCGCCGGCATCGCGGGCCGCATCGCGCCCACCGCGCACGCCGCCCTCGACCTCGCGCGGGGCGCGCTGGCCGCCGCCGAGCGGCGGCACGCCGAGGCGATCGGGTTCTTCGCCCGTGCCCGCGAGGCGTACGCCGCGCTGCCCCAGCCGTACGCCGCGGCGCGGGCGGGCGAGGGTGAGGCCCGCGCGCGGCTCTCCCTCGGCGACGCCGGCGCCGCGGCGGGCTTCACCGAGCTGGCGGAGCGGTTCGGCCGGCTCGGCGCCACCCACGACGCCGCCCGGTGCAGGCGGGTGCTGCGGGACATCGGCGTGGAGTTCCAGTTACCGCGCGGCCGGAAGGCGGACGCGGGCGTGCTGTCACAGCGTGAGAGGGAGGTGGCCAGGCTCGTGGCCCTCGGGCGTACCAACCGCGAGATCGCCGACGTGCTGTTCCTGTCGACGCGGACGGTCGAGAGCCACGTCGCCACCGTCCTGCGCAAGCTCGGCGTGCGGTCGCGTACCCAGGTCGCCCCGCCCGCCTGAACCTCTTCGCCCGTACGGGGCAAGGACGCCGTACGCCCGGACAACGGCGAACCCCCGGGACCAAGGGGTGGTGGTCCCGGGGGTTCGTCCAGCCGTCGCTCAGACCGTGATGGTCCACGAGTCGAGGTAGCCGGTGTCCAAGGTGTACTGGTCGGTGACCTCAAGGGTCCACGTGCCCGCCGCCGTCTGGGTGACCGGAACCGAGTAGGCCCGGGTACCGAAGGACGTGCAGCTGATGCCGCCGCTGGACTTGACCGTGTAGAGGGTGCCGCTCGGGCCCTTGAGCCTGATCCGGAGGTCCTCGGCGCAGGTGTGGGAGATGGTCACACTGAGCTTGACCGGGGAGACGGCGTTACCGGTCGCGGTCGAGGTGATCGGGCTGTTGATCGTCGACAGGTCGTTGATCGTGTAGTCGGTGCCGTTGGTGAACGTGCGCCCGCCGGAGGTGCCCGACACGGTCAGCGTGTACGCCGCCGTGTGGGTGGCGCCCGAGCCGGTGCCCGTCACCGTGATCGTGTAGGTGCCGGAAGGCGTCGACGAGCTGGTGCTGATGGTGAGGGTGGCGGAGCCGCCCGAGGTCACCGAGGTGGGGCTGAAGCTCGCGGTCGCTCCCGAGGGCAGCCCGGAGGCGCTGAGGGAGACGGTCTGCGCGCTACCCGCGGTGGTCGTCGTGCCGACCGTGGCGGTGGTCGCGGAGCCCGGAGCCACCGTACCCGCTGTGGGGCTCAGCGACAGGGAGAAGTCGTTGCTGGAGGAGCTGCAGGAGGCCTCGCCCGACTGCACCGGGACGCTGACCGCGTTCCAGGCCGCCTTGACGGCCGCGCACTCGGGGCTGCTGGCGCCGTAGAGCTCGACCGCCGCCGCCAGGGACGCCGTGCGGATGTTGGCGTACTTCCAGGTGGAGGTCTTCCGCTGGAGGGCGCCCATGTAGATCTTGCCGGCCTTCTGGATGGTGATGCCGGTCACCGAGGAGGGGCCGCCGGAGCAGATCGGGCTGCTCGGCTTGCCGCCACCGGGCGCGGAGCCCTCGGCGAGCAGGTAGAACCAGTGGTTCAGCGGACCGGCGGCGGAGTGCACCTCGGTGCTCGGGATCGAGGTCGACCAGCAGTTGGGGTCCCCTGCGAGGGACGGGTTGTACATGTAGCGGATCGGCCCCTGGCCGACGAGGTTGACCTCCTCGCCCACCTGGTAGTCCGGCGGGTCGTTCGGGTTGTTGGCGTAGTGCTCGGTCAGCGACCCGAAGATGTCGCCCGTGGCCTCGTTGATGCCGCCGTTCTCGTTGCCGGAGCCGGCGCCGCCCGGGGTGGTCTGGAAGATGGCGTGGCCGAACTCGTGGGCCACCACGTCGATCGGCGTGGCCTGGCGGGCGTTGTCCTGCGAGTGCCCGAAGTTCGTGTAGCTGCCGTTCCAGTACGCGTTGACGTCGGCCAGGCCCACGCGGGTCGGGAAGCCGCCGCCGCTGCCGTTGATGCCGCTGCGGCCGAGCCAGGAACCCAGCATGTCCCACTCGCGCTGGACACCGTAGAGGGCGTCCACGCAGGCGGTCTCCAGGTTCGTGCCGCTGCCGTTGCCCCAGGCGTCGTCGGTGCCGGTGTACGCCGTGCCGCCCTGGCCGCCACAGCGCAGGCCGCTGCGGGTGGAGTCGGTCATCGAGTACGAGGTGCCGGAGCCGCTCGTGTTGATGGTGACCGTGCCGTAGTAGTAGCCGTTGCCGGTGCCCGCCCTGACGTCGTCGTAGGAGTCGGCGATCTCGCCGGTGCTCGCGTCGACGAACACGTGCTGGATGCTCGGCTTGCCGGCGGAGATGCCGGAGACCTTCGCCTCCCACGCGAGACGCGGCTTGCCGCCCCAGGTCAGGACGACCAGGCGCGGGGCGGCGCTGTCGTCGGTCCGGTCCAGCTTGCTCTTCGCCGTCTCGGTGGCGGCCTCGGCGGTCACCGTCGGCGTGGTCGCCACGCCCTGGGTGGTGGCCCCGGTGGCCGACGCGGTGTCGCGCACGCGCCCGTTGGCGTCGGTGATCACGACCGCGTCGCCGCCGACCACGGGCAGGCCCTTGTAGGCGCGCTCGTAGGTGACGTAGTACATGCCCGCGCCCGCCGTCACGGCGGTGCGCTTGTACGTCTCGTTCGGGCTGACGCGCAGCCTGTCCAGCCCGCTCGCGACGGCCTGGTCGGCGGCCGCCGCGGCGCGCTGCGACGGGTCGGCGGCGAGGGACTGCACCTTGCCGTCGCTGCCGGGGGGCGGCTTGGCCGCGGCCGCGGTGGCGGGGACCACCACGCCTGCCATTGCCAGGGCAGCGGTCGCTGCGAGTAGTGCCTTGCGCCTCATGGGCGTCTTTTCCTTTCTCTGCCTCCCACGCCGCGTCGCGCGTTGTTCGCGGGCAGCGGCGGTCGCGCCGCCGAGAGTCGCTCGGCAGCGGACACGGTGGGATTAGGGGGGTGATGAGAGAAACGAATGGTGCTTCTCGACCGTTGTGGCGCCGAGACGGGCGGCCACTTCATCCGGCGATGATGTCGCCTACGGCGGGAAGCGGCGGCTATGGCGGGAGGTCGGGAGAGGTCACTTCGCGGCGCTCCTTTGTGTGCGGACCGGACGAACCGGTCTGACGTGACGCTAGGTCCGCAGTCAGGAGTTGAACATCCGTAGTGGCATCCGTATATGTACGTAAAAAAGGCGATGAATCAGGACTCGCGCCTCGAAGACGCGGTGGATTCAGCCGGTCTTGACGGCCCTGACGTACCGGGCGATGTAGGTGAGCAGGTCGACGGTGCCCTTCTCGCCCTCCACGTCCGGCGAGGAGGGCGCGTCCTCCTCGCCCATGGCCCCGCCGGGCCGGAAGCCGCGCGTGGTGTCGTCGTTCGCTTCGTGGGACACCGCCGTCACCCGCGGACTCGCGGAAGGTCGCAGACCTCATCGGCCATCGTGCGAGCGTCCTTGGCCTCGTACAGCAGGAAGCCCGCCGGCGGCCGGGTCGTGGCCGAAGCCGCCACGGCCCGGCCGCCGCCGAGTCCCACCATGGCGGCGGCTCCCGCCACCACCATCACCATCCGGCGCGTCATCGGCTCCCCCATCAACTGGCTGTTGTCAGGTTGGACGGAGCCTCCGCCAATTTTGTTTAGATATTTCCGGGCATCTTCCTGGCCATCCGGTGGGTCAGCCGGTCTTGGCCGCCTTGACGAACTCCGTGGTGTACGTCTTGGACAGGTCGATGGTGTCCTTCTTGCCCTTCACGTTCGGCGAGAAGGAGCTGAGCACCTCGAGCACGTTCTTGGCGCCCTCCTCGTCCATGACCCCGTCGGGGCGGAAGATGCTCTTGGTGTCGTTGATCGCCTTGGTGTAGAGCGCGGGGTCTCCACCGGCGTACTCCTTGGGCATCTTGGCGGCGATGTCCTCGGCGGAGTGCTCGTTGATGTACTTCAGGGTCTTCACGAAGGCGTTGGCGAGCTTCTGCACGGTCTGCTTGTTGCTCTGGACCCAGGCGCAGTCCATGTACAGCGAGCTGGCGGGGTACAGGCCGCCGAGCGCCGCCCTCGTGCCCTCCTCCGTGCGCATGTCGATGATGACCTTGCCCTTGCCCGACGAGGTGAGCTGGGCGGCGGTGGGGTCGGTGGTCATGCCCGCGTCGATGCCGCCGTTCTCGATGGCGGCGATGAAGGTCGGGCCCGCGCCCGCCTTCACCCGCGTGACGTCCTCGGTCGCGAGCCCGCTCTTCACGGCCAGCGCCTGGGTCAGGAAGTCGGTGGACGAGCCGGGGCTCGTGATGCCGAGCCGCTTGCCCTTGAAGTCCGCCGGAGTCTTGATCTTGTCCGCCTGGGCGGTGGAGACGACCTCGACCTCTCCTGGCACGTCGGCGAACTGCACGACGCTCTGGATGCACTTGCCCTTGGTCTGCAGGTCGATCGTGTGGTCGTAGAACCCGACGACGCCCTGGACGTCGCCGCTGATCAGGACGTTCTCGGCCTGCGCGCCCGACGGCTCGGTGAGCAGCTGGACGTCGACGCCCTCCTGCTTGAAGTAGCCGAGCTGCTCGGTCAGCTTGGGCGGCAGGTAGATGACCTTGTCGATGCCGCCGATCATGATCTTGACCTGGGGGGCGCCGTCGGCGGTGGTAGCCGTACGGGAGTCGCCGCAGCCGGTGGCGGCGACGGCCACCGCCAGGCCGGCGGCGGTGGTGACGAGGAGACGGGAGGTGGCTTTCATCGGGGGAGTGGCTCCGATCAGATCTGTGCGGTGGCGATGGACGGCGGACGCCAGGCGAGGAGCCGGCGTTCGAGAAGGGTGAGCAGCCACTCGGCGAGCAGTGCCATGACCGTGATGATGATCATTCCGGCGTAGATCCCGGCCGAGTCGAAGGTGCCCTGGGCGTGGTTGATCAGCAGGCCGAGGCCCTTGTCGGCGCCGGTGTACTCGCCGACGATCGCGCCGATCAGCGCGAACCCGAAGGCCACGTGCAGGCTGGCGAGGATCCACGAGGTGGCGCTCGGCAGGACGATCGTGGTGAGGATCTGCCGGGGGCCGGCGCCCAGGATGCGGGCGTTGTCGATGAGGGTCTTGTCCACCTCGCGCGCGCCCTGGAAGGCGTTGAAGAAGACGGCGAAGAAGACGAGGACCACGGCGGTGGCGACCTTGGAGGACATGCCGAGGCCGAACCAGATCACGAAGAGCGACGCGAGCACGATGCGCGGGATCGCGTTCGCGGCCTTGATGAACGGCGCGCAGACCTCGGCGAGGAAGCGGCCCCTGCCGAGCAGGACGCCGAGCACCACCCCGGCGAGCGAGCCGATCACGAACCCGATGACCGCCTCCTCCAGGGTCACCGCCATCTGCTCCCAGATCGACCCGAACGCCGTGCCGGAGGTGAACCAGTCGACGATCCGGCCCCAGATGGCGCTCGGCTTGGAGTAGTAGAACGGATCGAGGAAGGTGCTGGCGGACAGCTCCCAGCTGCCCAGCCACAGCACGATCAGCAGCACCCGCGTGGCGGTGATCTTGGGGGCGCGCACCCAGCCGGGGCGGCGCGGCCCGGCACCCCGCCGCTCCGCGACGGCGGCCGGCGCGGCGGCGACGGGGGTCTGGACGTCAGGCGACACGGCCGGCTCCTCGGGTACGGGTGATCTCGACCTCTTCGCGCAGCGAGTCCCAGACCTCGCGGTAGACGGCGAGGAACGACTCCTCCAGCCGGATCTCCTCGACGCGGCGCGGGCGTTCGAGATTCACCGGGATGACGTTCTTGGTCGTGGCGGGGGCGGCGGTCATGACGACGACCGTGTCCGCCAGGGCGATCGCCTCGGTCAGGTCGTGGGTGACGAAGACCACGGCGGCCCCCGTACCGGACCACAGGTCGAGCAGCAGGTCCTGCATGTGCTCGCGCGTCTGCACGTCGAGGGCGCTGAACGGCTCGTCCATGAGCAGGATCGATGGCTCGTTGATCAGCGTCTGGGCCAGGGCGACCCGCTTGCGCATGCCGCCGGAGAGCTGGTGCGGGTAGTACCGCTCGAAGCCCGCGAGCCCGACCTTCGCGACCCATTCCGTGGCCTGCTCGCGCGCCTCCTTCTTCGCCACGCCCCGGTAGCGGGGCCCGGCGGCGACGTTGTCGAGCACGGACCGCCATGGGAGGACCGCGTCCTGCTGGAACATGTAGCCCAGCCCGTCCGGGATGCCGGTCACGGCCCTGCCCTGGACGAGCACCTCGCCCGCGCTGGCGGGCGCGAGGCCCGAGATCATCGAGAGGCTGGTGGACTTCCCGCAGCCGGTGGGCCCGACGACGCTCACGAACTCGCCGCTCCGCACGGTCAGGGTCATGTCCCGGGCGGCGGTGTAGTCGCGGCCGTCGCGGGTCGGGAAGCGCTTGGTGACGCCGCGCAGTTCGATCGCGGGGTTGGACGCCGGGGTGGTGGCCTCCGCTGAGGGGCCCGGGCTGGTCATGGCGTTCGACTCCTTCCGGATTCGCGTAGGTGGTCAGATCGGTGATCGAGCGCCCGAGCGGGAACCGGCTCAGAACTGGACGCGGTGACGGACGCCGCGGTAACGAGCAGGGTCCGTCGCGTGACATACCTCGGAAACATCGGCCTGATAATCAGTAGGGGGTAAGGCGTTCCACGGAACGTAGGGCGGTGTGACCGGCCTCACTAGGCTTGTGCCAGTTGAATGAGCAATGCGCGTAGTTCGCGTTTTGCGCATTTAGCTCAGGCCTCCATACGCCTTGCACGCAGGTATCGTGCTTGCCATGTCCTGGCCCGGTAAGAGGCCCCGTCTGCGCTTCGCGACACAGGCCCTGCTCGTCCAGGTCGCCGTGCTTCTGCTGATCTTGGGGAGCGGCTTCGCGCTGGTGGCCTACCTGCTCCACGCGGAGCTGGAGAAGCAGTACGAGGAGCGAGCGCTCGCCGTCGCGCGCTCGGTCGCGGCGGACGCCCAGATAGTCCAGGAGGTCGCGGCCCACGACCGCTCGGGCGACGTCCAGCGGCGCGCCGAGGCCGCGCGGCGCCGTACGGGCGTGCTGTTCGTGGTCGTCGCCGACGATCACGGCATCCGCTACTCCCACCCCGACACCAGCCGCCTCGGCAAGCGGGTCAGCACCGAGCCCGAGGCCCTGAGCGGCCACGAGATCGTCACCTTCGAGCGCGGCACGCTGGGGTTGTCGGCCCGGGGCAAGGTCCCCCTGCTCAACGGCACGGGCCGCGTGATCGGCCAGGTGAGCGTCGGCATCGCGGCGGGCGAGGTGTCCCGGCGCATCGGCGACCTGATGCGCCCCGCCGCCGGGTTCACCGGCCTCGCCCTCGCGCTCGGCGTCGCGGCCGCCGCCGGGCTCGCCCGCCGCCTCAAGCGCCAGACGCTCGGGCTGGAGCCGACCGACCTCGCCGACCTGCTCCGCGAGCGCGAGGCCGTGCTGCACGGCATCGACGAGGGCGTGCTGGCCGCCGACCCAGCGGGACGCATCACCATCTGCAACGACGCGGCGGCCCGGCTCATCGGCGGCCGGCCCGTGCAGGGCTCCCTGGTCGCGGACGCCGGCCTGCCGCCCGGCCTGCGCACCCTGCTGGCCGGGCGCACCAGCGCGCGGGGCGTGCTGGTGGCCACCGAGGAGCGCATGCTCGTCGTCACCGCCGCGCCCGTACGCCGCAGCGACCGCGACCTCGGCCACGTGCTCACCATGCGCGACCGCACCGACCTGGACGCGATGGCCCGCGAGCTGGACGTGGTGCGGGCGCTGTCCGACGCCCTGCGGGCCCAGGCCCACGAGTACACCAACCGCCTGCACACGGTGTCCGGCCTGCTCAGCCTGGGTCACCGCGACGAGGCGATCGCCTACCTGCGGGAACTGGCCGAGGACCCCCTGGCCACCGAGTACGGCGACGCCGGGCGGCTGCGCGACCCGTACATCCGGGGGCTGCTCGCCGCCAAGACGGCCGTGGCCTCCGAGCGGGGGGTCGACCTGCGCCTGAGCGCCGACTCGTTCGTCCCCGCCCAGCTCAGGGCGCCGCTGGACGTCGTCACGATCCTCGGCAACCTCGTCGACAACGCCACGGCCGCCGCCCAGGCCGGGTCGCGGCGTCCCGCCTGGGTGGAGGTGTCCCTGCTCGCCGAGGCCGACATCCTGCACATGGTCGTGGTCGACAGCGGCGACGGCGTGCCGCCGGAGGCCGTGGACCGGCTGTTCGACCAGGACTTCACCACCGCCGCCGACGACGCCCGGCCGCACGGCGTCGGCCTCGCGCTCGCCCGGCGGCTGACCCGCCGCCACTGCGGCGAGCTGTCCCTCACCCGCGCCTCGGGCGCCGACTGCGGGGCGGTCTTCGTGACCCGGCTCCCCGGCGCCGTCCACCCGCCATGATCCGCGTTCTGGTCGTCGACGACGACTTCCGGGTGGCGGATCTGCACGCGCGCTACGTGGGGCGGGTGCCGGGGTTCGAGGTCGCCGGCGTCGCCCGCACCGCCGCGGAGGCCGTCGAGCTGGCCGAGCGCCTGCGCCCCCACCTGGCGCTCCTGGACCAGTACCTCCCGGACGCCTCTGGCACCTCCATCGCCCCGCGCCTCGGATGCGACGTCATCATGCTGACCGCCGCCGCCGAGCGGGCCGTCGTACGCGAGGCGCTGCGCCGGGGGGTCGTGAACTACCTGGTCAAGCCGTTCTCCGAGGCCGAGCTTGCCGAGCGGCTGCGCGCGTACGCGCGGTTCCACGGGCAGCTCGGCGGCGACCACGCCCTCGACCAGTCGGAGATCGACCGCGCCGTACGGGTGCTGCACGAGGGCGACCGCGTGGAGGCGGCGATCCGCAAGGGACGTTCGAGCCAGACGGCGCGGCTGGTCATCGACGCCGTGCGCGACGCGGGCGAGCCCGTGACCGCCACGGACGTCGCCTCTCAGCTCGGCCTCTCACGCGCCACGGCCCAGCGCTACCTCTCGGACCTCGCGGCCGACGGCCGGATCACCGTCGCCCTGCGCTACGGCACCACCGGACGCCCCGAGCACCTCTACCGCTGGCCCACCTCACCCCCCGGGACGAGGAGCTAGCGGGCGCGGCGTTCGGCGGCCTCGACGACGTTGGTGAGGAGCATCGCGCGGGTCATCGGGCCCACGCCGCCGGGGTTCGGGGCGACGAAGCCGGCGACCTCGCGCACGCCCGGGGCGACGTCGCCCGCGAGCTTGCCGTCGACGCGGGAGACGCCGACGTCGAGGACGGCGGCGCCGGGCTTCACCATCTCGGGGGTGATCAGCCCGGGGACCCCGGCGGCGGCCACGACGATGTCGGCCTCGCGCACGCGGGAGGGGAGGTCGTGGGTGCCGGTGTGGCAGAGGGTAACGGTGGCGTTCTCGGTGCGGCGGGTGAGCAGCAGTCCGAGCGGGCGGCCGACGGTGATGCCCCGCCCGATGACGGTGACGTCGGCGCCCTTGATCTGCACGCCGTACTCCTGCAGGAGCACCACGATGCCGCGCGGCGTGCACGGGAGCGGGGCGTCGACCATGTGCACGAGGCGGCCGAGGTTGACCGGGTGCAGGCCGTCGGCGTCCTTCGACGGGTCCATGCGCTCGATCAGCGACTGGGTGTCGAGGTGGCGGGGCAGCGGGAGCTGCACGATGTAGCCGGTGCAGGCGGGATCGGCGTTGAGCTCGTCGATCGCCGCCTCCACCTCGGCCTGGGTGGCGGTCTCTGGAAGATCCTTGCGGATCGAGGCGATGCCGACCTCCGCGCAGTCGCGGTGCTTGCCCGCGACGTAGATCTGGCTGCCCGGGTCGTCGCCGACCAGGATCGTGCCGAGACCCGGAGTGATGCCCTGGGCGGCGAGCCGGCTCACCCGCTCGGCCAGATCGCCCTTGATCTTCGCCGCGGTGGCCTTGCCGTCGAGAATCTGCGCGCTCACAACTCGCCATCCTCCCATGCCGCCCCCTCAGATCGCGCTCTGAGGGGGCAGGGCACGGGCCCGGGCTCAGTGGTGGTGGCAGGCGGCGGCCGGCTCGTCGTACTGGTCGTGGTGGGGGAACTCGTTGACGTACTTCTGCCGGCCGAGCGGCGTCAGGTCGAGGTAGTTGTAGGTGTTGAGCAGGACCTCGGGCCCGCGCCCGTACGTCGAGTAGGTGTGGAAGACGCGGTCGCCGTCCCTGAGGAAGACGCTCAGGGCGTGCCCGTCCCCCTGCGTGAAGAACTGCATGCCCTTGCTCTCAAGGGCGGCCTTGTCCATGTAGTTGTACTCCACCGGAGCCACGGACTCGTCGTTGCTCGCGTGGAAGTCGTAGTTGAAGTCGCTGCCCTCGGAGGAGTACCACGGCACGGTCCAGCCCATGCGCTTCCTGAATCGCTCGATGCTCGCCAGCGGCGCCCGGGAGACCAGCGCCAGCGAGGTGTCACAGCTGTGCAGGTGCCGCAGGTCGCCGGCGTTGTCGACGAGGAACGAGCAGCTCGTGCACCCCTGGTCGGTGTCGTGCATCCACATGAAGTGGTAGACCATGAGCTGGCGGCGTCCGTCGAACAGGTCGAGCAGGCTCGCTTCGCCGTCCGGCCCCGTGAGCACGTACTCCTTGTCGATCTCGACCATGGGCAGCGCGCGGCGCTCGGCGTTGAGGGCGTCGCGGGCGCGGGTGGCCTCCTTCTCCTTCACGAGCAGCGCTTCGCGGGCCTTCCGCCATTCGTCGCGTGACGTGATCGTCGGCAGTTCCACGGGTTCTCCTTCGGACGTGAGTCGAACGGCACCATCTGCACGGGTAGACCCGGCGGCGAGCGGAAATTCGTCGCCGCCACGGTCTTAAGGTAGACCGGCCGTCACACGCCCTAGGGGTACCCCTGAAACGGACGCCCCCGGCCATGTCCGCGGACAGGCACGGGGGCGGTACCGCGCACTACGGCTTCACTGGGACCCTTGTCCGCTCCGGCTTCTCGGGACCCTCGGCGACTACGGCTTCTCCGGGGCCTTGTCGGTCCAGGAGGCCTCCGTCGTGGCCTCCCACCAGATCGGCGTGCCCGGCTCGGCCCAGGCGTACCCGCCGGTCGGCCGCACCGCCACGATCTGGTCGGTCAGCAGGATGCCGGTCTCCGGGTCGATGACGAGCTGCCGCTCGAACCCACCGCCCGACCAGTTCTCGGGGCGCGCGATGCCCTGCCCGGTGCGGCCGAGCGTGTCGGTCACCTCGCCCAGCGACCGCACGCCGTCCAGCCCGGCGAGCACCTTGTACGCGGCGGCACGGACGGCGGGCTTCACCGGCATGTCACGCAGCAGCCCCGAGGTCACCTGGTAGAGCCAGGAGTCCGCGTCCTGCGGGTCGTCCGACTCGGTGCCGTGGCCCGCGTAGCCCTGGAGCAGCCGCTGCTTCAGGGCCGCCGCCGTGGTGGGCAGCGCCTGGAGGTCGGCCACCGACACGTTCTTGCCCGCCAGCTCGAAGACCTTGTCCCCGATGTTGATCGGGTTGCCGAACGGCCTGCCGGGCGTGGAGTCCAGCTCCATCCGCCCGAGGGCGTTCTTGTCGTCCGCCTTCGGCTCGGGGACCTCCACCGACCACTTCGTCGGCGAGCCGTCGCGCGCCCAGGCGTCCTCCGCCCCCTTGGCGGGCCTGGTGCCGAGGTTGCGGTCCACGAACCAGCTCTCCCCCTCAGGCGACCTGGCGATCCACAGCCGGTGAGAGGTCGTGGAGTGCACCAGGTAGCGAGCTCGGGTGCCCGCTTCGTTGGCGACCCCGATCACGCTGTCGACGTACCAGTACGCTCCGGTCGCCGCGGGCGCCCTGAGCGACGAGTCTGCCGCGGCGAGCAGGATCTGCTTGGCGGAGAGCCGGACGACCGGAGCCGCGCTCGTGGCGGCCGGGGCGGCCTCCGCGCGGGAGGGGGCGCGCGGCGTCGTGCCACCGGTTCCGGAGACCGCGACGGCGACGGCCGTGACGGTGGCCGCGCCGGCCAGGGCCAGGCCTCCCCACACCGGCTTGGCGATCGTACGGGCGCGCACGGTCCTGGCCCGCGCCATGGCGTACGAGAGCTCGGCGGCCCTGGTGCCCTCGTCCACAGGGGTGTCGAGATGCGCGGGGCGCGCGGCCCGCAGCTGGTCCATCGGGTTCATGACCACTCCTCACTGAGGTTCCGCACCCGGGACCGGGACACCGTGACCGGCGACGCCTCCATGGCGCGCACCAGCCGCCTGCGCGCGCGGTGCAGCCGCACGCGGAAGGCCGCGGGAGAGCAGCCGACGACGCGGGCGGCGTCGCGCGGGCTGAGGCCCTGCCAGGCGACCAGGATCAGGACCTCGCGGTCGTCCTCGGGCAGCGAGGCGAGCGCCGTGACGACGGCCATGCGCTCGGCCACCTGCTCGGCGTGGTCGCCCTCGGTCCAGGCCCGCAGCTCGCTCGCGAGCGACTCGCGTTTGATCTCCGCGCGGATGTTGTCCCGCAGCACGTTGCGGGCCACGCCGAGCAGCCACGGCAGCGCCGGGTCCGGCACGTCGTCGAACCTGCGCCAGGCGATCGCGAACGTCTCGCTCACCACCTCGTCGGCGACCTGCCGGCCCGCTCGGCTGACCACATAAGCCCACACGCGCTGCCGGCATTCGTCGTACATGCTGGTGAACCGCCGAGACTCGTCCGTCACCGCCCGCCCCCTTTGTCCCAGATGTTCGTCTTCTGACACTGGGAAGTGGACGCAGAGCCCCCCTTGTTACCGAGGTGTCCAAGATTGTTCCAAGGGGCGGGAGATCCGCGCCCCCTGGAGCGGCCGGTCACGCGCCTTTCGTCAGTGGAATCATCAGTGGAAGAAGTGGCGGGTGCCGGTGAAGTAGAGGGTGATGCCGGCCTTGGAGGCGGCCTCGATGACCTCCTCGTCGCGGATCGACCCACCGGGCTCGACGACCGCCTTCACCCCGGCGTCGATGAGCACCTGGAGCCCGTCGGCGAAGGGGAAGAACGCGTCGGAGGCCGCCACGGCCCCCCGCGCGCGGTCGCCGGCGCGCGACACGGCCAGGTGGGCCGAGTCGACGCGGTTGACCTGGCCCATGCCCACGCCCACCGTGGCGCCGTCGTGCGCGAGAAGGATCGCGTTGGACTTCACCGAGCGGCAGGACTTCCACGCGAACGCCAGGTCCGCGAGGGTCTCGGGCGAGGCCGCGTCGCCCGCCCTGAGCTCCCAGGTGGACGGGTCGTCGCCGGGGGCGTCCACCCTGTCGACGGTCTGCACGAGCAGCCCGCCGTCGATGCGGCGGAACTCGGCGGGGTTGGACGGGCCGGCGGGGCAGCGCAGCAGCCGGATGTTCTTCTTCTTGGTCAGCACGGCCAGCGCCTCGGGGGCGAACGAGGGCGCCACGACCACCTCGGTGAAGATCGGGGCGATCTGCTCGGCCAGCTCCCCGGTCACCTCGCCGTTGACCGCGATCACGCCGCCGTACGCCGACACCGGGTCGCACTCGTGCGCCTTGCGGTGGGCCTCGGCCACGTCGGCGCCGACCGCGAGCCCGCACGGGTTGGCGTGCTTGATGATCGCGACGGCGGGCTCGGAGAAGTCCCACGCGGCCCGCCAGGCGGCGTCCGCGTCGACGTAGTTGTTGTAGGACATCTCCTTGCCGTGCAGCTGCTCGGCGTTCGCGAGGCCGTCCTGGCCGCCGGAGTACAGCGCGGCGCCCTGGTGGGGGTTCTCGCCGTACCTGAGCACGGCCCTGCGCTTCCAGGCCGCGCCCATGAAGGACGGCCAGGCGGCCTCCTCCTCGTCCGTCGCGTAGACGCCGGCGAACCACGAGGCCACGGCCGTGTCGTACGACGCGGTGGTCGCGTAGGCCTGGGCGGCGAGGCGGCGGCGCTGGGGCTCGGTGAAGCCGCCCTCCTCGATCGCCCTAAGCACGTCGCCGTACCCGCGCGGGTCGACGACCACGGCGACCGTGCCGTGGTTCTTGGCCGCCGCCCTGATCATGGCGGGCCCGCCGATGTCGATCTGCTCCACGCACTCGGGCGCGGACGCCCCGGAGGCCACCGTCTCCTGGAAGGGATACAGGTTGACCACGACCAGCTCGAACGGCTCGATCTCCAGCTCTTCGAGCTGCTTGACGTGGGAGGGGTTCGAGCCGTCGGCCAGCAGGCCCGCGTGCACCCTCGGGTGCAGGGTCTTGACCCGGCCGCCGAGGCACTCGGGAAAGCCGGTCAGCGACTCGACCGGGGTGACCGGCACGCCGAACGAGGCGATCTTCGACGCCGTGCCCCCCGTGGACACGATCTCGACGCCCGCGGCGTCCAGGGCCCGGGCGAGCTCCTCCAGCCCGGACTTGTCATAAACCGTGATCAGCGCGCGCCGGATGGCGATGCGGGTCACTTCGTGCTCCTCCCTGTTTCCGGGACGTCCAGGACTCCTGGACCGGCCGGAGATTGCGACTGGCTCAGAGAAACCGGCTCGGCCGGAGCTCCCGGCACCGGGTCGGGATCCGGGCCCAGGCGGACGTGACGTCCCGTCACGGTCCAGCCTTCCCGGGCCATGCGGCCCACCACCTCGACGAGCAGGCGGCGTTCGACGGTCTTGATGCGCTCGTGGAGCGCGTCCTCGTCGTCGCCGTCACGCACGGCCACCGCCTCCTGGGCGATGACCGGGCCGGTGTCCACGCCCGCGTCAACGAGGTGGACCGTGCACCCGGTCACGCGCACCCCGTACGCGAGGGCCTCGGCGACCGCGTGCGCGCCCGGGAACGACGGCAGCAGGGCAGGATGGGTGTTGACGACCGGGAAGGCGTTGAGCACCTCGGGGCCGAGGATCTTCATGAATCCCGCCGAGACGACGAGGTCGGGATCATGGGAGGCGATCTCCGTACGGAGGGCCTGGTCCCAGGCCGCTCGCGACGGGTGGTCGGCCAGCTTGACGACGAAGGCCGGGAGGCCCGCGCGGCGCGCGCGGGCGAGACCCTCGATGCCGTCGCGGTCGGCGCCGACGGCCACGACGCGGGCGCCGTATGCGTCAGCAGCGGCGGCATCCATCAGGGCCTGTAGGTTGGTCCCCGAACCGGAGACGAGGACAACGAGCCGAGCCGACAGGGCTGCACTCCTTCGGGGCGACGTTGACGGGTACGGCTGTCAGCGTATCGGCCCGCCCGCTCCATGACGCAGAGGAGGTCAGGTGCTACCACCCGCGGAGGCTTCGGGGGTCGAGGTCGGGCGCCGGGCGCTGCTGATTTCCATAGGCGCGCTGGCGTTGACACTGCTGGTCCCCGTGATGGGCCTGGCTCTGGGCGTGTTCTCGATCATCGTGTGCTTCCGGGCGTGGCGGACGCAGTCCGCGAAGCGCCTGCCCGTGGTCATGCCCATAGTCGGGTCGCTGATCTCGATCGTCTCGATCGTCATGGCGGCGTCGGTGACGTGGTTCCAGATGTACTTCAGCGCCGAGCTCACCGCCTACACCGAGTGCATGAAGGGCGCGGGCACGGCGACCTCCCAGCAGGCGTGCGTGAACGGGCTCGAACAGGCGATGGAGCGCAGGCTCCCGTTCATCCCAAAGGGCAGTCTGCGGCTTCCCTTCGCTCCATAAATCGTCGGATCGGGCGGCCGTCGTGACGGCCGCTTCGGCCTTTAGATGGAGATATTCCGATAATGAGCCTCGGCGTCCCGCCGGGGAGGGAGACCGCTCCGGGTCGGCCACGCGACCCGTGCGATGCCCCGTGAAGCTCAAGGAGAACCCGTGAACGCCTGCACGCACCTCGGCCTCATCCGCGACGTCGAGCCGCACACCCCCCTCGGCTGCGAGGAGTGCCTTGCGACGGGGTCGCGGTGGGTCCACCTGCGCACCTGCCTGACCTGCGGGCACGTCGGCTGCTGCGACTCCTCGCCCAACCGGCACGCGTCCCGGCACTACGCCACCATCGGGCATCCGATCGCCGAGTCGTTCGAGCCCGGCGAGAACTGGGCGTGGTGCTACCCGGACGAGATCCTTTTCGAGCCGTCTCCCAGCGGCGAGGGATCACGCTCCCACGTTTAGCACGCCCCAGGACACGACCACCGTCAGGGATCGCGGTCCCACGCGTACGGATCGACGTAGATGATGTGACCGCCGCGGTCGTCGGACTCGTCCACGATGTCGCGGCGCGGCGGGCGGGGCTCCTCGCGCTTCCCGTCGGCCCGGCCCTTCGCGGCGGCGGGCCTCGTTCCCGCCGGCCCCTTCTTGGCCGGGCCCTTCCCCGTGACGGGACCCTTGCCCGCGGGGGTCTTCCCGGGGGCGGGCTCGAAGGTCTCGGCGGCGGCGGAGGCGTGCTCGTCGGCCCAGTCGGCGCGGATCACCGGGATGGGCTGGGTGTCGGCCTCGGTGGCGTCCATCCAGTGGCCGGGAAGCCGTCCGGTGGCGGGCGGAGTGGACAGCTTGACCTTGCTCGCCACCTTGACGATGGCGTCCCCGGCCTTGCGAACCGGGGCCGGGGCGGGCACGCGGGCGCCGTGGAACACCAGCCACCAGTTGGCCAGCCCGGCGGAGATGCCGGCGGCGACGCCGACCTCCAGGGCGACCGACAGCGCGACCTCCCAGGCGGAGGGCCCCACGGCCGACAGGCGCGCCCCGCCGAGCGGGCCGCCCGCGAGCGCCGCGAGCATCCCGGCCGACAGGCCGGTGGCGAGCCCGCAGACGAACCCCCAGAGCGGCGCGGACTCGAAGTGCGGGGTCGGCGCGATGCGCGCGACGACCACCCCCGCGACCGCCCCTGCCAGGAAGGGGATCGCGAGCACCCCCATGATCCACGGAGAGGTGACCCCCGAGTCGGGCAGCCCGCCGAGGATCGGCAGGGACGGCACGGTGCCGAGCTGGACGCCGGTGGGCGCGACGAGGGTGCCGGTGCCGAGGGCGAACCCCGGCCCGCTGATGTACGCCACACCCCAGATCACGAAGTTGATGAGGTAGAGCGCCTCCACGAGCAGCAGGAGCAGCCCGCCGATGAACCCCGGCGCCAGCAGCTCCGACAGCCGCTGGATCTGCCCGAAGTTCATCACGACGGCCACGAGCACGAGCACGAGCCCGGCGGCGAGCATCGTCGAGAGGGCGACGGCCGTGCCGACGACCACCGACCTCGCGCGCTCGGGAAGCAGCCGGAGCATCGAGCGCCAGGGGCCGATGGTGCGCGCCGTCGCCAGCGACCCGGCGACGAACGCCAGCACGAGGTGGCTCAGCAGGGCCTCCCCCACGAACGGCTGCGTCACGTTGTTCTGGGCGACCAGCGCGATCACCCCGGCGAGCAGGGCGTACGGCGCGGCCAGCGAGATGCCCGCCTGCGCGATCAGCACGAGCTGGGCGCGACGCCGGGCGTTGGCCAGGTCCTTGGTGCTTCCCTTCGGCAGCCGGGCGGGCAGCCGGAGCCGCAGGTCGGCGTCCCGCGCCATCCAGATCGCCGCGCGGTACAGCAGGGCGGCGGGCAGCACCATCAGGCCGAGGGGCAGCAGGCCGACCCGCCCGCCGGGGATGGCGAACCCGGCATGGTGCGCGGCCAGCCACACCTGGCAGGCCGCCCTGAACACCCCGGGAAGCCCCTGACCGAAGGCCCCTCGGGGCGCGGCGATCCACCCGATGAGGGTGAGCGTGGTCAGGACGGCGAGGCCGACGCCCAGCGTGGCGGCGGCGGCGAGCATGCCGGAGACGGGCAGCGGACGGCGGGCCTCGTCGTCGTCACTCCCGCTCCCGGCGAGCGGGATGCGGCTGAGCACGGTGCGGGGGGCCGCCCGGAGCTGGTCGAGAAGGGCCGTCACAGTAGTCGATGTTCTCAGCATGTACGCCCCCGGCGTGCCTACCACGCCCGCGTGTCGCCCCCTTTGTCCCCAGACCGATCAAGCGTCCGTTCTCCGGATCGTGAGCGGACGCGAAGAACGCCCGGTCGGTGACCGGGCGTTCTTCGCGTAACTGGGAATGAGACGTCAGCGGGAGCGCATGACCTCGCGCATGAGGCGGGCGGTCTCGCTGGGGGTCTTGCCGACGCGGACGCCGACCTTCTCCAGGGCTTCCTTCTTGGCCTGGGCGGTGCCCGCGGAACCGGAGACGATGGCCCCGGCGTGACCCATGGTCTTGCCCTCCGGGGCGGTGAACCCCGCCACGTAGGCCACGACCGGCTTGGTCACGTGCTCCTCGATGTAGGCCGCCGCGCGCTCCTCGGCGTCCCCGCCGATCTCGCCGATCATCACGATCGCCTCGGTGCCGGGGTCGGCCTGGAAGGCCTCCAGCGCGTCGATGTGCGTCGTGCCGATCACCGGGTCGCCCCCGATGCCCACCGCCGTGGAGAACCCGATGTCCCGCAGCTCGTACATCAGCTGGTAGGTCAGCGTGCCCGACTTGCTCACCAGGCCGATGCGGCCCGCCGAGGTGATGTCGGCCGGGATGATGCCGGCGTTGGAGGCGCCGGGCGAGGCGATGCCGGGGCAGTTCGGCCCGATGATGCGGGTCTTGGCGCCCTTGGAGATCGCGTAGGCCCAGAACTCGGTGCTGTCGTGGACCGGCACGCCCTCGGTGATGACGACGGCGAGCGGGATCTCGGCGTCGATCGCCTCGATGACGGCGGACTTGGTGCCCGCCGGCGGGACGAAGATCACGGTGACGTCGGCGCCGGTGGCGGCCATGGCCTCGGCCACGGTCGCGAAGACCGGGAGCTCGACGCCGTCGAAGTCAACGGTCGTGCCGGCCTTGCGGGGGTTCGTACCGCCGACGACCTTGGCACCGGCCTTGAGCATGCGACGGGTGTGCTTCGACCCCTCGGACCCCGTGATGCCCTGGACGATGATCTTGCTGTTCTCGGTCAGCCAGATTGCCATTACGCACCTACCGCAGCGAGCTCGGCGGCGCGCTTGGCCGCTTCGTCCATCGTGTCGACGAGTTCGACGCGGGCCAGTGCCGCGTCGGACAGGATCTGCCGCCCGAGGGTGGCGTTGTTGCCGTCCAGCCGGACGACGAGGGGGTGGGTCACGGTCTCGCCCCGGTCGTCGAGCAGCTTGAAGGCCGAGACGATGCCGTTCGCGACCGCGTCACACGAGGTGATGCCGCCGAAGACGTTCACGAACACCGACTTGACGCTCGGGTCGGAAAGGACGATCTCCAGGCCGTTGGCCATGACCTCCGCCGAGGCGCCGCCGCCGATGTCGAGGAAGTTGGCCGGCTTCTGCCCGCCGAACTGCTCGCCCGCGTAGGCGACGACGTCGAGGGTCGACATGACCAGGCCCGCGCCGTTGCCGATGATGCCGACGGAACCGTCGAGCTTGACGTAGTTGAGGTCCTTCTCCTTGGCCCTGGCCTCGAGCGGGTCCTCCGCGGCCTTGTCGGCGTAGGAGCCGTGCTCGGCCTGGCGGAAGGAGGCGTTGTCGTCGAGGGTGACCTTGCCGTCGAGCGCCTTCACCTGACCGTCCTGGGTCAGGATCATGGGGTTCACCTCGACCAGCGTGGCGTCCTCGTCGACGAAGACGGCCCAGATCTTCTCGATGATGTCGGCGGCGCCGTCGAGGGCCGCCTCGGGCAGGCCGCCCGCCTGCGCGATCGCACGGGCCCGGTCGCGGTCGACGCCGGTCAGCGGGGAGACCGGGATCTGGGCGACCTTGTCGGGCGACGTGTGCGCGACCTCTTCGATCTCCATGCCGCCCGCGGCGGAGCAGATGGCGAGGAAGGTGCGGTTCGCGCGGTCGAGCAGGAAGGAGAAGTAGTACTCCTCCGCGATCGCGCTGGCCTCCTCGACGAGGACCTTGTGGACCGTGTGACCCTTGATGTCCATGCCGAGGATGTCGGTGGCCTTCTGCTCGGCGTCAGCGGCGTCGGAGGCGACCTTGACGCCTCCGGCCTTGCCTCTGCCCCCGGTCTTGACCTGGGCCTTGACGACAACGCGACCGGTCAGCTGCTCCGCTGCCGCGCGTGCCTCCTCCACGGTGTGCGCGACGACGCCGCGCGGCACCGGGATGCCATATTCCGCGAAGAGCTCCTTCGCCTGATGTTCGAACAGGTCCACGAGGGTCCGTCCTTGCTTGTCCGGCTGACTTCTTCTCTACGTTGAGGACCAGACCTCGGGGCACCCGCGATCTGCCGGAAGCCTGGCCTCAGAAGCCTAGCCGCCACCGGGACCTGGAACGCTCGCCGGGGGGCCTTTAACCCGTGGCAGTGGGTAATGAGATACGGCAAATTTCCACAAATTTCACAAAAGGCCGCCCTGACCCGCTTTTGTCATGACCGGTACTACTTACTCCCGAGCCGGCGCCGGGTCGCCCCCACTCCGGCCGGGGATGTCACTTCGCTTTCGCCTCTATCGCGCCTCTTCGCGAAGCGCCGGATGGTCGCGCCAGGCGGGCAGCGTGCGCATGTACGCCTTGGTGGCCGTCTCGGCCTCGGCGCGCGACTGGCCGGTGCGCTGGGTCTGCCACTGCACCATCCGCTCGAACCGCTCCTCGAACGGCTGCAGGGTCCCCTCGGGCGCGCAGTGCGCGCACCAGGCGCCGTCCGGGTGGCCGGGCGCGTGGTCCTCGGCGGTCGCCATCGGCATCCCGCAGCTCTCGCAGGTCTCGACGCTCATCTTTCTTCCTCTCCGAGAAGGGCCCGCAGTCCTTCCACGAGCCCTCGCCTTTCCTGTTCTGTCATCCGCCTCACCGCCCGCGCCAGCGCGTCGTCCTCCAGGACTCTCGGACGCACGGCCGCCGCGGCCGTACGGCCCTCGTCGGTCACCCAGACGAAGACGCGGCGCCGGTCGCGCTCGTCCCTGATGCGGGCGACCAGCCCGCGCTCCTCGACCCGGTCGACGAGCTCGGTGGTCGCGGCCCTGGACAGGCGTAGGTGCTCGGCCAGCTCTCCCACGGTGAGCGGGCCCGAGGCGGTCAGGTGCCCGAGGACGGCGTGCATCCGGGCGGTCAGCCCCGATCCGGCCACGGGCCGGGCCGACGCCTTGAACCGCCGATAGATCGCCGGATACAGCCGGGCGATCTCCGCGGCCGCCTCTTTCTCCTCCATGGCCCCCATAAAGTTCGCACCTTGATATTTCGTACACGAACCTTAATTCGCCCAGAAGCCATCTGTCCAGTACGAGTCGTGATTTTCCCGTGATCTTGACTCGGGAGAATGCTCGAACCCTCGACGACGGGGAGAGGGTCTTACAACGGGAGGAACCCCCCAATGAGGCGATTGATCGCCCTAGCCGCGACCGCTCTGGTGGCACCCGCGCTGGCAATGGCCGCGCCGTCCACCGCGCACGCGGCCTCCACCACCGCGAAGGCGGCCCCCAAGAACGCGGTAGACGCCCTGCGGCTGCAGTTCGCGAAGAAGACCACCGTCCGCTTGGACGAGGACACGCGCATGAAGCTCGACGGCAAGGACCTGTTCCGGTACCGCCAGGTGGGCGTCCTGCGCTTCGGGAAGTCGGGTGTCGACGCCTACGACACCAAGACCATCTCGAACTTCGGCGGCGAGGGCGGCGACTCCACCGTCCGCATCGTCGTCGTCGACGGCAAGGCCTACATGAAGAGCCCGCTGTACGACGACCTCCTGCCCGCCGGCCGGACCTGGGTGCGCACCAGCGCCCCCTCGGGCGGGAACAGCACCAGCAGCCTGATCGACGTCCTCCAGCCCAAGGTGCTGAAGGCCGTCCTCGGGAGCACGAAGGCCAAGGGGAACGGCGGCAAGGTCGGCGGCGCCAGGACCACCCTGCTCCGCGGCTCCATCACGCTGGCCCAGCTCGCCAAGGTCTCGCCGACGGTCGCCGACCTCGCCAAGTCGCTCAAGACCAAGAAGACCGTCACGCTGCCCTGGAAGATGTGGGTCGGAGGCGACCAGCTTCCCCGCCGGTTCCAGACCGTCTTCCCGCTGTCCACCAACCCGCTCATCGGCGACATCTCCATCACCACCGACGCCCGCTTCACCTCCTGGGGCGGCAAGGTCGCCATCAAGGCGCCCCCGGCCGACCTCGTCATCGACGAGAAGGACCTCGAAGGCGACCTTCCCGAGACGACCCCCGACTTCACCACCACCATCACCGGCATGGCCACGCGGGAGCGCTGAGCGCTCGCCCCCAGCCATCCAGCAGAGGAAGAATTGTCCATGAGGCGATTGATCGCCGCACTCACCGGAGTCGCCGCGGCCGTGCTGATCGCTCCGGCGACCGCTACCACCGCGAACGCGCAGGCCAAGGCCGCCACTCCTCTCGACGCGCTCACCCAGCGGCTCGTCAAGGACCACGGCATCAAAGTGACCAGCCGCTACATCCTCGGGTGGAAAGGCAAGACGGAACTCGACTGGCGAGAGAGCGGCAGCGTCCAGCTCGGCCCAGCCGGGATCGTCGCGTCGGACACGACAGGCAGGTACGCCCGGTACCCCGACCGCAAGCAGGCCAAGGAGATGGCGAAGCCAGGCCGCATCCTCGCCCTCCAGAACGCCACCTACGCTTCAGGCCCGTACTACGAATCCTGCCTGCCCGAGGGGAAGACCTGGATCCGGTACACGGGCGAGCATGCCCTCGTACCCGGCCCATCGACCTTGGTGGACATCCTCGACCGCCGGTCGTACAAGGCCCTGCTCGCCACCACCTCGGTCAAGCGTCCCGGCGGAAAGGTGGACGGAACGGCGACCACGCTGTACACCGGCTCCATCGCCTACGGCACGGTGTACAAGCTTTCCCCGGTGCTCCAGAAGATGCCAGGCTGGAAGCCGAACTCCGCCCTGGCGAAGGTCAAGGTGGGCTGGAAGCTGTGGCTCGGGAAGGATCTACTCGCCCGTCGCCTCATCACCACGTTCGAGCTGAAGGCGGGCCGCGACTTCTCATCATGGAAGAACGTCGTGGACACCAAGTACTCGTCGTGGGGGGCGAAGGTCTCTCTGACGGCACCTTCCGCCGGCGAGGTGGTCGACGAGAACGACCTCGGCACCGACCTTCCGGACAGCCGTGATCTCACCACGATGGTCCCGAGCATGGCCTCACCCGAGCGCTGATCGCCCCACAGGACGGAAGCTCATGATCAAACGATGGGGCGCCCGGCTCACCGGAGTGGTCGCGGCGGCACTGATCGCGCCGGCGCTGGCCACCGCCGCAAACGCCCAGGCCAAGCCCGCCGACCCCGTTGACGCACTGCACAAGCAGTTCGTCGCGGGCCACGGGGTAAAGGTCAGCCACCACGCCACACTGACGAGGGCCGGGAAGCCCCTGATGGAGGAGTTCACGACCGGGAAGCTCGGGTTCGCGCGCTCCGGCATCGTCTCCTCGGACCTCACCAGCAGGTATCACCTGAGCGGTGCGGAGTTCGAAGGGCTCGAAGATCTGCAGATGCCGGTCCGGCAGATCGGTGTAGGCGGCAAGACCTATGCCAGCGGGGAGACCTACAAGCCCTACCTCCCCGTGGGCATGAGCTGGGTGCGGTACGCCGGGACGCCGTTCGCGACGCAGACGGCCCTCGCGCCCGACGCCGACCTCGCCCAGCGCCGGACGTACGAGGGGTTGCTGGCCACCGCCAAGGTGAAGAAGCCCGGCGGCGTCATCGACGGGACCGCCACCACGGTCTACGCCGGCACGATCACGGCGGCCAGGCTGCGGGAGCTGTCCCCCGCGACGAAGAAGCGTCCTGGCGGCCTCTCGGAGACCGCCACCAAGGTCGACTGGAAGCTCTGGCTGGGACGCGACCTGCTTCCCCGCAGGTTCTCCGTCACCCGCGTCGATCACGACAAGGAGTTCGGCGAAGTCAAGCAGGTGACCACGTCGAACTACTCCTCGTGGAGGGCGAAGGTCGTCATCACGGCTCCGCCCGCCTGGGAGGTCGTCGACGCGAAGGACCTTCCCAAGGAGCCCTTCACCCTGCCGGACCCGACGTTCGCGGTTCTCCCGGACGCGGCCGGCGACACGCAATAGGCGGCAGGACCGCTGACGACCAAGGCCCGGTGACCGAAGTCACCGGGCCTTTCGTGTCGGCCCTCAGAGCTTTTCGAGGGGGGCGTAGGCGAGGAGGAGGGTCTTCTCGCCGCCGGAGCCGAAGTCGATCTTGACCTTG
Source organism: Sphaerisporangium viridialbum (assembly GCF_049674955.1). Classification (GTDB taxonomy): domain Bacteria; phylum Actinomycetota; class Actinomycetes; order Streptosporangiales; family Streptosporangiaceae; genus Sphaerisporangium; species Sphaerisporangium viridialbum. Next base: position 1,249,610 of record NZ_CP187232.1, on the reverse strand, counting down.
GTCTTCTCGGCCATGCCGTCGACGGTCACCACGGTGCCGAGCCCGAAGGTGTCGTGGGAGACGCGGTCGCCCGGGCTGAGGTTCGGGATCACCCGACCGCCGGCCTTCTTGGGGGCGGGAGCCGTGCGGCTCTGGCGCGAGGTCGCGGCGCTCCAGGCGCTCTTCTCGGGATCGCTGCGCCAGTCGAGCAGGTCGGACGGCACCTCGGCGAGGAACCTGGACGCGGGGTTGAACGCGGGAGACCCCCACGAGCTGCGGACGGCGGCACGCGAGACGTAGAGCCGCTGCTGGGCCCGGGTGATGCCGACATAGGCCAGGCGGCGCTCCTCCTCCAGCTCACGCGGCTCGCCGAGGGACCGCATGTGGGGGAAGACGCCGTCCTCCAGGCCGGTGAGGAACACCACGGGGAACTCCAGCCCCTTCGCGGTGTGCAGGGTCATCAGCGTGACGACGCCCTGGTGGTCCTCGCCCTCGGGGATCTGGTCGGCGTCGGCCACCAGCGAGACCTGCTCCAGGAAGTCGACGAGCGTGCCCTCGGGGTTGGCCTCCTCGAACTCCTGGGCCACGGAGATGAGCTCGTTGAGGTTCTCCAGCCTGCTCTCGTCCTGCGGGTCGCCCGAGGTCTCCAGCTCGGTGCGGTAGCCCGTGCTGGACAGGACCTCCTCGGCCAGCTCGGAGATCGGCAGCTCCTTGCTCCGCAGGTCGTCGAGCAGCGCGACGAACTCCCTGATCGCGTTGAGGGAACGGGTGGCCAGGCCGGGGGCCTCGTCCGCCCGCCGGAGCGCCTCCCAGAAGCCGACGCGCTCACGGCCCGCGAACGCCTCGACCATCGCCTCCGCCCGGTCGCCGATGCCGCGCTTGGGAACGTTGAGCACGCGCCGCAGCGACACCATGTCGGTGGGGTTCGCGAGCACCCGGAGGTAGGCCAGCAGGTCGCGGACCTCCCTGCGCTCGTAGAACCGCACGCCACCGACCACCTTGTACGGCAGGCCGGTGCGGATGAAGATCTCCTCGAACACACGGGAGGCGGCGTTGGTGCGGTAGAAGACCGCCACCTGGCCGGGCGTCACGTCGTCCTCGTCGGAGAGCCGGTCGACCTCCTGGGCGACGAACATGGCCTCGTCGTGCTCGTTGTCGGCGACATACCCGATGATCTTGGGGCCGGCGCCCTGGTCGGACCAGAGGTTCTTGGGCTTGCGGCTCTCGTTGCGCGAGATCACTGCGTTGGCGGCCGACAGGATCGTCTGGGTGGAGCGGTAGTTCTGCTCGAGGAGGATCGTGCGGGCGTCCGGATAGTCGCGCTCGAACTCCAGGATGTTGCGGATCGACGCGCCGCGGAAGGCGTAGATCGACTGGTCGGCGTCGCCGACCACGCACAGCTCGGCGGGGTCGACGGAACCCCGCACGAGGTCGCCGTCGGCGGTGCGCACCTCTGGCCGGCCCACGAGCTCTCTGACCAGGATGTACTGCGCGTGGTTGGTGTCCTGGTACTCGTCGACCATGACGTGGCGGAACCGGCGGCGGTAGTGCTCGGCCACCTCGGGGAAGAGCTGGAAGAGCGTGACCGTGAGCATGATGATGTCGTCGAAGTCCATCGCGCCGGCCTCGGTGAGCCTGCGCTGGTAGCCGCGGTAGGCCTCGGCGAGCGTGCGCTCCAGATGCGTCTGCGCCTTCTCGGCGGCCGTCTCGTAGTCGATCAGCTCGTTCTTGAGGTTGCTGACCTGCGCGGAGAACGAGCGCGGGGGGTAGCGCTTGGGGTCGAGGTCGAGCTCGCGGCAGACCATCGCCATCAGCCGCTGGGAGTCGGCCTGGTCGTAGATGGAGAAGCTGGAGGTGAACCCCAGCCGCTTGGCCTCCCTGCGCAGGATGCGGACGCAGGCGCTGTGGAAGGTCATCACCCACATGGCCTTGGACCTCGGGCCGATGAGCTTGTCGACCCGCTCCTTCATCTCTCTGGCGGCCTTGTTGGTGAAGGTGATCGCGAGGATCTCCTGCGGCTGCACGTCGCGCTCGGAGAGCAGGTAGGCGATGCGGTGGGTGAGCACACGTGTCTTCCCCGAGCCGGCACCCGCGACGATCAGGAGCGGGCTGCCCGCGTGGACGACGGCGTCACGCTGCTGCGGGTTGAGCCCGTCGAGCAGCGGATGATCAACGGTGGGGTTCATGGCTCGGGTCGACACGCCCCTAGATTATGGCCGCCCACCGACACTGGCAGCCTGTTCGGGCACCGCCCCCGCCGCCGGACGGCCCGACCGGCCGGGCATTGGGCCCTCAAGCTGGAAATATCGAGAGATGGTCAATTGTTCACCGCCCTGTGAACCGAGGAGGACGATCGTGACCGCACTTGACGACGCCGACATCAGCACGATTCTCGTGGTGACCGCGCACCCTGACGACGTGGACTTCGGGGCGGCGGGCACGGTCGCGACGTTCACCGACAAGGGTATCCACGTCGTGTACTGCATCGTGACCGACGGCGACGCCGGTGGGTTCGACCGCGCCCTGGACAACGGCGGCATGGCCGCGCTGCGGCGGGCCGAGCAGACCGAGGCCGCCAGGCGGGTCGGGGTGAAGGACCTGCGTTTCCTCGGATACGCCGACGGCACCGTGGAACCGACGCTCGGCCTGCGCCGCGACATCGCCCGGGTGATCCGCCAGGTCCGTCCCGACCGGGTCATCACCTCCTCGCCCGAGCGCAACTACGCCCGCATCGGGCCGAGCCATCCCGACCACCGGGCGGTCGGCGGCGCGACGCTGGACGCGGTCTACCCCGACGCGCGCAACCCGTACGCGTTCCCCGAACTCCTCGTGGAGGAGGGCCTGGAGGCATGGACGGCCCGCGAGGTGTGGCTCACGGGCGGCCCGACGCCGAACCACTACGTGGACATCACCTCGGCCGTGGACCGCAAGATCGCGGCCCTGCGGGCGCACGAGAGCCAGGTCGCCCACCTGGACACGCTGGAGGACTTCGTCAAGGGCTGGCTCTCGGCCACCGCCCAGGCCGCCGGGCTTCCCGAGGGCAGCTACGCCGAGGGCTTCCAGGTCGTCCCGACCGGCTGAGGGCTCCGGCCGCCCAACCGGTCCAGACGCCTCGCGGTCCTGGCGGCGAGGAACCCGAGCGAGTTCGTGGCCAGGTGGAACAGGGACGGCGCGGGCAGCCCCCCGCGCCGCCGTAGCTCGTGGAAGAACACCCCCGCGAGCCCCGTGGACACGACGGACCCCACGACGAGCCGGGCCGCGCCGTCACCGCGAGAGCCCCCGTCGGCGAGGCCGCCGAGCGCGGGGTTGGCAGCCGCCATGTCCATGGCCGGGAGGATGTGCCAGAGCCCGAAGAGGGCCGAGGATCCCGCGACGGCCACCCCCGCACCGTACGAGCGGCGCAGCACTGCGGGCAGCACTCCCCTGAACCCGACCTCCTCCAGCAGGACCGTGCCCAGCGGGACCTGGACCAGGACCTCCTCCGCGAGGCGGGCGCGCGACAGCCCGAGCGCCCGCTCGTCGCGGAAGAAACGCCGGGTGCGGGGCAGCAGGACGCCGCCGGTGTACACCGTGGCCACGGCGCCCGCGAGCGCCGCACCGATCTTCACGCCCCTGGCGCCGCCCTCGAACCCGATCTCGGCCCAGGACAGGCCCGACCGCCGGGCCAGGACGACCAGCGTGCCCGCCGCCAGGGCCGAGGTCACCGGCGCGAGCCGCCGGGCGACGCGGTTGTTCAGCACGTTGGCCACCACGAGCACGCCCACGGCGGCGGGCAGGAGGCGCGGATCGTCACGCGCCGGAAGCTGATCAGCCGTACCCAAGGCCGTGACGCGCCGGGAAGCCCGTGTCATGAGGCGGCGCGCTGTCTCCAGCCACGGGGGAAGCGCAGGCTGCGGCGCTCGGCCGTGGTGAGGCCGCCCCAGATGCCCTCGGGCTCCCCCGCGCGCACGGCATAGGCGCGGCACTCGGCGATCACCGGGCACGTGGCGCAGATGGCCTTGGCCCGCGCCTCCTGATCGGGGAACGGGGCGTCGGGGAAGAACAGCTCGGGATCGGCCCCCCGGCAGGATCCCCGGGCCGCCCAGCCGGCCCCGCGGACGAATTCAGTAGCCATGACCACCTCCCTGGCCTGCGTCTGCACCGCCAGGCTACGGGCCGCCCCGGGACGGCACATCCATCTGACGGCGTATCCGGGAACCTCGCCGGTCCGCATCTCGGCGTATGTCAGCATGCGTCGACGCCACTGTTGTAGCCGGTGGCGAACGCCTGCTGGCGCTGGACCGGGGTGCCGTGGGCGTCCTCCCGCCACCACGCCTCGCTCGGGTCGCCCGCCGCCGCGAGATTGGTGAGCAGCTCGGCCTCGTCGCCGCTCTCGGCCTCCAGCATCCTGGCGTCGATCATGCCCCTCAGCGCGCCGCCCGCGTAGCAGTCGGCCTGGAGCTCGCGCTGGATGCTCAGGCTGAAGTCGCGCATGAGCTGCGCCTGGATGGCATGGCCCAGCTCGTGGGGGATGATCACGTATACCGCCCCGTCGCCCATCTTGTCGTAGAGCGAGCGCATCCACGCCTCGTCGTACGCGACGAAGTGCCCGACCGGGCAGTAGAAGGCGTTGCCCGGCACGGCGGGCTGGCCGCCGCAGGCGGGACCGTTCTCCCCGGAGTACGCCATGAACCCCTGCAGAGGACGGTAGATCCTGCCCGAGGCCTGGAACCGCTGCTGCCAGTAGCGCTCGGTGAAGGTGCGCGCGAGCTGGACGTCCTCCTCGAACGTCTGCCCGAGGGCCAGGGGCGACCCGGACGCCTTGGGCGAGGGGCTCGGCGCGGAGATCTGGTCCTTCCCCGAGCCCAGGGACGAGCAGCCCGCCGCGAGCACGGCTGCGAGTAAGAGCGGCAGAAGCGCGCGAGTGGTCACCCGGCCAATCTTGGCCGACCCGTCACGCTCCCGCCCGGGCATTGGTCTACACGAGACGCCGGGCGGTGGCCCAGCGAGACAGCTCGTGACGGTTGGAGAGCTGGAGTTTACGCAGGACCGAGGAGACGTGGGTCTCGACCGTCTTCACCGAGATGAAGAGCTCCTTCGCGATCTCCTTGTACGCGTAACCCCGCGCGATCAGCCGCAGCACCTCGCGCTCGCGCGTGGTCAGGGAGTCGAGCTCGGGATCGATGGAGGGCGCCTCTGTGGAGGCGAAGGCGTCCAGCACGAACCCGGCCAGGCGGGGAGAGAACACCGCGTCGCCCTCCGACACCCGGACGATCGCGTCGGTCAGCTCACGTCCGCTGATCGTCTTGGTGACGTACCCCCGGGCGCCGCCGCGGATGACGCCGATCACGTCCTCGGCCGCGTCGGAGACCGAGAGCGCCAGGAAGCGGACGGAGGACCCCGAGCCGAGCACCCGGCGCAGCACCTCCTGGCCGCCGCCTCCGGGCATGTGGACGTCGAGCAGGATCACGTCGGGCTTGAGCGCCTCGATGGCCGAGACCGCGGACTCGACGTCCTCGGCCTCCCCGACCACCTCGATCTGGGAGCCCAGCTCCGCGCGCACCCCGGACCGGAAGAGCCGGTGGTCGTCCACGATCAGTACCTTGACCATACTCACGGCTCCCTCGAACACCGGGTCAGATCGTGGATCACGACTGCTCCCGCTTCATCGTCAGCATTACTTCGGTTCCCTCGCCAGGCCCGGTCTTGATCCGCGCGCTGCCGCCATGGCGCTCCATACGGCCGATGATCGACTGTCGGATGCCCATACGGTCGTCGGGAACGTCCTCCATATTGAAACCCTTGCCGCGGTCCCTGACGAACACGGTGATCTCGCCCGCCTCCACCTCCGCGTAGACGGAGATCACCGGCGCCTCGGCGTACTTCGCCGCGTTGACCATGGCCTGCCGCGCCGCGTGCAGCATGGCGCGGAGCCCGTCGTCCAGGTCGCAGTCGCCCACGCAGACGATCTCGATGGGCACGCCGTGCTCGTCCTCGATCTCGGCGGCCACCCGGCGCACGGCGGCGGCGAGGGACACATCGGCGTCCGCCTTGGGCTGGTAGAGCCAGTTGCGCAGCTCGCGCTCCTGCGAGCGGGCCAGCCGCGTGACCTCGAAGGGGTCGCCCGCGTTGCGCTGGATGAGCGTGAGAGTGTGCAGCACCGAGTCGTGGACGTGCGCGGCCATCTCGGCGCGCTCCTCCTGCCGGATGCGCTCGCGGCGCTCCCTCTGGAGCTCCTTCCACAGGCCGGCGAGCCAGGGCGCCGCGATCAGCGCGATGCCGCCGACCACGACGGCGGTGAACATCAGCCCCGGGCCGGCGTCGGCGATCTTGCCCTGGGCCGCCAGGAAGCCGATCGCGCCGACGATCACGAGAAGCAGCCCGAGGGCGGTGCGGATCCACGACCGCCGCACCTGCCGCACCGCGTCGGTCATCCAGCGCTGGCGGTGGCGGGGCTCGGCCTGCTGCCAGAGGATCAGGCTGCCGATGCCGCCCACGGCGATCGACCAGGTGCCGATGCCCCCGGTGGACGCGCCCGTGAGCCGGCCGAAAGCCGTGAGGGCCATGCCGAGCACGCCGTACGCGGCCACCTGGCCCCAGTCGCGGCCCGGCGGCTCCCCTTCGTACTGCTCGCGCGGTGTGAACATCCACAGCGCGGCGTACGCGAGCAGGCCCAGCCCGTCGAGGACGCTGAGCAGCACGAAGGCCAGCCGCAGCACGACAGGGTCGAGCCGGAGCTGGGCGGCGGCGCCTTGGGCGACGCCCGCGACGAGCCGGCCTCGCATCGGCCGGACCATGCGCGGGTACGCCTCGGGAATGGTGGGGGTCTCAGACATCTCTTGAGCATCGTCACACGTGAAAGGGGCATCGTGCATCAGGGCGCTCCCTGACTCCTGCCCTGAGGGGTCCGGGACGAGTCAGGGGTCTCCCGGATGGTGAGCGGGACCTGTCCGCGGCCACGATGGAGCCATGACCGAAGCAGGCAGTCCCGACACGACGCTGGAGCCAGGTAGCTTCCCATCTGTGGATGAGGAGCGTGTGCTCAAGCGTACTGACGAGGGGCGCATGCTCACGGGGGTGTGCGCCGGGCTCGGCCGCTACACGGGGATGGATCCGGTGATCTTCCGCGTGGGCTTCGCCGCCCTGGTCGTGGGGTCCGGCATCGGCATCATGCTGTACGTCGCGGCGTTCCTGCTGATGAGGAGCCCGAACGGCGGCCCGGGGTACGCCGAGCAGTGGAGCCGCAGGGTCTTCGACACCGAGACCGTGATGGCGTTGCTGGCTGCGGTCTTCGCGGTGGGCCTGATCATCAACCTGGCGGCCGACGGCATCAGCACCGCGACGGTCGTCGTGGGCACGCTGCTGGCGATCGCCCTGCTGGCGGCGCACGCACGCGGCGTCGATCTGCTGGCCCTGGCCAGGAGCCTGCCTGAGCGTCTCAGGGGAAAGCGCGGCACCCGACCGGTCCCCGAGCACTGGGCGAACGCTCCTGTGGGGGGCCGTCCGTTCTCATCGGCTCCGGGCGCGCCTTTCACCTCGTCCTTCGCCGCGCCTCCGCCCGCCCCGCCGCCGGCCCCACCCGCCGACGCGGTCCCTGGCGCCGGCGCGAGGCCGGGCATGGGGCAGGAGTACCGCCGGCTGTCCGACCTGGCCAAGGATGCGCAGGACGCTCCGCCCAGGGTGGAAGACGCCCCCATGGCACCGCCTCCCCCGGCGGCGCCGCCGGCTCCCGTCGTACCGGAGAGTGCGGTCCCACCAGTTTCGTCGCGATACGGGCCTGTCCGGTTGGGTTCGGGGGGCTTCGACTCCTCGGGTGAGCCGTTCGCCCCGCGCGGTCCCTACAGCCGGTACGCGCCGCCCCAGCCGTACGAGCCGCACGACTGGGGTTACGGGAGAGGCGGCGCCGGCCTGGCAAGGCCCGACCGCCCGAAGCGGCCGAAGTCCTTCATCGGCGCGCTCACGATGCTCGTCGCGCTCGTGGTCGGAGGGATCATGGTGGCCACCCAGTCGTCCTCCAGCACGTTCAACCTGCCGGTGGTAGGTGGGGTCGTACTCATCACGATCGGCGCCGGGCTGCTGATCGCGACCTGGTTCGGCCGGGGCGCGGGCCTGGTGGCGACCGGCACGATCATGTCTCTTCTCCTGGTGGCGGGGTCGACGGTGAACGGTATTCCGAAGAAGATCGGCAGCTACACGTGGGAGCCGGTCGACAGCTCGCAGGCCGTGCGCTCGTACTCGGTGGGCATCGGCGACGGCACCCTCGACCTGCGCGGGACCAAGCTCGCGCCCGGGTCGCGCACCCGGTTCGACGCCTCGGTGTCCATCGGGGAGCTCAAGATCATCGTGCCCCGCACCGCCCGCGTGGAGGTGTTCGGCTACACGAGGCTGGGGGACGTGAAGATCGAGCACACGGTGCAGGGCGGCGCGGACGTCCACCACGACAAGGTGCTCGAACCCGACGTGACCCCGTCCGGCACCGTGCCGGTCATCGAGCTGCACGTCAAGGCCGGCATCGGCGACGTGGAGGTGCACCGTGCGGCATAGGACCGACTGGCTGTCGCTGCTCGCGGGCCTGCTGTTCATCGGCATCGGCATCCGCTACCTGACCCCGCCCACACCCGACACGCTGGTCATGGCGCTGATCCTCGTCTTCGGGCTCGGCTTCGCCGGGTTCGTGGGCATCATCGCCAAAGCGGTGCGCAAGCGCTGACCCTAACGGAACACAGGCTGCGGGCGCGTTAGGATGGACGGATGCCCGAGCCCCTGGTCCTGCTGTTCACCCAGACGATCCGGGCGAGCCGGCTGAACCGCGGCGAGATCTCGGACGCCCTCGCCGACACGGACGGCCTGACCGCGTGGGTCAGGGACCACGCCGGCGAGCTCGGAGTCGACCCCGCCCGCTTCACCGCGAGCGACTCCCTGCGCGACGAGGTGGTCGAGCTCCGGCAGGCCGTACGGGCGCTGTTCGCCAGGGCCGTGACACCCGGGCCGCCCAGCTCCGCGGACTTCGCGCGGCTCCCGAAGTTCACCGATGCGCTCGCCACGGTGAACGCGGCGGCGATGGCCGTGCCCCTGGCCCGGAGCCTCGAATGGCCGGAGGACGCGGACCCCGTCGCGACAACCGTGCCCGCCACCCCGGCGAGCGAGTCCGTACGGCTGCGCGCGGCGCTGGCCACGGCGGCGATCGAGTTCCTCGCGAGCCCCGACCGGCACAGGCTCAGGTCGTGCCCGGCGCCCCGCTGCGTGCTGTATTTCGTCAAGGACCACGCCCGCCAGGAGTGGTGCTCGGTCACCTGCGGCAACCGCGCCAGGGCCGCCCGCCACTATCGCCAGCACCGCGACGACTGACCAGTTCTAACGGATTGATTCATCGCCATCCGTTAGGTTACGCTCGCCTAGATGTCCTAACGGAACCACACCAGTGATTCCGTTACAAGTCTCGGGTGAAGGGCGACCACATGGCTTTCCAGATCGGGCATGCCGGCCTCAATGTGACCGACCTCGACAGGGCCAAGCAGTTCTACCAGCGCGTCTTCGGCTTCGACCTCAACTTCGAGTCCACGGAGGGCGACCGGCGGTACGCCTCCCTCGGCTACGACGGCATCTCGATGCTGACCCTCTGGCAGCAGAGCGAGGGCCGCTTCGCGACCGGCCTTCCCGGCCTGCACCACGTCGCCTTCCAGGCGCCCGACATGGACGCCGTGCGCCGCGCGGAGGCCACGCTCCGGGAGATCGGCGTGGAGTTCGCCTACGAGGGGGTCGTCCCGCACGCCAAGGGAAGGCAGTCCGGCGGCGTCTTCTTCCGGGACCCGGACGGCATCCGCGTGGAGATCTTCGCCCCAACCGGCGCCGAAGCGCTGACGGCCCCCGTGGAGGACGCCCCGACCTGCGGGTTCTTCTGATGGAGCACGCCGGCGAACTGCTGCTGCAACGCCGGGCCGGCATCACCAAGCCTCTGGGCTCGGCCCGGGCGCGCCCCGAGATCCCGCCCGCGGCGGCGGCCTTCCTCCGGGCCCAGCGCATGCTGGTCATCGGAAGCCCGGATGACCGGGGGCGCGTCTGGGCGGGCACGCTCACCGGGCCCGAGGGGTTCGCCGACCCGGTGGGCGAGCGGCTGATCGAGATCGGCGCGCTGCCCGCCGGTCCCCTCGCCGGGCTGTTCGAGGAGGACCACGACATCGGGATCCTGGGCATCGAGCCCGCAACCCGTCGGCGTATGCGGGCGAACGGCCGGGCGCGCCGCGAAGGAGACCGCCTGGTCGTGCGCACCGAGCAGGTCTACTCCAACTGCCCCAAGTACCTCCAGAAGCGCGAGCCTGCCCCCGCCGAGACCCTGGCGAAGGGGCCTGTCACCACCGGGGACCGGCTCACCCAAGCCCAGCGGCGCTGGATCGGCACGGCCGACACCTTCTTCGTCGCCACCCACGTGGACGGGCTGGGCAGCGACGTCTCCCACCGGGGAGGCAACCCCGGGTTCGTCCGGGTGGCAGGCGACCGGCGGCTCTCCTGGCCCGAGTACCCCGGCAACCTCATGTTCATGACCCTTGGGAACCTGCGGCTCAACGCCGCCTGCGGGCTGCTCTTCCTCGATTGGGAGAGCGGGCACGGGCTGCACCTCACCGGCCGGGCGGCCATCGCGGGCGACGGGGTCGCCTTCGAGGTGGACGAGGTCGTGGAGGTGCCGGGGGAAGTGCCGCTGACCTGGAGGTTCATCGAGTTCTCACCGCTCAACCCAGAGGTTTCGTTCCCCGCCGAGGCCGGTATCGATCAAGTCCTAGGGGAGGACCGCCGATGACATCTCTGACACCGCCGTTCACGGACGAGACCGCGCCGATGAAGGTCCAGGCGGCCGAGGACGCCTGGAACACCCGCGACCCGCACCGCGTCGCCCTCGCCTACACTCCCGACTCGGTCTGGCGCAACCGCTCCGAGTTCGTGACCGGGCGCGACGAGATCACCGAGTTCCTCACCCGCAAGTGGTCCAGGGAGCTCGACTACGCGCTGCGCAAGGAGCTGTGGGCGTTCACCGGCGACCGCATCGCCGTGCGCTTCCAGTACGAGTGCCACGACGCGAGCGGGCAGTGGTGGCGCAGCTACGGCAACGAGCTGTGGGAGTTCGACGAGCACGGCCTGATGCGCCGCCGCGAGGCCAGCATCAACGACCTGCCGATCGACGAGAAGGACCGCCGGATCTTCGGCCCCCGCCCTCCCGAGGAGCACGGCCGGCCGTTCCCCCTCGCCTGAGGGCGCCCGAGAGGGTTTTACCGGCACGGGGGTTGACCCGGGATATCAGGAGCGTACTTTCGCATTTGTCGGTTCTCACCATCCACTCCACTCATCCGTTGGTGCGCAGGCCACTCTCACCGTCACTCTGCCGAAGGCCACCTCCATCGAGGTTCGCCCTGGTCAGCGCACGGCAATAGATCAACCGGCCTGCGCGCCTGGAGGGCAAATGACCCGGATCTCCGTCACCGTCGACGGCGTCACGTACGAGGAGGAGGTGGAGCCACGCCTGCTCCTCGTCCACTTCCTGCGTGATCGGCTGGGAAAGACCGGCACGCCGATCGGCTGCGACACGAGCAACTGCGGCGCCTGCACCGTCATGCTGGACGGCAGGACCGTGAAGAGCTGCTCCGTCCTCGCCGTCCAGGCGGACGAGGGCGACGTCCTCACCGTCGAGGGCCTGTCCTCCGGCGGCCGGTGGCACCCCATGCAGCAGGCCTTCCACGAGGAGCACGCGCTTCAGTGCGGCTACTGCACCCCGGGCATGATCATGGCGGCCATCGACCTGCTGAAGGACGACCCCGACCCCTCCGACGAGGCGATCCGCGAGGGGCTGGAGGGCAACCTCTGCCGGTGTACCGGCTACTGCAACATCGTCCGGGCCGTACGGCGGGGCGCGCAGAGCATGAGCGGCCAGGAAGAAGCGGTGAGCGGCCGATGACCGAGGAACTCGACGCCGGATTCGTGGCGCGGCGGATCGCCGAGGGCGACATGCTCAGCGAGCCCGCCCCCGGCAGGCACGAGGTCGGCGCGGCCCGCCGGCGCAAGGAGGACGCGCGGCTGGTCACCGGGCGCACCCAGTGGACCGACAACATCCAGCTCCCCGGCATGCTGTACGTGGCGTTCCTGCGCAGCCCGATGGCGCACGCCCGCGTCACCCGGGTGGACACCTCCGCCGCCCGGAGCAGGCCCGGGGTCGTCGCGGCGTTCAGCGGCCGTGATCTCGCGGGCGAGCAGGGCAGCCTGCCGTGCGCATGGCCCGTCACCGAGGACATCGTCATCCCCGACCACCCGCCGATGGCGGTGGACGAGGTGCGGTACGCGGGCGAGGCCGTGGCCTGCGTCGTCGCGACCGACCGGTACAAGGCGACGGACGCGCTGGAGGCCATCGAGATCGACTACGAGCCCCTGCCCGCCGTCCTCGACATGACCGAGGCACTGAAGGAGGACGGCCCCAAGGTCCACGAGGAGGGCAACCGGGCGTTCGTCTGGAAGTTCGCGCAGGGCGACATCGACGCGGCCTTCCGCGACGCACCCGTGATCGTCGAGCGCACGTTCGTCCAGCAGCGGCTCATCCCCTCGGCGATGGAGCCGAGAGCGGTGGTCGCGCAGACCGACGGCGACTCCTTCACCCTGCACTCGTCCACGCAGATCCCGCACATCCTGCGGATCATGCTGGCGCAGGTCACCGGGATCCCCGAGCACAAGCTGCGCGTGGTCGCGCCCGACGTGGGCGGCGGGTTCGGCTCCAAGCTGCAGGTCACCGCCGAGGAGGTGCTGCTGCTCCTGCTGACCAGGCGGCTCGGCAAGCCGGTCAAGTGGACCGAGTCGCGGTCGGAGGGCAACCTGACCGTCCACCACGGCCGCGACCAGCTCCAGCGCGTCTCCGTGGCCGCCGACGCCGAGGGCCGCCTCAGGGGCCTGCGGGTGGACCTCCTGGCCGACATGGGCGCCTACCTGATGCTGATCACTCCCGGCATCCCGATCCTCGGCGCGTTCATGTACAACGGCATCTACAAGATGGACGCCTACGACTTCACCGCCACGGGCGTGTTCACCACCAAGATGCCGACCGACGCCTACCGAGGCGCGGGCCGTCCCGAGGCGACGTTCGCCATCGAGCGGATCATGGACGAGCTGGCCGCCGAGCTGTCCCTGGACCCCATCGAGGTACGGCGGCGCAACTGGATCGCCCACGAGGAGTTCCCGTACACCACGATCGCCGGCCTGACCTACGACTCGGGGAACTACGAGGCCGCGACGGACAAGGCGCTGTCCCTGTTCGGGTACGACAAGCTGCGGGCCGAGCAGGCGGACCGGCGCGACCGGGGCGACGCCGTCCAGCTCGGCATCGGCGTCTCCACCTTCACCGAGATGTGCGGCCTCGCGCCCAGCCGGGTGCTCGGCTCGCTCAGCTACGGCGCGGGCGGGTGGGAGCACGCGTCCGTGCGCATGCTGCCGACCGGCAAGGTGGAGGTCGTGACCGGCACCAGCCCGCACGGGCAGGGCCACGAGACGGCCTGGAGCCAGATCGTGGCCGACGCCCTCAGCGTGCCCTTCGACGACGTCTCGGTCCTGCACGGCGACACTTCGATCTCCCACAAGGGCATGGACACCTACGGCTCCCGCTCGCTGGTGGTCGGCGGCGTCGCCGTGCTCCAGGCCTGCGACAAGGTCAGGGAGAAGGCCAAGGTCATCGCCGCCCACCTGCTGGAGGCGTCCGCCGACGACATCGAGTTCGCCGGAGGCTCGTTCAAGGTGCGCGGCACAGGCTCGGGCAGGACCATCCAGGAGGTGGCGCTGGCGACCTTCGCCGCCCACGACCTCCCCGACGGCGTCGAGGCGAGCCTGGACTCCGACGCCACCTACGACCCTGACAACTTCTCGTTCCCGCACGGCACTCACCTGTGCGCGGTCGAGGTCGACACCGAGACCGGGGCCACCAAGATCAGGTCGTACGTCGCGGTGGACGACGTGGGCAACGTGGTCAATCCGCTGATCGTGGAGGGGCAGGTCCATGGCGGCCTGGCCCAGGGCATCGCCCAGGCGCTGTTCGAGGAGGCCGTCTACGACACCGAGGGCAACCTGCTCACGACGACGATGGCGGACTACCTGCTGCCGTCGGCGTCCGACCTGCCCGACTTCGTCACCGACAGGACCGAGACGGCCGCCACCTCCAACCCGCTCGGCGTCAAAGGCGTCGGCGAGGCGGGGACGATCGCCTCGACGCCCGCCGTGGTCAACGCGATCGTCGACGCGCTCCGCCCGTACGGGGTGAACGACGTGCGAATGCCCTGCAGTCCAGAACGGGTATGGCGAGCTGTGCAGGGAGCCACCTCATGATCCCCGCTTCCTTCGACTACGTCCGCCCGTCGTCGCTCGGTGAGGCCGTGGAGGTGCTCGCGGACGCCGGAGACGAGGCCAAGGTGCTCTCCGGAGGGCAGTCGCTGCTGCCGCTGCTTCGGCTGCGACTGGCCTATCCGAGCCTGCTCGTCGACGTCGGGCGGCTGGACGAGCTGCGCGGCATCCGCGACGAGGACGGCCACGTCCGCATCGGGGCCGCCACCACGCACGACGAGGTGGTCCGCTCGCCGCTCGTCAACGCCGAGTGCCCGCTCGTGGCACTGACCACCGCGACCGTCGCCGACCCGGCCGTACGGCACCGGGGCACGTTCGGCGGCTCGCTGGCCCACGCCGACCCGGCCGGTGACCTGCCGGCCGTGGCCATCGCGCTGGACATGGAGTTCGTGATCCACTCCACGTCCGGGGAGCGGGTCGTGGCGGCGCGGGACTTCTTCGCCGACTACCTGGAGACGGCTCTCGAACCGGGCGAGATCCTCACCGCGATCCGGGTGCCCAAGCTGGGTGAGGGCTGGGGCTTCCACTACGAGAAGTTCCACCGCACCGCCCAGGCCTGGGCGATCGTCGGCGTCGCGGCGGCCGTACGGGTCTCCGGCGGGACGGACGGCGACCCCCGCCGCATCGAGGAGGCCCGCGTGGGCCTGACCAACATGGGCCCGACCCCCGTACGGGCCACTCAGGTCGAGTCGGCGGTCACCGGCGCCGAGCTGAACGGCTCCGCTGGCCTGTACGGCTCCACGGCGAACGGCTCGGGCGGCGCCAATGGTTCGGAGCGGCACCACGGCCCGAACCGGGGGGACGCCCTGCGGGAGGCGGCCGCCCAGGCGGCCGAGGGCACCTCGCCGCCGGCCGACCTGCACGCCGCCCCCGACTACCGCAGACACCTCGCCCGGGTCCTGACCCACCGCGCCCTGGTCACCGCCGCGGCGAGCCTCTGACCTGCCGGCCAAAGGCGCCGTGTCCGCCCACCCTGGGGACGCGGCGCCCTGATTCCAACAGACGGGAAGTTCGCACAGTCCACGGTTGAAAATCATCGACCCCCCCGTGACCCGCGTACCGTGGCCGGCCGTTTGATGCCCACCCAGACCGTGAGTGCTCCCACCACCAGCCAGTCGGGCACCACCACTGAGCGCCGAGAGGACGAATCATTCCATTACATCAACTGGGCATCACGTATGCCATCGCGGCACGTTCGCCGGAACGCTACATCCAGTCCTGCACAACTGACTCGATGTCAGCGACCAAGCGTTTCCAACTGGAAAGCTCTGAAACGGGTCCCATGCGGTCCAACCGTGCCAGGAGTTGGCGCCGATGATGAGAAAATCGCCTGGCTGTCCGCTCGTGGCGACGTCCCGAAGAGTCGGCTGCCGTCAGTAGGCACTGCTGGAGCAGCTTTTTCCTCGTAACCCGCATTGTCGGAGTCTCGGTGCACAACGACCAGATCGACCGAGGCGTGCAGCAGTCTCATACCCGCCTCCAGCCGCGACTTGACATCTTTGGCCACGCCGCCGAGAGGCGTGAAGTCGGGCTTACTGAGGCGCACCGACACACCGCGGTCAATAAATAAGGATTCGACCAGATCTGCCAGGGGGAGGTCGGAAGTTCCTTCGGATACGAACAGACCAGTGAATGCTTGCACGCTCACCCAACCATGTCCAGGGGAAGACGCAATTGGGCACCGGGAGGTGCCACCAGGTACGCGACTATATCGGCTTCCGAGAACGTCGGTTTACCCGGAAGCGCTCTCCATGACCCCACGTAGGGAACGAGGGAGAGAGCAGATCGGACCGTACCGTCCGAATCCCGCCACGGCCTTGCCTCAGCCAGCAGCAGATCAGCGGGGTCGCACAGTTGCACGACGCCGGGAGCGTGCGTGTTGATGATGACCTGCCGGAATGGATTCACTGCGTCCGGTTCCTCCCTGGCATCGATGGCCAGGTCCCGTACCAACTCGA